>NZ_BCQP01000057.1 GCF_001552135.1 Actinomadura chibensis NBRC 106107 | reverse complement strand
CGCGCTGCAGTTCGCCGCCGGACAGCGCGGCGGGCGTCCGGCGCGCCGTCGCCGCCGGGACGCCGAGCCGGGCGAGCAGGTCGGCCGCCTCGTCCCGCGCGGCGGCGCGGGACAGCCCGCGCAGCCGGACGGCCGTCCGGGCGACCTGGTCGAGGACGGTCCGCCGGTCGTCGAACGAGCCGCGGACCTCCTGCCACACGTACTGCACGCGGCGCTTCCGCGTCATGTCGCGGCGGCGGTGCGGCGGCAGGTCGGCGCCGTCGAGCGCGATGCGTCCGGTGCGGCGTTCGTGCAGGCCCGCGACGCAGCGGGCCAGCGTCGTCTTGCCGCTCCCGGACGTCCCGACGACCGCGACGCACTCCCCTTCGGCCAGCGAGAAGGCGATGTCGTGGAGCACTTCGCCACGGCGTCCGGGACGCAGCCATGCGCTGAGCCCGTCGACGGTCAGCCGGGGCTCCCCCGCTGCACTCCCCTCCCACGGCGGCACCGGCCGGACGGGAAGCGTTTCGGCGGGAGTGCCCTGCCCGACGACCCGTCCGTCCGCGAGGAGGACGACGTGCTCGGCCAGCGTCCGGACCAGGTCGTGGTCGTGGCTGAGCAGCAGGACGGCCATGCCGTCGCGGGCGAGCGCGGCGATCCGGTCGGCGACGCCCATCCGGGTCACGGCGTCGAGGCCGGTTCCGGGCTCGTCCAGGACGAGGGCGCGCGGCCCGCAGGCCAGCGCCTGCGCGAGCGCGACCCGTTGCCGCTGCCCGCCGGAGAACTGGTGCGGGAAGCGGCGCAGCACGTCCCGGCCGGACGGCAGCCGCGCCTGGTCGAGCGCCGCCGCCGCGACCTCGCCCTGCGCCGATCCGGGCCGGTGCAGCGCGGCCAGCTCGCGGAGGACGGCGCCCGTCCGGCGGGCCGGGTTCAGCGCGCTGCCGGGATGCTGCGGCATGTAGGCGACCGTCCGTCCGCGCAGCGTCGCGGCCTCGCGGGTGACGCCCGTCTCGTCCACCACGGCGACGCCGCCTACCCTGACCGAGCCGCGAAGTCGAACGCCCGGCGCCGCCTCGCCGAGCAGCGCGAGCGCCGTGGTCGTCTTGCCGCTGCCGGACGGCCCGACCAGCGCCGTCACGCCGCCCGCCGGGACGGTGAGGTCGACGCCGTCCAGCAGCACGGAGCCGCCCGCCCGCGCCGTGAGCCCCCGGACCTCGATCATCGTCGGCTCCGCAGCAGCCGGTCGGCCAGCAGGTTCAGCCCGACCGTGAACATGACGAGCAGCGCGGCGGGCGCGCACACCGCCCACGGCTGGACGAGCAGCGCCTCCCGGCCGCCCGCGATCGTCACGCCCCAGTCGGGCGAGGTCGGTTCGAGGCCGAGGCCGAGGAAGTTCGCGGCGGCGACGGTGAACACGGCGGCGCCGACGCGGGTGCCCGCGTCGGCGGCGGCGACCGGCAGGACGGCGCGTCCGACATGGCCGAACAGGACGCGGGCCCGCGACTCGCCCTGCATCCGCATCGCCTCCGCCACCGGCCCGCTCGCCGCGTCGAGCGCCGCCGCCCGCACGAGCCGCGCCACCGCCGGGACGTTCAGCGCCCCGACCGCCAGCGCGATCGCCTCCGGATGCCCGCGCCAGCCGACCCCGACGACACTAATGACGAGCAGTGACGGAATCGGGAGCAGGAGCTCGACCGGGCGCATGAGCAGCTCGTCCAGCCAGCGGTGCCGGGTCGCGGCGGCGGCGAGGCCGAGCGGCGCGCCCGCGAGGTGGCCGAGCGCGACGGCGCAGCACGCGACGCCGAGCGCGCTCGGACCGCCGCGCAGGAGCAGGCCGAGGACGTCGCGGCCGAGCCGGTCGGTGCCGAGCGGGTGCCCGGCGCCGAGCGTGTAGGGCGCGCCGTCGGGCGGGGTGACCGCGTCCGCGAGGAGCGGTCCCAGCACGGCGACCGCCAGCGGGACCGCGACCAGCAGCGCGGCCGCCGCCGTCCCGACCGAGGGGCGGCGCGTCACCGGAGCACCTCCGTGCGCGGCGCCAGCCGGTGGCTGACCAGGTCGGCCGCGACGTTGAACGCGAGCGCGACCGCCGCGAGCAGCAGCGTCAGCGCCTGGACGACCGGCACGTCGCGGCCCTGCACCGCGTCCACCAGCGCGGTCGCGCTGCCGGGGATCGCGAAGACCGCCTCGACGATCAGCACGCCGCCGAGGAGCTGGTCGCCGGTCCGGGCGAGTTCCTGGACGCCCGGCACCGCCGCGTTCGGCAGGACGTGCCGCAGCACGAGCCGTCCGCGCGGCACGCCGAGCCGCCGCGCCTGGACGACGTAGTCGGCGTTCAGGGCGGCGATCGTCCCGGCGCGGAACTGGCGGGCGAGCAGGCACACCGTCCGGGCGAGGAGCACGGCGACCGGCAGGACGAGCAGGCCGGGCCGGGTCAGCAGGTCGGCCGCGCCCGCGTCCAGCCAGGTGGAGGGGAACCAGCCGAGCCGCAGCGCGAACACCGCGACCGCGACGAGCGCCAGCACGAAGTCGGGGACGGAGTTCAGCGCGAGCATTCCGGCCGACAGCGCGCGGTCCAGTCGGCCGCCCTCCCGCAGGCCCATGACCAGCCCGAGGACGAGCGCGAGCGGCACGAGCAGCACGGCCGTGACGCAGGCGAGCAGCGCGGTCGTCGCGAGCGAGCGGGCGACGATGCCGCCGACCGGCTCGCCGCCGATCAGCGACGTCCCGAGGTCGCCGGACAGCAGCGCGCCCGCCCAGTCGGCGAACCGGTCGGCGATCGGGCGGTCCAGCCCGAGCTGCGTCCTGAGCCGCGCGACCTGCTCCAGGCTCGCCTGCTCGTTGAACGCGACCTCGGCCGCGTCGCCCGGCAGCAGCGCGGTCAGCAGGAAGATCAGGACGGCCAGCGCCGCGAGCTGGACGACCGCGAGCGACACCCGCCGCAGTGCGTGCCGCGCCACCGGTCACCCGAGCCATACGGTGTCGAACCGCGCCCATTCGAGCGTGTTGGGCGGCGCGGGCTTGACGCCGTGCAGCCTCGCCGAAACCGCGTTCAGCCAATCGGGATGGCCCCAGAGGACGAGCCCGCCGGTGTCGCGGAGGCGGAGCTGGACGTCGCGGTAAAGCTCGGTGCGCTTCTTCTCGTCGGTCTCCGACTGCGCCTTGACGAACTGCTTGTCGAAGTCGGGACGGTGCCAGGCGGTGGCATTCTGCGGGGAGTCGGAGAGGAACCGCTCGCTGAGATAGGTGGGAATGGGCATCGCGCCGCTGCGGTGGCTGCCGATCGTTCCCGTCTTCAGCATGTCGGTGAAATAGCTCTCCGGCGGGCCGGTCGTCACCTTGATGCGCAGCCCCGCCTCCGCTGCCTGCTCGGCGAACATGTGGGCCGAGTCGACGAAGGTGTCCGCGATGGTGGCGGTGTAGAAGGTGATTTCCTTGTTCAGCGCCCCGGACTTGCGGAGCAGGCGGCGGGCCTCCTCGACGTCCCGTCCGCGCTGCGGGACGTTCTCCGGGTAGTACTCGAACCCCCGGCCGAAGATGTCGTTCCCGAGTTCGCCCTTTCCGCCGAGGACGGTGCTCACGAGTTTCTCGCGGTCGGCGAGCAGTTTCATCGCCATCGCCGCGTCCGGGTCGTCGAAGGGCGGGCGGTCGGTCTTCAGGGCGAACCCCTCGGCGCCGCTGCCCGGCGTCGCGACGATCCGCACCTTGGAACCGCCTCGGACGACGCGGGCGAACGTCGGCGACATCTCGTGCGCGTACTCGACTTCGCCCGCCTGCACGGCGTTGGCCCGCGCCTCCGTCTCGGCGGACAGGATGCGCAGTTCGTCCACGTGCGGCGGCCCGGCCCAGTGGTCGTCGAACCGGCGGGCGGTGAACGTCCGCCCGGCGGTGAAGGAGCGGAACTGGAACGGTCCAGTCCCGATCGGACGGGACGGGTCGCGGTAGCCGCGCCGCACGATCGCCGTCCCGGTCATGGCGAGCAGCGACGGCAGTTCGGCGTTCGGGCGCTTGAGGACGAGCTCGACGCCCCGTCCGCCCGAGAGGGCGCGCGACCGGCGCAGGTCGATGATCGACAGGGACGACTTCGCCTTGTGGTCGGCGGCGTCCGGGGCGAGGATGCGGGCCAGGCTGTAGAGGACGTCGTCCGCGTCCAGGCGGTGGCCGTCGTGGAACGCGGCGTCCCTCAGCTCGAAGCGCCAGACCGTGGCTTCCTCGTTCGTCTCCCAGCGGGTCGCCAGGCGCGGGACGGGGCGGAGCGTCCCGTCCAGCTCGACGAGCTTGTCGAACACGGCCTTGTGCCGGGCGATGTCGACGAACTGGCGCTGCGCGTGCGGGTCGAGCGTCTCCTTGGCGCCCGCGCCCGGGAAGACGGCGCGGACCGTCCCGCCCTTGCGCGGGGTCGTCGCCCCGCCGTCCTCACCGCTCGCGCACGAGCCGAGCAGGACCGCCCCCGCCGCGCCGCCGGCCAGCCCGAGGAACCCACGCCGAGTGCTCTCGCCCCGCACGCCGTGCACCACCCTCCCCATGTCGCTTGTTGCATCTAATACGCAAATGCAACTGACTCGCAACACGGAGGGTGCTGGACCGCCAGGTCAGACCGGATACCTCAGCGCCTCGTCCACCTCCGTACTGCTCGGGTCCGCGATCACCTGGGGCTTGGGCGGAACCTCCTGCCCGGCCACCAACTCGTCCAACGGGGTCCGCGGCGGCAGCGTCCGCCACCGACCGTCCTCCTCCAGCCGATCATCGCTCATCCCCCCATCATGCAACCTCCCCCGCCGAACCGCACGCCCCTTTCCGCCCCTAATAGAATCCCGGAAAACAGGAAAGAGGCCGCCCATGAACGAGGAAGAACCACGAAAGCCGCTGCCCTACAACGCGAAGGGCCTGCGCGGAAAACTCGCCCACGTCCTCGTAGCCGAACCCACCGACGAAACCAATTGGCCCGCCGACCTCCCACCCGGAACCAAGACCGTAATCATTGTCGACGACGAGCCGAACCCCCACCACACACTAAGAGTCCACCCACCAAGCGACCCAACCCGCACGGCCCTGGTCGTCTACGACCAACTAGCACTGGCCGAAGACCCACCCCCGAGCAGAATGGACCCCCGCCGCATCGCCCTCAACCGACGCCACAGCATAGAAATGGGCCAACTGTTCACAGAGTTCCTGGAGTCCCACCCGGACGTGGAATCCGAACTCCACAACGCCCAAATGACCAAGGCCCAAGAAGAAGCCTGGACGACCTACAGCGCGCCCCTCCTCCACCGCCACCAATCCGAACGCGCGGCCCTAGCCACCCAACTAGAAGCCGAACAAACCCAACCCGACACATAACCGAACCCACCACCCGCCGACCGGCACGCTGCCTCGGCCTTTACATGGCATCATCGGCACATGCCCGTCGACATCCCGACGATCGTGGCGACCAGCATGGGCTTCCGTCGGCGCGGAGCCGCGTGGACGCCTGGCCCGGTCTTCCCCTTTCTGTTCGAGTTGTCCGGGGCGGCCGCCTCACCGAGGTTGTGCTTCATCGCGACGGCCGGGGGCGACCAGGCATCGACGATCGACCGCTTCTACCAAGCGTTTTCAGGGAATGAGATCCAAGCCTCCCATCTGGCCTTGTTCGACAAGCCCAACGTGGAGGACGTGCGCGCCCACCTCCTCGCCCAGGACGTGATTTGGGTCGATCGCGGCAGCCTGGTCAATCTCGTGGCGGTATGGCGCGCCCACGGCCTGGACGAAGCACTCCGGGAAAGCTGGGAGGCAGGCGTGGTGCTCGCCGGGGAGTCAGCGGGATCACTGTGCTGGCACGAAGCCGGAACCACCGATTCCTTCGGGCCCGAAGTGCGGCCCGCCGCGGGGCTGGGCTTCCTTCCGTACGGCAACGCCGTCCACTACGAACATCGGCGCGAGGACTTTCAGAGCCGAGTCGCCGCCGGCGAACTCCCACCCGTCAGTTTCGCCACGGACGCGGGCACCGGGCTGGTCTACCAGAACACCGAGCTGGTCGAGGTCATCTCAGACCGGAAAAACGCGCGCGCCTACCGAATCGAGCGGCAAGCCGACGGCGGCGTCGCCGAGACGGCGTTGGAGCCCCGCCGTCTGCGCTGACCTCACAGCAGACCGGCGAGCCGGTGCCGAACCTCTTGGACGTCCGAACGGCGTGGCCAGCGGTCCAAGGTGGGAAGAACGCGCCGCAGTTCGGCACGTGCGGATTGGGAATCAAGCGCCACCGCGTCCCCGATCACCTCGAAAACCGTCGCGCAGGCCAACCCGGGCTCTCCGGCGTTGGCGTACGCCTGCGCGCACTTCGCGGAGGTGATCGCGTGAGTACGTTTCGACCTGGCGGCGATCCCGTCCATCCGCGGCTCAAGCGTGTCGATCACCGTTGTGCCGCCTCCCAGGTAAACGTCGCAGGTGGCCTTGTAAATGGCCCAGAGATCCGCGTCGCCCACACTCCGCTGGCCGACGGTGCGTCCTCCATCGTCGCCGGTACCGGCCGCGGCGAGGTGGGCAAGAGTCGCGTCGAGAGCGCGTCTGCTCGCGTCGGGCCGACCCATGAGCGCGAGGCCGAACGCCATCTGCTTGGCGGCCATCGCCTTGACGCGCGGTGCGGCGCCATGAACATGGAGGGCTTGGTCGGCTTGTTCGACGGCGGCTACGCCGTCGGACGCGTAACTGATGGCGAGCATGGAGCGGCGGACGTGGGCATAGCCGACCATCGAGGGCCATCCCAAGGCGTCCGCCCACTGCTGCACTCGGTCGGCCCAGTAGAGAGCGGAGGGAAGATCGCCGGATTCTTCGGCCATCCACGACACGAACTCCGCCCCGCGAGTCTGGAGAAGGGTGAACGCCGGTCGTAAAGCGGCCGGGGCCCGGCGACGGACGGCGTCGATGAGAGCGATCTGTCCGGTCAACGGGCCGACGAGTTGACCAGGCGGCAGGACTCGGCCGGCCGATTGGAGCCCAACGAGGGTGTCGTCAAGCTCGGCCAGCAATTCCTCATCAGGACTGATCGTCTCGGCCGCGCGCTGGAGCCCGCCGAGCATGCTGCCGGACAGCGCGCCGACGCCGAGCGCGGCCAGGAGTTCACGACGCGAAACAGGCACGGTCGATCCTCGCTGAGGGACGCGCACCAGGATGAATTCCCCGTCATTCGGGCCGTTCTGGTGCTCCGGATCTCCAGGGTAGGCACCGGCCGCAAGTACGGACACCGTCCCGCCGCCACCGAAGGCAGCGTCGAGTCGCGCGGCCAACTGGGGCTTCAAGACGCGAGAACCGGTCTCGATCTGCGATAGCAGCGACACGGAGCAGCCGGCTCTGCGGGCGAGCACGGCGAGAGTGAGCCCGCGAGCTTGCCGCATTTTCCGCAACAACGCCCCGAGCCCCGGATCACCGTGCATGACGGGCCTTTCTCTTCACAAATCTTCACAACGGAGCCAATGCGGCTGGCAGGACACTCTCGCCTATCCAACTCTAGAGCCCGTAACCGCACACGGGAAGGAATGCCCAGAACCACTTCTCGCTCCACGGCGATCAATGGACGCACCACCATAATGATGTCCGCAATGCGCGACTCGACCGCACTGCGCGGCGATATTTCCCAAATGCATGGAGGACGTCCACCGAAGGCGGCCCCGGCGGCGTTGGCCGGGGCCTTGGCCGGAAGGCAGGTACGACCCATGGCTGATCGTGTGTTCTCCGATGACCGGCTCGCGGCGTTGGGCGCGCACCTGTCGGCGCGGAGGCTGGACGTTCGACTCACCTCGCGCGGGCTGCGCGTCGAGGACGCCGGTAGGCCCGGCTGCTGCGAGGACGTCCCCAGCCCGTCCGACGTCATCACCTGCCGCACGCGCCCCGAGGACGGCGGGCGGCCGTGGTTCTTCACGTCCTGGAACGAGCCGATCGCCGAGGCCGGACGCGTCACCGACGCCGCCGTCGTCATCATCGGCTATCTGCGCCGGAGCGACCAGTGACCGACGCCGAGCGCCGACCGGCTCGGCGAGTTGAGCGCGCGGCGGAACGTCCAGCCTCATCGGCCGAGGTACTCGCGCGCCCAGATCACCACGGCCCCGAGTGGCGCGCACGGCATCGGCGGGAAAGAGATGACGGGTGGCTACGCGCCGCCGTCCACGGCCTCATCGCCACCTGACCATCGGAGTGGACATGTTCGACGACTTCGGGCCCGCTGAACGGCTCCACGCGGCCGTCCGCAGGTGTGCCCCGCAGATCGCGGCGGCGCCCGTCCAGGACGAGGAGGCGGGCCTCACCCGCGTCATCGTCACCTACCGCGACGCGGGTCCCTGGCTCATCCGCTGGGACGGCACGTCCTACACCTGGCACAACGGCCCCCACAAAGACACCCGCCTCGGCCCCGACCCCGAAACCGCAGCCGCCCGCGTCGCCACAACCCTCGGCGCAACCCCCTAAACCAGGACCGGCGCGCCGTCCCCCCACCCGCCGCGCCGTCCCCACCTGGACGAAACTCAGGAGGTGAAGTCGCGCCAATCCTCAATAACACCGTTCCAGTCATTCCTATTGAGGAAATGACAGTACGGAAGTTGCGAGTCGGGGAGTCGCAGCGGCTTGTGGCCTGCCCAGCAGGCCACTTCCGTATGGCACAGTCGAAGCTGCTTGATCACCTCGATGGCGGGCAGAAGATCCGTGTCCCCGGAGAAGAGCACGAGTGCGTCGTACTGGCCGCGTAGCGCGAGGTGCATGAGGTCGACGGCGATGGCGACGTCGATGTCCTTCTCTCGCGGCGGAGCGTCGGGCCAGCCTCGGTAGTTGAGCTGGCGACGGATCACTTGGACTCGCGGGTCACGGGACCACCGCGCGGCCTGGGCGTCATTGGCCGACGTCGGTGTGGGCTGGTGGTTGGGGTCGGGCCTGCCCCGGTAGACGCGGATCGCCGTGACCTCACTCGGCCGGGACCGCCGTTGCTCGATGATGGCGGCGACGCGGGCAGGGTCAGGGACGCAACAGTGGGCGGGGTGCCGTAGTTCTCGAAGAGGCCGTGTCCGACAAGGTGGATGTTCTGATAATCCAAGAACAGAGCGACACGCTCTCGCACTAATGCTCTCCAAGAAAAAGCCCCGCCAGTCCCGGAGGACGGCGGGGAATAATGACTCGATGTTATGAGACGTCAGCTACCGGTGTCAACGTGAGCCGTTGACACCCGTCGCCCCGACGCGGGCGGCCCCAGGCTACCCTTGACCACCGTGAGTTGTCATCTCTTTACTCAACGTTGCCACGCTGAGGGTGCCTCGGCCTTGCAACTCCAGGTAGGGGGCGGCCCCGTCCCCAGGGGTGGGGGACGGGGCCGGGCCGCGCTGGGTGGGGGTGCCCGCGCGGGGGGTCATTGAGCCTTCGCGTCTCCGGAGCCTGTGCGGGGCAGGCTCCGGGCACACGGTGGACGGGAAGGGCTCAATGATCGGTGGCTGCCTCCGCGCCCGCTCCGGTGAGGGAGCGGACCTCGATCTCGGCGTACTTCTCGGCGTTGTGCTCCTTGCTGAGGAGGGTGCCGAAGAAGCCGCACAGGAAGCCGAACGGGATGGAGATGATCCCCGGGTTCTCCAGCGGGAACCAGTGGAAGTCCACGTCGGTGAACAGGGCCTTCGGTGAGCCGGAGACGACCGGGGAGAACGCGACCAGGAAGATCGCGGAGCCGAGGCCGCCGTAGATCGCGGCGACGGCGCCCGTGGTGTTGAACCGCTTCCAGAACAGGCTGTAGAGGATCGCGGGCAGGTTCCCGGACGCGGCGACCGCGAACGCGAGGGCGACGAGGAACGCGACGTTCAGGCGCTGCGCGTAGATGCCGAGGACGATCGCGACCGCGCCGATCACGAACGCGGAGATGCGCGCGACGCGGACCTCGTCCCGCTCGGTGGCCTTGCCCTTGCGGAACACGTGCGCGTACAGGTCGTGCGAGAAGGACGACGACGACGCGAGCGTCAGCCCGGACACGACGGCGAGGATCGTCGCGAACGCGACCGCCGCGATGACCGCGAGCAGGATGGTGCCGCCCGCGCTGCCGAACACGATGTCGCCGATCTTCTCGGCGAGCTGCGGCGCGGCGGTGTTGCCCGCCGGGTTCTCCTTGGCGATCGCCTTGCTGCCGACGAGCGCGGCGGCGCCGAACCCGAGGACGAGGGTCAGCAGGTAGAACACGCCGATGATGCCGATGCCCCAGAGCACCGACTTGCGGGCGTCGCGGGACGTCGGGACGGTGTAGAAGCGGATCAGGATGTGCGGCAGCCCGGCCGTCCCGAGGACGAGCGCGAGCCCCAGGCTGATCAGGTCGAGCTTGCCCTCAAGGCCCTGCGCCTCGGTGCCGTAGCGCAGGCCGGGCTCCAGGAACGCGCTGCCCTTGCCGCTCTGCCCGGCGGCGTCGTCCAGCAGGGACGACAGGTTGAAGTTGAAGTGGCCGAGGACGAGCAGCGTGATGAGGATGGCGCCGGTCATCAGCAGGACGGCCTTGACGATCTGCACCCAGGTGGTGCCCTTCATCCCGCCGAACACCACGTACACGATCATCAGGACGCCGACCAGCGCGATCGTGGCGCCCTTCGCGAAGTCGCTGCTGAACCCGAACAGCAGCGAGACGAGCGCGCCCGCGCCGACCATCTGCGCCAGCAGGTAGAAGATCGACACGACGATGGTGGAGACGCCGGCGGCGGTGCGGACGGGACGCGGGCTCATCCGGAACGCCAGCACGTCCGCCATCGTGAACCGGCCGGAGTTGCGCAGCAGTTCGGCGACGAGCAGCAGCGCGACGAGCCACGCGACGAGGAACCCGATCGAGTACAGGAACCCGTCGTAGCCGTTCAGGGCGATGAGCCCGGCGATGCCGAGGAACGACGCGGCGGACATGTAGTCGCCGCCGATCGCGAGGCCGTTCTGCGCGCCGGAGAAGGAGCGTCCGCCCGCGTAGAAGTCGGTGGCGTCCTTGGTGTGCCGGCTCGCCCACACGGTGATGATGAGCGTGATGGCGACGAAGACCAGGAAAAGTGTGATCGACAGAGTCTCGTCACTCATCGGGCCACCTCCGTCTCGGGGGCGTCGGCGTCACCGGAGCCGGAGGAGGCTTCGACGGCGGCGCGGATGCGGTCGGCGGCCGGGTCCAGGCTGCGGTCGGCGTGCCGCGCGTACAGCCAGGCGATGAGGAACGTCGACACGAACTGGAGCAGGCCGAACACCAGCGCGACGTTGATGGAGCCGACCAGCTCCTTGCCCATGAAGCCGCGCGCCCATCCGGACATGACGACGTAGAGCAGGTACCAGGCGAGGAAGGCGGCGGTCATCGGGAATGCGAATCGGCGGAATCTGCGGCGAAGATCCTGGAACTCCGCACTGCTCTGGAACCGTTCGTAAACGGTGCCGGAGGCGTTCTTTTCGAAGGACACGACCACCCTCCTGTGTTGTGACCCCGGTCACGCGCCACCGTAAGGACGGTCCAGGGGCCGGGCGAGTGTTCCGCCCCGGGGCTGCGGTCAGCAGCCATTCATCGTCGGCGGCCTGCGCGCCGCGTCGATGAGCGGTCCGTCTGGCACGATGAACGGTCGGCCCGAACGGGCCCCGATCGGAGGCCCCCGAGGCCCTGCTCAGACCCGTCGCGGACGCCAGGTGCCCCGGTCGACGTCGAGCGACTCGGGCGTGTGCAGGCGCACCATCATGCGCGCCACCCCCGGCGGCACCCGGCCCGGCGTGCACCAGGACACGACGATCATGACGGTGAACGCGATGGGGACCGTCCAGGCGGCGGGCTCGGCGAGCAGCGCGCCCGCGAGGCCGCCGGGCGGTCCGGCGGCGATGGTGACGATCACGGCGGTCCCGGCGAGCAGTCCGCCCGCGACGAGCCCGGCGAACGCGCCCGGCACGGTCAGCCGCCGCCACCACACGCCGAGGACGAGCAGCGGGCAGAACGTCGACGCGGCCACCGCGAACGCCAGCCCGACGACGTCGGCGACGGCGAGCGAGCGGGCCGTGATCGCGAGGGCCAGCGGGACGACGAGCGCGAGCAGCGTCCCGGCCCGGAACGAGCGGACGCCGCCGCGCAGGATGTCCTGCGCCAGCACGCCCGCGACGGACACGGTGATCCCCGACGACGTGGACAGGAACGCGGCGACCGCGCCGCCGGTGACGAGCGCGCCGAGCAGGTCGCCGCCGAGGCCGCCGATGAGCCGTCCGGGCAGGGTGAGGACGACGGCGTCGGCGCGTCCCGTCATCAGCAGCTCGGGCGTGTAGAGGCGGCCGAGCACCCCGTACAGCGCGGGCAGCAGGTAGAACGCGCCGAGCAGTGACAGGACCATCACGGTGGTGCGGCGGGCGGCGCGGCCGTCCGGGTTCGTGTAGAAGCGGACGAGGACGTGCGGCAGGCCCATCGTCCCGAGGAACGTGGCGAGGATCAGCGAGTACGTGCCGTAGAGGGAATGGTCGCGGCCGTCCAGGGGCAGCATCCATTCGCGGTCGGTGCTGACAGGGCTGCCGCGGACGTGCGGGACGTCGGCGCCCGCCGGGAACGTGACGTCGGTGTCCTCCTCGATGCGGTGCTCGCCGGGGGCCAGCACCAGCGGGTCGGCGCGGTGGTCGCGGCCGTCGACCCGGCCGTCCACGACGACCTGGACGGGCGCGGTCACGTTCACGGTGACGGCCAGCCCGACGCTGACCGTGGTGCGGTCGTCGAAGCGGGGCGGGACGTCCGACGACAGGCCGGGCGCGCCGTCGTACCGCCACGCCAGCAGCAGGAACACCAGCGGGACGGCGAGCGCGGTCAGCTTCATCCAGTACTGGAACGCCTGGACGAGCGTCACGCTGCGCATCCCGCCGACCAGCACGTTCACCGCGACGACGACCGCGATCAGGATGCCGCCCGCCCATACCGGCGCGCCCGTCACCGTCCGCAGGACGAGCCCGGCGGACTGGAACTGCGGCAGCAGGTACAGCCAGCTGATCAGCACGACGAGCACGCTCGCGACCCGCCGCACCGCCATGGATTCGAGCCGCGCCTCGGCGAAGTCGGGCAGCGTGTACGCGCCGGAGCGGCGCAGCGGCGCCGATACGAGCACCAGCAGGACGAGGTAGCCGCCCGTCCAGCCGACGGGGAGCCACAGCATGTCCGCGCCGTAGGCGAGGATCAGGCCCGCGATGCCGAGGAACGACGCCGCCGACAGGTACTCGCCGCCGATCGCGGACGCGTTGCGCAGCGGCGTCACCGTCCGGGACGCGACGTAGAAGTCGGACGTCGTCCGCGAGATGCGCACCCCGAGCACGCCGATCAGCACGGTCGCGACGACGACCAGCACGACGCCCGCCAGCCCGTAGGCCGCGCTCACCGCTCCTCCGCGGCGGAGCGTTCCGAGCGGTCGACGAGCTCGGCGAAGTCGTCCTCGTTGCGCTCCGCCTGCCGGACGTACCACCAGCCGCAGCCGACGAACCACGGGTAGATCAGCCCGCCGAGCAGCACCCACGGCAGCGGCGCGCCGAGCACCTCCTGCTCGCGGACGGCCGGGGACACCTCGAACAGCAGCGGCAGCCCGAACGCCACGGCGCCGAGCACCAGGCACAGCCCGGCCGCGAGGCGCAGCTGCGTGCGGATCAGCGACCGCATGTACGCCTCGCCGAGCCCGGTCTGCTCGTCGATCTCGCGCGTGACCGGGTAGCGGGGGCGCCGGACGGCCCGCGTCCGCGGCCCGGTGACGAGCACCCGCCCGGGCGCGATCCCGCCCGGCCGCTTCGGGTCGTCCGGTCGCCGCGCGCCCTCCGGCCGGGGGCCGTGCGCGGTCAGGGGGTCCGCCTCGCCCTGCGGACCAGCAGGTCGCGCAGTTCCCGGACGTGCCGCCTGCTCACCGGCAGCTCCGCGTCGCCGACGAGGACGGTGCAGCGGCCCGAGTCGAGCCGCAGCTCCTTGATCGCCGACAGCGCGACCAGGTGGCTGCGGTGCACCCGGACGAACCCGGCGCCCGTCCACCGCTCGCTCAGCGCGGCCAGCGGGATCCGCACCAGGTGGCTGCCGCCGGACGTGTGCAGCCGCGCGTAGTCGCCCTGCGCCTCCACGTACAGCACTTCGGACGGCGTGACGAACCGGATGACACCGCCCAGCTCGACGGGCATCGGCTCCGGCTCGGCCGGGACGGCGGGCGGCGCCTCGTCGTCCAGCTCGGCGGACTCCGACACCCGCCGGATCGCCTCGCGGAGCCGCTCGGGCCGCACCGGCTTCAGGATGTAGTCCGTCGCCTTGATCTCGAACGCGTCGACGGCGTGCCCCTCGTAGGCGGTGACGAACACGATCTGCGGGGCGCGGGCGAACTGGGCGAGGACGCGGCCGAGGACGGTGCCGTCCAGGCCCGGCATGCGGATGTCGAGGAAGACGGCGGCGATGGGACGTCCGTCCGCGAGGGCCCGGTCGAGTTTGCGGAGGGCGTCGGCGCCGTCCCGGGCGGTGTGGATCTCGCCGATCCGGGGGTCGGCACGCAGCAGGTGGACGAGGTCGTCCAGCGCGGGAGCCTCGTCATCGACCGCGAGGACACGCAGGCCCACCGCACCGTCCTTCCCAAAGCGCTCGCCACATTTCAGTCAACGGACGTCCGCCGAGTCAATAGGTCAGGAGGCGGTGACACCAGGACGATACTTCGGAACCCGGACGGTGACCTTCGTCCCGGCGCCCGGTCCGGTCTCGACGGCGAGGCCGTACTCGTCGCCGTACACCTGGCGGAGCCGCCCGTCGACGTTGGCGAGCCCGATCCCGGCGGTCTCGCCGTCGTCGCTCCCGCCGCGCCCCTCCCCGGCGAGCAGCCGCCGGACGTCCTCGGGCTCCATGCCGATGCCGTCGTCCTCCACGCTGATCACGCAGTCGGACCCGGCGTCCTCGGCGACGATCGTGATGAGGCCGGGCTCGGACCTGTCCTGCAGCCCGTGCCGGACGGCGTTCTCCACCAGCGGCTGAAGCGACAGGAACGGGACGGCGACGGGCAGCACCTCGGGCGCTATCCGCAGCGTGACCCGCAACTGCTCCCCGAATCTCGCGCGCTGGAGCAGCAGATAGCGGTCGATCGAGCGCAGTTCCTCGGCGAGCGTCGTGAAGTCCCCGTGCCGCCGGAACGAGTAGCGCGTGAACCCCGCGAATTCGAGCAGGAGTTCCCGCGCCCGCTCCGGATCCGACCTGACGAAGGACGCGATCGTGGTCAGCGAGTTGTAGATGAAATGGGGCGAGATCTGCGCGCGGAGCGCCCGCATCTCGGCCTCCATGAGCATCGTCCTGGAATGGTCGAGTTCGGCGAGTTCGAGTTGCGCGTCCACCCATTGCGCGACCTCCTCGGCGGCGCGGATGAGGCCCGCCGGGACGTCCTCGCCGTAGGCGGCGAGCGTCCCGACCACGCGGTCGTCGGTGGCGAGCGGCACGACCACGACGCGGCGGATCGGGCAGTCGAGCCGGTCGCACGGGACGTCGTGCACCTGCGTGCGGCCGGTCGCGAGCGTCGCCTCCGCGTGCCCCGGGCTCCCGGCGGAGTGGTGGTCGTGCTCGCCGTCCCAGGCGAGCAGCCGCTCCCCGTCGGTGATGGCGAGGGCGGCGCAGCCGAGCAGCGCCCGCAGATGCCGGGCCGCCTTCTGCGCGCCCTGCCTGGTCAGCCCGGCGCGGAACGCGGGCGTGGCCCGGGACGCGGTGTGCAGCGTCTCGAACGTCGCCCGCCGCGCGGGCCCGCCGAGGTCGTCGCCGCGGCCCCGCCGCCACCACCGCCACGCCAGCACCGGAACCCACGTCACCAGCAACGTCGCGGCGACGGCGACTACCACGTCCATTCGGCAAACCTACTTGTCACGCGGTGGGGGGCATGTGAGGTTGATCACTTTGACGCATACTCGGTATGGCTTAATCCGGATATCCGTGTCATGTTTCAGTCGCCATACAAAAGATCTTGGTCGGAGGTCCGCGCCCCCTGGGTCGCACTGCCGCGGACCCGGCCGTGAGGAGTGCGCATGCGCCGTCGCCGTCGTCGCAGTCTCGCCTTAATCGCCGCCCTCGCCCTCGCCGCCCCGCTCGTCGCCGCGCTGGAGGCCCCCGCCTCCGCCGACGAGCTGTCGCTCGCCAACTTCGCGCTCCGCCCCAACGCCTACGGGTCCGACCTCCGGGACCGCGCCGACGCCCTTCCGCTGGTGAAGGGCACCGTCACCACCATCATGAACGACCTGAACCGGAAGGACACGACGCGGCCGGTCGCGGTCGGGTCCGCCTGCCAGCCCGCCGCGCTGGCGTCCGGGAGCTCCGTCGCCATCCAGCGGAGCGTCTGCTGGAACAGCGGCGACAACAACACCACCGAGTGGTACCCGCAGGGCATCACCACGGTCGCCGACATGCAGGGCGACCGGGTGTGGGGCGACGGGTACCAGCCCGTCCTGGTGAGTTGGTACGACCACGCCGGAGGCACCAAGAACCCCGTCAAGGGCGTCCGGATCAGCTTCATCAACCCCTACACCGGGGCTTACCGGCACGTCCTGCTGGTGTATCCGCGGGCCAACGGCGACTACGACACCATCCGCGTGTCGGAGGACCCGTCCAGCCCCGACTACAGCAAGCCGCTGCACGCGGGCGGCATCCTCTGGTACGGCAACCACCTGTTCGTGGCGGACACCGACCGCGGGTACCGGATGTTCGACATGCGCCGCATCTACGACCTGGGCGCGTCCACGAACGGGACGACGTCGAACCCGGACTGGGTCGGCAAGGTCGGCGACACCTACTACGGGTACGGCTACCGCTACATCATGCCGCAGGTCGGCTCCTGGACCCGGACGGCCCCGACCGGCACCACGTGCAGCCCGTCCGACGGGTCGCCCAACTTCTCCTACGTCTCCCTCGACCGCAGCGGCGCCGACCACGTGATCGCGGGCGAGTACTGCGACGGCGACCAGACGGCCAAGGGGCGGGTCGCCGCCTGGCCCATCGCGAATGCCTTCACCACCAGCGGCGAGCTGATCCTCGACCCGGAGTACTCCTGGAACGCCGACGAGGCGCACAAGCTGCCGGTCAGCAACGTCCAGGGCGCGCTGAGGTTCAACGGCCGCTGGTACCTCAGCCGCAGCCACGGGGAGACGGGCGCCGGAACGCTCTACACGACCGACCCGGCGACGCCGTCCACCGTCACCTTGTCGACGGCGAAGGAACAGGACCTCGCCATCGGCCCGGAGGACCTGTCGCACTGGCAGGGCGGCACCGACCCCAACAGCCCGACGCTCGGCACCATCTGGACGCTGGGCGAGCATCCGGGGAAGCGGATGGTCTATTCGGTCTATCCGTAGGGACGTACTGAAAGGCGCCCGGCCGGGACGAACCCGGCCGGGCGTCGCGCGTTTCGGAACGGCGCCGGGAGGGGTCCCGGCGCCGGCCTGGCACGGTTGCCACGCACAGGGGCAGCCGGGCGGAAGGGCTCACGGACATGGGGCGTGTCGCAGCGAGGGCGGGGGCGGCGCTCCGGCAATGGCGGCATCCGCGCGAGTTCCGGATCGAGCCGTCCGCGTGGTCCGCGGACGCGCTCGCCGCGCTCGCCCGCGCCGCCGTCGCCGAACCCGCCGCGACCTCCGCGCCGGCGCCGGGCGGCGGCTTCCCCGAGGACGAGCTGGCGGACGTCGCGACCTGCGTGTGGCGGCTCCGCGCCCGCGTCGCCCGGATGGACGACCCGCCCCGCGCGGTCGTCCACCACGTCGAGACGGCGTGGGACGCGCTCGCCGACGGCGGCGTCGAGATCAAGGACCACGCGGGCGAGCCGTTCGACCCGGGCCTCGCGATGTCGGTCGCCGCCTACCAGCCCACCCCGGGGCTCGTCCGGGAGCAGGTCATCGAGACCGTCCGGCCCGGCGTGTACCTGGGGAGCCGTTCGATCCAGCTCGCCGAGGTGATCGTCGGCACGCCCGGCACGCCCGCTGAAGCGATGAGGGAAACGCGCACACGATGACCAGGACAACGATCGACGTCGGAATCGACCTCGGCACCACCAACAGCGCGATCGCCGTCCTCGACGGCGTCGAGCCGCGGATCGTCAAGAACGACGCGGAGCAGTCCGACGTCACCCCGTCGGCGGTGCGGGTGGACAGGCAGGGCCGCGTCTCGGTCGGCCGGGCCGCCAAGCAGCGCAGCGAGGAGGACCCCGACAACACCTGCGTGGAGTTCAAGCTCCAGATGGGCATCGCCGTCCCGCCGAAGGTGTTCGCCGCGACCGGACGGTCGATGGCGCCGGAGGAGCTGTCGGCCGAGGTGCTGCGCTCGCTGCGCCAGGACGCCGCGAAGCACCTCGGCGCGGAGGTCGAGGCGGCCGTGATCACCGTCCCGGCGGCGTTCGAGCTGAGCGCCTGCGACGCGACCCGCGCCGCCGCCGAGCGGGCCGGGCTCGTCCAGGCGCCGCTGCTCCAGGAGCCGACGGCGGCGGCGCTCGCGCACGGCTTCCAGGCGGCGGACGACGACGCGTTCTGGCTGGTGTACGACTTCGGCGGCGGGACGTTCGACGCCGCCGTGGTCCGGATCCGGGACGGCGAGCTGACGGTCGTCGACCACCGCGGGGACAACAACCTCGGCGGCAAGCAGGTCGACTGGGCGGTGGTGGAGGAGCTGCTGATCCCGGCGGTGGTCCGCGAGCACCCGGTCAGCGACCTGCGGCGCGGCAACCCGGCGCGGCGGCGGCACGTCAGCAAGCTGAAGCTGGCGGCGGAGGCGGCGAAGATCCAGCTCTCCCGGACCGCGTCCACCGAGATCGTCGTCGAGCTGCACGACGACGCCGACCGGCCGTTCGAGTTCTTCTACGACCTGACGCGCGCGGAGGTGGAGCGGCTGGCGGAGCCGTTCGTCGTCCGGACGGTCAACCTGTGCCGCAAGGCGCTCGCCGACAGCGGGCTCGGGCCGGGCGACATCGAGCGGGCGCTGCTCGTCGGCGGCCCCACGCTGGCCCCCTACCTGCGGGAACGGCTCGCCGATCCGCGGGCCGGGCTCGGCGTCCCGCTGGACTGGAGCCAGGACCCGATCACCGTCGTGGCGCGCGGCGCCGCCGTGTTCGCGGGCGCGCAGCGCCTCGACCCCGCGCTCGCCGGTCCCCCGCCGCCGAGCGGCCAGTACGCGGTCGAGCTGGAGTACCGGCCGATGGGCCCGGAGATCGAGCCGTTCGTCGGCGGCCGCGTGACCGGCGCCGACACCGCGGGCTGCTCGGTCGAGTTCGTCAACGACGGGACGAGGCCGCCGTGGCGCAGCGGCCGGATCCCGCTGTCGGCGGACGGCACGTTCACGACGACGCTGTGGGCCGAGAAGGGCCGCGCCAACGCCTTCCGGATCGAGCTGACCGACGCGACCGGCGCGCGGCGTCCCGTCACCCCGGACACGCTGACCTACACGGTCGGGGGCGTGGACACGCAGCCGCCCCTCACCCACTCCATCGGCGTCGGACTGGACGGCAACAAGGTCGAGCGGCTGTTCCGGAAGGGCACGCCGCTGCCCGCCCGCCGCCGGGCGCGGCTGCGCACGACGGTCGCGGTCAGCCGGGGCGGCGGCGGGCAGGGCATGATCCGGATTCCGGTGCTGGAGGGCGAGCACGCCCGCGCCAACCGCAACCGCCGCGTCGGCCGCATCGAGGTGCGGCCCGACCAGGTCGCCCGGGACGTCCCCGAGGGCAGCGCGGTCGAGCTGACCGTCACGGTCGACGAGTCCCGGACGGTCGTCGCCCGCGCCTACGTCCCGATGCTGGACGAGGAGTTCGACTGCGTCCTCGACCTGCGGACCGAGGCCCCGCCCGACCCGGCCGAGCTGGCCCGCGAGGTCGCCGCCGAGAAGGAGCGCCTCGCCGAGGTGCGCCGGAAGGCGGACGAGCTGGGCGATCCGCGCGGCGGCGGCGTGCTGGCGCGGATCGACGCCGAGCGCGTCGTGCTGACCCTGGACGCCGAGGTCGACGCGGCGTCCGCCGACCCCGACGCGGCCGCCGCCGCGGGCCGCCGCCTGATGGACCTGCGCGCCTCCGTCGACGAGGTCGAGGACGAGATCGAGTGGCCCGCCCTGGTCGCGGAGGCGAACGAACTGCTGCCGACGGTGCGGGAGGTCGTCCAGGACGCCGGGGAGGAGAGCCACCGGTCGGCGCTGCGGCGCGCCGAGGAGGCGCTCCAGGAGGCGGTGGCCGCGCACGACGCGGACCTGCTGCGGCAGCGCACCTCCGAGCTGCGCCGGGTGCTGATCCAGGTACTGGACTACTCCGGCGAGCTGCCGTTCCTGCTCTTCGACCGGCTGTGCTCGATGCGTCCGGAGATGAGCGACCAGCGCGAGGCCGCGCACCTGATCGGCACGGGGCGGCGCGCCGCCGACGCGAACGACGCCGCCGCGCTGCGCCGGGTGAACTCGGCGCTGCTCGACCTGCTGCCCGAGCGGACGCGGCTCGACCCGCTCAGCACGGTCAGGCTCGGCCGGTGAGCGCCCTGAAACCGGCACCGGCACCGGCCGCGCGGCTCGCCGTCCGGGAGGCGGCGCTCGCCCAGGCGCGGACGCTGGCCCGCGCGGGACGCTACACCGAGGCGGAGGAACTGCTCGACGGCGAGCACGGCGCGGCGGTCCTGGATCTGCGGGCGCGGATCCACGCGCAGCAGGGCCGCCTGGACGAGGCCGACCGCTGCTGGGCGGAGGCCGCCGCGCTCGCCCCCGGCGACCGGTCCGCCGCCGAGGGACGCCGCCGGATCGCCGAGATCCGGGCGCGGGCGGCCCGGCCCGGACGGGTCCGCCTGGCGCGGGCGGCGGTCCGGGCGGGCGGCGCGCTGGCGGCGCTGCTGGCCCTCGCCATGCTCGCCGACCTGTGGCTCGACCGCGCCGACGACACCGGACGGGTGGTCGTGGCCGCTCCCCCGGCCACGGCCACCCCCTCCCTGTCGCCCGCGCCGGATCCGCTGGACGGGTTGCGCCTACGGGCCCCGGGCGTGCGGGCCGTCCGCCGGGACGGCGAGCTGGCCGTCACGTTCGAGCGGGGCCTGTTCGGCCGCGACGCGACGCTCACCCGGCGCGGCCGGGCCACGCTGCGGGAGCTGGGCGAACTGCTGCGGCCCGAGGCCGGGCGGCTCGCCGTCGCGGTGATCGGGCACACCGACCGGACGGCCGTCCGGCCCGGCGGCGGGTACGCGAGCAACGCCGAGCTGGGGCTGCTGCGCGCGGCGGTCGTCCGCGAGGTGCTGAGCGCGGCCGCCGGGATCCCGGCCGTCCGCTTCTCGACGTCCACCCTCGCCGGGGCGCTGCCGCCGTTCCCGGACCGCGCCGCGCCCGACGACCCGCGCAACCGCACGGTCAGCCTGCGCATCTCCGCGGCGGTCGCGCCATGACCGCCACCGGCACCGCGCTCTTCGCCGGGATCGGCCCGGACCTCTACCGGGACAACCCCTTCCGCGTCACCGGCCTCCCCGTGGACGCCACCGACCGCGACATCCGCAGGCGGGCCGAGGAACTGCGGGTCAGGGCCAGGTTCGGGGACGGCTCCTCCCCGGGCTCCCCGCTCCTCCCGCTGGATCCGCCGCCGGGCGCCGACGCCGTCCAGGAGGCGTTCCAGCGGCTCCGCGACCCGCTGCTCCGGCTGGCGGACGAGCTGTTCTGGTTCTGGCCGTCGCGCGCGAACGGCGACGAGGCCCTCGACGCGCTCCGCGAGGGCCGGGCCGAGGACGCCGAGCGGCTCTGGTCCGAGCCGGGGCCGGGACGTCCGGCCGCCGTCGCCGCGCACAACCTCGCCGTCCTCGCCCACGCCCGCGCGCTCGACTCAGGCGACCTCGGCGACGAGCGCTGGGACGGCGCGCTGCGCGGCTGGCGGGCCGTCCTCGACACCGACGCCTTCTGGGACCTGGTCGCCGCCCGCGCGCGCGCCGCCGCCGATCCACGCGTCACCCCCGACATGGCCGACGAGCTGCGCGAACGCCTGCCCGCCGCCGTCCTTGCGGTGAGCGCGGCGCTGGCCGTGCGGGCGGCGAGTTCGGGCGCGCACGACCAGGCCGCCGCCCATGTCCGGCTGATGCGCGGCGCCGGGTTCGACGCGGAGGCGGTGGACGCCGCGCTGTCCGCGGCCGCCGCGCCGGAGGCGTCCCGGCTCAGGTCGTCCGGCGACGACGCCCTCGACCGCGCGTCCGCCGACCCGGAGACCGGGTACGGGGAGGCGGTGCGCCTCGCCGAGCGGGCCGAGCCGGTGTTCGCCGGGCTCGCCGCCGTGCTGCCCGCCGGGCATCCCGTCCTCGCCGGGCTGCGCGACGAGGTCGCGGGCACCGTGATGCGCTGCGCCGTCCGCTACATCAACGAGACCGAGGACTGGGGACCGGCGGAGGGCGTCCTCGAACGCGCCGAGGCCATGGCGGACTCCCCGAACGTCAGGGCGGACGTCGCGGAGAACCTCAGGATCGTCCGGGACAACCTGGTCTACGGCACCTGCTGGTTCTGCGGGGACCAACCGAGCGGCGACCGCAGCGGGGTCGAGGTGCCGATGCACGGCGACGTCAAGCGCGAGATGACCCCGCACTACACGACCCGGATCACCTGGCGGAAGCTGACGATCACGGTGCCGCGCTGCGCGGGCTGCGCGTCCGCGCACCGGAAGCGCCGCGCCAAGGTCTGGGCCCTCGCCCTCGGCGCGGACGCCGCGGTGTTCGCCCTCGCCTGCGCCCGCATCTCCGCCGGGAGCGGGCTCGGCGTCCTGTTCATGGCGCTCGCCGTCATCGGCCTGCCGTTCGCCATCGGCTACGCCGCCACCAGCGCCCTTCCCGGCGAGGCGAAGCGGGTCCTGCACGGGTTCCCGGCCGTCCGGGAGAAGTTCGACGCGGGCTGGCAGCCGGGCGCGAAACCGCCCGGCGTCCAGTGACGCCCCGTCACGTGTCCTGGACGTCGAGGGCGGCGGCGAGCGCGTCGTAGTGCCGGTCGCCGTCGCCGAACGCCAGCGCGGCGGACGCGGCGTGCCGCGAGAACAGGTGCAGGTCGTGCTCGGCGGTGAAGCCGATCGCGCCGTGCACCTGGTGGCCGAGCGCGCACACCCGCTCGTACGCCTCGCTCACCCACGCCTTCGCCATCGCCACCTCCTCGGCGGCGTCGCGTCCGGACGACAGCAGCCAGGCGGCCTCGTAGGCGATGAACCGCGAGCCCAGCACGTCGATGGCCATGTCCGCGCAGTGGTGCTGGACGGCCTGGAACGACCCGATCGGCTTGCCGAACTGCTCCCGCTCCGTCGCGTACGCGACCGTCAGGTCGAGGACGCGCTGCGCCCCGCCCACCATCTCCGCGCACACGGCCGCCGCGCCGAACCTCGCCATGGCCTCGACGGCCTCCGAGCCGAGCGCGTCGTCCGCGCGGACGCCCGCCAGCTCGACATGGCACGGCCGGTCGAGCCCCACCGTGTCCAGCGGACGGACCGTCACGGCCGACGCGTCCACCCAGAACGCCCGCGGTTCGCCGCCGTCGAGCCGCGCCGCCACGAGCAGGCTCTCGGCGGACGCGGCGAACGGCACGAACGTCGCCGTCCCGGTCAGCACGAACCCGTCGCCGTCGGGCGCGGCGACCGGTCCTTCGCCGGGACGGTCCCACGGCAGCGGCGCCGCCGTCACGACGCGCCCTTCGGCGATCGCGCCGAGCCACCGCTCCTTCTGCTCGGCCGTCCCGAAGCGGGCGACCGGCATCCCGGCGCACGCCACCGACGCCAGCAGCGGGCTCGGGACCAGCGCGTACCCGAGCTGCTCGAACAGCAGGCACACGTCGAGGAAGTCGCCGCCGACGCCGCCGGACTCCTCGGGGAACGCGAGGCCCGTCCAGCCGAGGTCGACCATCTCCTTCCACAGCGCGGCCGAGTACCCGGCGGGGTCGCCCGCCACGGCCCGCGCGCCCGCCGTCGCCGCCCGCGACTCCAGCAGCTCGCGGGCCGTGGAGGCGATGAGCTCCTGGTCCTCGCTGAGACTCAGGTCCATGACGGCGGGATCTTGTCGGAGCGGACCCACACGCCCGGCCGTTCCTCCCAGAACAACTGGACGAGGATGCCGCCGGTGTGCTTCGGGTGGATGAACGTGTGCTTCCAGGCCGCGCCGTCGGTGACGCCCTCCTCGTCGTCGAAGGTGGGCGTGCCGTGGTGGTCGCAGGCGGCGAGCGCCCTGTCCCAGTCGTCGACCTCGAAGGTGACGTGGTGGGCGGCGGGCCCGCTGCGCTCCAGGAACCGGTCGATGAACGAGTCCTCCCCGCGCGGCATGATCACCTCCCAGCAGATCGCGGAGCCGGGGATGTTCAGGACGAGGTCCGCCATGTCCGGGTGCTCGTCCTCGGGCGTCCGCCAGACCTGCACGAACCCGGCGAGGTCGCGGTACCAGGCGGCGAGGACGTCCCGGTCGGGGAACGCCTGGCAGATGTGGTCGAGCGCGACGACGCCGAGGTTCGGGCCGTCCGGGGTGCCCGGCTCGGCCACCGAACCGGGAGTGTCGCCGCACATGTCGAGGCTGCCGGGGCCGCGCAGCCGCCACAGGACGCCGGGGCCGTGCTCGGGCGGGGTCAGCGACGCCTCCAGCCAGCGTCCGCGCACCCCGTCGGTCGGCTTGACGTCGCGCGACTCCAGCTCGGCGCGGACGGCCTCCAGGTCGGGCACCTCCGCGCCGACGTGGTGCAGGCCGGGACGCCCGCCATGCTCGTCCAGGAAGGTCCGCAACGCCGAGCCGTCTCCGGCGGGCGCGAGCACCTCCCACGCCTGTCCCCGGCTGCCGGGGATCTCCAGGCGGGCGCCGCGCACGCCCTCGGCCGGGTTGTCCCAGGCCCGGACGCGCCGGAACCCGAACAGCCGCTCCAGCAACTCGACCTGGGCGTCCAGGTCGGGAGTCACCTGCGCGACGTGATCGATGCGGTAGATCTGCACGGTGTCCTCCTAGCTCGGGTGGGGCTCGATCCAGTCGTAGCCGTACGTGACCAGTTCCTTGACGAGACGCAGGTTGTAGCGGTTCATCGCGGCGATCCGCTCGGCCAGCTCGCCGATCCGCTTGTCGAACTCGTCGGCCGGGTAGACGTCGTTGACCAGGCCCAGTCGCAGCGCCCGCTCGGCGTCGATGCGCGCCCCGGTGAACAGCAGTTCCTTCGCGCGGGCCTTCCCGATGCGCTCCGGGAGCCGCTTCACGCCGCCCCAGCCGGGCGCGGAGCCGCCGAACTCGGGCTGGTCGGGGTCGCCGTCCTCGGTCATCTTCGGCCGGTACGGCGGCCGCGCCGACAGCGTGATCTCGACGAGCCCCATCTTCGCGTTGTCCGAGGCGATGATGAAGTCGGCCGCGAGCGCCAGCTCCAGGCCGCCGCCGACCGCGTAGCCGTGCACGGCCGCGATCACCGGGACCGACAGCCGCTCCATCATCGCGAACGTCTTCTCGCCGAGCCGTCCCTGCTCGATCCGCTCGCGCGGGGTCAGCTTCTCCGACCAGCCGAGGTCCATCCCGGCGCAGAACGCGCGCTCGCCCGCGCCGCGCAGCACCACGACGCACACGTCCTCGTCGTCGTCGACGCGGGTGAAGATGTCGCGCAGTTCGGTCATCGTCGTCGGGGTCAGCGCGTTGAGCTTCTCCGGGCGGTTCAGCGTCAGCCAGGCGACGCGTTCCTCGATCTGCAGGTCGACGGTCTCGTACGAGTTCTCGTCCGGCATGCGGGTCGCTCCTCCGGTGGGTCGGTCAGCGGGGCAGGCTCAGGCCCCGGGTGGCGATGACGTTGCGCTGGATCTCGGTGGTGCCGCCGAGGAAGGTGGACGCCACCGAGTCGCGGCGCATGTGGGTGAACAGGGCGGCCAGCGGCGCGTCGGCGCGCTGCCAGAGCGCGGCGGACCGGCCGAACGCGCGGGCGCCGGTCCGGGCGAGGCGCTGGTGCAGCTCGGCGCCGAAGAGCTGGTTGACGGACGCCTCGAAGTCGGGCTCCGCGCCCGCCGCCTGCCGCGACACCGTGTAGCGGGCGAGGTTGTAAAGGACGCGGATCTCCGTTTTGCGGCGCGCGATCTCCTGCCGGAGTGCGGGCGTGACGCGGGCGTGGCGGCGGCCGTCCGGGGTGCGCAGGTAGGCGACCAGTTCGGCGAGGGCCTGCTCGTACTTGATCGTCGCGCCGATCCCGGCCCGCTCGAACCCGAGCGCGGACATCGCCACGTACCAGCCGCGGTTCTCGTCCCCGACCCGGTTCGCCACCGGCACCCGGACGCCCTCGAAGAAGATCTCGCAGAACGGCGCGGCGCCGCGCAGGTCCTCGATGGGGCGGATCGTCACGCCCGGCGCGTCCGCCTTGATGAGCAAGAACGTGATGCCGCGGTGGGGCCTCTCGGCGTCGGGGTCGGTGCGGACGAGCACGAACAGCCAGTCGGCGTACTGGCCGAGGGACGTCCACACCTTCTGGCCGTCGACCACGTACTCGTCGCCGTCGCGGACGGCCCGCGTCCGCAGCGACGCCAGGTCGGAGCCGGAACCCGGCTCGGAGAAGCCCTGCGCCCACGTCGCCTCGCCCTTCGCGATCGGCGGCAGGTGCGCGGCCTTCTGCTCGTCCGTCCCGTGGACGAGCAGGGTCGGGCCGAGGAGGAACGCGCCGATGCCGTTCACGGTCGGCACCCGCGCCCGCATCATCTCCTCGTGCAGGACGAACTCCTCCAGCGCCGACAGCCCGGCCCCGCCGAACTCCTGCGGCCAGTGCGGCGCGATCCAGCCGCGCGCGGCGAGCGCCGCCGCCCACGCGCGGGCGCCCTCCCGGCGTTCCGGGTCGTCGGCGACGCGGTCGACGGGCCAGTTGTATCCCGCGACGTCCTCGGGTTCGAGGCTCTGCTCCTCGTCGCCCGCCGGACGGTAGCCCGCCGGGAACTCGTCCTCGATGAAGGCGCGGACCTCCGCCCGGAAGGCGGCCTGCTGCGGCGTGTCGTCCCAGTTCACCGGCCGTCCGCCTCCCGGTCCCAGGTCGTCTCTGTCACGCCGTGCTCGCCCTGCGCCCGCAGCTTGTACTTGGCGACCTTGTCGGTGGGCGTGCGCGGCAGCGCGTCCACGAACTCGACGTAGCGCGGCACCATCGACCGCGGCAGCCGCTCCTCGCAGTAGGCGATCAGCTCGGCCGGGTCCATGCCGGTGTCCGGTTGCACCACGATCGACACCTTGATGTCCTCGTCCTCCAGTTCCGAGGGCACGCCGATCGCGGCGCACTCCAGGACCGCCGGGTGCTGGTTGATCTCCGTCTCCAGGTCGAAGGCCGAGATGTTCTCGCCGCGCCGGCGGATGGCGTCCTTCATCCGGTCAAGGAAGTAGAAGTAACCGTCGTCATCGCGCCATACCCGATCTCCGGTGTGGAACCACATGTTCCGGAAGCAGTGGGTCGTCGCCTCCCAGTTCCCGTAGTAGCCGGTCGTCAGGACGAAGGGCTGCTTCGGCCGGAGCACCAGCTCGCCCGGCTCGCCCGCGCCGACCTCGCGGTCGTGCTCGTCCACGACCGCGACGTGGAACCGCTCGTCGTGGGCCTGCCCGCAGGAGCCGACGCGCCACTCCCCGTACGGGCTGCCGGTCGCGATGCCCGCCTCGGTGCTCGTGTACGTCTCCACCGACCGGACGCCGAACCGCTCCCGCATGGGCTCGTCCAGGTTGGACTTGCCCATGTAGAACGTCTCCAACCGGTGGTCGCGGTCCCGTGACGTGGGCGGACGGTTCAGCAGGATCGGGATCATCGAGAACACGCTCATGCACACCCGGGCGTCGAAGCGGCGGACGTCGTCCCAGAACCGCGACGCGCTGAAGCGCTCCACGATCGCGATCGAGCCGCCGCCGAGGAGGGCGGACAGCATCCCGTCCCAGAGCGCGGCGGCGTGGAACAGCGGCAGCGGGCAGTAGATCGTCTTGCCCCACCGGTCGAGGAAGTCGAGCGAGTCGTAGGCGCAGGTCAGCGCGAGCGCGTGCGGCACCATCGCGCCCTTGGACGGGCCCGTCGTCCCGGACGTGTACATGATCGCCTGGAGGTCGCCGAAGCGGATGTCGAGGTCGACGCGGCGGTCGCCGTCGGCGTCGTCCGGCAGCGCGGTCAGCTCGCGGGCGGGCTTGCCGAGCCGGTCGAGCAGCACGCCGCTCCCGGCCGCGTCCCGGACGAACACGCCGCCGAGCTTCGGCAGCCGCGCCGCGAGCTCGGTCAGCCGCTCCGCGTACGGCCCGTCGACGATCAGCCAGGACGAGTCGGAGCTGTCCAGGACGTGCCGCAGCAGCTCCCCCCGGTAGGCGATGTTGATCGGCACGGCGACGGCGCCGATCCGCGCCAGCGCGAACACCAGGTGGACGAAGTCGGCGCAGTTCGGCAGCATCAGGCCGACATGGTCGCCGCGCCCGATCCCGGCGGCCGACAGGGCGCGGGCCATGCGGTCGGCGGCGTCGTCCACCTCGCCGTAGGTGACCTCGCCGTCGCGGAACTTGAGGAACGTCTGCCGTCGGTGAACCTGCGCCTGTGACCGGAGGACGTCCCCGAGGACGAAGCTCTCCAGCGTCTCCTTGCGCATCCGGACCTCCGCTGTCGCTGTGTGCGTCGTCGTCGGTGGCGTGCGTCGTCGGTGGCTGGTGGCGGTTGGCGGTTGGCGGGGTGGCTTGTCGGCTGGCGGGCGGCTGGCTGGCGGGCTGGCCGTACGGTGCGGACCGGCGGGAGCGTCCACAACCGGACATCGCTGTAAATAGATGAGCACGAATCGCTATACCCGGCAACAGCCCCGAAAAGGGAGAAGGCGCTTCAAGAGTGATCTCCAGGGCGGTTCACCGCTCTTTGTGATGAAGCCCACACCGTGGTTTCGGTCCGGCGGACGCCGGGCGGAGGGGATGTCCGGTTTGGCGCGGACTGCCAACGATCTCCCCTGAGGATCGGAAGATTTCACCAGTCCCGGCCCTGGGCGGCGGCCTTATCGTTCTCCCGTCCCCTGCGGAAGGAACGGTCCGATATGCAGCCGCGCTGGTGTTCCTGCCACGTTCCCGACGTCGACCGGAGGCGGGTCCTCGGCGGGCTGACCGCCGCGGGCGCCCTCGCCCTCGCGGGCTGGCCCGGCCGGGCGGACGCCGCGCCGGGCGGCCGGACGGTGACGATCACCGTCATGGGCACGTCCGACCTCCACAGCCACGCCGTCGACTGGGACTACTACCGGGACGCCGCGTACAGCGACCGCGACGGGAACGTCGTCGGCCTCGCGCGCGTGTCGAGCCTGGTCAACCAGATCCGCGCCGCGCGGGGGCGGGAGCGCACCCTCCTGTTCGACGCCGGGGACACGATCCAGGGCACGCCGCTCGGCTTCTACTACGCGTCGGTCGAGCCGATCACCGACACCGGCGCCCTCCACCCGATGGCGGGGCAGATGAACGCCATCGGCTACGACGCGGTGGCCCTCGGCAACCACGAATTCAACTACGGCCTGCCGTTCCTCGACGCCTGGATCCGGCAGATGCGCGCGCCCGTGCTGGCCGCGAACGCCGTCCACGCGGGGACGCGGCGTCCCGCCTTCCGGCCGTACGCGCTGAAGCGGATGCGCGTCCGCGGGTTCCCGCCGATCACGGTCGGCCTGCTCGGGCTCACGAACCCGGGCGTCGCGATCTGGGACCGGGGCAACGTCTCCGGCAGGCTCGACTTCCTCGACCTGGTCGCGACCGCGCGGCGGTGGGTGCCGGTGATCCGCCGCCAGGGCGCGGACGTCGTGATCGTCAGCGCGCACTCCGGGGACAGCGGCACCTCGTCCTACACCGGCGACCTGCCCGTGGAGAACGCCGCCGCGCTGGTCGCCGAGCAGGTGCCGGGCATCGACGCCATCCTGTTCGGGCACGCGCACCTCGACATTCCGGAGCGCTTCGTCACCAACAAGGCCACCGGCCGGACGGTCGTGATGAGCGAGCCGAAATGCTGGGGGCAGCGGCTCTCCGTCTTCGACCTCACGCTCACACACGAGCGGGGCCGCTGGAAGGTGACCGGGAAATCCGCGACGTCGGTGAACACGAACACCGTCCAGGAGGACCCGGAACTCGTCACGCTCGTCAAGAAGCAGCACGACGCCGTCGTCGCCTATGTGAACAAGGAGGTCGCCACTTCCACGGAGGAGATGTCGGCGGCCGAGTCCTGCTGGAAGGACACGGCGATCCTGGACTACATCCACCTCGTCCAGACGGCGACGGTGAAGGCCGCCATCGCCGGGACGGAAAACGCCGCCCTCCCGGTCCTGTCGATAGCCGCGCCGTTCAGCCGTTCCGCGACGTTCCCCGCCGGAAAGGTCACCATCAGGGACATCGCCGGGCTCTACATCTACGACAACACGCTTCTGGCCAGCGTGTTGACCGGCTCTCAGATCAAGGCGTACCTCGAATACTCCGCGCGGTACTTCAAGCAGGTCGCGGCGGGCGCGCCCGTCGATCCCGCGTCGTGGACGAACGCGAACAACCGTCCCGACTACAACTACGACCAGCTCTCCGGCGTCACGTACGACGTGGACATCGCCAAGGCGGAGGGCTCGCGCGTCGCCGCTCTCGCCTATGACGGGAAGCCCGTCGCGGACGACCAGCGGTTCGTGGTGGCGGTGAACAACTACCGCCAGTCGGGCGGCGGCGGATTCCCGAACATCACGGCGGCGCCGGTCGTCTACAACGCGCAGGTCGCCATTCGCGAGGCCATCGTCGAGTACGCGTCCAAGGCGGGGACCATCGACCCGGCGACCTTCCATGTGGAGAACTGGAGGCTTGTCCGCGACGGCACTCCCGTGTTCTGAGCGCCGAAAATCGTTGGACCGCCGAACGCGGGCCAGGCCAGAGTGGGTCCATGATCGACGTGGACGCCTTCATCGAGCACGGCTTCGTCCGGGTCGAGGACGCCTTCCCCCGCGAGCTGGCCGACGAGTGCCGCGCCATCATCTGGAACGACCTCGGCGCCGACCCTGACGATCCGTCGAGCTGGCCGGGGCCCATCGCGACGCGGCCGGGCTACGGGCAGGCGCCGTTCACGGCCGCCGCCGACACGCCGACGCTGCGCGCCGCGTTCGACGCGCTCGTCGGCGAGGGCCGCTGGACGCCGCGCACCGGCCTCGGCGGGTTCGTCATCCGGTTTCCCGGCGGAGAACCGGCCGTCGTGGACAACTGGCACGTGGACGTCAGTTTCGCCGGTCCCGACTCGTCGCCGACCGACTACCTTTCCTGGCGCGCGAACGTCCATTCAAAGGACCGCGCGCTTTTGATGCTCTTCCTCTTCTCGGACGTGACCGAGAAGGACGCGCCCACCCGCCTCCGGATCGGCTCCCATCTGGACGTGGCGCGCCTCCTGGAACCGGAGGGCGAAGACGGCCTGGACGCCCGCGAACTGGCGAGCCGCGCGGAGGCCGCGAGCGCCGACCGCCCCACGGCCTACGCCACCGGCCCGGCGGGCACCGTCTATCTCTGCCACCCGTTCGTGGTCCACGCGGGCCAACCGCATCACGGCACGGTCCCGCGTTTCCTCGGGCAACCGCCGCTCCACTCGGCCGGTCCCATCGACCCGTCGGCGCCGGTGGGCGCGGCGATCAGGCACGCGCTGACTTAGTCTCCCGCGCCATTACTTCGTGCACCCTGGTGAGTATCTGGGTGAACGCGGTCTTGTCGAAGAGGGAGTTGTAGCTTTCGTCCGGGACCCTGACTCCGCCGATCTCCAGGGTCGGGGTGCCGGGGCCCTTTCCGCCCTTGCGCCCGGCCCGCACGTACGCCGCCTGCGCCGTGTCGACGAACGCCCGGTACTTCATCGTCTTCACGGCGGAGTCGAAGGCCGGTCCGCGCAGCCCCTCGACCTTGCTCGCCAGTTCGAGGAGGCGCTCGGTGGTGAAGCCGTCCACGGTCTCCTCGGGCTGGTATCGGTAGAGGACGTCGTGGTATTCGGCGAACTTCTTTTGCTCGAACGCCGCGCGCAGGGCGTTGACGGCCTTCTCGGAGCCGTGGCCGCCCAATCGTCCGTCCAGGAACGAGGCCATCGTGTAGTCGGCCCTCGCCTTGCCCTGCACGACCCAGTCGCGCAGCACCGGCCCGCCGCCGATCGATTCGAACGCCTTGCAGGTCGGGCAGCGCGGATCCTCGTACAAATGGACGAGAACGAGCGCGGAGGGATTCCCGACCGTGACCGTCGAACCGTCCAGGGAAAGGCTCTCCGGCACGTCCGCGAGGGTGGCATAGGAGGGCGTCTCCCGCGCCCCCGTCCGGCCTCCGCCGGAGTCGCCGCACCCGCCGGCCCCGATGCCCAGCGCGGCCGCCAGCAGCACCGCCGCCATCCGGCTTCTCGCACGATCCACCGCACACTCTCCAGTTCTCAGGCCGGGAAACTCGGGGCCGGAAACGGCTGGGCAGGGCGTATGCCGGGTGGTGGCATACGCCCTGCCTTTATATGGAGCCGCTCAGGTCAGCGGTGTGTGCCGCCTACTGACGCGGTTACTGGGTAGTCCTGCGCGAGCGCGTAGGACTTGCCGCCGAACGTCAGCACGAAGTTCGACGGTGTCGATATCGGAAGCTGGTAACTCAGCGCGACCGTGGCGGTGCCGCCGTTCGGAATGCTCGTGTAGCTCGGAACGGTGAGCGTCGCCCTGTGGAAGTCGCCCTTCAGGCCGCCGACGTTGTTGCCGGTGTGACCCGCCTGGACGGAGAGCGTCCACCCGGTCTGCTGCGTCATCGACGACGGCGCGGACGTGCCGTAGTCGAACTTGAACGTGGCGCCGCCCGGAATGGTCTGGCCCGAGTTGTTGGTGATGGTCATCTTCGGCGTGATGGGGTAGTTGGCGTCGCCGACCGGGAAGTTGGTCAGCGCCACCTTCACGTCGAGCACCTCGGTGGGCATCGTGTGATCCGACTTGCGGTTCTGGTACGGAGCCGCGGTCTTCAACTTGTCGTTGATCGCCGAGATCAGCGTCTGGCCCATGAAGTACTCGCCCTTGCCGCCGTTGCGGGCGGGGTCCCAGGCGTAGTCTCCGGCGAGCTCCCAGATCATGACTCCGCCGATGCCCTTGTCCGCCACGTACTGCGCCTTGGCCGCGATGGACTGGTCGTCCTCGGTGGACAGGAACACCTTCTTGGTGCTGTTCCACAGCCACGGCGACTTCAGCGTGTTGTCGTACTGGCGGGTGTAGGTGCCGGTGAGGCGGTCGTCCGGGTCCTTCGCCGGGTCGAGGCCGTAGGCGCCGATGTAGTCGTCGCCCTGGATTCCCTTTTCGAGGTTCTTGGCGTGCCACATCGGGTTGCTGCCCGACGCCTGCTCCACGCCTGCCGCGTCATCGTCGTGCCAGAGGTTGTCGAGCCCGATGGCGCCGTTTCCGCAGGGCGTCGTGGAGCCGACGTCCTTGCCGGTGCCGGGCGGGCACTTCGTCTGGTCCGGCAGCGCCGCCTTGCCCCACAGGCCGTTCGTGCCGCCGGTGACGTCGCGCCATCCGCGGGTGTAGAACGGCACGCCGATGTTGATGCGTCCGGCGGGCATCGAACCGCGGAAGTAGTGGTACGCCCAGTCGGTGTTCAGGTAGCCCATTCCGTAGGCGTTGTAGACGCCGCCTTCGACCTGCTCGTTGTCCTTGCCGTCGTCGTACAGCGCGGCGTTCGGACCGACGAAGTGGTTCCACGAACCGTGCAGGTCGTAGGTCATGAGGTTGGCGTAGTCCAGGTACGGGGTGACCTGGTAGGTGTCATGACCGCGCAGGATCCAGCCGGACGCCGACGTGGCGGCGGTCAGCATGTAGTACTTGCCGTCGGCGGCGCTCGCCGCGTCCAGCTTCTCGCGCAGCGTCTTCATGAGCGACACGTAGCCGGCCATCAGCTTCGCGCGCCGCGCGTTGGAGAACGTGAAGTCGTCCGGGTGCCCGGCGAACTTCATCGACGTCGCGTACTCGTAGTCGATGTCCGCGCCGTTGAAGCCGTACTTGCGCAGGAACGCCACGACCGAGTCGGCGAAGGTGTTGATCTTGTCCTGGCTGTCGGTGAGCGTGTAGAAGCCGCCGGACGCGACGCGCTTGCCGTTGTCGTCGAGGTAGCCGCCGGTCTCCGCCCAGCCGCCGATCGAGATCAGCGTCTTGACGTTCGGGTGCTGCTTCTTGAACTTGTTGAGCAGGTTGAAGTGGCCCTTGTACGGGAGCGCGGGGTCCATCTCCGCGCCCTTCACGTCCGGCCACTCCATCCCGGTCGCCGGGTTGTTCGGCCCGTCGTTGCCGACCGAGACCTTGTTCTGGCCGTCGATGTGCGCGAACGCGTAGTTGATGTGGGTGACCTTGTCCCACGGGATGTCGCTCGCGAGGTAGCGCGGCGCGCCGTTCTTGCCGGTCCGCCAGCTCGTGAAGTAGCCGATGGCGCGGCGCGGGTGGCCGTCGCCCATCTTCTCGCGGCCGTCGTTGTCGTAGGCGTCGCAGTACGGCGGCGTGACGCCGGGCGTCTGGTAGAGGCCGTCCGGACGGCAGCCGGCGCTGCCGGAACCGATCTTGGCGGTGACCTCGTTGCTCAGCTCGGAGACCTGGCCGGTGGCGTCCTTGGCGCGGACCGCGAACTTGTAGCTGCCCGCCGTCAGGCCGGAGACCTTGGCGGTGGTGCCGGTCACCGACTGGACGACCGAGCCGTTCTGCAGCACGTCGTAGCCGGTGACGCCGTGGTCGTCGGTCGCGGCGCCCCAGGAGAGCGACACCGAGTCGTTGGTCGTCTCGGTGATCTTCAGGTCGGCGGGCTTGGACGGCGGGGTGTCCTCACCGTTGCCGGGGGTCGTGACGGTGACGCCCTGGGCGGCCTCGGAGAGCTGGTCGGCGGTGTCGCGGGCGACGACGCTGAAGGTGTAGCGCGTCCCGGCCTTGAGCCCGCTGATCGTGGCGGTGGTGCCGGTGACGGTCGCGGCGACGGCGGTCCCGTTCAGCACGTCGTAGTTCTTGACGCCCTTGTCGTCGGTCGCGCCGTCCCAGGCGAGGGAGACGGAGGTCGACGTGACCTCGGTGGTGCGGAGGTTGGCGGGCGCGCTCGGCGGGGCGTCCACGGTGCCGCCGCCGCACGGCTGGCCGTCCAGCAGGCAGTTCTGCGGCTCGGTCAGCGTGCCGGTGAAGGAGACGAGGAAGCCGAACGTCGCGGTCGCGCCGGGCGCGACCGTGCCGTTGTACTCCCGGCTGGTGAACGTGTGGTGGCTTCCCGAGCTGGCGAGCGAGGCGTCCCAGTAGGAGCCCATCTTCACGTTGGAGGCGAGGTCGAACTCCAGCTTCCAGTTCGACATGGAGGCGCTGCCACCGTTGGTGATGGTGCAGCCGTACTGTGCCCCACCGCCCCATTCTTGGACGGTATGGCAGGCGGCGGTCGGCCCGGCGGCGTTGGCGGGTGTCGTCAGCACCGCCGTGATGCCGAGCATCAGGAGTATGGCGCTACACCCGGTGAGGATCGCCCGGAGTGGGGAGCGGCTTGCGGCCACGGCAATCCTGTCCCTTCAAATAGTTAGGAAACTATACAAATTGTCGTGACAATAACCGCACCTCAGGCGGTGTGCAAGAGTTGAATTTCAACGGTGTCATACAGTCTGAACCGGTCCAGCATGGCGACTGGACCAGTGAAAATCAGCGGTCCGCGTCGGCCGCGAACGCCCGCCGGTAGGCCGTCGGAGGGACGCCGACGGCGCGCGTGAAGTGATGGCGGAGGTTCGCGGGGCTGCCGAGGCCCGAGCGCTCGGCGATCCGGTCGACGGGCAGCGACGTCGTCTCCAGCAACTCCCGTGCGTAGTCGACGCGGATGCCGCGCAGCCAGGCCATCGGGGTCGTGCCGGTCGCGGCGTGGAAGCGGCGGATCAGCGTGCGGGGCGTCAGCCCGGCATGGCGCGCGAGGGCGGCGATGGTGAGCGGCTCGTGCAGGCGCTCGCGCGCCCAGTCGAGGAGCGGGCCGAGGTCGTCGGCGTCCCGGACGGCGGTCGCCGCCTCGATGTACTGCGCCTGCCCGCCCGGCCGGTGCGCGGGCATGACGAGCCGCTTGGCCAGCGCGCTCGCGACCGCCGCGCCGTGGTCGGCGCGGACGATGTGCAGACACAGGTCGAGCCCGGCCGCCGTGCCCGCGCTGGTCAGGACGTCGCCGTCGTCGATGTAGAGCACGCTCGGGTCGACCTGGACCTTCGGGTAGCGCGCGGCGAGCTGCCCGGCGTGCATCCAGTGGGTGGTGGCGGGGCGCCCGTCCAGGATCCCGGCGGCGGCGAGGACGAACGCGCCCGTGCACAGCGACACCATCCGGGCGCCGTCGCGGTGCGCCTCGCGGACGGCCTCGACCAGGTCGGGCGGCGGGTCGTCGAGCAGGTTGGCGCACGCGGGGATCACGACGGTGTCGGCCTCGGCCAGCGCGTCGAGCCCGGCGGCGGCGTCCGGGGCGAACCCGGCGGCGGTGCGCGTCCCGGCAGGGGCGCAGAGCTGGAAGTCGTACCAGGAGGCCGCGAGCCCCGGCCGCGCGTAGCCGAACACCTCGCACGGGATGGCCAGCTCGAAGATGGGCACCCCGTCGGTGACGGCGACGGCCAGGCGGTGCGGCATGTCACTAATTTAGCGCTGATGGTCGCTCCTGCCACTTGGGGACGGCCATGCGCGCACGCGAGAGTCGGACCATGGAGCCCTTTCCCGTCGGACGGGCGTCGTTCGGCCCGTCCCGCCCCGCGGCGGACGAGCTGTGGCGGCGCGCCGTCGCGCTGATCGAGGACGAGCGCGCGGGCGTCGCCGGGCGCGCGGTGAGCCCGCCGGTCGACCTCGCACACCTGCGAACCGTGATCGGCGGTTACGACTTCGCTCGCCCGGCGCCCGCCGAGGAGGTGCTCGACGCGGTCGCGGAGCTGCTGCGGACGGCGACCGTCCACACCGCGCACCCGCGCTACTTCGGCCTGTTCAACCCGGCGCCGACGCCGCTCGGCGTCGTCGGCGAGACGCTCGCGGCGGCGTTCAACCCGCAGCTCGCCGCGTGGTCGCACGCGCCCGCCGCCGCCGAGATCGAGGCGCACCTGCTGCGCTTCCTCGGCGGGCGGCTCGGCTATCCGGCGGAGGCGGTCGCCGGGTCGTTCACCAGCGGCGGCGCGGAGGCGAACCACACCGCCGTGCTGCTCGCGCTGACCCGGACCTGGCCCCGCTACGGGACGGACGGCCTGCGCGCCCTGCCCGGACGTCCGGTCATGTACGCGTCGGCGGAGAGCCACCTCGCCTGGTTGAAGATCGCGCACGCGACCGGGCTCGGGCGGGACGCCGTGCGGCTCGTCCCGACCGGGCCCGGCCTGCGGCTCGACGTTGCCCGGCTCGCCGGGATGGTGGCCGCCGACCGGGCGGGCGGCGACCTGCCGTTCCTCGTCGTCGCGACCGCCGGGACGACCGCCGCCGGAGCCGTCGACCCGCTGCCCGACCTCGCCGACCTGTGCCGCGACCAGGGCCTGCGGCTGCACGTGGACGCCGCGTACGGCGGCGCGGCCGCCCTGTCGGACCGGCTGCGGCCAGCCCTCGCCGGGATCGAGCGCGCCGACTCGATCACGGTGGACGCGCACAAGTGGCTGAGCGTCCCGATGGGCGCGGGCGCGTTCCTCTGCACGGACGCGGCGGGCCTCGCTGAGACGTTCCGGGTGACGACGTCCTACATGCCCGCGGACGTCCCCGACACCGTCGACCCGTACACGTCCGGCATGCAGTGGTCGCGGCGGTTCATCGGGCTGAAGCTGTTCCTCGGCCTGGCCGTCGCGGGCCGCGCCGGATACGCCGAGCAGCTCGACCGCGACGCCGAGCTGGCCGATCTCCTCCGCGCGCGGCTCGCCGAAACGGGGTGGGAGATCGTCAACGACAGCCCGTTCCCGGTCGTCTGCTTCGCCGACCCCGGCGACGGCACGCGGGCGCGCCACGACGCGCTCGCGCGGACGGTCGTCGAGGGAGGGCGGGCCTGGATCAGCCCGGTCGAGCTGGCCGGACGTCCCGCGCTCCGCGCCTGCGTCATCAGCCACCGCACCACGTCCGCCGACGTGGAGGAACTCGTCCGGGCGGTGAACGACGCGCGCGGATGAGCCGGGAGACCGGGTCAGGGGACGCGGGCGACCGCGCAGAGCATGGACACGTCCTCGACGGACGGCCGCTCCTCCGCCGGGATCTCCGGGCGCCAGTCGACCACCGACGTGATCCCGGGCGGCAGCAGGTCGAGCCCGTCGAAGAACCGGGTGAACTCCTCCGTGCTGCGCAGCCGGAACGGGACGCCGCTGCGCTCGTTCGCCTCCACGTTCTCCGCGTACTGCTCGGGCGTCAGATGGTCGTTCGTCGCGTGCGTCATGACCAGGTGACTGCCGGACGGCAGCGCCGACAGCAGCCGCCGGACGATCCCGTACGGGTCGTGCTCGTCGGTGACGAAGTGCATGGTCGCGACCAGCATCAGCGCGACCGGCCGCGACAGGTCCAGGGTGCTCGCGAGGTCGGTGTCGGCGAGGATCTTCTCCGGGTCGCGGAGGTCGGCCTCGATATAGGCGGTCCGCCCGGCTGGATCGCTGGTCAGCAGCGCGCGGGCGTGAACGAGCACCACCGGGTCGTTGTCGACGTAGACGATGCGCGACGTCGGCTCGATGGCCTGCGCGACCTCGTGCACATTCCCGGCCGACGGCAGCCCGGTGCCGATGTCGAGGAACTGGTGAACGCCCGCTTCACCGGCCAGAAAGGTAACGACCCGCTTCAGGAACGCGCGGTTCTCGCGGGCCGAGAGCCGGACGGTCGGGAAGGCCGAGGCGACGGTCTCCGCGGACTCGCGGTCGACGGCGAAATTGTCCTTGCCGCCGAGCCAGTAGTTGTACCGGCGGGACGGATGCGCCTTCGTCGGGTCTATCCCCGGCGGAACCTCCACACCCCACCTCGATTCGTCGTCCGCCGCGCCCCCGCGCCGGAAATGGAGATCACAACAGCCCATTGTGCAGGGCGGACGGCCGTTCCGCACGTCCGGGGTGGGCCACCGGTGCGGGTGCTGTGAAATGGTGGGCGAACCGTTGCGCGACGGTAAAGGATCGTTCCACAAGGCGGCGACGACCCGGAAGGCAGCAGTGGACCTCTTCTACAGTCCGTTCGACTTCGCGATTCAGGACGACCCTTACCCGGTGTATTCGCGGCTGCGCGAGAAGTCACCGGTGTACCGCAACGACGAGGACGACTTCTGGGCGTTGTCGCGGCACGCGGACGTGGTCGCCGCGCTGAAGGACTCGGCGCGTTTCTCCAGCCGGAACGGCCTGCGGATCGAACCGGCGTTCTGGGGGCCCGACGCGGAGCGGTTCTTCTCGTTCGTCGCGATGGACCCGCCGAAGCACACCCGGATGCGCGGGCTCGTGTCCCGGGCGTTCACGCAGAAGCGCGTCCGGGAGCTGGAGCCGCGGATCCGGGAGATCGCCCGCGAGTGCGTCCGGCCGCACCTGGAGGGCGGCACGTTCGACCTGATGAGGGACGTCGCCGGGCGCTTCCCCACGGACGTGATATCCGAGCTGGTCGGTGTGCCCGAGTCCGACCGCGACAAGGTCCGCGAGCTGGGCATGGCGATCATGTACCGGGCCGAGGACGACGCGGGCGGCGACCTGCCGCCGGAGGCGCTGCAGGCGATCGGCGCGCTCGTCGGCTACTACACCGAGCTGACGATCGAGCGGTCCAGGCGCCGCGCGGACGACCTGCTGTCCGGCCTGCTCGACGCCGCCGAGGGCAACGACCGGCTCACCCCCGAGGAGATCGTCGGCGTCCTGATCCTGCTGGTCGGCGCCGGGATCGAGACGACGATGCTGACGCTCGGCAACGCCTGGCACGCCGCCTGGCTGCACCCCGAGCAGCGCGAGGAGGCGCTCGGCGGGCGGACCGCCGACTGGATCGAGGAGACCCTGCGCTGGGACCCGCCGTCCCAGGCGCTCGCCCGCACCACCACCGAGGACGTCGAGCTGCACGGCACGACGATCCCGGCGGACTCGCGCGTCCTCCTGCTCGTCGGCGCCGCCAACCGCGACCCGGAGGTCTTCCCCGACCCGGAGGGCTTCGACCTCGACCGCGACACCGGCGCGTCGCTCGCGTTCGGCAACGGCCGCCACCACTGCCTCGGCGCGAACCTCGGACGGCTGGAGGCGCGGATCGCGCTGGACGAGATCACGAGCGTCGTCGCGGACTACGAGATCGACGCCGCCGCGGCGGTGCGGGTCCGCTCGTCCAACGACCGCGGCTTCGCCGCGCTGCCCACCCGCATCACCGCGCGCCGCTGACCGGGTCAGGCGTGCGGGTCCTCGCCTGACTTGACGCGGGTCGCGAACTCCTTCAGGGCGTCCAGGGCGCGGCGGTACGGGAGCGGGCCGTAGGAGATCCGGGCGGCGCCCGCGGCGGCCAGGTCGGACGGTGTCACGCCCGGCCGGTTGTTCGCGTTGACCGGCCCCGGCAGGCCCTTGACCAGGTCCGGGAGGACCTCGAACGGCGCGGTGATCGGGTACAGGCAGTCGGCCCCGGCCTCGGCGTACAGCCGTCCGCGCGCGATCGCGGCGTCCAGCGCGTCCGGCGCCCGGGTGACGAACGTGTCGATCCGGGCGTTGATCACCAGGGCGTCCCCGGCGGCGGCGCGGACGGCGGCGAGGTACTCGGCCTGCGCCTCCGGCTCGACCAGCGCACCGGCGCGGGAGTCCTCCAGGTTGCAGCCCGCGGCGCCGATGGCGAGCAGGCGCTCGACCAGTTCGGCGGGCGGCAGGCCGTACCCGGCCTCGGCGTCCACCGTCACGGGCACGGACGCGGCGCGGATGACGCGACCGGCGGCGGCGAACATCTCCTCGGCGGGCGCGCCCTCCTGGTCGGGGTAGCCGAGCATCGCGGAGACCGCCGCGCTCGCCGTGGCGAGCGCGGGGAACCCGAGTTCCTGGACGGCGGCGGCGCTCGCCGCGTCCCAGACGTTCGGCAGCAGCAGCGGGTCGCCGGGCACGTGCAGGGCGCGCAGGACGGCGGCGGCGTCATCGGTCATGGTTGGTTCCTTTCCCTCCCCCAGGGGACCGGCTCGACCGCCCGATTGTGACATCCGCGTCCGACAGTGGCGCGGTCCATCTCGGGGTACCGTCGAAGTGATCATCACCGACGAGGGGGTACCCCGATGCTGCCGTGGTCGATCGAGTTCGCCGGACGCCTGGAGGAGCACGTCGTCAGCAGCGAGCTGCTGCGCGGCAACCCGCTGAACGACCCGCACGAGCGGCCCGTGCTCGTGTACGTCCCGCCGGGCTACGACGACGAGCCGGACCGCCGCTACCCCACCGTGTACGTGATCACCGGGTTCACCGGGCACGTCGGCATCTGGCGCAACCGGATGCCGTACCGGCAGCCGTTCCCGGAGACGGCGGACGCGGTGTTCGCCTCCGGCGAGGCCCCGCCCGCGGTCGTCGTGTTCGTCGACGCCTGGACGGCGCACGGCGGCAGCCAGTTCGTCGACTCGCCGGGCACCGGCCGCTACCACTCCTACATCTGCGACGAGGTCGTCCCCTGGGTGGACGCCCGCTACCGCACCCTCGACGCCCCCGAGCACCGCGCGATCAGCGGCAAGTCCAGCGGCGGCTACGGCGCGATGATCACCCCGATGCTGCGGCCCGACCTGTTCGGCGCGCTCGCGACGCACGCGGGCGACGCGCTGTTCGAGTACTGCTACCTGCCCGAGTTCCCGAAATGCGTCCGGCACCTGCGCAAGTACGACGGCGACATCTGGCGCTGGTGGGCCGACTTCAATTCCCGCACCTCGTTCACGAAGCCCGAGGACATGGAGCTGCTCAACGTCCTCGGCATGGCCGTCTGCTACTCCGCGCGCGAGGACGGCACGCCGGAGCTGCCGTTCGACCCCGTCACCGGCGTCCTGCGGCAGGACGTCTGGGAGCGCTGGCTCGCCTGGGACCCGGTCCGCATGGTGCCCGCCCACGCCGACGCGATGCGCGGGCAGCGCGCGATCTGGATCGACGGCGGCACCCGCGACGAGTGGTTCCTCGACGTCGGCGCGGAGGCGTTCCGCCAGGCACTGCTGGACGCGGGCGTCAAGGACGACGTGATCCGCTTCGAGCTGTTCGACGCGGGCCACGGCGGCATCGACTACCGCTACCCCCTCGCCCTCGCCTGGCTCTGCCGCGCCATCGCCCCCTGACGCCCCACCCCGGGGAGGGCAACCCAACGCGCGCCGCCCCGCGATGGTTCCCGGGCGGCGGCGCCGATCCGGCGGGCACCGGACGGGCCGGGCCGATCCACGATCGGCCCGGCCCGTCCGCGCTGCTCAGCGCCCCTCTTTCCGAGATTCCATTTGACAGTTCCGGCGGAATTGAAAATCCAGCACCAAATGGATTCATTGACACTTTTAACAATTAGAGGTGCACTTCGGGTCAGCTCATCCGGATGAGTACCCCCATCCCCCCGCCGGACGGGCGGCGGCCCCCACGCGGAGCGTTCCCACGCGGACCTCCGGGCGCCGCGCCATGCCCGGCACCTGGTAAAGGAGCACCCCCGTGAGACACCAGACCGCGATCGGGGCGGCGGCGTTGTCCGCCGGCCTCGCCGTGGCGATGTCCGCACCCGCCGCCGGCGCCCCGCCCCGCACCGCTCCGGCGTCCCCCGCCAAGCCCGACCCCCGCGCCGTCGCCGCCGCGTCCGCCGACCGGCTGGTAGCGGCGAAGCCGGCGGCGTTCAAAAAGACGGCCGAGGAGCGGGTCGTCCGGCTGGGCGTCACGTCCGAGCGGCAGGGCCTCCAGCACGTCGCCTACACCCGGACCTACCGCGGCCTGCCCGTCATCGGCGGCGACTTCGTCGTCACCACCAACGCGAGCGGCGGCGTGCTGAGCACGTCGGTCGGCCAGTCCGCGAAGCTGAGCCTCGGGACCAGGGCCGCGGTCTCCGCCGCCGCGGCGGCGAAGACGTCCAGGGCCGAGGTCGCCAAGGTCGAGAGCACCGGCGCGCCGCGGCTGAGCGTCCTCGCCGACGGGGCCGGACGCCTCGTCTACGAGACCGTCGTCACCGGAGCGAGGAAGAACAACGCGCCGACGAAGCTCCACGTCCTCGTCGACGCGAAGAGCGGCAAGGTCGTCCGGACGTGGGACGAGGTCAGGGACGTCGCCGACGACCGCAGCTTCTACCACGCCACCGTCGACCTCAGCACCGCCCCGACGACGATGACGGACCCGAAGCGGCCCGGCGTCCAGTGCGGCGGCCAGAACGGCGCCCCCTTCACGGGCCCCGACAGCGCCTGGGGCAACGGCAGCGGCACCGACCTGGAGACCGCCTGCGTCGACGCCATGTACGCCGTCCAGAACGAATGGGACATGCTGGGCCAGTGGCTCGGCCGCAAGGGCATCGACGGCGGTGGCCGGGGGTTCCCGCTCCGCGTCGGCCTGAACGACGCCAACGCGTTCTGGAACGGCAGCTACACGAGCTTCGGCCACAACTCGGCCGGCAACAGGCAGGCGACGTCCACGGACATCGTCGGCCACGAGAACGGCCACGCCGTCTTCACCACGACGCCCGGCGGCGACAGCGGCGGGAACGGCAACGAGAAGGGCGGGCTGAACGAGTCGGCGGGCGACATCTTCGGCGCGCTGACCGAGCACTTCTTGAACGAGCCCGCGAACCTCGACCCGCCGGACTACCTGGTGGGCGAGGAGGTCGACCTCGTCGGCCAGGGCCCGATCCGCAACATGTACGACCCGGGCGCGCTGAACGACCCGAACTGCTACTCATCGCAGATCCCGCGCACCGAGGTGCACTCGGCGGCCGGTCCGCAGAACCACTGGTTCTACCTGCTGGCCGAGGGCTCGAACCCGACCAACGGGAACCCGAGGAGCCCGACCTGCAACGGCAAGACCGTCACCGGCATCGGCATCCAGAAGGCCGGGCAGGTCTTCATGGGCGGCCTGAACCGGAAGGTGACGAACTGGAGCCACGCCACGGCGCGCGTCCAGACGATCAACGCCGCGCTGCAGGCGTTCCCCGGCTCCGCGACCGAGTGCAACGCCGTCAAGGCCGCGTGGGACGCGGTGAACGTCCCGGCGCAGAGCGGCGAGGCGTCGTGCGGAACCCAGCAGAACGACTTCTCCCTCGCGCTGAGCGCCGGGTCCGGCCGCGCCACCGCGGGCGGGACGGCGACCGCCACCGTCACCACGCAGGTCACCGGCGGCGGCGCGCAGCAGGTCGCGCTGTCGGCGACGAGCAGCCCGGCGGGCCCGACGGCCACGTTCACGCCGAGCACCGTCACGGCGGGGCAGTCGGCCACGATGACCGTGACCGTCCCGGCCGGAACCGCTAACGGCACCTACAAGCTGACCGTCCTCGCGGACGGCGCGTCCGTCGACCGGACGGCCACCTACACCCTGACGGTCGGCTCCGGGACCCCCAGCCCGGTCTACTCGGACGACTCCGAGTCCGGCCAGGGCTGGACGGTCCACCCGAACGGGACCGACACCGCCACGGCGGGCGCGCGGGAGCGCGGCGCCCCCGAGCCGACGAGCTACTCGGGCACCACCCTCCAGCTCGCCCCGGCGGGCGGCGCGGCCGACCGCCTGTCGCCCTACGCCGGGCAGTCCGTCCGCATCCTCGTGGAGGCCGCCGACGCGGGCGCCGCGAGCCTCGTCGAGGCCGGGCTCGACGACATCACCGTCACCAGTTCCTGACCGCCCCCTGCCCGCGGCCCGCGACGGGGCCCGCTCCCCCGTCGCGGGCCGCATCCCTCCCAGGAGAACACATGAGAACGCGCATGACGGCGATCGTCGGGGCAACCGCCCTGGCGGCGACCGCCCTGCTGTCCGGCGCCGCCGCCGCGGCGTCCCCGCCCGCCCCTTCCACCGCGACGGCCGCCGCGCCGGACATCCCGCTCGCGAACGTCAAGGCGCACCTGTCGCAACTGCAGAGCATCGCGAGCGCCAACGGCGGCAACCGCGCCCACGGGCGCGCGGGCTTCAAGGCGTCGATCGACTACGTGAAGGGCAAGCTGGACGCCGCCGGCTACCAGACGTCCGTCCAGTCGTTCAGCTACAACGGGGCCACCGGCTACAACCTGATCGCCGACTGGCCGGGCGGGGACGCGAGCAACGTCCTGATGACCGGCGCGCACCTCGACAGCGTCAACGCGGGGCCCGGCATCAACGACAACGGGTCCGGCTCGGCCGCGAACCTTGAGGTCGCGCTCGCCGTCGCGCGGGAGAAGCTCCAGCCGCGGAAGCACCTCCGGTTCGGCTGGTGGGGCGCCGAGGAGCTCGGCCTGATCGGGTCGAGCCGCTACGTCAGCAGCCTGCCCGCCGCCGAGCGGTCGAAGATCAAGGGCTACCTGAACTTCGACATGGTCGGCTCCCCGAACCCCGGCTACTTCGCCTACGACGGCGACGGGACGAGCGGCGGCGGCGGCCCGGCCGGGTCCGCCGAGATCGAGAAGGTGCTGCGCGACTACTTCGCCAAGATCAACGTGCCGGTCGAGGACACGGCGTTCGACGGGCGCTCCGACTACGGCCCGTTCATCGACGTCGGCATCGCGGCGGGCGGCCTGTTCACCGGCGCCGAGGACTACAAGACGGCCGCCGAGGCGCAGAAGTGGGGCGGCCAGGCCAACACGCCGTTCGACCGCTGCTACCACTCGTCGTGCGACACGACGTCCAACATCAACGACACCGCGCTGGACCGCAACTCCGACGCCATCGCCTACGCCGTCTGGACGCTCGCGGGCGCGGGCGGCACGCAGGAGCCGCCCGGCGAGGTCGTGTACTCCGACGACCTTGAGGCCCCGACCGGCTGGACGGTCAACCCGTCCGGCACCGACACCGCCACGGCGGGCGCCTGGGAGCGCGGCACGCCGCAGCCGACGTCCTACTCGGGCACCGGCCTGCAACTTGCCGCCGCGGGCGGCAGCGGCGCGCTCGTGACCGGCGCGGCCGCCGGGGCCGACGCCGGGGCGAACGACCTCGACGGCGGCGTCACCACCGTCCAGTCGTCGGCGCTCGCGCTGCCCGCCGAGGCGAGGACGCTCTCGTTCTCCTGGCTCTTCGCCCACCTGAACAACAGCGGGGCGGACGACCACCTCCGCGTGCGGATCGTGGGGCCGAACGGGTCCACGACCGTGCTCGACCAGTCCGGCGCGGCGGCCAACCGCGCGGGGGCCTGGCAGACCCAGACGGCGGATGTCTCCGGTTACGCCGGACAGAGCGTCCGAATCGTCGCCGAGGCCGCCGACGCGGGCGCCGCGAGCCTCGTCGAGGCCGGACTGGACAACTTCAAGATCACCAAGTAGGGCCGGAGACGGCGCAGCTCAGGAGCCTTTTTCAGAGTTTCAACAGGCTCCGTTCACAACCTTGAAAATACAGTGGCGAATGGATTCGTTGACAGGGTACCGGCCGCCACGGTGTTCTTTTTGGGACAGCCCATCCCCCCATCCCCCGGGCTGACAACCGGCGGCCGCACGGGACGAATCTCGGCCCGGCCCGTGCCCCCCGCCGCCCCATCGGGGCCCCGCCCCCCGCCGGGCCACGGCGCCGGCCGCTCCGCCGGCGCCGTGGCCCTGACTTTCCGGTAACCACGCCGGGCGCCCGGTCCGGCGCCCGGCGTGAACCGGCCGGGGCGCGAACCGGACCGGCGTGAAACGTCCGAGGCGGGAGTCACAATGGGAGCATGTGCCGAAGTATCAAGACGCTCCGCCCGCCCTTCAGCGAGGACGTGACCGACGAGGACGTCCGGGCCGCCGCGCTCCAGTACGTCCGCAAGATCTCCGGGTTCCGCGCGCCCGCCGCCCACAACGCCGAGGCGTTCGACCGGGCGGTCGAGGAGGTCGCGCGCAGCACCGCCGCCCTCCTCGACAGCCTTGAGGTCCGCGGCGCCCGCCGCTCCGCCTGAGGGCCTCCGCCTACTCGGCGGCGACCAGCTCGGCGATCTGGACGGTGTTGAGCGCCGCCCCCTTGCGCAGGTTGTCGCCCGCGCAGAACAGGGCGAGCCCGTTCTCCACGGTCTCGTCGCGGCGGATGCGGCCCACGTACGTCGGGTCCTGCCCGGCGGCCTGGAGCGGCGTCGGGACGTCGGAGAGCACGACCCCCGGCGCCCCGGCGAGCAGCTCGCTCGCCCGCTCCGGCCCGATCGGGCGCTCGAACCGCGCGTTCACCTGCAGCGAGTGCCCGGTGAACACCGGGACGCGCACGCACGTCCCGGACACCTTCAGGTCCGGGATGCCGAGGATCTTGCGGCTCTCGTTGCGGAGCTTCTGCTCCTCGTCGGTCTCGGCGCGGCCGTCGTCCACGATCGACCCGGCCATCGGCAGGACGTTGAACGCGATCGGCCGCACGTAGACCGACGGCTCGGGGAACTCGACGGCCGTCCCGGAGTGGGTGAGCCGGTCGGCGCCCTGGACGGTCTTCGCCGCCTGGTCGTGCAGCTCGGCGACCCCGGCGAGGCCGCTGCCCGACACCGCCTGGTAGGTCGACACGACGAGCGCGGTCAGCCCGGCCTCGGCGTGCAGCGGGCGCAGCACGGGCATCGCGGCCATCGTCGTGCAGTTCGGGTTCGCGATGATCCCCTTCGGGCGGTCCGCGGCGGCGTGCGGGTTGACCTCGGCGACGACGAGCGGGACGTCCGGGTCCATCCGCCAGCCGGAGGAGTTGTCGATCACGACCGCGCCCGCGGCGGCGACCTTCGGCGCCAGCTCCCTGGACGTCGTCTTGCCCGCCGAGAACAGCACGATGTCGAGCCCGGAGTAGTCGGCGGTCGCCGCGTCCTCCACGGTGACCTCCGCGCCGTCCCAGGGCAGCCTGCGCCCCGCCGACCGGGCGGAGGCGAACAGCCGCAGCTCGTCGACCGGGAATCCGCGTTCGGCCAGGATCTCGATCATCTTGGCCCCTACCTGGCCGGTGGCGCCGACGATCCCGATTCTCATGCCGCTCCCTCTGGTTAGATCGCTTGACCTGGACTGGTGGTGTGACCTGGAGTGTTGCCCAGGCCGGAAGGGTCGTCCAGTCAATAACCCTACGCAGCGGGTTCAAGCTTCGCTTAACGGAACGCGTCCAGCCCGGTCACGGCCTTGCCCAGGGTGAGCAGGTGGATCTCCTGCGTGCCCTCGTAGGTGAGGACGCTCTCCAGGTTGTTCATGTGCCTGATCACCGGGTATTCGAGCGTGATCCCGTTGGCGCCGAGGACGGTGCGGGCCTCGCGCGCGACGTCCAGCGCCGCGCGGACGTTCGCGAGCTTGCCGAACGACACCTGCTGCGGGGTGGCGCCGCCCTCCTCCTTGAGCCGCCCGATGTGGAGCGCGACGAGCCCGGCCTGCCCCAGGGCCACCTCCATCCACGCGAGCTTCTCCTGGGTGAGCTGGAACGCGCCGATGGGCCTCCCGAACTGCTCGCGCGTCCTGGCGTAGTCGACGGCCGCCTCATAGCAGGCGCGCCCCGCCCCGACGGCGCCCCAGACGATCCCGTACCGCGCCTCCGTAAGGCACCCCAGCGGCCCTTTCAGCCCCTTCACGCCGGGCAGCACCGCATCACCCGGAACGCGCACGCCGTCCAGGACGAGCTCCGACGTGATCGACGCCCGCAGCGACATCTTCCGGTGGACGTCCCCGGCGGTGAACCCGGGCGTCCCCTTCGGGACGAGGAACCCGCGGATCCCGTCGTCGGTCCGCGCCCACACGACCGCGACGTCCGCGACCGACCCGTTCGTGATCCACATCTTGGCGCCGTCCAGGACCCAGTCGGAGCCGTCCCGGCGCGCCCGCGTGCGCATGTCGGCCGGGTCGGAGCCGCGGTCGGGCTCGGTCAGCCCGAAGCAGCCGAGCGCCTCCCCCGCCGCCATCCTCGGCAGCCACTCGCCCTTCTGCTCCTCGGACCCGTACCTGTGGATGGCCGTCATCGCCAGCGACCCCTGCACGGACACGAAGCTGCGCAGCCCGGAATCCGCCGCCTCCAGCTCCCGGCACGCGACCCCGTACGCCACGGCCCCCGTCCCGGCGCAGCCGTAGCCCGTCAGGTGCATCCCGAGCAGCCCGAGTTTGCCCAGCTCGGGGGCCAATTCCCGGACGGGGAACGTCCCCTGCTCGAACCACTCCGCCACCCGCGGCGCGACCGCCTCCGCCGCGAACGCCCGGACCGTGTCGCGGACGAGCCGCTCCTCGTCCGTGAGCCGGTCGTCGACGCGCAGCACGTCCATGGCGGGGCCTCCTCCTGTCGGCTCCCCCGAGCCTACGACGGGGCCCGCCCCTGACCCTCCAGAGACCCACTCAGGGACGAATCAGGGCGAATCCGGATGTCACACACCTCCGAGGCTGGGCATCATCGAGGCATGGACATGAACAAGGACACCACCACCGACAGGAAGCTCCGCCGCACCCGCGAAGGCCGCATGATCGCGGGCGTCTGCTCCGGCGCCGCCGAGTTCCTCGGCGTGGACGCCAACCTCGTCCGGCTCGGCCTCGGCGTCTTCACCCTGTTCGGCGGCGCCGGCGTCGCCCTCTACGCGATCGCCTGGATCCTGATCCCCGAGGAGGGCGCCCAGAAGTCGATCGCCGAGGACCTCGTCCAGAAGGCGAGCGACTCCCCGAAGGTCCAGGACGCCATGCAGAAGACCAAAGACGCCGTAAACAAAAACCGCACCCACGCCTGACCGGAGGATGGCTCAGGGAGCCGGCGCCGACCCGCTGACGCCCGACAGCTCGTCGCCGCCTGATGGGGGCGCGGCGACGACGAGGGGGTCGGTGCGGTCTCGGGGGGCGGTGATGACGGCGCCGCGGAGTTGGTTCCAGATCAGGGTGAGCATCGCGGCGGCCGAGAGGCCGAGGGCTCCCGCGAGCGCCACCACCGTCTCCGGGCCGAGGAGTTGGGCCGCGGCGCCGCCGACGAGGATGCCGAGGCCCTGGCCGGCGAGGATGCCAGACTGGGCGAGGCCGAACGCGCGGCCCCGTCCGGACGCCGGGACCGCGGCCACGAACGCGGCGTTCGCCGCGAGCTGGTAGGCGCTGCCGACGCCGGACAGCGCCCACAGCACCACCACGCCCCACAGCGGCGGGTGCGCGCCCGCGCCGACCAGCGGCAGGCAGGCGAGCATCGACATCCAGCCCATCGCGTGCAGCCGGTTCGCCGGACGGACGAACCGGCTGAACAGGAACGCCCCGACGACCATCCCCGTCGGCATCGCCGACAGCAGCAGGCCCACCGTGACCGCGCGCTCGTCGCTGTCCTCGAACGTCGCCGCGTACGGCGCCGCGAGGCCCTCGGGGACGACGTAGAACGCGCACAGCCACGCGAACAGCACCAGCGACCGCAGCACCGGGTCGCCGAAGACCAGGCGGACGCCGTCGCGCGTCCCGCGCCACAGCCGCAGCGCCTCCCGCTCCCGCCGGACCGACGGCGACCGCCGGCGCAGCCCGCCGACCAGGATGAGCGCGGACGCCCCGAAGGTCACCGCGTCCAGGCCGAGCGCCCCGTGGGTGCCGACGGCGGCGACGACCGCGCCGCCCGCGAGGAAGCCGAGCATCTGCGTGCCCTGGTGGGTGATGTTGTTGATCGCCGTGCCCGCGACGTAGCGGTCGCCCTCCAGGACGTCCGGCAGGACGGCCGCGCGGGCGGCGGTGAACGGCGTGCCCAGCAGGACCGTCACGAACACCAGGGCGGACAGCACGCCCACCGGCATCGCCACGAGCGCCATGAACCCGACCAGCCCGGCCCGCAGCACGTCGCACACGATCATCACGGTGCGCCGCGGGAACAGGTCGGCGAGCCCGGACAGCACCGGTCCGCCGACGATCGGGGGCAGGTACGTCAGCGCGTACACTACGGCCGTGAGCAGCGCGGACTTCGTGTGGTCGTACACCAGGACGGCCAGCGCGACCTGCGCGAGCTGGTCGCCGACGAACGACAGCGCCTGCGCCAGCCAGAGAGCACGGAACTCGCCCACCGCGAAGACCTCGCGGTAGGTCGCCTGCTCCTCCGGCGGACGACGATGCCGACCGGTCTGCCTTTCCGCCACGCATGCTCCAGTTCCGCCGCCCCGCCTTCGGGCGACGTCCCTATTAACTCACGCTGCGTGGCAGTTATGTGACCTACAGTGCGCAAATCATGGCCCGGCATGACCCGTTTCCATCCAACGGGCCCGCTCAGGCCGGACGAAAGGGATCAATATCCGAGGTCATGGAGCCGCCGATCATCGATGCCGAAATGATGGGCGATCTCATGGACGACCGTGATGCGAACCTCTTCCACCACGTCGTCCGGGGTGTCGCAAATTCGGAGAATCTCATTGCGGTAGATGGAAATGTGATCGGGCAGGACGCCGCCGTACCAGTCTCCGCGTTCGGTAAGGGGTACCCCTTGGTACAGCCCGAGCAGCCCGCGCTCAGGGGCGTCGTCCTCGACGACGATGACGACGTTGCGCATGTGCGCGGTCAGCTCGGACGGGATGGTGTCGAGGGCCTCGGAGACCAGGTCCTCGAACTCATCGCGCGACAACTCCATCACACCGACGATTCTGCTCGACAGAAGGGACAGACGTGCCGAAGGCCCCCGCCGCGCTGACCACCGCCCTCGCGACCCCCCGTCGCGGCGCCGTCCGAGCCTGGCGCCGCCTGCGCGGGCTCGCCGCCCCCGGCACGGCCCGCGTCCGCGCCGTCGGCGCCCCGGCGGCGCGGCGCGTCCGGCCCGTCGTCACGGGCCGCTGGGCGCGGCTCCTCCTCGTCGTCGCCGTCGGCCTCGCGGGCGGCTACGTCGGCCTCCTGCTCGGCGGGCGCGCCGTCACCCCGGTCGGGCCCACCGACGTCCAGCTCAGCCTCCACCCGTCCCTGCACGGCGGGACGACCCTCGAACTGCCGCCGCTCGGCTCCCTCCGCCTCGACACCCACTGGGGCCCGGTGTCGCTGGAGGCGAGCCTGACCGACGTCCGTCCCGAGCAGGCGCAGAAGCTGATCGAGAACGGCTCCGAGGTGGACCGGCTCACCGACCAGATCGCCGTCCAGCTCCGGGAGGGCCTGACCGACCTGCTCATCCGCGCCGTCCTGTTCGCGCTGCTCGCCGGGTTCGTCGCCGCCCTCCTCCTCTTCCGCTCCTGGCGGCGCGCCCTGGTCGGCCTCGGCTCCGCCGCCCTCGGGCTCGTCGCCGTCACCCTCCTGACCTGGACGACCTTCAACCCGCAGTCCGTCGCCGAGCCCCGCTACACCGGCCTGCTCGGCAACGCCCCGCAGATCTTCGGCGACACCCGCAACGTCTACGAGCGGTTCTCCGCCTACCGCGCGCAGCTCGCCCACCTCGTCGGGAACGTCTCCCAGCTCTACGCGGCCGCGTCCACCCTCCCGACCTACGAGCCGGACCCGTCCACCATCCGCGTGCTGTCCGTCTCCGACATCCACCTCAACCCGGCCGCCTGGAACGTCATGAAGTCGGTCACCACCCAGTTCAAGATCGACCTCATCGTCGACAGCGGCGACCTCATGGACCACGGCAGCAAGGCCGAGGACCGCTTCGCCGGCGAGATCTCCAGCCTGAAGGTCCCCTACGTCTACGTCCGCGGGAACCACGACTCCAAGTCCTCCCAGCGGGCCGTCGCCAAGAACAAGAACGCCGTCGTCCTGGACGACGCCACCCGCGACGTCAAGGGCCTGCGCATCTTCGGCATCGGCGACCCCCGCTTCACCCCCGACAAGAGCACCCGCGACGACTTCGTCGGCGCCGACCAGATGCGCGCCCAGGGCCTCGTCGTCGCCGACCGCCTCCGCGCCTCCGGCACCACCCCGGACCTGGTCGTCGTCCACGACCCGTCCGAGGGCGAGTCCTTCTCCGGCATGACGCCCCTCATCCTCTCCGGCCACGCCCACGCCCGCTCCACCAAGCTGCTCCCCACCGGCACGCGGCTCTTCGTCCAGGGCTCCACCGGCGGCGCCGGCCTCCGCGGCCTCGAACACGAGGAACCCACCCCCATCGAGCTCTCCGTCCTCTACTTCAGCCGCGCCACCCACCGCCTCCAGGGCTGGGACGACCTCCGCCTCGGCGGCCTCGGCCTCACCTCCGCCCAGATCGAACGCCACCTCGAACCGAAGCCGGACCGCGCCATCAAGCCGTCCCCGCCCGCCCCGTCCCCGCCCGCGTCGCCGACCTCGCCGTTCCCGTCGCAGTTCCCGTCCGACTGGCCGTCCCGGACCCCCTCGTCACCCCCGCCGTCCCCCCGCACCACCCAACCCAGGTAACCGTTTGCGCGCCGCCCCGCCCCGTCCTCTACACTTGGCCAGGTCGAGTGGCGGCCGTCCCCGCCACCACCGGGCCCCCTTCGTCTAGCGGCCTAGGACGCCGCCCTTTCAAGGCGGTAGCGCCGGTTCGAATCCGGTAGGGGGTACCACCACAACCGCCACGCGGCTCTGTTTCGCCACCGCAGACCGCGCCGGACGCCGCCTCACTACGACGAGCAGGGGCGGGTCGGCGATCGTCACCTCGGCGTCTCCGGCACCGAGTATCAGATCTTGCTCGACCGCGGTGGCGGACGGTTCGGTTTCAGGCGTGCACGCGCAGGGCTTGGAGGTTCGCCAGTTCGTGGACGCCCCATCTGCCGAGTTCGCGTCCGTACCCGCTGGCCTTGACGCCTCCCGTCGGGAGGCGCGGGTCGGTCGCGGAGATCGTGTTGACGAAGACGGCTCCCGCGTGGATTCCGGCGCTCACGGCGGCGGCGTGAGCATCGTCGGTGCTCCACAGGCTGCTGCTCAGGCCATAGCGCGAGGAGTTCGCGATGGCGAGGAGTTCGTCGTCGTCGGCACCGGTCGTGAGGGCGCCCAGCGGGCCGAACGTCTCATCGGTGAGCAGGATCGAGTCGCGTTCGTCCACTTCGATGATCGAGGGCGAGAACCACGCGCCCGGACCGGGCTCGGGCGCGTCCGTCTCGGCGAGCACGCGGCCGCCGGCCGCCAGCGCTCGGTCGCGCTGTCGGCGTAGCGAGTCGCGCAGGTCCCGCCGGGCGAGCGGTCCGATGTCGGTCGTGTCCTCCGCCGGGTCGCCGACTCTCAGCTCGTGGACATGGGGCACGAGCGCGTCCACGAAGGCGTCGCGCACGTCGCGGTGGACCAGGATCCGTTTGGCGGCGATGCAGCTCTGCCCGTTGTTGAGGAAGCGCGACCGCACGGCAGCGGCCGCCGCGGCGGGGACGTCGGCGTCGGCGAGCACGATGAACGGATCGGAGCCGCCGAGTTCGAGCACGCACTTCTTGAGCGCGGCGCCCGCACGGGCGCCGACGATCGAGCCGACCCGGTCGCTGCCGGTGAAGGTGACCGCGGCGATGCGGGGATCGTCGATGATGTCCGACGCCGTGGCGCCGTCGACGACGACCGTCTGCAGCACGTCGGCGCCGAACGCGGTCTGGAAGACCTCTTGGACGGCCAGCGCGTTCCCCGTGACCGACTCCGCGTGTTTGAGGACCACGGTGTCGCCCGCCGCGATCGCGGGGAGCATCGCCCGTATCACCTGCCACCACGGGTAGTTCCACGGCAGGATGGCGAACACGACCCCGAGCGGCACGACGCGCACGATGGCGGTGTCACCGTCGACGTCGAAGGTCTCCGGCTCGAGGATCTCCCGCAGTTCCGCGGCGTAGTAGCGGCAGGCCAGGACGCACTTGTCGATCTCGGCCCGCGCCTGCCGGACGGGCTTGCCCATCTCAAGCGTGATGAGGGTGGCCAGCGCGTCGCGTCGTGCCGCCAGGATGTCGCCGAGACGGCGGATGGCGGCGATCCGGTCCTCGACGCTCGACCGGCCCCAGCGTGAGGCGAAGGCGGCGCCGATGATCCGGTCGACGTCCTTGGACGTCATGTACGGGTAGAAGTCCAGTTCCGCACCGGTCGACGGGTCGACGGTGGCGATTCCCTCCCGGATCACCTTGCCGCCTCCCCAGCGGCATGCTGCTCCCGCAGCCAGCGGGAGAACCGGCCCGTGATCGAGACGGGGTCGACGAGGAGCTTGGCGACGCCCTGCGCGTTGCCTTTCTCGATGCGGCCGTACAGGAACGCCGGCCCCTTCACCGTGAGCAGTTCCGCGAACGCGTCCCTGAGCCCGCCGACCGTGTCCGCCGTTCGGGTCGTCCACCCGGAGGCGCCGGCCAGCCGGACGAGGTCGATCTTCGACGAGTAGGTCGGCAGGGCGCCGGTCGAGCCGTACACGCCGTTGTCGAGCAGTACGAGCAGGAGGTTGTCCGGGGCGAGGTATCCGCCCGTGGGGAGGACGTTCGGGTTCATGAGCAGCGAGCCGTCGCCCTCGACGCCGACGACCTTGGGCAGGGCGGGGTCGAGGCTCAGCGCGAGGCCCGTGGCCACGGAGCCGACGAGGCCCATGGAGTCGAGCAGGTAGAGGTGGTTGTCGCCGTCCTTGACCGACGCGAGCTCGCGGCTCGTCGCCGCGCAGGTGACGACGACGGGATGCCGGTCCGTCAGGTCCGCGAGGGCGCCGAGCGCTTCGATCCGCTTCATCACGCGACCTTTCCATCGGTGTTCCAGAAAGAACCCAGGACGACGACGGGCTGATAGGTCATGACGGCGTGGACACCGGCCTCCTGGACGGTGTCGCGCCAGTCGTCCGCACCGCTCCGCCGGTCGAGCTCGATGACGGGCAGCCCGACGGCCCGCAGGACCGCGGGCATGGGCCGGCTGATGGAGTGGATCATCGAGTTGTACTCGCCGAGGCCCCCGCGCGTGTTCGCGAAGACCAGGAGCGGGAGGTGGTACGAGAGCGCGAACGTGGTCAGGGCCGTGAGGGCGTTGCCGAAGCCGTTGTCCTGCATCACCACGGCGCCGAGACCGCCGGTGAAGGCGACCGCTCCCATCACGCCCACGGCCTCCTCCTCACGGGAGAGCGGGGTGACTCGCGGTGAGACCCCGTCCGCGCCGCCGTCGTGGGCGACCAGCGCCGTGATGATGGGCGCCACCGTCACGGAGGGGATGTACCCGACCCGTACGGCTCCTGCCGCCCAGATGCCGTCGGCGACGGCCTCTGCGTAGGTCATCTGCGTGCGACTCCTTTCAGGAGGGAAGGGCGAGGGCGCGGGCGAGGAGAGCGGGGTCGATGTTGCCGCCGGACAGGATCGCGACGGTCCGTCCGAATCTGCCGGGCTCCGCGAGGTGGGCGGCGACGCTGAGGGCGCCGCTCGGCTCGGTGACGAGACGGGAGCGGCGGGCGAGCACCGCGACCGCGGCGAGGATCTCGTCCTCGCTCACCGTGACGATCTCGTCGACCGTCGCCTGGATGAGCGGAAACGTGACCTCCCCGACGACCGGTGTCCGCGTCCCATCGGCGATGGTGCGGCAGGTGTCCTCCGTCTTCCACTCGATCCGGTGCCCGGCCGCGAGGGAGTCGCGTGCGTCGGCGGCCGACTCCGGCTCCACGCCGATCACACGCGTGCCGGGCGACGCCCACTTGACCGCCACCCCGATCCCCGAGATCAGCCCGCCCCCGCCGATCGGCACCAGCACCGTGTCGACGGAGTCGAGCTCGTCGAGGATCTCCAGGGCGACCGTCCCCTGTCCGGCGATCACGTCGGGATGGTCGTAGGGCGGGATCAGGACCATCCCGCGTTCGGCCCGCACCGTCTCGGCGACCGCCTCGCGGCGGGCTCCGGGGACGAAGATCACGTCGGCGCCGAGCTCCCTGGTCGCGTTCGCCTTGACCTCTGCCGCGGCATCCGGCATGACGACGACCGCCTCGACTCCGGCCGCCCGCGCGGCCCACGCGACGGCTTGGCCGTGATTGCCGCTCGAATGAGTGATCACCCCTCGCGCCCGCGCCTCCGGGCGGAGCCGGCGGACCGCGTTGAGCGCGCCGCGGATCTTGAAGGCGCCCATCGGCTGGAGGCTCTCGGCCTTCAGGTGAAGCTCCCCCGGAGCCCACGGCGCCGCGAGCAGCGGTGTGCGGACGGCACCGTCGGCGATCCGGGCTCGCGCTTGGACGATGTCGCGGGCCGTGACCGTCGCGGACGCTCGCGAGGATGGCGTGGTGTTCAATTCGCCGGCTCCGGTCAGAAGATCTTGCGGGCTTCGGAGTCGTTGAACAAGTCCGGGTTGGGAACCACCGTCTTGCTCGCCACGGTGGCCAGCATCTGGTGCGGCATATGGAAGCCGAAGTCCTCGGCCACGGCCTTCTTCAGCGGCCGGGAGAGGATGTTGTGCGCGGCCCAGCGCGCGAAGCGCGGACGCCGCATGATGAATCGCGCGATCTCCCAGGCACGGTCGAGCAACCGCTCGCGCGGGAGGACGTCGCTCACGACGCCCCATTCGAGCGCCTTGTCCGCGGGGATCGGCTTGGCTCCGTAGATGTGGTAGGCGGCCCGCTTCGGCCCCATGAGCGCCTGGAGCGCCAGCGCCTGGCCGTCGCCGGGTGCGGTGCCGAGCCAGAAGTGCGGGTCCATGAAATCGGCGTCGGGCGCGGCGAGCGTGATGTCGGAGAGGATCGCGAACTCGGTGTGCACGCCGGGACCGTTGACGGCGGCGATCGTCGGGATGTCGATGTTGCCGACGAAGCTCTCGACGACCTTCCAGCCGTCGTACAGGCGCTGATAGACGAGGTCCGGGTCCAGGTCGGAGGCCGGCCTGGGGTTGTGGCCCTTGGGGTCGCCGGTCATCCACCTGTCGCCCGTGCCCGTGATGATCAGGACCTGGTTCTCCTGGTCGTTGCCGATCTCCTGCCAGACGCGCGGCCAGACGTTGTGCGCGGCGTGCGTGTGCACGTACGGCCCGTCGTCCGTGTGCAGGCGGACCTCGATGACGCCGTCCTCGCGCCGCATCCTGAAGAAGTCGGCGTACCTCCTTGAGTAGTCCTCGAACGCGGACGGGGCGAGGTACCCCTCCCAGTGCTCGCGGAGATCGATCGCCATCGGGCCTCCCTGTCGTGATCAGCCGGGAACGCACGTCCCGACGGCCAGTAAAGCACACTGGCCAGTGTGCTTTCTGGGTCGCTACGCTACCGGCATGCCCAGAGCCATCGCCGAGGTCCAGACGCCGGGCCGGCGCCGGCGGTCCGAGGCGAAGCGCGCCGCCATCCTCGACGCGGCCGAGGAGCGCTTCCTGGCGGACGGCTACGAGCGGGCGAGCATGGACGTGATCGCGGCCCGCGCCGGGGTCTCGAAGCGCACCGTGTACGACCACTTCGGGGAGAAGAGCGCCGTCTACCTCCGCGTGGTCGAGCGCGTCCACGCGTCCCTGGTCCGCACCGTAGGCACCGCGCTCGAGGAGGAACTGCAGCCCGGCCGCGACCTGCGGGAGGCGCTCTCGGCCTTCGCGCGGCGCGTCGTCACGGGCACCTTCCCCTCATCGGACTACGTGACGTTCCGCCGGCTCGCGTCGGAGCGCGCCGCTCCGCGACTCGCGCTCTCCACGAGCGACCGCCCCGAGCGGATGCTCGCCGCCCGGTTCGCCGAGCTCGCCGCCGCCGGAGGGCTCCATGCCGACGAGCCGGAGCTCGCCGCGCGGCACTTCACCGCCCTCACGGTCGAACTCGCCCTGCACGCGCTCGACGCCGACGCCGACGAGACCGAGGTCCTCCGCCTCGTGGACCGCGGGGTCGACGTGTTCCTCCGCGCCTACGCCTGAGGATCGTCCGGCAGCAGCGGCACGACCCCGACCGCCCGGCCATCGGCGTCGAGCACGCGCCCGAGCAGCTTCGTGACCCGCAGGACGACCGAGCGGTCCAGGACCCGCAGTTCCGGCAGTTCCCGACCCATGCGCCATTCGAGATCGTGCACCTCGGCGGTGGAGTGCAGCCACGCGTCGACCACGAGGTTGAACGGACCCGCCGTGAAGCTCGCCGCCCGCACGCCCGGGAGGACACGGATGCGCTGCTCGGCCGATCGCAGGTCCTGGACGTCGAGGGATCCGAAGTACGTGGCCCATACCGACCGGCCGGACAGCTCGCGCGACACGTCGCAGCGCAGGGTCACCAGCCCGCCGTTGCGCATGCGCGTGAGCCGGCGCCGCACGGCGAGCGCGCCGACACCGGCGAACCCCGCGATCCCCTCCAGCGACATCCGCCCGTTCGCGTGCAGCGCGGCGAGGATCAGGCGGTCGGTAGCGTCCAGCGCGTCGGCCTTCGCGGCGCCGGCCGCCGGCGGCGACCCCAGCCGACGCTGCTGCTCGGGGTTGAGGGAGCCGTCCCGCCAGCTGCTCACCTCGAGCGTCGATCGCGTGAGGATGTGGCTGCGGACGCGGGCGATGCCCGCGATGCGGGGCACCAGGCCGAGCAGGTAGCCCGACAGTGCCTGGAGGCTCACCGCCTGGGCGAGCACCACCAGGTCGCGGGGGCCGCTCATCACCTTGATCGACGCCGCCTCCCGGTCCATGGCGAGATCACGCGCCACGTCCATCGACCGGCCGGGCTCACAATCGATCTCGACGAGGGCGCACACGGGCATGGCGCCGCCGGACGGATGTGCCGTGACCCAGGCGGTGCCCGACGACTCCATGCGCGACCACCGCCGGCTCACGGTCGAGGGATTGACACCGAGCGCCGACCCCAGATCGCGCCAGCTGGCGCGGGGTGCGGTGCGCACCGCGTCGACGATCGCCAGGTCGAGCTCGTCGAAATCGGTGACGGCCACGAGGATCCCTTTCCTGCATGGATGACATCGCTAGGAGAGATTTCCTGCGATTTGCGGCCGATTGTGAAGGACAACTCTAGCGTCGCCACCATCTGGACCGATGCCTTGGAGGGCCGATCGCGCCATGCAGACCGCCGAAGCCGCCGCCCTGCGGATCCGTCGCGTCCGCCTCATCGACGGTTTGAGCGACGAGGTGGTCGAGGACGCGGTGCTCGAATCAGACGACGCGGGTCGCGTCACCTATGCCGGACCCGCCGCGGGAGCTCCACCGGCCCGGCCGGGCGTGCCCGAGATCGACGGCGAGGGCGGCACCCTGCTGCCCGGGCTCTTCGACTGCCACACCCATCTCGGCATGCCCTCCGACCGGTCGATCGTCGATGTGGCGCTGATGAGCGATCCGGTGCTCACCACCCTGGACACGGTCGATCGCCTGGAGCGCACGCTCCTTTCGGGCGTCACGTCGGTCCGCGACCTCGGCGCGCTCCCGGCCGGGTATCGCGAAGCGGTCGCCCGCGGACGCGTGGCCGGCCCGCGGATCCAGACCGCGATCGCCGTCATCGGCCACACCGGCGGCCACGCGGACACGACGCTGCCGAGCGGCAGGGCACTCGACCTCGACTCGTGCGTCGTCGCGGACGGCGTGACCGAGGCGCGGGTCGCGGTGCGCGAGCTGCTGCGCGCCGGCGCCGACGTGATCAAGATCTGCACGAGCGGCGGCATCAGCAGCGCGCACGACGATCCCGACGACGAGGACCTGCTGGCCGAGGAGATCCGGGCCGTCGTCGACGAGGCGAGGCGCCACGGCGGCCGCACCGTCGCCTCGCACGCCCAGGGCCGCGCCGGGATCCTCTCCGCCCTCCGCGGCGGAGTCCGTTCGATCGAGCACGGCTTCGGGATCGACGACGAGGGCTGCGACCTCCTCGGCGAGCGCGGCGCGTTCCTCGTGCCGACCCTGTCCGCGGTCTTCCAGCCGCTCGACCCCGCCGCGACCACGCCGTGGCGCTATCAGAAGAAGCTGCGCTGGAACGCGATCGCCAAGGAGAACATCGCCCGCGCGATCGAGCGGAAGGTGCAGATCGCCGTGGGCACCGACGCCGGCATCACGCCGCACGGCGAGAACCCGTTCGAGCTCTGGTGCCTGGTCGAGCTCGGAATGTCGCCGATGGACGCCATCCGCGCCGCCACCGCGACCAGCGCCCGGCTGCTCGGCGTGGACGACCGGCTGGGCGTCCTGCGGCCGGGCCGCCTCGCCGACGTCGTGCTGTGCGCGGCGGACCCGCTCAGCGACATCCGCGCGCTCAGCGACCCCACTCGGATCACCCTCGTCGCCCAGCAGGGCGTCGTGCGCGCCAGCCGTCTCGGTGACCCCACCGCCGGTGGACTCAACGCAGAGAGACAACACGCATGACCGATCTCGACTCAACCACCACGGACAGCCGGGATACCGGGGCGATCCACAGCGGATGGACGCTCAGGGTCGTCTCCTATGTCGCGATCCTCATCCTCGTCAACGTCATGGTCGACAGCGTGGTCGCGGCGCCGACCTTTGTCCTCCCCCACCTGGCGCGGGCCTTCGACACCAACCAGTTCGCCTGGATCGGTTCGAGCGCCATGCTCGCGGGCGCCATGTGGTCACCGCTGCTGGGGAAGAGCGCGGACGTCCACGGCAAGCGCCGGGTGCTCGTGATCACGCTGCTCGTCGCCGCGCTCGGCGGGGTCGTGTGCCTGGCCGCACCGCACCTCGCCGTGTTCGTGCTGGGACGCCTCCTGCAGGGCGCCGCGGTGGCGGCGCTGTTCCTGTCGATCGCCATCATCCGCGACCTCTGCGTACCGAAGTTCTCGATGGTCGTCACGGGCGTCGTGACGGCCGGGTCGGCCGTCTTCGGCATCGTGACCCCGTTCGTCCTGGAGCCGGCGATCGAGGTGTTCGGCTGGCGGTCCGTCTTCGTGATCTCGGCGTCGTTCGCGGTCGCCGCCGCGCTGTTGACCCGCCTGGTCGTTCCCGACACGCGGCGCCGGACACCCGGCACGGTGGACGTCCGGGGCGCGCTCGTCCTCGGCGGCGGCATGGCGGGCGTCCTCGGCTACATCAGCCTCGGCCAGGTCTTCGGCTGGGCGGGCGCGGTGTCGCTCCTGGTGCTCGCGGCCGGCCTCGCCGCCCTGGTGTACTGGTTCGCCGTTCTGAGCCGCGGACGTGAACCCATCATCGACATCCGGGGCATCTCCCGCACGCTCGGGCTCGGGCTGCTCGTGGTCGTCATGGGCACGGGCGCCTACCAGAGCGTGCTGCAACTGTTCAGCATCCTCGTGGAGACGTCCCCCGACGACGGGCTGGGATACGGGCTCGAAAGCCCCCTCGCCCTCGGGCTGATGTTCGGCGTCCCGTCCATCGGCATCGCACTGGGCGGCGTCGGCGCCGGGGCCATCGCCACCCGCGTCGGCCCGGCGTGGTGCCTCGCGGTGGGCATCCTGACCGGGACGACCGGCACCGCGCTGATGTACCTCGGCGACGGCCCGGGCAACCTCGCCGTCGCCGTGCCGGCCTCGTTCCTGCTGAGCCTGACCGCCGGCAATCTCGTGACCTCCGGGTTCAACCTGGCATCGGTCCTCGCCCCGCGGGAACGGCAGGCCACCGTCTCCGGCCTGGTCATGGTCATGGTCGCCATCGCCTCGGTGACGATGAACTTCGTCGGATCCGCCATCCTCGGCGGGACGGCCGTCGTCGCCGACGGCGAGACGGTCAACTCGGCGACCGGCATCTACGCCTACATCGCCAACGTCGGCGGCGTGTTCGTGCTGGCGGCGATCCCGGCGGTGCTCCTGGTCCGCAGGATGCCCGGCCGAGCCCCCGCCGACAGGGAGACCTCCTCCCTCAGCCACCTCTGATCCACCGGTTCACCCATCCCCGCAAGGAGGACCCATGACGGCCTCGGCCCCCACCGGCCCCGCGCAGGCGCGGCACCCGTACAGCCCGGTCCGCGAGACCCCGAACGGGTTCGTCTTCATCTCCGGACAACTGGGGCTGGCCGGCGACGCGCTCGTCGCCGGCGGCGTCGCCGGCCAGACCCGGCAGGCCTTCTCGAACCTGAGGACCCGACTCGCCTCGGCGGGGCTCGGCCTTGAGGACGTCGTGAAGATCACCGTCTACCTGGTGTCCATGTCCGACCGCGGCGCCATGGACGAGGTGTACCAGCGGTCGCTCCCGGAACCGCTGCCCGCCCGCACGTGCGTCGCCGTCGCGGAACTGCCGTACGGCGCCCGCGTCGAGCTCGACGCGATCGCCGTGCGGAGCCCGAAGGCATGACGGAACCCGCGGCGTCCCCCGAAGCCGCTCCGGCCGGGGCGGCCGGATGACCGGCTCCGCCGTGCGGCGGGGGCACGAGCGCGTGCGGCGGCTCGTCGCGAGCGCGGCGCTCAGCACCGACGTGCCCTGGCTCCTCCTGGTCACGGCCCCCGTCCGCGATGCGCACGGCTCGTTCGACGACGCGGGCTCGGCACGGCTGCGGGACTGGGCACGGGACCAGGTCGCCTCCTGGCCGGGACCCGTCCCCATCGCGGACGAGCCCCCGCTCGTGCAAGCGGATCGAGTGGTCTTCTCGTCGGCGTCGGCGTCGGCGTCGGCGTCGGCGCCGTCGTCCGACGCACCGGGCGCACGGTACCGGTGCGAGTTCCATGCGGACGGCTCAGCGCTCATCGCGCTCGCCGCCGGCGGGTTCCGTGAGAATCCCGTCGATGGCGTCCCGGTCTGGGCGATCGGAGAGGGCGCCATCGCGTGGATCACGATCGCGGCGCTCCGCCTCGCGGCGGCCTACGCCGACCGCGCCGGGGTCCTGGGCGGCGCGGTGGTCGAGACCGCCGTGACGCCCTACGGCGACGACGGCGCGTCTCCGATCGAAGTGTGGAACCACGACCGGCACACGTATGGTCCGGCGGGCTGTCGGCTCGTCGCCGTGGAGCCGAGCCGCCGAGTCGCCGACCTCTCCCGATGCCTGTCCGCCGGGCTCGCCGGTGTGGCCCGGCCGTCCGTGGTGGACGTCCTGAGCCGTTTCGGACTCTCCGGTGAGCGGCACATCGATCAGTCCGGCGTGATCCGTCGGGGCAACTTCACCGGCTTCGACGACCACATCCTCGCCTGGACCGAGGCCATCGGCATTCCCTCACGGCCCTGAACGGAATTCCCCATCCGGCACAGTTCGGAATGGGCAGCGCGCAGATCGATTCACCGTTCTGAAAAGGTCTCTCTGTCTGCCGACGGGCGCGCCGGATTCACTCGAATCGAACATCCCCCGATGGACAGGAGCCGCTGTGCCGACCGAGAACCTTTTCCGGATCACCCACTGCGAGACGGACGCGACGGGCGGATCTCGCCTGGTGGACACGGTCAAGCCGATGCAGGCCGCCGGGCTCGTGGAGGGTGAGGCGGCGTTGCTCTCCACCGCTCCCGAGCGGGCCGTCGCGGCGACCTTCGTGGAGATACCGGCGGAGGCGCGCGCAAGCGGCTGGCACCGGGCGCCGTGCCGCCAGTACGTGGTGGTGCTCAGCGGCCAGATCGAGATCGAGGCGCGCGACGGCAGCACCCGGCGCATGGGTCCTGGGGACGTCGTCCTCGCCGCCGACACGGAAGGCAGCGGTCATCGCGCGACCGCGTCCGGCGGACGCGCGCGGCTGTTGTTCGTCTCGCTCGCGGACGACTGAACATGGCGCCGCCCTCGGCGCTTCGATGCGAAGGCGCCGAGGGCGGCGGTTCTGCGGTCAGGCCGGCAGGCCGAGGGTCTTGGTCTCGAGGAACTCGCCGAAGCCCTCGTCGCCGAACTCGCGGCCGAGCCCGCTCTGCTTGTATCCGCCGAACGGGGCGTCGGGCGCGAACCAGACACCGTCGTTGACGCTGATGGTGCCCGCGCGGATACGGTGCGCGACAGCGGTCGCCCGGTCGAGGTCCGCGCTGTGGACGCTGCCGGAGAGGCCATAGACGCTGTCGTTGGCGATTCTGACCGCGTCGTCGTCATCCTCGTAGGGAATCAGCGACAGGACAGGGCCGAAGATCTCCTCCTGGGCGATGACCGCCTTAGGGTCGACGTCGGCGAACAGGGTCGGCTCGACGTAGTACCCCTTCGGCCGCGGAGACGGCGTGCCGCCGACGACGAGCCGCGCTTCGGACTTCCCCTTCTCGATGTAACCGAGTACGCGTTCCCGCTGGGCCGCGTTGATCAGCGGCCCGACGATCACGGCCGGGTCGGTGGGATCGCCGGCGCTGACCGATTCGAACGAGGCCGTGGCGATGGACACGCCCTCGTCGTACCTGCTGCGCGGCAGCAGCATCCGGGTCGGCAGCGCGCAGCCCTGACCGGCATGCGCGCACACCGAGACCGCCGCACCGACGACGGCGGGGAAGTCCGCGTCGTCCAGGACGATGTTCGCCGACTTGCCGCCCAGCTCCAGGCATACTCGCTTGAGCTGTTCGGCCGCGGAGGCCATGATCGTGCGGCCGGTGGCCGTCGAGCCGGTGAAGGTGACCATGTCGACCCGCGGATCGGCGACCAGCCCCGCACCGAGACCGGGGTCGCGCCCCGAGATCACGTTGACGACGCCGGCCGGGATGTCGGTGTGCTCCGCGACCAGCCTTCCCAGTTCCGTCCCGGACCAGGGTGTGTCCGGAGCCGGCTTGAGCACCACGGTGCACCCCGCGGCGAGCGCGCCGACCAGCTTGAAGAGGTTCAGCGGCAGCGGGTAGTTCCAGGGCGTGATCGCGGCGACCACCCCGACCGGCTCCCGGAGGATCTTGCGCCGGGCCGGCACGCCGGCGAAGGTGTCCCCCACGCCGAGGTCCCGTTCATAGGGGTAGTTCACCGCGAGATCCGCCCAGTACGCCGGGGCGTCGAGAACTGTGTCGAGCCAGATCGAACGCGTCAGCGCGACGGGCACGCCGGCCTCCTGGACGGTGACCGTTCGCAGCGTCTCCTTCTCCTTGTGCAGCGCCTCCCGCAACTGGCGGAGGCACCGCGCGCGGAAGTCGGCGTTCGTCGACCAGTCCGTCGCGTCGAAGGCGCGTCGTGCCGCGCCGACGGCGGCGTCGAGATCCTCCGCCGCGGCGTCGGCGGCCTCGCCGATCGGCTCCTCGGTCGCCGGGTTCACGTTGGGGTAGCTGCGGCCCCCGGTCGCGCGCCGCAGTCGTCCGTCAATCAGCAGGTCACTCACTGAACCGCCTCCTAAGACCCGGTGCGTCGGCCGGTCAGGAGGCCGGAGCGGACTTGCCGGTGAAGTAGCTCTCGACGTCCGGGAGCGTGGCGAGGTGTTCGAGCAGGCCGGCCGGGTCGAAGTAGTCGGTCCAGCGCGCGATCTTGCCGTCGCGCACGACGAAGACGCCGACGACGGGGACGGTGAGGATCTCCTCGCCGGCCTGGGTCCGGCCGACATCGATCCGCTCGGTGAAGACGACGTCACCGTCGGCGGCGATGTTGAGCAGCTGGACGTCCATCACGTAGTCGCCGAAGACCCGCTGGCTCGCTTCGTGCTTGCCGACGATGTCCTCGATGCCGACGGCCGGCGGGAAGCCGCTGTTGCCCCACTCGGCGTCCTCGGCCAAGGAGGCGCGCAGGTGGTCGGGCACCTGTGTGATCGGCTTGTGCATGCCGTCGAGGAACGCCTTGACGATTCCGATGTTGCTCATTGGATCTCCACATCTGTCGGACCGGATACCCGGGACGGTTGATCGCGAACTGGTCAGGGCGCGGTGAGCAGGGCCGCCGCGGTCCCGCCGAAGAATTTCGACTTCTGCTCCTCCGTGAGGTCGGCGACCGCGGGCTGGAAGGTGTCGACCGCCTTGAGGAAGCCCTCGCTGTGCGGGTAGTCGCCGCCGAACAGGATGTTGCCGCCGAGGCCCGATTCGACGTAGTCGGCGAGCGGTTCCACGGGGTTCACCGTCGAGCGGAAGTGCTCGTACAGGTACTCGCTGGGCGCCCTCTTCAACGTCACCGTGTTACGGCGGAAGAAGCCCTCCACGCGGTACGACACGTCCAGGCCGGGGCCGTTCACCACGCCGCCGACGCTGCCGGGGATGCCGGTTCCGCCGGAGATCAACGGGTTGATCCACCCGGCGGTCAGCTCGACGGTGACGAACCTCAGCGAGGGGAAGCGGTCGAAGACGCCGCCGAGGATCAGGTCGGCCACGGCGACCTGGACGCCGAGGTGGCTGAAGACGAAATCCAGCGGGCCGAACAGCGCGTCACCGTCGGCCTCGAACCACCCCTCCGGCAGGCCGGAGGCGCGCACGTCGCCGTCCTGGATGTGGAACACGGGGATGATCCCGTTGTCGACGAAGGCCTTCCAGGCACGGTCGTGGTCCGGGTGCGACATGCGCCGGCCGTCCACCAGCCCGTAGGAGATCAGCGCGAACCGGACGCCGTTGCGGGCCAGGTGGACCAGTTCGTTCTCCAGCCAGGCCGGGTCGCCGCCGCGCAACGTGACGTGTCCGGTCGGCTCCAGCCGCTCGCCGCCCTCCTGCTTGACGCTGGCAGCCCACCTGTTCCACGCCGACAGGTTGGCCCGAACGATGTCGAGCCGGCCACCGAGCTGGCGGCCCCAGAGGAAGCCGAAGTGCGGCAGCAGCAGCGCCTTGTCGACTCCCTGCTCGTCGAGCTTCCCCACTCGCGCGCCCGGGTACTGCAGATCCTCCGGGACGTCGGCGAGGTAGTCCGTCTCCGGCGACAGGTGGTCCTTCCAGCGCTGCCAGGGGGTGACATGGGAGGCGAAACCGTCCTCCGGGACGGTCTTCGCGTAAATGTAGATCCGCTGATTGGCCGCGCGCGAGAAGACCCACGGGAAGCCCAGCTCGTCCCGCTCCACCGTCAGCGCCAGATCGCGCTCGTCCGGTGCGGTGTGGTCGACCCACATCTGCGGGTACTCGAAGAGATGCTGATCGAAATCGAAAATCACGGCATGCCCCTATCCACGCGCCAATTCGTTGGCTGATTCCTAGCGCTACTAAAACGCCCGCCGCTCGGGCCGACAAGCGGCCGGAATTCAAATGGTGTCAGCGGCTTCGGGAACCCAGTCGACCAGCGACACGCCTGGTGCGCCGTCGCGGAAGACAGCCCGCATCGCCATATCCGCCACAAGCGCGGGACGGCCGGGAAGGTAGCCGGCCAGTCGGACCCGCGGCACGTCCCGCAATTCCACGAGGACGACCGTGTAGGGCACCGGGAACGCCGGGTGCACCTGATGTTCGGCGACGGTCCACGCCACAAGCCGAGCTCGTGGCGCGACCGCCTCCCATTCGACGCGGGTGCTGTGGCAGCGGTGGCAGATGCCGCGCGGCAACTGGATGAGCTCACCGCACCGCGCGCAACGACAGACCGCGATCTCGCCGCGCCGCGCCGCCGCCCAGAACCCGCCGGTGTCCGGATCATCGACCACCGGCAGCGGCGCGGACGTCACGGCGTGTTCAGCGCTTCGAGCTTGGCGACATCGAGGTTGTACAGCGACGCGGCGTTGCGCCAGAGGACTTTCTCGCGATCCGCCTCGGGGAGGCCGCCGAGGCTGTTGTCGATCGCCTCGGTGATCTCGTCACCGGCGAGACACGTCTGGTGCGGATAGTCCGTCTCGAAGAGCAGGTTGTCGGTGCCTATCGCCTCCACGTGCCAGGGCTGCAATTTCTCGTACCAGAAGTTCGCGAACACCTGCCGGCGGAAGTAGTCGCTGGGCAGCAGGTCACTGGCGGCGAACTCGGGCCGCTCGACCCACGGCTCGTACTTCTTGTAGTGGAAATCGAGCGACTCCAGCAGGAAGGGGATCCACCCGATCGCGCTCTCCACCGACACGAACCTCAGCCGGGGGAACCGGGCCAGCACGCCGGACATCAGCAGGTCGGCGACTCCGATTCCGCTCTCCATGAAGAAGCTCGTGGTCAGTCGCGCCAGCGTCGCCCGCCAACCTTCCTTCTCGATGCGCTCCGGATTCAGGTGCCGGCTCAGATCGCCGCCGCCGACGTGGAAGCTGATGGACAGGCCGACGTCCTGGGCCGCCGCCCACATCCGGTCCCAGTACGGGTCCACGAACAGCGGCTGGCCGTGCTCCTGCGGCTTGCCGGTCGAGACCAGGCCCTTGTGCCCGAGCGCCGCGCAGCGCTCGATCTCGGCGACCGCGGCGTCGACGTCCCAGTACGGGATCAGCGCCAGCGAGAGCAGGCGGTCCGGGTCCGCACCGCACCAGTCGAGCAGGAAGTCGTTGTACGCCCGCAGCGCGGCGGTCTGGAATTCGAGCGCGTCGGAGCCGGCCGCCGCGAAGATGTTCGGCCCCACGAAGCCGAGGTTCGGGAACAGCGCGGCGGCCTGGATTCCGTAGGAGTCCAGGACCTTCAGCCGCTCGGTCGCGTCGTAGGCGGACGGGTGCATCTGCTCGTAGGTCTGCGCGTAGTCCGGGAACCGCGGCGAGCGGATCGGCCGCCCGTTCTCATCCGGCTCCATGATGCAGGTGCCGACGGTGAACAGCGGTTTGCCTGCCATGCACCAGTATTCGCCCTGCCGGTCCTCGATCCAGCGCACCTCGGGGATCAGGTCGCCCCATCGATCGCGGGACATCCGGCTGGTCCACAGATCACGCGGCTCGTTCACGTGCGTGTCAGTGTCGATAATGAGCGGGACACTCATCACAACCTCCACAGTCAGAACTACATTTCCCAGAATTCCCGGTGTCGTGGCATCAGACGAGACTCACGAATTCAGATGAAGCAAGACCGCCCACCGCAAAAGGCTTTTCAGACACCGACGACGAACGCGGCGACGGTGGTGACGGAACCGCCGAGGTTCAGCAGACCGACCCGCCGGGCGCCGGGAACCTGGTGGTCACCGGCCCGGCCGCCGACCTGCCTGGCGCCGTCGAGGAGCATGCGCACGCCGGTGGCGCCGACGGGATGCCCCAGTCCCAGCAGCCCGCCGCCGGGGTTGACGGGCAGGCGGCCGCCCGGCTCGATCGTGCCGTCCTCGACCGCCTGCCAGGCCTTGCCGGGAGGGGTGACCCCGAAGTGGTCGAGGGCGACATACTCGGATATCGAGAAGCAGTCGTGGGTCTCGATGGCGTCGAGTTCGTACGGACCGGAGATACCGGCTCCGCGGAAGGAGTCGACGATCGCCGTGCGCAGGTGAGGGAAGAGGTACTCCGCGCGGACGCCGGCGGCCAGCTTGTCCTCCAGCAGCATCGTGCCGGTGCGGTGCCCCCAGCCCTGGATGCGCGGCACGGACTCCAGCGCGATGCCCCGCGCTCGGGCCCATTCGCCGGCGGCCCTCTCGGACGCCAGGACCACCCCGGCCGACCCGTCCGTGATCCGGCCGCAGTCCTGCTTGCGCAGAATGGCGCCGACACGGGGATTCAATTCGTCGTCGGCACGAAAGGAGCCTTCTGCGAATTCCCACGCCCGCGTCTGCGCGTTGCCGTTGCGCCGGGCGTTGCCCACGTTGATCTCCGCGATGCGACCGAGGTGCCGGTGGTCGAGCCCGTACCGGTGCTCGTACTCGACCGCGACGCGGTCGAACATGCTCGGCCAGGGGAACGGCTCGTCCACGATCTCGCGGCCCGTCCAGGCGGCGCATCCCAGTCGAACGCCCGCTTCGGGCCCGGGGACGCTGCGGAGTACCTCGGCGCCGAGGACGAGCGCGGTGCCGTAGCGGCCGCTCTCAAGGTCCGACATCGCGGCGAGGACGGCCATGCTGCCCGAGGCACAGGCGGCCTCGTGCCGCGAGGCGGGTTTGCCGGCCAGGTCCTGATGGACCGCGGTGACCAGGCCGCCCATCTGCCCCTGGAAGTTGAACAGTTCGCCCGCGAAGTTCCCGACGTGGATGACATCGACTTCCGCGGGCGCGATTCCCGCGTCGTCGAGCGTCTCGAACGTCGCGGACTCGATCAGCGGGTAGACGTCACCGCCGGGCGCCTTCTGGGCGAAGTCCGACTGCCATCCGCCGAGTATGAAAACCGGAGTGGGCACACTCGTCCCTTCTGTAGGTCAGCCCGCGCGCAGGATGAGCGCGCTCGAGCCCGGGCCGGGGATTCCCGATGTGACGAGGCAGGTCTCCGCGCCGGGAACGGGTGCCGTGGATTCGCCGCGCAATTGCCGAACCCCTTCGACGACGTGGCTCATGCCGTGGACGTAGCCGTCCGCGAGATTTCCGCCGGACGTATTGAGCGGTAGCGATCCGCCGGGTTCCAGTGCTCCGCCGGCTGCGAACGGACCACCTTCGCCCGGGGCGCAGAAGCCGTAGTCCTCCAACTGCATCAGGACGGTGATGGTGAAGCAGTCGTAGATCTGGGCGACGTCGATGTCCGCCGGTCCCAGGCCCGCGTCGCGGTACAGCCGCCGCGCCAGTGCTCCGCCTTGGTTGATCAGCGGGCCGCTCAGCAGATTCCCCCAGAGACCGCCCAGCCGGGGCTCGGGGAGATCGCCCTGTGTCACCGCGCGGATGAGCACCGCGCGCTTGGGGCCGTCCTGCGCCCGCTCGGCGGAAGTGACGACCACCGCCGCGGCGCCATCGGTCTCCAGGCAGAAGTCGTACAGGCGCAGCGGGTCCGCGATCATTCGCGCGTCCAGATACCCGGCCATCGTCAGCGGGTGGCCGTACCGCTGCGCGGCCGGGTTCTCGTTCGCGCGTGCGTGGCAGGCCAGGGCGATATGGCCCAGGTGCTCGGCGGTCGTCCCGAACTCGATCATGTGACGGCGGGCGAACATCGCGTACGCCATGCCGGGCGAGACCAGGCCGTATGGCATCAGGTACTCAAGGTAGGCGCCGCGGCCGCCGACGCTGGCGCCGGCGGCCCAGCCCTGGCCGAATCGCCTGCCCGACCGTCCGTTCAGCGAGCGGAACACCAGCACGTTGGTCGCGCGCCCCGCGAGGATCGCGTCGACGGCCAGCCCGACCATCCCGCAGGGCGCCGCGCCCGCCCAGCCGCCGGACGCCCAGAACGCGACGTTGGGCATGCCCAGGGCGGCGGCGACGTCCGCGTGCAGGGCTTCGTCCATCTCGCAGCGCACGATGCCGTCGATGTCGGACGGGGCCAGGCCGGCGTCCCGGATCGCGCCGAGCGACGCTTGCGCGGCGAGGGTGAGCACCGAGCGACCGGACTCGCGGCTGAAGTCCGTGGTGCCGACCCCGGTGATGGCGCACCGGTCGCGGACGGAGGCGGTCACCGCCGCTCCCAGGTCACGTCGGCGAGCTCGCGGTCCCACGTCGCGGGTGTGCATCCCTGGTCGCGCAGCAGGTTCTTCCGCACGTGCCCGGTCGGGCTGAGTGGGAGTTCGTCACGGAATTCGATGTAGCGCGGAAGCGCGAAGTACGGCACGCGCTCCTTGGACCACTCGAAGAGTTCTTCGGCGCTCAGGTCCGATCCCGCTGCCCGCACCGCGGTGACCTTCAGGTCGTCCTCGGAGAGTTCGGACCGGACGGCGTGCACCGCGACCTGCCGGATGTCCGGATGTGCGGCGTAGGCGGCCTCGACCTCCTTACTGGAGATGTTCTCGCCGCGGCGGCGCAGGTAGTCGTGCTTGCGGTCGACGAAGTAGAAGTAGCCGTTCTCGTCGAACCTCCCCAGGTCACCGGAGTGGAACCACAGGTTCCGGGTCGCGTCGAGTGTGGCCTCCGGGCGTCGCCAGTAGCCCTTGAACATCACGTTCGGGCGACGTGGCCGGCACACCACCTCACCTACCTCACCCACTGGCAGCTCGTTGTCGCTCTCATCGACGATGCGCACCTCGAAGTCGGTCTCGTTGGTGCGCCCGGCGCTCGCGGCAGGTGAGTCGTCCTGCGCGGGCTGGAATGTCATCGGGAAGACCTCGGTCATGCCGTACCCCTTCGATCCCGGGGTCGTGACACCGAATCGCTCGCGCCAGACCTCCTGCAAGGCGGGCGAGAACGGGACGCAGTGGACCATGCGGATCTGCCCGTAGCACCGCCGCATCTCGGGGGTGTCGGGCTGCTGGGCGATCATCACGGGCATGGCGCCGATCATGTTCACCACTCGCGCACCGGTCCGTTCGATCTCCGGCCAGAACCCGGACACGGAGAAGCGCGGGGCGAGTGCCGCCGTGCCCCGCACGAGCATCGTGGAGATGATCGTCATGGACAGGACGTTGAGGTGGAACATCGGCAGCGGACTCCAGTTCACCTCCGCGGAGGTGCGCTGCGTCTGGACCAGGCCGCGCCGGGCGATGTTGACGGCGTACCCGTGGCTGATCATGCAGCCCTTGGACGGCCCGGTCGTTCCCCCGGTGTAGGTGAGACAGGTGAGATCGTCGGGGGTCGGGGCGTACACCGGTGCGGTGAGCGCCCGCAGGTGGTCGGCCAGGGGCTCGATGCGCAGGCCGTCCCGCCGCCAGCCGAGCGGCTCGCCACGGTGCAGCACCCGGGCCACCCCGGGCAGCCGGTCGGAGATCGCGGTGAACCGCTCGACATGGTCCTGTTCGCAGATCACCACGGCGGAGCCGGCATCGGTCACGACGTGGCGAAGGAACTCACCCCGCAGGGCGGTGTTCGTGCCCACCCACACCGCGCCGAGCAGGTTGGCGCCGAACCACGACGCCACGGCATCGATGTGCGTGTCCTGCATGCTGACGATGGTCTGTCCGGCGCTGACGCCGAGCGCGGCCAACCCACCGGCCATATCCTGCGCGCGCTGCCAGACGTCGGCGTACGAGTAGGTCTCACCGTTGAGGTCGAGGAACGTTCGGTGAGGGTCGTTCTCCACGCACCGCCGTAGCAACTCAACGACCGTGACCCGGTCGTGGTCGGTGGGACGTGCGCTCATCGTGATCCTCCCGTGAAGGCTGCTAGCACCAACCTCGCCCTAGTGGAGTAGGCGTTCCAGATACGCCATTTCAGATTCCTGCACAACGTCCGGCGCACCTTCTGAAATGTCGGCCTCGGCCCATTCCGGTGGCGCCGGCGCACGAGTCGCCCCGGTGACGAGCCGGCGATATCCGAACTCGAACGGACCCTTTCCGCTCTTGGTACAGCGCACCCTTAGCCCGGAGACCGGATCGGCGTACCGGACACCGGCGACCACTCCATGTTCGGAGGCGGTATCGAGCCGGGCGCTGCAGGGGACCGGCCGCGCCGTACGCATGCGCATACCGCAGCACACCAGCACGCCGTCCGCCGTGGCGGCACCGATCACGACAACCATGGCGTCGCACGAGACGCACTCGAAGCTCTCACCCGGCCGCATTCGCGCGCTCCCCTTTCCCTCGGGTCATTGTCAGCACGGCGCGCATCGTGATCGCCGCCGCGTTCGATCGCCGCGACGGCGGCCATTCGCGCTGCGACCAAAAATGCGCCGCGCTTGAGAGGACCGGCAAGTGGCCAGATCTCAGATGACGATCGCCGGCTCGACGCCGGCACGCTCCGCCTCGCCGTCCGGCACCGCCGACCCGTCATGTGAAAACGCCGCGCTTCCCGGCAGGAATCGGTGACGCGACGATCTACCCGGAACAGCCGCGGGGACGGGTGGAGGCACTGAAATGATCGAAGTCGATCTCGGTACGGCGATTCTGCGACTGGCGATCGGCGGAACCATGCTGGCGCACGGACTCAATCACGCCTTCGGCGGAGGCCGCCTGGCCGGCACCGCACGGTGGTTCGAGTCCATCGGCATCCGTCCTGGAAGGCTGCACGCCGCGACGGCAACGACGACGGAGGTGGGAGCGGGACTGCTGCTGGTGCTCGGCGCCCTCACGCCGCTGGCGGCGGCGGCCGTCGTCGGGACGATGGGCGTTGCCCTGATCGCCAACCACCTGCGCAACGGGTTCTTCATCTTCCGGCCAGGAGAGGGCTATGAGTACGTGCTGATGATCGCACTCGCCTCGGCGGCGCTCGGCGCGCTCGGCTCGGGTCGCTGGTCCGTCGACCACGCGGTGGGGTTCCATGTCGATGGCTGGGCCGGCCTGGGCATCGCCTTCCTGGGCGGAGGCTTCGGCAGCGCCGGCGTACTGGTGACGTCGTGGCGCCCCGGACGGGCGGCCGGCCGGGACTAGAGGGCGCCCAGGATCATCGCGCTTCCGGCTACGCCCGTCACACCGTCCCCGGGCCGGACAGGCAGGTGAGGTCCTCAACAGTCTCCACCAGCGCCTTTTCGAGCCGCAGCCGACGGCGCGGCGTCAGGCCGGAGTGGAAGCAGATGGACAGCGCGGACGGCGACCGCAGACCGCGCAGCGGCAGGGCGACGCACGAGATGCCGTAGCGGTACTGATCATGGCTGTGGGCCATCGGCGAGCCGGCCGCCTCCCGCATGAGCAGCAGCGGGTCCGCTACCGTGCGCGCCGTGAATCGCGCGAGCGGTGCGGTGAGCAGTTCGTCGCGGCGCACCGGATCCAGCTGCCCCAGGACGGCCTTGCCGACCGCCGTGGCGTGTATCGGCAGGCGCATGCCCACCCACAGATCCGGGGCGGGGCCCTTCCGGCTTAGCGACAGGTGCGACAAGAGGACGTCTCGACCGTCCAACTCGGCGACTACGGCGGTGGCGTTGGTCAGGTCCCGCAACTGCGAAGTCGTCTCCCTCAACACACGCACGATACGAGCCTGACGCTCGAGTTCGGCGGTGGAACGAAATTGGGGGCCCAGCGCGTAGAGGCCGCTGGCAAGCCGCCCCAGGTAACCCTCGTACACCAGCGTACGTAGCAGGTGGTAGGTCGTGGGCAGGCCGAGCCCGGTGGCCTTGCTCAGGGTCCGGGCCGTCATCGGCCCCTGCTCCGCGACGGCCTCGACCAGGCGCAATCCACGTTGCAGGCTCTGGATGAGTGTGAGGCCCCGCCCCGCCCCCTCGTCGTCGGCATCGTCGCCTGCCGTCCCGGCGGTCCCGGTCTTCAGGATCAGGTCTCGCATCGGTTCGCGTCCACGGCGGCGACCGCGGACCGGGCGCCGCCACCGCCGACGGCGTGGAGCGCCGGACCGAGCACGTACGAGCCGTCTCCGAGCCGGACAACGTATTTGTCGTGCAGCAGCGTACGAAGAAGGTGATAGACGGTCGCCAGGGGGACGCCCGTGTAGCGCGCAAGCTGCTTGGCATGCACCGGGCCCTGCTCTCCGACCGCGTTCATCAGCCGCAGTCCCCGCTGGAGAGAACGCACCATCGACTGATTGTCACTCGTCATCGTCGCCTCCGACGCTCACCATGTTGATGGTTCTCACATTTGGCGTACATCGAAGTGTAAGAGGGATTTACATTGCCCACAAGCAAACGTTCTGGGCCGGATGGCCCCGGTTTTCAGATGGCTATAACGAGCACCAGAACGGGCGCGGGGCGTCGGTAACATTGTCGGGTGGCCAAGTCAGGGAGGGCGCGACGCGCACTAGCCGAGTCCAAACGCGGGGCTTACCACCATGGCAACCTGCGCGGCGCCCTCATCGACGTCGCCATCGAGATGATCGGAACATCCGGGGTATCCGGGTTCTCCATGGCGGAGGCATGCCGGCGGCTGAACGTCACGGGAGGCGCTCCCTACCGGCACTTCGCCGACCGTGGCGCGCTGCTCACCGCCGTCGCGGTGCGGGGCTGCGAAACCCTCGCCACGCTCCTGAGGCCGGCTGCCGACGAGCGGACGGATCCCGTCGATCATCTCGCGCTGCTGGCCCGGGGATACGTGCGGTTCGCCGCCGAGTACCCGGCCTTGTTCGACACCCTGTACGCCAAGGAAGTCTTCTTTCCGGGCAACGTCGAACTCGCCGAGGCACTGCTCCCAGTCGTCGAAGCGTTCGTCGTCCCCGCGCGCGCGCTCGAAGGCACGTCCCCGCAACTGACACTGCGACTGGTCGTCGGTGTCGCGGCGGTCACTCACGGATATGCCGCGTTCCTCCGGACGGGCTCCTTCACCGGCAGCGACGACCCGTTCCGTGCCGCCGCTGACAACGCCGCGCTCGCCACCCGAGCGCTGATCGCCGGACGGGAAGAGTTGAAGGCCGAACGAAGGGCGCCGGAAATGATGCTTGCCGGGCTGTCGGCGGACCTGTGGGTCAAGACCGCGGCACGAGTGCTCGCCGGGGCCGCCCAGTGACCACCGCCCGGCGCGACACCGTCGCCGACACAAAGGTTCCAGGCCCGGCGGACCTCTTCGATCTGGCGGGGAGGACCGCTCTCGTCACCGGAGCGTCGAGTGGCCTCGGCGTGAACTTCGCGATCGCGCTGCGACACGCCGGGGCATCGGTCTACGTCGCGGCGCGCCGGGTGGACAGGCTGAACGACCTGTGTGCCCGGCACCCCGGCCTCACCGCAGTCGCGTGCGACGTCTCCGACGAGGGTTCCGTCGCCGAAGCTGCGGCTCGGATCAACGGCGAGGTCGGCGCCCTGGACATCCTCGTGAACAACGCGGGGACGAGCGTGCCGGGCCGCGCCGAGGACGAGTCGATGCCGGACTTCCGGTACGTCATGGACGTCAATGTTCACGGCACCTTCAAGCTCACCCAGCTGCTCGCCCGGCCGATGCTCGACGCCGGCCGGGGGAGCGTCATCAACATCGCATCGATTCTGGGTCTGGTGGCCGCGAGCCCCAACCGGTTGGCGAGCTACTGCGCGTCCAAAGGGGCCATCATCAGCCTCACCCGCGAACTGGCCGTCCAGTGGGCGCGGCGCGGCGTCCGGGTCAACGCGATCGCACCCGGCTTCTTCCCCAGCGAGCTGACCACCGAGCTCATGGACGGACCGGGCAACGACTACGTCACGCGCAACACGCCGATGGGGCGCACTGGCGACCCGAACGAGCTGCTGGGAACGCTACTGCTCCTCGCCAGCGACGCCGGCACGTTCATCACCGGTCAGGTGATCGCCGTCGACGGTGGCTGGACCGCTCGCTGACCGGCCGCGGGCTCACGGCTTGAACTCCCCCGGGGCGTTCAACGGCCGGACGCCCTTCTTGCGGACGACGACGTCGCCGAGAACCCTCGCCTGGCAGGCGAGCCGCACCTCACCCGCACACCACCGCGATGCCCCGCAGTGCCGCAGGGCATCGCTCTCGGTCGCCGAAGGCGGGGCCAGCCCCGCCGCCTCACCGATCACCTCGAAGTGGCAGATCGTGCAGCTTCCCTCGCCGTGGCACAGCGTCGGCCATCGGTGACCCTGGCGCACGGCGGCGTGCATGACGGTCTCGCCGGGTTCCGCCTCGAAGGCGATGCCGGACGGCTCCACCCGAACGGTCAGCGACGGCACCGGCAGCCCGTCAGCGCTCCTTCGCAAGGTACTCGCCCAAGACTCGGTGCATGTTCGCGACGTTGCCGTCGGGGCGACCCCAGATCGGACCGGAGAATCCCCGCGTGCGGACGCCCAACTGCCAGATCGGGAGGTTGGTCAGGTCCTGCTCCAACACGACCCCCCAGTGCTCATAATCGCGCCAGTCGTCGACCTGGACGAAGCTGGGCTCTGGCGCCTCCCGGCCCTCACCGACGAACTTGAGCTCGTACTTGTCCCAGTAGCACGACTCCGGGTTCTGGCCGTCCGGACGCCATCTGAAGACCAGGATGTTGCCCGCGTTGCAGGGAATCGTGATGTTCGGGAACAGATTCCACAGCGGTCCAAGTGCGATGTCGCGATCGCTGTACGCCGAGAGATCGATGCCGTTGGCGATCGCCTCTTCGCGACGCAGATTCGCGAAGAACTCGGTCATCGAGGCGTCCTCGGGCAGCGCGTTCACAACGGGGACCAGCGCGCGCATCGCCGCGACGTCCTCGTCGCTGTAGAGATTGGCGGAGGCAAGTTCCGCCACTGCTGCGAGAAGGACGTCACCGCGGTCGAGATCGTCCGCGTCGAGACGCTTGCTGGGCGTACCCATCGCCTGTGGCCCGAAGCGGTGCATGCCGTGGATGCCGTGCTGCTCGTATTCGAGTGACGTATCGTCCACGTAGCGAAGCGCCTGCGGGTGCGTGCCTATCGCGTGATAGGTCTCGATGAACGCCTCGTGCGCCAGCTTCCAGTTGCAGGCGATCTTGGTCGTGACCTTTGAGAGCAGCTTCATCTCGCCCATCCGGAAGTGCGCGACCTTTTCCGGTACGACCCCGAGGAAGTCGCGCAGGGGTGGCGCGGCACCGTCCATGTTGACGAAGACGAGCCCGGCCCAGGTGTCGACCTGGACCTCCGGAAGTCCGATCCGGCTGGGGTCGATCGCGGCCGGGTCGAAGTCCTGCGGATCGGTGACCTCCTTCAGCGATCCGTCGAGGTTCCAGCACCACGCGTGGGAGCGGCAGCGCAGTTCGGTGGCGTTGCCGCAGCCCGTCTTGAGCCGCATCCCGCGGTGTTGGCAGGCGTTGTGGAACGCCTTGAGCCGGCCGTCGGTAAGCCGAACGATCAGAATCGACTCGCGGCCGACTTCGTACTCGAGGTAGTCCCCGCTGTGCGGGACCTCGTCGACGTGGCAGGCGAGCTGCCAGACGTAGGGCCAGAGCCGCTCATACTCCAGACCCAGGTATTCCGGCGAGGTGTACCGCTCGGCGACCCCCACTTCCGGCGAGGGACTGCGGTATCCGGTGGTGGAACTCGTGGTCTTCGTCATCTCGGTCGATCCTTTCTGGCGAATCATCCGTTCAGACTGAGAATCGCCTCCTGCCTGCGGGGATGCGAGACTCACGACTTCAGATGAAGCAACGGCGGATGGTCGTTCAGACGCGGGCCACGTCCAATCCCGGCCGGCTCAGTTGACCTTGCGGGTGCGCCCCGCCCAATAGGGCTCGCGTAGCTTGAACTTCTGCAGCTTGCCGGTGGCGGTCCGCGCAAGGTGGTCGACGAAGTCGATCCGCTTCGGGCACTTGTAGCCGGCGAGCCGGGTACGGCAGTGCGCGATCAGATCCTCCGCCGCCACCTCCGAGCCGTCGGTCATCACGAGTGCCGTAACCAGCTCGCCCCACGTGTCGTCCGGAATACCGATGACGGCGACCTCCCGCACGGCGGGGTGCGACATCAGCGCGTCCTCGACCTCGATTGAGCTGACGTTCTCGCCGCCGCTGATGATGACGTCCTTCTTCCGATCGCTGATGACGACGTAGCCCTCGTCGTCGATGGCTCCCCCGTCGCCGGTGTGGAACCAGCCGTCCGTCTGTGCCCGCGCGGTCTCCTCCGGCTGGTTCCAGTAGCCGTCCAGGTTGTGGTTCGTGGCGGCGAGCAACTCCCCGCTAGCGTCGACCTTGATCCGCACGCCCAACGCCGGAACACCCGCGCGGGCGAGCCTCCTGGCCCGCTCGATCGACGGCAGCCCGTCCCACTCGGCCCGGCCGCGGTTGATCGTGAGCAGGGGCGACGTCTCGGTCAGGCCGTAGATCTGGAGGAACTCCCAGCCCAGGTCATCGATGACCCGTTGAATGGTCCTGGTCGGCGGGGGCGCCCCGGCACTGACGACCCGAACCCGACCACGTCCCGGGACCTCGCCCTCCCAGGCCGGAAGCGCGTCGATGATCGCGTTCAGCACCGCGGGCGCGGCGCACATGAGGGTCACGCCATGCTCTTCGACGCGACGCAGAATCTCGTTGCCGTCGATCTTCCGCAGCGCGACGTGCTTGGCTCCGACTCCGGTGATGGCGAACGGCATGCCCTATCCGTTGCAGTGGAACATCGGCAGGGTATGCAGGTACACGTCGCGATCGCTGATGGTCGTGTGCATGCCGAACACCACGGCGTTCAGCCAGAGGTTCCGATGGGTCAGTTGGACGCCCTTGGGCCGGGCCGTGGTGCCCGAGGTGTAGTTGATCGAGGCGGTGGCCGCTTCATCGGGCCTTTCCCAGGGCCGTGGTTCGACGCCGTGCAGGAACATCGATTCGTCGTCGCCCAGCAGGAACCTGTGCTTGACGTCCAGCGTATCGAGCGCGTCCTTCAGCGACGGGTCGGCGTAGACAACGTCCGCCCCGCAGTGACTCACGATGTACTCGATCTCCGGTTGCGCCAGGCGGAAGTTGATCGGCACGAGAACGCGCCCGTATGCCGGAACGCCGAAAAACGACGTGAACAGCCGCGATGAATTCTGCGAGATGACGGCGACCCGCCCGCCGACCGGCACATCCAGCGAGTCGAGGAACGCCGCCTGCGCGCGAGCGTGCTCGGCTATTTCCCGGTATGTGAGCGCCGGCAGCGGCGAAGCGGGCTGATCCGGTTCGTCCACCATTCCAGTTCGGTCCGGGTAGACGTGCTCGGCTCGGTCGAGGAAGTCCTGGACCGTCAGGGCGTAGTACACGCGCGTACCTCCGGTGGAAGCGGTCAGACGTTCGAGGCGGCACCGGCGGGTGACGATTCGGCGGGCGCGAGATGCGCCATGAGGAATTCCGCCGCGGCGGCGCGCTGCTCCGCGCTGCGTGAGACGGCCAAGGATGTCCAGTACACGCCGTGCGCGAGGCCGTCGAACCGCCGTGTCGCCACATCGACGCCGGCCTCGGTCAGCAGTTCGCCGAGCAGCTCGGCCTCGTCCCGCAGGGTGTCGAGCTCGTTGGTGATGATGAACGTGGGCGGCAGCCCGGCCAGGTCGGCCGTGTCGAGTGCCAGCCGCGGGTCGCGGAGGTCGTCGTCGCAGCTCATGTACTGCTCGCCGCACCAGGCCAGATCATCGAGTTCGATCAGGTAGCCGGTAGCGAACCGCTCGCGTGACGGCGTCGCGATGGTGGCGTTCACCAGCGGGTAGATCAGCAGCAGCGCGCTCAGCGGCACACGATCCTGGACTGCGCGTAGCGCCGCTCCGGCCGCCAGATTGCCGCCGGCGGAGTCTCCCGCCAGCGCGAGGCGTGCGGGGTCGCCTCCATGCTCGGCGATGTTGTCGACCGTCCAGCGCACCGCCGCATAGACGTCGTCGTGCGCGGCGGGGAAACGGTGTTCCGGCGCGCGCCGGTAGGTCACGGACACGACGACGGCGCCGGTGCGGACGGCGAGATCGCGGGCGACCTCGTCCGCGACTTCGAGGCTGCCGCCGACGAAGCCGCCGCCGTGGACGTAGGCCACCACGGGTAGGCCCGTCGCATCCGGCTCGGGGTTGTAGATCCGCAGCTTGTGCGCGGGATCGGGACCATAGGCGTGGTCGGAGATCTCGGCGACCTCCTTCTTCGGCGCCTGCAGGTCGGCGAAGGACTCCACTACCGCTCGTGTGCCGTCGACACCGGCGTGACGGAAACCGGCGTAACCCTGCTGTTTGAGGGCCTCCACGAGGAAGGCGACCGAAGGGTCGAGCGCGGGTGCGCCGCTCGCGGAGTCCAGGTCGCTGCTCGTGGCGGCGAACCGGAACCCGCGATAGCCGTTCTGCTCGACGTTGTCGCTGATCGCCCGGTAGCGGGGGGCTCCGCCGCCGTACGGCAGAATCTTGCGGGGCTTACCCGGGATGTTCGCACCCATGTAGTACGACGACGGGGTGTTGGGCACAAGGGTCATGGCGCCGATCGCATTGGTCTCGGTCACCCACTGCCGCTGTGCCTGCATCGTCGGGTCGACGACCGTGTGGCCGCGTTCGCGCATGTAGCCGATGATCCGGCTGATGTAGTTGATGTGATCTTCGATGCCGAGGGCCGCGTTGTACAGCACCGAGGGGCTCTGCGGGCCGGTGACCATGAACAGGTTCGGGAAATCGTGCACGGTCAGTCCGAGGTAGGTCTGGGGTCCCTCCGCCCAGGCGTCGGCCAGCCGCAGTCCCCGCCGGCCGGTGATGTCCAGTGCCAGCAGCGGCCCGGTGAGGACGTCGAAGCCCGTGGCGAGGATGAGCACGTCGAGCGGGTGGACCGAGCCGTCGGCCAGCCGGACGCCTTCCGGGACGACCGAGTCGATCGGGTTCGCCTTGACGTCGACGATGTGCACGTTGTCACGGTTGAAGGCCTCGTAGTAGTCGATCTCCAGCGGCGGCCGCTTGGTCCCGTACGGGTAGTCCGTGGGCGTCAGCTTGGCGGCCTTCTCCGGGTCCTTGACCTTCTCGCGGATCTTGGCGCGGATGAATTCGGCAGCCAGTTCGTTGGACTCGGCGTCCACCAGCAGGTCGGCGAAACTGTCGATGAAGAACCGCAGCCCGCCCCGGTTCCAGCGGTCGTTGAAGACCGCCTCCCGTTCCTCGGGAGTGGCCGCTTTCGCCGACGGCCGCACTTCGTCGTAGGCGACGCCGAGGAAGTGGTTGCGAGCCGCTTCCCGGATCTCGGCGTACCTCGCCTTCTCGTCCGCCTCCTCCGCCGGGTCGGTCGGGTAGTTCCCGACCGGCGTGACGTAGTTGGGAGTGCGCTGGAAGACGGTGAGGTCGCCGGCGTACTTGGCGACTTCCTGGATCACCTGGATGCCGGTCGAGCCGGTGCCGATGACGCCGATGCGTTTGCCGACGAGGTCGACGTCCTCGGTCCAGTCGCCTGTCAGCAGCGCCTGCCCGGCGAATGTCTCAAGCCCCGGAAAGTCCGGCTTCTTGGGCACGGAAAGGGTGCCGGCGCCCGAGACGAAGTACCGCGCGGCAGCGGTCCGGCCATCGTCGGTCACGACCCGCCAGAGGTCCGCCTGGTCGTCCCACGTCACCGAAGCGACCCGCGTGTTGAAGCTGATGTCCTTGCGTACGTCGAACCGATCCGCGACGTGCTGCAGGTAGCGCAGGATTTCGGCCTGAGCGGGGTACCGCTCGGTCCAGTGCCACTCCTGCTGCAGTTCGTCCGAGAAGGAATAGGAGTAGTGCACGCTCTCGATGTCGACCCTTGCCCCGGGGTACCGGTTCCAGTACCACGTTCCGCCGACGTCGCCTGCGACGTCATAGGCATGGACCCGCAGGCCCAACTGGTCGCGGAACTTGTGGATCGCGTAGATACCGGCGAATCCGGCCCCGACCACGATGACGTCGTAGTCGGGCTGGTCGGTGTCGGGCATGTTCACTCCTCGGATGTCCGTACCGCCGCCAGTCTGCGTGCCGCACCGAAGGTGAGAAACGGCCCGAATTTCGGATAGTGCAACTACACGCGGCCGACCGTCTCCCGTTCACCCTTTTGAAATGACCAGCCTGTTCCGCGACCACCGTGGCCGTTCCACGTGGCCCTACGACCGGCCGCGTCACACCGCTCGGGAATCAGAGCGGAAACATCGCCAAGCCCGCGGCCATCCCCACCAGCCGTCCCGACACAACGGTTCCTCGTCACCGTGCACCCCGTTGGTGCCACAGTCGCGCGGGCGCGGGTGAAGCTCGCTGCCGGGTCATCGGTCACAGCAGTGGAGGGTAGGAGTTCGGGCTAGATGATGTGTGGTGTCGCGGAGCCGGTGGACGGGCTGACGGCTCATGACGTGGGCGTGGTTCGGCGGCCCCACCGGAAACGCCGCACTGCTCCAGTGAGCGGGCTGTGCTGGTGCACCCTGGCCGCGACCTCGATGCTCGGCGTGGGTCAGGAGCGGGAGTGGTGGGGAGGCAGGGTGGGGGCGGTGTCGGTCCAGCCCTGGCGGCGGACGAGGGTGTAGCCGTCGAGTTT
>NZ_BCQP01000056.1 GCF_001552135.1 Actinomadura chibensis NBRC 106107 | reverse complement strand
CCCTGGACGCCGCCGACGGGCCCACCCGCACCGGCCAGTTCGTCGGCACCCCGAACTACCTGCCGCCCGAGCTGCTGCGCGGCGAGCAGGTGACCCCCGCGTCGGACGTGTTCTCCTGGGGCTGCGTCGTCGCCTACGCCGGGACGGGCAGCGCGCCGTTCGCGGGCAACACCGTCCCGGAGATCTTCTACCGGGTCGCGCACGAGGAGCCGAAGCTCGACGGTCTCGACCCCGGCCTGCGCGACGTCGTCGCCGCCGCGCTCGACAAGGACCCGCGGAGCAGGCCGTCCGTCCAGGACCTGCTCGCCAGGCTGGTCGGCAACGGGCCGACCGACCCGGCGACGCTCGCCGAGACCGTCCAGGCGGGCTGGCACGATCCGGGGCGCGGCGGGCCGGGGAACGGGCCGCCGAGCGACCCGACCGTCCAGGCGCGGACGGGCGGCCCGGGGCAGGCGGCGTTCCAGCGGGCGGCGTTCCAGCAGCCGACGGCGATGCTCGGCGCGGACGTCACGCGCGGCGACCGGCGGGCGCCGGGACGGCGGTTCCCGCGCCGTCCGCTGATCGCCGCGGGGGCGGCCGTCGCCGTCCTCGCCGTGCTCGCCGTCGTCGGGTTCACCGTGCTGGGCTCCGGCGGCCCGCCGGACAAGCTCGCCACCGTGTTCAGCGACGACTTCTCCAACAAGGACTCCGGCTGGGGCTCCTACTCGGGCGAGAACAACTACCAGAACGGCAGGTACCGGATGCTGACCGACAGCACGCACGCGAGCGTGCTGGAGGAGGTGCCGAAGAACGACTTCGCCCCCGACCCGATGCTCGCCACCGTGACGGTCTCCGTGGTGCAGGGCCCGGACGACGCCGCCTACGGCCTGAGCTGCCGGTCCGCCAACGACCGGAACGAGAAGTACGTCTTCGTCGTCCGCAACGACGGGAAGGGCGCGGCGCTCCGCAAGTACAACGGCGACAAGGGCAGCAAGGAACTGGACGCGCCCGACTCCGTCCCCGGGTTCGCCAAGGGCGAGCCGAACAAGGTGCAGATCGCGTGCGAGAGCGGCGAAGGGGGCAAGTCGGTCCGGCTGCGGCTCTGGGTGAACGGCGAGCGGGTCATCGACGCGAAGGACGACGACCAGCCGCTCGGCAACGGCAAGGCCGGGCTGCGGGTCGAGCGGGGCGGCAACCCGGCCCAGCAGATCGTCGCCGAGTTCGACGACTTCGACCTGTCCAAGATCCTCTCCTAGCCGCAGCGCGGCCTGGCTCGTGGCGCGGCCTAGGCGGGCAGGTAGGCGGTCGTCCAGCGGGTCAGCTCGGCGAACACCTGGGAGCGGGCGGGCTCGGCCGACAGGACCAGGTCGTGCAGGCCGCCCTCGATCCGGACGAGCGTCACGTGCCGTCCGATCCGCGGCGCCCAGCGCGCCATGTGCTCGACGTCCAGGACCGCGTCGGCGCCGGTCACGTCCAGCGTCCGCCGGGTCGGGCGGACGCTCCGCGCCGACGCCATCACGAGCACCGGGACGTCGACGTCCAGGCCGCGGTGCAGCCGGAGCTGGCCCCGCCGCACGGCCGCCAGCCACGCCGCCCGCACCGGGAACCCGGCGATCGGCTTCCAGGCCAGGTCGAAGTCCCATTCGCCCTCGTGGTCGCGGTGGAGGCTGCGCGGATACCGCTCGGACACGCTCGCCGGGAGCTTCGCCCTCGGGAACCGGGGCCGCAGCGCCCGCGCGAGGCCCGCGCCGAGCTTGCGCATGACGAGCGGCTCGGCGATGTCCAGGAACGGGCTGTTCAGGACGACCCCGTCCACCAGGCCCCTGCCCCGCGCGTGGTCGGCCCACAGCGCGGCGATCAGCCCGCCGGTGGAGTGGCCGTTGAGGAGGAGCGCGTCGTGGCCGTCCACGTCCCGGACGATCCGCACCGCCTCGTCGATCTCCGGGAAGTAGTCCGACAGGCTCTCGACGTAGTTCGGCGTCTGGTGCGGGCGCAGCGACCGGCCGTATTTGCGCAGGTCGAGCGCGTAGAAGTCGAAGCCGAGATCGAGATAGAAGTCGGCCAGGTGCTTCTGGAAGAAGTAGTCGACGAACCCGTGCAGGTAGAGCACCGCACGCTGGGACGGGACGTCCCCGCGCCGGCGGACGAGCGTCGCCACGACCTCGCCCTCGGCGTCCTCGCCCATCGGCAGCTCGATCGCCTCGTAGCCGGGGCCGAGCACATCCGCCGTCACGTCCACGCTTCCTCCCGCAGATTTGCGAACAATGCCCTTTATCGCCGCGTCAAATGAACAACACCAGTGTCCTTCGCCTCCCGGGAGTCGAGCCATGCAGGGTCCCCTTCGCGACCGCGACCCGCGGCGGCTCGGCCCGTACCGCCTCACCGCCCGGCTCGGCCGCGGCGGGATGGGCACCGTCTTCCTCGGCGCGGACGGCGCGGGCCGGCAGGTCGCCGTCAAGGTCATCAACGCGGAGCTGGCCGACGACGAGGCGTTCCACGAGCGGTTCCGGCGCGAGGTGACGGCCGCGCGGCAGGTCCGGCCGTTCTGCACGGCCGCCGTCCTGGACGCGCAACTCGACGGCGAGCCGCTCTACGTCGTGACCGAGTACGTCGCCGGGCCTTCGCTGGAGGAGGCCGTCAAGGCGGGCGGGCCGCTGCGCGGCGGCGACCTGGAGTCCTTCGCGGTCAACATCGCGACCGCGCTGAGCGCGATCCACGGGGCGGGGATCGTCCACCGGGACCTGAAGCCCGCGAACGTGCTGCTGTCGTCCACCGGCCCGCGCGTGATCGACTTCGGCATCGCCCGCGCGCTCGACTCCGCCGACGGGCCGACCCGCACCGGGCAGTTCGTCGGCACGCCCGCCTACATGGCGCCCGAGCTGATGCACGGCCGGGAGGTCACCCCGGCGGCGGACGTGTTCTCCTGGGGCTGCGTCGTCGCCTACGCGGGCACGGGACGCGTCCCGTTCGGCGGCGGCACCCTCCCGGAGATCATCAACCGGGTGACGAACGCCGACCCCGACCTCCGCGGCCTCGACCCGGCCGTCCGGGACGTCGTCGCGCGGTCGCTCGCGAAGGACCCGGCCGCGCGCCCGCCGGTCAAGCAGTTGATCAGCGCTCTGACCGGCGAGGACGAAACGCCCGCGACCCTCGCCATGCCGGAGGCGCCGCCGCCCGCGGCGCCGCCGCCCGCGGCGCCGTTCGCGACGCCGCCCGCGGTGGAGCCGACGCTGCCGGGCGGGGGCGTGCCGGGGACGCGGGCGGCGTCCGCGTCCGCGCCCGCGAGGCTGGCGCGCTCCCCCCAGCGGCTCGGCCTGCTCGCCGTGACCGTCGCCGCCGCCGTGGTGCTGTCCGTCATGGCGTTCACGGCGGACCGGAAGTCGTCCGGCGACGGCGCGGCGGGCGCGGCGGAGGGCGCGCGGGCCCCGTCGAGTTCGGCGCTCTCCCTCGGCAAGCCGCCGAAGCGCGACGAGAAGGTCTTCGAGGACGACTTCGACGACGCGGGCTCCGGCTGGAGGAAGGCCGCCGACGCCCGGTACGCCGACCGCGCGTACGTGCTGACCGGCGAGACTGCGGCGGGCGGGACGGCGGCGGGCGGGGCGGTCGCCGACGCGCCCGTGCCGGTCGTGCCCCGGTCGCAGCTCATCGAGGTGAAGATCGAGTCGATCGGGGCGGACGGCGAGGCGGGCGTGTTCTGCCACGGGCGGCGCGGCTTCGCGTTCCTGCTCAGCGCGAGCGGGCACGCGCGGATCGCCGCCTTCGGCTCCACCGGGACGCTGACCGACATCGCGGCCAACCCCGCCGTCGAGGTCCGCGACAAGCGCAACCGCGTCCAGGTCGCCTGCGTCGTCCAGGATGGGCACTTGTCGCTCGGCATGTGGGTGAACGGGAAGGCCGCGGTCGACGCCACCCGGCCGCTCCCCGCGGACTCGGGTATGCCGGGGCCGAGCGGCCTGCTCGTCAGCCGTCCGGACGGCGCCTCCGGCCGTCCCGAGGCCGAGTTCGACGACTTCTCGCTCTGCTCGGTCTGACCCCCGTTCAGTCCTTGCGGCCGGTGGCCGCGACGGTGACGCCGAGCCCGATCATCATCAGCCCGCCGGTGCCGCCGATCGCGGCGAGGCGGCGCGGCGAGCGGGCGAACCACTCCCGGGCCGTCCCGGCGACGAGGCCCCAGACGCTGTCGCTGAGCAGCGCGATCACCGCGAAGACCAGCCCGAACACGATCATCTGGAGCGCGACGTGCCCGTGCTCCCGGACGACGAACTGCGGCAGCACGGCCGCGAAGAACACGGTCGTCTTCGGGTTGGTCACGCCCACCACGAAGCCCTGCGCCAAAGCGCGCAGGTCGCCGCCCTGGGCCGGGTCGTCCGCGCCGATCGCCTCCTGGAGCGAGCGGCGGTGCCGGATCGCCTGCACGCCGAGGTACACGATGTAGACCGCGCCGACGATCTTGAGCGCGGTGAACACGAGCGCGGAGCGCTCCACGATCGAGCCGACGCCGACCGCGACGGCGACCGTCAGCACCAGCGCGGCGAGCACCCCGCCGACGACCCCGGCGAGCGCCGTGCGGCGGCCGTGGGCGAGCGCGCGGCCGACGACGAACAGCACGGACGGCCCCGGAATGATGATGATCGCGAAGGCCATCGCGGAGAAGGCGAGCAGCTGGTCCATCGACACCATGGGCCGCACCCTACGCACCGGGTCCGACACGATCCCACTCGATTTTCGCGAGCGCCCCGGATCACGACATGGATCACTTCGCCGGGCGGACCGGGACGCGGGCTACGGAAGGACGTCCCAGCCCCCGGCGCGGCGGACCAGCAGGTCGTGAGCGAGGAGCGTGCCCGCGGGCACGTCCCAGGCGGGGTCGGCGTCCTCGCCGCGGTCGGCCGTCCACACCCGGGCGACGGTCCGGCGGAGCCGCTCGACGCCGTCCGGGTGGCCGGTACCGGACGCGATGAACATGTCCCGCGCGGGGACGGCGACGACGAGGTCGCCCTCGACGTCCTGGGCGAGCTTCTCCATGAGGCCCTCGTCCAGCAGGAGGCCCGACTCCAGCGTGCCGCGCCCGCGCTGCGGCCGGCCGCTCCCGCCGCCGAGGGTGACCGTCACGGCGCGCACCTCGGGATCCCAGCTCAGGCCGAGGTCGGGGCGCAGGTCGCGCAGGTTGGCCACCGCGGTGCGGCGCAGCTCCTCGGGCGGCACGCCGAGCTCGGCGCAGTGCCGGCGCGCGACGTGCTCGTGCCGCCGTCCGGACGGGACGCCCTCGTCGGCGACCTCCACCGCGTAGGTGACGTAGAGCCCGGCGGCGAACGGGTCGCGGACCGGCTCCTCGTCCGGGGGCAGCGGGAACTCCAACTGGACCTCGGCCGGGACGCGCGCCTTCATCAGCGGGACGATCAGCCTGGACCGCGGCTCGGTCACGGGACGCTCCTCCTGACGCCTGCCTCTTGCTCGCCTGTTGCTCGCCATTTGCGGCCGGTTCTCGAATGGATCACCCTACCGGTCGCGGCGGCCCCGCCGGTGGGACGACGGGCAGGCCGCCCGGCGCGCCTTCCCGGATGATCCGCCATACGGCCCCGACGTCCAGATTCTCCTCGACGAGGTCGCCGAGCGCGTCGAGGGTCGCCTCCCTGATCGCCGCGAAGGACACGTCGGACGCGGGCGTGAAACGGCGTCCGCTTTCCCGCGCCACGTCCTGGAGGAAGGCGCGGCGGAAACCGTCGTTCTCCATTGCGCCGTGCCAGGTCGTGCCCCAGACCGCGCCATTCCTGCAGCCGTCGAGGAACGGCTCTCCCCGCGCCGTCACGACGCCGTGGTGGATCTCGTAGGCGTGGACGTCCTCGCCGTAGGCGCGGCCGTGCGGGCGGCCGAGGACCTTCTCTTCCCCGAATTCGACTTTCGCGGGGAGGAGGCCGAGGCCGCCGATCCGTCCGGCGCCCGACTCGACGTGGTCGACGATTTCCTCCGCGAGCATCTGGTAACCGCCGCAGACGCCGAGCACGGGACGCCCTTCGCGGGCGCGCCTCGCGATCTCGTCCGCCATTCCGCGTTCGCGGAGCCAGGCCAGGTCGTTCACGGTGGCCCGCGTCCCCGGAAGGACGACCAGATCGGCCTCCGCCAGATCCCCGGCACTGGCCGCGTAGCGGACGACGACGCCCGGCTCGCAGGCGAGGGCGTCCAGATCTGTGAAATTCGATATCCGCGGGAACCGGACGACGGCTATGCGCAGCGTTTCGCGTCCGACCGGGCCCCGCGCGTCGGGACGCGGCGCGTCCAGGGCGAGGGTGTCCTCGGAATCGAGGTAAAGGCCGAGTTTCCACGGCAGGACGCCGAGCGTGGGACGTCCGGTGAGCGCCCGGAGTTGTTCGAGGCCCGGTTCGAGCAGTTCGCGGGCACCGCGGAACTTGTTGATGACGAATCCGGCGACCAGCGCCTGGTCCTCGGGTTCGAGAAGGGCGACCGTCCCGAACAGCGACGCGAAGACGCCGCCCCGGTCGATGTCGCCGACCACGATCACGGGAAGGCCCGCGTCGCGGGCGAGGCCCATGTTGACGATGTCGCCCTTGCGCAGATTGATCTCGGCCGGGCTTCCAGCGCCTTCGCAGATCACGACGTCGTATTCGGCGCGGAGTTCCGCGAGGCTCTCCCGGACGACGCCTTTGAGCCATTCCTTGTGCTCCCCGTAGGAGAGCGCGTCGACCTCCGCCACCGGACGTCCGAGGACGACGACCTGGCTGCGCCGATCGCTGCCCGGCTTGAGCAGCACCGGATTCATCGCCGCCTTCGGCTCGACCATCGCCGCCTGCGCCTGCATGTACTGCGCGCGTCCGATCTCCGCGCCGTCGCTCGTCACCATCGAGTTCAGCGACATGTTCTGGGCCTTGAACGGCGCGACCTTCACGCCCCTGCGCGCCAGCCACCGGCAGAGCCCCGCCGTCACGACGCTCTTGCCCGCGTCGGACGTCGTCCCCGCGACCAGCAGCCCCGCGTACGCGGTCACCGCAGCGCCCAGACAATGGCCGCCGCCGCGAACGTCACCGCCGCGGAAAGCCCCACGGCCCGCCTGATGTCGCGCACTTCGGGGGCCCGGCCGTCCCCCATTTCGGGACGCCGCTCAGCGCGTCCCCCGTATTCGTTCTCTCCACCGAGCCGGACTCCGAGCGCCCCGGCGAAGGCGGCCTCGCACCGTCCGGCATTCGGGCTCGGATGCTTCCCGCCGTCCCGCCGGAATACCCGCCAGGCTTCGCGTCCCGAGCAAAGCGAGACCAGCGCGCCGGTCGCGCGGGCCGGAATCCAGTTGGCGGCGTCGTCGAGTCTCGCGGCGGCCCACCCGAACCGCTCGTACCGCGGATTCCGGTAGCCGACCATCGCGTCCAGCGTATTGATCGCCCGGTACATCAGCAGCCCCGGAATGCCGCCGACCGCGCCCCACACCAGCGGGGCGACCGCCGCGTCGGACGTATTCTCCGCCACCGACTCGACGACCGCCCGGGCCAACTCCTTCGCGTCCAGCCCCTCGGGGTCGCGGGCGCACAAATGGGAAAGCCGCCCACGAGCCGCGTCGACGTCTCCGCGCTCCAGCAGGCGGGCCATGATGAGACCCTCGCGCCCCAATGACGTCCCGCCGAGAACGGCCCACGTACACGCCGCCGTCACCAGGACATTCCCACGCCCGACCCTTTGCAGCCCGACGCCGACCATTCCGGCGCCGCCCACGAGCAGCCCGGCGAAAACGGCCCCGCGCCACCGGGAATCCCCGTACAGAGAACGCTCCGCCATTGACGCGACCCGTCCGAATCCGGCGACGGGATGCCACCTCTTCGGATCGCCGAGCAGCGCGTCCAGCGCCACTCCGAGCACAAGCCCCTCAGCAGAGACGCGCATCGAGTTCATCCCAGTTCCGCTCAAGCCAATCCTGCGCCCGCAGTATCCGCTGCCCGGCGACCGGCCACATCCGCGCCCAGCCGCCACCGCCCCGGGCCCGGTTCCGCATCGCCCGATAGGACCTTTCGAACCTCACCCGCGCCGCCGGGAGGACGTCCCGCCGCCGTTCCCGCTCAAGCCCGTAGGCGTCGCAGAAAAGCCGGAGCCTGCGTCCGACGTCGACCCCGTACAGCAGCGCGTCCCGATCCGCCGGATCGGCGATGGGCCCCCAATGCCGCAGCGCCGTCACCACGTCGAACAACCGGGTGGTCGGCCGCGCCAGATCGAAGTCGATGAACGCCGCCGGAACCCCGTCCCGGAACACGACGTTCTCGAACGTGACATCGCAATGCCCGATGACCTCGGGCTCCCCGTCGAGATTCGAGGTCTCCCCGTCCCACGGCGCGCCGTCCGGCGCCTCGTACGACGCCACGGCCTCGTGGTAACCCCTCAACAACCGCCCGACGCCGCGCAGCGCGTCCTCCGAGACCGCGTACCGGGGCAGCGGCCTGCACGGCGCCTCCCCCGGCACCCAGCTCAGGACCTCGCGCCCCCGCTCGTCGATCCCGAGCACCCGCGGCGCCCCGTCGAACCCCACCGACTCCAGATGCCGCAACAACCCGTGCACGGCCGGACTGTGCGCCCGCAACGGCCTGCGCACCGTGTCCCCGACCCGCACCACACCCTCCGAAACACCCCCCTCGGAGAGCGGCACCTCAAAGTTCACCGCCACAGCACCCCAAGATAAGGCTCCGAACCCACCACCCACGCCCGTTCACCCGTGGTAGTGGCGTTATAGATGTGGAGCCGGAGGACCCTCCCCCTTACACTGTGTCCCGGCGTCCCGCCGGGCGCCGAGCGCCCGTAGCTCAGCTGGATAGAGCATCGGACTTCTAATCCGACGGTCGCGGGTTCGAATCCTGCCGGGCGCGCCCCCATGAACAGCAAAACCTTGCTCTGACCTGCACGAACGCCCCTGGCGGGCGGTACCGCCGGATGCAGCCAGATGCCACCGAAGGCAGCCCCACGGCACCGTTCCCGGAATATACGCGGAATGACTTGGGTCGCGTTTGCGCAGGTCAGCCCAGACGCGAAGAGAGGCCCCGGAGCGATCCGGAGCCTCTCACAGCGGTTGTCGATCATGCTGCCAGCGCGTCCTCTATGCGCTGGTTGGCGACGTCCCGCTGCCCGTCTATGCACTTAGCGTAAACACGCAACATCACGTCGACGCCGTGCCCCGCGCGTTCGGCCGCTTCGGGCGCATGGACGCCAGCGTTCAGCCAGAGCGACACCGCCGCGTGCCGCAGGTCGTAGGGCCGCGCCGCCAACGGCGATTCGACCTGATCGGGCAAGAGGGCCAGGGCGCGGGCCTGCTTCCAGACTTGCGCGTACGCCGACCCGGAGAACGACCGGCCGCTACTGGTGACGAACAGCCTCCCATCCTCGGCCGTCCCGAAGGCGTCGAGGTGTTCCCGGAGGATCGCCACCAGCTCAGGCGGAATCGGGACCGGCCGGACAATGTCGTCCTCCCGATGCTTGAGGCCCCGATCGTCGAAGGTCTCCCCCGAGTCGGTGTACCGCTTGTTGGTCTGAGGACGGGTCTTCTTGACCGTGATCAGGCCCCAGCCGGTTGCCGGAAGTTCGCAGTCCTGACGACGCAGACCCGCGGCCTCAGCCGGACGAAGGCCAGCGAAGTACATGCACGCGAACATCGCCCGCAGCCGAGGCCCACGCGACCGGCCGACATAGGACACCGCCACCAGCAGTTCCCGAGCCTGCGCCGGGTTCACGACGACGCGACGATCAACGGCTCCGTTCTGCTTCGGCGGACGCCACTTCACTCGGTCGAGAGGATTCGCCGCGAAGTCCCCAGCTTCAACCGCGTAGCCGAGCGCATGCTTGAACACCGCCCGTTTGCGGCGGAAGGTCGAGGAGGCCGCAGGCTTTCCGTCGAGCTGGAGCGCGAGAGCCTCCAGCGCGGCCCGCGCCAACCGCGGTTCGTTCACCTCCGCGATCGGCATGGACGCCGCTTCCAGCCACCGCAGCGCCGCATCGAGGTCCGGCTGCATCTCGGGACGGCGAGCCTCCGGGACGAAGACGTGTTGCCGAAGCAGGACCCGCAGAAGCGCAGCGTCCGGACGCCCCGGCATGTCCTTGACGAAGACGAGCGTCACGGCCGTCATGGTGTCGGTGAGTCCCTCACGCGATTTGGCCGCCGCGTGTGGCCAGCGCGCTTCGACGTACGCGCGTGCGAATTGCAGCCAGGTCCGAGAGGTCGCCGCCTTGAGCATGGACACCGGAAGGCCCGTATCCATATCGAACGCCTCACCGTCCTTGGCAGCCTGCCGCAGGTCGGACAGGAAGCTCTTCGCCTGCGACGACCGCTCGAACGTCCGGGACTTCTCACGGCCGCCGACCGTCCAACGGGCGGTGTAGGAGATGACCTTGCCCGGCTTACTCGACCTCGGCCCGGCTTTGTTCGGCCGAAGCTCCCAGAGCTTGACCTTGTAGGAGGTGTTCACGCGGCCTCCCGCAGCGACCAGAGCCATGCGTCGAGGTCACTTCGGTAGATGCGAATCTCGCCGTTGGGAAGCTTGATGCCAGCCGGAGCCCGCCCGATCTCCCGCCACCGATAGAAGGTCCGCCGAGAGATCCCGCCGAGTTCCTCTAGAACCTGGTCGACGGTTAGAAGCTCGTCCCGCTTGCCTCTCACGCTGCCTCCCGAGTTGCCGAAAGTTCCGGAGTGGGGTTGCCGGTCGCGGCGTCGAGTTGGCGGCGCCGTTGGATGCGTTCATTGATGAGGAGTAGGAGCCGTTGATCGGTCGGTTTCACGTCCGGGTCACCCGGCCCGGCGCGCTCCCAGACGTAGGCCGCGTTCGGGTCGGCGGGGTTGGCGACGGGGATTCCGGCCTCAGCGAGTCGTGCCAGGACCCATGCCTTCCGGTCGGCTTTGTGGTCGGCGAGGGTCTTACCGGACCACTTGCGGGAGACCAGGACGCGGCGGCCGCCGTAGCCGAGGTGTTCGCGTCGGTGGGCTTTGCCTTTACAGAAGCCCGGAGCCATGCCCTTGCGGGGATTCTTGGGCTGGACGCCATAGCGCAGCCAGTTCGCGCACGTGGGCGAGCACGGCTCATAGCGGAGCGCTTCGGCCATCCGGTCGGCATGCTCCCGCTGCGCGTCGGTGTCGGGTGCGTGGCATTCGGCGATGCCTTTGACCAGGTACTTGGTGAGGTAGCCGATCAGCTTGCGCGATTGCGGGGAGTCGGTCAGGACGCCTTGCGCGTCGATCTGTCGCCCGAACCGTGCCACGTGCAATGGCTCGGCGTCCTCGTCCGCGCCGAGGGCATCCAGCGCTTCATCCCAGGTGGGCAGGACTTCACCGGTGGCCGGGTCGAGGTAGCCGCCCTCAGGCCCGGCCGCGTCATCCCAGACCGGCAGCCGATCCCCCGAGAAGACGACCCGATCAGTCGAGGGCCACCACACCTGGTGGTAGGTCGCTGCTACCACCTGCCGGAGTTCGGCGCGGGAGATCGTGCCCCGGATGGCCATGTGTAGGTGGGGGGCGAGGCGGCGTTGGGGTTCGACGGTGGCGAAGTATTGGACGTCGTAGCCGACGAACCGGCGTAGGTTCTGCACGAACCGGTCCACCAGTTTGGAGAAGTGCAGGGCGTCCCGCGCGGCCCGCGCGTAGTCGTAGGTCGCCGGGTCGACCGGGGTTCCGTCCGAGCGCACCCGCCCGTAGGAATCCAAGGTCAGGGTCAGGAACAGTGAGGGCCGGAACGTGTGACCGTCCTTACCGCGGAACACCTTGCCGACCGTGCGGGAGTCGACCGGACGGCGAGGAAGGTCCGGCGCGTCCTGCCTGCGGCGGGTCGACCGGGTTCGCCGCCCCCTGTTCGTATCACCGGTTTTGAGCCCGCCGCGCACGCCCGTGCGTTCGATCTCGTGATCGAGGTCGCGGATCACCGCGTCCCAGAACTCCGCTCCTTCGCCGTCCGCCGTCCCGCTCTCTGTCGCCTTGTCGCAGGCCGCCGCCGCGTGCGCCCGCAGTTCCATCCACGCGCGTTGCTCGGCGTCGGGGTCGGCACGGGTGATGACGGGTTCCTGGGTGAGGTGCCAGCCCTGGGCGCACTGCACGGCGCGGAGTGCGCGCTTGCGTTCAGCGCACGAGGGACACACCGAGGCGAGCGTGTGACCGCACGGGACGTAGAGGATGTCGCCGGTTCCGGTGGTCAGGTCGACCCGGCGCATGGGGACGGGCCGGATGCACACGCCGTGCTCGACCGCGACCGCCTCCAGCACCCCACGGGCCAGCGGAGGCAGGGTCTTGACCACCGGGCCGGGTTCGGAACCGTCCGGGGCGGACTCGTTGGAGGTGGCGTCCGAGGCTGGTCCGTCGAGGGTGGGTTGCCTCACGCGGCCCCCTCGACATCGACGTCGGGCAGGCCGAGCGCGACCATGGCGCGAATGTCGGCGTCAGCCACGTAGGCGGCCCGCACCCGGACCGGGTCGGGTGTGGTCTCCAGCCGGACGAACCCCACCCCCGCACCGATTTCGGGAACCGAGGAGATTTGATCGGCCAGTGCCCCGCGATCCCGCGCGCCGTCGCCGAGGACCATGTCGACTTGTTCGTCTTCGTCCAGGCGCAGGGCGATCCGGTCGGGGAACAGGTTGCGCAGGTTGTTGACCTCCTTGCGCGCGTCCTGCTGCGCACCGATCACGCAGTACCCCACCGACCGGCCCTGACTGGTGAGCACAGCCAGGGCCGACTCGGCGCGCTTTCTGAGGTCGCGTTCGGGGCAGTAGGCGGTCAGGAACGCCAGCTCATCCACCACGACCACCCGGAACGGGAACTCATGCGACGGGACGAACGACCGCGTGAGTCCGGCGAAGCGTTCGGCCCGCGCGTTCATGTCTTCGGCGGCGGCTTCGAGAAGCTCGACCATCCCGCCGCGCGGGTCATCGCTGTAGCGCCCGTACCGCTCGAACAGCGCCCGCCCGAACGACAGTTCCATGCGCTTGGGGTCGACCGCCCAGACCTCCACCAGCCCGCCCAGCATCAGCGGCAGCACCGCGCGGATCGTGGACCAGATGACCGAGCCCTTCCCGGCCCCGGTCGCCCCTGCGATGAGGACGTGGGTTCCCAGCAGCCGCAGCCGCCACGGCGAACCGTCCTCCTGCCGTCCGATCACCAGGCCGGACAGGTCGACGTCGGACGGGTCGAGGATGGGCAGGGCGGGAATCGGTTCGGCGAGGGCGTCGCGGCGGACGAACTCCAGCCAGATCCGGCCCGGACGGTCCCCATCCCGCACCCGCACCCGCACCAACGACGCCCCAAACCCATGCGCCAGATTCACCGAGACCCGCTCCCATGCGTCGGGAGCCTGCCCCTTGAGCATGCGCACCAGCACCCGGTCCGAGGTTGGACCGCAGCGGACGCGGACGAGAGAAGGCAGGTACTCCCGCCCCTTGTGAACCTTGGTCAACCCGGCCGTGACGAGCACGGGTTGCCAGTCCCGCCGGTACACCAGGATGAGCCGCCACCGGGCACGAGCCGGACGAGCGACCCAGCGGACGAAGGACGGGCGGTCCACCACTGCCCACACGGCCAGGCCCACGGCGACGAGGGCCAGGAGCAGGGCGGGGACGGTCCAGCCGAACCGGTAGCCGAGCCAGGCGAGCCCGGACAAGACGGAGACGGGGACGATGTTGCGGACGAGGAAGACGATTGTCCGCAGGAGGGCGCGGACGGTGTTGACGATGAGCACGAGCCCTTCGGGCATGTGCCAGACCGGCGGCGCCCACTTGGGGGCCGCGAACGGGTCACGCTGGGCTTCGACCGCGACGTTTTCACCGGGGCCGAGCTTGCGGAACTCCCATGCCATGATGGTCACACCTCTTCTTTGCGCTGTTCAGGGGAGAGATCGGGGCGGCCGGAGGTACCAGCTCCAGCCGCCCCACCATTTCTTGGGTCAGGCCGCGTCCTTGCCCGCTGACCGGCCCTGCGGTTTGTGGTTGGCCGGGCGCATCGCCGCCGCCTTGAGCGAGTAGGCCAGCCGGTTGTTCTGGCTGTTGACGTACGGCGTCACGCTCAGCCCCTCGAACTCCACCGGCACGAACGGAAACCCCACCGGAGCCTCCGGCATCACCGGCTGAACCGGTGCGGTCAGCTTGACCTTGAACGTGCCCTTGGCCGCCGGGTCAGCGTCCAGCACCTCCACCGCCCACACCAGTTCGCCCGACTCCTTGTCGCGCGCCTGCACGAAGTTCTCCCGCGTCGACCGGTCGAAGTCCCGCACCGGCTCGACGCCGCCCTTGATGAACGCCCCGAACGGGAACACGTCCCCGAACGCGACCTTGAACGGACCCTGCACTGCCATCGCGGATCGCCTCCAAACATTCACCCGACCGCTTGTCCGGACGAGTGCGTGTGTAGAGGGTACCTCGCCCACTCGACCGAACAACCCAGACTAAGAGTGACGTGCGCCACATTCCCGAACGCGCGCGCTAGTCCGGGACGCTGTACACGTCCTCCAACTCATGCAACGACCCCGGCATGACCACCTCGGCCACAAACCGCACCACGTCTGAGGCGTCATGCATCCCCGCCACCATCACCAGCACCGGAGCGGACTTCTTGATCTGCAACAACCGCGCCTCATCGCCAACCGGAAGGCGCGCGGTGAGCCGCTCGGAGATGTGGTCCACCCGCAGGTCCTTGACCGTGCGCAGGTGATCGCGCAGCCCGACCGGCAACGGCCCCGGCTGATCGAGATCAGTGCCGTAGACCAGTTCGGGAGGGAACCAGCACGTCACCAGGTCCGAGGCGATCTCGTCGCGGACCGTCAACGCCCGCCGTGCCAACACCCGCGACCCGCCATCCAAACCGAGCAGCCCGGCGACCTCGGCCGGGGCGTCGACCTGGCCGACATCGACCACCGTCACGCCCGGCTGTGTCTCGGGCCGGTCCAGCAGCGCCAGGCCGCGCCGACTGGCACGCACCCCCGCCGGGCCGGGGCGCCCTTTGACGAAGGAGCCGCGCCCGTGTTCACGGGTGATCCAGCCGTCCTGCTGGAGCATCTGCAAAGCTCGCACCACCGTGGTACGCCCCACCGCGAACTCGCGGACGAGCTGTGACTCCGACGGCAGCAGCGAGCCGGGCGGGTAGTCGCCGTTCTCGATCCGGCGCCGCAACTCCAGCACCACCCGCGCATACTTCGGAGGCTCGAACTCCAAGCTCGACATGACGACCACCTGACTACTGCGACGCTCGACCGGATAAGCGCATCTCCCGGCACTGTAGCGCCCCCATCCGCCAACGTCACGGCAACCACCACGCGACACCGACGACCGCAACCGGCCCAACCCCGCCGGGCCAGGGTGTCAAGGGCCGCAGGGTGAACCTCACCACTGCCCGTCCGCCACCGGGAAGCCCTCCGCGATCAGCGCCGTCCGGACCTCACCGACCCGCCGCGGACCCATCCCCCGCACCTCGGCCAAGTCCCCCGACAACAGCAGCGCCACCACTTCCCCCACCATCGCCGTCGCACCAAGCTCACGCCGCAACGGAGCAAGGACCCGCTCCGACACCCCCATGCACGCGATCGGGCACGCGGGCGTCACCCGCTCATGCTCATGCAACCGCTCACCCACGAGGCCCACGCCGTACAGGCCCGCCGCACGACCCGCCTCGGCCAGCAGTTGCACCAGGTCCCCGATCGTCCGCACGCCCAGGCACGACACCGGGCACTCAAGCCCGATCTCCGCATACGCCGCCCCGTGCTCCGCATGCTCGCCCGAGCCCGCGCCCGAGCCCGCGCCCGAGCCCGCGCCCGCGCCCGCGCCGCCGCCGGCCTTTCCGCTTTGCGCGTCGTTCAACCTGGTCACCGGCCCCGCGCGTTCATGATCACCTCACGCAACGAGCGCGGATCAGACGCCTCCACCAACCACACGACACGATGACCCGGCACCACCGCCCACCACGCCCGCGTGAAACGCCCATACCAGGCCACCACCCCGGAGAACTCACGCTCGATCTGCTCGGCCACCGGCCGCCGCGCCATCTCCTCCACCGAAGGCGTCCACGACACCCCCATCACCCCCGCCCACCCGAGGCGACCTGCTCCACCGGCGAGTTGGCGAACGGCACGGCGACCACCCGCGCGATCCGGTCCGCCGCCGCCTCCGGGTCGGTCACCGGGCACAACGGTTCCAAGTCCGGCGGACACTGACGGGTCAGCCCTGGCCACACCCACCACCACCACAACACGCCCTCACGGTGACGGCACACCACCTCCTGCCCCAGCGCGGGCCCCATCACCTGGCCGCCCTGCTGGCTGGGCGAGTCGGCGTCGGGTTCCCCGGCCGGGTTACGAGCCCGCACCGCACCATGCCCCCACACCTCGGCCACCAGCCCACGCGCCTCCAACGCGCCGACCAGCGCCAACGCCGAAGACCGCCACGCACGATCCAGCACCCGCGGCCTCACCGACTCACCCACGTTGAACACTCCCCACACCACAGAGAAGAAGAGCGGGACCGGCAGGGCAACGACCTCCGCAGGGCCGCCACAGCCCCCGGGGGCACGGTCAACCGACGCAAGCCGACCGCACAGCCCCAGCCGCGCAACACCCACCGGTCCCGCAGCCTGTTACGCCGCCCGCACCGCGTCCACTGGTGAGCAGGACCGGCACGGCACCCGCCGCACCTGCGACCCGCCACCACCGGGCATCCCCACCAGGACCGCCCGCCGGGGATGGGCGAACTTCCACCCACGCCCCGCGCACGACCGGCAGTCCGCGTCACCCTTTGCTCGCTGCTGCTGCGTCATGCCGACCACGATCGGCGAAACCCCGCCGACCTCCCATCCAGCGGCGATATCCAGCCACGGGATATACGCTCAGCAATGGTCAGCCACACCGGAGGGAGCCCCTGATGCCGGGACGGGCCACAGACCCGATCACCATCCCCGCATCCCTGTGGGAACACCCACAGATGATCGATGCCCTGACCTCCCGCGACATCCGCACCGTCTTCCACCTCGTGCAGCGATATGCCGGAGCCAGCCAAACCCGCATCGGCATCGCCTGCGGCATGTCACAGGGCAAGGTCAGCGAAACCATGAAGAAGGGCGGCGCCCAGGTCACCACCCTGGACGTCTTCGAGCGCATCGCCGACGGCCTCCACATGCCCGACACCGCCCGCATGACCCTCGGCTTAGCGCCCAACTCCGCCCCGCCGACCACCGCGAACACGAGCGTCATCACACCGCGGGATGAGCCCGCGGGGTTGGCTCCCGCCGCATCGCTGGGTTCCCTGGACGTAGATCCCGACGTCCAGGAAGGGGACCCGGTGCGTCGCAGGACCTTCACCAAGCTCGCCGGAGCCAGCCTGTTCAGCGCCATCTTCGCCGACCTACCCACAGACGGCGCACCCCTGGAAGGCGTCGAGGCATTCGCCGCCGCGCTGGCCGGATACCCCGGCATCAGCAGTGACCCCGGCCCCTCCACGCTTAGCATGACCCGCCTGGCCAACGCCGTGGCCGCCGCCAAGCGGAACTATCAAGACTGCCGGTACTCCACCGTTATCAAGTCCCTGCCCCGACTCCTGGCCGACCTGCGTACCGCATGCACCACCTACGAGGGAGACACCCGCCTCAAAGCCGAAGCACTCTCGGCCGAGGCCCACCACGTCGCCGCAAGCATCCTGCTCAAGCTGGACGAAGAAGGTCTTGCGTGGGTCGCCGCCGACCGCAGCATGCACGCCGCCCGTAACAGCCAAGACCTCACGATCATCGGATCAAGCGCCCGCATCATCACCCACGCCCTGATGAACGACGGCCACCACGGCGCAGCCGCCCAGACCGCCAGCACCTACGCCGAACGCATCGACCACGACACCGAGGAACGCTCCCCCGCCTTCCTATCCGTGTACGGCGCGCTCCTCCTACGCGGAGCCGTCGCCGCCGGACACCGAACCGACCGCCACACCGCCGCCACCCTCTTGGACGAGGCCGAAGCCGCAGGCCGCAAACTAGGCGGAGACTTCAACCACCGCTGGACCGCATTCGGCCCCACCAACGTCCAACTCCACCGCGTGAACATCGCCCTTCAACTCGGCGACGCCGGAGCCGCCATCCAGGAAGCCCGCCACATCGACCTGGACCGCATCCCCCTCACCGAGCGCAAAGCAACGCTCCTCATCGACACCTCACGCGCCCTCACCCAGTGGGGCAAGCACGACAAGGCGTACGACGTCCTCCGCTTCGCCCACCAGCTAGCCCCCGAAGAAATCTCAGCCCGCCCCGCCGTACACCGCACGCTGCGCGACCTCATGGCCACAGCCCCGCCTAGCATCAAACGGCAGCTCAGAGACTTCACCGCAAACATCGGGGTGCGCCTGTGACCGAGACCGACCGCCGCAAAGTCCTCTACGTCATCGTGTGCGCAGCAGGCCCCGCCAGCGACGTCGGAAAACTCGTCACCCTCGCCCACAAACGAGGCTGGGACGTCCAACTCATCGCCACCCCCTCAGCCCTGGGCTTCATCGACACTCAAGCCCTGGAAGCCCAAACCGGCCACCCCGTCCGCAGCGAATACCGCAAACCAGGCCAACCCCGCTCCCCCAAAGCCGACGCCATCATCGTCGCCCCAGCCACCTACAACACAATCAACAAATGGGCCAACGGCATCAGCGACACCTACGCCCTAGGCATCCTCGCCGAAGCCCCAACCCTAGGAATCCCCACAACAGTCCTCCCCTTCGTCAACACCGCCCTAGCGAACCGCAGCGCCTTTCGGAAGAGCATCACCACCCTCCGCGACGAAGGCGTCCGCATCCTCCTAGGCCCCAGCGAATTCGAACCCCACGCCCCCGGAACCGGCGAAACTCGCCGCGATGCTTACCCATGGCCCCAAGCCCTAGACGAGGCCGAACGTCGCCACGGCATCTAGCCGTCACACCGAATAACGATTCCGCCCTGGAGATGTCGTGAGCCCTCTGCCCACGCGAATGATCGACCGTTGGCAGAACCGCAACGAACCGGACCCCGGCCAAGGCACGATCTATTGGCACATCCTCCTAGGCGACCAGCCGGAAGCCCAAGACCTCGCCGAAGCCACTCAGAAGCGACTCTCCAACTTCCCCGGCCTGCACATGACCCCACTGCAATGGCTCCATGTCACCACCCTTGTGGTCGGACCCACAAGTGAGATCACCGACGAGCAGCAACAGGAGATGCTCGGCACCGCATCCGGGCTGCTCGCCGAAATCCCTCCTACCGAGGTGACACTCAGCCGCGTCCTCTACCACCCCGAGGCAATCTCCCTTGCGGTCCATCCCACAGGCTCTCTGATCAAGATCAGCAAGGCCATTCAGACGGCGACACTCAAAGTGACCGGCTGTAAAGGCCACACCGAAGGTCCCAGCCGCTGGATCCCGCACATGACGCTCGCCTACAGCGAAGCAGAGCAACCCGCCGAACCCCTCATCACCGTCCTCGGTCAAGAACTACCCGCTCGCGCAATTACCATCGACGCCTTGTACCTGGTCCTCCAACAGGGCCCCGAACGCCTGTGGGACTGGCACCCCATAGGCCGCGTCCCCCTCCTTGGCCACCACCGACCCACCTAAACCCAGGTCGTCATTAACTAATGGGCGGCATCTCCTTAAGCCCTTCCCCCACTGCGCTTTATCGATCTTCCACGACGTCCAGCCGCACCTCTACAACACTGTAGAGTCTCTCGGCCATGCCACTTCATTTACCACGACCTCTATCATTTCTCTCAGGTTTCCACGAATCCGACAGTTCTCGCTCCGGAGTATGCGCGCGACCATGCCGGGGTGTATGCGCGTTTTAAGTCTCCGAAGTTCATCCAGGCGAGATCGGAGCGCTGACTCAAGACGGTCATGAATAACAATCTTTAGTAGTATCAATTCCAATTCCAGCTTGGGATCAAGGTCTTCCTGCGAGATCGAATCCAACCTATTCCGCGCGGCCTCGACTCGTCCCGCCACGAAAAGTGCCGCACCGAGATTCATTGAGATCTCAATTGATTCAGGAAACTCGCCATGGGCCCGATTGAGCACCTTGAGCGCGAGATCAGTTTTGTTCGCTTCAAGGAGCCCGGCCCCATAGTTGGCAATCCTCAAGGGAGATTTCCGGAGTTCCTTCATGGACCTTCTATAATAGTGCAGGGCAGAATAGTGGTCCCCGCTGATCAGCAAGAGATCTGCGTAATACAACCGCACTTCACCTTCGCCGGGGGCAAGCGCCACGGCGCGAGCTGCCTTTTCCAGCGCTGAACCGATACTCTCATTTGCGAGCAAGTCAAGCTCACTAGAGAGCAAAAGAATATGATAGTCTGAATCGCCCTTCTTGGTTGCACGAGACATTAGATCTCGCGCCTCACCAATTTTACCCATTTTATGAAAAAGAAACGCCGCCTTGCGTGCCATTGCAAGCGGAAATTGATGGTCGGCCGCCGCAATACTATGATACTTTTCCGCCCCGCGATAGTCATTCATACATTCGTCAAGAAAGCATGCATAGTCCGAAACTATCCAAGTCGACGGAGGACTATCGTCAAAAGTTCTCAGGGAGGCAAGGTAAAACAGATTTGCTTGCTCTGGATTTCTCAAATGCTGCCAGTACAGCTTCGCCAGATTGGCCAGTGGCACGGCATTGTTGCTGTCACACTCTATGGCCTTCCTGTAAGCCGACTCAGCGGCAACCCTCTGCCCCTGTGATAGCAAAAAGCTACCATAATTGTTCCATGCATTTGAGTCAGTCGGATGGAGTCTAAGTTGATTGCGGTGATACCTGTGGTCATCTCCCACTGCAACAAATGACGAAGAAATCATCTTAATCGGAACCGGATTTCCCGAGGAGTCTTTCGCTGGATTAAGCCGCAGTCCAGCGTCAGCAAGCAGCTTTTCAAACTCGGCTGATACGTGGCTTCCGGTTTGTTGATCTGTGTAAAAGGGCTGGCTGCCACCAGTACCATCGGCTTTCAGGAAGGCAACGTGACAGCCCTCACTAACACTGCGTGTTTTCTCTCCGATCTCCGCGTTAAGGGCGCTCAATTTCGATAGAACGTTGGAGGTGTCGGCCTTCAAGCGCACCATCAGCTCAAGTTGAGATTTTCGCGCGTTGTATTTCTCTAGCAATGCTCCCTTCAAGCTCGTTAGGTCCCCCAAAGGAAATAGCCATGGCACACCTGGTTTTGTAAACGAGACTTTTAGCTCGCTTGCTTGAGCTTTAACAAGCTGACCACGACGAATTTCATATATATTAGACACTAAGCCGATAAGCGCTTGACTACCTCGAATCGAGGCTACTATAAAACTGTGATTGCCTAGATCTCCTTGACGTACAGACCTAATATAGTCATCGGCCTCTAGAAGGGAATCCAGGATCTCCTCAAAGGAAGAATCGGCCGTTAGCCCTGAGGTAGCCTCAACAATCCAAGAACCAGTCGGCTTTCCCTCGATGTAGCCGAGCCCCGTGAATCCGACTAGTGCATTCCAACCAGGCCTCAGCAGTCGTACCAATTTCTGCGCATCCGTCTCAAGTTCTCGACCAGTAAAATGGTCGGTGTACATGTAATCGCATGACATATAAATAGAAGACTCGTCGGACAGAACGAGAACGAGAGTCATCTAGGAACCCCTCAACTGTTGAAGAGCCGCAGGTCGGCTGATATCACAACGAAGCAAGTCAACCATCCTCCCAACGAAGATTCGCGGAGTTGCCGAATTGGGCTGTTTGGGATCAAGGGGCGGCGGCGCTCAGGCCGCTGGCGCGGCCCCGCGCCTGGCCGCCCGGAGCGTGCGGCGTGGGCGCCGGTCACCGGACGGCCGCGCCGGGCCGCGCATCGCGCCACCACCGCCCGCCGCGCCCCTATCGGCCACCACGGGGTACGCGCCGCCGCCCAGACGTCGCCGGGAACTGCACATCAGACTCCGCCAGTACAGGGACGTTGCAAGCTGAGCTGGAAACGCACGGGGCTCCCCCCGACCCCGATTTGTCGAGGATGGCGACGGACAGAACCCGTCAAGGGCGCTTCGCGTCGGCTTCACCGATGGCCTACGGCCACCCTTGACGGAACCTGTCCGTCGCTAAGTACAGGTCTCGTCGGGGCCGGGGGGAGGAAGGTGGGGGAAGAACAGCGGCTAACGCCGCTAGCCCGTCCAGAGGATGTCGATGATGCGGAGCGTCTCGGACTCCTCGTCCACCAGCAGCGTCAGCATGCCTTCGCTGTGGGAACCGAAGAAGGCATGCCGGACCGCTGTTTGATCTGGCCGTTCCGGTACCGCGTCCCATGGGGCTTCCAGGAGCTGGAGGAGGCGTTCGAGGAGTGGGCCGTTGCGGACGTCTTCGGGAAGGCCGTTCAGTTCGTAGAGCGCGCGTCCGTGGAAGCCGTCGAAGCGGTAGGTCACACCTGGCCTTCCCAGCCCGGCGGGGTGTAGCGCACGAAGGTCTCTTCACGGCCCTGTAGGGCGTCCTGGACGGCTTCGTCGTAGCCGGGACGGGCGTAGGCGATGGCCCGCAGACGCCACTGCCGCAGCAAGGTCTGAACCTGCTTGAAGCGCGCCAGGTCGTGAGCCGCGTCCAGCGCCTCGTCATACTCGGCCCGGAACTGCTCACGATGCGAGGGTGGGAGCGCATCGAAGATCGCGGCCGGGTCCTCACCAGGATCACGCGGCGCGGTCGGTTCCTCGGGCTGGGCGGTCATGGTGTCCAATCTACCTGTGGGGCACGTCGAGGCAGGGCCCACGACGGCAGGACGTGGCCACGAGCAAGATCCGGAGTATGCACGGAATGATCTTGCCCCCGGCGGGTGGACGCTCGGGAGTGTGCGCAGGCCGGTAGTGGTGCCGACCGGCCGGAGCGCTTCGGACTTCTAATCCGACGGTCGCGGGTTCGAATCCTGCCGGGCGCGCCACCCCTGACCTGCACTCTTACCACTGCCAAGATCCCAGATCTTGGCCGATATATCCCTCCGTCTGCTCGGCTGTCGCCGACCCGCCTCCAACCCCACTTGATCTAGTTCCGGGTACCCTGGCCAAGGCGTCGACGCACCCGCAACAACCACGCCCTGACCGGGCCTGGACGGCTCTCGACCGACCAATCGACTTGAGACGGCGACCGAAGTCCGCGTCCAACCCGAGGCTCGGATGCGGACACCGGCGCGAAGAATCCGACGGTCAACCTCCGCTGGTCATCGCCTTGACACCTCGGCAAGGCGGGCGATGCGTCCCAGTGTCGCCGTTTCGGTACGTCCGGCCTCGGCCCGGCCGTTGAGGATGACGGCGGCGACATCTTCGACCGACCAACGGAACAGATCAGGGAGAACGCCGGTGCAGGTGCCGGAGGTGATCTCGACGACAACCAGCGTCTCCTACACGACTTTCAGATCCTGCCCGGCGCACAACAGGATGGTCGCCGCGCCATGCCGCAGATTATCCAACCGAACAGGCGGAAGACCGACCTCCATCGCCAGCAGCACGAACTACTCAGACACCGCTACTCGCCTTGCCCACCGCCCCGGTGACCGCCGCCCTGACCTTGGCAGATCCCCGCCGCAGCATGCCTCCTGCGCCTGATCACGCACGCCTACCTCGGCACCCCGAACACTCACTTCCATCGCGTGGGCCGGAAGCGAGCTCGGGACCATCCCCGCATGTGCGGGGAGCACCCCGTCGACAGGCTGGCCGAGGAGCCGGGAGCGGGACCATCCCCACGTGCGCGGGGAGCACACACCGGGTAGCGGCGCGAAAGCGAGTCCCTTCCACGACGTCAACATCAGCCAAGGCCTGCCATTGATGGCTACTCACACATCGCTTCCCTGGAGACCACTCCAAGAGGCGCCCCCGCACTGGCCTTCCAGCACAGAGCTGGTCTCTTCTGATCTCGGCCGTGGCGGCGCGCCAAACAGCGCGGACTAGAGATGCCACTCGTAAGCTACTCATCGACCATAACCCGAGAACTAGGACAACCGCACGCGACGCCGAATCGGCTGCCCGAAAATGCCATCACCCAGAGAAGTGCTTCAGAACAGCCCCACTGCCCTCTAAAGCCCCAGATCAGCAAGAGTGCTCCCCGCGCACGCGGGGATGATCCCGGGTTGAAGGGGCGGCCGGCCGGGGGTGGGCGGTGCTCCCCGCGCACGCGGGGATGATCCACATGTACGGCGCCCCGGCCGCCGGAACCGACGGGTGCTCCCCGCGCACGCGGGGATGATCCCTGGTCGCGGCAATGGAGAACCTGTGCGACGGCGTGCTCCCCGCGCACGCGGGGATGATCCCATCTCACGCGTCGACGAGGGCTGGCGGGCGATGTGCTCCCCGCGCACGCGGGGATGATCCCGTTTACCAGCAGGTACCGCACCCCTTCGGGACGTGCTCCCCGCGCACGCGGGGATGGTCCCTGCTGACGCATCTTCCCGCCGTCTTGCGTGTTGCGCTCCCTGTGAGCGACGTCAACAGACTCGATATCGCTGTGGGTTTCAGCGGTGCCGGGGGCGTTGGATGCCGACGATGGCGCACACAGTTTTGGCTTCCCTGTTCATCTCCGCGATTAGCGCTGAGCGGGCCCGGATCTCTTGTTCCAGGAGGATGTTCCTTTGTTCGAGTTCGGCCGTTGAGTTTGAGGACGGTGCCGAGTTGGCGTTCGAGCGCTTCGGCTTGGGATGTTGGGTAAGAGTCTTGAGGGCGGGGTTGTCGAGCAGACGGCGGACTTGTGACTCTCCTGGTGAGCGCGAGTCCGTGGTGTGACCGCACCGCGAGCTGGTCATCAACGACTCGGCCCGGATGGACGCCCTCGTGTCCGGCCAGGTCGGCTCCATCAACCAGGTGCAGTACGCGCAGATCCCCACCATCGACGCACCGGCGACCAGGCTGAGCGGCTGCGGCTCACCTAGCGGATGTACCGGGTCCAGTTCGACCGCGGGGGCCCGTTCTTCGCCAACGTCGAGAACGCCCACAAGGTCCAGACCGGCGGCCGGCCCAAGAACGACTTCTGCGGACGGACGTTCGGCAACGTCCACTTCGAGCAGGTCTGCCCGGCCTCCGGCTGACCCGCGGCGGGGGCGCGGGCCAGCCGTTACGCCGGGGTCAGCGGACGGGCGTCGGCATGATCGGCAGCGTGATCGACGACGGGTGCGCCGGGTCGTGCAGGACGGTCTGCGACGCGGGCTGCGTGGTCGTGTCGGCGCCGAACTTCCCGCCCGTGTTCGGGTTCCGGTCGTACATCGGGAAGTTGCTGCTGGAGATCTCCAGCCGGATGCGGTGACCTGCCTTGAACAGGTTGCTGGTCGGCCACAGCTTGATCGTGTACTTGTAGACCTCTCCGGGGGTGATCAGCTCGGGCTTCTCCAGCGAGACCCGGTACCGGGCGCGCTGGATGCCGTCCCGGATCAGCATTGAGGTGCCGTCCGGCCCGACGTCGGTGAGCTTCGCCGTCCAGTCGGTGTCCTTCGCCGAGGACCTGGCGTACAGCGTGACGGAGATCGGGCCGGTGACCTCGGTGTCCTTGGTGAGCTGCGGGGTGCTGTAGACCAGCACGTCCGGCCGCTGCTCGACGGACCGCTGGTCCCGCGGGCCGCCGGGCACCGAGCTCTGGAAACGGCCGCCGACGCTCGGTACCGGGTTCGCCGGGTCGTACTGGTACTGGTCGGCCTTCTCCTCCGTGGCGGGCGCGGTGGTATCGAGCGTGCCGCCGCCGTTCGCCGTGTTCGCGTCGCCCTTGCTGTGCAGGTAGTACGTGGTGTTGGCGGTGCCGGGGATCGGCCAGGAGTCAGCCGTGCGCCACTTGTTGGCGCCCATCACGAAGACCTTCACCGGCGGATCCTTGTCCACGCCGTTGTCGATCCCCTTCAGCCAGTGGTCGAACCAGCGGAGGTGCAGATCGCCCCACGCGACGACCGCCTCCGGACCGAAGTCGACGTCGCCCACCTTGCGGCCCGAGCCGCCGTGCGTCCACGGCCCGACGAGGAGCTGCGCGCCCTGCCGGGCGACCTCGGACCCGCCCTGGGCGCGCATCCCGGCGAAGTTCTCCACCGTCCCGTTGAGGAAGATGTCGGACCAGCCGCTGAAATTCAGCGACGGCACCTTGACCTGCGGATACTTCGTGCGGATGCTCCAGCGCTTCCAGTAGTCGTCGAAGCTCGGGTGGTCGATCCAGTCGAAGTAGTACGGCGCGATGCGGTTGTCCTGCGGGTACAGCGGCGGGAAGTTGTTCAGCGGCTGGTACTTGTACCACTTGGCGTGCAGGTCCTTGGACGCCTGGTTCATCTCCGCCCGCAGCTTCGCGCCGTCCGGGAGCTTGCTGGTGACGCCTCCGGTGAGGAAGCTCAGGAGCCAGTCCTGGATGAACGACTGGTACAGCGCGCCGCCCTCGTAGGTCCATCCGTCGTAGATGTCGGAGGACGTGAACCCCGGGGCGATCGTGACCAGGTGCGGGGGCGTGAGGGTGGCGGGCAGCCACTGCGTGAGCCCCGGATAGGAGAACCCGTACATGCCGACCTTGCCGTTGGAGTGCGGCAGAGCGGCGGACCACTCGATGGTGTCGTAGCCGTCCTCGGCCTCACTCCGGTACGGGTAGAAGGTGCCGTCCGACTTGTACTCGCCGCGGACGTCCTGCACCACGACGAGGTAGCAGGCCTTGGCGTAACGGTCGGGGGCGCCGTAGACGAAGCTCAGGGCGCCCTCCTTGTTGTAGGGCAGCCGCATCAGGATGACGGGGAAGTCACCGTCCCCTTTCGGCGTGAACACGTTGCTGCGCAATACCGTCCCGTCCCGCATGGTGGCAGGGACGTCCTTCTGGACGCTGAATTCGCAGTCCGCCGCCTTCGGCGGGGCGTCGGCCGCCGCACCGGGCATGGCGGCGACGCCACCCAGCAGCACCACGGCCGCCGCGACAAGGGACAGCCGCCACCTGCGACTTCTTCTGTTCGCCCAGGTCGTCCGCCGTCTCGCACGCATCGCCGCAGCTCCTTCCTAGCCCGGGGCGGCGGGGCCGCCCGACGACTGTTCGACGTCGTCGGGCGGAGCATCGCATGATCACGACGGCTGGTCAGGAGGGCGGTCAGGGGCCGTCGGTCGAACGGTCAATCAGATGCGACGAACGGTCTTTGTACCGAATTGCCGGAATCCATCGGACGCGCGACCTCGCCGAGCCGCGCGCATGGCGGGCGACCCGCGCACGCCCTTCTTCTACTACTGGAACTCGGGCACCGTCGGCGCTGTCGCCGAAGGGGGTGACACGTTGCCGACCTTGGAGCATGTGTGATCGATCTGCGTAGCCGAATGTGGGGGCAGGAGGGACCCAGGAGCCGACGGCGGCGGGCCGATCTCCACACGGCTCCTGGGTCGGCGGTTCTCAGTGGCCAGTTACTGCGGGGTCGGGTTCTGGCGTAGGAGTTCGAAGAGGATGCTGGCCTCCTTCGTGCCGTGGCCCGCGCGGACGCCCTCCTCGAAATAGCGGGTCGTGACGGTCAGCAGGTCGGTGCGGGCCCCGGCTCCGGTCGCGTCCCGCTCGACCGTCCTGGCGGCGTCGAGGTAGACCTCCAGTGCGGCCTGGCCCATGCCGGAATGGTCGTGCGACTCCATGAGCGGCGTCGAGGAGACGATGAGGTCGCGGACGGTGTTCAGGTACTTGACCGAGTAGTCGGCGTACGCGCCCGCGGCGATGCCATGGCGGTCGGCGTGCGCCGCGCCCTCGATGTAGGCGGCCACGGACGTCAGGAAGAACGCCGTGGTGGCCATGAACAGGGCGTTGGCCGCGCCGACGTCCTCGCCGACCCAGGCTCCGTCGGCGCCGAGCGGCCTGATGACCGGCTCGTCGAGCCGGTCGAAGAGATCCTTCGGGCCCGAGTAGATGATCATGCTGGCGTCCCCGCCCACGGCGGACGGGTAGGACCCGCAGTCGCCGTCGAGGTATTCGGCGCCGCCGGCGGCGAACCGGTCGCGGGCGGCGCGGGCCTGGTCGGCGTCGCCGGTGGTGATGTTGACCGCGGCCTTGCCCTTCAGCCACCCGTCGTCGATCGCATCGTGGAAGAGGTCGTCGACCGCCGCGTACGTGGGCAGCGCGAAGACGACCACTTCGGCGTGCTCCAGGGCGGCCCGCAGGGTCGGGGACGCGACCGCGCCCTCGCCTTCCAACGCCGCGGTGCGTCCCGACGTGCGGTTCCAGACGGCCACGTCGCAGCCGCCCCGCACCAGCGCGCCCGCCAGCGCCGACCCCAGATTCCCCAGGCCGATGACGCTGACGCGGGTGTTCTTCCCCATCATTGAGAACTCCTGTTCACTTGAAGTCACGGTCAATGCCTTTCAGGCGTCCCTCGCCACGGCTCCCGCGTCGTACTCGACTTCGCCGCCGACCACCGTCGCGCCCACCGTGACGGCGGCGAGACCGCCGGACCCGACCTGGAGCACGTCGTCGGAGAGCACCACGAGATCCGCAAGCTTCCCGCGGGCGAGGGTGCCCTTGGACGTCTCCTCGCGCGCGGCGAACGCCGACCCCACGGTGAAGGCCCGGAGCGCCTCCAGCGGCGTCAGCCGCTCGGCCGCGCCGAGGGTCCGGCCGCCGGACGTCGTCCGGTTCACCAGGTCGTGCATCCCCAGCAGCGGCTCGCCGTTCACGACCGGGCAGTCGCTGCTGCCCGGGAGCACCAGCCCGGCATCGAGGAACGATCGGCCCCGATAGCACCATTCGGAGCGAGGCGTCCCGAGCGCGCGGATCATGCCGTCGCCGAGCTCGCTGACGAAACGTCCCTGGGGGACGGGGATCACCCCGAGCCCGGCGAGCCGCGCCAGCTGGTCCGGCCGCGTCACGGCGCAGTGCTCGATGCGGTGCCGGGGATCGCGGCGCGGATGCAGCCGACCGGCCCGCTCGCAGGCGTCGAGGACGACGTCGATCGCCGCGTCCCCGATCGCGTGCGCGGCGACCTGCCACCCGAACTCGTGCGCCCGCACGATCCGGTCGATGACGGACCGCCGTTCCTCGCGGAGGTCGCCCGACTCCCCCGGCCGGTCCGCGTACGGGCTCGTCAGGCAGGCGGTCCGGCCGACGAGGGAGCCGTCGACCATGAACTTGACCGCCCCCACCTTCAGCCGTTCGTCCCCGAACCCGCTCGCCAGGCCGAGGTCGAGACCGAACCAGGGCCGGTCCGCCTCAAAGGGCGTGATCTCGTGGAGGACGTCGGCGACCGGCATGACGTTCGTCCGCACGCGCAGCACGCCGGTGTCACGCGCCCGCACGAAGGCCGCCAGGTCCGCGCAGTTGTTCCCGAGCAGACCATCGGTCCCGATGCCCGGCTCGGTGACGGACGTGATGCCGACCGCGAGGGCCTCGCGCGCCGCCCGTCCGATCGCCTCGGCGAACCGCTCGGCCGTGAGCGGGCCGGCGGCGTGGTAAGCGATCTCGACCGCGCGCTCGCGAAGCAGCCCGGTGGGCCTGCCCGCGCGGTCGGTGTCGACGGTCCCCCCGGGGATCGCGGTGGAGGACACGGCGTCCCCGATCCCCATCCGCGCGAGGGCGGCCGAGCTGACCACTCCGAGGTGCCCCGAGCAGTGCTGCAGGAACGCCGGGCGACCTCCGCACGCCCGGTCGAGGCGGTCGCGGTCCGGGTGCGCCCCGAGCTTGTTCTGGTCATAGCCCGCCCCGATCACCCACGCGTCCGCGGGCAGGCCGGCGGCGTGCTCGGCGACCACCCGGTACAGCTCGTCGAGCGTGGCCACGACGTCCGCGCGGAGGTCCATCTGCAGCATGCGCGTACCGGCCGCGCTGAGGTGGTAGTGGGCGTCGTTGAACCCAGGGACCACCGGAGCGCCCGCCAGATCCACGACCCGGTCGGCGGTCACGCCGTCCAGGTCCTCGTCCAGGCCGGCGACCCTGCCGCCCAGGACGCCGAGCCGCCGCGCGGTCGGCCGTTCGGGGTCCAGGGTGGTGATACGGGCGTTGGTGAAGACGGTGTCAAGCTTCAACGTCCGCTCCCGTCACGACGCCTGCCGCTTCTGGGCGGGCGCCGGTTCCCCGGTGGACACCATTTCCCCGGTGGACACCGTTTCCGCCACGGCGCCGTACCCGCCGCGATGGAAGACGAGCGGCCGCGGCTCTCGCGGGTGCAGGAGCAACTCGGCGACGGTCCCGACGACGATGAGGTGGTCTCCCGCCTCGTGGACGGCGGTCGTCGCACAGTCGACCCACGCCACCGCCCGGTCCAGGTAGGGGCGGCCGGACGTCCCGCGATGCCACTCGACCCCGGCGAACTTGTCCCCGCCGCTGCGCGCGAACCGGCCGCTGGTCTCCTCCTGGTCGTCGGCGAGGACGTTCGCGCAGAACCCTCCGCCCTCCGCCATCCGCGGCCAGGTCGTCGAGGTCCGCGCCACGCAGAACCCCACGAGCGGCGGGTCGAGGGAGACCGAGAAGAAGGACCCGCACGCGAAGCCGACCGGGGCCCCGGTCCCGTCCACCCCGCTGATCACGACCACCGCGGTCGGGACGTGCTGGAGTACCTGGCGGAACCACCGTTCCTCCACCGGGTGCATCACGCCCCCCGCCCGCCGGCGTGAGCGCCGAGGAACGCGCCCACGCGGGCGAGCGCCGCCCGCCCTTCGGGCAGACCGGGCCCGAAGGCGTGCCAGTCGTGAATGAGGCCGTCGTAGACGTCCAGTTCGACGAGGACGCTCGCGGCCTTGGCGCGTTCGGCGAAGAGCACGGAGTCCTGATGGGCGACGTCCCGCGTTCCCGTCTGCAGCAGCGTGGGCGGCATCCCGGTGAGGTCGGCGTACAGCGCGTTGTGCTCGGGGTCGTCGCCCGCGGCTCCGGAGAGGTAGGTCTCCCCGAACCAGCGCAGGCCGCCCGGTGTCAGCATCGGGTCGCCGGTCTGCTTCTCGTCCGGCATGTCCGCGCGCACGCCGACGTCGATCCACGCGGAGAGCCCGACCACCGCGGCCGGCGTGGGCAGCTCGCTGCGCGCCAGCCACGCGGTCACGACGAGGGCCAGGCCGCCCCCGGCGGAATCCCCGATCAGGCTGGTCCTGGCCGGGTCCGCGCCGTTGTCGATCAACCACGCGTACGCGGTGACGCAGTCGTCGCGGGCGGCCGGCGCGACCGCCTCGGGCGCGCGCCGGTAGTCGACGAGAGCGACCCGCGAGCCGGTCGCCGCCGAGACCCGTCCGGCGTACTCGCGGTAGGCGCGCACCGAACCCAGGACGTACCCGCCGCCGTGGACGAACACGACGGTCTTCGCGGGATCGGTTCCGGGGGCCGAGATCAGCTCCACGCCGACGTCGCCGGCGGACTCGGAGGTGACGGTCGTCCCCCCGTCCGGGTCGAACGGCACCAACAATCGATCGTAGTTCTCGCGCATTTGGTCCAGCGTCGGATCGACCGGCGGCGTGGCATTCTGCAATGCCCGGACTATGGCTTCATGTTCCGCACTGGGCATGGGGCTGTTCCTTTCGGCTCCGGTCGGCGCTCGCACCGTTTCTGCGTCCCGCGATCCGAACTCTCACAGCGCCCGCCCGCACGGAGTAACGGGAGGAATCCCCGACCGGGTACCCCATCGGCCGAGCCACGGGCCGTCGTCGTTTGGTGAGGAACACCGAAAGGACCGGGACGAGATCGCTCGTCCCGGTCCTTTCGGATCGACTCCGCGGGTTCACACCTGGCTGCGCCCGATTCGCCGGTACGTCTCGGGCCGGACGGCGCGGAACACCAGCGCGACGACGACCCCCAGCACCGCCGTGCACAGGACGACGGCGACGTAGGCGTTCGAGGTGTTGAGGACATCCAGGTTCAGCAGACCGAAGACCGTCAGCGTCGCCATGAGCAGGGCGGCGAGCACCGGCGCCACGGCGGTCCGCCACAGGCCCGCCTCGCCGCCGGAACGGCGGAAGTAGGCGATGACGGCGACACTGCTCATGGTCAGCAGCAGCAACAGGGCCAGGACCGCCGCCGCCGACAGCACCGTGAAGGGCCGCTCCGGGGCTCCGCCGACGAACGGCACGAACAGCACGGCCAGCAGGGCGGTCGCGAGGACGTTGGCGACGTGGGGCGAGCCGTGCCGCGGGTGGACCGTCCCCACCTTCCGTGCGAGCACGCCGTCCGCGCCCAGGGCGTGGAGATACCTCGCGAGGATGTTCTGCTCGGCGATCACACCGCTCAGGTAGCTCATCACCAGCATCAGCGACACCAGGTCGGCGGCCACCGAGCCGAGGTAGCTCCGGACCGAGTCGGGGAAGAAGCCGGCCGGATCGGAGACGGCGGCGCCGACCACGTTGTCGGGCCCATAGGCGACCGTCGAGGCCCAGTAGGAGAGCACGTAGAAGACCCCGATGGTGATGATCGCCGCGTACGCGGCCCGGGGGACCGTCCGTTCCGGGTCGCGCACCTCGTCGCGGAAGACGGCGGTGGACTCGAAGCCGACGAAGCCGGTGACCGAGAGCAGCAGGGCGATCGGGAGCGACCCCTCCAGCAGGTTCGCGGGGACGAAGGAGTCCAGCGGCCTGCCCTCGGGACCTCCCTTGACGAGCACGACGGCGTTCCAGACCAGGACCACGATCACCTGCACGGCCATCAGCTTGGTCATGATGCCGGCGGAGACGTCGACGCGGAAATGGCCGAGCGCGCAGGTCACGGCGAGCGAGAGGAGCACCAGCGGCTGCCACGGGATCTCGGGCCCGCCGAGCGTGACGACGAACCCGCGCACCACGATCGCCAGGCCCGCGTGGTAGGCGACGCCGAACATCAGGTACGTGAGGTTGGCCAGAAAGGCGGAGCTCAGCCCGAGCGGACGCCCGAGCCCGGCGGTCACGTACGTGTACAGGGCTCCCGGCCTGGGCAGCCGTTCGCTCATGGCCACGTAGCCGACCGTGAACAGGCACAGGCCGGCGGCGACCATCACCACCGCGAGCGGGGCCGCGGGGCCGACGCCGTAGCCGATGACGAAGGCGCCGTAGAGTCCCACGACCGCGAGCGGGCCCGCGTACGAGAGCACCATGATGACGAGGTCGAGGGTCCCGAGGTCGCCCTGCAGACGAGCGCCCGCGGTGCCTCCGGGCGTCCCGGCGTCTCCGGGTGCTCCGGCGTCGCCGGGTGTTCCGGGCCGCGTCCGCGCAGGCCCCTCGGGCGAGGGTGCCGGATTGTTGGTTTCGGACATTGATGCCACCTCTTGCTTCCTGCGTGGCCGGTCGCCTTCCGGTGCTTGCCAACGCCATCCGGATACTTCACGGGGTGCGGCCCGATGGCTCGGGGAGCAATCCCCCTTTCGCTCCCCGAGTGGAGCCGCCGGGCGGCACGGGTGCGCGAACCGGTATTCCTCCCCTATCGACGCGCTCCGGCCCCGCTTACCGTCACCTCACCCAGCCGAAGGAGTAGGAATGACCCACGACCACGACGTGATCGTCATCGGGGCCGGGTTCGCGGGAGCGACGGCGGCGCGCGAATGCGCGTCCAGGGGCCTGCGGACGCTGCTGCTCGAAGCGCGTGACCGCGTCGGAGGACGCACCTGGACCTCGCGCCTTTCCGACGGGGAGGTCGTCGAGATCGGCGGGACGTACGTCCATTGGACCCAGCCGCATGTCTGGTCGGAGATCACCCGGTACGGACTGGAGGAGTCGGTCGTGCCGGCGGCGGTCGCGCCCGAGTGGGCGCTGCTGCCGACGGCCTCCGGTCTGGAGTGGTGCGACATCGAACAGGCCGAAGCGCGCGAGAAGGCGGTGCTCGACCTGTTCCTCGAACCGTCGCGGACGGCCTTCCCGTGCGCCCACAGCCCCCTCGCCGGGGGCGACGCCGTGACCGAGCTGGACAAGCTGACGCTGCGGGACCGGCTCGACCAGCTGAACCTCTCCCCGGACGACCGGGCCCACCTCTCGGCCCTGGTGAGCATCGAGTCGGCCGGGTCGATGGACGAGGGCGCGTTCCTGTCGCTGCTGCGCTGGCGGGCCCTGAGCGGCCACAGTCATGAGGCCATGCAGGAGGCGGTGTTCGGCTTCAAACTCGCGGACGGCACGGTGAGCCTGTTGAACAGGATCCTTGCCGACGGTGGCTCCGAGCTGCTCCTGGGCGAGCCGGTCGTGAGCGTCGCAGCCGATGGTCGGGCGGTACGGGTGACCACGGCGAACGGCCGCGTCCGCAGCGCCTTCGCCGTGGTCGTCGCCACCCCGTCCGGCGGTTGGGCGCACATCGACTTCTCCCCCGGCCTCTCGCCCGAGCGGCTCGGGGCCGCGCGGAACGGCCTGCAGTCGCCCGGCGTGTCCAAGATCGTCGCGGTGGTCAGGGGCGAGCGCCGCCGCGTCCTCGTCCTCCCTCAGGCCGGCCATCCGATCGGCCTGATGTGGACGAGCCACCAGCGTTCGGCCGACGAGCAGGTCCTGGAGATCTTCGGCACGTCCGCCCTGAAGGACGCCGGCGATCCGCGGGAGGTGGAGGCGGCGCTGCGGGACCTGCTTCCCCGGATCGAGCTCGTCGACATGGCCGCGGGCTCCTATCTGGAGGACGACGAGTTCGCCAAGGGCGGCTGGGGCTTCTACAAGCGGGGCCACCTGAGCGGCCTCGCACCGCACGAGACCTTCGCCAGGCCCGAAGGACGCCTGGTGTTCGCCACCTCGGACATCGCCGCCGGCTGGTACAGCTTCATCGACGGGGCGATCGAGTCCGGGCTCCGCGCCGGCCGGCAGGTGCGGGAGATCCTCCGCGACGGCACGGCGTAGCCCCGGCGGCCCTGGACGAGTCGGACGACCTGGTCCAGGGCCGCTCTTCGCCGCTGTTCCGCCGCGCGGCCCGGCCGGTCTAGCCGGAGCGCCGCTGCGGGCCCGGCAGTTCGACGATCAGCAGCTCGCCCCGCTCGCGCGCCAGCCGTAGGCGCTTCTTGTCGTACTTCCCGACGCTGGTCCGTGGCAGCGACTCGACGAACGTCCAGTACTCCGGCACCTGCCAGCGCGGGAGGCGATCGGCGAGGCGGCCGTGCAGGTCCGCCGCCGCGGCACGGGCGCCGTCACGGAGGACGACGCAGGCGAGCGGGCGTTCCCCCCACAGCGGATCGGGGATCGCGACGACCGCGGCCTCGGCCACCTCGCCGCAGGTCAGCAGCACGTTCTCCAGGGCCACCGAGCTGATCCACTCGCCCCCCGACTTGATCACGTCCTTGGTCCGGTCCGAGACGGCCAGATATCCGTCGGAGCTGATCGCGCCGACGTCCCCCGAGCGCAGCCAGCCCTGGTTGAAGCGGTCCGTGCCCGCGGCGCCGTGGTAGGCGCCGGTGACCCAGGGCCCCCGGAACTCGATCTCGCCGGCCACCGCGGATCCGGGCGGCAGGACGGTCCCGTCGGCGGCGGTGATCCGGGCCTCCACCCCGGCGAGGATCCTGCCGGCGCGACCGCGGTAGTCCCAGTACCCGGGCGATCCCGGTTCGCGGTCCCGGGGCGGATGAGCGACCGCGACGACGGGCGAGGTCTCCGTCATGCCGAACGCCTGGATCAGGTCCACCCCGTACTCGTCGTGGTAGCGCCGCATCAGGGTCTCCGGCACGGCCGACCCCCCGGAGAAGATCGCCCGGATGCCGTCCAGGCGGACCTCGCCCCCCTCGTCGGCGTACCGCAGCAGGTCCGCCCAGACCGTCGGCACGCCGGCCGTCACCGAGACGCGCTCGTCCGCGATGAGGGCGGCCAGCACCGGAGCCTGGAGATGGCGGTCGGGCATCACCAGGTCGGCACCGGCCATCAGGGCGGCATGGATCATTCCCCAGGCGTTCGCGTGGAACATCGGCACGACCGCCAGGACCCGGTCGGACGGCCCGATCCCCATCCCGCCGGCGGTGGTCACCGCCATCCCCTGCAGATAGATGGACCGGTGGCTGTACACCACGCCCCTGGGGTCGCCGGTGGTGCCCGACGTGTAACACATCATCGCCCCGGTGTCCTCGTCGACCTCCGGCCAGTCGCCGGGCGGCGGGGCCGCGGCCAGCAGTTCCTCGTAGTCGTGCACGGCCTTGCCGGACGCGGCGAGCGCCTCCAGGGCGGGCGGACCGGCCTCGCCCACGACGACGACGTGCTCGACGGTCCCCATGCGGGGCAGCATCGGCGCCAGCGACCCGGCGAGCGCGGCGTCCGCGATCACCACGCGGTCCCGGGCGTGGGCGACGATGAACTCGATCTGCTCGGGCGGCAGCCGGACGTTGAGGGTGTGCAGGACGGCGCCCATCGAGGGCACCCCGACGTACGCCTCCACGTGCTCGGCGTTGTTCCACTGGAACGTCGCGACACGTTCGTCCCCGGCCACTCCGAGTGCGCGCAGGCCATGGGCGAGCCGTGCCGCCCGGGCCGCCGTCTCCGCGAAGGTCCTGGTGCGGACGCCCTCGCCGGTGCGGGTGACGATGACCCGATCACCGTTCACCGAGGCCGCGTGCCGCAGGATCGAGGACACCGTCAAGGGCCAAGAGCGCATGGTGCTCCGCATGAACGACTCTCCTAGGATCGCGGGCGGGCGGACCGGTCAGAAGATGATCCACGCGGTCGCCGCCCCCGGGCACCGGGAGGACTACCCGACCTGCTCCCCCAAAGCCCGCCGTTCCGGCCGGTCATGGACACGTGGCGGACGGGGATTTCTCCCCTGACCGTCCGGTGACGACGGCGCGAGACTCATCGAAGGCGCACGCGCCGCCGCGGGCACGAAGACTGGTGAGCGACTATTCGGTCGCCCAGAGGGCCCAATCTTCCCCATTTCTACTGTCGATGCCGCAAACTACACTCTTCTCCGTCGGAAAATTCGCTCTCAACGGTCGTATCGGCGATCTCTAGGGCAGAAGGGCCTGCCAGTGGGCAACGTTCCGCGGTCGATCAACACCCTCCCCGCCGACCTGACCCCGTTCATCGGCCGCCGCGACGCGGTGGCCGAGGTCCGGCGGCTGCTCGAGTCGAGCCGGCTCCTCACCCTGACCGGCACCGGCGGAATCGGCAAGACACGGCTGGCCGTCCACACGGCGCGGGAGCGGCACCGGGCGTTCCCCGGGGGCGTCTGGTCCGTCGACCTCAGCACGCTGAGGGATCCGAGCCTCCTCCCGCAGACGGTGTCCGCGGCGATGGGCCTGCCCGACGTGTCCACCACGTCCCGGACGGCGGCGCTGATCGCCTACCTGTCGGACCGGCAGGGACTGCTGGTCCTGGACAACTGCGAGCATCTGGTCGACGACTGCGCCCAGCTCGCCCGCGCCCTGCTCCGGGCGTGTGAGAACCTGCGGATCCTCGCCACGAGCAGGCAGCCGCTCGGCATGGCGGGCGAGCAGATCATCCAGGTCCCACCGCTCACGGTGCCGCCGGAGAGCCCCGGCGAGGAGTCCCCCGGCGTCCTGCTGCGCTACGAGGCGGTCAACCTCTTCGTCACCCGGGCCCAGGCCGTCTTCCCCGGTTTCCAACTGGACGCCGGCAACGCCGCACCCGTCACGCGCCTGTGCCGCGTCCTCGAGGGAATCCCGCTCGCCATCGAACTGGCCGCGGTGCGCATGCGCTCGCTGTCGGTGGAGGAGATCGTCGCTCGGCTCGATGACCGGTTCCAGCTCCTGACCATCGGGCACCGGGCGTCCGACTCCCGCCAGACCTCGCTCGCGGCGATGGTCGAATGGAGCCATGACCTGCTGGAGCCCCTCGACCGCACCCTGTGGGCGAGGCTGACCGTCTTCGCCGGCGGTTTCGACATGGAGGCGGCGGAGGCGGTCTGCTGCGACGACGGCCTCCCCGCGGAGTCGCTGCTCGACCGCCTCCACGGGCTGGTCGAGAGATCGATCCTGATCCGGGACGACGGCGGCACGGGCGCCCGCTACCGCATGCTGGACACGCTGCGCGAGTTCGGGCACGCCCGCCTCCAGGAGTCCGGCGAGCTGGACGCGACCAGGGCGCGGCACCGCGACTGGTGCGCCGCGCTCGCCGCGCGGGCGGTCGACGGGTGGTCCGAGTCGGAGCAGGGCCGTTGGAGCCGACTGCTCCGGTGCGAGCGGCACAACGTCCGGATGGCGATCGAGTACTGCCTGACCACCCCCGACGAGGCCATCACGGGGCTGCACATCGCGGCGAACCTGTGGCCCTATTGGGTGGTCAACGCCGTGAGCGAGGGCAGACGGCACGCGGAGCGCCTGCTGGCCGCCCTGCCGAGAGGCCCCGAGGCGGACGCGGCCAAGGTCCGGGGGCTGTGGCTGGCCGGGTGGCTGGCCTTCTACCAGGGCGACATCGAAGCCGCCCGCCGGCACGGCGAGCAGGCCGGGGCGCTGGCCGAGCACCTCGGCGACGACCGCACCCGCGGATTCACGACCTACGTCCTCGGGCTGATCGCCGCCTGCGACCACGACTACCCCAGGGCCGTGGAGCTGCTGGGCACGGCCCGCGACCAGCTGGAGGCGGTGGGCGACGCGCCGGGACGGTGGCTCAGCACCGCCGACCTGGCGGGGGTGCTTGGAGCGCTGGGCGAGATCGACGCCGGGGTGAGCATGTGCGGGCCCGAGATCGAACGGTCCGCCGAGCGCGGCGCGTACTGGAACCAGTCGTACCTGCTGTGGATCCTCGCCGACCTCAGAAGGCTGCAAGGAGACCTCGACGAGGCGACGCGCCTGCTCAAAGAGATCCTGGAGATCAACCGCGACTTCGGGGACCCGACCGTCATCGGTTCCTGCCTGGAGTCCCTGTCCTGGGTGGCGAGCCGCCGGGAGGACGCGGACGGGACGGCCTGGCTGCTCGGAGCGGCGAACGCGACCTGGGGGAACGCGGGCATCTCCCTCCTGCAGTACGCGGCCTGGGGAGAGGCGCACCAGCACGCGGACGGCTACGCGCGGGCGGCGCTGGGCGAGGCGGCCTTCGACAAGGTCTACGGCCGCGGCGCGCGGATGACGCCGACGGCGGCGATCGACCGCGTCCTCAGGACGGCGGCCGCGGCGTCGCCCCCGTCCCCGTCCTCGAACGGCTCCCGCACCACGGCCACCGTCGAGGAACTCACCCCGCGGGAACTGGAGATCGCGGAACTGATCAGCGAGGGCCTGACGAACAAGCAGATCGCGCAGCGGCTGGTCATCGCGCAGCGCACCGCCGAGGGGCATGTCGAGCGCATCCTGCGCAAGCTCGGCTGCGGTTCCCGGACGCAGGTGGCCACCTGGTGGACGACACGGGCCGGGTGAGAGGCCGGGTGAGAGGCCGGGTGAGAGGCCGGGTGAGAGGCCGCGCGGACCGGTCGCGACGTCCGCGACCGGCCCGCGCCGTCGTCAGGTGAGCGCATGCCCGGCGAAACCCTTCAGCGGAAGGCCGCGGCCGCCTACCAGGTCTCGGCGCCCTCGACCCCCTCCGCCATCCGGTGGACGTACCAGCGGTGGAAGGCCCACACGGGAAGTTCGCGCTGGTTGTAGGGTCCCGGCACGTAGTCGCCCGAGTTCATCGACTCCTGCACGGGCCGGGCGCAGACCGCGTCCTCCCCCTGCACGAGATCCGCGAAGTCCTCCTGCGCCTTCTTGAACTTCTCGTGGTTGGGCGATGTCAAGGCGCCCTGATGCGTCACGTAAGCCCACGTGAACGTCGACTCCTGAGGGCTGTGCGGAATGGTGATGTAGGTCTGGAGACCGTCCGGAGTCTGACTCATGATGAGGTTCGGATACACGGCCCAGAACACGAATTTCTCGGTCGCCCACGGCGGCAGCCCGGGAAGGGCCGGGACGACGGTGTCCTCGGTGAACAGGTTTCCGGCCGCCGGGTCGAAGGGAAGGTGGATCTCCGCGTAGTTGCGGCCGTCACCCGGTGCGCCATAGCTGATGCGCGTTGGAAGCGGGCCCTCCAGCGACGCGCGATGGGTGCCGAGAATGTGGTAGCTCTCGATGCCGTTCTCGAACATGATCTTCCAGTTCCAGTCGCACGAGTAGGGCCGCTCGTACAGCAGGTCCAGGTCCTCGGCGTTCCAGGGCCGGAGCAGTTCACCGAGCGGCGCCAACTGCTCGTGCAGATCGGGCGCGTCCTCCCGGAAGTTGACGAAGACAATGCCCTGCCACACCGCCGTGCGCACCTCGGGAAGCCTGATGCCGCAGTCCTTCAGCTCGGGCATCTCGGGCGCGGTCACGAGCTCGCCCGACAGGTCGTACGCCCACCGGTGGTACCCGCACTGGAAGACCTTCTTGTTGCCCTGGCCCAGTGCCACCTGCATCCCGCGATGCCGGCAGACATTGCTGTAGCAGCGGACGCGTCCCTCGGAGTCGCGCACGAAGAGCAGCGGCCGGCCGGTGAGTTCGACCGCCAGATAGTCCCCCGGCCGGGGGAGCTTGGCGGCGTGGAAGACCGCCACCCACTCGCGCCTGAAGACCCTCTCCATCTCCGCGTCGTAGACGTCCTGGTCGTGGTAGATGCGGCCGGGCAGGCAGCGGGCCTGGTCGAGCGGCTTGATCGTCGCCGCGATCTCGTCCGCGGTCAGCAGGTCAGTGCGCATCGCCGGCCTCCGGGGAGGTGGCCGCGCCCGTCCAGCTCTTCAGCTCGGGCAGGACCTTCTCGGCGAACAGCCGCATGCTGTCGCGTGCGTCCTCGATGTCGATGTCGCCGAAATTCACCGCCACGCCGAGCTCGAAGTCGCCGAGCAGTTCCCGTCGCTTTTCCAGCTGGTCGATGATCCGGGCGGGATCCCCCCAGAGATTCGCGCTCAGGTAACCCTCGAAGGACTGCTCCTCCGAGGTTCCGCGCATGACCTCGGCCATGCTCGCGTAGTGGGCGTAGGAGCCGAGCGTCTCCTTGAAATGGTCGCTCAGCAGCTCGTAATGGCGCAGGACGGAGACGTAGTAGTCGCGGGCGTGGACGCGCGCCAGCTCCTCGCCCCGCTTGTCGTCGCGGTGGCAGATCATGACGTCACCGGTGATCAGGGGCGGGGCCTCCGTCCCGTGGTGCGCGGTGAAGCTCTCGCGGTAGTGGTTCACCTCGTCGACCACGAACTCCCAGGGCGCCGCCGCGAACTTCATCGCGCCGAGACCCAGCCTCGCCGCCATGTCGATCGACGTGGGCGACGTCCCGACCATGTAGGAACGGTCGCGGAAGGACCGGAAGGGCCGCGGCCGGATCTCCGCGCGCGGCTGCGCGTAGTACGGGCCGTCGCCCTCGATGAAGCCGGTTTCCAGGGCTTCCAGCACCATCACCGCGGCCTCGTCGAAACGGTCCCGGGACTCGGCCATGCTCTGCCGGAACGCGTCGAACTCGACGCGTGCCAGACCTCGTCCCAGCCCCAGGACGGCCCGCCCTTCGCTGAGGTGGTCCAGCATCGCCGTCTTCTCCGCCACGCGGACGGGGTCGTTCCACGGCAGAATGAAGGCCGCGGGGAACAGCCCGATCGTGCTCGTCTGCGCCGCGACATAGCTCAGGAACTGCGCATTGTCCGGGCAGAACGCGTAATCCGTGAAGTGGTGTTCAACGGCCATCACCCGGTCGAAGCCCATGGATTCCGCATCGAGCGCCAACCGGAGTTCGTTCTTGTAGATCCGAACATCGTCCGAGGCGCTGTTTCCCGTGAACATGCACAGCAGATTCACCCGCATCTGTTCTCTCCTCCGCTGGAATGGGCGCCCGACAATCCGGACCGACTCTCCGAACTGGGTACCGAGCGAATTTCCCGACGCTGAGAAGTCTCACAGCGCCGCCCGGCCCGAGTAACGGGAGGAATCCCCTACCGGTACCTGAATCCAGCACCCGCGACCGGCGCCACGCGCCCCAGCACCGCCCCGGCCGCAGCCCGAGCAAACTGATGTACCCCGTGTTTCGTGGCATCGGGATACCGGAATCTCAGTGAATTGGGTGCCGTTGGTCGGAGTGGTCGGAAGCGAGCTTGGGGCCATCCCCGCGGGCGCGGAGAGCGCGATCCGGCGGGGCGGTCAGTGGGTTGTGAACTCCGCGTTCGGGAGGACGAGGAGTTCGGCGCGCGCTCCCCGGGCCCTGACGTGGTACCGGGCGCGGTCGCCGCGGACGACGCTGCGGCAGTGCTCGACCGGGTCGTCGTCCTGGTCGAACGCGACGAGTTCGACGAGCAGCGCGGGGCGGCCGCGGCGCTGGTCGAGGAGTTCGGCCGCGCGGGTGGGAAGCGCGATCGGCTCGATGGTCTCCTGCGCGTGCTCCAAGCGGACGCCGTACCGCTGGGAGAGAAGCTCGTACAGCGACTCGTTCGCCAGGTCGAAGTCGAGGAGTCCGGGGAAGCGGTCGGCGGACAGGTGCACCTCTTCGAGGAGCAGCGGGTTGCCGCCGACCAGGCGCAGCCGTTCCAGGAGGTAGGTGTCGGCGCCCTCGGGCAGGCGCAGCGCGTCGGCGATCGCGCGCGGCGCGGGCTCGCGGGTGGCGGCGAGGACCCGGGTGCTCGGATCGAGGCCGCGGGCGCGCATCTCCTCGGTGAAGCTGCCGAGCAGGGCGAGGTTGCGGTCGAGGGGCGGCTCGGTGACGAACGTGCCGCGGCCGCGTTCGCGGACGAGGCGGCGCTCGCGGGCCAGCTCGTCCAGCGCCCGGCGCACCGTGACCAGGCTGCACCCGTAGAAGTCGCACAGCTCCCGTTCGCCGGGGAGGCGGTCGCCCGGACGCAGGCGCCCCGCGGCCAGCGCGTCCCGCAGGTGCCGGTAGACCTGGTAGTGGAGCGGGACCGGGCCGGTGGTCAGCTCGACGTGTCCCTCGCGGAACGGGTCCGGTCGTGTTGTCACGCGCGCCACCGATCGAAGACACCCGGGTCGTTGATTGGAAGTTTATTAGCGGTCTCGGTGCCAGATCATCAAGGCGGTCTCGTACGGCGCCAGGGAAAGTGCCGTGTCGTCGACGGGACGCGGCCCGTCCGGATCGGCGATCCACGCCCGCTCGTGTCCGGGCAGGTGGATTCGCGTCGTCACGTCCGCGCCGGAGTGGTTGGTGACCGTCACGAGCCCGCCGTCCGGTCCGCGCAGCGTTCCGGTGGTCGCGTCGGGGTGGTCGGCGTGGGCGTCCTCGCGGGCGTCGGCGAGGTCGGCGACTCCGGCGTACAGGCCGTGCCAGGCGGCGTGGCGGCGGTGCGCGTCCGGGATGCGGGCGAGCAGCAGTTCGACCGGTTCGGCGCAGACGACGGTGTGCCCGGCGGCGCGGTCGGCGACCACGAGCACGGGTTCCCCGTCGGCGTCGACCGCGATCGTCCGGGCGTCGGCGGTCGCGATCCGCGCCCCGCGGGTCGCGAGGTCGTCCGGCGCTCCGGGCAGTTCGAGGACGTCGCCCGGCCGGAACGGGCCCCAGGGAGCGGTGAAGCGGAACGTGACGGTGCCGCGCGCCGGGGCCCGGTCGACGATGCGGCAGCCCGCGACGGCCTCCATTTCGGGGATCGCCACGTCGGCCGAGAGGGAGACGTAGAGCGTCCCGCCGCGCTGGTGGAACGCGGGTGCGCCGCGCCAGTACGACGTCCGGACGTGCCAGAGCGACGTGGTCGTCGAGGCCAGCGGCGCCGGGAGCAGCAGGAGCCGCGCGTCGTCCGGCCAGGTCCCGTCGAGGCGTTCGCGCGGGAAGCGGACGGCGGTCCCGGCCCGCGCGGCGAGCACGAACGCGTTCAGCCACGCCCGGACCAGCGGCTTCACGTCGGGCTCGGGGTTCCAGGTGCGCTCGGCCGGGACGTACGGGCCGGCCGCCGCGGCGCCGAGGCCGTACCCGGCCGGGTCGTAGGCCCGCGCGTACTCGTACGGGACGACGACGGCGGCGCGCGGCGCGGGCCCGTGCGAGGCGTAGGCGTCGAGATCGACGGCCCTGAGGGTGGCCGCGAGGCGGGCGAGCTCGCGGGCGCGCGGCCGGGGCTCGCCGGCGTGGTCGAGCAGGCCGAACTGCGTCTCGTGCGGCATCCGCACGTACGGGACGCGCCCGTACGCGGCGGGCTCGGCGTCGATCCAGCACCACGCCCAGAAGCCGACCGCGCCGCGGCCGAAGCTCGACCAGCACAGCAGCCGGTCGTAGGCGGCGATGCGCTCGGGGTCGTACTGCGCCGAGGACGCGCCGAACTCGTGCACGGCCACCGGCCGTCCCGCGCCCGCCGCCAGCGCGGTCTCGAACGCGGCCGAGTGCGTCATGCGGGGGTCGAGCAGCCCGTCCGGATAAAGCTCGGGCGAGTAGATCGGGTACGGGTGGACGCAGGCGAAGTCCAGGTCCGGCGCGACGACGTCGGCGCGGAACGGCCCGCCGTCGACCTCCTGCGACGCGGTGCCGACCGTGACCAGGTGCTCGGGGTCGGCCTCGCGCAGCGCGGCGGCGAGGGCGCTCGTCCATGCGCGGGCGTCGTCGTCGGTCGTGCCCGTGACGGCCCAGAACGGCGGCTCGTCGGTCAGGTCCCAGGCGAGGACCGCCGGGTCGCCCCGCCAGCGCCGGGCGAGCATGGCGACGTGCGCGGCCTGCAGTTCGCGCAGTTCCGGATCGGCGTGCGGGTCGCGGTCGCCGCGCCAGGGGACGTCCCAGAACGCGTCGCCGACCTCGCCTCCCACTAGGAGCGCCGGGTGCAGCCGGAGTCCGGCGCGGCGGGCGGCGGCGAGCACCTCGTCGAGGACGGCCAGGTGCTTGTCGTCGTAGCGGCCCGGTTCGGGCTCGACCGCGGCCCAGAGCACGTCGATCCGGGCGGTGTCGAGGCCGAGCCGCGCCATCCGTCCGAACTCCCGCGCGAACGACTCCGGGCCGACGCGCCACGGCCAGTCCGGTCCCTCCGGCGGGACGACGTGCGCGCCGACGGGGACGTGCGCGCGTCCGTCGACCGTGAGGAAGTGCCGCCCGCGGCGGACCGTCGCCATCCCTACTCCTTCGTCGTGACCTTCGACCCGATGGTGAACCGGCCCGGGTCGCGCCCGCCCACGACGGCGAGCGCCCAGGCCAGGAGCTGGAACGGGATCGCGGCGACGGCCGGGGCGAGCAGCGGGTCGACCGCGCCGACCGCGACCGGGGTCACGCCGTACGGCGCGGCGCCCTCCGCGGTGACCAGCAGCACCGGGCCGCCGAGTGCCGCCAGCTCCGCGGCGAGCGCGAGGTCGAGGTCGCGCGTCGCGGGTTCGGTGGCGATGACGGCGGCCGCCAGCTCCGGCCCCGCCAGCTCCAGGGGGCCGTGCCGGAACTCGGCGGCGTCGAGGCATTCGGCGGCGAGCCGCGCGGCCTCCTTCAGGACGAGCGCCGCGAGGTCGGCGGCGGCGCGTCCGGTGCCGCGTCCCACCAGGACGGCGCTGGTCCGGTCGCCCAGCCAGCCCGCCACCGCGTCCGTCAGCGCCGCCTCGCCGGCCAGCACCCGCCGCGCCCGCTCGGCCGCGGTGGCGGTGAGCGCGGCGACCTCCTCGATCACCGCGCAGGATCCGGCTTCCCCGCCGAGCGTGCGGACCAGCGCCGCGAGCGGCGGGAAGGTGGCCGCGAACGTCCCGGTCGAGGGGCCGTGCTCGACCCCGGCCCGGGTGTCGAACGCGATGTCGGCCGCCTCCGCGAGCGGGTTGCCGAGCCCGTTGGTGATCGTGACGAGACGCGTGCGCGGGTCGAGCGCGCCGCTGAGCCGCACCAGCTCGGCGCTGCGCCCGGACTGGCTGATCGCCACCACCACCGTGCCCGGCGCCAGCGCGTCCAGCCGGAAATGCGTCAGCTCGGCGGTGTTCACGGTCGTGGCGAGGACGCCCGCCCGGCCCAGCGTGCTCGCCGCCGCCAGGCAGGCGTGGTAGGACGCGCCCATCCCGGTCAGGACGATCGGCCGCCGCGTCGCCAGCGCGCGCAGCGCGTCCAGCCCCGCCGCCTGCTCCGCCATGGCGGCCGCCGCGCGTTCCAGCGCGGCGGGCTGCGCGGTGATCTCGGTGTGGAAGTCGTCGCTCACGGTCAGCCGTCCTTCACCGCGCCCGCGGTGAGGCCCTCGACGAAGCGGCGCTGCAGCACCGCGAACACGGCGATCATCGGCGCGATCGTGATGACGGCGCCGGCCATCGTGTCGGGCCAGCTCACGTTGTTCTTGCGGGCGAGCAGCGCGAGCCCGACGGGGAGGGTCCGCATGTCCTGCGAGCTTGTGACGATCATCGGCCAAAGAAAGTCGTTCCAGGCGTTCAGGAACGTGAATATCGCCAGCGCCGCCATCGCGGGCCGCGCCATCGGGAACACGATCGAACGCAGGATGCGCAGCTCGGAGGCTCCGTCCAGGCGGGCCGACTCCAGTAACGCGTCCGGGATCGTCTGGAGGTACTGGCGCATCAGGAAGACACCGAACACCTGGATCGCGTTCGGCGCGATCAGTCCGGTGTACGTGTCGACGCCCAGGAGGGGCGACCATTCGTGCAGCGTCACCATCATCCGGTAGAGCGGGATGAGGTTGACCTGGAACGGCACCATCAGCGTCAGCAGCAGCGCGAAGAAGATGACGTTGCGTCCAGGGAACCGCAGCTTCGCGAAGGCGTACGCGGCCGCGGTGCCGAACAGCACATTCGTTGCGACGACCACCACCGTCACGATCAGGCTGTTGGACAGGTACCGTCCGAACGGCTGGTCGGTGAACACGTGCCGGTACGCGTCCAGCGTGACCGGGTGCGGGACCCATTTCGGCGGGGACGCGAACACGTCCGGCGGCGGCTTGAGCGAGGTCGTGACCATCCAGAAGAACGGCCAGGCCATCGTGACCCCGACGCCGCAGAGCACCAGGTAGAGCACCGCCCGCCGCGGGTTCACGCGCGCTCCCTGGACGCCCGGAGCTGCGCGTAGGACAGCGCGGCCAGGATCACGAAGAGGACGTAGGCGACGGCGGAGGCGGCGCCCAGGTCAAGCTCCTGGAACCGCTCGACGAGGTAGTAGACGAGCGTCGTGGTCGACCCGACCGGCCCGCCGCGCGTCATCACGAACATCTGGTCGAACGCCTGGAAGCTGCCGATCAGCCCGAACACGGACACGAACACGATCGACGGCCGCAACCCCGGCAGGGTGACATGGCGGAACCGGGGCCAGAACCCGGCCCCGTCCACGCTCGCCGCGTCGTACAGCTCCTTGGGAATCGACTGGAGCGCCGCCAGGAAGACCACGGTCTCGAAGCCGAACCCCTGCCACACACTCGCCGCCGTGACCGACAGCAGCGAGGTGCCCGGGTCGGCCAGCCAAGCATGCCCGGGTAACCCAAAGAGGCCGAGCGCGCTGTTTAGCACGCCATTCTCGTTGAGGAGCATCTTCCAAACCGTCCCGGTGACGACCAGAGAGGTGGTCACCGGCAAGAAGTACACGGACCTGAAGAACCCGACCATCCGAATCTTCTGGTTGAGCGCCAATGCCGTGACCAGTCCGAGCACGGGCCCGACGCTCATGCCGACCACCGTGAACACCAGCGTGTTCGTGAACGCCTGATGGAAGCGGTGACTCCCGGCCAGGTCCGAATAATTGGCGAGGCCGGTCCATTGCGGTGCGTCCACGCCGTTGTAGTCGGTGAAGCTCCAGTACGCCGACACCGCCATCGGTATGTAGAGGAACGCGACAGCTGCCAGCACCGCCGGCGCGACCAGCCCGTACCCGGCCAGCGCCGACCTCGCCTCAGCCTTCACGGAGCCCGTCCACCTCACGCGCCGCGTCGCCCAACGCGCGATCGGGGGCCTTCTTGCCGAGCAGCGCCGCCGTGACGCCGTCCGAGATGGCCTTGTCCACGTCGGTCCAGTTCTTGACGTACGGGAACGGCCGCGCCGTGGTCATCGCCGCCAGGAAGACCTTGAACGGCGTGTCTCCCCCGAAGTACGGATCCGGCGCGGTCAACTTAGGCCGGTTCAACGCCGCCGTGGTAGCCGGCGCCGCACCGGCCCGCTTCGCCACCAGCAACTGCTGCTCGGGCCGCAACAGGAACTGCGCGAACTTCCAGGCCGCCGCCTTGTGCTTGGACGTCGCCGGAATCGACAGCCCGGTCCCGCCGAGATAACTCCCCTGCTGGACGCCGACGGGCGCCGGAACCACCGCCCACCTGCCCTTCTGCTCGGGCGCGCCGTCCTTGAGGACGCCCATCATGTAGGGGCCGTTGAGGAACATCGCGATCCGCCCGTCCTTGATCCCGGGCATGCCGCTGGTGTCCCCTTGGTCCTCACCCCAGTAGACGCCACCGGACTTCAGCAGATCCCGATAAAAGGTGAGCGCCCCTACACCGACCGGCCCGGCAAAGGCAGACTTCCCGGAACCATTGAGGATCTCCCCGCCGCCCTGGAACAGGAACTGCGCGAAGTGAAAGGTGTCGGGCAGCACCTGGAACCGCTGCTTCCCCGGCGACGGCGCGGTCGCGGCCAGCTTCGCCACGGCCGCCTTGAACTGCTCCCAGTTCCCCGGCACCGCGATGCCGTTCTTCTTGAAGATGTCACGGCGGTAATACAGCGCATAGGCGTCGAAGTCGTAGAGCGCGGTCACGTACCGCCCCTTGTACTTCATCGCGGCCAGGGCGCCCCGTGTGTACTGCCCCTCGACCGCCTCCCCGTTGATCTTCCCGCCGGACAGCTTCGACAGGTCCGCGAGCGTGCCGCCGGCCGCGTACGTCGAGATCCACGTCATGTCGAGCGTGGCCAGATCCGGCGCGGTCCGCGCCGACACCGCGGTCGCGTACTTCTCCCGCATGGTGTCGTAGTCGTACGCCTCGTACTTCACCTTGATCTTCGGATTGGCCCGCTCGAACTCGGCGATGACCGGCTTGATCGGCGTGGACCCGCCGTAGTAGTCCCACACCGTGATCGCCCCCTCGGCCCGCCCGGCCCCGCCACCCCCACAACCCGCCAGCCCGAGCAGCAGCACCGCCAGCCCACCGCCCGATAACCGCGCCCCACGCCCCATGACGCCCCCTGCGATTGATTAGAAGCTTATGAGCTTTAGCGTTCGCGCCTCCCCACCCCCTGTCAACCCCGATGGCCATGACCGGGCACACCCCCGCCCCGACGGCCTCACCAACGTGGCCATCGAGGCAGCCCACACCCACCGAGCACCGACGAATAGCCGCCGCCACGGGCAAACCGCCCCTAGGCACCACGAACGACGCTCCCCGAAACGCGGAGACGGCCCCTGGCGCACGCTGGTTCCCACACCGACCTCGGAACCCCGAACGCGTTCCATCGCGCGGGCCAGAGGTAGCCGGACGCGAGCTTGAGACCATCCCCACGTGCACGGGGAGCGCTACACGATGCTGCTGGTCCGCGCCCGCCGCGCGGGACCACCCCGCGTGCGCGGGGAGCACGGCCGCCGTACCTGTTCCGGCTGATCGAGCAGGGGACCACCCCCGCGTGCGCGGGGAGCGCTTCCGCTGTTCCGCGTGTGGTGACACGACCGTGAGACCACCCCCGCGTGCGCGGGGAGCGCCACGGCGCGGTGGACGCCCGCCAGGACGCCGAGAGACCACCCCCGCGTGCGCGGGGAGCGCCACCGGCAGAGTGCCGAGGTGCACGGCTGGGAGAGACCACCCCCGCGTGCGCGGGGAGCGCGGCGTGGAGGCCCCTTTCACGATCTTCCCGAGAAGACCACCCCCGCGTGCGCGGGGAGCGCTCTTCCTGACCTGGGACTCTATGGAGCGGTCGGGCCGTTCTGAAGCACTTTCGCAGATTCCGAAATTTCGAGCTCGGGTCAGTGGCGACCGTAGCGTCGGCGTCTTGATACCTTGCTGCAGCCCGCAGGCGAGGGCTCGAAAGAAATGGCCGACTGGGTCTTCGGGCGGCGGAGCAGGTTCAGGCCGTCGTGGTCGATGGAGTGCCATTTGCGCTCCGAGCCTAGACACCATGAGCGATGCTCCCCGCGGACGCGGGGACGGTCCCTGGCGCGCGCTGATCCCCATGCGGGGTTCCCGCACACCGACCTCGGCACCCCGAACGCCTTCCATCGCGTGGGCCAGAGGTGGCCGGAACCGAGCTTGGGACCATCCCCACGTGCGCGGGGAGCAGGGTGCGGCGGCCGGTTCCTACGCGGGACCGTAGGTTCCATCCCCGCATGCCTGGGGAGCACTCGAACGCGACAATCCGCCGCTCGATCTCGCCGGGTCCATCCCCGCGTGCGCGGGGAGCACGGGGACGGGGAGCAACGTAGCGACACGTCTACGGGACCATCCCCGCGTGCGCGGGGAGCACTGGCCGTTGTCGGGACACGCCTCGCGGCCGGTGGGACCATCCCCGCGTGCGCGGGGAGCACCCTGTCGGACGCCGGTCATCACAAGCCCATGACGGGACCATCCCCGCGTGCGCGGGGAGCACCCAGCCTCCACCAGCAACTCCGCCGCGCCGCGGGGACCATCCCCGCGTGCGCGGGGAGCACATGACCTTGGCCGATCGGACCTTCGGGTTCGTGGGACCATCCCCGCGTGCGCGGGGAGCACAACGGCGAACCAGAGCAGTACCACGGCGGCCGGGGGACCATCCCGGCGTGCGCGGGGAGCACTAGTCACTGGTTTCGGTGATGCGGCCGGTCTTGGGACCACCCCCGCGTGCGCGGGGAGCACCAGGGCAAGGGCGGCCGGAAGCGCGCCGTGCCGGGACCACCCCCGCGTGCGCGGGGAGCACCGTGAGGGGGCGGTGACTCGGTTGTTGACGGGGTGGACCACCGCCGCGTGCGCGGGGAGCACTCACGACGCTGTTCGTCGTGGACCTCGGGACGGGGACCACCCCCGCGTGCGCGGGGAGCACTCAAGGGTGCTCACGACCGGTCCCGTAGGCCGGGGACCACCCCCGCGTGCGAGGGGAGCACTTGAAGCGGTCGGTCGCCGCACCAGTGCCGTTGGGACCACCCCCGCGTGCGCGGGGAGCACGCCGGGCACGTGTCCCGGCCCGAAGACGACGCGGGACCACCCCCGCGTGCGCGGGGAGCACCGCTCGTGGCGTTCCAGGTGCCGCCACACCTCGGGACCACCCCCGCGTGCGCGGGGAGCACTCCTCCTCGAAGAAGTGACCCTTGCCGGGGACGGGACCACCCCCGCGTGCGCGGGGAGCACCATCTAAGGATGGCTGGCGGTCTCTGGTTCCGGGGACCACCCCCGCGTGCGCGGGGAGCACCCAGATAGCCGTCACGGGGTCTTCTCCGGGTGGGGACCATCCCCGCGTGCGCGGGGAGCACTCCAGCGCGGCCGCCCAGTCGAAGGGCTCCCGGGGACCATCCCCGCGTGCGCGGGGAGCACGATCATGACCCTCAAAAACCGCTGACCTACGCGGGACCATCCCCGCGTGCGCGGGGAGCACTCCAGCGCGGCCGCCCAGTCGAAGGGCTCCCGGGGACCATCCCCGCGTGCGCGGGGAGCACCTGTCCCCTTGTGAAATTGGGACGTTCCCACAGGGACCATCCCCGCGTGCGCGGGGAGCACCTGTTGGCGGCCCCGCCGTCCTGCTCGCTGGTGGGACCATCCCCGCGTGCGCGGGGAGCACGACGCGGCCTTCACCACGTACGCGGCGGTCATGGGACCATCCCCGCGTGCGCGGGGAGCACGAGGGCGGACCACCACCCCGCACACGGTGGTCGGGACCATCCCCGCGTGCGCGGGGAGCACGCCGGGGCGGCCGACAGGTCCTGGACGCGGATGGGACCATCCCCGCGTGCGCGGGGAGCACACGACCAGCCACCACAGCCCGGCGCGGTCCCAGGGACCATCCCCGCGTGCGCGGGGAGCACCTCTTCCTGACCTGGGACTCTATGGAGCGGTTGGGCCGTTCTGAAGCACTTTCGCAGATTCCGACATTTCGGGCTCGGGTCAGTGGCGGCCGTAGCATCGGCGTCTTGATGCCTTGCTCCAGCCCGCAGAAGGGGGCTCGGAAGAAATGGTCGACTGGGTCTTCGGGTGGTGGAGCAGGTTCGGGCCGTCGTGGTCGATGGAGTGCCATTTGCGGTCGCGGGTTTCGAAGGTGGAGTCTTGCTCGTCGTTGGTGGTGTAGCAGGGCGCGGCCAACCGACCAAAGGCTAGATGGCCTCCTAAGAGGTGTGGGCGGGTAGGCGAATGACGGCGAGGCCGGTTCCGGTGGACAGTCAGGTGCGCAGGTCGGAGCGTTCGATGTTCTTGGACGCCTTGTAGGTGAGCGCGCGGACGATACACCAGCCGGTTCAGGCGGGCCCATTCGCCGATGCGGTCGTCCACCAGATTCCGCAGTTCGTGGGCCGGGTTCGCCGGGTCGCGGTTCTAGTCGCGCGGGACGACGAATGCGACGGGCACCTGGGTGTAGAACGCGTCGGGCACGGCAACGACGGCGTAGCGTTCGACGGACGGGTGGTGGCCTAGGGCGTGTTCGACGTCGATGCCTGAGAGGCTGTCGCCACCGGCTATGAGAATGTACGTATCTCATATGTGGCTGGGTGGAGCGAGCACAAGTCGTGGCCCCGCAACTCCAGCCCCGCGGGCCGGAGGGCTCGCCCGCGCGAAGCTGCCTGTCGCATCATCTAGAAGGGGCAGCCGATCTTGGGCGTGGCTGGATGTGTGGGCGGTTGCCGCTCTGGTCAGGGACCTGTGAGGACGGTCGTCCACAACTCTGATCTTGGTGCGGAGCAGGTGGTCTGCCGAATTGGGCTGTTTGATTAAGGGGCGCCTAGGTGTGCGGCGTGGGTACCGGTCGTCGGACGGCCGCGTCGCGACGTGTCCGCTGGCCCCGTCCCGTCCGCTCGTGGTAGGAGCGCGGCGCTGCCCAAGAAGTGCGTCTCACGAAATTCTTGCTCGTGACGCCACAATGTGGCCATGGACGCAGGACTCGCTGCCCTGCTTGGTGCCGCCGTTGGCTCCCTCACCACTCTAGGGGCAGCTGTCGTGAACGGCAGGACGCAAGCACGAACCCAACACGTCCAGTGGCGCCGTCAGCATCGACGCGACGCCTATGCCGCCTACCTCAGTGCTCTCCATGACCGCGATATCGCCATGGACTCGATCCTCAACGCCTTGCAGGCGGCTCCTCTGGATTTGCCCGCACTGGACGAGGCAGTGCAACACTTCATCGCCCGGGCGCGTGATGTCCACCGCGCTACAGAAGTCGTCATCCTCGAAGGCCCTCCCTCCATCGTCGAAGCAACTGACCGCATCGACGAGGAGTCCAGCGGCCTATCCGAGGTCATGCGGCGCATGGTGAAGGACGCCCACGCAGGAGACACCAGTGAGAGAGCGGAACACTCCGCTACGGCCTCAGCGCGAGAGCGACGGCTCTACCAGGCAGTTAGTGAGTTCCGCATCCAAGCCCGCAGCGTCCTGGGCAACACCGACTGACAGTTCATGCGGGTCGCTTGCGGGCTGGGCTGGAATAGTGCGGGGCCACCCCCGACTCTGAGCTGTCGAGAATGGCGGCGGAGTGCAGGTCTCGTGGGTTAGGACGGACAGTGGCCACGCCGCCCGCTAGCCGTCCAGAGGATGTCGAAGATGCGGAGCGTGTCGGCCTCCTCGGCCATCAGGAGGGTCAGCGTGCCTTCGCTAATCGATTCGAACAAGGCGTGCCGGATTGCTGTTTGATCTGGCCGTTCCGGTACCGTGTCCCATGGAGTTTCTAAAAGTTGGGGAGGCTAGAGTGCGCATCCGTGCAAGGCGTCGAAAGGGGTAGGTCACACCCGGCCTTCCCAGGTCGGCGGGGTGTCGCGCACGAAGGTCTCTTCGCGGCCCTGTAGGGCGTCCTGGACAGCTTCGGCCGGAGGCGATGGCCCGCAGAGGCCACTGCCGCAGCAGGCTTTGAACCTGCTCGAAGCACGCCAGGTCGTGAGCCGCGTCGAGCGCCTCGTCATACTCGGCCCGGAACCGGTCACGATGCGAGGGTGGGAGCGCATCGGAGATCGCGCCGGATCCTCATCCAGACCACGCGGCGCGGTCGGTTCCTCGGGCTGGGCGGTCATGGTGTCCAAGCTGCTTGTGGGGCACATCGATTGAGGGTCCACAACGGCAGGACGCGGCCACGAGGAAGATCCAAATGCGCGGAACGATCTTGCTCCCGGCGGTGGTTGCTCGGGAGTGCGCGCAGGTTCGGTGAGGGCGCCGCCCGACTGGAGCGCAACATGCCAGCGACCTGCCCAAGAAGGGTCTGGTCGGAACTCCCGTCAAATGGGCGGCCCAATCGGAAGCGAACGACTCCTCCTCTCCTGGCGAACGACCTCCCCCTGCCACCTCCGTTTCCGAGAGTTGGTGTCACCTCCGAACCGCTCTGCGCGGCAAGGAGAGCAGGGTGCGTCTTCAGTGGAACCGGCCAAGTCATTGAATCTGTCCATTATGGACGGCAAGTGGCGACCGGAATTTCGCGCAGATGAATCAGCCTCCACTCGTGGGTTAACGGCGGATGACGTCGAAATATGCAAGCCTTTTGCTGAACGGTTCGCGGTAGTTTGAGCGTCTCATTGTGGCCGGTTCCTCCGCGTTCAGGGAGAGGGCTCATGCGAGGCGATGCGTTCGACGTGCTGACCAGCTTGAATTCGGCGCTTGACAGCAGGGGGCTGTTGACCGGGCTGACGGTCGGTGTGGTGACGTTCGTCTGCGGCCTGGTGTACGGCAGGTTCCGCAAGCGCCGACTGATCAGCTGGGCCGTGCTGTACGACGAGCCGATCAACCGGACGTTCCAGGACGACGGCCCGGACATGTGGGAGATCTCCTCTCAGGGACAGGAGATCGACAAGGGGAGCCTGGTCGTCCTGGACATCGCCAGCGCCGGCCGGGACGACATCGTGGAGCAAGACTTCGCCCTACCGCTGTCCTTCCAGTTCCCCGGGCGTGAGGTCGTCCATTTCAAGGTCCGCGACTCAGAGCACGTGCGGAGAAAGACCATCGACGCCCCCGACGACGCGATGCAGCCGCCCGACGACCGGTCGAAGATCGTCCTGCCTCTCTTCTCGCTGAACCGGGGCGTCGGCTTCAAACTGCTGGTCCTCCTCAAGGAAACGGCCTCGGGGACCGATACACCCAATGACCGCAACTACCAGGTCGTCGATGGCGGCACCGTTCGGGGCGGCGAGATCCAGCGGCGCAAACCCCACGACCGTCGCTACTGGTTCCGGGTGATCGCGGTGGGCACCGTCCTTTTGCTGCTGTTCGGCCTCACCGGTGGCATCTATCTGGCCAACCGGGTCGTCACCCCCGCCCCCGAGTGCGCGATCGGCGCGTTGACCGTCCAGGGCTCGACCGCCTTCGCGCCGATCGCCAACACCGTGGCCAACGACTACGAGAACGCCTGCACCGGCGCGTCGATCACGATCTCCGCCGTGGGAAGCGGCGCCGGGCTGGACGACCTGCGCCGGCGTCCGGTCCCGGGAGTGATCGCCATGACCGACGGCGAGGAGGACGGGAACACGCCGGGGCTGAGCGTCCGCCCGGTGGGGCTGGTGATCTTCGCCGTGGTGGCCAACAAGAACCTCAGGCTGTCCGACCTGACCACCGCACAACTCCGCGACCTGTTCCGCAACAGCCCGTCCTCGGCCAATGGCAGCTTCATCGTGGTCGGACGCGACAACCGCTCGGGCACCCGACGAACGTTCGAGCAGACCGTCCTCGGCACGCGAAGCACCGACTTTCCGGCCTCGGCCCCTTGCCCGACCGACTCCCAGAGCGCACCGGCCGCCTGCACGATGAACACCACCATGGACCTGCTCACCTACATCGACCGCACCCCGAACGCCATCGGATACGCCGAAGCCGACGCGCTCACCTATTTCCCGAACGTCAGAACCCTCCGCATCGACGGCGTCCCGGCCACACGCTCGGCCACCCTGAAGGGCTCCTACCATTTCGTCGCGACCGAGTACCTCTACACCGCGGGACGGCCGCGCGGCCTGACCGCCGACTATCTGCAATTCCTCACCAGCGACCCGATGACCGCGCGGCTGCGCGACCACAGCTACGTCGGCTGCTCGGAACTGTCCGGCACCGCCCTCGCCGGTCAATGCACCTGACCGAGCACCATTGCGGTTCGAGCGGTGCGGAACGCCCGCCCCGGCGGGCCGTCCGAGCAGCACGACCGCGTCATCACTGAGCGACTGGCGCCATCAGAGCGGCCGCCACGAATGCGAATCCGGGCACGGCGGCCATCGACATCGCCGCCGCACGCATCCGCCATTCCCACCGGCCAAAGCAAATGGTCTCTTAAGGGCTGGGTTCGCCGGGGTGACCTCGATTCCGGAAAAGGCTGTCGCCGCCGACGTCGGCGCGCCCCGGCAGCCGTTGCCCCGGCGGCAAGGCCGACCCGGCGCCTGGCCCCCTGTTTGAGGGTGTTTCGGACGCAGATGACGGACCACTCGATTTGACCTTGACCTGCGACGACGAGGTTGCGGACGACGGAGCGGCCACTTCCGGCCAGCGCCGCCTGTAGCCCTACCCGGGCGCCCGTTCGTCGTCGCCGCGCTCCCGGACGGCCCCGCCCTCCACCCGAAAGAACTACGTCTTCGCAGGTCAGAGCCCATGAGCAAGCCCTGCCAGGCGACCGCTTTGGTCCAGCGCCGCACGGCAGTGGCCACCTCGTCAAATGAGCCATTACCAACGATCATGACTGGCGAACCGCACAAGTCACATGCCGTTCATCTGCGGCTTTACTCACACAAAGAATGAATCTTCGACCGAGGCATTACCGTTCCCATCTGCGCCGTAATACGAGGCGCCATCACCATCGGTCGAGCGTGGGGGGAGTACGTCCCGTGGTGCATCGTGGCCCGCGCACGCGCGTCCTCGCGGCCGCCGCCGTCGGGCTGTCCGGCCTGGTCGTGGCGGCCTTCCTGATCGTCCAGGCGTTCCGGGGGCAGCAGGCCGCCGCTCCGCCCATGCCCGACGACGCCGCGTCCAGGCCCCCCGCACACCCCGCGTCGTCGTCCCTGGCGTTGCCGCCTTCGGTGCCGTTGCGTCTCGACGTCCCGCGGATCGCCGTCCGGACACCGCTGATGAAGCTGGCCAAGAACCCGGACCAGACCGTCGAGACACCACCGCTCCCCCGTGCCCGGGAAGCGGGCTGGTACCGGCTCGGCGCCGCTCCCGGCAGCCGCGGGGCGGCCGTGATCATCGGGCATGTGGACACGGCCGACGGCCCCGCGGTCTTCTACCGCCTGGGCGCCCTCCGCCCCGGCGACCGCGCGAGCGTCCTGCGCGCCGACGGCCGCACCGCCGAGTTCCGGATCGACTCGGTCGAACGCGTCGGCAAGGACCGGTTCCCCACCCAGCGGGTGTACGGCGACCCCGGCTACGCGGCGATCCGGCTGATCACCTGCGGCGGGCGCTTCGACCGCGGCAGCGGCCACTACACCGACAACGTCATCGCCTTCGGCCACCTGGCTCGGGTCACCGGCACGGGGGCCCGCTGACATGCGTCCCGACTCCGAGCACGGCAGGACCGTCCCGCCGCGTCCCACCGGCCACCACCTGGGACACCACCGGCTCTCCCAGCGCGACACGCCCGGCCATCGGGCGGTCCCGGCCGCATGGGACCCCGGCGCCTCGCCGACCGTCACCGTCCCCGACCGGGTGATACCGCGCCACCGCCCGGCGCCCCCGCAACCGGTCGCGCCGCGTCCACCCGCCCCTCCCCGCCGACCGGCCCCCGCACCACCGCCCCGCCGACCGGCCGCCACGCAACCACCCCGCAGACCGGCTGCCACGCCACCGCCTCGCCCGCGCCCGGCGGCACCGACCCGATCCCACCCCCGGGACGGCAAACGCGACCTGCCGCCCGTCCACGCGGACGCGATGCGCGTGACGGTCCTCATCCCGGCGCACAACGAGGCGAAGCAGATCACCGAGACGATCGCCTCCCTCCGCAGACAGGAACGCCCGCCGGACCACATCATCGTGATCGCGGACAACTGCACCGACGCCACCGCCGCGTTCGCCCAGCTCTGCGGCGTCGAGATCGTCGGGACGCGCGGGAACCGGCACAAGAAGGCGGGCGCGCTGAACCAGGTCCTGGACCGGCTGCTGCCGATCTTCGGCCCGGACGACGCGATCATGGTGATGGACGCCGACTCCGCCCTCGACCCCGGGTTCATCCGGCACGGCGTCGACTACCTCGCCTCCGGCCGCTACGCCGCGGTCGGCGGGACGTTCACCGGCAAACCGGGCGGCGGCACGGTGGGGATGTTCCAGCGCAACGAGTACGCCCGCTACGCGCGGGACGTCCGGCGGCTCCAGGGCAAGGCGCTCGTCCTGACCGGCACGGCCACCATCTTCCGCGCCGCCACCCTGCAGAAGGTGGTCGCCGCTCGCCGCGAACGCCGCCTCCCCGGCCTCCCCCACGTCTACGACGTCCGGGTGCTGACCGAGGACAACGAGCTCACCCTCGCCATCCTGCATCTCGGGTTCCGCATCCTGTGCCCGAAGGAGTGCACCCTCACCACCGAGGTCATGCCGACCTGGCGCGAGCTGGCCCAGCAGCGGCTGCGCTGGAAGCGCGGCGCCCTGGAGAACCTCGTCGACTACGGCTGGACGCCGATCACCCGCCCCTACTGGGGACGGCAGCTCCTCTCCCTGATCGGCATCCTGGTGATCACCGCCTACCTGTTCTCGCTCGCCTACTCGGCGATCTGGCTCGGCGGGATCCAGATCAGCCCGATCTGGGCCGCCGTCACGGTCATCTTCATGGTCGAGCGGGTGGTCACCGTCCGGCAGCGCGGCCCGCTCCAGATGGCCCTCGCCGGCACCATCGTCGTCGAAATGATCTTCGACGTCTTCCTCCAGATCGTCCAGGCACGCGCCTTCTGGCAGGCCGCCTGGCGCAAAGAAAGGAAATGGTAGGCATGTACAACAATCCCCCTATCGGTGGCGTGGCCGCGGGCTTCGGTGGCGCGGCGGCCGCCTCGCCCTGGCTCGGCCTCCAGGCCCTCTGGCTCGGGCTGGCCCTCTTCACCGTCGTCTCCGCCGCCCTGGCGGTGAAGCGGATCCTCCCCGCCCGCAGGCACTGACCCGGACGGACCGCGTCCACGGCCGACACGCGTCGGCCGCTGAAGACGGCTTCCGAGCGTTCGGTCCTGCGGCCTCACACCAGGCCGCAGGACCGTCCCATGGGGAACGCGCACTCATGGGCGGAAGGTCGCCGTAAGCGGCGATCGTGCCGATGTCGCGGTAGGCGCCGCCCGCGCCCCGGCTCAGAATCCCGGCGGGCGGCGGAACCCGCCGAGCACTTCCGCGAGGCACTGCGCGAACCGGACCGCGGTGCGGTCGTGCAGGTAGGGCGCGATCACCTGGACGCCGACCGGGAGCCCGTCCCCGGTCGTCCCGATGGGCGCCACCGCCGCGGGCAGATGGTTGACCGACGACGGCGCCACCCACGTGAGCATCTCGCCATACGCCCGGTCGGCGCCGTTGACCCGCAGGGTCCGGACGGACCAGCCGGGGTCGGGACGGTGGTCGTGGGGAATGGCGGCCGTAGGGCTCACCGGGCACAGGAGCACGTCGACGTCGCGGAAGAACTCGGCCCAGCGTCGGCGGGAGTGTTGCCTGCGTTCGTCGAGAGCGTGCCAGTCGCGGAAGCGGACGGTCATGTCCGACGCGAACCCGCCCGCGGCGCCTTCCGCCGCGGCGAGCTTCACCAGCGCGGCATACGACTCGTCCGGCTCGATGAGGCCGCTCTGCGCCATCAGCAGCGGCCGGTAGACGGCCACCGTCTCCTCGAGGCCGACCGGCCCCGCGCCCTCGGTCACGACGGCGCCTTCCGCCCGCACCGCCTCCAGCGCCGCCTGCATGATCGCGACCAGTTCGCCGTCGACGGGGCAGAACGGGTCGTCGAGCCATGCCGCGACCCGGAACTCCCGCAGCGTGCTCGCCCTCGGGGCGGGCAGGTCCAGGCGCCATGCCGGGGCGTTCTCACGGCTTGCTCCCGCGAGGACGTCCAGCCCCAGGGCGAGGTCGTCGGCATGCCTGCCGAGCGGGCCGAGCACGGCCATGTCGAATTCCGCCAGCGTCCCGGGCGCGTGTCCGGAGACGCTCCCGTACCTCGGCACGATCCCGAACGACGGGCGCAGCCCGTAGACGCCGCAGAAGTGCGCGGGCACGCGGATCGAGCCCGCCGTGTCGCCGCCGAGCTCCAGGCCGGTCAGCCCGGCGGCGAGGGCCGCGGCGGACCCGCCGGACGAACCGCCGGGCCCGCGCGCCGGGTCCCACGGGTTGTTGGTGGTCCCGTAGATCTCGTTGTAGGTCTGCCAGTCCCGGGCGTCGGCCGGCAGGTTCGACTTGCCGAACACGATCGCGCCCGCGTCCTTGAGCCGCGTGACCGCCTCGGCGTCGACGGCCGAGACGTGGTGCCCCCAGCGGGCCGAACCCCCGGTGGTCCGCATGCCCGCGACCTCGATGCTGTCCTTGACCGTGACGGGGACGCCGTGCAGCGGGCCGAGCGGTTCGCCGCGGGAGACCGCGCGGTCGGCCGCCAGCGCGGCGGCTCGCGCTCCTTCCTCGTCCCGGGCGACGATGGCGTTCACCCGCGGATCGAACCGCTCCACCCGGGCGAGGTAGAGGTCGAGCAGCTCGACGCTCGACACCTCCTTCGCCGCGACGGCGGCGGCGAGTTCGCCCGCGGAACGGAAGGGCAGATCGGTCATGCGAGTCTCCATGAGGTCCTGGACCGGTACGGCGCGGCGGTCGCGGGTGGGGGGATCCGAAGCTCAGCCGGCCAGGACGCGCAGTCGATATGCCTCGTGGGGCGTCTGGATATCGGTCGCCACCAGTTCGCCGCGGGCGTCGCGGTAGTCGCCGGTGCCGCCGGTGACGGCCATGGTCAGGGGGCCGGTCCCGCGGACCCACAGGGCCTGGACGGTGAGCGCGCCACGCGGGAGCCGGAGCGATATCACGCAGCTGGTGGTGATCTTCGCGCCGTCGACCCTGACGATCTCGCATGAGCCGCCGTCCTCGCCGTCGGCGTCCCCGGACAGGGTGTCGGAGAAGACGTACCGGTCGCCGACGCTCGCGCCCGGCGCGCCGAGGTCGACGAACGCGTACTGGTCGTTGCGCACGTTCAGGTCGAGCACGCGGCTCCTGCCGGTGTCGCCCGCCTGCGCGGACGTCGTCCAGACGGCCATGGTCCCGCCGATCGCCACGACCGAGGCCGCGACGGCTCCCTTTGCGATGAGTGATCTCATGACCTTCTCCTTCGAGTGGGGGGATCCTGTGCTCAGCCGGTCACGGTGACCGTTCCGAGGTGCGTGAAATGGGCCGCCATGGTGCGGCCCTCGGTCAGCGGGATCGCGTCGGTCAGCCCACCGGTCAGGACGATCCAGCCCGCTTCGATGGCGTGGTTCCGTTCGGCCAGCGAGTTCGCGGCCATCGCGAGGGCCTCGGCGGGGTTCCCCTGGACGGCCGCGCCGGTCGCGGTGGCGGCGATCTGGCCGTTCACCTCCAGGTTGCACGCCTCCAAGGGGAGGTGGAGGTCGGCGGCCGAGGCGGAACGCGGACCGGTGACGTAGTAGGCGGAGGACGCGTTGTCGGCGACGACGTCCGGCAGGGTGAAGCGGAAGTCGCGGTAGCGGCTGTCGATGATCTCCAGGCCGCCGTAGACGCGGTCGACGGCGGCGAGCGCGGAGGCCGCGGTGACCCCGGGACCCGCCAGTCGGCGGCCCATGACGAAGACGATCTCGGGTTCGACCCGGGGATGGATGAGGCGTCCGCGCGGGAGCGGGCCGCCCGCCGGGAGCGCCATCGCGTCGGTGAGCCACGCGGTGATCGGCCGGTCCACGTTCATCTGCCGCTGCTTCGCCCGGGAGGTGAGGCCGAGTTTGACCCCGACGAGCTGCTCGCCTCGCTCGATCCGGCGGCAGAGGGTCTCGTCCTGGATCCGGTAGGCCGTGGCGAGGTCGAGGTCCGGCAGGTCGTCGGTGAGCGGCGCGCGGTCGGTCACGGTGTCCTCGGCGCGCAGCAGCCGGGTCGCCTGCTCGTCGACGCCGCTTCGAACTGGTTCCACGTTCGGCCTCCTGTCAGCTCTCCGGAACGGTGGTCCCGGACGGCCGGACGGGCCAGCCCGCCTTTCCGGCGGGCGGAACGAAACGGCGATGTGCCGTCCCACGGAACGACCGCGTTGCGGCGGACCGGCGCGGTGCTGATCATCCCGTTGCCGAACGAGCGGAGGACGAGCGATGGCGACCATCGGTGCCGGGGATGCGACGATCTACTACGAGGACCTGGGGGAAGGCGACCCGATCCTGCTGATCCACGGGGCGGCGGCCTCCGGGCGGTGGTTCGGCGAGCTGCCCGCGCGGTTGGCCGCCGGACGGCGGGTGATCATGCCGGACCTCCGCGGCCTGGGGCGCAGCGGGCGGGTCGCGCCGCTGCGGCGGCCCGAGGTGTGGGTCGAGGACATGTGGCGCGTCCTCGACGCCGCGGGCGCCGACCGCGTCGACGTGGCCGGGGTGTCGCTGGGCTCGCGCATCGCCGGGCGGCTGGCGCTGGAGCGGCCGGAGCGGGTCCGCTCGCTGATCGTGGACGCGCCCATCACCGGGCTCAGCGCGCACGGCAACTCCGCGCTCAAGAACGTCTTCGCCGTGGTCGACGACGACGGCGAGCAGGCGCGGGAGTGGCGGTACCTGCACGGCGACGACTGGCGCGACGCCGTGGCCTTCTACGGCGAGACCCGGAGCGAGCCGCGGTTCCAGGAGTACTACACGCTGCGGCCGCACCTGCCCGAGATCACGGTGCCGACGCTGGTGTGCCGGGGGGACCTCGACGACTCGGTCCATCCCGTCGACGACGCGTTCGTCTGGCACAAGGAGTCGCCCGACACCGAGCTGTTCATCGCGCCGGGGCTGACCCAGTCGTCGGTCATGAAGGAGCGTCCGGACGATTTCCTCGCGGCGCTCGACGGTTTCCTCCGGCGCAGGAGCCGCGGCTCCGAGGGCCTGGGGGGCGTCCCCCAGAAAGACAGAGTGTCGTGAGCGTCGTGGTCGTCACGGGATTCGGGCCGTACGCGGAGGAGGCCGACAATCCCAGCGGCGCCATCGCGGACCGGCTGGACGGGCGGCGGGCCGAGGGCGTCACCGTGCGAGGGCTGGTGCTGCCGGTCACCACCCGGGGCGTGGAGAGCGCGATCGCCGCCGGGGTCGAGCGGTTCCGGCCGGACGCGCTCGTCCTGACCGGGGTCGCTCCGGGACGCGCCGCGCCCGCGCTCGAAAGGGTCGCGATCAATGTGCGGGATTTCCCCCTCCCCGACAACGACGGGGAGGAACCGGTGGACGAACCCGTCCACGCGGACGGCCCCGACGGCTATCTCAGCACATTGCCCATCAAGGCGATTCTGGCCCGTTGGAAGGCCGCGGGCATTCCCGGATACGTGTCGAACACCGCCGGGACGTTCCTGTGCAATCAGGCGTTCTATGTCGCGCGGCATCTCACCCGGAACACCTCCGCGCCGGTGGGGCTCGTGCATATTCCGGCCACTCCGGCGCGCGCCGTCCTGAGCGGCCGGCCACCGGTGCCGTCCATGGACCTGGAAACGCTGGAGCGGGCCGTCCTCCTGGCGGCGGTGGTGGCCGTCAGGCACGCCGGGGACGACCTGCGCCTCCCCGCCGGAGCGATCAGTTGAGCGGCTCCGCGGCGGACGTTTTCCGCGCATTGTTCCTCGGGCCAGAACACCGCGCTGGACGGCGCCGAAAGGCCCGCGTTCGATGACACGTGCCGGAACGCAAAGACAAGGAAGGTGGCCGATGGCCGTCGACGCGGAGTACCTGACATCGCTGGTGAACTGGAAAGAGGGCCTCATCAGCCCCGAGATCTTCATCGATCCGGAGATCTACCGGCTGGAGCAGGAGAAGATCTTCGGCAGGTCCTGGCTTTTCCTGGCCCACGAAAGCATGATTCCCGAGCCGAACGACTTCTTCGCCACGTACATGGGCGGGGACCCGGTCCTCGTGGCGCGGCAGCCGGACGGCGACGTCAAGGCGTTTCTCAACGTGTGCCGGCACCGCGGAATGAAGGTCTGCCGCGCCGAATCCGGCAACACCCGCACGTTCATGTGCACCTACCACGGATGGACCTACGACAGCGCGGGCGAACTCGTCGGAGTGCCGAACATCGACGACGCCTACTACGACGAACTGTCACTGAAGGAGAACGGCCTGGTCCAGGTCGCCCGGGTCGACAGTTACAAGGGCCTGATCTTCGGGAACTTCGACCCGGCCGCGCCGCCCCTGGACGATTATCTGGGCGACCTGAAATACTACATCGACGGCTGGGTCGACCACACCGAGAACGGCATCGAGGTGCTGCCCGGGGTCGTCAAATGGACCATCAACGCGAACTGGAAACTGGCCGCCGAGCAGTTCGTGGGCGACACCTACCACGCCCCGACCAGCCACGCCTCGTCGCTGCTGATGTTCGGGCCCGCGTTCGCGGGCAAGGACGGCGGGCACGTGGCGATGCGCGAGGGCCACGGCGAAAGCTTCCTGTTCGAACGCCTGACGCGCTTCGAGGACGACCCGCTCGGCCAGTACAACGAGGCCAAGCGCCGGAAGGCGCGGGAAAGGGTGGGCGCGCGGGCGGAGTTCGTCGCCAACTTCACGGCGTTCCCGACGTTCTCCGGGCTGCCCGGCTCGGCCAACATCCGCGTCTGGCACCCCAAGGGCCCGAACAAGTTCGAGATCTGGTCGTTCACCGTGGTGGACAAGGACGCGCCCGAGGCCGCCAAGCGGGCCCAGCAGGTCTCGGCGTCCTTCACCGAGGGCCCGGCGGGGGTCGTGGAGACCGACGACGGCGAGAACTGGGGCCTGATCGGGCAGATCCTCGAACACGGCCACCAGGCCAGGAAGATGGCCTGGAACTACGAGATGGGACGCGGCCACACCCGCGAGCACGAGGAGTTCCCCGGCGAGTACGGCGACTCCTTCTTCGGCGAGGACGGCCAGCGCGCCTTCTACCGGCGGTGGCTGGAGTTCATGACCAGCGACGCCTGGCCCGCCATCCCCGACCAGCCCGGGGCTTCGTCGGGCGCCGCCGGGGGTGCGCGATGAGCCTCGACCATGTGTCCGACGTGCGGAGCGCGACCGACGCGATGCTGCTCCAGTACCGGGTCGAGCAATTCCTCTACAACGAGGCGCAACTGCTCGACACCTGGCTGTGGGACGAATGGCTGGAGCTGTTCGCCGACGACGTCCGCTACTGGATGCCGCTCCGCAAGAACAGGCTGCGGCGCCAGCGGACGGCGGACGAGGCGCCGGACGGCGTCCAGATGGCCCTCATCGACGACGACCACGCGGCGCTGAAGACCCGGGTCGGGCAGATGCGGTCCGGGCGGCACTGGGCCGAGGACCCGCCGTCCCGCTGCCGCCACCTGGTCACGAACGTCCGCGTCACGCCCACGGAAGCGGGGCCCGAGCTTCGGGTGCGGTCCAACTTCGTCGTGTACCGCAACCGCCTCGAAACCGAGGTGGACATCTGGGCGGGCGAACGCCAGGACGTGCTCCGCCCGTCCGGCGGCTCCTTCCGGATCGCCGCGCGCACGATCCTGCTCGACCAGAACGTCGTGCTGTCCAAGAACCTCAGCGTGTTCTTCTGAGTCCACCGAGGAGCGAGATGGGCACCACGTCGCCGTGGCTACCGCTGCGGCTGAAATCGGGGGCGGAGCTGCCGAACCGCTTCGTCCTGGCGCCGATGACGACCGACTCCGCCGAGCCCGGCGGGACGGTCAGCGAGGCGGAGCTGAGGTATCTCGAACGCCGATGCGCCAACCCGTTCGCCATGACGATCACCTCGTGCGCGTACGTCGCCGACGACGGCAGATCCTGGCAGGGCATCGGCGCCGCGGACGAGGCGCACGTCGACAGCCTGCGGGCCGTCGCGGCGGCCATGCGCGGCGGCGGCGGACTCCCCGTCCTCCAGCTCTACGACGGCGGCCGCATCGCCGACCCGGGGCTGGTCGGCGGGGAGAGGCTGCGCGCCCCCTCCGCCGTGCCGTCGCTGCGCCCGGGCGCGCTCACCCCCCGCGAACTGGCCGGACCGGAGGTCTCCGGACTCCTCGGCCGGTTCGTGGACGCCGCGCGGCGCGGCGAACGGGCGGGCTTCGCGGGCATCGAACTGCACGGCGCCAACCACTACCTCATCCACCAGTTCTTCTCCCCCCGCGCCAACCGGCGGGACGACCGCTGGGGCGGCGACCGGGAGCGCCGCATGCGGTTCCCCCTGGAGCTCACGGCGGCGGTCCGCGCCGCGCTCGGCCCGCGGACGGTGCTCGGCTTCCGCGTCAACCCGTACGAGTCCGAGCCCGGCGGCTTCACCCTCGGAGACGCGGCGGAGCTCAGCTCCCGGCTGGCCGGGACGGGCGTCGACTACGTCCACATCTCGATGGACGACTTCCGCAGGCGCTCGCCGCAGCGCGAGGACCGCGACTGGACGACGGGGGGCGGCGCCGTCCGGGAGGAGCGCAACCCGATCACCGCCATCGCGGCCGCCGTCGCCGGGCGCTGCGCGGTGATCGCCAGCGGCGGCGTCAGGTCCGCGGACGACGCGCGGGCGGCGCTGGCGGCGGGGGCCGACCTCGTGGCCGTGGGACGCGCCGTGGTCATCGACCCCGAGTGGCTCGGCACCGTCCGCGACGGCGGCGGGCGGCCCCCGCGGAGCCGTCTCCCGGCGGACCGCGACGAGATCGAGTCCGCGCTCACCCTGCCGTCGCGGATGGTGACCTACCTGCTCAGCAGGCCCAACTGGGTGCCGCGGGAGTCCACCGGACGCGAACCGACCGGACGCGAGACCGGCGGACAGCGCATCAACCAACGCAAGGAGGAGGCCGTATGAACCCCGACGACCAGGCCGAGAAGGAGTTGCGCGCCGCCGTGGCGGGCGCGGTGGCGAGGCCCGGCGAGCCGGGCTACGACGAGGCGGTGGCCATCTGGAACGGGTCCATCACCCGCCGCCCCTCGATCGTCGTCCGGTGCACCGGCCCCGGCGACGTGGCCGCGGCGCTGCGGTACGCGCGCAGCGCGGGGCTTGAGGTGTCCGTGCGCGGCGGAGGGCACGGGTTCTCCGGCTTCGCGCTCACCGAGGGCGGCCTGATGATCGACCTGACGCCGCTGAAGTCGGTGTCCGTCGACCCCGCGGCCCGTACCGCCGTCGCGGGCGGCGGCGTGACCTGGGGTGAGCTGGACGCCGCCACGCAGGCGCACGGCCTGGCGGTGCCCGGCGGCATGATCACCCACACCGGCATCGCCGGGCTCACGCTCGGCGGCGGCCTCGGCTGGCTGTGCACGCTCGCCGGGCTGACCTGCGACAACCTCATCGGCGCCGAGGTCGTGACGGCCGACGGCGCGCTGCACCGGGTCGGCCCGGACTCCGAGCCCGAGCTGCTGTGGGCGCTGAAGGGCGGCGGCGGCAACTTCGGCGTCGTGACGGCCTTCACCTACCGCCTCATCCCGGTCGGCCCGCTGGTCCACCTCGCCACGTTCCTCTGGCGGCCCGAGCAGGGGGCGGAGGCCCTGCGGGCCGCCCGCGACCTCATCCCCGGCCTTCCCGCCGACTGCGGCTCCTTCATCGCCGGGACGAACGCGCCCGACGCGCCGTTCGTCCCCGCGGACCTGCGGAACAGGCCCGGATGGCTGCTGGCCGTCGTCGGCTTCGGCGACGCCGAGAGCCACGCCCGCGCCGTCGCGCCCGTCCGCGAGGCGCTGCCCCCGGCGGCCGAGCACATCGAGGCGATCCCCTACACCCGGCTGCAGAGCATGTTCGACCACACCGGGCCGTGGGGCGCGTTCTCCTACGAGAAGGCCGCGCACTTCGACGAGCTGACCGACGAGGTCATCGACGTCATGGTCGAGCACCAGCCGCGCAAGACGGCGCACCTGTCGTTCACCCCGATCCTCGTCATGGCGGGCGCCTACCACGACGTCCCGGAGGACGCGACGGCCTTCAGCGGCGGCCGCTCCGGCCGGTACGTCGTCAACGTCACGGCCGTGTGCCCCGACCGGGAGACCTTCGATCTCGACCGGGTGTGGGTGCGCAACTACTGGGAGGCGCTCGCGCCGCACGCGGTCGGCAAGGGCAGCTACATCAACTTCATGTCCGAGTACGAGGAGGACCGCGTCCGCGCCGCCTACGGCGCGGCCAAGTACGACCGGCTCGCCGCGGTGAAGGCCCAGTACGACCCGGACAACGTCTTCCACCTCAACGCCAACATCAAGCCCGCGCGGGACTCGCGGTGACGCCGGCCACGGCCCCGGGCGCGGCCGGGAACGCCGAAGGCGGCTACGAGGCCGTGCGCGCGAAGGTCGCGGCGCGGTTCACGAATCCCCTGGACCTGCCCAAGGAGATCTTCGCCGACGAGGTCGTCTACCAGGAGGAGCTGCGGCGGATCTTCAACGGGCCGTTCTGGCATCCGGTGGCGCACCGCGCCGAGCTGCGCGAACCGGGCGCGTTCAAGACGACCTGGCTCGGCGGCGTCCCGCTGCTCGTGACCCTCGGCGAGGACGGCGAGGTCCGCGCGTTCGTCAACACCTGCACGCACCGCGGCACCCTGCTCGAACAGCGCGCCACCGGCGTCGCCGCCGAGTTCGAGTGCCCGTACCACCGCTGGCTGTTCGACAACCAGGGGTGCTTCCGCGGCGCGCCGGGCCAGCGCGACTTCCGCGCTGACTTCGACGCGGGCGACTACGCGCTCCGCGCGCTGCGGGTCGCCGAGCTCGCCGGGCTCGTCTTCGTCACCCGCGACCCGGCGGCGCCGTCCCTGGAGGCGTTCCTGGCCGAGGCGGCGAGCCCGCTGCGCGACTGCATGCTCGACGACGGGCGGCTCACCCTGCTCGGCTACCAGAAGGTGGTCTACCGCACCAACTGGAAGACCTATTTCGACAACGACTTCTACCACGCCCCACTGCTGCACACCGGCTTCCGCCTGCTCGGCTGGCAGGGCGGAAGCGGCAAGGTCATCACCACCCGGCCCGTCGGGCACCTGTGCGTGGAGTACCAGAGCAGGCCGTACGTCGACAACGGATACCTCGCCGACACGAGCGTGGTGGAGTTCCGGGGCGACGACGACCGGGCCCGGGTGGTGGCGCTGCGCCCGGTGACGGTCGTCACCAAGCACCTGGACACCATCAACGTCCGCTTCGCCCGGCCGCTGGGCGTCGACCGCACCGAAGTGCACTACGCGTTCTTCGGGCATCAGGACGACAGCCCCGAATACGCCGCGCACCGGGTGCGCCAGGCGTCCAACCTGCTCGGCCCGAGCGGCTTCATCACCATCGAGGACGCCGCCGTCTTCAACCGCGTCCAGAAGACCGCGGGCGACGACGGCTACCAGCGGTTCGTCAAGGGCGCCGACCGGCCGCCCGAGCAGGCGACCCAGAACGACGAACTGGCCAACACCATCGGGTGGGCCTACTACCGGGAGGTGATGGGCTTTGACCACTGAAACGACCACCACCGGCGTGCCCACCGGCGGCGGGCGGCCCGCCGTCCGCCCCGACCACCTCGCGATGCTGGACGAGCTGTACGCCGCGTACGCCGAGACCGTGGACGAGCGCCGGTGGGAACGGTGGCCGGACCTGTTCACCGAGGACTGCGCCTACGCCGTCCACAGCCTGGAGAACGCCGAGCACGGGCTGCCTCTCGCGTACATGCTCGACGACTGCCGCGCCCGGCTGCTGGACCGCGTCAAGTTCGTCACCGAGGTGTGGGCGGGCACCGTCGAGCCGTACCGGACCCGTCACGTGATCCAGCGCACCCGCGCGGCGGCGGCCGGCGAGGGCGCCTACCGGGTGCGCGCGAACGTGCTGGTCACCTACACCGAGGCCGACGGACCGCCCGCGATCCTGACCAGCGGCCACTACGACGACGTGGTCAGGCTGACCGACGCCGGGCCGCTCTTCGCGGAGAAGCGCGTCTACCTCGACGGCACGCCGACGCGCTACCTCATCTACCCGCTCTAGCCGAGAAAGAAGCCATCGATGAGCGCTGTCAACCAACTCTCCTACGTCGTCGGCGAGACAACCGACCTGAGGGGGTGGAGACGCTACGGCACCGAGGTCCTGGGCCACGAGGTCGTCGCCGACGGCGACGACCGGCTGCTGTACCTGCGGTCCGACGAGCGTCACCATCGCCTGGCCGTCCGCGCCGGGCACACCGACGACGTCGCCTACGTCGGCTGGGAGGTGGCCGACCGCGCGGCGCTGGACGCCGCGGCGGCCGCCCTGGAGCGCCACGGCGTGACGGTCGTCGCCGGGAAGCCCGAGGAGGCCGCGGACCGCCGCGTCCTGGACTTCGTCCATTTCGTCTGCCCGCACTCGGGCGTGCGCATGGAGCTCGTCGTCGGCCACGAGTCGCTGCACGGGCCGAGGTTCCGCCCGACCCGCGACCTGGCCGGGTTCCGCACCGGCGAGCTGGGCATGGGGCACGTCGTGCTGTACGCGCCGGACGTCAAGGCCGCCGCGGACTTCTACGTCAAGGCGCTCGGGTTCGGCGTGACCGACTTCGCCAGCATCCCCGGGGCGGGCCTGTTCGCGGCCTTCCTGCACTGCAACCCCCGGCACCACTCGCTGGCGTTCATGCACATCCCCGGCGCGCCCCGCCGGATCCAGCACGTCATGTTCGAGACCGTGACCATGGACGATGTCGGCTACAGCCACGACGTGTGCCTGGACAGGCGGATCACGAGCACCGCGCCGGGACGCCACCACAACGACCGCACGTTCTCCTTCTACTTCCGCAACCCGTCCGGCTGGCACTTCGAGTACGGGTGGGCGCCGCGCACCATCGACCCCGAGACCTGGGACACCGAGCACTACCTGCTCCAGCCGGGGTTCGCATGGGGCCATCAGGGCCTCATGGAGATGGTCTGAGACCGGAGCCGGAATGGAGATGGGTGGAGCAGACGGCCGGGGAGCGCGCTTCTCCGGCCGCACCTGCGTCGTCACCGCGGGCGGCGCCGGGATCGGAGCGGCGATCGCCCGCGAGTGGTGCCGGGACGGCGGACGCGCGCTGATCGCCGACATCGACGCCGCGGCGGCGCGGCGGGTGGCCGAGTCCGTCCGCGCGGGCGGCGGCGAGGCCGGCTGGCTCGCCGCCGACGTCAACCGGCCCGAGGCGGCCGAGGCCATCGTCACGGCCGCGCTCGACGCGTTCGGCAGCGTCGACACGCTCTTCAACGTCGCCGGGGTCAACCTCCTCAAGAGCGTCGACGAGATGGAGGATCCCGACTGGTACCGGATCATCGACACCAACCTCACCTCGGTCTACCGCTGTTCGAAGCAGGTACTGCCGGAGCTGCGCCGCAACGGCGGCGGCGTCATCGTCAACGTCGCGTCGACGGCGGGGATCATGGCCGAGAACCGGTGCGCCGCCTACAGCGCGGGCAAGGGCGGCGTCGTCCTGCTCACCCGCAACATGGCGATGGACTACGCGCGCGACAACATCCGGGTGAACGCCCTGTGCCCGGGGAGCACGATGACGCCGCGCATCCGCTCCTACCTGCGGGAGTTCCCGGCGCACGAGAAGATGATCGACACGCTCAACCCGATGGGGCGGTTCGCCTGGCCTGAGGAGATCGCCAGGCCCGCGCTCTTCCTCGCCTCCGACGACGCCTCGTTCGTCACCGGGGCGTCCCTGGTGGTGGACGGCGGGATGACCGCCGGAATCCACTTCCCCATTTTCGAAGAAGGGCGCTGACCCCAAATCGAAAGGCCCCGGCCGAACGGCCGGGGCCTTTCGCGTTGGCGGGCGGTTTCAGCGGGCGGGCGGTTTCAGCGGGCGGGTGCGCCGGGAGGCGGGACGGACACGTACAGGTCGCCGTCGACGACGCGGACCGCGTAGGTGGCGAGCGGGACCGAGGCGGGCGGCGCCTTGACGGCGCCGGTCCGGACGCAGAACCGCGCGAGGTGCCAGCCGCACTCGATCTCGCCGTCCTCCAGGTAGCCGTCCTCGGACAGCGAGGAGAGGCCGTGGGTGCACAGGTCGGCGGTGGCGTAGAACTCGCCGTCGAGGTTGTAGACGGCGATGGGCGGGTTGGTGGGGACGCGCCGGATCTCGCCGGGCGGCAACTCGCTCGCGGCGCAGGCGCGGACGAGCTCGGAGGTGGTGTCCTGGCTGGTCATCGTGCTTCTTTCGGTGTGATCGTGTGACGGACGTCGACGCCGGCGTCGGCGAGCAGGCGCGGATCGGGACGCGCGCGCCCGGCGATGAGCCGGGTGGCGGCCCGCACGTCCCGCGGCCGGTTGACGCCGATCGCCGCGACCAGGACGCCGTCGCGCAGGTAGCAGGCCGTGAACCGCATCTCGTCGGGCTCGCCGCGCCATACGACCGCGTCGGTGGGCCGGGGGTGGCCGGACATCTGGATGTTGAGGTCGTACTGGTCGGACCAGAACCAGGGCACCGGCGCGTAGGGCTCGGCCTTGCCGAGCATGGAGCGGGCGGCCGCGATGCCCTGGTCCTGCGCGTTCTGGAAGTGCTCCAGCCGGACCGACTCGCCGAGCACCGGGTTGGGGTGGCGCGCGACGTCCCCGGCCGCGTAGACGTCCGGGTGCGAGGTGACGCAGCGGGCGTCGACCCGCACGCCGTCGCCGACGTCGAGGCCGCCGCGGGCGGCCAGCTCGTCGTTCGGCCGGACGCCGATCCCGACGACCACGAGATCGGCGTCGATCGCCTCCCCGCCGGTGGTGACGACCCGGCGCACCCGGCGGCCCGCGGCGTCGCCCTCGATGCGCTCCACGCCCGTCCGGGTGAGCACGCGGACGCCGCGCTCGCGGTGCAGCCGGGTCAGCGGCGCGGCGATGCCGGGGCCGAGGACGCGCCGCATCGGCAGGTCGTCCAGCTCGATCATGGTCACCGGGTTGCCCAGCGCGCGGGCGGACGCGGCCAGCTCCGCCCCGATGAAGCCGCCGCCGACCAGGACGAGGGCGCCGCCCGCCAGGAGCGCGGCGCGGATCGCCGCCGCGTCGTCCAGCGTCCGCAGATGGTGGACGCCTTCGAGGTCGGCCCCCGGGACGGGCAGGGGGCGGGGCCGCGTGCCGGTGGCGAGCAGCACCTTGTCGGCGGGGATCGTCCCGCCGCCCGCCAGCTCGACCCGGCGCCGCGCCGGGTCCAGCCGGGCGACGCCCGTCCCGAGCAGCAGGTCGATGTCGTTGTCGCGGTAGAAGGACTCGGGGAACACCCGGGCGTCGGCGGGCTGCTTGGTGCCGAGGATCAGCTCCTTGGACAGCGGCGGCCGCTCGTAGGGCGGATGCGGCTCGGCGTCGACGAGGACGACGCGCCCGTCGAAGCCCTCGGCCCTGAGCGTCCCGGCGGCGCGGCCGCCCGCGAGGCCCGCGCCGACGATCACATAGGTCGGCGTGGTCGCCATCGGCGTCGCCTCCTCACTTCGCGAGGTATTCGAGGTGGAACCGGCCGTCGCCGCCGAAGCGGAGCATGCCGGGCACGTAGCCGAGGCCCTGGTGGTCGGACCCGGTGTAGGCGTAGTCGCCGAGCACTCCGACGAACTTGGTCCGCTCGATGTGCGCCGCGATCTCCTTGCCGGTCCCGGCCCCGGCCTTCAGCGCGTCGAGGACCTGCCCGGCGGCGTCGAACGCCGCCGCCTCGGAGTGCCCGGTCGGCTTCCCGTACTCGGCCTGCCAGGCGGCGCGGAACTTCAGGATCAGGTCCCGGTTCGGGACGGACGCGGGGATCTCGGCGTCGGGCAGGTTGACCCAGTGGACGCCCGCCACCATGCCGCCCGCCACCATGGAGCCCTTGACGAGGTCGAGCACCGAGTGCACCACCGCCCCGTGCCCGACGACCAGGGGCATCTTCATGCCGAGCGCGTTCATGCCCTGGGCGATCGGCAGCAGGTTCGCGCCGGACGCGCCCGCGATGACGACGTCGGGCCTGCCCTCCCGCAGCCGGATCAGCTGGGTCTGCGCGTTGGTGGCGCCGGACTGGAAGGTCTCCACCCCGGTCAGCGTCATCTTGGGGTCGCGGGCCACGAGATCCCGGGCGATCTTCTCCATCGCGTCGCCGGTGGCGTCGGCGGTGCGGACGAGGGCGATCCGCGTCATGCCCTTGTGGGCGAAGTAGGGGGTGAGGAAGACGTGGTAGTCGTCCAGCGAGCCCTGCGCCCAGAAGATCAGCGGCTTGACCCGGGTCGCGATCGGCGAGAGGCAGAACTGCGCGACGCCCTTGGGCTCCAGGACCGCGTTCACCGCGGCGCACCCGGCGCCCGTGGCGGTGCCGAGCACGGCGGGGACGTCCTTGCGGCGGGCGAACTCGCGGGCGGCCGCGGCGGCGACGGCGGGCTGCGACTCCGAGTCGCGCACGACGAGCCGGACGGTCCGCCCGCGGACGCCGCCCGCCTGGTTGACCTGCTTGACGGCCAGCTTGATCGCGTCGAGCTCGGGCAGCCCGAGCGCCGCGAGCGGGCCGGTCCGCTCGATGATCACACCGAGGTCGACGGGTCCGTCGCCGCCGCCGGCGGACGCCGCGCATCCGGCGGCGAGCAGCACGGCCGCCGCCGGTGCGGTGAGCGTGACGGCTAGGTCACGATGTGTGATGGTCATGGCGATCTCCAAGGCATGCCGGGGCCGGGGTCGGGTGAGAGGTCGGGTGTGGAGTCGGGAGGGCCGCCGGGTCAGGGACCGGCGGCCTCGGTGACGGGCGTCCGGTCGCCCCTGCGCACGAGGCCCCGGACGCCGGAGAGCGGGCGGTGTCCCGGGCGCCGCTGCCGCATGGTGAGCAGGGCGGCGATCACCGACCCGTACAGCACCGCGTTCTGCCAGGACGTGGCGCCGTAGCCGCCCGCGTAACTGGTGATGAGGCCGAGGAGGACGCTCCCGGCGGCGGCGGGCAGGTAGCGCCAGCGGCCCACGACGGCGCCGATGAAGCCGAAGATGCCGAGCGGCAGGACCTCGTGGGGGCTGACCGCGATGAGCGGGGCCAGCAGGATCCCGCCGACGCCGCCGAACAGGGCCGCGACGCCGAACGCGGCGAGCCGCATCCGGCGCGGGTCGATCCCGACGACCTGCGCGGCGGTGGCGCTCTCCGCGCAGGCCCGCAGCGCCTTGCCGAGGAGGGTCCGGTGGAACAGCAGCCACGCGGCGCCGAACATCGCGGCCGTGCCCGTCCAGAGCAGCATGGCGTGGGGGACGGCGGTGGCCCCCATGATCCGCACCGGGCCGGTCGGCAGGAACGCCGCCGCCGTCCGCGCGTCCACGCCCCACAGGTACCGGAGCGTCTCGGCGATCACCAGGGCCGACCCGAGGGACATGACGATCGGGCCGGCCTCGCCGCGGGCCGTCCGCCGGTTGAGGATCACCCCGTACAGGGCGAGCCCCAGCGCGAGGCACACGGCGAGCGCCCCGGCCACGGCCAGCGGGACGGGCCAGCCGAGGTCGTCGGCGAGGGCGATGTAGGTCATCGCGGACACCACCACGAAGGCGCCCTGGGCCAGGTTGTAGATCCTGGCGACCTGGAACAGCACCGTCCAGCCGAGGGAGATCAGGGCGTACACCGCGCCCAGGCTGAGCCCGGCGAACGTGAGCTGGAGCAGGGTCGTCATACGACGCCTCCGAGGTAGGAGGCGACGACCCGCGGGTCGTCGCGGACGGCGGCGACGGGGCCGGACAGCGCCGTCCGGCCGTTCTCCAGGACGATCGCGGTGTCGGCGACCTGGAGGGATCCGGTCACGCTCTGCTCGACGAGCAGCACGCCGACGCCGCCGTCGGCGAGGTCCCGCGTCCGGTCGAGGATGGTCCGCGCCAGCAGCGGCGACAGCGCCAGTGTCGGCTCGTCCAGGACGAGGAGCCGGGGCCTCGCCATCAGCGCCCGGCCGAGGGCGAGCATCTGCTGCTCGCCCCCGGACAGGTCCCCGGCCGGTCGCCGCAGCAGCGCCGCGAGCTGAGGGAACAGGTCCAGGACCCGGTCCAGGTCGGCGCGCCGTTCCGCGGCCGTCCGCCGGTACCCGCCGAGCGTGAGGTTGTCGCGGACGGGGAGTTCGGTGAACAGGTGGCGGCCCTCGGGCACCATGACCACGCCGAGCGGGACGCGGCGGTGCGCGGGCAGCCGGGTGATGTCCTCGCCGTCGAGGCGGACCGTCCCGCGGGCGGGGGCCAGCAGGCCCGCCGCCACGCGGGCGGCGGTGCTCTTGCCCGCGCCGTTGGCGCCCAGCAGGCAGGTCACCCGGCCCGCGGTCACCGTCAGGTCGATGCCGTGGAGGACGGTCGCGCCGTCGTACCCGGCGTGGACGCCGCGCAGCTCAAGTCGACTAGACACCGATGTACGCCTCGATGACGGCGGGGTCGGCCCGGACGTCGTCCGGGGCCCCTCGCGTGAGCACGGATCCGCGGACGAGCACGATCACGTCGGTCACCAGCTCCATCAGGAACCCCAGGTGGTGTTCGATGACGAGCCCGCTCACCCGGTGCTCGGCGAAGTAGCGCCGCAGGTCGGCGAGCAGCGCGTCGCGTTCGGCATCGGTCAGCCCGGCCGCGGGCTCGTCCAGCAGCAGCAGGTCCGGGCGGGACGCCAGCGCGCGGGCCACCGCCACGAGCCGCTGCTGCCCGGCGGTCAGGTCGCCGACGTCGGCCATGGCCAGGTGGTGCGCGCCCACGGCGGCGAGGGCCTCCTCGGCGCGGTCCCGGATGCGGGTCTCGTCGCGGCGGAAGCCGGGCGCGCGGACCATCGCGCGGAGCATCCCGCAGGAGCCGAGCCGGTGCGCGCCGGTCATCACGTTGTCGAGGACGGTGTGCCCGTGGAACAGCCGGGCGTGCTGGTAGGTACGGGCGACGCCGTGCGCCGCGATCCGCTCGCCGGACAGCCGGTCGAGCCGCGCGCCCCGCCAGCGGACCGCGCCGGAGGCGGGCCGCACCGTCCCCGCGACACAGTTGACCAGGGTGGACTTGCCGGCCCCGTTGGGCCCGATCAGGCCCACCACGGCCCCCTCCTCGACGCGGGCGGTGACCGAGCGGACGGCGTGCACGCCCCGGAAGCGCACGCTGAGGTCGTCGATCTCAAGCATGTCCGGGCCTCCTCGACACGCGCCGCACGGCGGCGGCGGCCCGCTCCGCCAGGCCCGCGAGGCCCGCCGGGGACAGCGCGTACACGGCCATCAGGGCCAGCGCGGTGAGCAGCGGCGTGGACAGCGCGCCGCCGAGCTCGGGCAGCGACAGCAGGAACGCCAGGGCGACGAGCGTGCCGAAGACGCTCCGGGACCCGCCGAGCAGGACCGCGACGAACAAGGTGATCGAATGGTCGACGCCGAAGTCGGCGGGCGAGACGAACTGCGAGTAGTGCGCGTACAGGCTGCCCGACAGCGCGGCCATCGCCGCGGCCAGCACCCACATCGCGGTCTTGTAGCGCAGCGCCGGGACGCCCTGGGCGCGGGCCGCGTCCTCGTCGGCCTGGACGGCGCGGGCGGCGCGCCCGAACCGCGACGCGGCCAGGTTGCGGGCGAGCAGCATGCACAGCCCGACGAGGCTCCAGCCCGCCACGAAGAACGCGGTCTCGTCGTCGAGCGTCACGCCGAACGCGCCGAGCGGCGGGATGCCGGAGATCCCGTCGTTGCCCTTCGTGACGGAGGTCAGCGTGACCTCCAGGTGCAGGACGAGGTGGCCGAGCGCGAGCGTCGCGAGCGCCAGGTACCAGCCGCGCAGCCGCAGGATCGGCGCGGTCGCCAGCGCGACCGCCACCGCGATCGCGATCCCGGCGAGCACGCCCAGCAGGGGATGCCCGCCGTGCTGGACGGTGACGACGGCGCTCGCGTACGCGCCGACGCTCACCAGCCCGGCCTGGCCGAAGGTGAACTGCCCGCCCAGCCCGGCGAGCAGGGAGACGCCGACGGCGGCGACGCCCCAGATGCCCGCGAGCGTGAGCAGGTTCAGGTAGGCGGTCGACGCGAGGGCCGCCGGCGCGACGGCGACGAACAGCGCCAGCGCGGCGAACTGCCACCACGCGGCGGCCCCGGACGGCAGCGCCCGGACGGGTGCGTTGTGGGGTCTCAGAACCGCTCACCCCCTTCCGTTCCTGGCAGCGCGGGCGAACGACCGGCGCTGCGATGTGGTTGCAGCGACAGTCGGCGCTGGGCGGCGGAACCGCAACCGAGGTTTTCCGGCGGGCGGAACGTTGTCCGCCGCCGGTGCCGCGATCGACCGTCCCGCGTCCGGTTCAGGTGGCCCGCGGGGTCTCGGGCGGACCGGCGGCGGCCCCCGCGGCGGCGCGGTTCGCGGTGTGCCAGGCGGCGATCTGGGCGCGCGAGGTGAAGCCGAGCTTGGTCAGGATGTGCTCGACGTGGCCCTCGGCGGTGCGCGGCGCGATGACGAGCGCGGCCGCGACCTGCTTGTTGGTCATGCCCTGGGCGACGAGGCCCGCCACCTCCCGTTCGCGCGGCGTCAGCTCCGGTCCGGCGCCGCCCGCGGGCCGCGCCGGCGCCGCCTTGCGGGTCTCCTCCAGCGCGTACGCGACGAACGCGTCATGGCCGCACCGGCCGCCCCTGGCGAACGCGCGGTCGAACGCGTCGTCGCCCAGCGCGCGGCGGGCGGCGGCCCGGCAGTCCCGGGTGTGGACGGCGAGGTAGCCGTGCCCGGCGAGCGGCGTGCCCGTCCGCTGCCAGAGCTGCCGGAGGCCGCCGAGCAGGAACGCGGCGCGCTCGGCGCGGCCCTCGGCGGCGGCCGCCCAGGCCAGCACCTCCAGCCCGTAGGCGGCCCCGAGCTGGTCGTCGTCGGCCCAGTGCAGCCTGATGCTGTGCCGCGCCTCCCGGTCGGCCCTGTCCCGCTCCCCCGCCTGCCACATGATCACGCTGAGCGCCCAGCGGCCGTAGGCGTCCAGGCGGCGCGAGCTGTGCCGCTCGGCCAGCGCCTGGAAGTCCTCGGCCAGCTCGCAGGCGCGCGCGACGTCGCCGAGCTGGGACACCGCGAGGGCCAGCCGGACGAGGGTGATCGCGAGGCCGACCCGGTCGCCCGCGGCGGTGTGCGCGGCGCGGGCCTCCTCCAGCAGTTCCGCGGCCCGGACCATGTCGCCCTCGTCCATCGCCAGGTGCGCGGTGAACTGGGCGACGTCGCCGAGGACCGACGCGTCCCCGAGCCGCGTCCCGAGCGCGCGGGCCTCGGCCAGCAGCGCCGCCGCCTCCGCGCGGTCCTCGTGGATCGCGGCCAGCCAGCCCGCGGCGACCAGGGCCCGCGCCCGGTCGGGGGTCGGGTCGGGATGGACCACCAGGAGCCGCTCCAGCCAGCGCCGCCCCTCCGCGACGAGCCCCACCGCGCGCCAGCCGAACCACAGCGACGTCGCCAGCCGCAGCCCCTCCCGGCCTCGGTCGGTCCCGGGCGCGGAGCCGGGGCCCGCGCTGAAGTCCAGGGCGGCGCGCAGGTTGGGGAACTCGGCCTGGAGCCGGTGGACGGCCGCGACCTCCTCGGCGGTGAACCACTGCCCCGCGATCTGCTCCGCCAGCCGCTGGTAGTGCTCGCGGTGGCGGCGGCGCAGCGGCTCCTCCTCGCCGGACTCGGCGAGCCGCCGCCGGCCGTAGTCGCGGATCATGTCGAGCAGCCGGTAGCGGGGGCCGTCGCCGCCGCCGCCCACCCGCGCCACGATCGACTTGTCGACCAGGGCGGAGAGCACCTCGGCGACGCGTTCGCGGTCCAGCCCGTCGCCGGAGCAGACGTCCTCCGCCGCGTGCAGGCCGAACCCGCCGGTGAACACCGAGACCCGCGCCCACAGCCGCCGCTCGTCGGGCGAGCAGAGGGCGTGGCTCCAGTCGAACAGCGCCTCCAGCGTCTGCTGGCGGGCCTCGCCGACCGCCGTGCCGGTGCGCAGCAGGCCGTACCGCTCGTCCAGCCGCTCGACGATCTGCTGCGGCGACAGCGCCCGCATCTTCACCGCCGCCAGCTCGATGCCGAGCGGCAGGCCCTCCAGCCGCGCGCACAGCCGCGCCACCGCGGCGGCGTTGTCCTCGTCCAGGACGAAGCCGGGCGCCGCGGCGGCGGCCCGCTCGACGAACAGGTTCACGGCCTCGAACCGCGCCAGGTCGGCGGGCGCCGTGGCCGTCTCGTCGCCCGCGGGCGCCGACAGCGGGGCCACGGCGACGACGTGCTCGCCGGGGAGGCCGAGCGGCTGGCGGCTCGTCGCCAGCACGCGCACCCCGGGGGACGTGCGCAGCAGCGCGTTGGCCAGTTCGGCGGACGCCTCCAGCAGGTGCTCGCAGTTGTCCAGCACCATCAGGAGCCGCCGGTCGGCGACGTGCTCGGACAGGGTGTCCACGTGCCACGCGGCGGACCTGTCGTGGATGCCGAGCGCGGCGGCGGCCGCCTGGGCGATCAGCGCGGGATCGCGCAGCGCGGCCAGCTCGACCAGCCAGACGCCGTCGGGGAAGGAGCGGCGCAGGTCGGCGGCCACCCGCTGGGCGAGCCGGGTCTTGCCCACCCCGCCGACCCCGATGAGCGTCACCAGCCGCGCCTGGGACACCAGCCGTCTGATCGCCGCCGCCTCCTGGCGGCGGCCGACGAACGTGGTCAGCTCAAGGGGCAGATTTCCGTCGGAGCGTCTGGATGTTCCCGCCAACGTGCCGTCCCAGGCCTCGATGACCAGCTACACCTGCTGAAACTAGGCGCGAGCGGTCGCATGAGTCAATGAGTTCCCGCCCGGGGCGGCTCCGGCGGAACGGCGACACCCCTTCCCGTCGCTCACAATCCGTCGACTACGTATGAGCCCAGCGTGAATAGGTATGTGGCGACGTGGTTCCCACGCGTCGCCGGACGGGGGCGCCGGACCAGAGTCGAGCCGTACGCGCCGTACAGGTCCGCACGGATCCGTACATCGAGGACCGGAAGGAGGAGCCCCATGCCGCCCTCGACCACCGACATCGCGGAACGCACCCGAACCCCGGCCCCGCCCCTCGTCGCGCCCCCGCGCGGACCGGCGCACGCCCACCCGCCGCGGGACGGCGTCGAGGCGGATCTGCGGGCGTCGGGATCGGTCGGCAAGGCGCTCGCCCTGCTCGGCGCCTTCAGCCCCGAGGACCGCTCGCTCGGGGTATCGGAGGTGGCGCGGCGGGCCGACATGCCGAAGTCGACCGTCTACCGGCTGCTGGCGGTCCTGGTGGACGGCGGGCTGATCACCAAGTCGGGCACCAAGTACTCGCCCGGCCCGCTGCTGACCGAGTTGGCCGCGCTGGCGAACCGCCAGGACCTGCGGCGGCTGCGCGAGGCGGCGCTGCCCTACCTGCTGGACCTGTACGAGCACACGCACCAGACGGTGCACCTGGCCGTCCTCGAAGGCATCCACGTCCGCTACGTCGAGAAGATCTACGGGCACGGCCAGGTCGGCTGCCCGTCCCGCGTCGGCGGGCACGCCCCGGCCGCGTCCACCGCGCTCGGCAAGGCGATCCTCGCCTTCAGCGACGCCGAGACCGTGGCGAGCGCGAGCCGGAGCCTGCGCCCCCTCACGCCGTACTCGATCGGCACCCCCCGCGGGCTCGCGCTGGAACTGCGGGCCATCCGCGAACGGCGCGTGTCCTATGACCGGCAGGAGAACACGCTGGGGCTGACCTGTGTGGGCGCCCCCGTCCTCGGCTGGCGCGGCCGGGTCGTCGCCGCGGTGTCGGTGGCCGGGCCGGTCCACCGGTTCCGCCCCGACGCCTGCGCGACGGCCGTCCGCAACGCCGCCGCCGGGATCGGCGCGCAGGCCCGGCACCTTTTCTGACTCCGCACACACCACCCGAACCCCAGAGGAGGCCAGCGTGCCCGACCTTCAGACCGGCGCCATCCCCGACCGAGCGTTCGCGGCGTGGCTCTCCACGCCGAACGTGGCGGCCGCCGAGATGGCCGCCCAGGCGGGCTACGGCGCGGCGGTCCTCGACATCGAACACGGCGCGTTCGACCTCGCCGCCCTCGACCGCTTCGTGCCGTTCCTGCGCGCCCTCGGCCTGGAGGTGCTCGCCAAGGTGCTCGCGCCCGAGCGGGCGCCCGTCCAGCAGGCCCTGGACTTCGGCGCGGACGCGGTCGTCATCCCCCACGTCCGCGGGGTCGAGCACGCCCGCGAGGTGACCGCGTACGCCAAGTTCCCGCCGCTCGGCGACCGGAGTTTCGCGGGCGGCCGGACCACCTCCTACGGCGGCCACGACGACCCGTGGGTGCGCCGGCAGGACCGCGGGACCCGCTGCCTGCCCATGATCGAGGACGCGACCGCGCTGGACGAGGTGGCCGAGATCCTCGGGCTGCCGACCGTCGACGGCGTCTTCGTCGGTCCGTCGGACCTCTCGCTGCGCCGGGGGCGCGGCGCGTACCGGCGGCTCGACGGCGACTTCGCCGACCTGGCCCGGATCGCCGAGGCGGCCCGCGCGGCGGCCAAGCCCTGGCTGCTGCCCGCCTGGACCGAGCCGGAACAGGCGTTCGCGCTGGAGCACGGGGCCGACCAGATCGTCCTGACCATGGAGTTCAGCGCCATGGGCGAGGGGCTCCGGGCGGCGCTGGACCGGGCGCGGCGGCTCGCGTCCGGCGCGGAGCACCCGCCCGTGCCCGCGCCGCCCGCCGGGGCGGGGGCATGAGCGTGCGGATGGCCGTCGGGCAGTTCCTCCCGGGCGAGGACAAGGCGGCCAACCTCGCCGTGATCGGTGAGCTCGTCCGGTCGGCGAGCCGCGAGGGCACGAGGCTGCTCGTCCTGCCCGAGTACGCCTCGTTCGCGACGGCCGGGCTCGACCGCCGCATCGTCGAGGCCGCCGAGCCGGTCGACGGGCCGTTCGTCACGCGGGTCGCCGCGCTCGCCCGGGAGCACGGGCTGGCCGTGGTCGTCGGCGTCAACGAGGAGATCCCCGGAGCGGACCGGATCCACAACACCCTGGTCCTGATCGGTCCCGGCGGGGACGTCCAGGGCGTCTACCGCAAGCTGCACCTGTACGACGCCTTCGGCGTCCGGGAGTCGGCGTGGATGGTGCCCGGGGAGCTGTCGGCGCCCGCGCTGATGGCCGTGGACGGCGTCACCGTCGCGGCTCAGACGTGCTACGACCTCCGGTTCCCCGAGGTGACGCGGTCGCTGGTCGGCGCGGGCGCCGACGCCGTCCTCGTGGCGGCGCAGTGGGCGCCGGGGCCGCAGAAGGAGGGGCACTGGACGACGCTCCTGCGCGCCCGCGCCATCGAGAACACCGCCTATGTCGCGGCGGCCGCCCAGGGCCCGCCGCTGGGCTGCGGACACAGCATGATCATCGATCCGAAGGGCGTGCTGGTCGCCGGGCTCGGGGAGCGCACCGGCGTCGCGTGCGGCTCGGTCGACCCGCGGCGGATCGCCGCCGTCCGGAGCGAGAACCCGGTGCTGGCGGCGCGCCGGTTCGATGTGGTGCCAGGTCGAAGGGAGAGCTGACGATGAGCGAGGTCAAGGCACTCGGCTACCTCGGGTTCCACGCCCCCGACGTCGCCGCTTGGCGGACGTGGGCGACGGGACTCCTCGGCATGCAGGTCGCCGAACCGCCCCCGGGCACCCCGGCGGGCGCCCTGTTCCTGCGCATGGACGAGCGGGGCTGGCGGCTGGCCGTCGAGCCCGGCGAGAGCGGGCGCCTGGCGTACACCGGCTGGGAGGTGGCCGACCCCGCCGCGCTCGAACGCCTCGGCAACCACCTCGCCGACGCCGACGTCAAGGTCGTCGAGGACCCGGCGCTCGCCCGGCGCCGGCGGGTCGAACGGCTCATCAGGTGCGCCGACCCGGACGGCAACGAGCTTGAGTTCTTCTGCGGCGCGTTCATCCCGGAGCAGCCGTTCGTGTCGCCGCTCGGGACCGGCTTCGTCACCGGCGACCTCGGGCTCGGCCACATCCTGCAGAACGTCGCGAACGCGGACGCGGCCCGGCGGTTCTACCTCGACGTGCTCGGCTTCCGGCTCAGCGACGTCATCGAGTTCGGCCCGAACCGGGTGCATTTCCTCCGGGTGAACCGCAGGCACCACAGCCTGGCGTTCGTCGAGGTCGCGGAGAAGCCGCCCTCCCTCGGGCACTTCATGGTCGAGGTGGACGATCTCGACACGGTGGGCAGGGCCCTGGACCGGGTCAACGCGGGAATGGCGCGGCTCACCGAGACCCTGGGCAAGCACACCAACGACCACATGGTGTCGTTCTACATGATGAATCCGTCCGGCTCCCAGACCGAGTACGGCTGCGCCGGACGCCTCGTCGACGAGGCCACCTGGAAGACCAACGTCTACAGCGCGACCGCGTACTGGGGGCACAAGGTCCCGGGAAGCGAGTACTCGACCGGCGGGCCCGTCTCCCCGCGCACCGGGGACTGACCGGTGCGCGCCCTCCTCGGCGACCCCGCCACCAGCCGGACGCTCGACGTCGACGGAGCACGGGTCCACTACCACGACGTCGGCCGCGGGCCCGCGCTGATCATGCAGCAGGCGTTCGGCCCGCTCCCCGGGACGACCGCGTGGCTCACCTACCACAAGGTCGTGGACCGCTTCGCCGCCCGCTACCGCTGCGTCCTCATGGACTACCCCAACTTCGGGCGCAGCGAGCCGAGGGTGTTCGACGAGCCCGTCCACGACCTCTACGCCAGGAACACCTTCGCCGTGATGGACGCCCTCGGTCTCCCGTCCGCCCCGGTCATGGGCGTCTCCACCGGGGGCACGGTGGCGCTCACCATGGCCCTGACCGCGCCCGAACGCGTGGACGCCCTCGTCATCGGCTCCTGCGAGGCGTCCACCGGCGGCGACCCGTACCTGCTGGCGCCGTTCCCGAGCGAGGTCCACCGGCTCTTCGAGGACTGCCAGTCCAACCCGGCGGACCCGGATCGGATCAGGCGCCTGCTCACCTCGATCGTCTTCGACCCGGCATCGGTGACGGACGAACTCGTCACGGCCATGCACCGGCTCCGGGTGGCCGAGCCGGAGCACTCCCTCGCCTGGGCCCGGTCGCGCAGCGTCCCCCACACCAACCTCGCCGCGCTGACGGCTCTCGCCGACATCCCGACCCTTCTCCTCCATGGACGCCACGATCGGATGGTGCCTCTCGAACAGGCGCTGCGGCTGCTCGGCCACCTGCCGTCCGCGGACCTGGTCGTCCTCAACGAATGCGGCCACTGGCCGACCGTCGAACGCCCCGACACCTACGTCCGCGCGGCTTCGAGCTTCCTCGGCGGCCTCCCCACCCGCCGGACGGGGACCTGAGTCCCGCGGGCCGTCGTCAGGGGACGGGGACGACGGCGACCGGGCACTGCCCGTTGTGGATGACGCCGTGGCTGATCGACCCGAGCCGGGGGGCGTTCCAGCGGCGGTCGCGGGCGCCGACCACCACCAGGCGGGCGTTGCGCGAGGCGTTGGACAGCGCCGTCACCGGGTGTTCGAGGACGATCTCGTCCACGACGTCGACCCGGGGATACTTGGCCCGCAGGGGCCGGTACGCGGCGATGACCTGGTTGCGCAGGTCCAGCTCGATCTGCTCGGCGTCGATGACCAGCCCGGCCTCCACGAGCGTGCCGAAGCTCTGCCAGGCGTGGACGACCCGGAGCCGCGCGCCGCGGACGGACGCGGCGTCGAAGGCGTAGTCCAGGACGGCATCGGCCTCGCGGGCCAGGTCGATGCCGACGACGACCTCGCCGCGGTCGGCGGCGTCGCCGCGCACGACCACGACCGGGGCGGCCGAGTGCCCCGCCAGGCGCAGGCTCACCGAGCCGAGCAGGAGTCCGGCGAACCCGCCGCGGCCGCGGCTGCCCACCACCACCTCGAACGCCTTCTCCGACTGGTCCCGCAGGACCCGCGGCGCCTCCTCGACGACCAGGTCGGTCGTCGTCGCCAGCCCCGGCCACCGCTCCAGGACGCGCTCCCTGGCGGCGGCCAGGGCCCGCTTCCCGGCGGCGGCCAGGTACTCGGGCGTCTCGGGCGGCACGAACACCGACGCCTTGTAGGGCCAGCTCTCCACGGCGTGGACGATGTGGAGCGGACGCTCCCGCAGCACGGCCTCCGCGGCGGCCCATCGCAGGGCGCGGTCCGCCTCGTCGGAACCGTCGATGCCGACGACGATCGGCTCAGACATCATGTCCTCCTCCGTTGCTGGCGTCGTCCCGGTGCGGCCGGACGCTCCAACCCACGTCGACGCGCACGGCCGCCCGCTTCCACACTCCATCGCGCCGGCGGCGCCGCCCAAGGGACGAAAGTCATCTCCGCGGGGCCCTTTCGCCCCCGCGCCGAAAGAGCCGATCGGCCGTCCTGCGCCGCCCTCCCGGCCCTGGATGACCAGGTCGGGAGGGGGAAGGGTGAGACGGGAACCCGGAACCGGCGAGGTGGAGATGAACACCCGGAACGCGCTCGTCCGGCACGGCCACGACATGCTCTTCGCCGTGACCGGCGCCGGCCTGGCGGCGGGCGCGGTCGCCCGCTGGACGGTGGGCCCGGACGTCGGCGACGCCGTCTGGCTGCTGGTGACCGTGCTCGCCCTCGGCCCGGCGGTGTGGTGGGTCGTGGACGGCCTGCGGCACCGCAGGTTCGGCAGCGACGTGATCGCGATGCTCGCGCTGGCCGGGACGCTCGCGGTCGGCGAGGCGTTCGCGGGCGCCGTGATCGCCGTGATGCTCACCGGCGGCCGGCTGCTGGAGGAACGGGCGGGCCGGCGCGCCCGCCGCGACCTCGGCGCGCTGCTGTCGCTCGCGCCCCGCGTCGCGCACCGCCGCACCGCCGACGGCCTGGACACCGTCGACGTCGCCGAGGTGCGGCCGGGCGACCGGCTGCTGGTCCGCTCCGGCGAGACCGTGCCGGTGGACGGGCAGGTCGAGCACGGGTCCGCCGTCCTGGACGAGTCCACGCTCACCGGGGAGCCCCTGCCGGTGGAGCGTCCCGCCGGGGAGTCGGTCCGCGCCGGGACGGTCAACTCCGGCGGCCCGTTCGGGCTGCGCGCGACCAACGACGCCCGGTCCAGCACCTATGCGGGGATCGTCCGGCTGGCGGAGGAGGCCGCCGCCGAGAACTCGCCGTTCGTCCGGCTGGCCGACCGGTACTCGGCGTTCTTCCTGCCGCTCACGCTGCTGCTCGCCGGAGCGGCGTGGCTCGCGGCCGGGGACCCGGTGCGGGCGGTCGCGGTGCTCGTCGTCGCCACCCCGTGCCCGTTGATCATCGCGGCGCCGATCGCGTTCGTGTCCGGCCTGTCGCGCTGCGCGCGGCGCGGTGTCGTGGTGAAGGGCGGCGGCGCGCTGGAGCGGCTCGCCGGGGCCCGGGTGCTGCTGTTCGACAAGACCGGCACCGTCACCACCGGGCGTCCCTCGCTCGCCGAGGTCGTCCCCGCCGAGCCGCCGCCGCCGGGCGACCCGCTGGCGCTCGCCGCCTCGCTCGACCAGGTGTCCCCGCACGTGCTGGCCTCCGCCATCGTGCGCGGCGCCGCCGAGCGCGAACTGCGGCTCACCGAGCCGTCCGACGTCACCGAGGTCCCCGGCCAGGGCGTGCGGGGCACCGTGAACGGCCACCGGGTCAGCGTCGGCAAGGCGAGCTGGGCCGGGGACGCCGACCCCGCCTGGCTGGACCGGGTGCGGAGACGGGCCGCGGCGCGCGGCGCGATCACCGTGTTCGTCGGCGTGGACGGGCGGGTCGCGGCCGTGCTCCTGCTCCGCGACCGCGTCCGCCCGGACGCGGCGCGGACGTTCCGGCTGCTCCACCGCGCGGGCATCGTCCGCACCGTCATGCTGACCGGCGACCGCGCGGAGGTCGCCGGACCGATCGCCGAGCTGGTCGGCGCGGACGCCGTCCATCCCGGGCTGACCCCGGCCGGGAAGGTCGAGGTCGCCCGCGCGGAGAGCGCCCGGGCGGCGACCGTGATGGTCGGCGACGGGGTCAACGACGCGCCCGCGCTCGCGGCGGCCGGGGTCGGCGTCGCGCTCGGCGCCCGCGGCGCGACCGCGTCGTCGGAGGCGGCCGACGTGGTGATCACCGTGGACCGGCTGGAGCGGCTGGCCGAGACCCTGGCGATCGCCCGGCGCACCCGGTCGGTCGCCCGGCAGAGCGTCCTCGCGGGCATGGGCCTGTCCGTGGCCGCGATGGTCGCCGCGGCGTTCGGGCTGCTGGTCCCGGCGGCGGGCGCGCTGCTCCAGGAGGGCATCGACATCGCGGCGATCCTGTCCGCGCTGCGGGTCCTCGGCCCGGGCCGCGACCGGGCGCCGCGCCTGCGCGGCGACGAGGCCGAGCTGGTCCGGCGGCTGGACGAGGAGCACCGGACGCTGTGGCCGCGGATCGAGCGGCTGCCCGCGCTCGCCGACGAGATCGCCGCCCCGCCCGGCCGCGAGCGCGACGCGGCGGTGGCCGCGCTCACGGGCTTCCTGTCCGACCTGACCGACCACGAGCGCAAGGACGAACGGCTGCTCTACCCCGCCGTGGCACGGGCCGTGGGCGGCTCCGACCCGACCGACCCGATGAGCCGGGGGCACGCGGAGATCGCCGAGCTGACCCGGCGGATCGAGGCCCTCCTCGCCGAGCTCGGGGCGGACCCCGCGTCGGCGGAGAGCGCCGACGAGCTGCGCCGGACCGTCCAGGGGTTCTACGCCGTCCTCCGGCTGCACTTCGCCCAGGAGGAGGAGAGCTACTTCGTCCTCGCCGAGGCCCACGACCCGGCCGGGCGGTGACGGTCCCGCCCTACGGCTTCGGCCTCTCGGTACCCGGTTCCGCGTCGGCTCCCGCGTCCGGACTGGGCAGGACGACCCGGAAGGTCGTGTGTCCGTTGGTGATGAGTTCGGCGTGGCCGTGGTGGGCGGTGGCGACCGCTTGGACGATGGCCAGGCCGAGA
>NZ_BCQP01000055.1 GCF_001552135.1 Actinomadura chibensis NBRC 106107 | reverse complement strand
CCGCCCCGGTCGGCCCCCCGGTGCGCGCCACGGGCCTGCCGTGGCGCTCGGGCCCGCCGCCCGCGCTCGGTGACGGCGCCTCAACAGCCGGGGCGCCGTCACCGTCCGACTCCCGCGGCGGGACGTCCCGGCCCAGGCGGGAGGCGCCGCTCGCGGGCGTGACCGTGCTGGACCTCGGGACGATCACCGCGGGCGCGGCCACCGGACGCCTGCTCGCCGACTACGGCGCCACGGTGATCAAGATCGAGTCGGCGGGCCGTCCGGACCCGTTCCGGCAGTGGCCGGTCGCGGGCCGCGCCCCGGACGCGGACGGCCGGGGCGTCTCGCCCATGTTCGAGTCCAACAACGCGGGCAAGCTGGCCGTGGTGCTGGAGCTGAAGACCGAGGCGGGCCGGGCGGCGCTGCACCGGCTGGCCGCCCGCGCCGACGTCGTGATCGAGAACTTCACCGTGGGCGTGACCGAGCGGCTCGGCGCCGACTTCGAGACGCTGCGCGCGGTCAACCCGCGGCTCGTCTACCTCTCCCTGTCGAGCCAGGGGCAGGACGGCCCCGAGGCGGGCCGCAGGTCGTACGGGTCGACGCTCGACCTCCTGTCCGGGCTCGCCTCCGTGACGGGATACCTGGACGGCGGGCCGATGTGGTCGTCCGCCGAGGTCAACTACCCCGACCAGGCGGCGTCCCTCTTCGGCGCGGCCATCGTCGCGTACTGCCTGGAACGCGACGTGCGCGGCGTCCACCTGGACGTCGCGCAGCGCGAGCTCATCACCTGGACGCTCGCCGACCGGATCGCCGAGCACACGGCGACGGGCGCGCTTCCCGGGCCCACCGGCAACCGGCGTCCCGGCGCCACCCCGCACGACGTCTACCCCTGCGCGGGCGACGGCGAATGGGTCGCGGTCGCGTGCCACCACCAGGCCGAACGCGACGCGCTCGCGGAACTCGTCGCCCCCGGGGAACTGGCGGGGAAATCCGAGGAGTGGTGGTGGCGGCACGAGTCGTTCGTGGACGGGCTGGTCGCGGCCTGGACGCGCGCTCGTTCCCGGACGGACTGCGTCCGCGCTCTGACCGGGGCGGGCGTGGCCAACGCGCCGGTGCTCTCGGCGGCCGAGCGCGGACGCGAGCCGCGGTTCCGCGACCGGCGGGTCTTCCTGGGCGACGGCGAGTCGCGCCGCAAGGGGTTCCCGTTCACGATGCGTGACTACACTCCCCCGGACCCGGCTCCGGCGCCGACCCTCGGCCAGGACCAGGACGCGGTCCTCGCGGACCCGAGCCGCACCGGCCGCACGGAGACCCCGGCCTGAGACCCCGGCCTGAGACCACGGCCTGAGACCACGGCGGCGCCCGCATGATCGCTCATGCGGGCGCCGGCGCGGTTCAGCGGATGTCGATCGCGAGGGTCTTGACCTGGCTGAACTCGTCGATGACCCAGCGTCCGCCGAGTCGGCCCCGGCCGGAGTGCCGCCCGGCCGCCCCGCCGAACGGCAGGCTGTACTCCCAGTAGTTGGTGGTGTCGTTCACCACCACCAACCCGCAGTCGATGCGCTCGCCGAGCCGGAACCCCTTGGACAGGTCGGTCGTGAACAGCGCGCCGACGAGGCCGAAGTCACCGGCGTTCGCGGCGGCGATCATGTCCTCCTCGTCGTCGAAGACCGTCAGCGACGCGATCGGGCCGAAGGTCTCCTCGGAGAAGACGGCGGCGTCGCGGCCGACCGAGGTGATGACGGTGGGGTGGTAGAAGAAGCCGTCCTTGTCCTTGATCCGCTCGCCGCCGGTGACGACGGTCGCGCCGCGTTCCCGGGCGTCCGCGACCAACCGGTCGTAGCGGGCGATGCCGGATTCCAGGTGGACCGGTCCCATCGTGACGTCGGGGTCCAGCGGGGAGCCGACGACCGTGTCCGCGGCTCGTTTCGCGAGCAGTCGGGCGAGTTCGTCCGCGCAGGACGCCGCCACGAGCACCTTTCCGGCCGCGCTGCACACCTGCCCGGCATTCCAGAACGCCGCGTTGGAGATCGCCGCCGCCGCGATTTCGAGGTCGGCGTCGCCGAGGACGACGATGGGCGAGTTTCCGCCGAGCTCCAGCAGGAGTTTCTTGTCCCAGGCCGATTTCGCGATGGACCGGCCGGTGCCGCTGCCGCCGGTGAATCCGACCGCGGCAATTCCCGGATGCGTCACCAGATGGCTGGCGACCTCGACCTCGTTCGTGATCACCAACTGCAGGAGTTCCTGCGGGAAATCCGCGGCGAGGAGGATCTCCCGGAATTTCGCCGCGACGACGGCCGTGGTGGGGGCGGGCTTCCACACGACGGCGTTGCCGGACGCGAGGGCCGGACCGATGTACTCGACCGGGATGTTCACCGGGAAGTTCCACGGGGTGATGACCGCCCACACGCCGAGCCCTTCGCGGCGCACGATCGCGCGCTTGTTCGCGTCCTCCACCTGCGGCAACTCACCGCCGTTGGCGAGTACGGACTCCGCGGCCAGCTCCAGCCCGCGGACCGCGAACAGGATCTCGCCGCGCGCCTCGGCTACCGGCTTCCCGTGTTCGGTGGACAGGACCTCGGCGAGTTCCCCGTGCGCGGCGAGCAGTGCCCGGGCGGCCGACCGGCACCATTCGGCGCGGGTGGCGGGCCGTGCGCCGCGGGTTTTCCGGAAGGCCGCCCCGGCGCTCGCGACGGCGATATCGACATCCTGTGCCGACGCCGCGGCCAAATTGGTGAACGGCTGCCCCGTGGCGGGATTCAGCGCCGGGTACCGCGTGTCGCTTTCGCGCCATGATCCGTCGATCCAGGACGCGAAGGACTCGGCAGCCGAAGACGCGGTAAATGACATGAGCATCCTTTCCTAGACGTCATTATCGTATCAATTTCCGCGCCAAGCGAATAGGCCCCGGAGAGCATGAATGCGCCGGCGCGGCGCCCGCCGGGGCCCCGGCGGGCGCCGCGCGTCGCGCGTGCCGGACGTGACGCGCGGCTCGAACCGGCCATCGCCAAGTGGAGACAGCGTCCGCCCCGCGTGGTTCTCTACGGTCACGGCCGCGCGAGCGGGCCGACCCAAGCCTTGGGAGCCAAGTGAACACGACCGAATCCCGGACGCCGGAAGCCGCCCAGCGGACCGCCAGAATCGCCGGAGTCTGGTTTATCCTCACCTTCGTATTCTCAATTCCAGCGCTATTGCTGTATGACCCGGTCCTCAATGACGCGAACTACATCCTGGGCGCGGGCGCGGATACCCAAGTCCGTTTCGGGGCCCTTCTTGAGATCCTGACCGCCGTCGCCAACATCGCCACCGCGGTCACGTTGTTCCCGATCCTGAAACGGCAGAGCGAAAGCGTTGCCATCGGCTACGTAGGCATCCGAATCGTCGAGTCGACCATTATCGTGATTGGGGTCGTCAGTGTGCTCGCCATCGTCGCGCTGCGGCATGATCTGGCGGGCGAGGGCGGTGCGGACGCCAAGCTGATCGGCCAGTCACTGGTGGCGTTGAAAGACCAGACGTTCCTGCTCGGCCCCGCGTTCTGCGCGGGCTTCGGCAATGGCTTCCTGCTGGGCTACCTGATGTACCGGTCGGGGCTGGTACCACGCCCCATGGCGCTCGTCGGCCTCGTCGGAGGCCCCATCGCCTGCGCCACGGCGACCGCCGTCCTGTTCGGCGCCTACGAGCAGGAATCCCCCCTGAATTTCCTGTTCACTACACCGGAAATCATCTGGGAGGCTTTCCTCGGAATCTGGCTCGTCACCAAGGGCTTCCGGCCTTCACCCCTCATTACCGTGACTCCCCCTGAACAGCCGTGAAGGCGGCGCGGTCGGAGGCCGGAAGCCATTCGCGGCGAGGGTCGAACGGGCGGTGGTTTCCGGTGATGTGGCGGGCGAGCAGGGCGAGGGCGGGGTGCTGGTTACGGCGGTGGTAGAGCATTGACCACGGGTAGAGGGGAACGGGATCGACCAAGGGAATCCGGACGGTGTCCGGATGCCACGGAATCCGGACGTTCTCCCCGACGATGCTCGTCGCGCGTTCACCGGACGCGACCTCGGCCACGAAATGCTCGTAGCCGAAGTTGGGCCCGGTGGTGTCGATCCGGAAGCCGAATTCGGCGCTGAGCAGGTCGTGGTAGTCGGCCCATTCGCTTCCGGCGGTGTTGCCGGGCATCCACACGGTGGAACCCGCCAGCCGGGCGATCTCCACCTGCCGCAGTCCGGCGAAGGGGTGGTCGCGGCCGACCAGCAGATGCGCCGGTTCGAGGTGCGCGGGCAGGCACACCAGGTCGTCGCCCGGCGTCCCGCCGACCCGGCAGAAGGCGGCGTCGACGGAGCCGCGGGCGAGCGCGCCGCGGGCCGACCGGAGGCCGTCCGAGGTGATGATCTCGATCTCCACGTCCGGGACGGCCCCGTGGAAGTCCCGGACCAGGTCGATCGGCGCCACCCGCGTGTCCAGCACGTCCACCCGCAGGGCGCGGCGCCGGTCGCGCAGCAGCTCCAGAGCCCGGTCGGCGGTGCCGACGAGCAGCCGCGCGTGCGGCAGGAACGCGGCGCCGTCGTCGGTGAGCTCGGCGCCGCCGCGCGAGCGGGCGAGAAGGGGCGCGCCGAGGACGGATTCGAGCTTGGCGACGCGCTTGGAGATGGCCTGCTGGCTGATTCCCAGCCGGGCCGCGGCCTCGCTGAAATAGCGGTCCTCGGTGATGGCGAGGAAGGCGCGCACCGCCGCGAGATCAAGGTCCGCTTCACCTTTGTCCACAACGGACGGTTGTGAATCACCGGCGTGTTGATTGTTGGACAATGCCGCCGTTCCCCGGTTCGAATGCTCTTCGTCGCGGATGAGCCTACAACCGGGAGGCGTGGTTGCCGACGCGGTCCTTTGTGCACCTCCATGTGCATACGGAGTACAGCATGCTCGACGGCGCCGCCAAGGTCGGCCCGCTGATGGACGAGGTCGCCCGGCGGCGGATGCCCGCCGTGGCGATGAGCGACCACGGCAACGTGCACGGCGCGTACGAGTTCTACCGGGCGGCGGGCACGGCGGCGATCAAACCGATCATCGGGATCGAGAGCTATCTGGCGCCCGCTTCACGGCGCCACCGCAAGCCGGTGTTCTACAGCGACGACCCCGCGCTGCGCCGGTCGGACGAGGTCACCGGCGCGGGCGGCGACGTCTCCGGGCGGGGCCTGTACACGCACATGACGATGTGGGCGGCCGACGCCGGCGGCCTGCGCAACCTGTTCCGGCTCCAGTCGCGCGCCTGGCTCGAAGGCCACGTCCAGAAGTACCCGCGAATGGACGACGAACTGCTCGCCGAGCACGGCACGGGCATCATCGCCACGACCGGCTGCCCGTCCGGCGCGGTGCAGACCCGCCTCCGCCTGGGCCAGTACAGCGAGGCCGTGGAGACGGCCGCCAAATACCAGGACATCTTCGGAAAGGAAAACTACTTCCTCGAACTGATGGACCACGGATTGGCCATCGAACGCCGCGTCCGTGACGACCTGATGAAATTGGGAAAGGAGTTGGGGCTGCCGCCGCTTGCCACCAACGACTCCCATTACGTGACCGAGGACCAGGCGGACGCGCATGACGCGCTCCTCTGCATCGGCACGGGAAAGCAGCTCGCCGACACCAAGCGCTTCCGGTTCTCCGGCAGCGGCTACTACATCAAGACCGCCGAGGAAATGCGGGCGCTGTGGGACGCCGAGGTCCCCGGCGCGTGCGACAACACCCTGCTGGTCGCGGAGCGCGTGGGCGACTACGGCGAGGTGTTCGCGCACCGGGACCTGATGCCGATGTTCCCCGTTCCGGAGGGCGAGACCGAGTCGTCCTGGCTCCGGAAGGAGACCCTGGCCGGGGCGCGGCGCCGCTACGGCGGCGACCCGCCGCGCGACGTCCTCGACCGGGTGGACTACGAGCTCTCGGTGATCGACGGCATGGGCTTCCCCGGCTACTTCCTCGTCGTCGCCGACATCTGCCGGTACGCCCGCGCGCGGGGCATCGGGCTCGGCCCGGGACGCGGGTCGGCGACCGGCTCCCTGGTCGCCTACTGCACCGGCATCACCGAGCTCGACCCGATCGAGCACAAGCTGATCTTCGAGCGGTTCCTCAACCCCGAGCGCGTCACGATGCCGGACGTCGACCTGGACTTCGACGACCGCCGCCGGGACGAGATGATCGACTACGTCACCGCCACGTACGGCGCCGACCGGGTGTGCCAGATCGTCACCTTCGGCACGATCAAGGCGAAGGCCGCCGTGAAGGACGCCTGCCGCGTCCTCGGCTACCCCTACGCGCTCGGCGACCGGATCACCAAGGCGTTCCCGGCCGCTGCGGGCGGCAAGGAGATCCCGCTGTCGGCCGTCCACGACGAGCGGCACCCCCGCCACGGCGAGGCGGCCGAACTGCGGAGGCTGTACGAGGACGAGCCCGACGTCAAGCGGGTCATCGACACCGCCAGGGGCGTCGAGGGGCTGACCCGCGGCACCGGGATCCACGCGGCGGGCGTGATCCTCTCCGCCGAGCCGCTGCTCGACGTGCTCCCCCTGGTGAAGCCGAAGCAGGACGGCCCCGTCCTCACCGGGTTCCCGTTCACCCAGGCCGAGGACATGGGCCTGCTCAAGATGGACTTCCTCGGGCTGCGGAACCTCACCGTCGTCAACGACGCGATCGCCAACATCAAGGCGAACCGGGGCATCGAGATCGACATCCGCGAGGTGCCCCTCGACGACCCGGTGACCTACGAGCTGCTGGCGCGCGGCGACACGCTCGGGGTGTTCCAGCTCGACAGCGCCGGAATGCGCGTCCTGCTGCGGTTGATGCAGCCGACGGTGTTCACCGACATCGCCGCCGTCAGCGCCCTTTACCGGCCGGGGCCGATGGAGATGAACGCGCACACCAATTACGCGCTCCGCAAGACCGGGAAGCAGAAGGTCGAGCCGATCCACCCGGAACTCGCGGAGGCGCTCGAACCGATCCTCGGCGACACCTACCACCTGGTCGTCTTCCAGGAGCAGGTGATGGCGATCGCCCAGCGCCTCGCCGGATACTCCCTCGGCGGCGCCGACATGCTGCGCCGCGCGATGGGCAAGAAGAAGAAGGACGTCCTGGACGCCGAGTGGGGCAGGTTCTCCGCCGGAATGAAGGAGCGGGGCTTCTCCGACGAGGCCGTCAAGGCGGTGTGGGACGTTCTCGTCCCCTTCTCCGGCTACGGATTCAACAAATCCCACACCGCCGGATACGGCGTCGTCTCCTACTGGACCGCCTACCTCAAGGCGAACCACCCGGCCGAATACCTCGCGGCGCTGCTCACCTCGGTCGGCGACGACAAGGACAAGATGGCCGTCTACCTGTCGGACTGCCGCCGCCTCGGCATCAAGGTGCTGCCGCCCGACGTCAACGAGAGCGAGTTGACCTTCACCGCCGTCGGAAGGGACATCCGGTTCGGTCTCGGCGCGATCCGCAACGTCGGCGCGTCCGTCGTCGACGCGATCGTGCGCACCCGCCGCGAGAAGGGCGCCTACACCGATTTCAACGACTTCCTGGCCAAGGTCCCTTCGATCGTCTGCAACAAGCGCGTCATCGAGTCGCTGGCCAAGGCGGGCGCGTACGACGGCCTCGGGCACCGGCGCAAGGCGCTCGTCACCGTCCACGAGCAGGCCGTGGACGCGGTCATCGACCTCAAACGCAACCAGTCCCGGGGCCAGGACTCCCTTTTCGGCGCACTCGCCGGAACGGACTCCGACGACACGTTCTCGGTCGCGATCCCCGCCGTCGAATGGGACAAGGCCACGCTGCTCGCCTTCGAGCGGGAAATGCTCGGGCTGTACGTCTCGTCCCACCCGCTGGACGGCGCCGAGCAGGCTCTGGAGGCCAACCGCGACACCACGATCGCCGACCTGCTCGCCTCCGGCCGCGCCGACGGGACCGTCCGGATCGCCGGGATCATCTCCGGCCTGCAGCGCAAGGTCACCAAGCGGGGCAGCCCGTGGGCGATCGCCACCGTCGAGGACCACGACGGCGCCGTCGAATGCCTGATCTTCCCCAAGACCTACACCCTCTACGGGGAGGCGCTCGCGCAGGACCGCGTGATCTCGCTGCGCGGCCGGATCAACGTCCGGGACGAGACGGTGAGCGTCTACGGCGAGGAGATCACTCCCCTCGACCTCAGCCGGGCGGGCGCCGCGCCGCCCGTGGTGATCTCGGTCCGGGAGTCCCGGCTGACCCTGCGGCTCGTCCGGGAGTTCAGGGATGTCCTGACCGCCCATCCCGGCCCGGCGCCCGTCCACCTGCTGGTCCACCGTCCGGCGGCCCGAAGCGTGCTGTTCGACCTGCGGCCCTTCCGGGTCTCGCCGGAACCGGCCTTCTACGGCGACGTCAAGGCGCTCCTCGGCGCGGACGCCCTCGCGGGACCCTGACGGAGCCCCGTCGTCACCGTCCGTGGCGTGACTGTCCCAAGTGCCCAAAGAGTCATGGCCAAGACTGGCAGACAGCGCAAAGCGGATGCGCGCCCCAGCGCGGCAGAATTAGCTTGATACCGAGATATCGGACGCCGTCCGCTGTGAGGTGATTGCCATGATCATTGGGGTGCGCAAGGAGGATCCGCCCGGCGAGCGGAGGGTGGCGGCGACGCCGGACACCGTGACCCAACTGCAGAAACTCGGATACGAGGTGGTCGTCGAGGCCGGCGCGGGCGCCGGATCCGGGTTCACCGACGACCGGTACGAGGCCGCGGGCGCCGCCATCGGCGCCGCGGACGCCGCGGACGTGGTGCTGTGCGTCGGCCCGCCGGAGCGGCTGGACGCGCTGCGCCCCGGCGCCACGTTGATCGGCCTGCTGAACCCCCGGTTCAAGCCGGAACTGGTCGAGGACCTCGCGAAGCGTCCCATCACGGCGCTGTCGTTGGACGCGGTGCCGCGGATCTCCCGCGCGCAGTCGATGGACGTGCTGTCCTCGATGGCCAACATCGCCGGATACCGGGCGGTGATCGAGGCCGCGCACGAGTTCGGACGGTTCTTCACCGGCCAGGTGACGGCGGCGGGCAAGGTGCCCCCGGCGAAGGTGCTGGTCGCGGGCGCCGGTGTGGCGGGGCTCGCGGCGATCGGCGCGGCGAGCAGCCTGGGCGCGATCGTCCGGGCCACCGACCCGCGCCCCGAGGTCGCGGACCAGGTGCGCTCGCTCGGCGGCGACTACCTCGCCGTCGCCGAGCCCGAGGCCGACGACGCCCCGGACACCGGCTACGCCAAGGAGATGTCGGACGACTACAACGTCCGCGCCGCCGCCCTCTACGCCGACCAGTGCCGCGACGTGGACATCATCGTCACCACGGCGCTGATCCCGGGCAAGCCCGCGCCGAGGCTGATCACCGCCGACATGGTCGCGACGATGCGGCCCGGCTCGGTGATCGTCGACATGGCCGCGGCCAACGGCGGCAACGTCGAGGGCACGGTCCCCGGCGAGCGGGTCGTCACCCCGAACGGCGTGGTCATCCTCGGCTACACCGACCTGGCCGGACGGCTGCCCGCGCAGGCGTCGCAGCTGTACGGCACCAACCTGGTCAACCTGATCCGGCTGATGACCCCGCAGCGGGACGGCGTCCTCGTGCTGGACTTCGACGACGTCGTGCAGCGGTCGATGACCGTCGTCCGCGAGGGCGAGCTGACCTGGCCGCCGCCCCCGGTGGCGGTGTCGGCGGCGCCCGCGGCCGTCCAGGCGGCGCGGCCGGAGGCCGAGCCGGACGCCCCGTCCCGCACCGCGAACCCGGTGGTGCGCCGGGCCGGCGTCGCCGCCGCGGCCGCCGCGATGTTCGCGCTGATCGCGCTCTCGCCCGCCGCGCTCCAGGTGCACCTGACGGTGTTCGCGCTGGCCATCGTGATCGGCTACTACGTGATCGGGAACGTCCACCACGCGCTGCACACCCCGCTGATGTCGGTGACGAACGCGATCTCCGGGATCATCGTGGTCGGCGCGCTCGTGCAGATCAGCTCGGGGAACGCGGCGATCACCGTCCTCTCGCTCGCGGCGATCCTGCTCGCGAGCATCAACGTCTTCGGCGGATTCGCGGTCACCCGCCGCATGCTCGCCATGTTCATCAGGAGCTAGGCAATGACGATCGCAACCGCGGCCACCGCCGCGTACATCGTCGCGGCGCTGTTCTTCATCCGCGCGCTCGCCGGGCTCTCCCGGCACGAATCCGCCCGCCTGGGCAACACCTACGGCATGCTCGGCATGGCCGTGGCGCTCGTCGCCACCATCGCCCTCACCATCGACGACGGCATCGACGTCCCCGCTTTCGCGCTGCTCGTGGCCGCGATCGCGGTCGGCGCGCTGATCGGCCTGAACCGGGCGCGGGCGGTGGAGATGACCGCGATGCCCGAGCTCATCGCGCTGCTGCACAGCTTCGTCGGGCTGGCCGCCGTCCTCGTCGGCTGGAGCGGCTACCTGCACGTCGAGCGCCACCCCGGCGGGACGGAGGCGACGAAGCTCGCCCGCGAGGACATGCTCGGCATCCACAGCGCCGAGGTCTTCATCGGCGTCTTCATCGGCGCCGTCACCCTCACCGGCTCCGTCGTCGCCTTCGGCAAGCTGTCGGGCAAGATGAAGTCCGCGCCGCTGATGCTGCCGGGCAAGAACCTGCTGAACGTCGGGGCGCTCGTCGTGTTCGCCGCGCTCACGGTCGTCTTCGTCGTCGAGCCCCAGTCGTGGGCGCTGATCGCGGTCACCGCGGTGGCGCTGCTGCTCGGCTGGCACCTGGTCGCCTCCATCGGCGGCGGCGACATGCCGGTCGTGGTCTCCATGCTGAACAGCTACTCCGGCTGGGCGGCGGCCGCGTCCGGGTTCCTGCTCGGCAACGACCTGCTGATCATCGTCGGCGCGCTGGTGGGCTCCTCGGGCGCCTACCTGTCGGCCATCATGTGCAAGGCGATGAACCGGTCGTTCCTGTCGGTCATCGCGGGCGGCTTCGGCCTCGAAGCGCCCGCCGCGTCCGGCGGCGAGCAGGGCCGGCACCGGGAGATCACCGCCGCGGAGACCGCGGAGGCGCTCGCCGGAGCCTCCTCGGTGATCATCACGCCCGGCTACGGGATGGCCGTCGCCCAGGCGCAGGGCCCGGTCGCGGACCTGACCGCCCGGCTGCGCGACCACGGCGTCCAGGTGAGGTTCGGCATCCACCCGGTCGCCGGACGCCTCCCCGGGCACATGAACGTCCTGCTGGCCGAGGCCAAGGTGCCCTACGACCTCGTCCTGGAAATGGACGAGATCAACGACGACTTCGGCACCGCCGACGTCGTCCTCGTGATCGGCGCCAACGACATCGTCAACCCCGCCGCCGAAGAGGACCCGACGAGCCCCATCGCCGGGATGCCCGTCCTTGAGGTCTGGAACGCCCGGCAGGTCGTCGTGTTCAAACGCTCGATGGCCACCGGGTACGCGGGCGTCCAGAACCCGCTGTTCTTCCGCGACAACACCCAGATGCTCTTCGGCGACGCGAAGGAACGAGTGACCGACATCCTCCAGGCCCTCAAGCACCTGACCCCCGCCCGCGAAAAGGCAGGCGCCCGCTCCTGACCGCCCGCCCGCGCGGACGTCACTCGTAGCGGGTGGTCAGTGCCTTGGCACGGGTGTGGAGGGTGGTGCGCAGCCACTCCGGGGTCAGGGCTTCGGCGTTCGTGGCCAGTTGCCACAGGGCCCATTCGGCGTGCCTCGCGTCCTGGAACGTCACTTCCAGGCGTAGCCAGCCGTCGGGGTCGGTCTCCTCGGCGTGGACGGCGAGTGCCGTGTCCACCAGCTCTTGCCGGCGTGCCGGGTCCACGCGCAGGAGGACGGCCACCTGGTCGCCGCCGGTGCGGAAGCGGGTGCCGCGTTCCTGCCAGGCCCTGCCCAGGTCCACCTGGTCCGGGCGTTGCGCGGGTTCGTCCAGTTCCTCGGCGGCGGATATCCGGGACAGCCGGTAGGTGCGGTCCGCGCCGGATCTCGTGGCCAGGAGGTAGCCCTGGCCGCGCACCGTGACCAGGCCGATCGGGTCGACCGTCCGCCATTCCGGGGGCCGGCCGAAGGCCGCGTAGCGGATGCGCAGTCTGTGCCCGCCGAGCACCGCGCGCCGGACTTCCGCCACGACGGCGTCCGGGACCTCCTCGGTGGTCGCGCGGCGGGACAGGAGGTCGGTGTCCGGGTCGACGAGGAGGCGCCGGGCGGCGTCGGCGGCGGTGTCCCGGTGGGCTTCGGGGAGGGCGTCGACGACCTTGAGCATGGCGGAGGCGAGCGCCGAGCCGAGCCCGAACGCCTGCGCGCCGCGCCGCGATCCGGCGATCAGCAGGGCGAGCGCCTCGTCGTGGTTCAGCCCGGTCAGCTCCGTCCGGAAGCCGGGGAGCAACGCGAAACCGCCGTGCCGTCCGCGCTCGGCGTAGACCGGGACGCCCGCCGCCGACAGCGCCTCGATGTCGCGCAGCACGGTCCGGGTGGACACCTCCAGCTCGCGCGCGAGCGTGGCTGCGGACAGCCGACCGTGCCGGCGCAGCAGCAGCACCAGGGAAACCAACCGGTCGGCGCGCATGCGAAGACTCTACGAAATACACGACAGAGGGTGTCGTGATTCTTCGGGAGGGTTGGTCAGCGGACGCCACGGCCACCCGGCCGACCGGCGTCCGCACCTGGACGATACGGAGCGAATGGGGATGGTGTGGCCATGGAGCGTACGGCGGTCAACCCGTGGGCGTGGTCGGTGGAGATGGGGTACAACCAGGGCGAGATCGTCTCCGGTCAGACCCGGACGCTGTACTGCTCCGGGCAGACCGCGATGAGCGGCGACGGCAAGCCCGAGCACCCCGGTGACATGGCGGCGCAGTTGGCGCTCAGCCTCGACAACCTGGAGGCCGTGCTCGGCGAGGCGGGCATGTCGCTCGCCGACCTCGTCCGGCTCACCGTCTACACGACGGACGTCGACCGGCTCTTCGAGCACTACGGCGTGCTGGCGGCGCGGCTGGGCGCGGCCGGGGTCGCTCCGACCACCACGATGCTCGGGGTGACGCGGCTCGCCATCCCCGACCTGATGGTCGAGCTTGAGGGCACCGCCGTCGCCTGACGCGCCGCCGCGGCTCGTGCCGATCGGACCGGCACGAGCCGCGAGCGCGCTGGAGCGCATGACGCGGAAGCCTAGGCGGCCCCGGCGGAAACTCACTCCGACTTCGCTGATGATAACGACAACAGAGCGCTTCAGCGTATCTCTCGCCGCGTAATCGAAGTCGTCAGCGAAGTGGTTCGCGGGAGCATTTAGGCAGTTGAGAGCGGTCATGCTGCGCGGTGGCGAGAACCGATCTTCGGTCGGTCGTCAGGCTCTCGCGAAATGCAACTGTTGACTTCATCAACAGTGCGTTCGAGACTACTCCCACCCGCCACGGGCGTCCGTTCAGGAAGGTCCCGAACATGCCGCCTCCCCCGTCCGAACCCGTCTCCCCCCGGAGGGTCGCCGCGCCGCCGGACCCCCATCCGAAGGCGCCCGACCTGCGGCTGCCGCCGCGCAGTTGCGACGCGCACTGCCACATCTTCGGCCCCGGCCACGTCTTCCCCTTTCCGGACGACCGCGCCTACGACCCGCCCGACGTCTCCAAGGAGGATCTGCGGCGACGGCACGACCTGCTGGGTTTGGAGCGTGCCATCGTCGTCCAGTCCGCCGCGCACGGCACCGACCACTCGGCCCTGCTCGACGCGCTGCGCGCCTTTCCCGACCGGTACCGGGGCGTGGCCCTGCTGACTCCGCGGACGGCGCCCGGCGAGGTCGCCGAACTGCACCGGGCGGGTGTGCGCGGGGTGCGGGTGCAGTTCATGCCGCGGCTCGGGGCCGCGCCGACGCCCGCCGAGCTGCGGGCGATCCTCGACCTCGTCCGCCCCTACGGCTGGCACGTGGCGTTCCACATCGGCGGCGACGCGGTGGTCGAGATGTTCGACACGCTCCGCTCCACCGGGCTGCCCACGGTGATCGACCACATGGCGCGGGTCGATCTCGCGACGGGCCTGGACGGCGAGCAGGTGCGCGCCCTCCGCCGCCTGCTCGACACCGGCGTGTGGGTGAAGCTCAGCGCGGTCGACCGGCTGTCCAGGCAGGGCCCGCCCTACGCCGACGCGGTGGAGCTGGCCCGGCTGCTCGCCGCGCAGGCGCCCGAGCGCTGCCTGTGGGGCACCGACTTCCCGCATCCGAACGTCCGCGAGATGCCCGACGACGGCGTGCTCGTCGACCTGATCGAGCGGATCGTCCCGGACGAGAAGGCGCGGCACCGCGTCCTCGTCGCCAATCCGGCGGAACTGGCCGACTTCGGTGGGGCGCCATGACCGCGGCGAGGGACGACGCGATGAGCAGGCTGCCGCCGCGCGGGACGGTCTTCACCCGGGCGCCGCGCCCGCCGGAGGAGGTGCTGCGCGCCTACGACGGGCTGGCGGCGGCGTCCGTCCACGAGGCGATGGGGCAGCGGAACCTGCTGCGCGGCGTCCGGCCGCTGGCGCCCGGCACGCGCGCGGTCGGACGGGCCGTCACGGCGCTCGACCTGTCCGGCAGCAACCTGACCCTGCACGCGATGCTCGAAGTGGCGGGGCCGGGCGACGTCCTCGTGTGGACGTCGCAGCACGGGCCGGTGGACTCGGCCGTGTGGGGCGCGAACGTCAGCGAGTCGGCCGCCGCGCGCGGGCTGGCGGGCGCGGTGATCGAGGGCCACGCGCGCGACATCGCGGACATCGAGCGGGTCGGGTTCCCGCTGTGGGCGCTGGGCGTGACCCCGGCGGCGACCGGCAAGACCCGCGCCGGGTGGGGCAACGTCCCCGTCGTCTGCTGCGGCGCGTACGTCCGGCCGGGCGATCTGATCGTGGCGGACGGGGATGGCGTGGCGGTCGTCCCGCTGGAGGACGCCGCGCGGGTCGCGGACGCCGCCGCCGCCCGCGACCTGCGGGAGGCGACGACGCTGACGCCGCGGGTGCGCGCGGGCGAGTCGCTGTTCGCGGTGCGCGACTGGGCCGGGAACTTCCCGGCGGACGGCGGCCGCTTCGTCGACGCCGAATGGGACCACCGAGAGAACGGAGCCTAGATGAAGGCCGTCGTCGCCGAGAGGACCGGTCCGCCGAGCGTCATGGAGTGGACGGACGCCGAGCCCCCGTCCCCCGCCCCCGACGAGTGCGTCGTCAAGGTGGAGGCGTGCGGGGCGTGCATGCACGAGGTGCTCGTCAGGCGGGGCGACCGGATCCAGGGCACCGGATTCCCGATCATCCCCGGACACGAGGTCGTCGGCGAGGTGGTCGAGGTCGGCGCCGCCGTCGTGGACTTCGCGGTCGGCGACCGGGTGGTCTCCAACCAGCGGCAGCGCGTCTGCGGCAAGTGCCGTGAGTGCCGGTCGGGCCGGGAGACCCGGTGCCCGCGCAAGGTGTTCCTCGGCGACATCGGGCTGAACGGCGGCTACGCCGAGCTGGTCGCGGTGTCGGACGGGAGCCTCGTGAAGGTGCCGCCGGGCCTCACGGCGCCGGACGTCGCGGTCGCGTCCTGCGCCATCGGCACGCAGCTCAACGCGCTGCGCGACGTCGCGCACCTGGAGCTGGGCGAGACGGTGCTGGTCACGGGGGCGGGCGGCGGGGTCGGGCTGCACGCGATCCAGCTCGCGAAGGCGTCCGGCGCGCGGGTGGTCGCGCAGACGACGTCGCCCGGCAAGGTCGAGGCGGTCCGGGCGGCGGGCGCGGACGAGATCGTCCTCGTCGAGCGCGGCGCCGACTACAGCAAGGACGTCCTGGACGTCACGGACGGCCGGGGCTGCGACATCGTCCTGGAGAACGTGGGCGCCACGTCCTTCCTGTCGAGCGTCAAGACCCTCGCCCTGCACGGGCGCCTCGTGCTGGTGGGCGAGGTGCAGAAGTCGCCGCCGCCGGTGGAGGCGAACCTCGTGGGCTGGCGCAACCGCGACATCTCGATCAGGTCGGCGGCGAGCACCACCCGGCGGCAGTTGGAGGACGTCCTGACGCTGATGGAAAGGGGCCTCGTGACCCCGGTGGTGACGCGGACGCTGCCGATGTCGGAGGCGCCGAGAGCCCACGAGATCCTCGAAAGCGGCTCGGCGACCGGCCGCATTCTCCTCGTCCCCGACAGCGCCGGATGACCTGACACCCGGAATGAACTGGGAAGGAAACGGAGATGGGACCTCGTAGACCGGTCTCTCTGGCATTCCGCGTACTACTGGTGTGCGTCCTGATGGCGGCGGCCGGGTGCGGCGGCGGCGACGGCAATTCGAAGGAGAATGGCAAGAACCTGCGGACGGTGAAGGTCGCCCTGGCCATCAAGGCGATGAACGCCAGCTTCGCCGCCATCCCGGTGGCCCGCTATCTCGGCTATTTCAAGGACGAGGGCCTCAAGGTCGAGACCACGTTCACGCCCGGCTCGACCCAGGCGATCCAGGCGGTCGCCGCCGGGCAGATGGACATGGCCGCGCCGGTGCCGCAGTCGCTCATTCCCGACGCGGTGAACAACAGGTCGGACCAGCGGATGTTCTTCAACTGGGCGCGGTCGCAGGTGGCGAGCTTCGCCGTCCAGTCCAGCAGCCCGATCCAGAACTGGGCCGACTTCAGGGGCAAGAAGATCGGCGCGCAGAGCCTGGGCAGCGGGACGATCCCGCTGGCCAAGGCCCTCCTGCGGGAGCAGGGGCTGAACCCGGACACCGACGTCCAGTTCGTGTCGGTCGGGCTGGAGGCGGGCGCCTACCACGCGCTGACGAGCAGGCAGGTGGACGCCCTGATGCTGTTCGACTCGCAGTACGCGGCGATGGAGAACCTCGGCGCGAAACTCCGCTATTTCAGTTCGGCGCTCTCCCAGCAGCTCTTCTCGACCGGGTTCTCCGCGAAGCAGTCGTTCATGAAGGCCAACCCGAAGGTGATCGAGGGGTTCGGGCGGGCGATGGCGAAGGCCGACGTCTTCGCCACCGCCAATCCGGAGGCGGCGATCAAGATGATGTACGCGGTCTATCCGAAGACGAACGTCCCGGGCGTCCCGGACGGCAAGAAGATGAAGGACAACAAGCGGATCCTCGCGCTGCGCACCACGCACCTCACCAGCGGCGACCCGGACGGCCACCGGAACTGGGGCTCGTTCCCCGAGTCGGGGGTGAAGGCGTGGAGCGACTTCTCCGTCGCGACGAAGCTGACGCCGCGGCCGTTCAAGCCCGAGCAGTTCGTGACCAACGAGTTCGTCCAGGCGTTCAACGACTTCGACGGTCAGCAGATCAAGAACTCGGCGAAGAACTACAAGTTCGAGGGATGACATGACGACGACGGAGCACGCGGTCGAACTCGCCGGGCTGCGGCACGTGTTCGCCGGGCGGGGCCGCGGACGCCGGGCCGTGCGGGACGTCGAGGCCGTCGCGAACGTGGACCTGACCGTCCGGCCCGGGGAGTTCGTGAGCGTCGTCGGCCCGAGCGGCTGCGGCAAGAGCACCGTCCTGAAGGCGATCGCGGGCCTGCTGCGGCCGACCGCCGGGACCGTGCGGGTCTGGGGCGAGCCGGTCACCGGGCCGCGCCGCGACATCGGCATCGCGCTCCAGGACGCGACGCTGCTCCCCTGGCGGGACGTGATGTCCAACTGCCTGTTCCCGGTCGAACTGCACGGCAGGGTCACGGAGGCGGCCCGGGAGCGGGTGTCCGGGCTGCTGGAGCGGGCCGGGCTCGCCGGGTTCGAGTCGCGGCGGCCGAAGGAGCTGTCCGGCGGGATGCGGCAGCGGGTGGCGATCTGCCGGGCGCTCGCCGACGACCCCCGGCTGCTGCTGCTCGACGAGCCGTTCGGTGCCCTGGACGCGCTGACCAGGGAGCAGATGAACATCGACCTGAACCGGGTCTGGCGGGAGACGGGCAAGACCGCCGTCCTCATCACGCACGGGATCGAGGAGGCGGTGCTGCTGTCCACCCGCGTCGTGATCCTCTCCGCGCGGCCGGGGACGGTGGTGGAGGTCGTCACCCCGCCGTTCCCCCGGGAGCGGACGAAGGAGCTGATGGCGACGCCCGAGTTCGCCGAGGTGTGCGGGCGGGTCCGGGACCGGTTGTTCGCCGCGGACGTGGGGGTCGGCGGATGACCGTCCCGCCCGCCCGCGCGAGGGCCGGGACGGCGGCGCGCTGGGGCGGGCTGGTCCTGGTCACCGCCGTCCTCCTCGCGGCGTGGCAGCTCGTCCCGTCCGGCGTGCAGGGCGACGGCTCCTCGGTGCCGAGGCTGGACGCGACGCTGAAGGCGCTCGGGCCGTCCGGCGAGTGGGGCGAATACCTGAAGGCGCTGCGGGTCACGCTCGGGGAGGCGTTCCTCGGGCTGCTGATCGGGCTCGTGGCCGGAGTGGTGCTCGGCGTGCTGCTCGGCGAGTCGAAGATCCTGCGGCAGGGCGTCTACCCGTACGCGGTGGCGCTCCAGGCGCTGCCGCCGATCGCGCTGGCCCCGATCTTCGTGATCTGGTTCGGGTTCGGGATGGCGTCCAAGATCGGGCTGGTGGGGGCGGCGACCCTGTTCCCGATCCTCGTCAGCACGATGGCGGGGGTCGCCGAGACCGACCGGAACCGGATCGAGATGGCGACGGCGTTCGGCGCGTCCAGGGCCCAGATCCGGATGAAGGTCGTGTTCCCGGGGCTGGTGGCGCCGATCTTCTCCGGGCTGGAGATCTCGGTGGTGCTGTCCTTCCTCGCCGCCATCGCCGGTGAGCTGATCAGCGCGAACGCCGGGGTCGGCGTGATCCTCCAGGTGTACCAGCGCGACTTCCGGCTGGCCGAGGAGTTCGCCGTCCTGCTGATCCTGGTCGCCGTCGGGCTGGCGCTCGCGTCGCTGGTGCGCCTCGCCCGGCATCTCGTGATGGAGCGCATGCCCGATGAATAGAGCGACCCCTCGCGGCGCGGGAGAGCGCGTCAAGCGGCGGGAGCCCGCCGTCCCGCGCGGGACGTGGCGCGCCGGGCTCCCGGCGCGGGCGGCGTTCCTCCTGCTGCCCCCGGTGGCGGTCGGGCTGGCCGGGGTGCTGCTGATCCAGCTAGTGATCTCCCGGTTCGAGATCAGCGGAGTGGTGATCCCGAAGCCGACCGACGTGGCCGCGGTGATGCGCTCGGACATCTTCCTGGAGCAGGTCGGGCAGAGCACCTGGGAGACGTGGAAGGCGACGCTGATCGGGTTCGCGCTGGGCGCGGGATCGGGCGTGGCGCTCGGGCTGCTGATGGCGGAGTCGCGGATCGTGCGGTTCGTCCTCTACCCGTACGTCGTCGCGTTCCAGTCGCTTCCCAAGATCGCCCTCGCGCCGGTGTGCGCGCTGTGGCTCGGGTTCGGGCTGACGATGAAGTTCAGCTTCGCGGCCATGCTCGCGTTCTTCCCGGCGGTCGTCGCGACGCTGGCCGCGCTGGCGGCGGTGCCGCGGACGCGGCTGGAGATGGCGGCGGCGTTCGACGCGAGCCGCCGCCAGCGGTTGCTGCGGATCTCGCTGCCGTCGGCGGTGCCGGGCATCGTGTCCGGGCTGGAGATCAGCATGGCGTTCGCGCTGATCGGCGCGATCGTCGGCGAGTTCGTCGCGCCCTCGGCGGGCGGCCTCGGCCAACTCCTGCTCAGCTACAGCGAGTCGATCAACGTGGCCGCCGAGTTCTCGGTGCTGGTCGTGCTGATGCTGCTCGGCGTCGCGCAGAACAAGATCCTGTTCGGGCTGCTGCGGGCGGGCACGGAGCGGTTCTTCGAGTCGTCGCGATGACGGCCGAGTACGACCTGCTGGTCAGGGGCGGGCGGGTGCTCGCGCCGGGCGACGGCCTGGACGGACGCCACGACGTCGGCGTCCGGGACGGGACGGTCGTCGCCGTCGCGCCCGGCCTCGACCCGGCGCGCGCGGCGACCGTGCTCGACGCCTCGGACGCGCTCGTGTGCCCCGGCCTGGTCGACGTCCACGCGCACGTCTACTGGGGCGCGACGTCGATCGGCGCCTGGCCGGACGACGTGTGCGCGGACGGCGGCGTCACCACCGTCGCGGACGGCGGCAGCGCCGGAACCGACGCGTTCGCCGGGTTCCGCCGCTGGATCGTCGGCGGCTCCCGCACGCGCGTGCTGTGCCACCTCAACCTCTCCCGCGTCGGGCTGACCGGGCTGGTGGGCGAGCTTCGTCCCGGTCTGGTGGACCCGGACGGCGTCGCCCGCCTCATCCGCGACCACCCGGACGTCATCGTCGGGATCAAGCTGCGCCTCTCCGCGCGGATCACCGGCGGGCCGTGCCGCCCGATGCTGGAGCTCGGGCGGCGCGTCTCGGCCGAGACGGGCAAGCCGCTGCACGTCCATATCGGCGGGACGGTCGAGAGCATGACGGAGCTCCTCCCGCTGCTGTCGTCCGGCGACACGGTGACGCACTACCAGACACCGCTGCCGAACGGCCTCCTGGACGGGGACGGGGTCCTCCTGCCCGCCGCGAGGGAGGCGCGGGAACGCGGCGTCCTCTTCGACTGCGGCCACGGGATGAGCCATTTCGGCTTCGCCGTGGCGGAGGCCCTGCTCGCCCAGGGCTTCCCGCCGGACACGATCAGCAGCGACCTCAGCCGCCGCTCGTTCCCCGACCTGGCCCCCGGCCTCCTCACGGTCATGAACAAGTGGCTGGCCCTCGGCCTGCCGCTGCCCGACGTGATCAGGGCGGCCACCGCGTCCCCGGCCGCCGCGCTCGGGCTGGCCGGCCGCGTCGGCGCGCTGCGCCCCGGCGCGGAGGCCGACCTCGCGGTGCTGGCCTTCGACGAGGGCCGCTTCGGCTACGGCGACGCGGTCGGCGACCGGCGGGTCGCCCGGCGCAGGCTCAGGCCGGTGGCCACCGTCCGCGCGGGCGATGTCCGCCGGACGTCCTGGATAAGGTGAGCTGAGGAGCTCCGAAAATCCCCCGGAAAAAATCGTGGTGGGATGTCGAGAACCGGTGCCCGGCTCCGTCCCAGCAGCGAACACGGCCCCGACGGGCCGTCCGCACAGAGGAGGATCTGATGGCCAAGTACCTGCTGCTCAAGCACTACCGGGGCGCCCCGGCGGCGGTCAACGACGTGCCGATGGAGCAGTGGACGCCGGAGGAGATCTCGGCCCACGTCCAGTACATGAACGACTTCGCGGCCCGGCTCGAAGCCACCGGCGAGTTCGTCGACGGCCAGGCGCTCTCCCCGGACGGCATGTTCGTCCGCTACGACGGCGAGGGGCGCCCGCCGCTCACCGACGGCCCGTTCCCGGAGACCAAGGACCTGATCGCCGGGTGGATGATCATCGACGTGGACTCCCAGGAGCGGGCGGTGGAGCTGGCCGGTGAGCTGTCCGCGGCTCCCGGCGCGGGCGGCAAGCCGATCCACGAGTGGCTCGAAGTGCGCCCGTTCCTCGGCGCGCACCCGACGACCGCGGAGTAGCGAACGTGGACGAAGCACGGCTGCGGGCTCTGACCCCGACCGTGATCGGTGTCCTCGGCCGGCGCGGAGCGGACTTCGCGGCGGCCGAGGACGCCGTGCAGGAAGCCCTGGTCGAGGCGGTGCGCGTGTGGCCGGACGACCCGCCGCACGACCCCCAGGGCTGGCTGATCACGGTGGCCTGGCGCAAGTTCCTGGACGCCGCCCGCGCCGACGCCGCGCGGCGGCGGCGCGAGGAGCGCGCCGACGCCGAGCCGCCGCCCGGCCCGAGCGACGCCGTGGACGACACGCTCCAGCTCTACTTCCTCTGCGCGCACCCGTCGCTGACCCCGTCCTCGGCGGTCGCGCTGACGCTGCGCGCGGTCGGCGGGCTGACCACGCGGCAGATCGCGCAGGCCTACCTCGTCCCCGAGGCGACCATGGCCCAGCGGATCAGCCGGGCGAAGCGGTCGATCTCCGGCGTCCGGCTCAACCGTCCCGGGGACATCGCGACCGTCCTGCGGGTGCTCTACCTGATCTTCAACGAGGGCTACTCCGGGGACGTCGACCTCGCCGCCGAGGCGATCCGGCTCACCCGCCAGCTGGCGGCCCGGATCGACCACGAGGAGGTCGCGGGCCTGCTCGCGCTCATGCTGCTGCACCACGCCCGGCGCCCGGCGCGCACCGGGCCGGACGGCAGGCTCGTCCCGCTCGCCGAGCAGGACCGCGGCCGGTGGGACACCCGCATGATCGCCGAGGGCGTCGGCATCCTCCAGGCGGCCCTGGCCCGCGACCGGCTGGGCGAGTTCCAGGCCCAGGCCGCCGTCGCCGCGCTCCACGCCGACGCCCGGACGGCCGAGGAGACGGACTGGGTGCAGATCGTCGAGTGGTACGACGAGCTGCTGCGCCTCACCGACAACCCGGTGGCCCGCCTCAACCGGGCCGTCGCGGTCGGCGAGGCCGACGGCCCGCGCGCGGGCCTCGCCGCGCTGGCGGAGCTGGACCCCGCTCTCCCCCGCTACACCGCCGCCGCGGCGTACCTGCACGAACGCGACGGCGACCGGGCGACGGCGGCCCGGCTCTACGCCGAGGCCGCCCGGGCGGCGCCCAACGTCCCCGAGCGCGACCACCTGACCCGCCAGGCCGCCCGCCTCAACGCCGTGCCGCACGCCTGAGCGCCGGTCCGCGCACCTGAGCGGACGCGTCAGCTCTCGACGGCCATGTCGCCCGTCTGGGGGGTGCCCTCGGCGAGCCCGTAGCGCAGGTGCACGACGCCGTTCGGGCTGGCCTCCGGCGGCTGGACGAGCGTGAGGCTGGTCGGCACCTCGCCCCCGTCGAACACCTTCTTCCCGACGCCGAGCACGATGGGGTGCACCCAGAGGTCGAGGACGTCGAAGAGCTTCTCGTGGAGGAGGGTCTGCACGAGGTTCAGGCTGCCGACGACCTTCACCTGCTCGTGCCGGTCGCGGATCTCGCGGACGGCGGCGGGCAGGTCCGAGCCGAGCTGGTGGGACCCGGCCCACGACAGGTCCGGATTGCCGCGCGACGCCACGTACTTGGGGATGCTGTTGAACAGCGTCGCGATCTCGTTGGCCGGGCCGCCCTCCTGGTGCGGCCAGTACGCGGCGAAGATGTCGTACGTCCGCCGTCCGAGCAGGAGGGCGTCGGTGCCCTCGTAGGCGGCGCCGATCTGCGCGCCCGAGACCTCGTCGATCAGGGGCGCCTGCCAGCCGCCGAACGGGAACCCGATCGGGTCCTCGTCGGGCCCGCCGGGCGCCTGCCCGACGAGGTCGAGCGTCGCGAACATCTCGATCTGTACCTGTCCCATGTCCACTCCCGGTGCGTTGGTCTTCCTGTCGAGAGATGGACTTCCCGGCGCCGCCGGACTCATCGCGGCGCCGGGAATTCGTGGGCGGTCACCACGCCCGCTCGGGCACATGCAAGCGCCGCCCCCGGTGGTGGGGCGGCGCTCAGGGCGGGGTGGTCAGGGCTTCCGGGCGACGGCGCCGTAGCCGTTGACGTGTGCGGGGAGGCCGGCTTCGGGGTTGTCCGGGCGCCATTGGGTGATGGAGACCAGGCCCGGGTCGACCTTTTCCAGGCCGTCGAAGAAGCCGTCGAGTTGTTCGACGCTGCGCAGGACGTAGGGCACGGTCCCGGAATCGGCGTATTGCTGGGTGCTCCGCTTGGCGGCCTCGGAAGTGTCGGTGCAGTCCCACAGTGCGAGGAGGCTGCCCGAGGGGACGCCCGCCATGGTGTCGGCGACGATCTTTTTGGCCGTCTCGTATTCCTGGCAGAATCCGAGCACGCCCATGAACATCACCGCGATCGGCTGGCTGAAGTTGAGGACGTTGGCGGCCTGTTCGAGGATCTGCCGGGGTTCGTGGTAGTCGGCGTCGAGATAGTCGGTGACGCCCTCGGGGGTGGTCCCGCGCATCAGCGCGCGCGCGTGCACGAGGACCATGGGGTCGTTGTCGGCGTAGACGACGCGGGCGTCGGGCGCGACGCGCTGGGCGATCTCGTGGGTGTTGGACTCGGTGGGCAGCCCGGCGCCGATGTCGAGGAAGTTGCGGATCCTCTCCTCGGCGGCCAGGTAGGTCACGACGCGGATCAGGAACGGGCGCGACTCCCTGGCCAGCGTGATGACCTCGGGATTGATCGCGGCGGTGGAGTCGCCGACTATCCGGTCGGCCGCGTAGTTGTCCTTGCCGCCCATCCAGTAGTTCCACGTCCGCGCCGGGGACGGAATGTCGGTCCTAAACCGTTCTTGCGCATACTGGGGCAGTTGGGGAGGAATATCAGCGGTGGGGTCGCCGGAGGAACTGTCGGCAGGAGGCATCGTCGGCTCCTCGAAGGGGATCGGCCGGTCGCGAGAATCCTAGCGGGCGATGCTTTGGCGTTCCCGGTCTATTATGCCCTTCGCCGGGGCGCTGTCGCCGCTTATACGTTTGATCGTTTTAGCGATCGAACAATGCGCGGCGTCCGGTTTTCGGCCGTGCCGCTCACCGGTCGGCGCTGATCGCGGTGACGCGGTCGTCGAGGTCGAAGAGCACGGTCAGGCGGTACGGGTTCGCGCCGTCCCGCCGCTCCCCCTGGATGCGGGCGGGCGTGTTCGCGACGATCCTGGCGCCGTCGCGGCCGAGGACGGCGGCGACCTCCGGATGCTCCTTGGCGTTCGCGAACGGGCAGCGGACGGTGACGCGGTGCCCGTCCGCCGACTCGACGACGATGACGGCGGGCGACTCGGAGACCTCGAACCCGTGGTGCTCCATGAAGCCGCGGACCACGCGGTGCTGCTCGTCCGGCCAGACCTCGGCGGCGTGCGTGAGGAGCCGGGGCGCCGACAGCGGGTCGAACGCCGCGGTGGGCACGCCCGGATCGTCGACGGCCAGAACGAGACGCCCCTTGCCGCCGTTCACGGTGACGAGGCTGACCCCCTTCGCGCCGATCAGCGCGGCGGCGGAAAGGGCCATCGTGGCGGCGCCGTCGGCCGGACGGTTGAACCGGGAGAAGTCGAGATGCCCCTTGATCAGTTCGGGGATCTGGTTCCGTTCACCGAATCCGCGAATGGTGCGCAGGGCCGCCAAGGCGGGCAGGTCCTGATCCCAACTCGGATTGTCCCAGGCCCACAGCCAGGTCTGGGAAAGGTTGGAGAAGCTGCCGAGGACGGTGAGTCCCCCCAGGGTGCGGCCGTCCAAGGTGACGGTCGCCGCCTCCGGATCCCATTCGACGCGGTTCTGCGCGAACGCGTCGTTGAAGACGTCCTGCTGCTGGATTCCGGCGGCGGATATCTCGCTCGCGAACGCCTGGAATTCCGGGCTGTAGAACGTCGGGCCGTCCGGGAAGGCGCTCCAGAACCGGGCCATGCGGTGCCGTCCCGCATTGGCGTAGATGTCGCCGAGCCTGCGCGCGGCCTTTTCGTTTCCGACGTCGAGGACCGCCCTGCGCAGCCAGGCGACTCCCTCGTCCACGTCCTGCCGGGAGAGATGGACGTCCGCGAGCGCGTACGCGGCGTCGGGGTGCTTGAGGTCGGCGGCGCGCCGCCACGCGTCAAGGCGCTTCTCGGGTTCGCCCCGGTCCTGCCAGACGAACCCCAGGTTGTACGCGGCGATGGCGTTACCGAGGTCGGCCGCCCGGCCGTACCATTCGGCGGCGGCGACCAGGTCGCCCTTCCCGCCGTCGTCGTAGATCGCCCCGAGGTTGGAGGCCGCCTTGTCGTTGGCCTCCAGTTCCCAGGCGCGCAGATAGCACCGCTTGGCCTCGTCCACATCCCCGCGCTCGCCCAGCAGAACCCCGAGGTTCAGGGACGCGCCCCCGTGCCCCTTCTCGGACGCCTCCCGGAAGCACCGCTCCGCCTCCGCGCGGTCGTCCTCGCGCAGGGCGGCGAGCCCCTTCTCGAACAGGACGGTCGCCTCGGCCGGGCGCCCGGCATCGCTCATGGGAGCACTCCCCGTGATCTCGTGTTCGCCGATCGGTCGTCAAGACCGACGCCGAAACGGGATCACGGGTTCGCCGAAAACCCCGCCCGTCATTCGGACGCGGGGCCGGGACTGCCCTTCAGCCGGGCCGCCATGTCCCGGATCTGCTGCTTCACCTGCTCGCCCTCGCTGTCGCGCGCCTCGGCCTCGGTGCGCTCCCTGTGCAGGCGGCGGTCGCGCTCCTGCTCCTCCATCACGCGGAGGGCGTCGAGCCGCGACTGGACGCTCAGCGTCTTCTCGTACTTGAGGAAGATCTCGTGCTTCTCCATGTCGGCCACGACGTGGTCGGCCACCTGGCGGTCGTAGGTGCTGAGCCCGGCGAGGCGCTTGGTCAGCACCGGCATGCAGTCCAGGATGATCAGCGCGAGCCGGACCAGGACGGCGAACAGGAACACCATCGGGCTCCGGCGCTGGAGCGTGAAGAGCGCGTCGTCCTCCTCCAGGATCCCGATCCTGCCCTCGGGACGGGGCAGCTGCTTGTCGATCTCCCGCATGACCTCGGACGCGTAGGCGGCGTTCACCCTGCCCTGGTCCTCGACGGCGGCCTTGGCCTTGCCCTGGAGGTCGGCGAGCTGCGCCCGCCGCTCCGGGAGCTTGGACGTGCCGAGGAACGCCTCCCGCTCCCGGCGGATCTGGCGGCAGTTCGGGCCCTCGCCGCGGCGACCGGTCGTCTCGTCCCCGACGCGCTCGCCGCCGCATTCGGCGTGCCCCAGCCTCTCCAGCCGCCGCAGCGCCTGCGTGTCCTTGTCGATGGCCTTCGACAGCGCCGCCGCCTGCGCGTCGAGCGAGGCGACCGTGTCCGCCGCCGCCACCGGGTTGGCGCTGACGGTGATGAGCAGCCGCCGGTCCCGGCACGAGTCGGCGTCCTTCGCGGGCAGCCGCCGGTACGGGACGGGGTTGCAGGCCGTCAAGGCGCTGAGCCTGGCGGCCCGCTCGACCCGCCGGTCCTCGGCCACCTGCCGGTGGATCGCGGGCTCGAAGATCTTGATCAGCAGCGGCTCGGCCACTACGAACCCCAGCACGACGGCGAGGACGATCCGGGCGAGGAACACCCCGCGGCCGCCCTGCGTCCCGTGCGAGCTGGCGATCAGCCAGCGGTCGACCGAGAAGATGATCCAGCCCCAGAACAGCGCGAACAGCAGCGCCACCGGGAGCGGCACGTCCGCGAACTTCTGCACCATCACGAACATGGACGCGGCGGCGAGCAGGCCCGCGTTCAGCACGATGAAGGCCATCGCGGTGTAGCGTCCGCGGTCCAGCGGGGCCCTGCCGAGGACCTTCTCGTCCACGCCGACCAGGGAGCGGAGCCACCGGCCCCGCCCGCTCGGACCGCGCTCCGGCCCCCGGGGCGGCTCCGCCTCCTCGGGGGGCGCGGTGAAGGGGTCCTGGACCGCCGTCATCAGAGGTCTTCCTCCCGGTACGGCTCGTCGTCGTCGGCGGTGGCGGCGCCGCCGGCCGCGGCGCCGCCGGTCCCGTCGTCCGCGGTCCCGGCGTCGACGGCCGCGGGCGCGGCGGACTCCAGCGGGGGCGCGGGCTCGTCCGGAACGGGGTCGGCCACCTCGACCTTCAGGCTGGGCTCCGGCGTGGACGGCACCTCGACGGCATTCCCGGCGACGAGCTCGGTGAGGATGGAGTCGATCTCCTTGATGCCGCGCTCGTCGAGGAGGCCCTTGCGCACCATCTCCTTGAAGACGTCGAGCCGCATGATGATGCCCTGGACCCTGGTGTCCCGGGAAAGCTGCGCGTTCTTGACCGTGTCGTCGTAGGCGCGGTCCTCGCGCAGCCGTTCCAGCGCGTAGAGCCGGTCGGCCTCCTGCTGGTACAGCTCGGCCAGCTCCTTGGCGCTGATCTCGCCCCGCTCGGCGGCGATGGCGTGGGCCATCAGCGGGTTGTCGCCGACCGCGGCGGTCACCTTCGCGGCCTGGCCGAGGTTGAAGGTCGTCTCCGCGTCGCGCCTGCGGTGCGCGGCGGCCAGCGCGTCCTCCTCGTCCCGCTCCCGCTGCTCCGCCTTCAGCCGGTCGCCGCGCAGCTTGTGGATCTCCTGCTCGGTGCCGAGCACCTCCAGCTTGAGCTTGCGCAGCTTGGTCTCGGCCTCCTCCTCGGCCTCGGCCCGGTCGAACCTCCCGGACCTCGCGAGGCCCGCCAGCCGGTCCTGGTGGACGAGATCGTCCTTGACGGCCTTGCCCAGGTACTCCTTCACCTCCGGCGGCGCGGGGATCTCGACGTTGCCGAGCGTCGCCGTCATCCCGGAGAGCTGGACGGGCACGTAGTGGTTGTAGGCCTGGAGTTCGGCGCGCACCTCCGTCCGGGCCGCGAGGAAGTCGGCGAGCCGGTACTTGGCCCCCGCCTTGAAGACGTCGTCGTGGGCCCGCAGATACGCGGCGAGGAAGTCGCGGATGTCGCCGAGCCCGGCCTCCACCACGGCGACCGGGTCGTGGACGCGGCAGGTGAACTCGACGCCGACGGCGAAGAGGCCGCCCTCGGCGGACGGGATGGAGAGCTCGACCCTCAGCTGCTTGTTCTCCGTCATGTCGACGACGCTCACGTGCGTCGCCTCCACGACGATCTCGTCGTCCAGGCCCAGCCGCCCGCTGTCGAGCACGTGCCTGCCGCCCGAGCGGAGCACGAGCACCTCGCCCGCCGTCGGGACCGGGATCTCCGCCGCGTCGCGGCTCCGGGAGCGCAGCCCGAGGAGGCCGGACCTCGGCACCGGCGACAGGACCTTCTGGGTGATGATCGGGTAGGTCACGCTTGTTCTCCCATACGACGTCGTGCTCGTTCGATGGCCGCGAAGAGGGCGGCGGTGACCGGGTTCGTCCCGTCGCGCCGGTTGGCGGGGCTCTCCGCGAGCGCCGTGAAGTCCTTGGCGAGCTCGTCCTGCTGCTCCTCGGTGAGGAGGCCGCCGAGGACGTCGCCGAGCCGCTGGGCGATCCGCTCCGGCTCCTCGCTGTGGTGCCGCAGGGCGTCGAGGTTGGCGTGCAGCGCGGCGAGCGCCGCGTGCCGGACCGGCCGGTTCACGAGGAGGACCGACCAGGTGTAGCCGAAGGCGTCCGCGAGGTCCGGCCGCTCGCACAGCAGCCGCGCCGCGAGCGGGCGGCCCTGCGGGTCGTCGGTCCGGTAGACGGCGAGCATCGCGCGCAGCGCCGCCCCGTACATCTCGATCTTGCCGGGCACGCCGCGCAGCTTCCTGATCTTGTTCTCCAGGAACTGGACGACGTGGACGCGCCCGGCCGCGTCCTCCTGGGACAGGAACAGCCCGCCGAACGCCTCGACCGCGAGCGGCCCGAGCACGGCGCCCCGGTTGCCCGCCAGCCGCCAGAGGTTCTTCACCGCCTCCAGCGGGAAGAGCCGGCCGAGGACGCCCGAGAACGCGATGATCGCGTTGTACCGCTGCCCGTACGTGCTGCCCCGCCCGGTCCATCCCTCGGCGACCCGGAGCGCGACGGGCGCGAGGTCCTCGTCGAAGCACATGAACCACAGCACGTGGACGGTCGTCAGCCGCCGCTGCCTGGCGTGCGAGCGGGCCGGTTCCCCGCGTCCCATCGCGACCGACCACGGGACGAGGTAGGAGCCCTCGACCTCGTCGAAGCTCGACGCGGCCAGCCGGGCGAGGCCCGCCGCGATGCGCAGGGCGAACTCCGGCTCGATCAGGATGCGTTCGAGCCAGGCGCGGACCGCGTCCCAGAAGTGCTCGTCGAACCGTCCGGTCATCTCGGCGAAGACGAAGCGCCGCGCCTCCTCCTCCCGCAGCTCGATCACCCGCCGGGGCCGCCCGTCGACGCTCACCTGCCGGATCCCGATCAGCGGGTTCTCCAACTGCCTGCCCCTGGCCTGCGGGAACGCCTCCCCCGCCGCGGCCCCCGGCGGACGCTCCGCGGGATCGGCGGCGGCGGGCTCCGCCGGCACCGGCACCGGCACCGTCATCGCCAGCTCCGCCTTCAGCAGCTCCCGGCACTCCCCGAACAGCCGCTCCGACAGGCCGGGCAGGAACGCGAGGACGGTGACGTCGAGCACCTCGTCCCGGGTCGGCTTCCCCTCGAACCACTCGCGCACCCGCTCCTGCGCCGCCCGCCGCAGGACGGAGGAGATCGCCTCCTCCGGCGGCAGCCCCCGGACGAGCAGTTCGGTGATCTCGACCAGCGACGCCATCGTCACCGCCTCGGGCAGCGCCTCGACGAGCTTCGCGATGTCCGCGTCGGACGGGCCGGACGGTCCGTCGCCCGCGTGGGCGCGGACGACCGCCGCCAGGTCCCCGGGCGGGCACCACTCGATCCGGGCGGTCACGGCCGTGCGCCGGTTCTCCTCCGAGGAGGTCACCACCAGGAAGGAGCCCTTCTCGCACAGCTCCCCCTGGACCCGTTCCCAGTGGTGCTCGGCCTCCTGGTCGGACACGCCGAACCAGCCCGGCAGCAGGTAGCCGGTGCGCTCGTCGAACGCGCGGGCGGCCAGTTCCCGCAGGCTCCTGGTCGGGGACAGCTTGACGATCGGCGCCTCCGGGCCGAGCACCTCGACGAGCAGGTTGACGGCGCCGGTGACCTTGCCGACGCCGTCCGGCCCGGTGAGGGTGACGACGGAGTGCTTGCGCAGCGCCTCGTCGGCGGCCTCGAACGGCTCGGGCGCCACGAAGTGGCGGGTCAGCGCGTCCACCCGGTCGCGGGGCATGGGCCCGCTCACCGCCTGGCGGCTGGCCCGGCTCGCCCCCTCGCCGAACCCGAAGTTCGCCCCCGACGCCTCCACGTCGTTGTTGAAGATGTTGATCAGCTGGTTGACCGGCGGGAGCTCGGGGGCGGGCGGGGCCTCCTCGGGCCCCTCCTTCTCGGCCGGCTTGTCGACGCGCTGGAACGGCTGGCCGTCGTCGTCGGTGCGGACGCCGTCGACGGGGGGATCCGCTGCCATGGGATCAACTCCGGAAACCGAAATTGGCGCCTCTCGCGTCCACCCGCTCGTGGAACTCGTTGTGCACCCCGGCGGGCCGCTTCCGCGCCGGCCCTTCCCGCGACGTGGCCTCGGCGTCCGGCGCGGGGTCGGGCTTCGGCGCGGGCTCGGTCTTCGGCGCGGGCTCGGCGGCCGCCGGGAGGGTGAGCGAGAGGGAGTGGACGTCGCGGCCGCGCGGGATCCAGAGCCAGGCCCGCTCGCGGAACTCCTTCACCTCGACCCGCACCTCGCGGAAGTCCTCGGGGGCGACCGAGAGGGCGTGGCCGTTGCGGACGATGTCGGTGAAGATCCGGTCGGAGAGCATGACGGCCAGGTCGGCCCTGGACTCGGTGAGGGCGGCGCGCAGTTGGGGGCTGTCGCAGAGCCGGGCGACCTCGACGGGGCCCCGGCCGCTGCGCCCGTTCACGTCGGCGATGGCCGTCCCGTAGTGGATGGCGAGCCTGAGCCGCAGGCGGTGCTCCCACGGCGCGTCCCCGTTGCGCCGGCTCAGGAAGGCCGCGAGGTGGCGCGGGAAGTCCCCGACCAGGCGCCCCTCGGCGGTCTGCGGGAGCAGGACCGAGAACTCGCCGTCCCCGGCGCGCTGCCGCTCCCAGCCGCCCCGGTCGAGTCCGGTCGAGTCCGCGGCGCGGTCGAGGACGTCGAGGAGCCCCGTCTGGATGGCCGACTGCCGCTGGTCGTCACCGCTTCCGTACCCCGTGGCGTCGACCGAGATCATCGGACGCCGTTCGAATTCCCCTACCACCGTGCCCCCCTTGGCGAGTTGGAGTCGGGAATCGGGATCGTCGCACGCCCCGAAGCGGTAGACGCTGTACAAATACTCGTTTCGGGCAGGTCGGCTACATCACTCCGGCATTGCGGATTAGTACCTGATCTCGGAGCCTCCGGGCTGGTTCGCTGAACGTACGCGAAGTCCGCCGTGAGGAGAGAATGTGGATTCCGATTCCATCGCTCATGACGCCGAACACGACGCGATGGTCGCCCTGAACGCCATGGGAACCTTCCAGAACTACCTGCAGCACGCCGACGCGAAGGTCTCCGTCCTGTACGCGGTGCTCGCGAGTTCGGCGGCGGCGGTGCTGAGCGCCGCGGGCGACACGTCCGCGCTCTTCGCCCTCGGCTACCTGGCGGTGTTCGTCGGCGCGGGCGTCCACCTCACCCAGGCGATCCGGCCGCGCCTGGGCGGCGAGCCCACGGTCAGCGCGTTCGGCATCCTCGGGATCACCGAGCGGCTGCCCGCCGACGCCGCCGCCCAGCGGGACGAGGCGTGGGCGATGGCCCGCACCCTCGCCGGGGCGGCCGCGCTGAAGCACCACCACGTCGTCCGGGCGATCCCCTGGACGGCGGCGTCGGTGGTGCTGGCCCTCGCCAAGGTCCTCTGGGTGTCGGTCAGCGGCTGACCATGGCGAACTCCCGCAGTCCCCGGAGGTCGGACACGACGACGCGGCGGTAGCCCGTCCTGATCAGCCCGGCGGCGCGCAGTTGCTTGACGGCCTTGACCGCCGACTCCCGCGCGGCGCCGACCAGCTTGCCGAGCTCCTCCTGGGTGAGCTCGATCCCGAGGTTGACGCCGTCCTCGTCCGGGTAGCCGTGCCGTTCGGCGAGCTGGACGAGGACCCGCGCGAGCCGCTGGTCGACGGGGTACCCCGCGAAGTCCAGCCGCCGCTGGTTGGCCCAGTCGAGCCGGTCGCCGAGCATCGTCGCGAGGAGCCGCCACGCTTCCGGATTGCGGTGGAGGAAGCCCAGGAACCGCTCCTTCGGCAGCCGGTGGACGGCGCCGTCCGTGCACGCGATCACGGTCGCGGACCGGTCGGTGTCGCGGATCGCCGCCAGCTCCCCGACCAGGTCACCGCTGACCCTGATGCCGAAGAGGACCTCCGCGCCGTTGTCCAGGCCGCCGACCACCTTCACGCACGCCGGGGAGCGGCTGCCCCGCGCCCGCAGCACGAGCACCTGGTCGGTGGACGCGCCCTGCGCCATCAGCCGCTGCCCGGCGCGCACGCGCTGCTCCGGCGCGATCGCGAGCAGTTCGGCCTGGAGCGACGCCTTCAGCCCCGCCATGAACGTCCCGATCGGCCAGTTCTCTCTCCCTGCTTCGCCCACATTCCCACTATCCCCGTCCGAGGCGGGGCGATGGGTGTCAAGTGGTGCAGTGTTTATCGGTGTCGCGGCGTACGGTCGCGCCGGTGAACTCCTCGACGATGGCGAGGTTCGCCGGGGAGTAGTTCGTCGCGGTGATCTTGTCGGCGTCGGGGCTGCCGAGTTTGCCGGTGTAGGGCGCGGACCTGTCCAGCCAGTACGCGGTGCGCAGGAACTGGATCAGGACGAGTTCGCGCAGTTTCGGCTCGTTCTTGATCTTGGCCCAGTAGTCGGGGTGCTTGTCCTTGGCGACGCGCAGGTAGAGCAGCAGGTAGCGGAGGTTGGTCGCGGCGATGTCCCGGGCGTTGCTGGCCCCGACGCCCTTGATGTACTCCTGCACGACGGTGACGGCGGGCAGCCCCATCAGCCCGGCGTTCAGTTCCGCGAGGACGCCCTGCAGTTTGTACTCGCCCTGCTGGGAGTCCCGCAGGTAGATGCCGTCCATGCTGTCGCTGAGCTTGTCGGTGATCAGCGGCAGGATCTCCTTGCGGGGGAAGCCGCCGTGCAGCGGGACGGCCGTCGTCTGCTGCGAGGCGTTGATCCAGGACGCTATTCGCACGTCCCACTGCGTCCGGGACGGATCCAGATCCCACATATGGGTCTCCTCGTGGATCGCCACCATCATCGACTCCGCGAAAGACTCGAAGCTCTTCGTGTTCACGAACTGGCTCCAGTACTTGTCGCCCGCCTGCGCGACGGCGAGTTTCTCCCCGCTCGGCCAGCGCCGCCGGTACATCTCCTGGAGGACCGGCATCCAGTTCGACGGCCCGAAACGGCCCTTGAGGTCGCTGACGTCGGCGTCCGGGGTCGAGGGCTCCCCGTAGCAGAAGGGCTCGGCCGCCGCGGGACGGCCCGGCGCGGTCGAGGCGGCGGACGAAGTAGCGGACAGCGGGACGGGTGCCAGCGACAGCGCGACGGCGGCGGACAGGAGGGTCAGACGACGGCCGGTGTGTTTCACGGGAGACCTCGCTTCGGCAGAACCGTGTCGGTCGCGCCCTGCTCCGCTGGAGGCTCCGTAAGGGCGCGACGCATGTCTGCCCGGCGATGGTATTTTGCGTCGCCCTTCCCCGCCTCCGTCGATTGCCGTGAATGGCGGTCAAGTAGGCTCTGAAAGCGCAGCTCAGTCCCGGCCCCGCCGAACGCGCGGCGCTTGGAAATTCGATTCACTCCGGGCGTTGATTCAGGTTTCGTCCGGCCGGTTGAATTCGGCGGCGCGGTCGGCGGCCCAGCGGGCGAACGTGCCGGGCGGACGGCCGGTGAGGCGCTCGACGTCGCCGCTGACGCGGGACGACGGCGGCCGCGCCACGGCGGCGGCGATCAGCGCGTCCACCAGCGGTTCGGGACGGCCGTCCGCGAGCATCCGCGCCCGCGCGAGGTCGGCGGGGACCGCCTCGAACCGCAGCGGCCGGTGGAGGGCCGCGCCGAGGCGGGCGACCAGGTCGGCGCGGCTGAGCACCTCAGGCCCGGTCAGCACGTAGGGGCCCTGGTCCGGTTCGGCGTGCGGCGCGAGGAGCACGGTCGCGGCGGCTTCGGCGACGTCGCGCTCGTCCACGACGGGTGTGGGCGCCATGTCCGGGCCCGACACGACGTCGCCCGCCCGCAACTGCGCCGCCCAGCCGCGCGTGTTGGACGCCAGCGTGTCGCTGCGCAGCACCACGGGCCGGACGCCGCCGTCGCGGAGCAGGGCCTCCATGTCCGCGTGCACCTGGACGATGGGGTCGCTCTGGCGCTCGGCGCCGTCGTCGATGGCGGCCGAGGAGACGTAGACGACGCGGACCGCGCGCAGTTCCGCGACCAGCGGACGGGCCGGAGCGGAGTCGAGCAGCGGCCAGACGAGAAAGACGGCGTCCATTCCGTTCAGCGCCTCGCGCAGAACGGCGGGATCCGTGAGGTCGCCGACCACCGGCTCCGTTCCCGGACGGGGGCGGCTCCGCCGCCGCTCCAGCGCCCGAACGTGCGCGCCGCGCGCGACGAGCCGGGCGGCGACCTCGCGGCCGAGGTTGCCGCTCGCGCCCGTGACCAGGACCGATGGACGGCGGCGGGTGCCGCCGGGGTGAGTGTCGGGCATGATCGGAACGGTAGGGGTTCAGGTCGACATGAAGGCAAGGCGCGCGTGGCGGGAAGGACGATCGGACAGGCCGCCGCGGAGCTCGGCGTCGCGGCCCACGTCCTCCGGCACTGGGAGGACGCGGGCGCGCTCGCCGTGCCCCGCGACGCGAGCGGATACCGCAGTTACGACGACCACGCGCTGGAGCAGGCGCGCACCGTCCTGAAACTGCGGCGGGTCGGGCTGTCGCTGCCCGAGATCACGGCCGCCATGTCGCCGCGGAAGGCCACGGCGCAGGCGGTCGTGCAGGCGAAGATCGAGGCGCTCGAGGCGGAGGTCGTCCACCGGCGGCGGGCGATCTCCTTCCTGCGGCACACCGTCGAATGCCGGCACCGGTATCTCGACGAGTGCCCCGACTGCGCGTCCTTCGCCCGCGAAGCCTGAGCGGCCTGAGCCCGGCCGGGCTCCCGGGTCAGCCGGACTCGGCGACCAGGGCGGCGTACCGGGCCAGGTACAGCGGCCATCCCTCGTCGTTGTCGACGCCGTCGCGGACCGACTCCCAGCCGGGCCCGTGCCGGTCGAGGTTGCGGTGCTCCAGTTCCACGCGGGTGCGCTCCGGGCTCTCGGCGACGAACCGGACCTCGACCTCGCTCGTGTTGTCCGGCTCGGTCTCGATCCGCCACTGCGGGCTGATGTCCCAGCTGAACACCACGCGGTCCGGCGGGTCGAAGGCGAGGACGCGCGCCCAGCGGCACTCGGTGCCGTCCTCGCCCCGGTCGTAGATGTGTCCGCCGACCTTCGGCTCGAACACGGTCTCGGCGATCGGCGCGCCGAGCAGGTTGTGCTCGGGCGGCTTGAAGTCGCCGAAGCGCGCGGTGAACATCTCGAAGGCCCGCTCGACCGTCGCGTCGACGACGATCGTCCGGCGGACCACCACGTCCGCTGCCTGGGTCATGATCTCTCCTCGGTCGATTGGTCCACGACGTCCTGGTAGCCGCTCAGCGCGCGGTCCCAGAACGTCTCCAGCTGGTCGCGCAGCGCGGCGAGGCCCGCCGGGTTGAGCCGGTACACCCGCCGCGTCCCCTCGGCGCGGTCGGTGACCAGCCCCGCGTCCTTGAGGATCTTCAGATGCTGGGACACCGCGGGCCTGCTGATCGGCAGCCGCTCCGCCAACTGGCCGACGGCGCTCGGCCGCTCGGCCAGGCAGACCACGATGGCGCGCCGGGTGGGATCGCCCAGCGCCTCCCATCCGGAACCACTTTGGTAAGCATCCACGAACCGTAAGCTACGGCTTACCATTGGAGCGTGTCAAGGCGCGTCGCTACGCTGCCGTACCGTGCCGAAGACGCGTCTCGACCTCGCCCGGATCAGGGCGGCCCGGCGGATGATCGACCCGCTCTTCCTCGACTCCCCCCTCTACCGCTGCGAGGCGCTCGAACCCGATCTCGGGTGCGCGGTGAGCGTCAAGCTCGAAACGGCGAACCCGGTCCGGAGCTTCAAGGGGCGCGGCACGGAGGTCGTCTCGAGCCTGCTCGCCTCGAACGGTTCACGAGCCGTCGTGTGCGCCAGCGCGGGCAACCTCGGCCAGGCCCTCGCCTGGTCGGGCCGCGAGCGGGGGCTGGCGGTCACCGTCGTCGCGTCCCGCTTCGCGCCCGCCGCCAAGCTCGACCGCATCCGCGCGCTGGACGCGACGCTGGAGCTGGTGGACGGCGACTTCGACCTCGCCCGCGAGCGGGCGGCGGCCATCGCGCGGCACGACGGCGTCCGGCTGGTCGAGGACAGCCTCGACATCGAGACCTGCGAGGGCGCGGCGACCATCGGCCTGGAGCTGGTGGAGTCCGGCCCGGCGTTCGACGCCGTCCTGATCGCGCTCGGCGGCGGTGCGCTGGCCACCGGCGTCGGGCACGTGGTGAAGGCGCTGGCGCCCGGCGTCGAGGTGATCTGCGTCCAGCCGCTCGGGGCGCCCGCGATGACGCTGTCGTGGCGCGGGCGGCGCGTCGTCACCACCGACTCGACCGACACGATCGCGGACGGCGTCGCCGGTCGCCGTCCCATCCCGGCCGTCCTGGACGACCTCCTGCTGGTCGCCGACGACGCCGTCCTGGTGGAGGAGGCGTCGATCATCGCCGGGATGCGGCTGCTCCTCGACCGCGCGGGCCTCGTGGTGGAGCCGTCCGCCGCGCTCGGCGTCGCGGCGGTGCTCGAAGACCGCGACCGCTTCGCCGGACGGCACGTGGCCGCCATCGTGTGCGGCGGCAACGTTGACATGGCCGCCTACCGCCAATGGGTGGACATATCCTCCCCCCATCGGGCTTGACAATTCCGCCATTCTTCCAACGGGTTCGCGCGTCACCGCGCCCGGTGCTCCGCGGGCACTGATCGCTGCCCTTTGGGCTGCCTTTCCGAGGCTTACCGCCCTACCGCCGGGATGGAACGGTGAATATGCAAGAAGATCCTGCGCAAAAAGGAGAGTGTGATGCGCAAAGCGATCCTGGCGGGAACGTCCCTGGTCGTCGCCGCCCTGGCGGCGGGACCGGTGGCGGCCCCCGCCCTGGCCGCCCCCGGCAAGGCCGACACGTCGTGCGAGGCCAGGCTGTTCGCGGACGAGGTGACGGTCCGCGACCTGGGCCCGAACGGCATCGCGGCGGACGGCTGGTCCGTCCACTGCTCGGCCGACAGCCAGGTGAGGGTGGACATCGACTACGTCACGGGACGCCATGTCACCTCGGCGGCGAACGTCGCCGCCGGCGACCAGTGGCAGGGCCTCGACCTCACGCCGTCCCCCGACGGCCGCGGCACGAACGCCGTCGTCTCCGTCTACGAGGGCCGCGAACTCCTGACCCAGGAAGCCATCAACTGGGACTGATCCCCCGCCCCTAGAAGATCATTGACCACGCCGGACAAGGGCCGAAGGAATTGTGCGGACAACCGCCCTTGTCCGGCGTGGCACCACCATTTCCCCGCCTTTCTCGGCCGAACCCGCGCAGCCAGCTCCAGATGTGGGAGCTGGTCCGCCGGATCGCGGCGGCCGGGGCCACGGTCCTGCCCACCACCTGTCCGCACCGCCGGGCGTGACGGGGCGTCCGGTCGAGGAGCCTTTGCCAGCCGGGGACTTTGGGTTGGTATGCGGGTGGAGAAATGGACGCCATGGGAGATCTCGCCTTCACCGACCGGACGGATTTCGAGAACGCCGAACGCGGCCTGGTCGCGTCGCTGTCGCCGGGGGTGGTCCGGGACTCGGGCGGCAGGGTCGTCTGGGACAACGACGTCTTCGCCTTCCTCGACGCCCCCTGCCCGGACACGGCGAACCCGTCCCTGTGGCGGCAGTCGCAACTGTGCGCCAAGCAGGGCCTTTTCGAGGTGACGGACGGCGTTTACCAGGTGCGGGGCCTGGATCTGTCGAACATGACGCTGGTCGAGGGCGAGCGCGGGGTGATCGTGATCGACCCGCTGGTGTCGGTGGAGACCGCCGCCGCCGCGTTCGGGCTGTACTGCGAGCACCGGGGCGACCGTCCGGTCACCGGGCTCGTCTACACCCATTCGCACGTCGACCATTTCGGCGGCGCCGAGGGCGTCGTCGCGCCCGGGAACGCCGACGGGGTGCCGATCGTCGCGCCCGCCGGATTCGTGGAGAACGCCGTCGCGGAGAACGTGTACGCGGGGACGGCCATGGCCCGTCGCGGCATGTACCACGCGGGCGTCCTGCTGGAGCGGGGCCCGGACGGAATGGTCGGGACGGGCCTCGGGCAGACCGCGTCGTCCGGGCGCGTCTCGCTCGTCCCGCCGAACACGCACATCACCCGTACCGGGCAGGAGGAAGTCCTGGACGGCGTGCGGATCGTCTTCCAGTCGACGCCGGGAACCGAGGCTCCGGCGGAGATGAACTTCCATTTCCCGGAACGGCGCGCCTTGTGCATGGCCGAGAACGCCACGCACAACCTCCACAACATCCTGACTTTGCGCGGGGCGCTCGTCCGGGACGCGCGGGTGTGGGCGCGCTATCTGGACGAGGCGATCACGCTGTTCGCCGACGCCAGTGACGTGGCGTTCGCGTCCCACCATTGGCCGATCTGGGGACGCGACGACATCGTCGCCTTCCTTTCGCAGCAGCGCGACCTGTACGCCTACCTGCACGATCAGACGCTGCGCATGCTCAACCAGGGCCACACCGGCATCGAGATCGCGGAGCAGATGGAACTGCCGCCCGCCCTCGCCAACGCCTGGCACGCCCGCGGCTACTACGGCTCGGTGAGCCACAACGTGAAGGCGATCTACCAGCGCTACATGGGCTGGTTCGACGGCAATCCCGCGCATCTCTGGGAGCACCCGCCGGTCGAGAACGCGAAACGGTACGTGGAATGCATGGGCGGCGCGTCCAAGGTGATGTCGATGGCCCGCGACTACGCCGATAAGGGCGATCTGCGTTTCGCCGCGACCCTCTACGACCATGTCGTGTTCGCCGACCCGGAGAACGCCGACGCCAAGTCCGGGCTCGCCGACGTCTACCAGCGGCTCGGCCGGGGCGCGGAGAACGGGACGTGGCGCAATTTCTACCTGACCGGCGCGATGGAACTGCGCGAGGGGATCAAGCCGGTCCCGATGAGCATCTCCGGCGGAATGACCGCCGGGCTGACGGTCGAGCAGGTCTTCGACTCGATGGCGATCCGCGTGAACGGCCCAAAGGCATGGGACGAGCACGTCACCATCGACTGGGACTTCACCGACGCCCGCGAGCGGTACCGGATGATGCTGTCCAACGGCGTCCTCATTCACCGGCGGGTGACGGGCGATACCGATGGCGCCGATCTGACGCTCACGCTCACCCGTCCGCAATTGTTCGCGCTGATAGCGGGGAAAGGCCCGGAAGGCATCACCAGTTCCGGTGACGCGGCGGCCCTGCGAAGGCTGCTGGCCGTCATGGACGCACCCGAGCCCGACTTCCCCATCGTGACCCCCTGACCACGTCGGGAAGGGCCGGCCGGTCTCGTCGGCTGAGGCGGTCAGCCGCGCCGGTTGCGGTAGTGGTGGACGATCAGGCACGTCGCGCAGGCCATCGTGGCCAGCCCGAACGCCGCGTCGACGGCCACGTTCGCGTCGAGCCGCGACAGGACCATGTCGCCCGCCGCGAAGATCACCAGAAGCACCCACAGCACCGGCCGCACGGCCCTGCTCCGCGCGCTCGGGGACGCCCCGGCGGCGGCCGGGCTCGTCGTCTCCGACCGGCCGTGAGAATCGTTCATCTTGCAACTCCGAGAACGGGGTGACGATCGCCGCGAATCACTCTAGGAACTACGAGCGCCGCGGACGATCCAGCCAACCCGTCCACGTTGGTATAGCAGGCTGTACTCCTGCGCCGCCCCTCGGGCGGTTTCCGACTTGTCGTCTTAAAGTCGGGGGCGTCAGGAGGGTGCGGATGGTGGCGGGCAGGCCGGAGCCGGCGGCTCCCCGATACGCCGGGCAGGGTGGCGTCCTCATGCGCCGCGCCCGCGCCGTCCTCGACGCGCTGGAGCATCTCGTCGGCGGGCTCGGCACCGCCCTGCTGGCGTTCGTCGCCATGGCGTGGGTCACGTCGGTCATGGTGCTGTCCGTCGCCGGGGTCGGCCTGCTGCTCGTGCCGAGCGCGCTGCGCGGCGTCCGGGCGGTGGCGTCCCGGGAGCGGGCGCGGCTGTCCCGCTGGGGCCCGGAGATCATCGGGCCGGGGCCGGTGCCGTCCCGGCTCGGCGCCGCCCTCGCCGACCCGGCCGTCCCCCGCGAGCTGTGCTGGGTGCTCGGGCACGGGACGGCGGGCCTGCTGTTCAGCGCGGCCGCGATCACGATGCCGGTGGCGTCCGCGCAGGACATCACCTACCCGCTGTGGTGGCGGTTCCTGCCCGCGCAGAACCGCGAGCCCACCGGCGTGTTCTGGACGGTCCGCGACTTCTCCGACGCCCTCCCGGTCACCCTGTTCGGGATCGGGCTGGCACTGGCGTTCGTCCTGCTCGGCCCGGGGATGGCCCGGTTGCAGGCCTGGCCGGGGCGGCGGCTGCTCGCGCCCACCGACGACACCGACCTGTCCCTGCGGGTCGCGCAGCTGTCGGCCACCCGGGCCGCCGCGCTGGACGCGCACGCCACGGAGCTGCGGCGGATCGAGCGCTCGCTGCACGACGGCGCGCAGAACCGCCTCGTCGGCGTGACCGTGCTGCTCGGCGCGACCCGGCGCGCGCTCGCCCGCGACCCGGCGAGCGCGCTCGCGATCCTCGACCGCGCGCAGGTCGCGGCCGAGGAGGCGCTGGCCGAGCTGCGCGCGGTGGTGCGCGGCATCCTGCCGCCCGTCCTGGACGACCGGGGCCTGACCGGCGCGCTGGCCGGGCTCGCGGCGAACTGCGGCGTCCCCTGCGAGGTGGACGTCGACGTGCCGGGCCGGTGCGCCGCGTCCGTCGAGGCGACCGCGTACTTCGTCACGGCGGAGGCGCTGACCAACGTGTCCCGGCACAGCGGGGCGCGGCACGCGCTCGTGACCGTCCGCCGCGAGGGCCCGCTCCTGCGGCTGCGGATCGAGGACGACGGCGTCGGCGGCGCGGACGCGCGCGGCGGCTCCGGCCTCGCCGGGATCCGCAGCCGGATCGAGGCGCACGACGGGCGGCTCGTCCTGACCAGCCCGCCCGGCGGGCCGACGATCGTGGAGGTGGAGCTGCCGTGCGGATCGTGATCGCCGAGGACGACGCGCTGCTGCGCGAGGGGCTGGCGCTGCTGCTGCGCGCCGAGTCCCTGGACGTGGTCGCCACCACCGACTCCGCGGAGGCGTTCCTCGCGGCCGTCGACGACCACGAGCCGGACACCGCGATCGTCGACGTGCGGATGCCGCCGACCCACACCGACGAGGGGATCAGGGCGGCGGTCGAGGCGCGGCGGCGGCGCCCGGACCTCGCCGTGCTCGTGCTGTCGGCCTACGTCGAGCAGGCGTTCGCGACCGAGCTGCTGGACGGCGGCGCCCGCCGGATCGGCTACCTGCTCAAGGAGCGGGTCGGCCGCGTCGAGCAGTTCCTCGACGCGCTGCACCGCGTCGCGGGCGGCGGCACCGCCATCGACCCCGAGGTCGTCGCGCAGTTGCTCACCCGCACCCGCTCCGACTGCGCGCTGGAGCGGCTGACGCCGCGCGAGCTGGACGTGCTCGCCCTGATGGCGGAGGGCCTCGGCAACACCGCGATCGCGGAGGGGCTCGTCGTCACCGAGGGGGCCGTGCACAAGCACATCCGGAACATCTTCGCCAAGCTCGGCCTGGAGCCCACCAGTGGGGCGGACCGGCGCGTCACCGCCGTCCTGCACTACCTGGAGGCCAATTCCCGGACCTGATCCGGACGGAGGGGTGGGGCTGGCTACACCTCTTTTCCGGGGCCCCGCTGGCTCGTCCCGGCGGCGGCGAGTGGAGACGCTTGGAGCGTCCGATAAAACGCCACTCGCAAGGAGCTCCCGATGAATTCTCTGATCAAATCGAGGCGCGGCCGGAAGTTTCCCGCCGTGCTCGCCGCGCTGACGGTGTTCGGCGGAATCGCGGCGCTGGGCGCGCCCGCCCTGGCCCGTACGGAAAAGGGCGGCGGGGCGCCGGGGAATCCCGCCGTCCAGCGGAAGATGGACGGCCTGGTGCGCGACGGGTTCCCCGGCGTGCTCGCCGCCGTCCGGGACCGGGACGGGCGCACGACCGACTACGTCGCGGGCGTCGGCGACCGCGACACGGGCGCGAAGCCGCCGGTGAACGGGCATGTCCGGATCGCGAGCAACACCAAGACGTTCACGGCGGCGGTCGTCCTGCAACTGGTGGGCGAGGGCAGGGTGAAGCTGGACGCGCCGATCGAGAAGTATCTGCCGGGCCTCGTCCGGGGCGAGGGAATCGACCCGAACAAGATCACGGTGCGGAACGTGCTCCAGCACACGAGCGGCATTCCCGAATACACCCGGTACCTGGACCTGAACGCCTTCAACACCCGCGACCTCTACCGGGAACCGCGCGAACTGCTCGACATCGCGTTCCGGCATCCCGCCGATTTCCCGCCGGGCACCAAATGGCAGTACAGCAACACCAACTATGTGCTCGCGGGGCTGCTCGTCCAGAAGGTCACGGGACGTCCGGTCGGCGAGGAGATCACCAACCGGATCATCCGCCCGCTCGGGCTGCGCGACACCTACTGGCCGCTCGTCGGGGAGCGCGGCATCCGCGGCGCGCACCCGAAGGGCTACGACGCGGCCGAGCCGGGCGGCGCGCTGCGCGACATCACGAGGCTCGACCCGTCCGCGGGCTGGGCGGCCGGGCAGCTCGTCAGCACCCCGCGCGACCTGAACGCCTTCTTCGGCGCCCTGCTCGGCGGCCGGCTGCTCCGCCCGGCGGAGCTGGCGGAGATGAAGCGGACCCTCCCGGCGCCGGGCGACCTGCCGGGCGCGTCCTACGGCCTCGGCCTGATGAGCACGAAACTGTCCTGCGGCGGCTACCTGTGGGGCCACGGCGGCGACATCAACGGCTACGAGACGCGCGACGGCGCCACCGCGGACGGGCGGGCCGCGACGGTCGCGGTCACCGCGCTGCCCAGCGCGATCAGGGCGAAGGAGGAGGACATGATGAAGGTGCACCAGCACGTCCTGGACACGCTGGACACCGCGCTCTGCTCCTGACCCTCTCCGGAGGCTCCCGGCCCTCCTCCGGGCCGGGAGCTTCCCCTTTGGTCAGAGGTTCCTGACGGTCGACCGCGTAAAGAACTCGACCTCCGCAATGCACACCTGCCGGTTGGGCGCGGCGCCGTAGGCGGAGCGGATGGTGAGCCGGACCCGGACGACGTCGTCCCCGCGCAGCTTGAGCTTCTGCGGGCCGGGGGCGTCGTCGAGGCGCAGCTCCGTCGTCCGGCTCCTCCCGTCTGAGGAGAAGACCGTCGCGTCCAGGATCTGCGGGCGGGCCTGGGTGGCGTACTGGTCCGGCTGCTTCGACACGCCCGGGGTGATGATCACGTTGAGCAGGCGGCGGGGCTGGACGAACGACGCCTCCAGGAAGACGCCCTGGCTGCCGCCGCCGAAGCCGGTGCCCCAGAAGGTGTTGGTGAGGCCGTCCACGGCGAGCTGCGGACCGTGCTTCGGGTCGGTGTGCGACGCCTTCGCCGCGTTCGGCGGGGCGGGCGCCCGCTTGACGAAATGGTCCACGACCCCGTTGGCGACGTCGTCGGCCTTCACGACCGCCGTCCCGACGACGGCCACGCCCGCGAGGGCCAGCACGGCGCTGGTCAGCAGGGTGCCGGGGCCGCGCCGGATCCGCGGCCGCTCCCCCGCCCAGGGCACCTCCCGGTTCCGGTCGCCGTGGACGATCCGCTGCCACCAGGTGCGGGTGCGGAACCCGTCCTTGTCCGCCGCCGCGAGCGGCATCGCGCACTGGCGGCAGAAGTGCCGGTCGGGCGGGTTCAGCGTGTCGCACCACGGGCACGGGACGCCGCCCGTCATCTCCGGGGTCCGCGCCCGCACCTGCGGGCGGGCCGCCTCCGGACGTCCGGGCAGCACCGGCGCGGGCCCCGCCGGAGGGGGTTGGGCCGGGGTCTCGGGGGTCACCGGGATCAGCAGGCGCCGGGCCCGGTCGTCCCGCGCGGGCGGCCGCCGTCCCGGCAGCGGCGCGACCCGCCGGTCGGGCGGCGCCGCGTCCGGCGGACGCGGCGGGCCACCGGCCGGGCGCGGCGGGGCGGGTGGGAGGGGCCGTTCGATTCGCGTGTCGGGCGGCGCGGTCGGCGGTTCCGGGGGCGGCGGCTCGGGCGGGGTGGGCAGGGGGACGCCGTGGGCGGGCGTCCAGTTGAGCACCGCGCCGCAGCGGTCGCAGAACGAGCCGCCCTGACCGGTGGCCCCGCAGTCCGGGCAGACTCCTCCGGGGGACGTCATCGGGCCGCTCCTTTCTCCAGGACGTGCACGGCATAGGGGACGTGGGCGGGACGGACCGCGCCGACCAGCGCGTCCAGCCGCCGCGCGTCCACCCGCGACGGGTCGGGGACGCGCAGGATCACCTCAAGGCGCGGCGCGGCCTCGCCCGGGATCGCGCCGAGCGGCCGCTCCGACCAGGCCGCGCCGCCGCTCTCCACGATCTCCGGCGCCACGCCGAACGCCATCAGGACGGCCGCCGCGACACCGTGCCGGGTGCCGCGCAGCCGGTGCAGGCCGGTCGCCTTCGCGACCGCGTCCCTGGCCTGCGCCTCGGGCTCGTCGCCCCGCAGCTCGGCGCCGACCCACCCGGCCAGCCAGCCGACGAAGTCGGCCGGGGCGAGCGCGGGCGAGAAGTAGGCCTCCAGGCTGTCGAGGACGGTGAGCAGCGGCGCGAACAGGTCGTCGAGCCCGGCCACGAACCGCTGCGCGAGATCGTCCTCGGCGAACACCGACGGCAGCCGCTCCCCCAACGGATAAGCCGACCGCACCCCATCGACGCCGCCTCTCACGACGCCCCGCCTTTCTGGGGGGCGACCCCCAGACCCCCGCAGGGGGAGCGCCATGATCCTCGCTTCGCTCCGGTCATGACGCTCCTCCCCGCACCCGAATCTTGTGGTCGTAGGAGAAGACCAACGCGGAGGGGTCGAGGTCGATGCGGTCTACGGCGTCGCCGCGTTTGCCGGTCAGGGGGTCGGCGGCGTGCAGGCGGACCTCGTCCACGAGTTCCACGCCCGGCACCCGCTGCAGGACGGCGAAGATCTCACCCGCCTGGAGGGGGCGGCCGAACTGCCAGCCCCGCCCGTCCGCGCCGCCGGTCAGCGGGTCGAGGTGGGCGTAGAGGGCGTCGAGCGCGGCGCGGCGGACGGACTCGGCCTCGACGGTCCCGAACGCGTGCACCGTCGCGACGACCGTGACGCCCTGGTAGAACGGCGGGCCCACGGCGAGCCTGACCCCGATCGGGCGGCGGTCGTCCAGGTAGCGGGTGACGCGGCGGAGCAGGTCGTCGCCGGGGACGAGCTGCTCGAACCGGAGCCGTCCGCCCGGGTCGGGCACGGCCTGCGGCACGACCAGGACGCGGACCGCGCCCGCGCCCGCGTCGTCCACGGGCAGGCAGCGGATCCGGGCGGTCTCGGGCGCGGCGCGGCGGGCCAGTTCCTCGTAGTCGCGGGCGGTGACCGCGCGGTCCTGGGCGCGGAGCGCGACGGGGGTGCGGCGCTTGGCCTCCTCCAGGGTCTCGGCGTCGACGCCGCCGCGCGCCGCCTCCCGGTTCTCGACCTGCGCGACGTAGGGGATCGACGTGCGGAGCACGCTCAGCGCGCCGCGCGCCACGTTCCCGGCGCGGCCGCCGCCGGTCCGGTAGCGGCGGGCGCGCAGCACCGCGCCCTTGTCCGGGACGGCGCCGTACTGCCGCAGCAGCCCGTCCGGGGTGCGGACGGCCGGGCCGAACGAGACCTCGCCGGTCGCCGCGTCCAGCCGGAAGTGCCGGTCGCCGGGCCCGGACGCGGAGAAGTGCTCGACCTGCTCCCACTCCCGCCAGCCGTCGCCGTCCGACGACTCCAGGACGAGCGGCGGGTCCCCCGCGAGCACGGGCGCGTGCTCGGTCCGGAACCGCTCGCCGGGGACGCCCGCGGACTCGCCGAGCGTCTCGTCCCGGATCGTCTCGGCGTGGACGGCGCCGGTCGTCCCGCCGACCGTGGCGGCCTCCGCGTCCCGGACGGTCGGCGACACCGAGTAGAACGGCTGGCCGGGCAGCGGCTCGGTGACCCGGCAGCGCAGCCATCCGGCCTCGTGGACGCCGAGCCGCGACATGACGTGCCCGTCCGGGACGTGCAGCACGACCTCCCCGGCCCGGTTCAGCCCGCCGGTCCCGTCGGAGGCGACCTCGCACTCCCGCCAGCCCTCGCCCGTCCACGCCTCCCAGCGCAGCGGCGGCTGCCGGGGGTCGACGCCGACGCCGTCGACCCGGCTGTCCAGCCTGATCATCACCGCGCAGGACGGGACGGCCGCGGACAGCCCGAGCGCCAGCACGTCGCCCGGCCGGGGCACGGCGGAGAAACACGCGAAATCCTCGCCGGAGCGGACGTCGGCGGTGTGGTCGGCGACCGTCCCGCCCTCCGGCTGCGCGATGACGGCGGACAGCTCGCACGGCACGACGCGCAGGTCGCGCTCGGTGGTGAACACGACGGCCTCCTCGTGCTCGGTGCGCAGCGTCGCGATCTCCGCCCCGGCGGGCAGCAGGACGTCCTCCTCCTGCGGCGCGGACAGCCAGAACGTCACGTCGGTGCGGGCGGCGGCGGGCGGCAGCAGCGTGACGCCGAGCAGTTCGAGGAACGCGACGTAGTTCTTCTCCGGCACGCGGTTGAGCCGGTACACGAGCTGGTCGACCATGTGCGCGACGGTCTCGATCAGCGTCACGCCCGGGTCGGAGACGTTGTGGTCGGTCCACTCCGGGCAGCGCCGCTGGATGTAGCGCTTGGCGTCGTCCACGAACTGCTGGAAGCGCCGGTCGTCGAGGTTGGGCGCGGGCAGGGGCATCAGGTTCCGCTCTCGAAGGACGGTCGGCGGCCCGGCCGGGATGTCGCGTCCGTTGCGTCCACCTCGTCCGCCGGGTCGTCGTGGGACGGGATCACATAGAACGGGAAGACCAGGTTGCGCGGGTTGTTCGTGCCGCGGACCTCGTAGCGGACGTCGATGAACAGCACCGCCGGGTCGTCCGGCGCGACGCTCACCCGGACGTCGGCGACCTCGATGCGCGGCTCCCAGCGGTCCAGGCTGCCGCGCACCTCGTAGGCGATGCGCCCGGCGGTCTCCTCGTTGACGGGCGCGAACACGAGGTCGTGGATCGCGCAGCCGAACTCGGGCCGGGACGGGCGCTCGCCCGGCGCGGTCGCGAGCACCAGCCGGATCGCCTCCTCGATCTCCCGCTCCCCGGTGACGAGCACGATCCCGCCGGACGCGCTGACCCGCATCGGGAACCCCCAGCCCGCGCCGACGAACTGCTCCCCCATCGAAATCCCCCCGTTCAGCCCGCTGGAATGATCATGACCGGGGCGTGGTTCTGGGTGAGCAGCCCGGTGACGTTGACCTTGCCCTGCACCTCGACGATGCCCTGGACCATGAGGTTCGCCGCGCGGAGGCCGATGCTCGCCGCCTGGAGGTCGAGCCGCGTCGTCGCGTTGACCCGGATGACCGGGCCCCTCACCGTCACCGTCCGGTTGCCGGAGATGTCGACGCTGCCGTCGCTGTGGACGGTGAGCCGCGTCCCGGTCTCGCGCATCTCGACCGTCATCCGGTCGTCGCCGCTCGCGACCTTCACGCCCTGCTGGCCGGGCGCGTCCACCAGCTCGATCCGGTTCCCGGTGCGGGACGCGACGCTGCGCCAGTTCACCCGGCCGGACGTCCCGACCACCGGCATCCGCCGGTACTTGGGCAGCCGGTCGACGCCGTTGTAGAGCCCGCCGATGACGTAGGGGTGGTCGAGGGCGCCCCGGTCGAACGCGACGAGGACCTCGTCGTTCACGTCCGGCATCAGGAGCCCGCCGCCGCGCACCCCGCCGTACTGCACCACCCGGGCCCAGTCGCTGACGTAGTCGTCGCTCAGCCAGGGGAAGCGCAGCTTGACACGTCCCTGGTTGCGCGGGTCCTGGATGTCGGTGACGATCGCGGACGCGACCCCGGGCACCTTCGGCGCGGCGGGCGCGGCGCCGCCGGACGCCAGCCCGAACAGCGACCGGTGCTGGCGGCCGGACACCGTCAGCCACGTCTCGTAGGAGTCCCCGATCCCGAACACGTGCCGCGCGGTGGTGACCGTGTACCGGCCCTCGAAGGGGCGGCCGATCCGGTTCACCGCGACCGGCAGCCCGGGACGCAGCTTCGGGTCGCCGTCCGCCGCGAGCTCAAGCTCGGCGAACGCGCCGCTGACGTCGCCCGCGAGCGCCTTCGCGGCCTCCTTCACCTGCGCGTGCGTGTCGTAGGGGATGCCGGTCTCGACCAGCTCCGCCTTCCCGAACGGCTGGACGGCGTCGACGCCGGTCAGCCCGATGTCCAGTTCGGGGTTGCGGGTGGCGTCGGCGCGTCCGATCACCTCGCGTTTGCGGCGGACGTCCCAGCCCCGCACCCGCACCGTGCCGACCTGGTCGGCGGCGGTGACGCCGGTGCGGCAGCGGCGCAGGTTCGTCCCGAACTCCAGCACGTACGGGCTGGACGCGGCCTTCGCCGTCTTGCCGGGCGCGCCCGACGCGGGCTTCGGCTCGACGAAACGGAACTCGCCCTCGTCCGAGAAGTAGACCTCGACGCCGTTCTCGTGCGCCAGCCTGATCAGGAACTCCCAGTCGGTGACGTTCGGCTGGGTAATCGTCTCGTAGAGCGTCCGGGTCGGGTCGATCCGGCCGATCCGCAGCCGGTTCCGCGACGCGATCTTGCGCGCGATGTCGGACGCGGTCATGTTCTGGTAGCCCTCGACGCGCTGGTTGCGCAGCAGCCGGTGCCCCGGGTCGTGGCCGCGGACCACGCTGAACTTGCCGGTGTCGTCGAAGTCGGCCTCCAGCGCGGTGACCTCCCCGGTGAACAGCGGCTTGCCGCCGTCCCTGCCGACGGCGAGGGCCCGCAGCACCACCTTCGAGCCGATCCGCACGCCCAGTTCGCCGAGCAGCCGCCGGTACTGGTCCCGGAAGGTCAGCTGGAAGGACGCGGGGACGTTCACGCTGGAGTCCACCCAGCCCTGGACCAGGCTCCGCCGCTGCTCGCGCGTCAGCGGACGGCCGTCGACGGTCACCGAGAGCTGGTTGGTGTATGCGCCCTTCGACACCCTTCTCCCCCTTCTCCTAGGCCCGGACGTCCTCGGCGGCGGGCAGCAGGAGCTCGCGTCCCGGCTCCAGCCGCATCGGGTCGTCGATCTCGTTGGCCTCGGCGATCACCCGCCAGGCCGTCGCGTCGCCGTACTCCCGCCAGGCCAGCGACTGGAGCGTGTCGCCCGCCACCAGCCGGTGCACGCTCCGCGCCGTCAGCGCGCCCGAGGTCGGGTTCTGGTTCGGCGTGTCCTGCGGGATCTCCTCAAGCGACACCCGGCACGTCGCCCGGACCGGCGACCCGGTCGGGCTGAACAGCGTGTAGGTCGCGCTGACCCGCCGCACGTAGGCGACGAACTTCACGGTCGCGAACTTGCCCCACTCGAAGATCACCCACGGCGGGGACGACCGGTCCGGCAGGCTGGACGGCGCGGGCCGCAGGCAGGAGAACAGCGTCTCGACGTCCTCGCGCACCCGCGTGCCGTCCGGACGGTTGGACGAGTCGAGGAAGATCTCCAGTTCGAGGCTCTGCTGCTCGGAGCCGAGGAACTCCACCTTGGCCCCGTCCCTGGTCGCGACCGCCGGGGTGTACTTCCAGTTCGCCGACTTGCTCAGCTCCAGCTGCGCCGGGTTGAACTGGAACTTGATCTCCTTCATCTGCGCGCCGGGCTGCGTCCCGTTCCCCGCCGGGGGGTTGTGGACGGCGAGCGTCGCCCGGACATGGCTCGCGTTGCCCGCCATCAGCCCATGAACCCGTGGTGCGCGATCTCCAGGACCTCGGTCGCAACGGACGAGCTGTCGGGGTCGAGCGTCGGGCCCGTCCAGCTCACCGGCACCACTTCGAGCAGCGACCAGCGCGCGACCAGCGTTCCGTTGGCGCGCAGCGCCTCGATCTGCGCCGTCGGCCGCTCGATCCCCGTCGCCACTGAGGAGATCCAGGCCATCACCTTGGCCGTCTCCTCGTTGATCGGACGGGTCAGCCGGATGTTCGAGTGCCGCACCCGCGTGGGCAACTGCCACACGTGCCCGTTGTTGCCGCCTTCTTCACGCTGCTCGATGTCCACCTGGGCGTCGAGCCCCTCGCACCCGTTGAAGTTCCCCAGGCTCTCCCCGTCGATGGAGAGCCTGAAGAACGTCGTCGAGCCGGGATCGTTCTTCTTCGGCATCGCATTCCGTTCAGTAGGTCCGCGGGTCGCGCAGCCGCCCGACCCTTTCCCGGTCCAGTCGCAGTTCCGCCCGCAGCAGCCGCGTCAGCGGCCCGATGAGTCGGCGGGCGAGCTCGTCCAGGTCGATCTCCGGTTGCCGTCCGGTGGTCGTGCGCGGCGCCGCTGATGTCTGCGTCCGCCGCTGGACCGGCGCGGCCGGGGGCCGCTTGGGCGGCGCCGGTTCCGCGACCTGCCGCTCTTTCCGCGGAGGCGGCGGCGCCGTTTCGCGCTGCACCGGCAGAGCAGCGGACGGGGGACGTGACGCGGGCCCGGCGGCCTCCCAGGCAAGGGCGGTGTCAAAGGAGGCCGCCGGGCGCGCGGTGGGCGAACCCGGAGCCGATTGAAATCCGGGTGCCCGGCCCACCGGAACGGACGACGCGGTGGAGGCTGGGGCAACCGCGCCGCGCCGAACCGATGGCCGCGAAAGAGCGACCGGCCGAGCCGCGCCACCGCGCTCGACCCGCCGCATGACGACGGGACTCCCCGCCCCATGGGGCACGTCCCTTCGAGCGGGAGCGCTGATCACGCTCCCGGTCCGCGCCGCCCGCCGAACCACTCCAGCCGGACGCGGCGAAGCCGCCACCCGGTCAGCGCCCCGCGTCGACGACCGTTGAATCGGGCGAACGACCACGGGGGGTCGAGGCTCGGAGGCGCCGTCCTGCGACTCGGCAGACGGCGAGACCGCCCCACCGCCCGCACCTTCAGAAACCGGAACGACGCCGGTCGCCACGGCACCCGGCGACCGTTGGATCGGACGAACGACCGAGGGCGGCTCCGGCGCTGAAGCACCGCCTCCCCCATCGCGATTCGGGGCGTCTGGCACAGCGCGTGGCTTCGGAGACTGCCGGGGCGGGGTCGGGTGCGGAGCCGCCGTCGAACGTTGGACGGGCGGGCCGAGCCCCACCCGCCGTCCCGCCCGTGCGGTGGGCGGAACGGCGGGTGGGGGACCCGGAACCTGGGCGGAGACGCGCATGGCACGGAGCGCGCTCTCTTCTCCCGCCGGTTCCGCGGCCACCCGTCCCATCGAGGTGGGACGGGATCCAGGACGACCGACCCGCACTTCCGGCGAGGCGGCCTCCGCCTCCCCGGGTGGCGGCGGCGCGGGCAAGGGCGCCCCCAACCCCGCGCGCCTCTTGGCCCGCGCCGCCTTGGACACCGCCCGCCGCCCCGACCGGACGACTTCCGGCCGACCAGCGGACGCGTCCACCTCCCCCCGCCCGCCAGGCACGGAAACACCCGACGGCCGCTCCGAAACCGGCGGCTCCACCGAGCGCCGCACCGGCATTTCAGTCTCGGGCGCAGAACCCTCGAAGGACGTGGGAGCGCTCGGCATCTCCGCCGCGCGCTCAACCGGAAGTTCCGGCCTGGACGCGCCAGGCGCGGAACCACTCGACGGCCGCTCCGGTCTCGGCCCCTTCACCGAGCGCTGGACTAGCGGTTCGGGCTCGGGCACCACACCCGCAACGGACGCAGACGCCTTCGATGAACGCTCAACCTGTTCGGGCCCGGACGCCACACGCGCAACGGGCGCGGAAGCACTCGACAGCCGCTCCGAAACCGGCGCCTCCACCGAGCGCTGCACCGGCAGTTCAGCCTCGGGCGCAGAACGCTCGAAGGACGTGGGAGCGCTCGGCATCTCCGCCGCGCGCTCAACCGGAAGTTCCGGCTTGGACGCGCCAGGCGCGGACCCGCTCGACGGCCACTCCGCGACCGGCGTCCCCGGCGCGGAAGCGCTCGGAGAGGGCTCCGGTCTCGGTGCCTTCGTCGAGCGTTGGACCAGTGGTTCGGGCGCGGGCACCGAATTCTCGATGGGCTTGGGAGCGTTCGATGGCGACCCCGAAATCGGTGCCTTCGTCGAGCGTTGGACTGGCGGTTCGGGCTTGGGCGCTGCACTCGCGGTGGACGCAGAGGGCTTCGACGGACGCTCAACCTGTTCGGGGCTGGACGTCACACCCGCGACGGGTGCGGTAGCACTCGGCGGCGGCTCTGGTGAAGGCGTGCCCGGCGATTCAGTCTTGGGTGCGGGAGGAGTTGAAGGCGGCGAAGTCTGTGCTTCTCCCGAAGGGCGCACCGGTGGTTCGGCCTTGGGTGGGGTGTGGGCGGCAGGTGGGGGCGGGCTCGACGGCCGCCGTTCTGGAGCCGGGGCCTTTGCCGAGCGCTGCACTGGCAGGTCGGGCTTGGGCGCAGGACGTTCGGCGGGTGCAAGGGCGTTCGTGGGGGCGGTCGGAGCCGTGACCCCCGGCTTCGCTGAGGGCTGGGTCTGGTGTCTGGGCTCGGAGATCGAGCGTGCGACGCGTCCACCACGGGACCGTGTGGGCGCGGCGGGCGGCTTCGCCGGTGTCCCCCCGCTCGGCTCCGCCGCCGAGCGCCGCATCGGCGTGCTCTCCTCCGCTGGAGGCGGAGGAGTGCTCGTAGCCGCCCGCCGCGCGGTCGGTGGTGTCCCTGGTGTCGCCGCCTTGCGCTGAACCGCCGGAACATCGGCCGGTGCGGTGGGCTCGGCGTCGGCCGGAGGGGTTGCGGGCGGAGGCGCCTCGGGGTGCGACCTTAGCGGGCGTACCGGGCGCGGCACCGCTCGCGCGGTCGTCAAAGGCGTTGTGGGACGCGGTGCCGGGTCGGGCTCCGCAGCCGCCAGCGGCATCGGCGGGGACGTGCCCTCGTGGACGGGACGGGGCGGGTCCCACTCCATGCTGTTCGGCGCGTCCAACCGGACCTGGCGGGCGATCTCCCCCGAGAGCGACGGCGACCGCCACGTCGCCAGCGCCGAGCCGAACGACGTGCTGGAGATCGTCCCCATCGGGGGCGGGGTGCCCGGTTCCGGCAGTTCCCGCCAGCCGGGCGCGCCCGCAGGGACCGAGGCCGGGTGCGGGCGGCGGGTGAACAGGTCGCGGAGGCCCATGGTCAGTCGCTCACCAGGGAGGCGATCTGGGTGACGTACCGGCGCCGGTCCGGATGCTCCAGGTTCATGATCTCCTCAAGGGACCAGTGGAAGTGGTAGGCGATGTAGGCGATCTCCCGGTGCAGGCGGTCCGGCGGGTACGTCACGATTCCCCCAGGCGGCTCCCGGCGAGGTCCACCTGGAAGGACTCCGCGCAGGACGGGCATTCCACGCTGGCCAGGGTGTGGCCCTCGGCGTTGATCTGGCGGTAGAAGTCCTGGAGGAACGCCAGGTCGGAGGCGAACATCCCCTCCACGACGCCGTCGTGGACCTCCGTCAGCGAGCCCAGCCGGGTGATCACCCGGGCGAGCAGCACCACCGAGAGGTACGGCGGGTTCTCCCGGACGCGCACGTCCTGGAGGGGGATGAGCTCGTCCTTGGCGGTGGCCAGGCGCATCGCGCCCTCGCGGTGGACGGCCCCGCTCTTGTCCACGTAGCCGCGCGGGAGTTCGAAGGTGAACTCGGTCCGCATCCGGACCGAGTCCACGGCGGGCGCTGACCGGCGCATCAGCCGCCTTCGACCTTCATCTCTTCGTAGGTGATGGTGATCGTCTCGGTGACGGGCGAGGTGCTGCCCGCCTCCAGGTCGTCGAACTTCTGGCTGCTGCACCAGGCGTTGCGGAGGTTGAACCGCCGCACCGGGTTGTTCTGGTAGTCCATCTGGATGATCGTGGCGTTCTTGCGGGCGGAGCTCATGTCGCCCTCGAACGACTTCTTGATCCAGTCGGAGAAGGCCTGGCTCTGCGTCGTGGCGCGGACGACCTGGATCTCCCCGGCCTTGGCGACGCCGGGCATCTTCGCCGTCGCCGGCTGGCCCTTCGCCGAGTTCTGCTTGAACTCGATGACGTCCTGCTCCTGGCCGAGCCCGCTCACCCGCTGCAGATACTCCACGGTGGTGCCGTCGATCTGGAGGCCGAAATTGTGCGCGGCTGCCGAGTCGGCTTTGTTGAATGCCATGGTTCTCCCTGTCTTTGAAGACCGTCACGTATCAAGCGGCGGGGCGCGCTATTCCTCCAGCTCGCCGCCGCCGGAGATCTGCGCCAGCCGGAAGACGACGAACTCGGCGGGCTTGACCGGCGCGACGCCGATCTCGCAGACCACGCGTCCGAGGTCGACCGACTCCGGCGGGTTGGTCTCCTCGTCGCACTTCACGTAGAACGCCTGGTCGGCGGTGGCGCCGAAGAGCGCGCCGTCCCGCCATTCGGTGACCAGGAAGGCGGAGATGTTGCGGCGGATCCGCGCCCACAGCTCCTGGTCGTTCGGCTCGAACACCACCCATTGGGTGCCGATGAGGATCGACTCCTCCAGGTAGTTGAAATAGCGCCGGACGTTCAGGTAGCGCCACGCCGGGTCGGACGCCAGCGTCCGCGCGCCCCACACCCGGACGCCCCGTCCCGGAAAGGCGCGGATGCAGTTCACGCCGATCGGGTTGAGCAGATCCTGCTCGCCTTTCGTGACCTGGAGCCCCAGGTCCACGGCGCCGCGGACGATCTCGTTCGCGGGCGCCTTGTGCACGCCGCGCTCGACGTCGCTGCGGGCCCAGATGCCCGCCATGTGACCGCTCGGCGGCACCAGCCCCGTCTGCCCGGACGACGGGTCGAAGACCTTGATCCACGGGTAGTAGAGGGCGGCGTAGCGCGAGTCGTACCCGGCGGTCTCCTGCCGCCACTCGTGCACCTGCCGGACGTTCAGCCCCGGCGGCGGGTCGAGGATCGCCACCCGGTCGCCCATCAGCTCGCAGTGCGCGATCATCCCGAGCTGGACGGCCTTGACGCCCTCCAGGTCGAGGACGCCGCGCTCGTAGGCGCTCATCAGGTCCGGCGCGGCGACCATCGTGACCGCGTCGATGGCCTCCAGGCCGCCGAAGCCGGTCCGGTCGGCGGTGTCGCCGAGGTAGTGCTCGGGCGTGATCGCCCGCCCGTCGGCGGTCGGCGCGGCGGGCGCCGCCGGGACGGCCAGCGTCACGCTCTGGTTGTCGGGTCGGACGAGCTGCCCCGCCGCGGCCTCCGTCACGGTGATGAGCTTCGACCGCTCCCGCACCTGCGTGACGACGTAGTTGCGGGTGTTCTTCTTCGTCGAGACGGTGAAGCTCTCGACGACCGCACCGTCGACCTTGACGACGAGCTTGAACCGGTCGTCGGCCTTCTCGCCGCCCTTGTCGCCGCCGTCGGCGTCGGCGACCTCCACCGTGACGCTCGCGGCCGCCGCCCCCGGGACGGCCGCGACGTCGAACCCGCCGAGCCGGGCGGGCTCCGGCGCGGCGGCGAGCTGCTTCGGCGCGCCGTCCGCGCCGTTCCCGTTCTGGGCCGTCCCGCCGACGCGGATCACGTAGCAGGTGGCGCCGCCGTTGTTGAAGAACCCGTACACGGCGTGGGCGAGGTAGTAGCCGTCGGTGAAGTCCCCGAAGGAGGCGACGTACTGCGACCAGTTCGTGACGAGCACGGGCTCGTTCAGCGGGCCTTCGGGAGCGAATCCGACGAAGGCCGCCACGGACGTGCCCACCCCCTCGATCGGGCGGGACCCGCTGGCCACCTCCTCGACGTAGACGCCGGGCGACAGGTACGTGGGCATTGGCAGCTACTCCCCCGGTTCGGGACGGCTTGGTCTACCGAAACCCTGCCGTCCCGCCGCGCCGCCCGGAACGTCCGTTCGTCCCGTCCCGGGGGCACCCTCGGCTGCCCGCGCGGCCCCTCGCGGCGGCCCCCGGCGCGGGGCTACAGGGACAGCGCCGTGGGCTGGGGCGGCGGCGCGTCGACCGGCGTGAACTGGGGGCTGAGGGTGATCGTCATGAAGGCGGTGCCCCGGTACATCGGGCCGTCCACGCTGATCTGCCCGACCTGCGGATCGACCCAGACGACCTTGTTCTCGTGGTTGACGGCGCAGACGGCGTGGACGTTCCCGTTCTCCTCCCGCTTGAAGACCACGATGCTGACCGCGCCGTGCCCCTGCCCGAGCAGCCGGGCCGCGACCCTCGCCCACACGTCCGCGACCGGCTGGCCGTCGGGCGCCACGGCCTCGTCGGTCTTCCAGCGGGTGGCCAGCCAGGTCGCCGTCCGGTCGTTGCCGCCGCGTTCGACGTCCTGGTCGGTGGTGCCGACGACCCCGACGGCCACGGTGGGGTTGCCGGACCAGGAGGCCACGAAGCTGCGCGCCGCGTCGACGCAGTTGCGGCGGTAGCCGCCGCCCTCGGGGAACCGGGGGTTGATGCCCTTCACCCAGTCCGCGGCCTCCGGGACGGTGGCCTCCGGCTGGTCGTGTTTCAGTTTGTGCAGCAGCTTGTTCAGCTTGCCCCCGACGGCGACGCCGAGCGTGACCGGGTCCGGGAACTGCTGGAAGGCGCCGTTCTCGTCCCTGGGGAAGACGCGTTCCAGCTCGTTCTGGTCCGACTGCCTGGGCGACATCAGCAGCCCCGGGGTGATGCCGTACTCCCGCTGGTTGTTCCGGAGGGCCCGCTGCACGGGCAGCGCGCCGCCGCGGTCGTGCCGCCGCGCCCCGAGCGCCTGCGTGACGGCCGCGTTCCCGGCCGTCCGCTGCAGGGCGAGGACGCCGGCCGCGCTCGCCGGGCCGCCCGCCGCGGCCAGGTCGGCCTGGTCCGGGCCGGTCTCGGCGTCCTGTGCGCGCGGACGCGAGGACGCGCGGCCACCCGACCGTGGCCACTCCTGCAACTCACTCTTGCGCATCGGCGAACCGCCTTCCCTCTGGGCTTCGTCGGGGCAGACCTACCAGCGCGCCCGTCGCGGCGGGAGGACCGTAAGGGCAGCGTTCGGTGCCTCCTTGTCCGGGTGTCCGTTCGGGCATCTCCCCGTGCCGCGTCCGGTGCCCGTCCGTTCCTTCACAGCCGGTGAGGGCGCGTTCCACCCTTGGGCGCGGGACCGAACTCGTCGACAGGGAGCGTGTTGTGCGTGAGCTGAGGAATCAGCGGGACGACGGCGGGGCGCGGCGGACGCCGAGCGCCGGGAAGGCCCGCACCGACGCCGCCGCCACGGCCGGGACCACACCGGCCGCGCGGTCGGTGGTCGCGCTGCAACGGCTGGTCGGGAACGCCGCCGTGGCGCGCCTGCTCTCCGCCCGGACCCAAGGCGAGGACGGCGGCGAGCAGGCGGCGGCCGTCCAGCGCGAGCACGTCGAACAGGTGCTGCGGTCGCCGGGACGGCCGCTGGAGGCGCCCGTCCGCGCGGAATGGGAGGCCCGGTACGGCACGGACCTGTCCGGCGTCCGCGTGCACACCGACTCGGCGGCGCACCGGGCCGCCGTCTCCGTCCAGGCGGTGGCGTTCACGTCCGGTTCGCACATCGCGTTCCAGCGGGGTCGGTACGATCCCGGGTCGCCGGGCGGCAACCGGCTTCTCGGGCACGAGCTGTCGCACTACAACCAGCAGCGCGCCGGGACGGTCCCCGGCACGGACAACGGGAACGGCCTGTCGGTGTCGGACCCGTCCGACGCCCTGGAGAAGGCCGCCGACGCCGACGCGGACGCCGCGCTCCGGCGTCCCGTCCAGACCGACGCCGAGCACGACCACGCGTAGGAGCGCCGGTGTCAGCGGGGGCAGGGGAGCGTGCACCCGAGGGTGCACGCGGGGCCATGCCCGCCCCGCGCGGGCGCGCCTAGTGTCCGGTCGGTGAGCATCTGGAGTTCTCTTGATCCGGCGTCCGCCACCGTGGACCCCGGTGCCGCCGCGTCCGTCACGCTGCGGCTGCGCAACACGACCGACCTGGTGGAGGAGTACCGCGTCTCGGTCGCGGGCGGGCCCGCGGTGTGGGCCGCGGTCGAGCCGCGGTCGCTGCGCCTCTACCCGGGGACGACCGGCACCGTCGAGATCACGTTCCGGCCGCCGCGCACCCCGGACGCGCCCGCCGGCGGGCACCCGTTCGCCGTCGAGATCGTCCCGACCGAGCAGCCCGGGGACAAGACCGTCGTCGAGGGCCACCTCACCGTCACGCCGTTCACCGAGGTGCGGGCTGAGCTGCTCCCGCACACCGTGGCCGGACGGTTCCGCGCCAAGCCCAAGTTCGCCCTGGACAACCTCGGCAACACCCGGCTGACCGCGTCGCTCACCGGCAAGGACAACACGGGGCGGCTCGGCTTCGAGCTGCACCCCGCGAACGTGCAGGTCGATCCGGGCCGGGCCGCGTGGGTGCAGGGACGGATCAGGCCCGGCTCCATCACCTGGTTCGGGCAGCGCGAGTCGCACCCCTACACGGTGAACGTGCTGCGCTCCGGGGTGGAGCCGGTCGAAGTGGGGGGCGTGTTCGTCCAGCGGGCGGTGATGCCGCGCTGGCTGCTCGGCTTCATGGGCGTGCTCGTCTCGGCCGCCGTCGCGTTCACCATCGCCTGGTTCGTGTTCGATCCGAAGTTCGGCTCGCGGGCGCGCGACGGCGGCATGGTCCCGGTGGGCAATCCGCTGAGCATGCCGGACGGGAAGCCGTCCAAGGCGCCGGAGCCCGACCAGGAGCCGAGGAAGGCGCCGCCCGCCCCGCCGCCCGGCGGCGGTGGCGGGGAGGAGCCGCCGCCGGGCGGCGACGGCGGCGAGCGGCAGCTCGGCGGCCCCGGCCGCCGCCTCCTCTACCTGAGCAGGGCCGCCCCGTGGCCGGACCCGCCGAAGCCGGGCGAGCAGCCCGCCACCTGGCCGTTCCCGGTGAAGAGCCCGGGTTTCGAGCGGCTGAACGACGAGTGGAAGTGCACGTGGAGCTCCGTCCGGTACACGCTCTGCGGGATGAAGGACGCCTACGTCCCGGGCAGCTCGACGACGTTCGACTTCTGGGTGAAGTCGAACGGCGACCCCGACGCCAGCATCTCGGTGATCTTCGACTGGAACTTCGACGGGGACAAGGAGGTGCTCCAGCGCCGCGAGGTCTTCAAGCCGTTCAAGCTCGAACCGAACCAGGAATGGCAGAAGTACACCGAGGAGGTCGGCCTGGAGTTCGCCGAGGGCGAGGACTTCCGCGACATCAATGGCGGCAAGCTGAGCGTCGGCTTCTGGGTGCGGTCGGGCGACTCGCCGATCGAGGTCCGCTCGAACGTCCCGCTGGACCAGGACCGGATCTCCGCGATGCGCATCCCCTACGACCCGCGATGAGACGGCCGCCGGGTCAGAGGTCCGCCGGGGGCACGTCGCCGGGCAGCAGGCGGCCCAGCTTGCGGTACTCGCGGCGCGCCCCGGCGAGCAGGTCGGCCATCGCGACGGGGCGTCCGGCCGCCGCCGCGAGGTACCCGGCGGTGACGGCCGCGCCGCGGATCGCGCCGCCCGCGAGTTCGAACTCCCGCGCGCACCGGTCGAGGTCGACGGCGCCGTCCACCGGGACGGGCGGGGCGAGGCAGTGCTCCCACAGCGCGCGGCGCTGCGCCGCGTCCGGGAACGGGAAGTCGATGACGATGTCCAGCCGCCGGGTGAAGGCGTCGTCGATGTTGGCGCGCAGGTTGGTGGTGAGGACGGCGATCCCGCCGAACGACTCCAGCCGCTGCAGCAGGTAGGCGCTCTCCAGGTTGGCGTACCTGTCGCGGGCGTCCCGGACGTCGGAGCGCTTGCCGAACACGGCGTCGGCCTCGTCGAACAGGAGCACCGCGTCCATCCGGTCGGCCTCGGCGAAGATCCGCTCAAGGTTCTTCTCGGTCTCGCCGACGTACTTGTCGACGACGGCGGACAGCTCCACGACGTACAGGTCGAGGCCGAGTTCGGCGGCGAGCACCTCCGCCGACATGGTCTTGCCGGTGCCGGAGTCCCCGGCGAACAGCGCCACCACGCCCCGGCCCCGGCCGCCGCCGCTGCGCAGCCCCCATTCCCCGAGGACCCGGTCGCGGTGCCGGGCCCGCTGGATCAGCTCGCGCAGCCGCCCCGCCGGTTCGGCCGGCAGGACGAGATCGTCCCAGCCGACCGACGGGACGATCCGCCGCGCGTGCTTGTGCAGGCCGCCCGCGTTCTGCAGGCGCGCTCCCCGGTGCAGGTGCGCGGCCGACAGCGGCACGCCGTCGAGCGCCGCGTGGTCGAGGGCCGCCCGCACCGCCCGCCGGACCTGGTCCGGGGTGAAGCGGTAGGTGGCGGTGGCGGCGTCCAGGTCGAAGCCGGGGTCGCCCGGCAGCTCCGCGCGCCAGGCCCCGGCGGCGCTCTCCCGCGCGGGGACGTCCAGGACGAGCGGCTGCGCCTCGCTCCACCCCGGGTCGTACGGCTGCGGGCCGGTCAGCAGCACCGGGACCTTCGCGGACGCCTCCGCGAACGCGCGCAGCAGGGCGCCGCCGTCCGGGAGCGGCCCCGCGACGACGGCCGCGCCGCGCATCGCCGCCTCCCGCAGGACGACCGGGACGAGCGCCGCGTCCAGCCGGTCCGGGTCGGCGGCCAGCACGGGCAGCCCGGCGGACGCCGCGGCGGAGCGGGCCGCCGCGACGCCCGAGCCGGGCCGGGACTCGTGCAGGTAGACGAGCGTCGGGTCGGCGGAGCGCAGCCGCTCCGCGAGGCCGGGCGGCGACCCGCCGGCGACGGCCTCCGTCACCTCGTCGAGGCGGACCGCGCCGGTCAGCTCGTCGTCGGGCGCGTCGTCGCCGAGCAGGAACGCGGCGACCCGGTCGGGGACGAGCAGCGCCCGGCTCAGGAACGGCCGGTCGGTGTCCCGCGTGACGAGGAGGCGCCCGGTGATCAGCGGGGCCCCGGCCGCGAACCGGGCCCGGCCGGGCGCCGAGGTCACCGGCGTCCCGCACAGGTCGAGCGCGAGCCCGACCGACGCGCGGCGGCGGCTCACGTCGTCGTTGAGGTAGCCGTAGAGCGCTTCGAACGAGCGGTCCAGGTCGGGCGCGAGCGCGACGAGCAGGATCTCCAGGTCGAGGTCGGTGAGGCCGAACGCGGCGGCGAGCCGGTGCACGCGCGCCTCCGAGCCCGCCGCCTCCGCCAGCTCCCGCGCGGCCCGGTCGTAGCGGGGGTCGGGGACGGGCTCCGGCCCCGGCCCCCCGGCCAGCCACCGCGCCGTCTCCGGCGGGACGTACAGGCCCCGGTACTCGTCCCCGGCGGACGGGTCAGCGCCCGACCGCTCCTCGACCAGCCGCCGGACGCGGGTGCGCAGCAGCTCGATCCTGGCCAGCAGGTATCCGGCCGGATCGGTCACGTCAGCCGCTTCCGCCGGACGTCCACCAGCGCGGACACGCGCTCGCGCACCGCCACCTCCACCTCGGTGACCGGCGGCGCGGCGCCGAGGTCGGGCGCCAGCGGGAACGGCGCGAGGACGACGACGTCCAGCGACGGCTTCAGCTCGCCGCCGAGCGCCGACCACAGGTCGGTGATCGAGCGCGGCTCCGGCGGCGGGACGGCCACCGTCACCGGGATCGCCGTCCCGGTCGCGGCGAGCACGCCCCCGTCCGGCAGCGTCTCGGCGGGGAGCGTCTCGTAGCGCAGCAGGCAGCCGAGCACCGCCGAGAGGAGGCGGTGCTCGTCCTCGGGCCGCTTCGTCCACGCGCTGATCAGGTAGGAGAGGCGGTAGTGGCGGGGCGGCCGCCGGTAGCCGGTCACCCGCCCGTCCTCGCCGTGCACGCGGGCCGGGCCGAGCTCCCGCCGCGCCATGTCCTCGCGGACGTCGTACAGGTAGGCGTTGACGGTCGGGGTGTTGCGGCGCGCCGCCCAGTCGCGGGTCGGCGCGTCGAACACGAGCTGCACGTCCCCGCCCGCGAGAGCGCGGGCGCTCAGCAGGGCGCGGAGCGCGTCGTCCACTTCGTGGAGCATCAGATGTAGCCCTCCTTGAGGGCGTAGGCGACGGCGTGGGCGCGGTTGCGCAGGTGGAGCCGGGTCATCAGGCCGTGCAGGACGTTCTTGACCGTCCGCTCGGAGTAGGCGAGCTTCCCCGCGATCTCGGACGTGTCGAGCCCGTCCGCGACGAGGCACAGCACCTCGCGCTCGCGCTCGGCCAGCCCGGCGGCGGCGAGGCCCTGCGCCCGCGCGCCGCGCTGCATGCGGCCGACCTGCTTCAGCAGGCGTCCCTGCAGGTCGGGGGGCAGGCTGCCGCCGCCGCCCGCGGCCGCGACGATGGCCCGGACGATCCCGTCCGGGGTGGCCTCGCGCCGCCACAGCATCGCGACGACGCCGCATTCGACGGCCTCCAGCAGGTGCGCCTCCTTGAGGTCGCTCACGATCAGGACGGGCCGGGCCCCGACGGTCCGGGAGAACCGCCGCAGGACCGTCTTGACCCGCTCGTCCACCACCTCGGCGACGACCACGACGACCACCGCCTCGGCCTCGGCGACCAGGTGCAGCTCGGGACGGCGGCGCAGCCCGCCGACCACCCCCTCGTGCGTGATGGGGTCCGGAGCGTGCACCGCCACGGGAATCGTCTGCACGGCGTCACCGCCTCCCCGCCGCCGCCGGGCCGGGGCCGGGCGCCTCGGCGTCCGGGGGCCCGGCGTCCTTCGCGAGCAGCTCGGCGGGCGGGACGACCGTCCCGTCGCGGCGGACCCGCCAGATCGTCCCCGCGCGCTCCGGGCGCCCGACCGAGACCACCGCCGAACCCGGCGGGATCTTCCCCGGCACCTCCATGCCGTCGTCGATGAACACGACCCGGCCGCGCTCGGCGCCCTCCTCCGGCTCGATCGACGCCTCCGGCGGGAAGCCCACCGTCCGGACGCGGACCGACCAGTGCCACGGGTCCGCGCGCAGCCGCCGCGCCATCCCGAGCGCCGCCTTCCGCGCCGCCTTCCGGCCGCCGACCAGCGCGATCGGCCCCGGATACGCGGCCAGGTTCACCCACGTCCCGGGGCGCAGCCCCGCGAGCAGCGGGTAGGGCGCGACCGGGTGGACGTCGTCGGTCAGCTCGTCGATGTCGCTGACGAGCAGCCGCCAGCGCCGCGCGCCGGGCGCGGCCCGCCACGGCTGCGGCGCGGCCTCGTCGGCGGCGGCGAGGTGCAGCGTCACCTCGGCGTCGTCGATCGTGACCGCGCGGACCTTCGGCACGTCCCGGCCCGCCTGCTCGCAGTCGACCGCCAGCAGCAGGAGCGCGGCGTGGACGCGTCCGGCCGCCCCCGGGTCGGTGCTCGTGCGGGGCGCCGGGACGGCGGCGGCGCGGCGGCGGCCGAGCGCCCAGCCGCCCGCGCCTAACGCGAGGAGCGTCGCCACGGTGCCCCCGATCGCGGCGACCGTGCCCCACGGCACGCCGCCGGAATCGTCGGCGGACCTGTCCGCCGAGGCGTTCACCGGCGGCGCGCTGGGCAGCTTCGGCATCGCGTCCAGGGACGGCAGCGCGAGGCTCGGCGAAGGGTCGGCCGGCTCCTCGGACTTCTTCGGCCGGTCCGCCGGAAGGTCGCTCTTCTCCGGCGTCGGCTTCTCCACCGGCCTGGTCTTCTTCGGCTTCGGCCGCCCGGCCGAAGCCGGTCTGCCGCACGCCGCGCCGCTCGTCGGATGGACGCGCAGGGAGCTGACGCCCGCGCCGATCCCGTTCAGCGTCGAACTGGGCGGCAGGCACGCCATCAGGCCCTTGAAGTCGATGTCGTCGTAAAGGCCGAGGTAGCTTCCGCTCCGGTTGCTGACCGAACGCGTCTGATCGTTGAAGAAGGTCCAGTCCCCGTCCATCTTCAGATCGGTGTCGCCGTTGTTGGTGCCGATGAGCCCGCCGCCGTCCCGCAGGCCGGGCTTTCCGTACAGGCACCAGAAGCCCTCGTGGTCGCGGCACGGGACGTCGTCGCGCGCCCGCGCCGGAGGGCCCGCCACCGCGGCGGCCACGAGCAGCGCGCCGGACACCGCGCCGGCCCTCAGCAACGACACCGGCGGCCCCTGCCTCATGCGGTGCCCCGCCCGTCCGGGACGCCCCGCCCGTCCCCGGTGGCCGCGACCATGTCCCCCTTCGCGGCGGGCCCGCGGGCCTCCGCGATCACATGTCGACTCATGCCGACAAGCCTCGCGAAGGCCGCCGTCCCCGGAATCCCCGGAGGCTACCCAATCACCGGTACAGGCTGCTGTACCCGCCTAGCGAATCCGCAGTTCAGCGGGCCTACACCTCGTCCTGCGGAAGGCTCGCCTTGGCCGTCGCGTAGTCGCCGGTCGGCGCGTTCGGGTCGCGGCGGTAGACGAGGTGGAGGACGCCCGTCTTGAACGTCTTGGACGAGACGAGCTCCAGCGGCAGCGGCGCCTCGCGGTCCTCGAACAGCCGCATGCCCTTGCCCACCACGATCGGGTGGACGAGCAGGTGCAGCTCGTCGAGCAGCCCGGCCTCCAGCAGTTGCCGGACGATCGAGACCGACCCGCTGATCCCGATCTGCGACGTGTCCGGCCCCTCCTCCTTCAGCGCGGTCACGGTCTCGACGAGGTCGCCCTGGAGCTGCTCGGAGTTGCGCCAGGTGAAGTCGAGCCGCCGCCCGGACGCGACGATCTTGCGCGCCTCGCCGAGCTTCTTGGCGAACGGGGCGTCCTCGCCGCCGGCCCGCTCCCGCTCCGGCCAGGCCCCGGCGAAGCTCTCGTAGGTCCTCCGCCCGAACAGGAGCGTGTCGGCGGCCCCGAGCTGGCCGTCGACGGCCTGCCCCATCTCCTCGTTGAAGTAGGGGAAGTGCCAGTCCTGCGGGTTGTCGATGACGCCGTCGAGCGAGATGAACAGCCCGGCCGTGATCTTCCGCATCGTGGGCCTCCTTCTGGTCGGTTCCTCGTGTCACCCAGTACGACCGGGGCCCCGCGCGGAACTCATCGGTCCGCGGCCCGGCATTTCGCGGAGATCGAGGGGATTTCGGGCGGTCCCTTGTGGCCCGGGAGACTGCATGCGATATTGGAGCCAATATTGGGCAGCAATCCCACCCCCAGGGGGAACCGTGGCGCACGAGCCGAGCCCGCTGACCGGCCTCCGGGTCGTGGACCTCAGCACCACGTTCATGGGCCCCTACTGCACGACGCTCCTCGCCCAGTGGGGCGCGGACGTGGTCAAGGTCGAGGCGCCGGAGGGCGACGTCCTCCGCTACGTCGGCGACGCCCGGGCCCCCGGAATGGGCCCGATCTTCCTGAACGCCAACCGCGGCAAGCGCAGCGTGGCGATCGACCTCAAGGACGACGGCGCGCGCGGCGTCCTCACCCGGCTGGTCGAGACGGCCGACGTGCTGGTGCACAACCTCCGCCCGCGCGCGGCGGCCCGGCTCGGGATCACGCCGGAGCGGATGCTCGCGCTGAACGGCCGGCTGGTCTACTGCGCCTTCCGCGGCTTCGGCTCCGGCGGGCCGTATGAGAACCGTCCCGCCTACGACGACGTCATCCAGGGCGCGTCGGGGATGGCGGCGGTGCAGGCGGTGGACGGCAGCCGTCCGGCGTACTGGCGGTCGGCGGCGGCCGACAAGACGATGGGGATCCTCGGCGCGGCGGCCGTGCTCGCGGCCGTGCAGGGCCGGGCGGTCACCGGCCGCGGACGCGCCATCGAGGTGCCGATGTTCGAGTCGATGGCGTCGTTCATGCTCCTGGAGCAGCAGGGCGGCTGGATATTCGACCCGCCGGACGGCCCGATCGGCTATCCGCGCACCGAGTCCCCGTACCGGAAGCCGTTCCGGACGAAGGACGGCTACCTCGCCGTCATGGTCTACACCGACGAGCAGTGGCGGTCGTTCTTCACCGCGATCGGCGAACCGGAACTCGCCGACGACCCGCGCTACCGCACCATCGGGACCCGCACCGAGAACGTCGACGAGCTGTACTCGCTGATGGACGAGCACCTGACCCGGCGCACCACGGCCGAATGGCAGGAGGCGTTCGAGCGCGCGGACATCCCGTCCAGCAAGGTCAACACCATCCGGGACCTCTTCGAGGACGAGCACCTCGCGGCGACGGGCTTCTTCGAGCGGGTGGACCACCCGTCCGTCGGACGGCTCCGGATGGCGCGCTCCCCCGTCGACATGGGCGACCGCGCGACGGCGGCGCCCCGGCTCCCGCCCCGGCTCGGCGAGCACTCCGTCGAGATCGCGCGCGAGGCGGGCTGCGACGACGCGGCGATCGCCGCCCTGCTCGGCCGCGGCGCGCTGGTCACACCCCAAGGAGAGGAGGGACATGCCCCACGCGAATAAGGCCCACTGGCAGTCGCTGTTCCAGGGGCGGCCGGTGGAGCACACCGTCGCCCGGTCGGTGGAGGAGCTCGTCGCGCGGCGCCGGGCGCCCGCCCCGGCCCCGCTCACCCCGGACGAGGCAGAACGGGTCCGGCTCCACGAGAAGGTCGCGCTGCACGGCCTGGACGGCGAGCTGACGGCGGACGTCTACCAGCCCGCCCGGCCCGGCCCGCACCCCGTGCTGCTGTATCTGCACGGCGGCGGCTGGTACACCGGGTCGCCCGCGATGGACCGGCGGTACTGCGCGTCCCTCGCCGCCGAGGGGATGCTCGTCGTGAGCGCCGCCTACGCGCTCGCCCCCGAGCAGCCGTTCCCGCGAGCGCTGGAGGACTGCGTGTACGCGGCGCGCTGGGCCGTAGGGAACGCGGCGTCCTACGACGGCGACCCGGCCCGGCTCGCGGTCGGCGGCAGCTCGGCGGGCGCGAACCTCGCGGCGGCGACCGTCCTCGCCCTGCACGGCCCGCCCGCCGTGCTGCGCAGCGGCGACCTCGCGGGCACGCCGGTCACGGTGAGCGCGCTCCTCCTGCTGTTCGGGATGCTGGACGCGCACCGCTGGATCACCGAGCCGAAGTACTACGCGGGCGAGCCGGAGATCTCGCTCGCCGCCTACCTCGGGCCGAACTTCAGCGGACGGCTCCGCGACCCCCTCGTCAGCCCGGCGCAGAGCCCCGACCTGGACGTCCTGCCCGCCACCTACCTGTCCTGCGGCGCCGAGGACGCCCTGCTCGGCCACTCGCTCGCGATGACCGGGCGGCTCGCCGACGCGGACGTGCCGGTGACGCTGTCGGTCGTCCCGCACGCCGACCACGAGTTCCTCAAGATCCCCGACCGGGTGGCCGGGGCGCGGGCCGAGAACGAGCGGATCGCGGGCTGGCTGCGCGAGCGCCTCGCCATCGCGGACGGGGACGCGGCCGGAAGCGCGGACGGGGGCGCGGCGTGAGCATCGTGCGCATCGACGCGCTGACCAAGCGGTTCGGCGGCGTGACCGCGGTCGACCGGGTCAGCCTCGACATCGGCGACGGCGAGTTCGTGACCCTGCTCGGCCCGAGCGGCTGCGGCAAGACGACGACGCTCCGCTGCGTCGCGGGCCTGGAGTCGCCGGACGAGGGGAGCATCAGCCTCGGCGCGGGCGCCGTCGTCGACCGGTCGCGGGGGTTCGAGCTGCCGCCGCACAAGCGCGACATCGGCATGGTGTTCCAGAGCTACGCGCTGTGGCCGCACATGTCGGTCGTCCAGAACGTGAGCTATCCGCTGCGCCTGAAGCGGCGGCGCAAGCCCGCCGCGCGGGCGCGGGCGATGGAGGCGCTGGAGCTGGTCGGGCTGGCGGACTACGCGTCCCGCTCGGTGTCGGCGCTGTCCGGCGGGCAGCAGCAGCGGGTGGCGCTGGCGCGGGCGCTCGTCCGCGAGCCGAGCGTCCTCCTGCTGGACGAGCCGCTCTCCAACCTCGACGCCGCGCTCCGCACGCAGATGCGCGCCGAGCTCAAGCGCATCCACGAGCAGACCGGTTCGACCATGGTCTACGTCACGCACGACCAGGAGGAGGCGGTCAGCATGTCCGACCGCATCGCGGTCATGCACGGCGGGCGCTCGGTGCAGACGGGGACGCCGCGCGAGGTGTTCGACGAGCCGTCCTCGCGGTGGGTGGCGGAGTTCCTCGGGTACGAGAACGTCCTGCCGGGACGGGTCGAGCGCGTCGGCGACGGATGCGCCGAAGTCCGGCCCGAGGGCTGGGCAACGTCCCTGACCTGCACTCGGACCACCCGGTGCGCGGCGGGCGACCGCGCCTGGATCGCGATCCGGAGCACGGCGGTCACCTTCGACGAGGGCCCGGCGGACGGCCCGAACCGGCTGGACGCGAAGGTCGTGCGCTCGACGTTCCTCGGCACCGCCACCGAGCACGAGGTCGCGGCGTTCGGGTCGCGGCTCGTCGCGAAGCAGGTCGCGGCCTGGCCCCGGCCGGACGGCGCGGACGCGGCGATCCGCATCGAGCCGGGCCAGATCGCGGTGATCCCGGCGGCGGACGGCCCGGCCGAGGGGCGCGCGTCATGACCGCCCTGCGCGGGCGGGGGCCCGCGCTGGCCCTGGTCGCGTTCGCGACGCTGCTGCTCGGCTGGCCGCTCGTCATGCTGCTCGCGGGAACGTTCCGCAGCGCGCCGCCCGGGCAGGGCGGCACCTGGACGCTGTCCGCCTTCCCCGAGGTGTTCGGCGACTCGAAGACCTACGACGCGCTGTGGAACTCCGTCCTTTTCTCGGTGGGCGCGACCGCCGTGGCCATGGTGGTCGGCTTCTCCTTCGCCTTCCTCTCGGTGCGCACGACGACGCCGGGCCGGAGCCTGATAACGCCGGTCATGCTGCTCATGCTCGCGCTGCCGACGCTGCTGTACGCGATCAGCTGGGGCCTGCTCGGGAATCCGGAGGTCGGCCTGCTCAACAAGCCGATCGAGGCGGTCTTCGGCGTCTCTCCGCTGAACATCTATTCGTGGCCCGGACTGATCCTGGTGCAGGGTCTGAAACTGTCGTCGTTCTGCTATTTCCTGCTGATCGGGCCCATCTCGACGCTGAACACGAGCTTCGAGGAGGCCGCGTACACCTCCGGCGCGAGCCGCCGCCGGACGCTCCTCTCCATCGACCTGCCCAGCCTCGCCCCCACGCTGTTCGGCGTCGGCATCCTGGTCGGCATCTACTGCATGGGCACGTTCGACATCCCGCAGATCATCGGCGAGAACGCCGGAATCGACACCCTGTCGACGCGCATCTTCTTCTACATCGCGGCGTCCACCCCGGCCCGCTACTCGGCGGCCAGCGGCATTTCGCTGATCATGATGCTCTGCATGGCCGTCCTGATCCTGCTGCAATGGCGCTACACCGGCAGGCGCGGTTTCGCGACCGTCACCGGGAAGGGCTACACGTCGGCGCGCTGGATACTCGGCCGCGGCGGGCGCCTCGGCACCGCCGCGATCGTCCTGCTGGTGCTGGTCGGGGTGCTGCTGCCCGCGTCGCAGGTGGCGCTCACGTCCTTCCAGAGCGTCCTCGGCATGTACAGCGGCTTCACGCTGGCGAACTACACCGCCGTCCTGGACGACCCGCAGACGGTCGGGGCGTTCCAGCTCACGCTGTCGCTGTCGGTCGCCGCCGGGCTCGTCACGATGGTGTTCGCGACGCTGCTGGTCTACGCGAGCAACCGGCTCGGACGGCGGCTGAGCCGGTACGTCGACGTGCTGAGCCTCGCGCCGCTCGTGCTGCCGGGCGTCGTCCTCGCGGCGGCGCTGAGCTGGGCGTACCTGTCGGTCCCCGGGCTGCGGCAGCTGTACGGGACGACCTGGCTCTGCGTGATCGGGCTCGTCGTCCTGCTCGTCCCGGTGGCGAGCCGGGCGGCGGCCGGGGCGCTCGCGCAGATCGGCGCCGACCTTGAGGAGTCGGCCCGCATGTCGGGCGCGTCCGCGCTCCGGGCGTTCCGCGGCATCGTGCTGCCGCTGATGGCGCGCAGCTTCCTCGCCGGGTGGCTGGTGTGCAGCGTGATCATGGCCGGGGTACTGGACGTCCCGCTGCTGCTCCTGCCCGCGACGGACGCCAACGTCGCCACCCTGTCCTACAGCCTGTTCTCCAGCTCGGCGGTACCGACGCAGGCGTGCGCCCTGCTCGTCCTGCTGACCGCGCTGATCTGCTCCCTCGGGATCGCGTACGCCGTGCTCCGGCACGTCGTGCTCCGGTACGCGGTCCGCACCGCAACGGCGGGCTCCGCCCGAAGAATCCACGTTCCAACGTCGAGGTGAGTGTCATGACCGTGTTCAAAGGCACTGTGTTCACAGGTCGCAGGGCAGGCGGCGCCATGGTGGCGGCGGTGGTCGCGCTCGCCGCGGCGGCCGGGTGCGGAGGCGGGGCCGGGAAGGAGGCGGCGGCGAAGCGGTGCGAGTCGAGCGCCTCCGGCGACGCCGCGTGGGCGGGCGACGCGGCCAACGCCCGCGCGCTGGCCGACCTGTGCGAGCGCGCCGCGAAGGCGGGCCAGACGCAGGTGGTCGTGTACGGCGCGTACGCCGAGCTGTTCCGCCCGATCTGGCAGGACTTCGCGAAGCGCTACCCGGTCAAGATCGTGCCGAAGGTGCAGCCGCCGGGCGCGACGGTGAGCGCGGTGCAGTCCGAGGTGTCGAGCGGACGGCAGGTCGGCGACGCCCTCATGCTCGGCCTGGAGTCGGTGAGCGTCTGCGCCGACAAGGGCCTCCTGCAACCGTTCGAGCCCGCCACCGTGGACGACCTCCCGGCGCGCTACCGCGATTCCGAACAGCGTTTCTACGTCCCGTACGGCGACGTCTACGGGTTCATGTACAACACGAAGAAAATGGCGGAGAAAGACGTCCCGAAGAACATGGACGACCTCGTCTCGGGCCGCCTGAAGGGGTTCGTGCTGGACGAGCCGTCCCTCGGCGTCCTCACCGCGCAGTCGCTCATGCCGCTGTTCAAGGCGAACAGGCTCACGCTCGACCAGATGCGCAAGCTCAAGCAGAACGGCAAGCAGGTCGACTCGACCCGCCCCTATTACGACCGGCTCGTCACGGGCGAGACGACGATGATGCCTTTCGCGTCGCACATGCGGTATCTGCGGCAGAAGCAGAACGGCGCGCCGGTGGGCTTCACCGCCGTGCCCGCGCTGTCGTCGCTGCTCTACGGCTCGACGGCCGTCATCAAGGGCGCGCCGCACGAGGACGCCGCGAAGCTGTGGGCGTCCTGGATGCTCACGCCCGAGGCGCAGAAACTCATCGCGTCGAAGGGGCTGAACACGCCGCTGCGGCCCGGCGTCGGCACGCCGCCGGAATGGCCCGACTACCACGCGCTGGAAAGCGCGCTGCCGCAGATCCCGCCGGAGGACTTCAACCGCGTCCTGCAGGAATTCCTGGCCTGGGTGAAGCCGGTGAACTCGTGACGGCCGGAACGCGGCGCGGAGATCTGCGCAAGCGCGAGCACACGCGGGCGTCCGTCGAGGAACTCGCCGTGAGGCACCGCACCTGGGGCGTCTGGGGCCCGGACGACGAACTGGGCGCGCCGAACCGCGTCACGGCGGAAAAGGTGCTGGCCGCCGTCCGGGAAGTGCGGAAAGGCGCGGTGTTCTCGCTCGCCCTTCCGCTGGACAGGTCGGGCCCGCAGGGCGCGGGGTCGCTGCGCGCCAATCCGCAGCACGTGATGCTCGTCCTGCCGACCGACCCGTGGCCGGGCGAGAACCCGTTGCAGCGGTTCAGCGACGACGCGGTCTACATGCCGTTGCAGTCCGGCACGCAATGGGACGGCCTGTGCCACGCCTTCTACGACGGCCGCACCTACAACGGCCGCGGCACGTCGAGCGTCACGGCCAATCAGGGCGCGAAGTTCAACAGCGTCACGAATCTGAAGGACCGCGCGGTCGGACGCGGCGTCCTGCTCGACGTCGCGCGGTGGAGCGGGCACGACCACCTGCCCACGGACGCGAGCATCCAGGCCGAGGACCTCGCGCGATGCGCGGCCGACCAGGGCGTGGAGGTCGGTGAGGGCGACTTCGTCCTGGTCCGGACGGGCGAGCTGGCGCGGGTGCGGGAGGCGGGCTCCTGGGGCCGCTACGCGGGCGGGCCCGCGCCCGGGCTCGGCGTAAGCGCGGCGGAGTTCCTCTGCTCCCGGCGCGTGAGCGGCGTCGCGTCCGACACCTGGGGGCTGGAGGCGCTGCCCTACGAGACGTCCGACCTGATCGCGCCCCTGCACGCGATCCTGCTGGTCAACGCCGGGATCTACATCGGCGAGATGTGGGACCTGGAGGCGCTCGCGGGCGACTGCGCGGCCGACGGCGGCTACGCGTTCCTGCTCGCCGCCCAGCCCCTGACGATCACCGGCGCCGTCGGGTCGCCCATCAACCCGGTGGCCATCAAATGAGTGAGGGAGGCGACGCAATGACCGGACCCGTCTACGACGTCCTGGTCGTCGGCGCCGGATTCAGCGGCCTGAACGCCCTTTACCGGCTCCGCGAACAGGGGCTCGGCGTGAAGGTCCTGGAATCCGGGGACGACGTTGGCGGCACCTGGTACTGGAACAGGTATCCGGGTGCGCGAGTGGACATCGAGAGCGTCGAATACTCCTACGCGTTCTCCGACGAACTGCAGCAGGAATGGCATTGGCCGGAACGGTACGCGGCGCAGGAGGACGTCCTCCGGTACCTGCGCTGGGTGGCCGACAAACTCGACCTGCGGCGCGACATCGAACTGGGCCGCCGCGTGCGAAGCGCCGTCTTCGACGACGACACCCGCCTCTGGACGCTCACCGTCGAGGGCGGCGACGGGCCTGAGGCGCTCCGCTGCCGCTACTGCGTCATGGCCACCGGCTTCCTCTCCGCCCCGCGCCTTCCCGACATCCCCGGCCTGGACGGCTTCCGCGGCCGCCTCGTCCACACCGGCGCCTGGCCGCACGACGAGGTGGACCTCACCGGGCGGGTCGGCGTCATCGGCACGGCCGCGAGCGGCATCCAGGTGATCCAGACCGTCGCGCGGACGGCGGCGCGGCTCACCGTCTTCCAGCGCAGCGCGAGCTGGGCGCTGCCGCTGCGCAACGAACCGATGCCCGCCGAGTACGAGCGGTTCGTCAAGGAGAACTACGCGGAGATCCGCAGGCTGGAGCACACCACCCGGGGCCCGGGCATGGTGCTCGTCGGCAAGCGGATCATGCTGCCGGAGCCGCGCGGCGCGCTGGAGCTCCCGGACGCCGACCGCGAGGCCGCCTACGAGGGCCTCTGGCGGGACGGCGGCGTCCACTGGGGCCGCATCTTCCGCGACCTCGGCCGGAACGCGGAGGCCAACGACACGGTCCGCGCCTTCCTGGAGAAGAAGATCCGCGCGGCGGTGCAGGACCCTGCCGTGGCCGACCTGCTCGTGCCGGAGCACCGCCCGTTCACGCGGCGGCCGCCGGGCGAGTCCGGCTACTACGAGGCGTTCAACCGCGACAACGTCACGCTCGTGGACGTCCGCTCCGACCCGATCGCGCGCTGCGACGCCGACGGCGTGGTGCTGGAGAGCGGCGCGCGGCACCCGCTGGACGTGCTGATCTGCGCGACCGGGTTCAACGGCGGCGCCGGGGCCGTGCTGCGCATGGACGTCCGGGGCCGGAACGGCCTGCCGCTGCGCGACCACTGGGCCGAGGGCGTCCGCACGCACCTCGGCATGATGACGTCGAATTTCCCGAACCTGTTCTTCGTCAACGGCCACCAGAGCCCGTGCGCGCATTTCTCGCCGCCATTGCTGGCCGACTACCAGACGCGGTACATCGGACGCCTCATCGACCACCTGCGCGAAAGCGGCGACGGCGCGACCGCCGAACCGGTCCCGGACGCCGAGGCGGCCTGGTCGCGGCACGTGGACGAGATCTACGAGCAGACCCTGATCCCGCACACCGACAGCTGGTGGATGTCGCGGATCGCGCCCGGCGCCAAACGGCAGGCGGTCGCCTACGCGGGCGGGTTCGCCGAGTACCGGAAACGGTGCGAGCGCGCCGCCGCCGAGAAGTTCCAGGAATTCGACGTCCATTCCTAGCCACGACGAGAGCCACGGCGAAAGCCGCAACGAGGGGAGACACGACACCGATGGGGATCGATCCGGACGACTTCCTCGCCGTCGACGAACTGCTGGACGCGGACGCGCGCACCGTCCGCGACACCGTCCGCGCGTACGCGCGGGCGGAACTGGCGCCGCACGTGAGCGACTGGTACGACGGCGGCGGGCTGCCGGTGGAGGCGGCGAAGGAGCTCGCGAAACTCGGCCTTTTCGGGATGCACCTGACCGGCTACGGCTGCGCGGGCCTGCCCGCCACCGCCTACGGAGTCGCCTGCCGCGAGCTTGAGGCGGTCGACTCGGGGCTGCGCAGTTTCATGTCGGCGCACGGGTCGCTGGCGATGTCCGCGATCCACCGGCACGGCAGCGAGGAGCAGCGGGAGAAATGGCTTCCCGGAATGGCGGCCGGGGAACTCATCGGCTGCTTCGGGCTGACCGAGCCGGACGCGGGCAGCGACCCCGGCTCGCTGCGCACCACCGCCGTCCGCACCGGCGGGGAATGGGTCGTCAGCGGGTCGAAGATGTGGATCACTAACGGGACGTTCGCGGACGTCGCCGTCATCTGGGCCAAGGTCGCCGACCCGGACGGCCCCGACCACGGCCGGATCCGCGGATTCCTCGTGCCGACGGACACGCCGGGCTTCACCGCCCGCAAGATCGAACGGAAACTGTCGCTGCGCGCGTCGGTCACGGCGGAACTGGCACTGGACGAGGTGCGCGTCCCCGGCGACGCCGTCCTGCCCGGGGCGCTGGGCCTGTCCGGGCCGCTGACCTGCCTGAACGAGGCGCGGTTCGGGATCTTGTGGGGCGCGGTCGGCGCGGCCAGGTCCTGCTACCTGGAGGCGCTGCGGCACACCACCACGCGGACGCAGTTCGGCAGGCCGTTGGCGTCCTTCCAACTGGTGCAGGCGAAACTCGCCCAGATGGTGGTCGCGGTGAACGGCGCGGCGCTGACCGCCGTCCATCTCGGCCGCCTCAAGGACGCCGGTACGCTCCAACCCGAGCAGATCAGTTTCGGTAAACTGGCGAACGTCCGGGCGGCGGCGGACGTCGCCCGTATCGCGCGAAGCCTTCTCGGCGGAGCCGGAATAACCCTCGACCACACGGTCATGCGGCACATGAACAACCTGGAGACGGTCATGACGTACGAGGGCACGGAGGAAATGCACGTGCTGAGCATCGCGCGTTCCATCACCGGCCTATCGGCGTTCCGGTAACGCGGAAAGCTCCCCGGGAACAGAGAACAGGGAATGGCGAAGTCGACGTCCGACACGGGTTCGGTCCGGTGGGCGGTGTCGCGCATCCGCGAGATGATCACCGTCATGGAACTCCTGCCGGGCCAGCAGATCCGGCAGGAGGACATGGCGTCGCGGCTGAACGTCAGCCGCGCGCCGATCAGGGAGGCGCTCGGCATCCTGCAGAGCGAGGGCGTGCTCGACTACCAGCGCAATGTCGGCTATTCCGTGAAGCGGCTGACCGTCCAGGACCTCGAACAGGCGTACCTGATGCGCCGCGTGCTGGAACGCGAAGTGATCAACGCGCTGCCGGAGCTGTCGGCCGCGCAGCTCGACGAGCTGGCGGAGATCAACGGCCGGATCAAGGAGGCCGGGGACGTCGCCGACGTCCTCACCATCCAGCAGCTCAACAACGAGTTCCACTTCTTCGTCTTCCGCGCCTCCGGCCTCGACCTGATCGTGGACGAGCTGCGCCGCATCTGGTCCCTGACCGAGGCGTACCGCTCGGTCTACCTGTACGAGGCGGAGGCGCGCAAGCGCATCGTCGAGGAGCACGCGGCGATCGTCGAGGCGCTGCGCCGCGGCGACCGGGCGGCCGTCGTCGAGCTGTCCGACCAGCACCGCAGCCGCGTCCCGAGCCGCCTCGCCGCCGTCTTCTCGACCGAGTGACCCTTCATCGGGTGACCCTCAGCGAGTGACCCTCAGCGGGTGACGTAGGCGAGGACGGCGAGGACGCGGCGGTGCCGGTCCCCGTCGTCGGTGATGCGCAGTTTCTGGAAGATGCCGCGCATGTGCGTCTCGACCGTCCGCTCGGCCAGGCACAGCCGCGCGGCGACGCCCGCGTTGGTGTGGCCTTCGGCGACCAGGGCCAGCACGTCGTGCTCCCGCTCGGTGAGCGCGGCGAGCGGGTCCGGGCGCCCGGCCGGGGCGAGGAGGGCGCCGACCACCTCCGGGTCCAGGGCCGAGCCGCCGGACGCGACGCGGTCCAGCGCGTCCAGGAAGTCGTCGACGCGGAGCACCCGGTCCTTCAGCAGGTAGCCGAACCCGCCGGACGCCACCAGCGACACCGAGTGCCGCGTCTCCACGTGCTGCGACAGCAGCACCATCGGCAGTCCGGGCGCGGACGCGCGGAGCCGCAGCGCGGCGCGGGCGCCGTCGTCGGCCATCGCCGGGGGCATCCGCACGTCGATCACGGCGAGGTCCGGGCGGTGGGCGGCGACGGCCGCCTCCAGCGCGTCCGCGTCCCCGACTGCGGCGACCACCTCGTGCCCCGCCTCGGTCAGCAGCCGGACGATCCCCTCCCGGAACAGCACCGAGTCATCGGCCACCACGATCCGCATGCGGGATGCTCACCTCCACCAGCGTGCCGCCGCCCGGCGGGCTGGACACCGCGAGGTCGCCCCCGGCGGAGGCGACCCGGTCCCGGACGGACCCGAGCGCGCCGCGCGCCCCGCCGACCCCGTCGTCCGCGACCATGATGCGCAGGACGCCGCCGTCGTCGTCCACCCGGATGGTGACCGTCGCGGCGTCGGCGTGCTTGAGCGCGTTCGCGTACGCCTCCGCGACGACGTAGTAGGCGGTCGTCGCCGCGACCTCGTCCACCCGCACGTCGCCGGGGACCGACAGCCGCACCTCGACCGGGCTCGCCGCGACCAGCGCGCCGAGCGCGGCGGCGAGCCCGTCGTCCAGCCGGGCGGGGCGGACGCCGTGCGCGAGCCGCCGCAGCTCGCCGACGGTCGCCTCCAGCGTCTCCACCACGGCGTCGAGGTCGCGGTGCTCCGGCGTCCCGGGACGGAGCCCGCGCTGCACGGACCGGAGCCGCATGCCCGCCGCGACGATCTGCTGCTGCGCGCCGTCGTGCAGGTCCCGTTCGAGCTGGCGGCGCTCCCGCGCGGACGCCGACAGCAGGCGGGCGCGGCTGGTGCGCACCTCCGCCAGCGCGGCGCGCAGCTCCAGCCGCAGCCGGGTCACCTCGATCGGCAGGCGCGCCTGCACCGCCGCGTGCCGGGCGCGGCGCAGCCGCCGCGCGGACGTCGCGCCGAGCACGATCACGCCGACCTCGATCTCGCCGGTGCGGAGCGGGATGCGCGTCCGCCCCTCCGCCGGGACGGCCGCCTCACCGGACAGCCCGACGTACTCGCCGGGCGGCCCGTCCGGCAGCCGCACCAGGAGCCGCAGTTCCGGGTCGCCGAGGACGTCCTGGAGCACGGCCTCGACCGTCTCCGGCTGCGCCGTGCCGTCGCGGACGTCCCGGACGAAGTCGCGCACGCGGGCGTCGAGGACGAACCGCTCCCGGTCCACGAGCCGCCCGACCCGGTCGTTGACCTGGCGGTGCAGGACGGGCAGCGCCAGCGCGGCGACGAACGCGGCGCCGCTCACCCCGAGCCGGGCGTCCGCGCCGAGCAGGCTCCCGGCCGCGTACCCGACGCACGCGAACACGGCGGCGGAGGCGAGCGAGGTGAGGAGCCAGGCGAGGGACGAGCCGAGCAGCCGGTCCACGTCGAACAGGTCGTGGCGCAGGACGGCCACGACGACGGCGGCGGGCACCGCGACCAGCATCGCCAGCAGGAACCCCGAGTAGGCGACGTCGTTGGACGCGTCCCACCACGTCTGCGCCGCCCACCCGCAGGCGAGCAGCACCGGCACCGACCCCGCGCCGAGCACCAGCCAGCGCAGCTGCGTCCTGGTCGTCTCCGTCCCGCGCCGGTACCGGACGACGAGGCTCAGCACGGCCGCGCCGAGCGCCGCCAGCAGCACGCCGAACGCGGTCAGCACGGCGGCGGTCTCGGCCGGGCCGTCCCACCGGTTCGCCGCCGTCCAGGACACCGCGGCGTTGACCGCGACGCCCGCCGCCGCGACCGTCCACGCGACCGCCCGCCACCGCGGCCCCGGCGCCAGCCCGGACGGGAACACCAGGCACAGCGCCGCGAACCCGGCGAGGTTCCACACCCACGCGCCGAGCTTCACCAGGTAGACGGCGTGCGCGCCGGGCCACGGGCTGGACGTCAGGTCCGTCTCGCCCCACAGCTCGACCGCGAACACCGCCGCCGGCGCGGCCCCGACCCAGGCGAGCGCCGCGCCGACCTGGCCGTCCGGCACCCGCGTGCCGACCAGGCAGCCGAGCACGACGGGGATCGCGAGGACCGCGAGCGTGCCGGCCAGCACCGGCGCCGGGTCCCCGAGGTCCGGACGCGCCGACAGCGCGACCTGCGCCCCGGCCCCCACCGCGAACACGCCCGCCGGAACCGCCGTGCGCGGGCGCGACGCGAGACCGATCCCCATCCCGACATCATGCGCCTTCGCAGGTCATCCGCACATCCGTGCCAGCACGTGCCCGCACTCCGGCGCTGGCCCGGATGTGCCGCTCACCCCCGTCGCGCGACGCTCGGCGGCATGGAACTCATCCTCATGGTGCTGCTGCCCCTCCCGCTGGGCTACCTCGTCCGCAACCGGACGGCCGCCTACCTGGCGTACGTCGGCGTCCACTCGTTCGCCTTCACCTTCCAGACGATGACGCTGACCAGGGCGTGGGTCGGCGGCGAGACCCGCGCCTTCCCGAAGGACCCGGACACCGTCCCGTGGAGCTACGCCCTCGTCAACGTCGCCATCTACGCGGCCGGGCTCGGCCTCGTGACCCTCGGCGCCTGGCTCCGCTCGCGCCGCGCCGCCGCCCCCGACCCGAAGCCCGTCGACATCTCCGGCTGATCAAGGACGCCGGTTCCGGCCGAAGGCGGTGATCGCCGCGTGGGCGGCGGGGGTCTCGATCACCTCCGCCTGGTTCGCCGCCTCGGCCGCCAGGGCCTCCCGGAAGGTCGCCTGCCAGGTCCGGTTCAGGAGGTGCTTGGTCCCGGCGAGCGCGGGCGGGGAGAGCGCGGCCAGGCGCTCGGCCAGGTCGGCGGTGGCGCGGTCCAGGTCGGCGGCCGGGACGACGTCCGTGATCATGCCCAGGGCGTGCGCCTCGCGGGCGGGGACGCGGTCGCCCAGCAGGCACAGCTCGCGGGCCTTCCGGTCGCCGACCAGGCGGGGCAGCAGCCAGCTCGCCCCGCTGTCCACCGACAGGCCGCGGTGCACGAACAGCTGCGCGAAGTAGGCGTCCGCGGAGGCGAGGACGAAGTCGCAGGCCAGGGCGAGGTTCGCGCCCGACCCGGCGGCGACCCCGGCGACCTTCGCGACCGTCGGGACGGGCAGCTCGCGCAGCGCGAGGACGCACCGGTTCGACACGGCGATCCGCGCGGGCAGCGAGCCGGGGTCGCCGAGCAGGCCGGAGACGTCCGAGCCGCCGCAGAACGCGCCGCCCGCGCCGGTGACCACGAGGACGCGGGTGTCCGCGGGATCGGCGAGGATCTCCTCCAGGATCTCCTCCAGGATCTCGTCCAGGCGCGCCCACATGGCGTCCGTCATGGCGTTGCGCTTGCCGGGACGGTTCAGCGTGATCTCGACGACCCCGCCGACGCGGGCGACGTCGACGCTCACCGCCGGGCCGCCGGACGGCCGGCGTCCAGGGTGCGCGCGACGATCTCCTTCATGATCTCGTTCGTGCCGCCGAAGATCGTCTGGATCCGGGCGTCCAGGTAGGCCCTGGCGATCGGGAACTCGCGCATGAACCCGTACCCCCCGTGCAGTTGCAGGCAGCGGTTGACGACCGTCTGCTGGAGTTCGGTCGTCCAGTACTTGGCCTTGGCCGCGTCCTCGGACGTCAACTCGCCCCGGCCGTGCGCCTCGACGAGGCTGTCGACGTAGGTCTGCCCGACGTCCACCTGGACGGCGAGGTCGGCGAGGGTGAAGCGGGTGTTCTGGTGCTTCATGAGCGGCTGCCCGAACGCCTCGCGCTGGTGGCAGTAGTCGACCGTCCAGGACAGGGCGGCGCGGGCGGCGGAGATCGCCGACACCGCGAGCCCGAGCCGCTCCTGCGCGAGGTTGCGCATCAGGATGGCGAAGCCCTCGCCCTCGCCGCCCAGCCGGTTCGCGACCGGGACGCGGGCGTCGGTGAAGAACAGCTCGGCGGTGTCCTGGCTGCGCAGCCCGATCTTGTCGAGGTGGCGGCCGCGGGTGAAGCCGGGCGTGCCGTCCTCGACCACCAGCAGGCTGACGCCCTTGTGCCGCTCCGCCGGGTCGGTGCGGACGGCGAGCACGACCAGGTCCGCGTTCAGCCCGTTGGTGACGAACGTCTTCGCGCCGTTGACGACGTAGTCGGCTCCGTCCCGGCGGGCGCTCGTGACCAGCGCGGCGAGGTCGGAGCCCGCGCCCGGCTCCGTCATGGAGATCGCGCCCATCAGCTCGCCGGTGACCATCCCGGGCAGCCAGCGCCGCCGCTGCGCCTCGTCCGCGAACCGCAGCAGGTAGGGCAGGACGACGTCGTTGTGCAGCGTGATGCACATGCCCGACCCGATGACGTTCGCGCGCTGCAGTTCCTCGCCGATGACGGCGTTGAAGCGGAAGTCGTCCGCGCCGAGGCCGCCGTACTCCGGCGGCACGGCCATCGCGAGGAACCCGGCCTCGCCCGCCGCCGCGAACATCTCCCGGTCGACGCGCCCGCTCTCCTCCCAGCGGTCGTGGTGCGGGACGATCTCCGCCGCGACGAACGCGCGGAAGCTGTCCCGGAACTCCTCGTGGACGTCGTCGTAGAGCCTGCGCCTGGTCATCGGGCCGTCCACCCGCCGTCCACGGCGATGGTCTGGCCGGTGATGAAGGCGCCCGCGTCGCTCGCCAGCAGCAGCAGCGCGCCGTCGAGTTCGTCCAGCCGTCCGGGACGCCGCATCGGCGTGTTCCGCGTGAGCCAGCGCATCGCCTTCCCGTCGGCGAACATCTCCTCGGTCAGCTCGCTCGGGAACCAGCCGGGCGCGATGGCGTTGACGCGGATGCCCTCGTCCGCCCACTCCGCGCCGAGCTGGCGGGTGAGGTTGACGACCCCGCCCTTCGCGGCGCAGTAGGCCGCCTGGCTCACCGGCCACGACGCGCCCAGCCCGAGGATCGAGGCGATGTTGACGATGGAGCCGCCGCGCCCGCGCATCGCCCGCGCGGCCTGGGCGCTCATCTCGAACGTGCCGGTGAGGTCCACGTCGAGCGTCCGGCGGAACTCCTCGACCTGCAGCTCAAGCGCGGGCACGGGGTCGCCGAAGCCCGCCGCGTTGACCAGGACGTCCGGGCCGCCGAAGTCCGCGGCCCGCTCCACGGCCCGCGCGCAGTCGGCGCTGGACGTCACGTCGCACGCCACCGCGACGATCCGGTCGTCGGCCGCCGACAGCTCCCTGAGCCGCGACTCGCGGCGCGCGGCCGCCACCACCGTCGCGCCCGCCTCGGCGAGGACCCGGCACATGTGCCGCCCGATCCCGCTGGACGCGCCGGTGACGATGGCGACCCGCCCGTCCAGGGCGAACAGCCCGGGCAGGCCGGTCATGAGAGGCGCTCGACGATCGTCGCGTTGGCCATGCCGCCGCCCTCGCACATCGTCTGGAGCCCGTACCGGCCGCCGGTGCGCTCCAGCTCGTGCAGCAGCGTCGTCATCAGCTTGGCCCCGGACGCGCCGAGCGGGTGCCCGAGCGAGATCCCGCCGCCGTTGACGTTCAGCCGGTCCGGGTCGGCGCCCAGCTCGCGCTGCCACGCGAGGACGACCGGCGCGAACGCCTCGTTGACCTCGAACAGGTCGATGTCGTCCACGGTCAGGCCGGTCCGGGCGAGGACGGCGCGGGTGGCGGGGATGGGCGCGGTGAGCATCTCGACCGGGTCGTCCCCCACCACCGCCATGCCCCGGATCGCGGCGCGGGGCGTCAGGCCGAGGCGCTCGGCGGCCGTGTCGCTCATGACGAGGACGGCGGCGGCGCCGTCCACGATCTGCGACGAGTTCCCGGCGGTGACCCGCCCGTCCGGGACGAACGCCGGCTTGAGCCCGCCGAGCGCCTCCGCCGAGGTGGCGCGGACGCACTCGTCCTCGGTGAGCGGCGCGCCGCCGGGCGCCGTGACCTCGCCGGTCTCCCGGTCGCGCACCTTGCGCGCCACCGGGACGATCTCGCGCGCGAACCGGCCCTCGGCGGTGGCCGCCGCCGCCCGCCGCTGGCTGCGCAGGCCGTAGGCGTCGAGCTCCTCGCGGGTGAGGTTCCAGCGGTCGACGACCAGCTCGGCGGAGATCCCCTGCGGGACGAGCCCGGACGTCCCGTAGGAGACGCGGTCGGCGTACCGGGACTGGACCTCGTCCCCGTACACGGCCCTGATGTCGCCGCCGGGCGCGTTGGAGAACATCGGCACCGTGCTCATGCACTCGACGCCCGCCGCGACGACCACGTCCATGAAGCCGGACGCGACCGCCTGCGCCGCGAAGTGGACCGCCTGCTGGGACGATCCGCACTGCCGGTCCACGGTCGTCCCCGGGACGGCGGCGGGCCACCCGGCGGCGAGGACGGCGTTGCGCGCGATGTTGGTGCTCTGCGGTCCCACCTGGGTCACGCAGCCCATGATCACGTCGTTGACGTCCGCCGGTGCGACGCCGGCGCGCTCGACCAGCGCCTTGAGCGTCTCGGCGGCCAGCTCGGCGGGATGCCACCCGGACAGGGACCCGCCTCTCTTGCCCGCCGGGGTGCGGACGGCCTCCACGATGACGGGAGTCGGCACGGTAAGTCCTTTCGACGTTCTATGCGAAGTTCGTAAGCAGGGACAGGCAGCCGGCGGTGACGGCGTCGTCGCGCAGCCGGGACGGGCGCCCGTCCAGCGCGGCCGTCGCCCGCGCCCGCCGGAAGTACAGGTGGGCGTCGTGCTCCCAGGTGAACCCGATCCCGCCGTGCACCTGGACGAGCGCGTCGGCCGCCGCGTCGAACGCCTCGGACGCCTCCGCCTTCGCCAGCGGCACGAGCTGCCGAGCCGCCGCGCGGTCGGCGTCGGCGCCGGTACCGCCCGCGTCGATCGCCTTGGCCGCCGCGAGCACCAGGGCGCGCGCCCCGGCGACCGCGACCGCCACCCGCGCGCAGCGGTGCTGTATCGCCTGGTAGGTGCCGATGACCCGGCCGAACTGGGTCCGGATCGCCGCGTACTCGACCGCCCGCGCGAGGCAGCCCTGCGCGCCGCCGACCTGCTCGGCCGCGAGCAGCAGCCGCGCGACGTCGCGCGTCCGGGCGAGCGCCTCCCCGGCCCCGGCGAGCGGGACCGCCGCGACCGCGTCCAGGTCGAGGTCGGCGGGACGCGCGGTCAGGTCGACGGCCCGGACGGGACGCCGCCCGACCTCCCCGCCCCCGCCCGCCAGCCGGACCAGCACGGGGACGTCCCCGTCCGCCGACCCGGCCACGGTGAGCAGCACGTCCGCCGCCATGCCGTGGGTGACGCCGCGCACCGCGCCGGAGACGCGGCCGCCGCCGGACAGCACGACCTCGGGACGGTGCGCGGCGAACGACTGCGGCATCCCGGCGATCAGGGTGCCGTCCAGCAGCCCGTCGACCTCGTCGGGCCGGGCCGCGCCGGGCAGCCCGAGCGTCCACGCGGCGAGGATCGCCGCCCGCAGCGGCCCCGGATACAGGCACGCGCCCGCCTCTTCGAGCGCCGCCGTCACATGGCCGAGCCCGAGGCCCAGCCCGCCCGCGCTCTCCGGGGCGGCCATGGCGACGACGCCGACCTCGCCCGCCAGCGCCCGCCAGCGGTCGCGGTCGAAGCCGTCGCCGTCGAAGCCCCCGTCCAAGCCGCCGTCGCGGAGCGCCCTGGCCTCGTCGAGCGCGGAGGCGTCGGCGAAGAATTCGCGCAGCGCGGACCTGACCTCCTCCGGGCTCAGCAGCTCCTCGCTCACCTCGCCCAGCCCCGTTCGGCCAGCCATCCGGTGATCGTGTCGACGGCCTCGGCCAGGTGCGGCCGCTGGCTCGGCCCCGAGTAGTAGTGGTTCGCGCCCTGGACGGTGTGCAGCGTCTTGTCCTTGTGCCCGACCGCCTCGTAGAGCCGCTGGGTGTGGCTCGGAGTGCAGGCGTCGTCGGCGGAGTTGCCGATGACGAGCGTCGGGACCTCCAGGTCGGCGGCGCAGGCCAGCCCGTCGCCGTGCGCGTCGTCGTAGCTCCACTGCGACAGCCAGCTCCGCAGCGTGGAGAAGCGCGCCAGCCCCACCGGGCCCATGTTCACGACCTTGGGATCGCCCAGGTAGCACCAGCCGGGACGCCGGTCGTTGGGGTCGACGGACGGGTCCAGCCAGCGCGGGTCGGCCATCGTGCCGTGGGTGACGAAGCCGCGCTCCTCCAGCGGCCGTCCGCTCGCGCGCAGGTCCGCGAGGGTCTCCTTGACCCAGGCGGTGATCCGCCGGTTGCGGTCGATCTGCGCCTGGCGGTACCGGCTCAGGAACTCCTCGGTGTACGGGGGCTGGTTCGGGTTCTCGGGGTTGTAGAGGTCGAGTTCCGGGTCGCGCTTCTCCGGGTCGCGCTCGTCCAGGATGGACGCGTCCATCCATTCGGTGAGCGTGCCGTGCCTGCTGACGTGGGCGGCGAGCAGCATCATCCCGTCGGCGGGCTGCAACCCGAGCGCGGTCAGGTCGGGCGCCTCGCCGGCGGGCGTGGCGGTGACGGTCGGCGACTGCGCCTGCTGCTGGTAGTACAGCGACAGCGACCCGCCGCCGCTCCAGCCGCCGAGGATCACGTTGCGGTAGCCGAGCCGCTCCCGCGCGTCCCGGACGCACGCGCCGAGGTCCTGGACGACCTTCTCCATGATCAGCGCGCTGTCCACGCCCCGGTAGCGGCTGTTGCAGTAGATGACGTGGTGCCCGGCCCTGGGCAGCGCGTTGCTCATCGGCAGGTACGCGCCGCCGCCGATCGGGTGCATGAACACGAGCACCGTGTCGGACGGGACGCCGCGCGGCTTCAGCAGGTAGCTCTCCAGCACGACGTCCTCGACCACGCCGCCGTAGGTGTCGCGGTAGGCGGAGTCGTCCTTGAAGACCACCAGGTACGGGATGCGGTCGTACTCGTACCGGTCGGCGGAGGCGGTCACGCGTCCTCCCCCGGCGCGGCTTCGAGCACGGCCCGGCTCGGGGTGAGGCGCCGCCGCGTGTCGACCGCGATGACCTGCCACTCCACGCGCGTGTCGACGTCGAACCTGCGCCGCGACCGCTCCCGCGCCCGCTCCGGGACGCCGTGGTGGACGCCCTGCGGCACGAGCGACAGCAGCCCGGCGGGCATGTCCACGCCGAACACGCTGCCGCCGTGGTAGAACGCGACCTCGTCGTAGTCGACGTTGCGGTGGTACCAGGGGATCCGCTCGACGCCCGGCACCGACTCGGCCGGACGGGGCAGGAAGTTCATCACGTACACGCCCGTGGCCTGCATGAACAGGTGCACCGTCGGCGGCAGGTGGACGCTCTCGGAGGTGATCGCGTCGTAGTCGTCGATGTTGAAGGAGAAGGCGAAGTTGTCGCCGCGCCAGCCCTCGGCGTCCAGCGGGTGGTGGCGGGTGAACAGCGACGTCCGGCCGCCGCGGTGGCGGAGCCGGATCTCGTGCTCGTCCCGCCGGGGCTCCTCGAACGCCTCCGGCTCGGGGACGGTGACGAGCGCCGGGTCGTAGGGGAAGTACCGGCCGAGCGCGCCCGCCTCCGGCACCCGGAACTCCTCCCGCGCCTCGATGACGATCAGGTGCGAGCCGCCGTCCGGGACCTGCCGGTACGTCGTCGCCTTGGGCAGGTAGACGTAGTCGCCGGGACGGTAGGGCAGGCGTCCGAACTCGGTCTCGAAGTGCCCGGTGCCGCGGTGCACGAAGTACAGCTCGTCCCCGTCGACGTTCCGCTCGTAGAACGGCGCGGCCTCGCCGCGGCGGCTGAGCAGGATCCGGCAGTCGTCGTTGCTGAGCAGGAGCAGCGGCTCGCCCGCCGCGTCGCGCAGGTCGGTCGGTTCGAGGTCGTTCGTCTGGACGTCGAGGGGCCGCAGGTCGCCCTCGACGCGGTACACGCTCGGGTCGTTGCGGCGGTAGAAGAACGTGGTGCGGCCGGTGAACCCGGACCGGCCCATCTCGTCTTCCTTCAGCCCGTCCAGGTCGCGGTGGACTCGGCGCGGCGTCGTTCCCTTGCGCAGTTGGATGAAGGATTCCATCGTGTGCTGTCCTTACTTCGGCGGCCGGGGCAGGCCGAGCCCGCGCTGGGCGATGATGTCGAGCTGGATCTCGTCGGTGCCCCCGGCGATGTGCAGTCCCGGGGCGCCGAGGACGAACTCCGACCAGGCGAAGGTGTCGGGCTCGCCGGGGTCGGTGAAGGCGCGGTCGCCGAGCGTCTCGGCCGCGAGCGCGGCGATCTCGTCCACGGCCCTGGTCATGAGCATCTTCAGGACGGACCCGGCGACGGGCGCCGTCGCGTGCCCCCAGGAGCCGTCCGGGAGGTCGGCGGCGGCGCGCATCGCGGCGACGGCCGCGACGGTCCGGGCGATCTGCGGGCGGTGCACCGGGTCGGCGGCCGCGCCGAGCCGCTCGACCAGGGCGGCGAGCCGTCCGAGCACGTACGGGCTGACCGGGCCGTCGCCGCCGACCATGGTCGCGCGCTCGCTGCCGAGGCTCGTCGCGGCGACCCGCCAGCCCTCGCCGACGCCCCCGATCCGGTGCGCGTCGGGGACGCGGACCCCGTCCAGGAACACCTCGTTGAACGCCGACCCGCCGGTCATCTGCCGGATCGGGCGGACGGTCACGCCGGGCGCGCGCATGTCCACCAGGAACATGGTCAGCCCGGCGTGCTTGGGGGCGGACGGGTCGGTGCGCACCAGCGCCTCGCCCACGTCCGCGAGGTGGCCCATCGACGTCCACACCTTCTGGCCGGTGAGGACCCAGTCGTCGCCGTCCCGGACGGCGCGGGTCGCGACGCCCGCGAGGTCCGATCCGGCGCCGGGCTCGGAGAAGAGCTGGCAGCCGATGACGTCCGCGCGGTAGAGCGCGGTCAGCGTCCGCCGCCGCAGCTCGGGCGCGGCGTGCGCGTCGATCGCGGGCGCGACGATGTGCAGCCCGACGAACAGCATCTCCCGGGACGGGAAGCCGAGGTCGCCGAGGAGGTCGTCCACGACCTGGTCGTACTCGCGGCCGAGGCCGCGGCCGCCGCAGTCGGCGGGGCCGCTCGGCCAGGCGAGGCCCGCGTCGAACAGCCGCGCCTGGAGCTCCCTCGCCCGCTTGACCTGGAGCCCGTGCTCCTCGCCCAGCTCCTCGACGGCGGCGATGCGGTCGGACGCGCGGCGCCGCTCGGCGAGCCCGGCGTCGGTGAACTCGTCGGCGATCGAGCGCAGGAACCGCTCGGCCTCGGCTCGGAACTCGGCCAGGCTGGGGACGGGGCCGGTGGGCCTGGTGGGGTCGTTCTTCGGCACCGGTTCAGTCCCCCGCGAGCCCGGCCAGCTTGCGGGCGAGGGCCTTCGCGTCGTCCATCGGGTAGTGCTTGCGGGCCACGAGCCGCTGCGCGTAGAGCCCGCCGCCGGACTGGAGCATCGTGACGAGCTGCCAGCCGCCGTAGGCGTCCGCCGTGAAGTCGCGGATGGCGTGGAACAGGCGGGTGCGGTACTCGCCGTCGACGCCGTCCTTCGTCCGCATGTACTTGCGGATGAACGGCCCGACCTCCGCGTGCTCCAGGTCGCTGATGGACGGCGCCGTGACGATCGCCCCGCCGCCGATGTCGTGCAGGTGCCGGACCATCGTGCTGAACTCGGCCGCGCCGTAGTGCTTCGCCGCGTTCGTGTACAGCTCGCTCGGGAAGTACCAGCCCTCCGGGCTGGCCTCGGCGTTGGCGATGGCCGCCTCCAGCGCGCCGCGCACCAGCGTCGCGTAGATGACCATCTCGGCGATCTTCTCGCGGATGTGCGAGACCCGCTCGGTGCCGTTGGCCTCGGCGATGAGCTGCGCGAGCCCGACGAGCGTGTCGCCGTACTCGGCGAGGTGGGCCGTCCCGCCGAGGCGCTCCCAGAGCCCGAGCGAGTGCGCGAACGTCGCCGAGTGCTCGATCTCCCCGGCGAGGAACACCCGCTCGTGCGGGACGAACACGTCGTCGAGGATGACGAACCCCTCCGGCATGTTGTGCCGGGAGCTGACCGGGAAGTCCGCCTCCCGCTCGCGCGGCGCGTAGCTCGTGTTGACGATCGTCACGCCCGGCGCGTTCACCGGGATCGCGCAGGCGACCGCCCAGTCCTCCTCGCCCGGCTTCATGTTCTTGGTCGGCATCACCACCAGTTCGTGGCTCACCGCCGCCGACGAGATGTGCAGCTTGGCGCCCCGGACGACGATGCCGTCCGGGCGCCGCTCGACGATGCGGGTGTAGACGTCGGGGTCGTCCTGCCCGCTCGGCGGGACGCGGCGGTCGCCCTTGGCGTCGGTGATCGCCTGGACGCAGCGCAGGTCGTTGTCCCGGCAGTGGGCGAAGTAGTCCTCGATCCGCCGCGCGTACTCCGCGCTGGCCGGACGGATCCGGGCCGCCGCCGTGAGCAGCGCCAGCAGCCCCTGCGAGGTGGTGACGGTGACCATGTCCCAGCCGAGCAGCAGCTCCAGGATGTCCTTCAGCTCGGCGGGGCTGCGCGGGATCTTGAAGTACGGGCCGCTGGCGTCCGGCCCGGGGCGGTGGTGCCGGTCGTAGCCCTCGCCCACCAGCTTGAGCGCCGTCGCGAACTGCGGGTGGGATGCGAGGTCCTTGACGTCCTCGCCCTCGGCGACGACCCGCCGGCCGTCGTCGAGTGAGGCGAGGTACTCCTCCCCGGTCATCATCGCCATGGGTGCGTCCCTTCGGTCCTTCGGTCGGACGTTCGCCGGTGCGGCCCAGGTCGCCGCCCCGGCAATAATACTGATGCTAAATTCAGTTTTAGTCAATCGCGGTGAGCACGCCGGACCGGGGTGATCCTCTAGACTCGGTGCCCGTCAGGCAGGTGTGCGCGGGGATCGGTCCGCCGTCATCAGGAGGGATGGAGGATGCCTGCGAGCCCACCGACGCCCAAGGGGCGCCGAACCGAGGCGGCGTTCCTCGACGCCGCCCGGAAGGTCTTCGCGGAGCAGGGCTACCTCAACGCCAAGATCTCCGACATCGCGCACGCGGCGGGCAAGTCCCCCGGCTCGTTCTACAACTACTACGAGAACAAGGAAGAGCTGCTCCAGGCGCTGCTTGAGCAGTTCTCCGTCGAGGTCCTGGAGAGCTCGTTCCAGGCCCGGGGCGAGGACCCGATGGACGGCATCCGCGCCGCCGTCCGCGCCTACTGGACCACCTACCGCAAGTACCTGGCGGAGATGGTGGGCGTGTTCCAGATGTCCATGACGGACGAGACCTTCGCCGAGCGCTGGCGCGAGCACCGGGCCGTCGGCATCCGCGTCGTCCGGGCCGGGATCAGGAACGCCGAGCGGTCGGGGTACCGCGTCGGCGCCGCGCCCGGCCTGCTCGCCTCCGCGATCGTCTCCGTGCTGGAGGCGTTCTGCTGGGTGTGGATGGTGTCGGGCGGCGACACCGACGTCGATCCGCCGGACGACGAGGCCGCGATCGAGACGCTCAGCCTGCTCTGGTACCGCGCCGTCTACCACGGCGAACCCGGGGACCAACCCTCCGCCTGACCCCGTCTTCGCCCCGCCCGTCCGGACCTAGAACCGTCCCTGGGGGATTGCGCTCGCGGAAGACTGAGGCTAGTTTCAGTTTCAGTTTTTCGCCCATCCTCGGGAGGTTCCGTGGGCCGCGCCCCCCTCGACGGCGTCCGGGTCCTCGAACTCGGCAGCTTCATCGCCGGTCCGTTCGCGGGCCAGCTCCTCGGCGACTACGGCGCCGAGGTCGTCAAGATCGAGCCCTGCGACGGCGACGCCATGCGCCGCTGGGGCGTGCTGCGCGACGGCCGGTCGCTGTGGTGGGCCCAGCTCGCCCGCAACAAGCGCTCCGTGGCCGTCGACCTGCGCGACCCGCGCGGCCGGGACCTCGTGCGGCGGCTCGCGCACCGCGCCGACGTCGTGGTCGAGAACTTCGCCCCCGGCCGGCTGGCGGACTGGGGCCTCGACTACGCCGCGCTGTCCGCCGCGAACCCGCGGCTGGTCATGGCGCACGTCTCCGGCTTCGGGCAGACCGGGCCGCGCGCGGGCGACCGGGGGTTCGGCAGCGTCGGCGAGGCGATGGGCGGCATCCGCGCCCTCACCGGCCATCCCGACCGGCCGCCGACGCGGGTCGGGATCAGCCTCGGGGACGCGCTCGCCGGGATGTTCGCGGTGATGGGCGTCCTCGCCGCGCTCCAGGAGCGGCACCGCAGCGGGCGCGGGCAGGAGATCGACGTCGCGCTGTACGAGGCGGTGTTCGCGCTGATGGAGTCCACGCTCGCCGAGTACGAGATCGCCGGTTCCACCCGGACCAGGACCGGCAGCACGCTGCCCGGGGTGGCGCCGTCCAACGTCTACCGGGCGGCCGACGGCGGCGAGCTGCTGATCGCCGCGAACGGGGACGCGCTGTTCGTCCGGCTGTGCGCGGCGATGGGCGCCCCGGAGCTGGCGGACGATCCCCGGTTCGCCACCCACCAGGCGCGCGGCCGGAACATGGCGGAGCTGGACGAGCTCGTCGGCGACTGGGTCGCCGGGCTCTCCCTCGCGGAGGCCGAGCGGCTGCTCGACGAGCACGCCGTCCCGCGCGGGCGGATCTACACTCCGGCGGACATGCTCGCCGACGCCCACTACGCCGCCCGGGAGATGATCGTACGGCTCACCGACCCCGGCACAGGGCTGGAGATCCCGATGCCGGGCGTCGTGCCGAAGCTGAGCCGGACGCCGGGCGCCGTCCGCGCGGCGGGCCCGCTGCTCGGCGCGGACACCGAGCGGGTACTGCGGGAGTGGGCCGGATGCCCGGAGAAGGAGATCGACCTGCTGGCCGCCCGGGGCGTCGTCCGGCGCGTGGACCCGCCGGACGGCGGGCCCGCCGCCGCGCCCCGTCCGACCGCCGCCGTCCGGCACTAGCAAGGGAGCACCGCCGATGCGCACCACCGAGTCCCTCGTCCGCGGGCACGCCGAGCTGCGGCCGGACGCCGTCGCCTTCGCCGGGCACGACGGGCCGCCGCTGACCTACCGGGACGTGGACGACGCCGCCGACCGCATCGCCGCGGGGCTGCGCGCCGCGGGGGTGCGGCCCGGCGACCGGGTCGCCTGGCTCGGCCGCAACCATCCCGACTACGCGCTGCTGCACCTCGCCGCCGAGCGGGTCGGGGCGGTGACCAACCCGCTGAACTGGCGGCTGTCCGCCCGCGAGCTGAGCGCCGTGGTCGCCGACGCCGGGCCCGCGGTGTTCGTCGTCCAGGCGGAGTTCGAACCGCTGCTGCGGGACGCGCTGCCGGCCGGGTCGGCCGCGCCCGTCGTGGTCGTCCGCGGGCCGGGCGGCTTCCGCGACTGGTACGGCGGTCTCCCCGCCGAGCCGGACGCGGGACGCGGCACCCGCGACGGCGACCCGACGCTGCTGTACTACACGTCCGGCACCAGCGGGCGGGCGAAGGGCGTGGTCTACGAGGCCGGGCGCTGGATCAGGGCGCTCGACGCCTATCCGGGGTGGGAGTGGCCGGAGTCCCCCGTCCTGCTGATCGTCGCGCCGGTCTTCCACGTGGCCGGGGGCGTCTGGACGATGTACGGGCTGCGCCTCGGCGCGCGGATCGTCCTGGTCGCGGACGCGTCGCCCGGACACGTCCTCGGCTCGCTCCAGGCGCAGGGCGTGACGCACGCGCAGCTCGTCCCGGCGATGCTGCGCGCGATCGTGGACAGCGGCGAGGTCGCGAAGCACGACCTGTCCGCGCTGCGGCTGGTCGCCTACGGCAGCTCCCCGATCGCCCCGGCGCTGCTGACCGCCGCGCGGGCGGCGCTCGGCTGCGACTTCGTCCAGGTCTACGGGCTGACCGAGACGTGCGGGACGGTCTG
>NZ_BCQP01000054.1 GCF_001552135.1 Actinomadura chibensis NBRC 106107 | reverse complement strand
AGATAAACGGCGGGGAGGCCAATCAGTGGGGCGGCATGGACACCGTTCTGTGCGTGAACAACCTTTCCCGTTTCCCGCAGCCCGTCGAACTCGACCTCAGAAGGTTCCGGGACTCCGCGCCCATCGAATGCATGGGCGGCGTCCAATTCCCGCCCATCGGCGACCTGCCGTATCTGCTGACGCTCCCCGGGCACGGCTTCTACTGGTTCCTCCTGCCGCCGCCGCCCGCCGGACACGAGCCGGGAGAAGAGTGAGATGACCGTGCCGCCGCCCGACCGCTCCCTCGTCCGGCTGCTCGCCGGCTGGCTGCCCGCGCAGCGGTGGTTCGGCGGCAAGGACGGCCCCATCGACGACCTCGCCATCGGCACCGCGACGGAACTGCGGCCCGGCGACCCCGCCCTCCACCACCTGATCCTCGACGTCCGGCAGGACGGCGCCACCGAGCGCTACCAGCTGCTCCTCGGCGTCCGGAGCGACCTGCCGGACCGGCTGCGTCCCGCCCTGATCGGGCGCCTCGCGGGCGACCACGGCTTCGACGGCCACGTCTACGACGCCGCGCACGACACGGAGCTGACCCGCCCGCTGCTCGCCCACCTCGCGGACGAGACCGCCGCCGGGCCGGTGCGGTTCCGCCGCGCGCCGGGCACCGGCCTGCGGACGGACCTCGACGGCGTCCCCACCACGGCCGAGCAGAGCAACACGTCGCTGGTCTTCGGCGACGCCTACATCCTCAAGCTGTTCCGCCGCCTCTCCCCCGGCGTCAACCCCGACCTGGAGGTCAACCTCGCGCTGTCCCGCCAGGGCTGCGAGCACGTGCCGGTCGTGCACGGGTGGGTCGAGCTGGAGCCGGACGCCCCCGGGGACGACCCCGCCACGCTCGCGCTGCTCTCGGAGTTCCTGCGCAGCGCGACCGACGGCTGGCAGCTCGCGCTGACCAGCGTCCGCGACTGGTTCGCGCAGCCGGCCACGGCGGCGCCGACCACGGCAGGGGCGGGCGCCGCGGGCGGCGACTTCGCGGCCGAGGCGGAGCGGCTCGGCGCGGCGACCGCCGCCGTGCACCGCGACCTCGCCGCCGCGTTCGGCGTGTCGCAGACCCCGGCGGCGCGGGTGCGGGACGCCGTGTTCGGCATGCACCGGCAGCTCGACGAGGTCGGCGCGGTCGTCCCGGAGCTGCGGCCGTACGCGCACGCGATCCGCGAGGTGTTCGACCGGCTCGCGGCGCAGCCGGAGCCGCTCACCTACCAGCGCGTCCACGGCGACTACCACCTCGGCCAGGTCATGCGGACCGACACCGGCTGGACGGTCCTCGACTTCGAGGGCGAGCCCGCGCGCCCGCCCGCCGAGCGCCGCGCGCCCGCGCACCCGCTGCGCGACGTCGCCGGGATGCTCCGCTCCTTCGAGTACGCGGCCCGCTTCCTGCTCGCGCGGGACGGCGACGTCCCGCCGGACGCGGCCGAGACGCTGGAGCTGCGCGCCCGCGCGTGGGCGGCGCGGAACCGGGCCGCGTTCTGCGCGGGCTACGCGGCGGCGGGCGGGCCCGACCCGGCGGAGCACGAGGCGCTGCTGCGGGCGTTCGAGCTCGACAAGGCGGTGTATGAAATCCGCTACGAGGCGCGGAACAGGCCGTCGTGGCTGCCCGTCCCGCTGCGGTCCCTCGCCCACCTCGCGGGCTGACCGGCCCCGGCGCGGACGGGCGGCCCGCTACAGGTCGATCGAGTAGTCGAGGACGACCCGGTCGGCGGGCAGCACGATGTCGCGGCAGACCTCCATGACGTCCGCGCGCGAGAACAGGCGGCGGGTGATGGCGAGGACGGGCACGCCGCGCGTCATCCGCAGCGTCTCCGCCTCCTCCGGCGTCGGCATACGGGAGCGGACCGCCTCCTCCACCCGCGTGGGCGGACGGCCGAGGTAGGCGAGCTGCGCGAGCGTCCCGCCGGGCCACGGCTCGCGCGCCGGGTCGGCCACGGGCGTGCCGCCGACGAGCTCCCACGGCAGGTAGTTGACGGAGATCTGCTGCGGCTCGCCGCGCGCGTGGAAGACGAACCGGCGGCGCAGCAGCTCGGTGCCCGCGGGCAGCTCGAACAGCCCGCCGAGCTCGGGGTCCGCGCGCACCCGCGTGAACTCCCGGTCGAGCCGGTACTCCTCCCAGCTGATCCGCTGGTCGCGGGTGAAGGTCGTCTCCGGGACGGCGAGCGGCCGCGTCACCGCGCGGTAGCGGTCCATCGCGACCCGGCGCGCCGGGGGGACGACCCTGACCAGGGTGCCGCCGCCGCGGCGGGTCTCGACGAGGCCCTCGCCGCGCAGCAGCGCGACGGCCTGCCGGACGACGATCTCCGAGACGCCGTGCTCGGCGCACAGGTCGGCGATGGTCGGCAGCCGGGTCCCCGGCGGGAGGCTGCCGTCCCGGATCCCGTCGCGCAGCGTGTCGGCGATGCGCAGGTAGGCGGGACGGTCCGGCACCGGCGTCACCTCCCCTTCTCCCGGGCGCGCCGGCCGGTCGCCGCTCGACCCGGCGTTCGACGCAGTATCCGACACGGTGATCTCCCACACGGTGTTCGACGCTGCGTTCGATCCTCGGCACGCCCTCCCATCGATCCATACCTTCCACGCGCTATCCACGGGGGCACGGTCCGCTTACGGACAGCTTGACACCTCTAGGACCGAGTAAGACTTTTGTATACAGAAGAGCGGCCTCGGGGAAAGGACGACCTTGATGGGCGACTTCGAGGATCTGAAGGCGGCCATCGAGGAGGAGTTCCCCGGCTGGCAGGTCTGGCGCAGCGACGCGGGACGCTGGTACGCGACCCGCAGCGGCGACCTCAGCGACGCGCAACTCCAGGCGGGATACGCGATGACGGTGGCCGCGGACGACTCGGCCGGGCTCCGCCGGCTGCTGCTCGACCAGACCCGGCGGGAGCCCGGGGAGGGGTGACGCGGGCCATGGGGAACGGCCCGGCCCGGTCCGCGGCGGGGGCGGGCCGGGCCGGAGCGTCCCCCGGTACGGCAGGTACCTGTGTCTCTGAGGTGACACAGGAATGGAGCCCGCGGCGGTGTGGTCGATGTCACCGCTGGGGCCAGGCTGACGTGGCCGCACGGGTGGCGCAACCGGCGCGACCCCACGACGAAGAGTCGTGCCATCCGTGCGGCCGCACCACGCCGCCGCGCCGCCCGTCCCCGAAGCCGCCCCTCCCCGAAGCCGCCCGTCCCCGGAATCCGCCAAGCTCCCGGAAACAGGTCCGGCGAAGACGTGAGACCGACCGATCTGCGGGCACCTCTACTCGGGTAAAACTCAGGTCGGACGGGAGGCCCCCAGGTCATGGCACGGGTCACGCGCGCGGAGATCGACCGGCTGGTGGGCGGCGACCACCACGACCCGCACGGAGTGCTCGGGGCGCACCCCGGCCGGGACGGCGTGACGGTCCGGGCGCTGCGCCCGCTCGCCGAACGGGTCGAGGCGGTGCTGCCGAACGGCGACAGGCATCCGCTGCGCCATTTCCACGAAGGACTCTTCACCGGGACGCTGCCCGCCGACGCGTCCCTCTCCGGGGACGACGCCGGAAAGGCGCCGCTCGCCGTCCCCGACTACCGGCTCGCGGTCGCCTACGGGGACGGCGCCGAGACCATCCAGGACGACCCCTACCGCCACCTTCCGACGCTCGGCGAACTCGACCTGCATCTGATCGGCGAGGGGCGGCACGAGGAACTGTGGCGGGCGCTCGGCTCGCACGTCCGCGAGTACGCGTCCGCGTTCGGGACGGTGACGGGCACGAGCTTCGCCGTGTGGGCGCCGACGGCGCGCGGGGTGCGGGTCGTGGGCGACTTCAACCACTGGGACGGGCGGGCCCATCCGATGCGGTCGCTCGGGTCGTCCGGCATCTGGGAGCTGTTCGTCCCGGGCGTCGGCGACGGGACGCGCTACAAGTACGAGATCCTCGGCGCGGACGGCGTGTGGCGCGCGAAGGCCGATCCGATGGCGCGCTGGACCGAGCAGCCTCCGGCCACCGCGTCGCGCGTCTTCACCTCGTCCTACGAATGGGGCGACGGGGAATGGATGGACGGCCGGAAAGAGCACGACTGGCTGCACGAGCCGATGAGCGTGTACGAGGTCCATCTGGGGTCGTGGCGTCCCGGGCTCGGCTACCGGGAACTGGCCGACGAACTGACCGAGTACGTGCGCGACATGGGTTTCACGCACGTGGAACTGCTACCGGTCACCGAACATCCCTACGGCCCGTCCTGGGGCTACCAGGTGACGTCGTACTACGCGCCGACCTCGCGTTTCGGCGACCCCGACGACTTCCGGCACCTCATCGACCGACTCCACCAGGCGGGAATCGGCGTCATCATGGACTGGGTCCCCGCCCATTTCCCGAAGGACGAATGGGCGCTGGCCCGCTTCGACGGGACCGCCCTCTACGAGCACGACGACCCGACGCGCGGCGAGCACCCCGACTGGGGGACGCTCGTCTTCAACTACGGCCGCGCGGAGGTCCGCAACTTCCTGGTCGCCAACGCCTCGTACTGGCTTGAGGAATTCCACATCGACGGGCTCCGCGTCGACGCGGTCGCGTCGATGCTGTACCTCGACTACTCCCGCAACGAGGGCGAATGGGCGCCGAACATCTACGGCGGCCGCGAGAACCTTGAGGCCATCTCCTTCCTCCAGGAGATGAACGCGACGGTCTACAAGCGGAATCCGGGCGTCATGACGATCGCGGAGGAGTCGACGGCCTGGCCCGGCGTGTCGCGTCCGACCCATCTGGGCGGCCTCGGCTTCGGCTTCAAATGGAACATGGGATGGATGCACGACACGCTGGAGTATCTGCGCCACGAGCCCGTGTTCCGCCATTACCACCACAACGAGATCACGTTCTCGCTCGTGTACGCGTTCTCGGAGAACTACGTCCTGCCGCTGTCGCATGACGAGGTCGTCCACGGGAAGGGGTCGCTGCTCAGCAAGATGCCGGGCGACGCCTGGCAGCAGTTCGCCGGGCTGCGCGCCCTGCTCGCCTACATGTGGTCGCACCCCGGCAAGCAGCTGCTGTTCATGGGGCAGGAGTTCGGGCAGGGCGCCGAATGGGCGGAGGAGCGCCCGCTCGACTGGTGGCTGCTGGAGAACGCCTCCGAGGGCGCGCACCATCTCGGAATGCAGAAGCTCGTCCGCGACCTGAACGGCGCCTACCGCGCCCACCCGGCGCTGTGGACGCGCGACAGCGACCACGAGGGATTCCGCTGGATCGACGGCAACGACGCGGGCGGCAACACCCTTTCCTACCTGCGCTACGGGACGCCCGGTAAAGGCGAGCCGCCGGTCGTCGCGTGCGTCGTCAACTTCGCCGGCAATCCGCACGAGGACTACCGGCTCGGCCTCCCGCGCGCGGGCGGCTGGCGCGAGGTCGTCAACACCGACTCCTACGAGTACGGCGGCAGCGGCGTCGGGAACCTCGGCCGCGTGGAGGCGGTGGAGGAGCCCTGGCACGGGCTGCCCGCGTCCACGACGCTGCGCGTCCCGCCGCTCGGCGCCGTCTGGCTCGTCCCGGAATCGCCGGACGAATAAGGTGGCGCGATGACCGTCGCGCAGCGCCTGCACATCGTTCCCGGCCAGTTCACCGTGGACCACTTCCCGAACGCGACCTTCCCCGAGGACGACGACTGGATCGCGCTCGTGCGCGCCCCCGAAGGGCTCACGGTCGTGCGCGAGGCGTCGCCGTTCGCCGAGACGGAGCGCTGGGTCGGCTTCTACGGCGACGGCGCCCACAGCCTGAACGCGACCGGGATGCTCGCCGCGCTCGTCGGGCCGCTCGCCGACGCCGGGATCTCGGTGTTCGTCGCGTCCACCTACGCGGCCGACCTGGTACTCGTCCCCGAGCACCGGCTGAAGGACGCGACGGCGGCGCTCCGCGACGCGGGCCACCGCGTCGAGACCGGCGCCTAGCCGAGACCGGGGCCTAGAGGCGGTCGAGGAGCCAGCGCGGGCCGACGACGGCGGCGCCCGCCGCCTCGCAGCGCGCCCGCAGCTCCCGGTCGGCCGTCACGACCAGGTGCGCGGCGTCCGGCCCGGCCCCGCTCACGAGGTCGACGATCCGGTCGTCGCCGCTGCCCGGCGCCGCCACCACCCGCACCCCGTTCGCGGGCTCGTCCGCGACGCCCCGCGCCGCGCCCTCCACGACGAGCACGACCTCGGGGAAGCAGCGGTCGAACGGGACGAGCCCGCCCGGCACCCCGGCGACCCCCGCGCCCAGCGCCTTGAGGTCGTCGCGAAGCCGCGCGTTCGCGCCCGCCCGGTCCTTCCACCAGCCGTCGGCGCGGGCGCCGACGACGTTCGCCGCGTCCACGACGAGGACGAGGCCCTTCATCGCGTCCCGCAGCCGCGGCCACGACCGCGCGAACGGCGCGAACAGCTTGCGGTCGGTGACCTCCTCGGCGCGCACCCACTCGGCGCGGCGCGTCTCCCGCGACGCCGCGCGGACCTGCGGCCGCTCGGCGAGCGACCCCAGCACGGACGTGAACGTCCAGCCGCCGTGGTCCTCGACGCTCGTGCCGTGCACGGTCACGAGGCCGGTGTCGAGCGTGCACTCCTCGGTGGTCTCCCTGAGCGCGCCCGCGACGGGGTCCTCGTGGCTGTGCAGGGCGCCGCCGAACATGCCCCACGTGCCGCCGCCGATCCCCCACCACGCGCGCTGCTGGAGCAGGATCCACGCCTGCCCGTCCGGATCGCGGTGGTAGGCGAGGAGCCCGGCCGCCCCGAACCGTCCCCAGTGGGTGTGCCCGAGGTCGCACCCGGCCCAGCCGTCGCCGTCTCCCATGGCCCCGACGATAGCCGCGATCGCCCGTGACGAAGGGCACAGCGCCGCGGAGCCCATCTCCGAATAGCATTCGGGGCGAGTGCCGATCAAGGGGGACGGACGTGAGCGTCGAGGCGGGGCCGCAGGCCCACCGGCGGGCCGCCGAGCTGTGGGACACGCTGTCGGGCGCCGAGCTGCTCCAGGCGATGGCGGACGGGCGGTTCCCGGAGATCTCCGACGTCAACCGGCACATCGGGCAGGTGCTCACGGGCGCCGTGCCCGGCCGGGTGGACATCTCCTGGACGCCGTCCGAGATCCTCTGCAACCCGGGCGGCACCGTCCACGGCGGGTACATCGCGATGATCCTCGACAACGCGGTCTGCCTCGCGGCGGCCAGCACCGGGGAGCGCTTCGTCCCCATGCTGACGCTGAACCTGAACGTCGACTACCTGCGCGCCGTCCGCGCGGACGAGACCTACACGGTCACCGGGACGTGCGTCCACCCCGGCAACACCCGCCTGTTCTCCACGGCGTCGGTGGACGACGCGGACGGGCGCCCGGTGGCGCGGGCGTCGGCGAGCGTCGTGCCGAACAAGGCGTTCGCGCGCTGACCCTGCGGGACCCTCCGCGATCGAGCACATAGGCTGGCCCCATGGTGGATCCCGGCACAGTGGTGAACGCGATCAAGCAGGCCCGCGACCGGCGGACGGCCCCGCTGATCCTCGAACTCGACCTCACCGAGGGCATCGTCGAGACGGCGCCCGCCGACCCGGTCTCCGCGATCCTCGCCATGCGCCGGACGAACCTGCGCGACGTCCTCGACGGGCTGCGCCGCGCCCGCTCCGACGCCCGGGTGCGCGCCCTCGTCGTGAAGGTCACCGGCGGCGCGGGGCTGGCGCTCGTGCAGGAGCTGCGGGAGGCCGTCCAGGCGCTGCGGGACGCGGGCAAGCACACGGTCGCCTGGGCGGAGACGTTCGGCGAGAGCGGGCGCGGCACCGTCCCGTACTACCTCGCGACCGCGTTCGACACCATCTACCTCCAGCCGACCGGGGAGGTCGGGCTGACCGGCGTCGCGATCGAGGAGCCGTTCCTCGCGGGCGCGCTGGAGAAGGCGGGCGTCCAGCCGAGGTTCGCCAAGCGGCACGAGTACAAGACCATGGCGAACACGTTCATGGAGAAGGCGTACACGCCGGAGCACGAGGAGTCGTCGAAGCGGCTCGTCGCGTCGCTCGGCGAGCAGATCGCCGACGGCGTCGCCGCCGCGCGCGGGCTGCCCGCCGACAAGGTCCGCGCGCTGATCGACCGGGGCCCGTTCCTCGCCGGTGAGGCGCTGGAGGAGAACCTCGTCGACAAGCTCGGCTACCGCGACGAGGTGTACGCCGACCTGCGCGAGCGGTTCGGCACCGAGGCGCAGCTGCGCTACGTGTCCCGGTACGCCCGCGCGCACGGCCTCGCGAGCCGCCTCCCGCAGCCCGGCAAGCAGGACGTGGTCGCGCTCGTCAACGGGCACGGCCCGATCCGGCTCGGGCGCAGCGGGCGCGGCGGCCCGTTCCCGAACTCCGGCCCCGCGATGGGCTCGGACACGGTCGGCGCCGCCATCCGCGCCGCCGTGAAGGACGACCGCGTCAAGGCGATCGTGTTCCGGGTGAACAGCCCGGGCGGGTCGGCGGTGGCGTCCGACGCGATCTGGCGCGAGGTGGTGCTCGCCCGGCGCGCCGGGAAGCCCGTCATCGTGTCGATGGGCAACGTCGCGGCGTCCGGCGGCTACTACGTCGCGATGGCCGCCGACACGATCGTCGCGCAGCCCGGCACCATCACCGGGTCGATCGGCGTCGTCGCGGGCAAGGCGGTCGTGAGCGGGCTGCTCGACCGGGTCGGGGTGAACCTCGGCGCGGTCGCCGAGGGCGACCACGCCCGGATGGCGAGCGCCACGAAGGACTTCAGCGACTCCGAGTGGGAGCGCGTCAACGCCTCCCTCGACAAGATCTACGACGACTTCACCTCGCGGGTCGCCGACGGCCGGGGCCTGTCCCGCGAGCGCGTCCACGAGCTGGCGCGGGGCCGCGTCTGGACGGGCGCCGACGCCAAGGAGCACGGCCTCGTCGACGAGCTCGGCGGCCTCGACCGGGCGCTGGACCTGGCCCGCAAGGGCGCGGGCCTGCCCGCCGACGCGCCCGTCCGGGTCTACCCGCACACCTCGCCGCTGGAGCGGCTGCGCCCGCCCGAGTCCAGCGAGGACCGCGCCGCCGCGGCGGCCCGGTTCGACGCCTGGGGCTCGCTCGGCGGCGTCGCCGCCCGGCTCGGCCTGCCCGCCGCCGGGCCGCTGACCCTGCCCGGCTCCTGGGACATCCGCTGACCGGCGTCCCCGGCTTCGCCGACGCCGTCGCGGGCTTCGCCACCGGGGTGGTCGTGCTGACCGTCCGGGACGGCCGCGACGACCTCGGCACCACCGTCACCTCGTTCATGTCGGTGTCGCTCGACCCTCCGGCGGTGCTGGCGAGCGTGGCGGAGTCGTCCTACCTGGCGGAGGTGCTGCGGCGGCAGGACCGGTGGGCGGCGACGGTGCTGTCGGCCGGGCAGCGCGCCCTCGCCGGGCGGTTCGCCGCCGAGGGGCGGCCGAGCGCCCGCATCCTCCTCGCGAGCGAGCCGCACCACCGCGGCGAGCACTCCGGGGCGCTCATCCCGGAGACGGGCGTGTCCGCGCTGGAGTGCGAGACGCGGCAGGCCGTCGCGGCGGGCGACCACGTCCTGTTCGTCGCCGGGGTCCTCGCCGCCGACTACACGGCGCGCGACGCCAAGCCCCTGATCAGGGTGAACCGCCGCTACCTCAGCTGAACCCCGGCCCGCCACACCGCCGCCGTCTGCGGCACGCCGGGACGGTAGGCGAGGTGGATGTGGGACGGGGCGTCCAGCACGTGCACGTCGGCGCGGGCGCCGGGCGCGAGGCGGCCGACGTCGGTGCGGCGCAGGGCCCGCGCGCCGCCCGCCGTCGCGGCCCAGACGGCCTCGGCGGGCGTCATCCGCATGTCGCGGACGGCGACCGCGACGCAGAACGCCATGCTGGAGCTGTAGCAGGACCCGGGGTTGCAGTCGGAGGCGAGCGCGACGGTGGCGCCCGCGTCCAGGAGGCGGCGCGCGTCCGGGTACGGCTGGCGGGTGGAGAACTCGACGCCGGGCAGGAGCGTCGCGACGGTCCGGGACGACGCCAGCGCGTCCACGTCGGCGTCGCTCAGGAACGTGCAGTGGTCGGCGGAGGCGGCGTCCAGTTCGACCGCCAGTCGCACGGCGGGGCCCTCGGTGAGCTGGTTGGCGTGCACCCGCGCGCCGAGCCCCGCCTTGACGCCCGCCTGGAGCACCTCGCGGGCCTGGTCGGCGTCGAACGCGCCCCGCTCGCAGAACACGTCCACCCAGCGGGCGTGCGGGGCGCAGGCGGCGAGCATGTCGGTCGACACGAGCCGCGTGTAGGCGGCGGTGTCGTCCCCGTACTCGGACGGGACGACGTGCGCCCCGAGGTAGGTGACCTCGTCCGCGAACTCGGCGGCGATGCGGACGGCCCGCTCCTCCTGCTCGACCGTCAGCCCGTAGCCCGACTTGCACTCGACGGTCGTCGTCCCCTGCCGGGCCATCTCGCCGACCAGGCGGCGGACGGTCGCGCGCAGCTCGTCGTCGGACGCGGCGCGGGTGCGCGCCACGGTCGTCCTGATCCCGCCCGCCGCGTACTTCTCGCCGCTCATCCGCGCGGCGAACTCCTCGGCGCGCTCCCCGGCGAACACGAGGTGGGCGTGCGAGTCGACGAAGCCGGGCAGGACGGCCCGGCCCGCCGCGTCGAACGCCTCGTCGGCGGCGGGCGCGGCCGCGGACGGGCCCGTCCACGCGATCCGGTCGCCGTCGATCACGACGGCCGCGTCCCGGATCACGCCCAGGCCGTCGCCCACGGCCGGGTCGTTGGTGACCAGTTCCCCGATGTCGGTGATGGCGATGCTCAAGCGGGCTCCTCGGCGGTGATGGCCTCGATCGCGGTGGTCAGGGCCGCGGGGACGTCGTCGACCAGCAGGTGGCGGCCGTCGCGGACGATCTGGCGGCCGGACACGACGACGTGCCGGACGTCCGCCGCCGTCGCCGCGAACACGGCCGCCTCCGCGACGTGCTCCGGCGCGGCCCCGGCCGTGCGGACGGAGTCGAGCGCGACGCTGACGAGGTCGGCGTAGGCGCCGGGTTCGAGGCGTCCCGCCTCCGGCCAGCCGAGCCCGTAGTGCCCGTTGGACGTGGCGGCGGTCAGCAGTTCCCCGGCCGTCCAGTGGCCGCGGCGGCGGGTGCGGAGGCGCTCGTCCAGCTCGACGGCGCGGGCCTCCTCGAACAGGTCGATCACGGCGTGCTGGTCGGAGCCGAGCGAGATCGGCGAGCCCGCGTCCGCGAGGTCGCGGGCGGGGCCGACGCCGTCGGCGAGGTCCCGCTCGGTGGTCGGGCACATGCACACGCCGGTGAGCGTCGTGCCGAGCAGGCCGATGTCCTCGGCGGTGAGGTGCGTCGCGTGGACGGCCGTCGTCAGCGCCCCGAGCGCGCCCGCCTCGGCGAGCAGGCGGGTCGGCGTCATGCCGTAGGCGTCCGCGCACTCCTCGTTCTCGGCGGGCTGCTCGGACAGGTGGACGTGCAGCGGCGCCCGGTGCTCCTTCGCCCACGCCGCGACCGCGCCGAGCTGCTCGCGCGGCACCGCCCGGACGGAGTGGATCGCCGCGCCGACGCGGGCGTGCGGGCGCCCCGCCTTCTCGGTCTGGTCGCGCAGGCTCCCGACCCGGCGCGCCCAGTCGCCCGCCGTGCCGTCGCCGAAGCGGAGCTGCGTGCCGGTGAGCGGGCGCCCGATGCCGCCCGCGAGGTAGCAGGCGTCGAGGAGCGTGATCCGGATGCCCGCGTCGGACGCGGCGGCGATCAGCGCCTCGCCCATCGCGTTGGGCTCGTCGTAGGGGCCGCCGTCCGGCCGGTGGTGCAGGTAGTGGAACTCGCCGACGCAGCTGAGCCCGGCGAGGGCCATCTCGGCGTAGACGGCGGTGGCGAGGGCGCGGTAGGAGTCCGGGTCGAGCCGGGCCGCGGCCTTGTACATCTGGTCGCGCCACGTCCAGAAGGTGCCGGACTGGGCCTGCGCGCGGGAGCGGAGGACGCGGTGGAAGGCGTGCGAGTGCGCGTTCGCGAGGCCGGGGAGCGTCAGCCCGGGCAGCCGCGCCGCGCCCGGCGGGGCCGGGACGCCGGCCGCGACGCGGGTGATCCGCTCGCCCTCGGCCTCGATCAGCACGTCGGCCGCCACGGCGTCACCGAGCCAGGCGAACTGGGCATGCCACTGCATGTCGGGACCCCTACCCGCGCGCCAGGTCGTCCAGTACCGCGGTGAGCGCCTCCACCCCGGCCAGGCAGTCGGCCGGTTCGGCGGACTCCGCGGGCGCGTGCGACACCCCGGACGGGTTCCGCACGAACAGCATCGCGGTCGGCACGCGGGACGACAGGATGCCCGCGTCGTGGCCCGCCCCGGTCGGCAGCACCGGGACGCCGCCGAGCGCCTTGCCGATCCGGTCCCGCAGCGCCAGGTTGAAGTCGACGATCTCGGTGTAGGACTCCTCGGCGAGGTCGACGCTCACCCGGTGCGGGCGCGCGGCGACCCGCGCCGCCTCGTCGGTCTCGGCGACCGTCCGGCGGACGGCGTCGTCGGCGGGGCCGCGGGCGTCCAGCCAGGCGCTGACGGACGAGGCGATCGCGTTCACCCCGCCCGGCACGACCCGCACCTTCCCGACCGTCGCGACCGCGCCGTTCCGCTCGGCCGCCTCTCGGGCGGCGAGCACCATCGCGGCGAACGGCAGCATCGGGTCGCGGCGGTCGCCGAGGAGGGTCGTCCCGGCGTGGTTGCCCTCGCCGGTGAAGTCGAACCGCCACCGCCCGTGCGGGACGATCGCGCTCGCCACCCCCACCGGCTCCTGGAGGGCGCGCCCCTGCTCGACGTGCAGCTCGACGTACCGGCCGATGCGGCCGAGGAGCCCCTCGTCCGGGCCGATGGCCTCGGGGTCGAGCCCGGCGTTGTGCATGACCTCGGCGAACGTGCGGCCGTCCGCGTCGGTCAGGCCGCGGGCCCGGGCCGGGTCGATCGCGCCGGACAGCAGCCGCGAGCCGAGGCACGCCACCCCGAACCGCGCGCCCTCCTCCTCGGCGAACGCCGCGATCCCGATCGGCCGCGCGGGCGCGAAGCCGCGCTCGCGGAGCCGGTCGACGGCGGCGAACGCCGAGACGACGCCGAGCGGCCCGTCGAACGCGCCGCCGCCCGGCACCGAGTCCAGGTGGCTGCCGGTCAGGACGGCGTCGTCGCGCGTCCCGTCCTCCGGGTACCACCAGGCGAACATGTTGCCGTTCGGGTCGTGCTCGACGGTCAGGTCGCGGCGGCGGGCCTCATCCAGGAACCAGGCGCGGCACTCCAGCTCGGGCGGCGTCCACGCGAACCGGTGGTAGCCGCCGGTCGAATCGTCCCGCCCGACCGGCAGCAGCGCCGCCCACATCTCCTCAAAGCTCACGCCGGTCCTCCGCTCACGGGCGCATCGGGATGCGGACGCCGCGCTCGTCGGCCACCTCGGCGGCGCGGTCGTAGCCCGCGTCGACGTGTCGCATGACGCCCGTCCCCGGGTCGTTGGTCAGGACGCGCTGGAGCTTCTCGCCCGCGAGGGCCGTCCCGTCCGCGACGCAGACCTGGCCCGCGTGGATCGAGCGGCCGATCCCGACGCCGCCGCCGTGGTGGATCGACACCCACGTCGCGCCGGACGAGGTGTTCAGCATCGCGTTCAGCAGCGGCCAGTCGGCGATGGCGTCGGAGCCGTCCTTCATGCCCTCGGTCTCCCGGTACGGGCTGGCGACCGAGCCGCAGTCGAGGTGGTCGCGGCCGAGCACGATCGGCGCGCTGATCTCGCCCCGCGCGACCAGGTCGTTGAACACCTCACCGGCCTTGTCGCGCTCGCCGTAGCCGAGCCAGCAGATCCGGGACGGCAGGCCCTGGAAGTGCACCCGCTCCCCCGCCATCTTGATCCAGCGGGTGAGCGGCTCGTTGTCCGGGAAGAGGTCGAGGATCGCCCGGTCGGTGCGCGCGATGTCGGCCGGGTCGCCCGACAGCGCCGCCCACCGGAACGGCCCCTTGCCCTCGCAGAACAGCGGGCGGATGTAGGCGGGCACGAAGCCGGGGAACTCGAACGCCCGCTCGTACCCGGCGAGCTGCGCCTCGCCGCGGATCGAGTTGCCGTAGTCGAACACCTCGGCGCCCGCGTCCTGGAAGCCGACCATCGCCTCGACGTGCGCGGCCATCGACGCGCGGGCCCGCTCGACGAACCCGGCCGGGTCCTTGTCGCGCTCGGCGGCCATGTCCTCGAACGCGACGCCGCGCGGCAGGTACATCAGCGGGTCGTGCGCGCTGGTCTGGTCGGTGACGACGTCGATCGGCGCGCCCCTGCGCAGCAGCTCGGGCACGATGTCGGCGGCGTTCCCGAGGACCGCGATCGACAGCGGGCGGCGCGCCTCGCGCGCCTCCTCGGCGAGGCGGAGGGCCTCGTCCAGCGAATCGGCCTTGACGTCGCAGTACCGGTGCTCGACGCGCCGGTCGATCCGGGACGGGTCGCACTCCACGCAGATCGCGACGCCGCCGTTCATCGTCACGGCGAGCGGCTGCGCGCCGCCCATCCCGCCGAGCCCGGCGGTCAGCGTGACCGTCCCGGCGAGGGAGCCGCCGAACCGCTTCTCCGCGACCGCCGCGAACGTCTCGTAGGTGCCCTGGAGGATGCCCTGCGTGCCGATGTAGATCCACGAACCGGCGGTCATCTGGCCGAACATCGTCAGGCCGAGCGACTCCAGGCGGCGGAACTCCTCCCACGTCGCCCACTGCGGGACCAGGTTCGAGTTCGCGATCAGCACGCGCGGGGCCCACTCGTGCGTCCGGAAGATCCCGACCGGCTTGCCGGACTGGACGAGCAGCGTCTCGTCCCCCTCCAGGTCGGCGAGGGAGCGGAGGATGCCGTCGAAGGCGTCCCAGTTCCGCGCCGCCTTGCCCGAACCGCCGTAGACGACCAGTTCGTCCGGGTGCTCGGCGACCTCCGGGTCGAGGTTGTTCTGGATCATGCGGAGGGCGGCCTCCTGCGGCCAGCCCTTCGCGGCGGTCAGCGCGGTGCCGCGCGGCGCGCGGACGGGCCTCGGACCAGACATCTGCGGTTGCTCCTTCAGGAGAGGGGGCCGGTGACGGCCTCGGCGGCGGCGACCAGGGAGCCGTCCCTGACCAGCTCTGTCGTGGCGGCGATCTCGGGCGCGAGGTAGCGGTCGGGGCCCGGCGGCGGGACGGCCTCGCGCAGCCGGGCGACCACGGCGGCGGTCGCCGGGCCGGGCCGCAGCGGGGTGCGCAGGTCCAGCGCCCGCGCGGCGGTGAGGATCTCGATGGCGACCACCTGCGCCAGGCCGTCCACGGACCGGCGCAGCTTGCGGGCCGCGTTCCAGCCCATGGACACGTGGTCCTCCTGCATGGCCGAGCTCGGGATCGAGTCGGCGCTCGCCGGGGCGGCGCGGCGCTTCAGGTCGGACACGATCGCGGCCTGCGTGTACTGCGCGATCATGTGCCCGGAGTCGACGCCGGGGTCGTCGGCGAGGAAGGCGGGCAGCCCGGCGGAGCGGGCCTTGTCGAGCATCCGGTCGGTGCGCCGCTCGGACATGGACGCGACGTCGGCGGCGGGCACGGCGAGGAAGTCCAGCACGTACGCGATCGGCGCGCCGTGGAAGTTGCCGTTGGACTCGACGCGCCCGTCCGGCAGGACGACCGGGTTGTCGATCGCGGACGCCAGCTCCCGCCGCGCGACGAGCTCGGCGTGCGCGAGCGTGTCGCGGGCCGCGCCGTTCACCTGGGGCGCGCAGCGCAGCGAGTAGGCGTCCTGGACGCGGGTGCAGTCCGGGCCGCGGTGCGACTCCATGATCTCCGAGTCGCCGAGCAGCGCCCGCAGGTTCGCGGCGGACGCGGCCTGCCCCGGATGCGGCCGCAGCGCCTGCAGGTCGGCGGCGAACACCCGGTCGGTGCCGAGCAGCGCCTCGACGCTCATCGCGGCGGCGACGTCGGCCGCCGTGAGCAGCCCGCGCAGGTCGTTGATCGCGAGGACGAGCATGCCGAGCATCCCGTCGGTGCCGTTGAGGAGGGCGAGGCCCTCCTTCGCGCCGAGCGTGACGGGCGCGATCCCGGCCTCGGCCATCGCCCGCGCGGCCGGTTTCAGCTCGCCCCGCGCGTCCCGGACCGAGCCCTCGCCGATCAGCGCCAGCGCGACGTGCGCGAGCGGCGCGAGGTCGCCGGAGCAGCCGAGGCTGCCGTGCTCGAAGACCTGCGGCGTGATGCCCGCGTTGAGCAGCGCGGCGAGCGTCCGCGCGGTCACCGGCTGGACGCCGGTCCGGCCGCTCGCGAGCGTCCGCAGCCTGAGCAGCATCAGCGCCCGGACCACCTCCCGCTCGACCTCGGGCCCCGTCCCCGCCGCGTGCGACCGGACGATGTTCAGCTGCAACTGCGCCCGCTTCTCGGGGGCGATGTGCCGGGTGGCGAGCGCGCCGAACCCGGTGGACACGCCGTACACCGGCGTCGGGCGCGCCGACAGCTCCTCGACGTGCGCCCGCGCCTCCGCGACCAGCTTCAGCGCCTCCTCGGTCAGCGCGACCTCGGCGCCGTCCCGCGCGACGGCGACGACCTCGGCGAAATCCAGCGGTTCCGGGCCCACCGCGACGCGTGCGTCCCCCATGTCCAAACCCATACCCACCATTAAGGCGTCCCGGCGCCGCCCGGCCCACCCCTGGGCGCGGCGATGTGTCTCAGATACGAGACAATGCCGGAATGAGCCAGGTCCCCGCCGCGCGCCGCGCGCTCGCCGTGCTGCGCCTGCTGGCCGCCGCGCCCGGCCCGCTGCCCGCGTCCGCGATCGCCCGCGCGCTGGACCTGCCCCGCTCCAGCGCCTACCACCTGCTCGCCGCGATGGCCGAGGACGGCTTCGTCACCTACCTCCCGGAGGAGCGCCGCTGGGGCCTCGGCGTCGCCGCGTTCGAGATCGGCTCCGCCTACCTCCGGCACGAGCCGCTCGAACGGCTGGCGCGCCCCCTGCTGCGCCGTCTGGTCGACCGGCTGGGCGAGATCGTCCAGTTGGGCGTCCTGCACGGCGCGGAGACCCTCTACCTGCTGAAGGAGCAGCCGCCCCGGCACGCGACCCTCGTCACCGACGTCGGCGTGCGGATGCCCGCGCAGCTCACCGCGAGCGGCCGCTCCATGCTCGCCCACCTGCCGCCCGCGCAGGTCAGGGCCCTGTTCCCGGGCCGCTTCGTCGACCGGACGGGCGCCGGCCCGCGGTCGCTGCGCGAACTCCGCCGGGTCCTCGCCGAGGACGCCCGGCGCGGCTGGTCGGCCGAGGACGGCCACATCACCGAGGGCTTCGCCAGCATCGCCGCGTGCGCCTTCGACCACACCGGCCACCCCACGGCCGCGATCACCGTCACCTTCCGGCGCGCCGACCACCCCCCGCCCGCCTGGCCGTCGCTGGCGCCGCCCGTCCGCGAGACCGCCGCCCTCCTGACGACCCGCCTGGCCGGCCGCCCGCCCAAACCCCGCTGACCGGGCGCCGGGTCAGCGGGGGATGGGGATCTCGACCTTCGGGAGGTCGGTGGACGGGGTGCGCCATTCGCCGGTCAGGAGCACGCTCATCGTGTAGATATGCCAGAGCTGCTTCACCCAGCGTTTCGGATGCTCGCGGACGCCCGTCGTCAGCGCCTCCCGGTCGACGACGTCGAAGAGGCTCTGGGGGCCGTCCAGGATCTGGTCCAGGAGAAGCCCGCGGAAGCCTTCGTCGTAGGAGACGCGCCAGTTGAAGGCGGCCGTCCTGCCGCGGGCCGGCGGGACGGCGCGGGCCCGCCACGCGCGCCTGCCGACGAGCCGGGGCTTCCGCTCGCGGTCGAAACGCCACCGCTTGCCCTCCGGCTGGATCTCCGCCAACTGCGGCGCGAGTTCCCGGATCAGCAGATAGAAGGGGTATTCGCTGCGCCGCCAGCGCGGTTCGAGGGCCGTCGCCTCGCGCACCACCCGGTTGTCGAAGAACGGGTGGTAGTAGGGGGAGTTCATGAGCGTCGCGCTGTGCGAGCCGACGATCCAGCGGCCGGTGCGGTAATACAGGTAGAGCTTGTCGAGGACGTCGAACGCGTCGGTCTCAGCGAGTTCGGCCCAGGGCCGGTGCCCGGCGGCGGCGAGCGCGTTCGCGTCGGCGGTCAGGAGCGGCCCGGCGGCGTGGAAGATGAGATGGACGCGCTTCTTCAGCTTCTCGGGGCTGATGTCGTCCTGGTCGTAGAGGAAGCCGCCGCGCAGCGTCTCACCGCCCGATCCCGAAGTGGCGGGAACCATTCGGTAAGGACGGAACCTGCCGACGTTCTCATAGGCGGAGTTCATCCCCTCGCACATGCGGACGACATGAGCCGCCCTGGCGAACGGGTGCTCCACCGCCACCGATTCCCTCGGCCCTTCGGGATGGGTCAGGTTCACGTGGTGCTCGATGCCGAGGGCCGCGGCGACCTGGGTGGCGAGAATGACGTCCGGGTCGTCCGCGAAACCGTGCGTCGAGCCGGTGAACGGGACCCCCGCCGCCTTCAGCACCGCCGCCATCAACCGGCTGTCCCGGCCGCCGGACAATGAGAGGGCGATCGGCTCGCGATGCCTCGCCAGCGGCGCCACCGAGTCGACGAGCGCCTCCGCCAGCGGACGGACCGACTCCCGCTGCGCCCGCCCCTTTCCCCGAGGTCGGCGGACCTCCGTGCCGGGCTGCGGCCGGATGGCCGTCCGCCGCCCCGGCGCCGCCGTCAGCACCGATCCGGCGGGCAGCGCCCGGACGCCGCGGAACGGCGTGTCGTCATTGGTGAAGAACCCGTGCCGGATTATCGGGTGCAGGAGTTCGACGGCGATGTCCGGCTCCGGTTCCTCGACGCCCGTCTCCACGGCCCGCGCCACGAGGTGGACCAGCAGCGAGCGGCTGCCCACCACCCGCACGCCCGCCGCCTCCGCGTGGTAGACGGGGCAGACGCGGGCCATCGACGTCGCGGCCTCGACACCGTCCTCGCTCGCCCGGTAGGCGGCGAAGACGCCGCCGAGGCCCGCCGCGGCGGCGCCGAGGTCGTCCTCGTTGAGCAGCAGGTCGCCGTCCTTCTTCGGCTCGGCGAGGTAGCCGCAGTACCCGAGCCTGCGCCCGGACCCGCCGATCATGGTCGGGGGCAACAGGTCCTCGTCCGGCTCGTTGGACCAGCCGAGCAGCGCCGCCTGGCCGTCGGGCGCCGTCCATTCCGCGGCCTTGACCACGTCCGGCGGGACGGGGAACGCCGCGCCGACGGCGCGCCGGGCGGCGCGCAGGGCCACCGGCGGAATCGGTTCGCGCACTTCACGGGCGGCGAGCAGCAGATAGACGCGCACATCCGAAGACGATCACATCCGGGCCGGGGCCGGAGCCGTGGAACGGTGCGCTTAACCCGAAGTTTGCCCGCCATACGTCGGGCGAAGGCCGAATCGCGGCCGCGCCGGGCGGCGGCGACCAACGATGACCATCCGATTCCGTTCCCGTGCCCACTTGTCCACCGTGCCACCTGATCACCGATAATCATGTGAATAGCGCCTTTGATAGGATTTACGGAATCTTGATCATCAGGGAGCACCGATGGACGAGCCCCTTCCGGACGACCCTGAAGAACGGCTGGCCAAGGCCCGCGAACGGTTGACGTCGCTGCACGGCGAGGCAAATTCTGGACCGTCCGAAAATGGATCTCCGTCCGGGTGCGGAATCGGCACGGCGGACGAGGAAAGGGTCCGGGCGACCGCGGTCGCCGGACGCCTGACCGCCCTGGAGATCGACCCCCGCGCGATGCGCCGTCCGCCCGCGGAACTGGGCGGGCACATCGCGGCCGCCGCCAATGCCGCGCTGGACGACCTGCGCGGGCGGGCGGCGTCGGCGGGCACGGAACCGGTCGTCGACCCGGCGGCGCTCGTCGAGACGCTGCGCGCCGTCCAGGAGCAGGGCATGCGCCAGCTCGCGCTGATCAACCAGGCCGTCGGCGAGGCGCTGGCGCAGGCGCGGGCGAGCATGCGATGAGCTACGAACGCGCCACCGACGACCTCGACAGGGTGCTGGGCGACGTCCTCGGCGCGGCGGCCGAAGCGCGGACGTCCCCACCGCCCCCGGACGAGGAGAGCGAGGGGCACGACCCGGACCGGACCGTCCGGGCGGTCGTCTCCCCGGACGGCCGGATCACGTCCGTGGAGATCGGCCCCCGCGCCGCGCGGCTGAGCTCGCAGGAGATCGCCGAGCGCGCCGTCGCCGCCGTCAACGCCGCGCTGGACGGGCTGTCCGCGCGGGCCCCGGCCGTCGCCGCGACCGCCGACCTGACCGCCCGCCTGCGCGAGGCGCAGGACCTCAGCGTGCGCCAACTCACCGAATACACGGAGTCTCTGCGCGACTCGATCAACGCCCTGGGACGGAGCTGAGCGACGATGGGCATGCCCGGATACGAGGTCGATCCCGAGGGAATCCGCCGGTCCGGAATCGGCATCGGCTCCTCGGCCCAGCGGTTGAAGGCCGACTGGCAGGCATTCCAGGCCGAACTCGCCGGATTCGGCGAACCGTGGGGAACCGACGACATCGGCTCCCTCATCGGGGGCCTCTACCAGGCCGTCTACGAGATCGCCGCCGACTGCTACAACGACAACCTGGAGTCAATGGCCGAGGACGCCCGGGCCGTCCAGGCCGTGGCGGCGAACCATTTCGCCGCGGAACAGCACAACGTGACGGAGATCAACCGCGTCCGGGACGTGCTCGGCTGATGGGCCTCCAGTTACCCGGCGAACTCCGCTCCCTGCTGTCGATGCTGGGCTACAACTGGCCCGAGGCCGACGAGGTCAAGCTCCTTGAGATGGGCAACGCCTGGCTGCGATTCGCGGGCTCGCACTCCGGCCCGCTCGGCGAGGCCGACTCCCAGGCCCAGCGCGTGTGGCAGGCCAACAAGGGCGACGACATCGAGGCGTTCCGCACGTCCTGGACCGCCGACGACTCCCCCAACAGCAACCTCCAGGACTTCACCACCGCCGCCACCATCGTCGGCGCGGGCCTCATGATCTGCGGCGGCATCGTCCTCGCCCTGAAGATCAACGTGATCGTCCAGCTCACCATCCTCGCCATCGAGATAGCCCAGGCCATCGCCACCGCCGGCCCCACCTTCGGCGCCTCCCTGGCCGAGATCCCCATCTTCAAAGAGATCACCGGCGCCCTGATCGACATCATCATCGACCAGGCACTCCAGGCGATCCTCAATGGCTGACGGGGTGACCGGCGCCGCGCCCGCCGAGCACGCGCGCAACGTCCAGGCGTCCCTTTTCCCGCGGTTACTCGTCTCGCTGATCGTCCTGATCGGCGGCGGAGTCCTCGCCCGCCGGTCCCACACGCTGCCGAAGGGCGCCACCCGGGACAGCGCCCGCGGCATCTTCAAGGCCGCGGGCAGCTTCTTCCGCTGGGCGAGGAGGCACGGCCCGAAGAAGCCCGTCACGATCGAGCTCCGGCACGTCCCCGGAATGCCGAAGCACCAATTCATGCGCAAAGCCGAGGCGCTCAAGAAGCTCGGCGACGAGAACAAGCTCTTCAAGGCGCACAGCCCGCTGCCCCCGCGCAACAGGGATCGGGCGGTCCGGCATCAGCAGGATCTGATTCGGCGGATCCACGAGCAGTACGGCGAGCGCAATCCGGAACTGAGTCGCCGCCTGATCAGACGCATCACCGATGGTAGTATGCAGCTCGACCACCGGCACGAACTCCAACTCGGCGGCGCCGACCTGCGAAGCAATCTACGCTACCTCGACAGTTTCACCAATCATCACGTGGGTTCCGTCCAAATTCGGCCGCAGATCCGGAATCTGCCGGACGGCACACCGATTCGCATCAGGATCATCCCATGAGGCCGAGTACACGCCAGCGACTGGAGCGCGTGAGCAGCCTGCTCGCCGCCCGTGAGGACTCCTACATGTTCGCGGAGTTCCCGCCGGGCGCCCCCGAATCGGATCTCGCGGGCCGGGACGACCTGCCACCAGACCTGCGCGACCTGCTCGCCTACTCGAACGCGCCCCGTGCCGGGAGCATCGCCCTGTTCAAGGACACCTTGCTCCCGAACAACCAGTTCTACCTCGACATGCCCGGGGTCGACGAGATCATCGGTGGTTCCCGGGAGTCCTGGCTCGTCTTCGGCACGTGCTTCGATTTCCCCCTGCTCATGCACCGCGACGACGGCGCCGTGTGGCATTTCCCGGATTATGAGCGAGAACACGTGGTGGAGAGCGAATACCGGCGGCTGGCCGCCGATCTGGACGAATTCGTCGTCGACTGCATGCTCGGTCCCCGCTACCGCGAGATCACCGGGGTCTCGGACTGGTGGTGGGAGTTCGCGGTCGAGAACGGCTTGGCGGAGAACTGAGGCCCTTTGATGGACTACCGGGACATGGTCGAGCTCTGGGGCGAGGACGGCCTGCTGTACGTGCCGATGGACCGCATCGAGCACATGCGTTTCGACCTCGCCCGGCTGTCCCCCGAGGCCGCGATCCCCGCCGAGGTGCAGCCCGTGTTCAGCGCGTACATCGAGGGCGAGGTCGGCCTGTTCAACGTGCTCGACGTCCAGATCGCCGACCGCGCCCCGCTGGCGCTCATCGCGCTCGGGGCCGTCCCGGAGCAGCCGATGTACTACTGCCTCGACGGCGACACGGGCGCGGTGGTACTCCTCACACTCGACGAGCCAGCCGACCTGGAGACGATCAACACCACCCTGTCGGCCTTCGTGGAGTTCCTCTTCCACCTGCAGAAACTCATCCACGAGGACGAGGGCCGGGCGACCCGCGCCGCCCCCGCCGCGAGGCTCCGCGAACGCCTCACCCTGATCGACCCGCACGCCTTCCGCGACCCCGAGTCCTGGTGGAACGCGGCGTTCATGCAGTTGGAGGGACGCATCTAGACATCGCCTCGCGACGTCTTCCACGACCGGACGCGGGAGCGGAGCGGGAGGCCGCGCGTAGCCCCTGGCGCGGTCCTCCCGTTCCGGCTAGCGGACTCCGGGGATCAGCCGAAGTCGAGGTCGGAGCACTGGTAGAAGGCGTTGCCGGTGTCGGCGATGTCCCAGACGGCGAGCAGGACGTGCCTGCCGGTGCGCTGCGGGAGCGTGCCGCTGTGGACGGTCGGGTTGGACGGCTGCCGTCCGCCCATCTTCGCCTCGATGAACGGGACGAGGTCCAGCGAGGCGCGGGTCAGCGGCTGCGTGCTGTTCCAGCCGTCCTTGGTGAGGAAGTAGCGGAACGACGTCGTCGAGTGCGCGGCGGTGAACGACCAGCTGATGCTGAAGTTGGAGCCGCTCGTGACCTTCGTCGCGGGCCAGCCGGTGCCGCCGCGCTGGTCGTCGAGCGGGCTCCAGCGGCCGTCGGCGCCGGCGCAGATCGTGCCGTCGCGCGGGCCGCCGTTCGGGAAGCCCTTCGGGCCCTCGACGCCGTCCGGGTCCCACTGGACCTGGCCGCAGTTCTGGACCTTGTGGGTGCCGCACAGGTAGCTGCGGCTCGGCGGCGACGTGGTGTAGCCGTGCGAGAACGCGGGCACGGCGAGTGCCAGCGGCAGGCCGGCGGTGACGGCGGCGGCCACGGCGAGGCTGGTCTTCCTTGGCATCCTGCTTCTCCTTGGCGGGAGGTACGCGGGGGGTACCCGGAGGCGGAGGCGAGCCGACTCTGCAGCCAACTCTAAGGAAACTTTCCTTTAAGTAAGGTGGGGGCTCCGCGGCGGCGCGTCAAGCGGTCCGGGGGAATCGGGCACGGCGCGCCGCGAATCTGGCACGTTCTGCACAGCGGCCCGGCAGACGGCAAAGGCCCGCCGCCCCGGTGGGGCGACGGGCCTCGGAAGCGGAGAGGTCAGGCCAGGCCGGACTTCTTCAGCCACTCCTCGGCGACCTTCTCCTGGTCGTCCTTGTCGATGGCGATGCGCTTCATCATGTCCAGGAGGTCCTGGGTGGTGAGCTTGGCGGAGACGGCGTTCAGCGCCGCCTTCGCGGTGTCGTTCACGGCCTTCTTGTTGACGAGCGGCGTGACGTTCTGGGCGCTGAAGACGTTCTTCGGGTCTTCGAGGACGACCAGCTTCTTCTCCTGGATCGTCGGGTCGGTGGTGAAGAGGTCGGCCGCCTGCACCTTGTTCTCGGTGAGCAGCTTCACCAGGGTGGCCTGCGCGCCGGCGTCGAACGGCTGGAACTTCTTGAATTCGAGCCCGTACACCTTCTTCAGGCCGACGAGCCCCTGCTGCCGGGTCTTGAACTCCGACGGGCCCGCGATCGTCAGCTCCTTGGCGACCGGGCCGAGGTCGGTGATCGACTTCAGGTTGTACTTGGCGGCGGTCTGCGGGTTGACGGTGACGGAGTCCTTGTCCTCGGCCGGGGACGAGTTGAGGATCTCCACGGCCGGGGGCAGCTTCGCCTTCAGCTCGGTGTTGATCTGATCGGTCGTCGAAGCCTCGCTGTCCTTGTTGACGGACGTCGTCAGCAGCGCCCCGTTGTACTCCGGCATGACGCCGATGCCGCCCTTGACGACCTGGTCGTAGTAGACCTCGCGGGCGCCGATGTTGAACTTGCGGGTGACCTTGACGCCCTTGGCCTCAAGGGCCTGCGCGTACAGCTCGCCGAGCAGGTTGCTCTCGGGGAAGTTGGCGCCGCCGACGATGACGGTGCCGCCGCCCCCGCCGCCCGACAGCGGGTTCTTGTCGTCGCCGCCGGAGTCCCCGTCGCCACAGGCGGACAGCGCCAGGGCGGCCACGAGGCCGACGACCGCGCCACGGATGAGTTTGTGCATTTTCCTGTTTGCCCTTCGGTCGGTCAGGAGGAACGGGCGGAGCCGAGCAGCCCCGGCGAGACGACGAGACGGCGCAGGCCCGCGAACGCCAGCTGGACGACCAGCGCGAGCAGCACCACGAGCACGGTGCCCCCGACGACCAGCTGGTAGTCGCCGCGGGCGAGCCCGTCGATGATGTAGCGGCCGAGGCCGCCGAAGCCCGGGTACGCGGCGATCGTCGCGGTCGCGACCACCTGGATCGCCGACGTCCGCAGCCCGAGCAGGATCAGCGGCAGCGCCATCGGCAGCTCCGCGTGCCAGAGGACGCCCCAGCCGGTCATGCCCATGCCGCGGGCCGCGTCCTTGGCGTCGGCGTCCACGCCCCGGACGCCCTCGAAGGTGTTCACGAGGATCGGCGGGACGGCCAGCGCGACCAGCGCGACCAGCACGGGCGTGATGCTGTACTCGATGACGACGACGAACAGCACCAGCCCGAACGTCGGGATCGCGCGGGCGATGTTGGCGACGCTGATCGCGAGGAAGCCGCCGCGCCCGGTGTGCCCGACGAGCAGCCCGAGCGCCAGCCCGATGATCGCCGCGAACAGCAGCGACACCCCGCTGTAGTAGAGGTGCTGGAGCAGCCGGTGCGGGATGCCGTCGCCGCCGTGCCACTGGGACGACGCGGTCAGCCACGTCCAGAACAGGTCGATCTGGTTCCAGAGGTCGTTCATGCGGCCCTGCCTTTCCGGGGGGCGACCCCCAGGCCCCCGAAGTGGAGGCGGCATGATCCTCGCTTCGCTGCGGTCATGCCGCCCTCCCCCGCGCCCGTGCCCACGGAGTGAGCACGCGTTGGAGCGTTACCAGGAGCGCGTCCGTGACCAGGGCCAGCAGCACGATCAGGACGGTGGCCGCGACGATCTGCGTCTGGAACTGGAGCTGGTAGCCGCGGATGATGTCGTAGCCGAGCCCGCCCTGCCCGATGAGCTGGCCGACCGCGACGAGGCTGATGGACGACACCGCCGCCACCCGCGTCCCGGCGATCACGATCGGGACGGCGATCGGCAGCTCGACCCGCAGCAGCCGGCGCAGCGGGCCGAAGCCCATCGCGGTCGCCGCCTGCCGGACGGGCTCGGACACCGACGCGAGGCCGTCCACGACGTTCGGGACGAGCACCGACAGGCTGTAGAGCGTCAGCGGGATCATCACGGTCGACGCGGTCAGCCCGGTGTACTGGATGAAGATCATGAACAGCGCGAGCGACGGGATCGCGTACAGCACGTTCGCGATGGTGAGCGTCGGCGGGTAGAGCCAGCCGAAGCGGCGGCACAGCACGCCGAGCGGCAGCGAGATGAGCAGCCCGAACACGACCGGCAGCAGCGCGAGCCGCAGGTGGATGAGGGCGTGCTCGGTCAGCGTGTCGCGGTGGTCGCCGATCCAGGCCCAGTCGATGTCCATCAGCCGTCGTCCTCCGGGCCGTTCCGGGGGGCGTGGGGGGTCGTCCCCCCACAATGATCCGGGCCGGACGAGCCGTGGGTGGGGACGGCGAGCAGGTCGGTGCCCGCGGCCGTGCCGACCACCGCGCCGTCGTCGTCGACGCCGACCGCGAGCCCGGCCGGGGACAGGACGGCCGCGTCCAGCGCGACCCGCACCGAGTCGGCGCCGACCCGGAACGTGGCGCCGACCGGGTCGAGCCGCGCCTCCGCGAGCGTGCCCTCGACCCCGGCGGGCCGCGTCCAGCCGAGGGGGCGCCGCTCGTCGTCGACGACGAGGACCCAGTCGAGCCCGGCGGCGTCGGCGGCGTCGGCCGACCCGGGCCGGACGGCGTCGTCGCTGAGCCGCAGCCCGCTCGTCGTCGCGAAGGACAGGGTGCGGATGCCGCGGTTCTGGCCGATGAACCCGGCGACGAAGTCGTCGGCCGGGTGGGCGAGGAGGTTCTCGGGGCTGTCGACCTGGACGAGCTTCCCGCCGGTCCGGAACACCGCGATCTTGTCGCCGAGCTTGATCGCCTCGTCGATGTCGTGCGTGACGAACACGATCGTCTTGTGCAGCTCGTCCTGGAGGCGGAGGAACTCGTCCTGCAGCTCGGCGCGGACGACGGGGTCGACGGCGCTGAACGGCTCGTCCATCAGCATGACCGGCGGGTCGGCGGCGAGCGCCCGCGCGACGCCGACGCGCTGCTGCTGGCCGCCGGAGAGCTGGAACGGGTACCGCCTCGCCATCGCGCGGTCGAGCCCGACCCGCTCCATCAGCTCCAGCGCCCGTTCGCGCGCCTTCTTCTTGTTCCACCCGAGCAGGTAGGGGACGGTGGCGATGTTGTCCTCGATGGTGCGGTGCGGGAACAGCCCGGCGTGCTGGATGACGTACCCGATGCCGCGCCGCAGCTCGGCGGGGCGCTGCTCGCGGACGTCCTTGCCGTCGATGAGCACCCGGCCGGACGTCGGCTCGACCATCCGGTTGATCGTCCGCAGCGCGGTGGTCTTGCCGCCGCCGGACGTGCCGACGAACACGGTGATGCGGCCCGTGGGGCAGTCGAGGCTGACGTCGTCCAGCGCGACGGTGCCTCCGGGGTAGCGCTTGGTCACGCCCTCAAAGGTGATCAACGATTCACGTCCTCGCGGGGGCGCCCTCGACGCCGATGATCGACTTCGGCCTTCTCGACAAACCGTAACCGGGGATACGGTCAGCTTGATGTACCGGCATGTCCGGAACTTCGGTTGTTGAGCATAACGACCAGGAATTCAGGGAAAGTAGCTGCGGGGCGTGGAGAACGGCCGAATCGTTATCGACGGGACGGCGCTGACCTGCGCCGAGGTGGTACGTGCCGCGCGGGGCGATGTGACCGTTTACATATCGCCCGACGGTGTCGAACGCGCGGCGGAGGCGAACCGGGTGGCCGCCGAGGTCGCCGCGGCCCAGCCGGTCTACGGCCGGACGACCGGCGTCGGCGCCAACCGCGTCGTGGACGTCGAGTGGGAGGACGCCGACGCGCACGGCCTGCGCCTGCTGCGCAGCCACGCCTCCGGGGCGGGGCCGCTGGTCGCGCCGGAGATCGTCCGGGCGATGCTGACGGTGCGGGCGAACCAGATCGCGGCGGGCGGCTCCGGGGTGGAGCCGGGCGTGCTCGGGGCGCTCGCGGACGTCCTCAACCTGGGCCTGCTGCCGCCCGTCCCGGTGCACGGGGCGATCGGCACCGGCGACCTCACCGCGCTCGCCTCGACCGCGCTCTGCCTGCTCGGCGAGCGCGCCTGGCTCACCGGGCCGGACGGCGCGCCGCAGCAGGGCCCCGGCCACCGGCTGCGCTCGGCCGACGCGCTCGCGTTCATCAGCTCCAACGCGGCCACGCTCGGCGAGGCCGCGCTCGCCGTGGCGGACCTGCGCGAGCTGCTCGCCGCGTCGACGGTGGTCGCCGCGCTGTCGCACTTCGCCGTCCGCGCGTCGACCGAACCGTACGCGCAGCAGGTGCAGGACGCCTGCCCCCACCCGGGCCAGCGGGACGCCGCCGCGGCGATGCGGGCGCTGCTCGCCTTCGACCAGCCCGCGCCCGCGCGCATCCAGGACCCGTACGGCTACCGCGCGTTCCCGCAGGTGCACGGTCCCGCGCTGGACGCCGCCGCGTACGCCGAGCGGGTCGTCGCCCGCGAGATCAACGCCGCCGCCGAGAACCCGCTCGTGGACGTCCAGGGGCGGACGGTCTGGCACAACGGCAACTTCCACACCGCCTACGTCGGCCTCGCCCTGGACTCGGCCCGCGCCGCCCTGTTCCAGACGATGGCGCTCGCCGCCGCCCGGCTCGGGACCCTCGCCGAGCCGTCGTTCACCGGCCTGTACCCGTTCCAGGGCGAGACGGAGGCGTCCTCGGGGATCATGATCCTGGAGTACGTGGCGCACTCCTGCCTCGCCGACGTGCGGCGGCTCGCCACCCCGGCGGCGCTCGGCAGCGCGGTGCTGTCGCGCGGCGTGGAGGAGCACGCGGGCTTCTCGACCCAGTCGGCGCGCGCGACGACCGACGCCGTCGCCGCCTACCGGCTCGGGCTCGGCTGCGAGCTGGTCGCGGCGGCGCGGGCGCTGCGGATGCAGGGGCGGGCGCCGTCCGGCGGGCCGCTGCGCGCGGCCCTCGCCCTCGCCGACGGCGTCCTCGACCCGCGCGTGGCGGACCGGCCGCTGGACGCCGACATCGCCGCCGCCGCGGACCTGCTCCCCCGCCTGGCCGGGCTGCACCCGTGACCCCCTAGGTCGGTGCGGGGCCGGTCGAGGCGCGGACGCGCAGCGACGGCTCCCGGACGACCCGGCGCCGCCGCGGCTTGCCGTCGATGACGTCGACGACGAGCCGGACGGCGGAGTGCACGATGCCGTCGATGTCCCAGTCGACGGTGGTGAGCGGCGGCGTGAGCAGCGCCGACATCGGATGGTTGTCGTACCCGCAGACGGCGACGTCGGCGGGCACGCCGAGGCCGAGCTCGCGGGTGGCGGCGTAGACGCCGTAGGCGATGGAGTCGGCGAAGCAGAACACGGCGGACGGACGGTCGGGCCCGGCGAGCACCCGCGTCGCGACCTCGGTGGCGGCGGCGAGCGACTGCGGCACGACGACGACGTCGACGCGCAGCCCGAGCCGCTCGGCCTCGGCGTTGACGTGCACGTCGGCCGGGCGGTCGGGGGTGCTCGCCCCGGTCGGGGTGAACACGGTGACGCGCTGGTGGCCGAGGTCGCGCAGGTGCTCCAGAGCGAGCGTGACGCCGCGCCGGTTGTCGAACACGACCTCGCCCTGGGCCTGGCCGCCGTGCAGCGCGTCGCCGATGGAGACGACCGGGATCGCGGCGGCGAGCTCGCTCCAGAGCGCGGCGGACGGGTCGAGCGGCTGGACGATCAGGCCGTCCACCCGCTGGTCGCGCAGCCGCCGGGCGAGGGCCAGCTCGCGCTCGGGGTCGCCGCCCGCGTCGACGATCAGGGCGTAGCGGTCGCGGGCGAGCAGCGCCCGGCCGATGCCGACGGCGAGGGACTGCTGCCAGTAGTCCTCAAGGGAGCCGCAGAGCAGGCCGACCTGGTCGGTGCGCCCGCTCGCCAGCGCGCGGGCGATCGGGTGGGCCTCGTAGCCGAGTTCCTCCGCGGCGGCCCGGACCCGCTCCTGGGTCTCCTCCGATGTCTGGATGCCGCGCAGCGCGTACGACACGGCGGCGGGCGACAGCCCCGTCGCCTGCGCCACTTCCCGGATGGTCGCGCGTTTGCGCTTCTCCGACATCCCCCCAACCCTAGACGGCACCGCTGACAATCCGCCGGACCCATCTTGACGGCGACATTCTTAACCGATTCACTGAAACGGTTAACTGATGCGGTTCAGTGATGCGGTTCAGCAGCCGTGTCCAGCCGGTTCTCCCGCCGTGCGAACGGTGGGGCCGAATCACCGGGGGCCGCACCGGCCGAATCCGCGCCAGCGATTGCCCGAGAGGAGCGCACCGTGTCGTCCGAGGTCCTGTCCCGCCCCACCGGATTCGAGCGCCTGCCCGGCCGTCCGCTCGACGAGCGCGAACTCCGCGCGCTCGTCGACGACCTGGCGGAGCGGCCCGAGCTGTGGCGGCAGCACGTCGCGTTCCCGGACGGACGCCGCCACTACGCGTCCCTCCACCGGGACGAGCACGTCGACGTCTGGCTGCTCTGCTGGACGCCCGCGAACGACACCGGGTGGCACGACCACGACGTCTCGTCCGGCGCCGTCCGGGTCGTCGCCGGGGCGATCGAGGAGAACAACCCGCGCATGGGCGGCGAGCCCGTCCGGACGGTCGTCGCCGAGGGGACGTCGTTCTCCTTCGGCCCGGACCACATCCACCGGCTCACCGGAGTGGACGACTCGTCCGTCTCCATCCACGCCTATTCGCCGCCGCTGAACCGCCTCGGCCAGTACTCCGTCGACGAGTCGGGCGTGATGCGCCGCCTGACGGTCGACTACACCGAGGAGCTGCGCCCGCCGGGCCAGGAGGCCTGACCGGGCTCGGGCAGGTCGGGGGGCCACCGGAGCTGGAACCTCCGGTGGGCCCGACCGGGGGTGACGAGCCCACCGGAGGCGGCGCCCGGCCGAAGCCCGCTCACGTCGGCCGGACGCTCACACTTCCTTCAGCGCGCCGGGCCGGGAACGTGTCACACCCCCGCGTCTCAGCCGCGCGCGGCGTCGGCCGGGGCGCGGAGCCGCGGCTCCCCACCGCCGTTGAGCTGAGCCTCCCCGTTGTTGAGCTGAGCTGCGCCAGGGTCGAGCTGGGCGTCGCCCTTCGCGCCCCGGCGGGTCAGCTCGGCGAACGGCTGGGACGCCCGCATCGGCTCAAGCGAGGCGCGCAGCCGCGCCCGCATCCAGGCCGCCCCCGGACGCTCCACCAGCCGGTGCACCGCGTAGGCCGCCGCCAGCGACGCGCCGATCACCACGCCCAGCGCGGCCCACCGGTTGAGCCCGGGGTAGATCGCGTCCAGCAGCGGGAGCGCGAGCTGCGAATGGACGAGGTACAGCGGGTACGTCAGCGCCCCAAGGACGGTGAGCCCCGGCCACCGCACCCACCCCAGCCGTCCGGTCGCGACGAGGATCATCACGGCGAAGACGGCGGTGATGACGGCGCTGACCACGACCTTGTCCGCGCCGTGGAAGGCGTTCTCCGCGCGCCAGGCGCCCCAGCGCAGCGCCAGCAGGTACGAGACGGCGACGTAGCCCCACAGCAGCAGCGTCGGCCCGAACCGGTGGATCAGGAAGAGGGCCATGCCCGCGATGAAGTAGGCGCTCCACGTCGGCACCAGCATGACCTGAAGCAGCTTGTTCCCGGCCTCGTCCGCGTAGAGGCCGCCGAACAGCCAGGCCGCCATGAAGATGAGGCAGGAGCGGTACGTGATGCCGATGCCCGCGAGGACGGCCATCAGGACGTAGAAATGGAGCTCGACCCAGAGCGTCCAGTAGACGGCGTCGAGGTTCCGGACCCCGAGCCCGCCCTGCAGCATCGTCAGGTTGGGGACGACCACCCCCGACACACCGTTCCCCTGCTCGAACACCGCGTACACGACCGCGCCCAGCAGCACGCTCACCCAGTACGCGGGCATCAGCCGGACGAGCCGCGACACTCCGAACTCCCCCGGCCCGCGTCCCCACGCGCTCATCAGGATCACGAAGCCGCTGATGACGAAGAAGAGGTCGACGCCCAGGTAGCCGAACCGGGTGACGTCCGCGACCTCGGGGAACACCTTGCGCGCGGCCGACGGCCACGGCCCCGGCCCGCCGAACCCGGTGAAGTGGTACAGCACCACGGCGAGCGCGGCGGCGAAGCGCAGCAGGTCGAGTTCGCGCAGACGTCCCGTACGCGGGGTTTCCCGTCGAGTCACCGCGGAACCCTCTCGGCGTCAGGTTTCCCGGCGAGAGCCGCGACGTGAACGGAGGGTGTAGGAGAAGCCGCGATTCCCCGTACGCATCCGCCCGTACCGCCACGACACCGCGCGACTCGCCCCCGGCCGCGCTCCGGATCAGTAAGATGCCCGTGACCCTCCGAGACCTCCGCGGTCCTCGACGATTAGGTGGTCCCTCGATGACATCTCGCCGCGCCCGCCGCGGCGCGGCGATCCTCGCGCTGTGCCTGGGCCTCGTGGCGGCCGCGTCCGCGACCGGGTGCTCCGCGTTCGGCGGGCAGGTCCACCGGTCGGCCGCGGCGGACGGCCCGGGGCGCGCCGCCCCGGCCGAGCCGCGCCGGAGCCCGTCGGTGGTGATGTTCCTCGGCGACAGCTACACCGTCGGCGACCGTGGCGTCGGGCCGGAGACCACGTACGCGTCGGCGACCGGGCGGCTGCTCGGCTGGCAGGTCATCGTCGGGGGGCGCGGCGGCACCGGGTTCGTCGCGCGGGGCGGCGGCCCGCACTCCTTCCTCGGGCACTTCGAGAACCAGCTCGGCTGGCGGCCCGCGCCGGACATGCTGATCGTCTCCGGCGGCCACAACGACTGGCGGTACCCGGCGCCGCAGGTCGCGGCGGCGGCGCACCTGCTGCTCGAACGCGCGCGGCAGCGCTGGCCCGGCACCCACATCGTGCTCGTCGGCCCGCTGTGGGGGACGGACGCCCCGCCGCCCGGCGCGGTCGCCGTCCAGGGCGCGCTGAAGAACCTCGCCGGGCAGCTCGGCATCCCGTTCGTCGACCCGATCGGCGAGCGGTGGATCACCGGCGACCGGCTGACCGGCACCGGCAACGCCGCCCAGTTCATCAAGCACGACCGCACCCATCCGAACGAGGCGGGCCACCGGTACCTCGCGACCCGCCTCGCCGCCGACCTGAAGCGGCTGGGGCTCGACCGGCCCGTCCGGAAGGACTAGGCCCCCGCCGGGGCGGCGAGGCTGAGGGAGAAGTCGCCCGCCGCGTCCGTCCAGAACTCGGCGAGCCGCAGCCCGGCCGCGCCGAGCTCCGCCTCCAGCCGCTCCCGCCGGAACTTGGCGGAGACCTCGGTGCGCATCTCCTCCCCCGCCGCGAACGACACGGCGAGGTCCAGGCCGCGGACGCGCACGTCCTGGTCGCGGACGGACCGCAGCCGCATCTCGATCCACTCCTCCGCCTCGTCCCAGACGGCGACGTGCTCGAACGCGTCCGGGTCGAAGTCGGCGTCCAGCTCCCGGTTGATGACCCGCAGGACGTTCCGGTTGAACTCCGCGGTGACCCCGGCCTCGTCGTCGTAGGCGCGGACGAGCCGCCCCTTGTCCTTGACGAGGTCGGCGCCGAGCAGGAGGAAGTCGCCGTCGCCCATGGTGGCGCGCAGGCCGCCGAGGAACCCGACGCGCTCGGCGGGCGGCATGTTGCCGATCGTCCCGCCGAGGAAGGCGATCAGCCGCCGCTCGCCGCCGGGCAGCAGGTGCAGGTGCTGCTCGTAGTCGGCGACGACGGTCCGGACGGCGAGGCCCGGATGGTCGGCCGCGATCCCGGCGGCGGCCTCCTCCAGGAACTCGCCGCTGACGTCCACCGGGACGTAGCCGCGCAGCGTCCCGGACAGCGCGCCGAGCAGCAGCCGGGTCTTCTCGCCCGACCCGGCGCCGAGCTCCACGAGCGTGCGGGCGCCGGTCGCCGCGGCGATCGCGGGCGCCCGCGCGACGAGGATCTCCCGCTCGCGGCGGGTCGGGTAGTACTCCTCCAGTTTCGTGATCTCCTCGAAGAGCGCGCTGCCGCGCTCGTCGTAGAACCACTTGGGCGGCAGGGTCTTCGGCGTCCCCGCCAGCCCCTCGCGGACGTCGCGGCGGAGCGTCTTGGCGAGGTCGTCGGCGGTCAGGAACCGGTCCACGTGGTTCTCCTTCACAGCGGTCGGCTTCAGGACGGTCGGCTTCGGGACGGTCGGACTCAGAGCGGTCGGCTTCAGAGCGGGTCGATGGAGACGCCGGACGCGAGACCGGCCGTGACGAGCGAGCGGTCGGGCACGAGCCGCCACTCCGGGCCGTCGTCGAGCGGCTCGGACGCGATCCGGACCTCGCCGTCCCCCTCCCGGACGAACAGCGAGTCGCCCCACGTCGTGGCCGCCAGGGACGTCCCGTCCGAGGCGAGCAGGTTGTAGCGTCCCGGCGCGAGCGCGGCGACGGCGGCGACGACCGCGGCGAGGCCGTCGCCGAGCGGGCGGCCCTCCCGCCAGTGCCGGACGGCGAGCGCGAACAGCGGCGCGGAGTCGACCGGGGCGCGCGCGTCCGGCACCCCGGCGACGTCCCCGGCCAGCTCGCGGAGCTTGGCCTCGACGCCGTCGTACCCCTCGATCTTCCCGTTGTGGCTGAACAGCCACGTCCCGGCGCGGAACGGCTGGGCGCACGACTCGTCCACCGGGAAGCCGACCGTCGCCGACCGGATCGCGGCGACCGCGCACGACGCGCGCACGGCCCCCGCCACCTCCCGGAAGGACTGGTCGGTCCACAGCGGTTGCGCCCGGCGGAACCGGACGGGACGCCCCTCCTGGTACCAGCCGACGCCGAACCCGTCCGCGTTGAGCAGGTTCCCCTGCGTCATGCGCGGCGCGTACGCCTGGGTCTCCAGGGAGTGCTCGCCGCCGTAGACGAGCGACTCCAGCGTCCGGCCGGGCCCGAGGTAGCCGATATGGCGGCACATTCAGCGGCCCTCCCCGTCCGCGGAGCGCGCACACCGGAAGCCCGCGAAGATCTGCCTCCGGATGGGGAAGTCCCAATTGCGGAACGACCCGCGGACGGCGAGCGGGTGCGTCGCCCACGAGCCGCCGCGCAGCACCTTGTACTCGGGGCCGAAGAAGACCTCCGAGTACTCGCGGTAAGGGAACGACCGGAATCCGGGGTAGCCGTGGAAGTCGGACGACGTCCACTCCCACACGTCGCCGATCATCCGCCGCACCCCGTACGCCGACGCGCCCGCCGCGTACGACCCCGTCTCGGCCGGACGGAGCATCCGCTGCCCCAGGTTGGCGCGCCCCTCCTCGTAGGCGTCGCCCCAGGGGTAGGTGCGGGAACGCTCGGCGGACGGGTCCCACCGGGCGGCCTTCTCCCACTCCGCCTCGGTCGGCAGCCGCTTGCCCGCCCACCGCGCGTAGGCGTCGGCCTCGTACCAGCACACGTGCTGGACGGGCTCGCCCGGCGGGACGATCTCCGTCCGGCCGAACCGGCGCCGCAGCCACTGCCTGCCCTCGCGCGACCAGAACGCGGGGGCGCGCCTGCCGCTCGCGTTGCGCCATTCCCAGCCGGCCGGGTGCCACCAGCGCGGGTCGGCGTATCCGCCGGATTCGACGAAGGCGATGTAGGCGGCGTTGGTCACCGGTTCTACGTCGATGTAGTACGCGGGTAGGTCCACCATGTGCGCCGGGCGCTCGTTGTCGTACGCCCACGGGTCGTCCGAAGTGCCCATCTGGAATGGGCCCGCTTCGATCAGCACTTCGCCCGTCGCGGAGATCTCGGCGCCCTTTTCCAGGGTTTCGGCCGGGGAGTCGAGGAGCGCGGGGACGCCCTTGCGGAGTTGGTGGGTGGCGAGCATGGTCTCGTCGTGCATGTGCTCGTGCTGCACGACCATCCGGTACACGAATCCGTCCGCGGTCAGGGGGTCGGGCGTGTCGAACCGCACCGACGCGAGCGAGTCGAGCACCTTGGCCCGGACGGTGGCGATGTAGGAACGCGCCTCCTCCGGCGACAGCAGCGGCAGCGACGGCCGTTCGGCGCGCGGGTGCTCGAACGCGTCGTACAGGTCGTCGATCTCGGGGCGCATCGCCTCCACGCCCGCGGCCTCGCGCAGCAGCCACAGCTCCTCGTAGTTGCCGACGTGCGCGAGGTCCCACACGAGCGGCGACATCAGCGGCGACACCTGCGCGGTCAGGTCGTGCTCGGCGAGGACGTCGGTGGTGAGGCCGAAGCTCCGGTCCCGCACCGCGCCGAGCTCGGCGGCGATCAGCTCCTTCAGGTCGTCCTCGGCGCGCGGGCCGCGGAAGCTCGTCGCGGTCATGTCGGGTCCTCTTCCTCGGTCGGCGTGGACGGGGTCGGCGTGGGCAGGGGCGGCGTGGAGAGGGGCGTGGTGACGGGCGCGGCGAACGGCGTGACCGGCGGCGGCGCCGCGACGTCGTCGGCGGGGCTGCGCCCCCGCTCGACGTACCGCAGGGCGTACTCCTCCACCAGCGGGACGAGGCCGGACGCGCCGAGCCGCGGCAGCGCGTCGGCGGCCGCGGCGAAGCAGGCCCGCGCGGCGACCGCGAGGCACGGGTCGGACAGCCCGTGCCGGGCGGCCTCCGCCCAGCGGCGCGCGACCGGCTCGGTCGCGGCCTCGGCGAGCCGCGCGGCGGCCGGGTCGTCCAGCAGCGCGGCGGCGACGGCCACCGGCACCGGCCAGTACCGGGCGGGCAGCGCGTCGATCATCCGCAGCTCCAGCCAGCCCCGTGGCCGGACGGGCGGGAACAGCGTGGTGAGGTGGTAGGTCAGGTCGCGCTCGTCGGGCTCGCCCTTGGCGAGCCACTCCAGGAACGACATGCCCGGGTCGGTGACCCACTCGCCCGTCGCGGTGTGGACGAGCATCACCCGGGCGTCGAGCGCGTACCGCGTCCACGCCTCGGCGGGGTCGCCGTCCTCGCCGTCCCGCAGGACGGGCAGCGTGCGGCACGGGTCGAGCTCGGTCCAGATGCCCTGCCTGGACGAGCGCATCCCGGTGCGCCGCCCGGCGCGCAGCGGCGAGTTCGCGAACGCGGCGACGAGCACCGGGCCGAGCGCGTGGGCGAGCCGCCAGCGCCGCACCGCGTCCCGGCCGTCGGCGCCGATGTCCAGGTTCACCTGGACGGACGCCGTCGAGCACATCATCGCGAGGCCCGCGTCCGTGAAGCCGCCCGCGAGGAAGTAGTCGCGCATGCAGGCGTAGCGCGGATGCTCGGCCTGGAACACCGGCCGCCGGACGGGGTCGACGCCGTGCCCGACGAGCGCGAGCCCGTCCGGCGCGAGCGCGTCCCGCACGTGCGCGATGTCCCCGCCGAGGGCCGCGTGCAGCGCGCCGAGCCCGGCGAACGGCGCGGAGCTGAGCTCGATCTGGCCGCCCGGCTCGTAGGTCACCCGGCTCCCGCCGGACGGCGGACCGGCGTCCGCGACGAGTGACCGGACCCGGTCGCCCGGGACGTGCGCGGTCGGATCGGACGTGTCGACAACGAGCCATTCGGTCTCGGCGCCGACCGTCCCGGGCGGTCCCGTCTTGAAGCAGACCCCGCGAATGTGCTGGTAGACGTCGTCTACGGTGAGCCTGGTCACGACCACCCCCGCGTAATTCGACAGCGGGTTCGAGACCTTCCCCGCTGAACCGGATCAGAAATCCGGTAAATTTCGTGAACTTCCTTAAATCTCCGTGTACGTGACCGTCCGCTGCCGAAACGATCACCTTCCGTACTATTCGACGTTTCGCCCAATCGCGGACTTCTCAGACATCAACCGGAGGCGCTAGAGTCCCGTCGTCCGGCGGTATGCACCATTTGTGAGGAGGGCCACATGGGCGTGGAGATGAGCTCGCTGTACGACGCCCATGCCGACCGTCTGTACGCCTACTGCTGGTCGCTGCTCGGCGACCGGGACGCCCCGGCGGCCGTCGGCGACGCGTTCGCCGCCGCCGTCCACCACCCGCCGCGCGGCGACCGCGTCCTCTGGCTGTACTCGCTGGCCCGGTCCGCGTGCGCCGAGCGCGGCGCGTTCACCGGCCCGGCCGGGCGCCCCGCCGGGCGCCGGGACGAGCCCCTGTTCGCGGCCTCGGACCCGCTGCTGCGCGCCGCCGCGGGGCTGCGCTCCGACCACCGCGAGGTGCTGCTGCTGTGGGCGGGCGAATGGCTCGAACCGCACGACATCGCGCTCGTCCTCGGCATCGCGCCCGACACGGTCGCCCAGCTCCTCAACGCGGCCCGGACCCGGCTCGAACGGGCCGTCCTCGACTTCCTCATGCGCGGCACGACCGAGCCGCGCCTCGACCTCATCTCCGCGTTCGAGAAGGGGCGGCTGCCGCAGCTGCTCGCCCGGCGGGCGCCGTCCGGCGCGCCGCGCGAGCTGCGCCACCGCGTCCTCGCCGCGTGCGAGGCCGAGGCGAGCCGGCCGCTGCCGACCGTCGCCGCCCCGACCCCGCTCGTCGTGATCGGCTCCGAGCAGGGCCGCCCCGGCCGCTCCGGGCCGGACGCGCCCGCCGGCCCGCTGTCGAAGGGGCTCGGCGCCGCCGCGGGGCTCGCCGCGGCCGCGGCCGCCGTCGTCGGGCTGCTCGCGTCCTGGCCGTCGTCCGGGAAGGGCGACGGGGCCGCCTCGCTGGTGCCGACGGCGAGCACCGGCGAGACGAACCCGGCCTCGACGCGGACGAACGGCGTCCTGGAGAACCCGCGCCCCGGCCTCACCGGGACGGAGCGGGCCTCCGAGCACCCGCCGAAGAGCGTCGTCTTCGGCGACCCCCGGCAGGAGCGCGGGACGCCGCACGGGACGCCGTCGCCGACCCCGTCCGACGACCCGTCCGGCTCGCCGTCGCCCGGGAAGGACCCGTCGCGGGCGCCGACCGACCCCGGCGACCCGTCGACCCCGCCCGGGAGCGGGACGCCGACCACTCCCCCGCCCAGCCCCGGCGACCCGTCGACCCCGCCCACCGGCGGGCCGACCGACCCGACGACGCCGCCGACCGGGACCCCCACCGACCCGCCGGTGGAGGGGCCGGGGACGCCGTCGCCGAGCCCGACGTCCAACCCGACCCCGTCCCCCGACGCCGGGCAGGGCGGCTGACCAGGGGCGTCACGCGGCCGCTGCGCCGTCCACCGGGGTGCTCCCCCGCCGGACGAGCAGCGCCGCGAGGACCGCGACCACGGCGACCGCCCCGGCGACCGTCAGCGCGTTCTGGAAGCCGTCCATGAACGCGAGGTGGCTGCCGGTCGTGATGGCGTCGGCGGTCCGCGCCGACGACCCCGGCGGGACGGGCGCCACGCCCTGCGAGACGATCCCGCCCTGGCCGGCGACCTGCTCCGCCGTCGAACCGGGCACCCCGGCCTCGGTGAGGCGTCCGAACAGCACGTCCCCGACCTTCGTGGACAGCAGCACGCCGAGCACCGACGTGCCGAGCACGCCGCCGACCTGCGCGGCCGTCTGCTGGAGCCCGCCCGCGACGCCCGCGAGGTGCGCGGGCGCGTTGCCGACGATGGCCTCCGTGCCCGCCACGATCACCATCCCGAACGCCAGCCCGACGAGCACGAACCACGGCCAGAGCTGGACGTAGGGGGCGTCCACCCCGATCCGCGACAGGCCGAACATGGCGGTCGCGGTGAACGCCATCCCGAGGACGAGCGGCAGCCGCGGCCCGAACCGGCTGGTCAGCGCGCCCGCGAGCGGGGACGCGACGATGAACACGCCGGTCATCGGCAGCATCCGGACGCCCGCGTCCACCGGGCTCATGCCGTGCACCTGCTGCAGGTAGAGGGTGATGAAGAAGATCGTCCCGAACATCCCGAAGAAGCCGAGGACGATGAGCCCGGTCGCCGCCGACAGCGACACCGAGCGGAACAGCCCGAGCGGCAGCAGCGGGCGCTCCACCCGCAGCTCGTTCACGACGAACGCGGCGAACAGGACGGCCGCCGCGGCGAACGAGAGGAGCGGGACGCCGTCCCCGAAGCCGTGCTCGCCCGCCTTGATCAGGCCCCAGACCAGCGCGAACAGCGCGCCGGTGAGCGTCGCGACGCCGGACAGGTCGAACGAGCCCGCGGCGTCCTCGTCCTTGGACTCGCGGATCACCCAGAGGCCGACGAGCAGCGCGACGACGCCCAGCGGCGCGTTCAGGAAGAAGACCGACTCCCAGTTGACGTTCTCGACGAGGAGTCCGGCGACGATCGGACCGCCCGCGATGGAGATGCCGACCGTGGACCCCCAGATGCCGATGGCCGCGTTCAGCCGCTCGGCGGGGAAGGTGTTGCGCAGGATGGCGAGGCTGGCGGGCTGCAGGAGCGCCCCCGCGAACCCCTGCACGACGCGCCAGAAGATGACCATCCCGAGCCCGCCGGACAGTCCGATCAGCAGCGAGGAGACGGCGAACCCGACCACGCCCGCGAGGAACGTCCGCTTGCGGCCGAACCGGTCGGCGATCTTCCCGGCCGGGATCAGCGTGACGGCGAGCGCCAGCAGGTAGGCGTTGGTGACCCACTGGAGCCCGGACAGGCTCGCGCCGAGGTCGCGGGCGATCGCGGGGTTGGCGATGGACACGACGGTCGCGTCGAGGCCGACCATCATCACGCCGAGCGCGACGGCGACGAGCGTGAGCCATGGATGGCCGTGCCCCGGCCTCGCCGGACGCCCGCGCGCCTGGTCCCTCGGCGGCGGTACGCGGACGGCGCCGGAGTCGATCCTCTCGGCGCCCTGGAACTGAGTCATGAACGACCTCCGGTGTGGACAGGCCCTCAAACTGTCATGCTGTGACAGTTGGCGTCAACCGCCGAAAGTCGCGCTGAGACATGATTCATCTCACGACATCGGTCAGTAACTGTCGCTTGGCTCGGGGTCGGCGGGTGGCTACACTTCGCACATGACCGCGACCGCCCCCGAGACCGGCGTAGCCTGTTCCGGTTCCCAGCCCCCGGGCAGGCGCGAACGCAAGAAGCAGCGCACCCGCGAGGCCCTCGTCGACGCGGCGTTCGCCCTCTTCGCCGAGAAGGGGTTCGACGCCACCACCGTCGAGGAGATCGCCGACGCCGTCGACGTCTCGTCCCGCACGTTCTTCCGCTACTTCGCCTCGAAGGAGGACGTCGCGCTCACCTTCCAGGAGGAGCAGATGCGCGCCGTCTTCGCGGCGCTGCGCGAGCGTCCGGCCGAGGAACCGATCATGACGGCGCTGCGCCGGACGGTCGTCGGCATCGCCCGCGCCTGCGAGCGCGGCGAGCTCGGCTTCGACACCGAGCGCTTCGAGTGCATGCTGACGATGACGAGCGACAGCCCGGCCATGATGGCGCGCAGCATGGAGCACGCGCGCAAGAAGCAGGCCCTGCTGACCGAGGTCATCGCCGAGCGGCTCGGCCTCGACCCGGCCAACGAGCTGCTGCCGCACATCATCGCGGCCGCGGCGACGTGCGGGTTCCAGGCCGCCGCCGACGCCGTCCGCCACCACCCGGAGGCGTTCGGCTCGCTGTCGGAGACCATCGACCGGGCCTTCGCCGTCCTGGAGAACGGCCTGAACCAGCCGCCGCGCGCCCCGTCCTGACCCACCGCTGACCTGCGCCGACCTGCGGAGACTCCCGGTGTGGGACGCGCCGCCGCGGGTACTCCCTGCGCGAGCGAGCGCAGGGAGGGGGACGCGGGCATGCCACCGAGACATCCCCGGCGGGACGGGCGGGGCGGCCACGACCTCGAGATCAACCCGATCTTCAGCCGGGAGCCGCTGACCGTCCCCCGGTACGCGCTGCCCGCCGGCGAGATGGAGCCGGGGACGGCGTACCAGATCGTCCACGACGAGCTGATGCTGGACGGCAACGCGCGGCTGAACCTCGCCACGTTCGTGTCCACCTGGGCGGAGCCGGAGTCGGGGACGCTGATGGCCGAGTGCGCCGCCAAGAACATGATCGACAAGGACGAGTACCCGCGGACGGCCGAGCTGGAGCTGCGCTGCGTCCACATGCTCGCCCGGCTCTGGCACGCCCCCGACCCGCGCCGCGCCGTCGGCTGCTCCACGACCGGGTCCAGCGAGGCGGCGATGCTCGGCGGGCTCGCGCTGAAGCGGCGCTGGCGGCACCGGCGGCGCGCGGCCGGGGAGCCGGCCGACCGGCCGAACATCGTCATGGGCGTCAACGTGCAGATCTGCTGGGAGAAGTTCGCCGACTACTTCGAGGTCGAACCCCGGTACGTGCCGATGGAGGGCGACCGGTTCCACCTCGGCGCGGCCGAGGCGGTCGAACTGTGCGACGAGAACACGATCGGCGTCGTCGCCGTCCTCGGGTCCACCTTCGACGGCAGCTACGAGCCGGTCGCCGAGATCGCCGAAGCGCTCGACGACCTGGAGCGGCGGACGGGCGTCGACGTCCCGATCCACGTGGACGGCGCGTCCGGCGCGATGGTCGCCCCCTTCCTCGACCCCGACCTGCGCTGGGACTTCCGGCTGCCGCGGGTCGCGTCGGTCAACACCTCCGGGCACAAGTACGGGCTGGTCATGCCCGGCGTCGGCTGGGCGGTGTGGCGGGACGAGAGCGCCCTCCCCGAGGACCTCGTGTTCCGGGTGAACTACCTCGGCGGCGACATGCCGACGTTCGCGCTGAACTTCTCCCGCCCCGGCGCGCAGGTCGTCGCCCAGTACTACAACTTCCTGCGGCTCGGCTTCGCCGGGTACCAGCGCGTCCAGCGGACGTGCCGGGACACCGCCGTCCGGCTCGCGTCCGCGATCGGCACGCTCGGCCCGTTCGCGCTGCTCACCGACGGCGCCGACCTCCCGGTGTTCGCGTTCCGGGTGAAGGACGGCGACGCCCCGTTCAACGTGTTCGACGTGTCCGCCGCGCTGCGCGAGCGGGGCTGGCTCGTCCCCGCCTACACCTTCCCCGCGAACCGGACCGACCTCGCCGTGCTGCGCGTCGTCGTCCGCAACGGGTTCAGCCACGACCTCGCCGACATGCTCCTGGACGACCTCCGCCGCGTCGTGCCCCGGCTGGAGGCGCAGCGCGAGCCGCAGCACGACGCGGCCGCCGACGCGGGCTTCGCGCACGGCACCGAGCCGAAGCGGACCCCGGTCGGCGGGAAGAAGCAGGACGTCAGCGAGGCGCCCGCGGGAGGCCGAGGCCGATCATCGCGATCAGCTCGCGCTGGACCTCGTTGACGCCGCCGCCGAACGTCAGCACGAGCGCGCCCTTCGCCAGCCGGTCGGCCGCCGCCGCGAACTCGGCGGTCGCCGGGTCGCCCGGGTCGCCGAACCGGGCGAGGACGTCGCCGACGATCCGGCCGACCTCCTGCACCCGCTCCGACGCGTAGACCTTGGTGGCGGACGCGTCCGGCGCGCCGAGCCAGCCGAGGTCCTGGTTGGCCGCGACCTGCCAGTTGAGCAGCTCGTTGACGCGCAGGTAGGCGTACACGCGGGCGACCGCGCGGCGGACGGCGGGCTGCTCGATCAGCGGCCGCCCGTCCGGGCCGGAAGTGGTGCGGGCCCAGCGGTCGAGCCGGACGTGCACGTGCCCGATGTTGCCCGCCGGGCCGAGCGTGACCCGCTCGTGGTTGAGCTGGTTGACGATGAGGTCCCAGCCCTTGTTCTCCTCGCCGATCAGCATGTCCGCCGGGACGCGGACGTCCTGGAAGTAGGTCGCGTTGGTGTGGTGGCGGCCGTCCATCGTGGTGATCGGCGTCCAGGAGAAGCCGGGGTCGCGGCAGTCGACGATGAACATCGAGATGCCCTTGTGCTTCTTCGCGTCCGGGTCGGTGCGGGCGGCGAGCCACACGTAGTCGCTGGTGTGCGCGCCGGACGTGAAGACCTTCTGGCCGTTGACGACGTAGTCGCCGCCGTCGCGGACGGCGGTGGTGCGCAGCGCGGCGAGGTCGGTGCCCGCGCCCGGCTCGCTGTAGCCGACCGCGAAGTGGCACTCGCCCGCGAGGATGCGCGGGATGAAGAACTCCTTGTGGGCGTCCGAGCCGTACTGCAGGATCGTCGGCGCCACCGAGTTCAGCGTGATCAGCGGGTAGGTGACCTCCGCGCGGGCGATCTCGTTGGCGAAGATCGTCTGCTCGACCGGGCCGTAGCCGCGGCCGCCGTACTCCGCGGGCAGCGCGACGCCGAGCATGCCGTCGCGTCCGAGGCGCCTGCAGTGCGCCAGGTACTCGGGGCCGAACGGGTCGTCCAGGATGGCGGCGCGCTGCTCCGCGGTGAGGCAGTTCTCGAAGTACTCGCGCAGCTCGGCGCGGAGCCTCTTCTGCTCGCCGGTCAGATCGATGAACATCACACCCTGCCTTCCTGGAGGACGCCGTCCCGGGGGGCGTCCGGGACGTCCGGGGCGTCCGGGGCGCCGGCGGCGAGCAGGTCGCCGAGCGAGTCGAGGGGGTCGTCCGCGCCGCCGAGGAGGTGCGCGCACTGCTTGCCCCAGGCGAAGTGGCGGTGCAGCGGGTAGGTGACGTCCAGGCCGATGCCGCCGTGCAGGTGCTGGCACGTGTAGAGGGCCTCCACGACGGGGCCGCAGGCGTTGTAGGCGGCGACGGCGAGGACCTCGTCGGTGTCGGGCGCGCCTTCGGCGAGCCGCCACACGCCTGCCCAGACCGCCACATCCAGGGCGCGTTTGGCGATGTAGACGTCACCGATCTGCATGGTGACGGCCTGGAACTGCGCGAGCGCCCGGCCGAACTGCTCGCGCGTCCTGACGTACTCCTTGGTCAGCTCCAGCGCGCCGTCGACCACGCCGGACGCGACGGCCACCGCCCCGGCGACGGCGGTGCGGCGCAGCGTGTCCCAGGCGGCGCCGTCCGCGGCGCCGCCGAGCAGGGCGTCCGGCCCGACGCGGACGCCGCCGAGCGCGACCCGCGACAGCGGCTCGGACGTCGCGGACGGCTGCGGGCTGATCGCCGCGGCGGCGGGCTCGACGAGGAACACGCCGACGCCCGCGCCGTCCACGCGGGCCGGTACGAGGATCCGGGCCGCCTCCCGCGCGTACGGCACGAACGTCTTCACGCCGTCGAGGACGAAGCCGCCGCCGTCCCGGCGCGCGGTCGCCGCGACCCGTCCGGTGGGGCCGACCTCGCGGTACGCGCCGGTCAGGACCGTCTCGCCCGCCGCCAGCGGGGCGAGCAGCGCGCGCTGGGCGGGGGTGCCGTGCCGGCCGAGCGGGACGCCCGCGAGCGCCAGCGACGCGTACAGCGGGACGGGCGCGACCCGCGCGCCCGCCTCCCGCAGGACGACCGCCAGCTCGACCGGGCCGAGGCCCGCGCCGCCCGCGTCCTCCGGCAGGACGGCCCCGAGCACGCCCGCCGACGCGAGCGCCCGCCAGGCCGCGGCGTCGTAGGGGGCGCCGTCCCGCTCGAACGCCTCCAGCCGCTCGCGCGCCGCCTCGCGGGCGAGCACGCCCGCGGCGAGGCCCTGGAGCTCCCGCTGGGTCTCGTCGAGGTTGAAGTCCACCGCGCCGCTCTCCTCCCGGGCCGTGCCCCGGCCACCGAGCTGAAAGTAGAACAGATTCTAGTAAGTGTCCAGTGGCGTGGTCGTCTCCGCGCGCGACGGGATTCACCTAGCGAGTCAGGGTTCTTGACGAGACGCCGGACCGTGTGACACGCCCTGGCCGCGGCGGATCAGATAACACGTTCTCGTGCGGGTTGTATCCTGGGGGACGCGCCGGGCGACCGCGCCCGCGAAGAAGGGACCGACCGTGACCGCAGAGCCGACGGCGACCGAGGACGAGACCCGGGGGCGGCCCGCGGGCGGCGCGTCCGGGCCGCAGGGCCAGGGCGTGCGCTCCCGGAGCCAGCACCAGCGGCGCAAGCGTATCGTCCAGGCCGCGGCGGCGCTGGCGTCGCGGGGCGGCATCGAGGCGATGCAGATGCGCACCGTGTCCGAGCGGGCGGGGGTCGCGCTGGGCACGCTCTACCGGTACTTCCCGTCCAAGATGGACCTGGTCGTCGCCGTGGTCAGCGAGGAGCTCGACCTCCTCGAAGGCAGCATCGAGCGCCGCCCGCCCCGCGCGGGCGACCCGCCGCAGCGCGCCGTCGAGGTGCTGATGCGCGCCACCCGGGGGCTGATGCGCGAGCCCGAACTGGCCGAGGCGCTGATCAGGTCGCTGCTCCTCTCCGACGTCAAGACCGACTTCGGCGAGCGGATGACCGGGCTGCTGCTGCGCGCCGCCGCGACCGGCGACTCCGCCGCCGTCCCCGCCGACGACCCGCGCCGGCTCGTCGCCCGCGCGCTGGCGGGCATCTGGACCATGGAGATGATCGAGATGCTGCGCGGCAACGCCACCGCCGAGGAGATCCAGGCGCGGCTGGAGATCTCCGCCGCGCGGCTGCTCATCGACCCCTGACCAGCGCCGCCCGGCGCCGCTCGGGGCCGTTCGATGAGAACGGAATCCACACTGAAAAACCACTTTAGTGCGATCGATTGTCGGCTAATGACCAGGTGGTCCACTATTTCGGGCATCGGGGTGACCCCCTCCCTTTCTCCCCACCCCCTGGAGAGCCCGAATGGCACGAAAAAACATTGTGCTGGGCATCGCGGCCGCGTCCAGCCTCGTCGTGGCGCCGGCGACCCCGGCCCACGCGGGGTCGTACGGCTCGTACGACGCGCCCGCGGCGAAGCGGCCGGCGCACACGGCACCCGTCCCCGGACCGGCGGACCGCGCCGCCGGCGTTCAGAAGCAACTGAAGATGTCGCTCGGTTCGAAGTTCGGCGGCGCCTGGGTCGAGAGCGGGACCCGGATCGTCGTCGCGACCACCGACGCCGCGTCCGCCGCCGAGATCAGGGCGGCCGGCGCGACACCGAAGATCGTGGAGTACGACGCCCGCGACCTTGACGCCGCGCAGGCGAAGTTGAACCGGAATGTGAAGGCCGCGCCGAAATCCGAGACGTCCTGGTATGTCGACGCCGCGACGAACCGGGTCGTCGTCCAGGCGTCGTCGAAGGCGGCCGCGTAGCGGTTCGCGAAGGCCAGCGGAGTGGACGCCGCGCAGGTCAGGTACGTCCGGTCGGCGGCGAAGCCGCGCCTCGTCTACGACATCGTCGGCGGCGAGCGGTACTGGACGACGCAGTACGGCTGCTCCGTCGCGTTCGCCGTGCAGGGCGGGTTCGTCACCGCCGGGCACTGCGGGAAGAAGGGCGAGCAGACGAAGGGCGCCAACCAGGTCGCGCAGGGCACGTTCGGCGGCTCGTCCTTCCCCGGCGACGACTACGCCTGGGTGGACGTCAACAGCCAGTGGACGCCCACACCGAAGGTCAACAAGTACAACGGCACCTACCAGACGATCCAGGGCGCGGTGGAGGCGCCGGTCGGCAGCCGGGTCTGCCGCTCGGGCGGCACCACCAGCACCCAGATCTGGTGCGGACCGATCCAGCAGCGCAACGTGACCGTCAACTACCAGGAGGGCGCCGTCAGCGGCCTCATCCAGGCGAACATCTGCGCCGACCCGGGCGACTCCGGCGGCGCGCTGTTCACCGAGGCGGGGCAGGCGCAGGGCATCACGTCCGGGACGTCCGGCACCTGCAACGACGGCCAGGGCTCCGGCGACACGACGTACTTCCAGCCGGTCGGCGAGGTCCTGCAGATCCTCGCGCAGCAGGGGCGCGGACTCGTCACCGAGGGCGGCGGCCCCGGCCCGAGCGCGTGCGGCGACTACGACACGAGGCTGACCGGCTCGCTGGCCTCCGGGTCCAGCAGCTACCAGCCGAGCGGCGACTACACCACCACCGTCTCCGGCGCGCACACCGCCTGCCTGGACGGCCCCGACGGCGTCGACTTCGACCTCTACCTCCAGAAGCTGAACGGCTCCACCTGGCAGACGGTCGCCCAGTCGATCAGCCCCACCCCCGACGAGACCATCACCTACAACGGCGCCCCCGGCACCTACCGGTACCGCGTCCACGCCTACAGCGGCTCCGGCGAGTACACGTTCGGGTTCAGCCGCCCGTAAGGACCGCCCCGGCCGCCCCTCCCCAATTGGGCGGCCGGGGTGCTTTCCCATGTGGCCCGCACGCCTTCCCGACTAGCCTTGGACCCGACAACCGCCAGGACCGAGAAGGTGTGCCAGTGACCGAGCAGGAACCGATCCTCAGCGACGGGGTCATCATCGAGTTCGTCGATGGCAAGGACGTCCCCGTCCAGCACAAGGACTTCGGTGAGCGGGCCGTCGTCATGCGCGACGCCAAGAACCCCGAGGGCCCGATCCTCTACTTCACCGAGGCCGAGTGGGACGCCTTCATAGCCGGCGTCAAGGACGGCGAGTTCGACGACCTCCTCGAAGACCCCACCGAGACCCCCTGACCACCGAAAACGCGCCCCCGACCCAAGGGCCGGGGGCGCGTTCGCGTACCTACGCCTCAGTCGAACAGCTCGTCGACGGTCTCCGCCGTGACGGCGCGGGAGAGCCACTCGTCCAACTGCTCCCTGTCCCTGCACTCGAGGATCCGCTCACGGACCTCGTCCGACACCGGAACCTGCCGCGTGGCGAGAACCTTCAGCACCGCCTCCGCCTCCCCGATGGCCTGGTGGCGAAGGAAGATCTCGCTCTTGAACTTGTACTCGGTGCTTCCGGTGGACACGAGTTCCTCCCTGGTGGGCGGCGAGATGCGAGCCAGCGCCCCGAGGTTGCTGAGCGCGGGGGCTCGCGCGGTCTGCTTAGATGCCCCCACTATCTAATGACTCTCCGCGCGAAGTCCGTCACTCCTTGTTAGTCCTTATGTTGGTGAGGGTTTGCCAGTGGGTGGTGAGGGTTTGTTCGGCGGTCGGGGTCAGGGGGCCGTGGAGGCGGAGGCGGGCCAGGCCGCCGTCGGGGTGGATGTCCAGGCGGACGTGGGTGACCTCGGGTGTCGAGAGGCGGAAGCGGTGCCGGGCGTCGGGGACGAGGGCCGTGCGCGGCAGCAGCGGACGCCAGGCGGACGGGTCGTCCGGTGAGGACGTGCGGGCGTCCAGGCCGTGCAGGGCGGCCTCGGCCGGGGCGTTGTGCTTGAGGTTCGTGGTGTCGAGTTCGGCGAGCCGGATCGAGCCGGGGGCGGCGAGGCGGATCACCGCCCAGTCGTTGCCGCCGTCGCGGCGGCGGGCCGTCTCCCAGCCCTCGGACTGGTCGCGGGCGAGGCCGGGGAAGAGCATGTTGTCGGGCGCGGAGTAGAACCTGTCCGAGCAGGCGATGACGCGGGCGCCGTTCTCCAGGGCGGCGAGGTCGACGGTGAGGCCGGTGAGGAGGCGCGGGTCGGGGACGACGTCGCCGTGGACGCGGAGCCGCGCGACTCCCCCGTCCGGGTGGATGTTCAGCCGGACGTGCGTGAACAGCCGCTCCGCGCTCACCGGGAAGGCGTGCGCGGTGTCGCCGTCCAGGGGGGTCTTCGGGACGATCTCCAGCCAGCGGGCCCCGGAGAGGTCGGCGGACGGCCCGTCCACGAAGCAGGCGTCCACCGAGGCGTGCGGCGGGTAGTTGCCCTTGAACCAGGCGGTGTCGATCACGACGCCGCGGACGACGCCGGGCAGGCCGAGCCGGACGAGCGCCCAGTCGTGCCCCGGCCCCCGGCGGCGCGCGGTCTCCCAGCCGTCGTAGACCTGGCCCTTCGGCCCGAACGTCGCCGGGGTGAAGGCGGGCGCCCACGGGTTGAGGAGGTTCTCCTTCGCGGCGAAGGACTCGTCGCTGGCGGCGGCGACGGAGCCGCCGAGGGTGCGGACGGCCAGGTCGGGCAGGGCGGTGAAGTCGGTCATCGGGGCTCCGGGGTGAGGAGGCGTCCGGCGGGCGGGCCGCCGGTGCGCCGTCCGCGCAGCCAGGTGGCCTGGACGACGCCGGTCAGCGTCCGTCCCGCGTAGGGGGTGACGGGGTGGCGGTGGCGGAGCGCGGCGGGGTCGACGGTGAAGGTCTCGTCGGCGGCGAACGCGACGAGGTCGGCGTCGCCGCCGGGGACGATCGCGCCCTTGCCGGGGACGGCGGCGAGCGCGGCGGGCGCCGCGGCCATCCAGCCGACGACGGCGGCGAGGTCGTGGCCGCGTTCGCGGGCGGCCGTCCAGACGGCGGGCAGCCCGAGTTGCAGCGACGAGATCCCGCCCCACGCGGTGGCGAAGTCGCCGCGCTTCAGGTCGGGCGCGCACGGCGAGTGGTCGGTGACGACGCAGGAGACGACGCCGGACGCGAGGCCGTCCCAGAGGCGTTCGCGGTTCGCGGCATCGCGGATGGGCGGGCAGCACTTGAAGGCCGTGCCGGTGGCGTCGGCGGCGGAGAGGGTCAGGTAGTGGGGGCAGGTCTCGGCGGTGACGGGGAGGCCGTCCGCCTGGGCCTTCGCCAGGACGTCCAGGCAGTCGGCGGCCGACAGGTGCAGGATGTGCGCGCGCACCCCGGTCTCCTCGGCCAGCCGCACGACCTGTTCGACGGCGGTCCGTTCGGCGGACGGCGGCCGCGACGCCAGGAAGTCCGCGTACCCGCCGCCGGACGGCGCCGACAGCGACGCCGGGTCCTCGGCGTGGACGATGACGAGCCCGCCGAACGAGGCGATCTCGCGGAACGCCGCGCGCATCCCGGCGGCGTCGAGCGGCGGGAACTCCGGCACGCCGGAGTCGGCCGTGAAGCACTTGAACCCGAAGACGCCCAGCTCGTGGAGCGGACGCAGCGACGCGAGGTTCCCGGGGACGGCGCCGCCCCAGAAACCGACGTCCACCGCGCACGCCCCTTCGGCGGCGGAGCGCTTGGCGGCGAGCGCGGCCGGGTCGACGGTGGGCGGCAGCGCGTTGAGCGGCATGTCGATCAGCGTGGTGACGCCGCCGGACGCGGCGGCGCGGGTCGCCGACGCGAACCCCTCCCATTCGGTGCGGCCCGGCTCGTTGACGTGGACGTGCGTGTCGACCAGCCCGGGCAGCAGCGCGACGTCGCCGAGGTCGACGGTGACGGCGGCGGGCGGGGCGGCGTCGAACGGGGCGACGGCCGTGATGCGCCCGGAGGCGACGGAGACGGCGGCGGGGCGTTCGCCGTCCGGCAGCACGGCCCGCCGCGACCGGATCACGAGGTCGTCCACGTCAGGCCCCGTGCACGATGTGCTCGGGACGGACCGGGACGCGGGTCAGCGCCCGCCCGGTGGCGTCCCGGATCGCGGCGACGATCGCGGGCGTGGACGACAGCGTCGGCGGCTCCCCCGCGCCGCGCAGCCCGTACGGGGCGTCCGGGTCGGGGATCTCCAGGATGTCGAGCCGCATCGGCGGCATGTCCAGGATGGTCGGGATGAGGTAGTCGGTGAAGGACGGGTTGCGGACGAGCCCGTCCGCCACCACGATCTCCTCCATCACGGCGAGGCCGAGGCCCTGCGCGGACCCGCCGTGGATCTGCCCCTCCAGGGCGATCCGGTTGATGATCTTGCCGACGTCCTGGACGGCGGCGAGCTCGACGACCTTGACGAGCCCGAGGTCCACGTCGACGTCGACGACGGCGCGGTGGACGCACAGCGCGAGCTGGACGTGGCTGCGCCCCTGCCCGGTGACCGGGTCCATCGGGACGGTCGGCCGGTGCCGGTACTCGCGGGTCTCGTCGATGACGGCGTCGCCGAGGACGTCCTCGATCGTGCCGAGCGCGCCGTCCGCCCGCGACACGACCTTCCCGCCGACCAGGCTCAGGTCGGCGCGGCCCAGCCGGCGCGCGGCGAGCGCGAGCAGCTCCGCGCGGACCGCCTCGCAGGCCGCCTTGACCGCGCCGCCCGACATGTACGACTGGCGGGACGCGCTGGACGACCCGGCGTCCCCGACCTGGTTGTCGGCGGGCGCGATGACGACCTTCTGGACGCCGAGCTCTGTCCGCGCCACCTGCGCCTGGACCGTGACGAGCCCCTGCCCGACCTCGGCGGCGGCGGTGTGCACGAGCGCGGTCGCCTCCCCGCCGATGACCTCCAGCCGGACGCGCGCCGTGGAGTAGTCGTCGAACCCCTCGGAGAAGCAGATGTTCTTCAGCCCGACGCCGTACCCGACGCCCCGCACGACGCCCTCGCCGCGCGTCGCCTGCGACACCCCGCCCGGCAGGTTCCGCAGGTCGGACGGGTCGAGCGGCGGCGGCTCCGGGACCGCCTCCAGCCGGGAGAGCATCGCGGCGAGCGGCGCGGGCGACTCGACGACCTGCCCGGTCGCGAGCCGCGACCCCTGCGACACGGCGTTGCGGCGGCGGATCTCCAGCGGGCCGAGCCCGCAGGCGGCGCCGAGCCTGTCCATCATCGACTCGTAGGCGAAGCACGCCTGGACGGCCCCGAACCCGCGCATCGCGCCGCACGGCGGGTTGTTGGTGTACACGCCGTAGGCGTCGATACGAATGTTCGGGATCTCGTACGGCCCGACCCCGAGCGAGGCCGCGTTTCCGACGACGTTCTTCGTGGACGATGTGTACGCACCGCCGTCGAGCACGATCTCGACGTCGGCGTAGCGGAGGCGCCCGTCGGCGTCGGCGCCGTACTCGTACCGCATCTGCGCGGGATGCCGGTGGACGTGCCCGAAGAACGACTCGTACCTGTTGTAGGACATCTTCACCGGACGCCCGGTGTGCAGCGCGAGCATCGCGGCGTGGAGCTGCATGGACAGGTCTTCGCGCCCGCCGAACGCGCCGCCCACGCCCGCGAGCGTCATGTGGATCTGGTCGGCGGAGAGCCCGAGGCAGGGCGCGATCTGCTTCAGGTCGTTGTGTATCCACTGCGTCGAGACGTACAGGTCGACGCCGCCGTCCTCGGACGGGACGGCAAGCCCGGCCTCCGGCCCGAGGAACGCCTGGTCCTGGATGCCGACCTCGTACTCGCCCGACACGACGACCGCCGCCTCGGCCCTCGCGGCGTCCACGTCCCCGACCCGGACGGGCTGGTACCGGGTGATGCCGCCCAAGCGCTGGACCTTCAGCCCCTCCGGGTCGGCGATCACGGCGCGCGGGTCGGTGATCGGCGCGAGCGGCTCGTAGCCCACGACGATCTTCTCCAGCGCGCGCCGCGCGGTCTCCGGATCGTCGGCGGCGACGAGCGCGACCGGCTCGCCCTGGTACCTGACCTGGTCGATCGCCAGGACGGGCTGGTCCTCGGTGCCGTCGATGCCGAACATCGCGCGGCCGGGGACGTCCGCGTGCGTCAGCACCGCGCGGACGCCCGGCACCGCCAGCGCGGGCCCGATGTCGACCGACCGGATCAGCGCGCGGGCGTGCGGGCTGCGGAGCGTCGCGCCCCACAGCATGCCGTCCATCCACAGGTCGGACGCGTAGGCGAACTCCCCGGCGACCTTGAGCGTGCCGTCCGGGCGGAGCGGGCTCTCCCCGACCCCGCCGATGCCCGGCGCGGCGACATGGCCGGGGCTGCGCACCGGCGACGACGTCATGTCAGAGCACCTCCTCGGCGAGTCTCAGCAGGCGGCGGTGGGCGTCGGCGCCGCGCCGCGCGGCCTCGTCCTGCGGGACGGTGACGAGCGTGTCGGCGTCCACGACCGTCCGGCCGCCGACGAGGAGGCGGGCGAGCGGCGGCACCGGCCCGAACGCGAACGCGACGACGGGGTCGTCGACGGCGGCGCGGAACCCGTCCATCCGCCAGAGCGCGACGTCGGCGAGCTTGCCGGGTTCGAGGGCGCCGAGGTCGGCGTCCCGGCCGAGGCAGCGGGCGCCGCCGAGCGTCGCCATCTCCAGCGCCTGCCGGGCGGTCAGCGCGGTCGGCCCGTACCGGGCGCGCTGCATGTAGATCGCCTGCCGCAGCTCCCCGGCGAGCGGGACGAACTCCGCCGACGCCGGGCCGTCCACGCCGAGCCCGACCGGCGCGCCCTCCTTCAGCAGGTCCGCGACGCGGGCGATCCCGGCGCCGAGGCGGGCGTTGGAGCTCGGGCAGTGCGCCGTGCCGGTGCCGGTCTCGGCGAGCCGCTTGACGTCGGTGTCGCGCAGGTGGACGCAGTGCGCGAGCCACACGTCCGGGCCGAGCCAGCCGATCGAGTCCATGTACTCGGCCGGGGTCATGCCGAACTGCTCGGTCGTGTGCTCCTCCTCGTCGAGCGTCTCGGCGAGGTGGGTGTGCAGCCGGACGCCCTTGTCGCGCGCCAGCCGCGCGGACTCGACCATCAGGTCGCGGGTGACGGAGAACGGCGAGCAGGGCGCGACGCCGACGCGCAGCATCGAGCCGGGCGACGGGTCGTGGTGGCGGTCGATCGCCGCCGCCGTCTCGGCGAGGATCGTGTCGAGGTCCTCGACCACCTCGTCCGGCGGCAGGCCGCCCTGCGACTCGCCCCGGTCCATCGACCCCCGGCACGGGTGGAACCGGACGCCGACCTCCCGCGCCGCCTCGATCCCGGCCGCGAACAGGTCGCCGCGCCCCGCCGGGAACAGGTAGTGGTGGTCGGCGGACGTCGTGCACCCCGACTTGGCGAGCCACCCGAGTCCCGCCGTCGCCGCGCCCGCGACGACCTCGGCGTCCATCTTCGACCACGGCTTGTAGAGCGTGGTCAGCCAGTCGAAGAGGGTGCTGTCGACGGCCATGCCCTGGCTCGCCCACTGGTAGAGGTGGTGGTGCGCGTTGACGAGCCCGGGCGTGGCGAGGCACCCGGTGCCGTCGATGCGCTCCCCCTCCTGGACGAGTGCCTTGCCAGGGCCGACGGCCGTGATGCGGTCGCCCTCGATGACGATGTGACCGTCCGGGTACTCGTCCCCGGAGACGGTGACGACGTGCGCGTTCTCAATGATCAACGGGTCCTGCCTTTCTGGGGGGCGCCCCCCGGACCCCCGAGAGGGACCCGATGATCCTCGCTTCGCTGCGGTCATCGGGTCGCCTTCCGTGCGGCCGCCAGGCGGACCGCGTCGAGGATCTTCTCGTAGCCGGTGCAGCGGCACAGGTTGCCCGCGAGCGCCTCGCGGATCTCGGCGTCGGTCGGCGCGGGATTGCGTTCGAGCAGGTCGTGCGACTGGACGATCAGGCCCGGCGTGCAGAACCCGCACTGCACGGCCCCCGCCTCGGCGAACGCCTCCTGGACCGGGTCGAGCCGCTCGTCGCCGGGCGTCCCCGCCGCGAGGCCCTCGACGGTGCGGACGTCGCGGCCCTCCGCCTGCCCGGCCGCGACCAGGCACGCGCAGACCGGGACGCCGTCCAGGTAGACGGTGCAGGAGCCGCATTCGCCCTGCTCGCAGGCGTTCTTCGAGCCCGCCAGGCCAATCCGCTCGCGGAGCGTGTAGAGCAGGCTCTCGCCTTCCCACACGTCGTCCACGGCCTGGGCCGCGCCGTTCACGGTCAGGTTCACGCGCATCGGCGGGCCTCCTTCCGGTGGTCGTTCCAGGCCCAGGCGAGCGTCCGGCGCGCGAGGACGGCCAGGGCGTGCGCGCGGTAGGCGCCCGTCCCGCGCACGTCGTCGATCGGGGCGGACGCGGCCGCGACCAGCTCGCCGAACCGCCGCCGGGCCGGTTCGGAGAGCGGGCCGCGGCCGTCCCAGTCGAGTTCGGCGGCGATGAACTCCTCGGCCTCCGGCGCGCGGCGCGGGGTCGGGGCGGCCGAGCCGAGGCCCGTCCCGACCCGCCGCTCCGCCGGGTGCAGCGCGATCGCGAACGAGCACACGGCGATCACCATCGCGTTCCGGGTGCCGATCTTGGCGAAGTACTGCGGGCCGGACGCGGGCGCCGTCCAGAACGCGCGGATCAGCTCGTCCGGGGCGAGGGCGTTGCGCTTCACGCCGGTGAAGAACTCGGCGGCCGGGATCATCCGCACGCCCCGCGCCGCCGACTCCGCCTCGACCACCGCGTCCCCGGCCAGCAGCGGCGGGTGGCCGTCCCCGGCGGGCGAGGCGGCGCCGAGGTTGCCGCCGACCGTGCCCCGGTTGCGGATCTGCGGCGAGCCGACCGTCCGGGACGCCTGCGCGAGGCCGGGCAGCCGCCCGCCCAGCTCGGCGATCAGCCGCGCGTAGGTGACGCCCGCGCCGACGCGGAGCCGTCCGTCCACCGTGTCCCAGTCGGCGAGCGCGCCGATCCGGGTGAGGTCGAGCAGCGCCTCCGGCCGCCGCGCGGCGAAGTTGATCTCGACCATGACGTCGGTGCCGCCCTGGACGGGCAGCGCGCCGGGCAGCTCCGCCTTGGCGGCGAGCGCTTCGTCCCAGGTCGCGGGTCGTAGGAAGTCCATGGCCCTCTCAGTTCCACGCGGACGGGACGGCGGGCGCGGCGTCGTCGAGCACCGTGCCCTCGATGAGCCCGTACGGCCGGTCCGCCGCGAAGTAGACCTCGTTGTCGTTGTCCATGCCGAACGGCTCCAGATCGACCAGGAAATGGTGCTTGTTGGGCATCGAGAGCCGTATTTCGCAGATCCCCGCGCATTCGTCGAGCACACGGCGGCCCATCGCGTAAAGGGTCTGCTGGAGGGAGAGGCTGTAGGTCTCGGCGAAGGCGCGCAGCAGGCGGTCGCGGGCGGCGCGGTAGGAGTCGTCCCAGGCGGCGGTTCCGCGGTGGCGCCAGCGGGCGGTCACGGCGGTCGCGAGCATCCGGTCCTCGGTGGGTTCGAGCGTCGTGTACTGGTCCTGGACGAACCCATGGAATTCGCTTCCGGTCGTGTTGAGGACGACCATGTCCCGCAGCCCCGACACGACCGACTCGGCCCCGCCGGTGCCGTCGCTGTGCACCAGCGCCGTCCGCGTCTCCCCGCCGTTCCGGACGAACGAATGCCCGCCCTCGATCCGCTCCCACGCGTATTCGTGGATCTCGACGCGCGCGTGGTGGACGGTCGGCTGCGAGTCCACGAAATGCCGCGCCAGGAGCAGCCCGAATTCCTCGACGGCCGCGATCCCGTGCTTCTTCGCGAACGCGAACACGGTGTTCTTCTGGCTGTCGGTCGGCAGGACGGCCGCGTTGTCGCCGCTCAGATGGACCTCGTCCATCGCGCCCGACAGGGAGACGCTGACGTTGACGTCCTTGACGTGGTGGACCTCGCCGTCCCTAGTGACGCGGACGACCCGCGTCTCCGCCTTCCCGTAGCGATTGGGGCCGAGAACTGTCGCCATCGCCGCTAGCTCCCTCGGTACGTCGAATAGGCGAACGGGCTGATCAGCAGGGGCACGTGCACATGCCCTTCCGGGTCGGTGACGGTGAACGCCACCGCGACCTCGGGATAGAACTCCGACAGCCCGGCGGTGTCGAAAACCAGCCGGTGAATTCCGGCGCCCGGTTCGGCGTCCCAATCCCTGATCCGGCCGTCCGCGTCGGTGCGGGCCTCGGCGAGCGGCGCCCAGCCGCCGTCCGCCGCCCGGCGCTCCAACCGGACGCCGACCCCCACCGCGGGCAGCCCCTTGGCCGCGTCCAGCACGTGCGTCGAGAGACTCACGCATCCCTACCTTTCTGGGGGGCGACCCCCAGACCCCCGAGGCGGGCGCGCCAGGATCCTCGCTTCGCTCCGGTCATGGCGCGCCTCCTACCAACCTCGCCAGCCGCAGATCGACGATCCCGGCCAGTTCCCGGCGGACGGCCGCGCGTTCGGTCTCCGGGTCGTTCCCGAGGCGTTCCCGCAGGCAGGCGAGCATCTCCTCGGCGGTGCGGCCGGTGGCGCGGATCAGGAACACGTGGCCGAAGCGGTCCTCGTAGGCACGGTTCCCGGCGGCGAGCGCGGCACGCACGTCCGGCGCGGCCCCGTCCATCCCGGCCTGCTCGGCCCGCGACCAGCCCGCCGCCCGGTCGCCGACGCGCGGGTGCGCGGCGAGCGCCTCCTCGATGTCGGCCCAGGTCAGCTCGGCCAGCGCGGCGGCACCCGCCGCGCGCAGCTCGGCCGCTCCCGCGTACGAGCGGCCCGCGACCGCCGCGACCCACCGGCGCGACGCGCAGCACGCGGACAGCTCCGCCTCCGTGAACACCACCCGTTCATCCCTCATCGCATGCAGTACACACAGCCGCGCCGGGGCAGGTCGAGACGCAGGACGTCCGAACTGTGTCCCCCGCCCGCCGCTCCCTTTTGTAGATTCCTCCATATGAGGCTGCGCGCCCTGCTCGCGATGCCCGGACTGCGGCTGGAGGTCGTGACCGGGGCGGACGAGCTGGACCGCCCGATCCGCTGGGTCGTCACCACCGACCTGCTCGACCCCGGCCGCTACCTGCGCGGCGGGGAGCTCGTCCTGACCGGGCTCGTGTGGCGGACGGGCCCGGCCGACTCCGAGACGTTCGCGCGGGCGCTCGCGGACGCGGGCGTGTCCGGCCTCGCCGCGTGGGACCTCACGCTCGGCGCCATCCCGGACGACCTGGTCGAGGCGTGCCGCCGGCACCGCCTCCCGCTGTTCAAGGTCCCCGAGGACGTGGCGTTCGCGACGATCACCGAGGAGGTCGTCCGGCTGCTGTCGCGGGCCCGCGCCGCCGACCTCGCCGACGTCCTGGACCGGCACCGCCGCCTCGTCGAGGGGACGGGCCTCGACGCCGTCCTCGACCTGGTCGGGCACTGCCACGTCCTGGCCGCGACCGGGCGGGTCGTCGCCGGGCCGCCGCCGCCCGACCCGGCGGGCCTCGCGCGGGCGTTCCTCACCGCGCCGCGCCTGCCGCACCACGTGCGCGCCCACGACCTGTCGCTCGTCCCGGTCGCGGGCGGGCCGCGCGCGGCGGACTGGTTCGTCGCGTCCGAGGGCGACGCCGCCGACTGGCCCGCCGAGCGCCGCACGCTGATCTCCGAGCTGGCCGCGATCGTCGCGCTGGAGCGGTCCCGGCGGGGCCTGGACGCCCGGCTCGCGCAGGAGGTCGTGACGGCGGCGGCCACCGGGGACGCGCCGCCGCTGGAGCGCGCCGGGCTGGACGCGGGCCCCGGCCTCGTCGCGGTCGCCGCGTCGGGCGGGCTGGGCCCGGACGACCTGCGCGCCGTGCTCGTCGAGATCCTCTCCGGCTCACGTCCGGCGGTGGGGTTCCTGGACGGCGAGGCCCTGGCGCTCGTGCCGTCCGATGGCCGCGACGTCGCGGCCGGCGTGCGAGACGGCCTCGGCGCGCTCGCCCCCGGCCTGCCCGCCGCCGGGATCGCGGCCGGGATCAGCGACGTCGTGCCCGCCGCCGGGCTGCGCGGCGCGGTGGAGGAGGCCCGGTACGCGCGGCGGCTCGCGGCGACCCGGCCGGGGCCGGTGCGGGTCGTCCGGCACGACGAGCTGGCCACGCACGTGCTGCTGCTGGCGAGCGTCCCGGACGACGTCCGGCGGATGTTCCGGCGCCGCCTGCTCGGCCCGCTGCACGCCTACGACCGGGCGCACGGCGCCGACCTCGTCCGGACGCTGGAGACGTACCTGCGCTGCTCCGGCTCGTGGACGCGCTGCGCCGCCGAGCTGCACCTGCACGTCAACTCCGTCCGGTACCGGATCCGGCGGATCGAGGAGCTGACCGGCCGCGACCTGTCCCGCCCGGAGGACCGGGTCGACTTCTTCCTGGCCCTCCAGGTCGGCTGACCGGCGGCTCAGGACGTGTGCCGCAGCAGCGCCGGGACGACCTCGTCCCAGACGCGGCGCGGCAGCTCGTTCCCGGTGCCGGGCAGCGTGAGCAGCTCGGCGCCGGGGATCTCGGCGGCGAGGGCGCGGCCGTTGCCGAGCGGGAAGAACGGGTCGTCCTCGCCGTGGATCACCAGGGTCGGCGCGGTGATCCCGCCGAGCCGCTCCCGCCAGCGCGGCCCGGCGTCGAGCGCGGCGAACGCGGCCGCCATCTGGTTCGCGCGGTGCGCCTTGCCGGGGTCGCCCTTCACCGGGGTCCGGTCGTAGATCCGCTCGATGGTCCTCCGCGCCTCGGCCTCGTCGAAGGACGGCCCGGCGAGGTGCCGCGCGCTCTCCACCATGAACGCGACCACCGACGCCCGGTCGGCCCAGTCGACCTCGGGCGGGTTCATGATGTGGGCCATCAGCGCGGGCGCGTGCTCGGGCAGGTCGGCGTCGGCGGGGCCGGGCGCGGTCGGACGGGTCCCGACGAGCGTGAGGGTGCGGACGCGGGACGGGTGGTCAAGCGCGAGGAGCTGGGCGATCCAGCCGCCGACCCCGAACCCCGCGACGTGCGCGGACGGCAGCCCGTGCGCGTCGAGGACGCCGGCCGCGTCCGCGACGAGGTCGCGCAGCGTGTAGCCGGGGGCCTCGGGGTCGGCGGCCGCGGACCGCCCCGTGCCACGCAGGTCGTACCTGACGACGAGCCTGCGCAGCGCGGCGAGGCGCGCGCAGAGCTCGTCCGGCCAGGTGAGCATGGTGTTGCCGATGAGCAGGACGGGGGCGTCGGCGGCGTCCCCGAACGTCTCGGCGCACAGCTCGACCCCGTTGGCCTCGATGATTCTCTCCATACGGGTGCAGACCGCGCGGGCGCCCGGAAATCATCCCTCCATGTCGGCGAGTTTCTTCAGTTCCGCCGCGATGGTCTCCTCCGCCGCCGCCTTGTCGACGCCCGACTCGGACAGGACGCCCGTGCCGTCCTCGTACTCCAGCAGCGCGAGGACGATGTGCTCCGTCCCGATGTAGTTGTGGCCGAGGCGGAGGGCCTCGCGGAACGTCAGCTCCAGGACCTTCTTCGCGGCCTGGTCGAAGGGGATCATGTCCGGGACGTCCTCCGCCCCGGGCGGGAGCGCGGCGGTCGCGACCTGGCGGACGGTGTCCAGCAGGACGCCCTGCGCGGTGATCGCCTTGGGTCCGACCGCGGTCGGGTGGGCGAGCAGCGCGAGGACGAGGTGCGCGGGCGTGATCAGGGCGTTCCCGGCGGCGCGGGCCTCGTTCATCGACCCCATGACCACCTCGCGGGCGCGGGCGGTGTAGCGGGAGAAGCCCTGCGAGGGGTCCAGGTCCGAGCTCTCGCCCTTCGGGACGAACCGCTTCTGCGCGGCCTGCTTGCTCACGCCCATGCTCTTGCCGATGTCGGTCCAGGACGCGCCGGACCGGCGGGCCTGGTCGACGAAGTGGCCGATGAGGTGGTCGGCGACCTCGCCGAGGTGCTCGGCGGCGAGCACGGCGCTGGTGAGCTGTTCGAGCGCGTCGGAGTGGACCTTCTTGATCGTGTTGATCAGGTCGTCCAGGCGGATCTGGACGGGCTGCGCGGGTCCGGTGGATTCGGTGGATTCCGTCATGCGTCAACCATAGGTTGACGCGCCCTCGATCGTCAACCCGAGGTTGACGATCACCAGTCGGCCGCTCCGGCGAACGACGTGGGCGCGGGGTCGTACCCGAGGACCGTCCTCGCGGCCGTGATGTCGAGCGTGCGCTCCAGGGCCAGGTGGCCGACCGCGTACCGGGTGAGGCGCGGCGGGTCGGGACGGCGCGCGAGCAGGAACACGCCTTCGGCCACGGCGGCGAGCGGCCGGGCGAGCCCGGCGGGCACGTACACCGGACGCGCCCGGACGCCCCGCTCGCGCAGGATCTCCCGGAGCGCGCCGTCGATCGTGACCGGGGCCGCGTCCGCGACGTTGAAGACGCCCGAGTCCACCGGCCCGGCCGCGGCGAGCAGGCAGGCGCGGGCGAGGTTGCCGACGGAGGTGAGGCTGACGCGCTGGCGGCCCGTCCCGGCGGCGGGCAGGAGCGGGCCGCGCACCGCCGCGAGGACGCGCGGCAGCAGCGTCGTGTCGCCCGGCCCGTACACCGCGTGCGGCCGCAGCACGACCGCGCCGCGCGCCGCGGCGGCCCGCTCGGCGGCGGCCTTCGACGCGGCGTAGGCGGTCGGGTAGCGGGCGACCGGCGCCTCGTCCTCGGCGGCGAGCACGCTCGGCCGGGACGGGTCGTACACGCTGGCCGTGCTGACGTGGACGAACCGCGCGCCGGGGAAGGAGGCGAGCGCGTGCCGGGTGCCGGTCAGGTTGGCGGCGAACAGCCCGGCGGGCGGGCCCCAGTCGGTGACGCTCCCGGCGCAGTGGATCACCGCGTCCACCTCCGGCGCGTCGCGGAGCGGGCCGCGCGTGAGATCCCACGAACGGTAGGCCGCGCCGGCGACGTGCGCCGGGTCCACGGCGGGGCGGCGGCCGAACGCGAACGCCGTGGCACCTTCGGCGACGAGCACGCGGCACACCGTCCCGCCGACGAACCCGGACGCCCCGGTCACCGCGATCCTCACGGCCGCACCAGTTCGCGGAGGCGGTCGCGGTCGAGCTTGCGGGTGCGGCCGGAGCGCGGCAGGGCGCGCAGGACGACGATCCGGTCCGGGAGGGCGTCGTGGTCGATGACGCCGGGGAGGGCGCGGCGGAGCCGGTCCGGCAGGTCGCCGGGGTCGCCGACGACGGCGAGGACGACCTCCTCGTCCCCGGTGCGCGGGTCGGGGACGCCGACGATCGCGGCCTCGGCGACGCCCGGCAGCGCGGCGATCGACGGCTCGTACAGGCCGGGGTAGAGGTTGAACTCGCCGCGGATCAGCATGTCCTTCTTGCGTCCGGTGAGGACGAGTCGGCCGCCGTCCAGCCGGGCGAGGTCGCCGGTCGGCAGCTCGGCGAGGGGGCCCGCGCCGAGGTAGCCGCGGCACAGGTTCGGGCCGGACAGCAGGAGTTCGCCGTCGCCCGCGAGCCGCGCGCCGACGCCGGGCAGCGGCGCGCCGACCGGGTCGCCGGGGCCGGTGTGCGCGAGCTTCTCCTCCGCCGACGCGATCGCCACCGGCAGGATCTCCGTCATCGCGTACACCGACAGGACCTCGGCGAACGGCGCGGCCCGCAGCGCCCGCCGCAGGATCGCGGCGGGCGCGGGCGCGGCCCCGAGCAGCACGTACCGGAGCGACTCGGGCAGTCGCGGCACGGCGTCCAGGATCTCCGCGAGATGGACGGGAACGCAGAACGTGTGGGTCGCGCCCCGCTCCGCCATCAGCCGCGCGAACTCGGCGGGCGGGCACGCCAGCGGCGGCATCGACCAGCGCGCGCCCGCGATCAGCGTCGGCAGGCCGAGCATGAGCTGGTCGGTGTGGACGACGTCGCCGGGCCCGAGCGGCAGCCGGGTCCGGAACAGGTCGAGCGCCGCCGCGAGCGACGCCTGCGTGTGGACGACGGCGCGCGGCGCGGCCGTCGTCCCCGACGTGAAGATCACGGCGGCGGGCGCGCCGGGGTCGGGGTCGCGGTCCGGCTCCGGCGCGGGGCCGCGCGCCAGCCGCGCGAACGGCACCGCGCCGCGCGGCACGCCGGGCAGGCGGCGACCGACGTACACGTGCCGCATCGCGTTCTCATCGGGCCCGTGCAAAGCGGCGAGGTTCGGCAGCAGCAGCCCGCGCCGCCGCGCGTACGCCCGGACGGGACGCAGCCGGCTCCCCGCGTAGAGCACCGACTCGGCCGCCGACCAGCGCGGACGCGCGAGCCGCAGCCGCGCGGCGAACATCTCGGGCCCGGCCCCCGGGTCGGCGAACACGACGACGCCCCCGGCCGCGACCGTGCCGAGCGCCAGGACGAGCGCCTCCGGCGACGGCCGCACCGAGAACAGCACCGCGTCCCCTTCCGCGAGCCCGCGCGCCAGCAGCCCGTGCCGGACGGCCAGCACCCGCCGCCGCAGCTCGCCGTAGGTGAGCCGCGTCCCGTCCCCGGAGACGAGCGCGACGGCGCGCGGCGTCCGCGCGCCCTGGTCGAGCAGCCGCCGGACGAGCGTCACGCGGACCCCCTCCGCACGACCAGTTCCCGGTAGGTCGGGATGAGGACGCCGCGTGCCGCCGCGCGGCGGGTGACGACGAGCGGCGCGGCGGCGAGCAGCGTCCGGGCGACCCGCCGGATCTGGGCCATGGCCAGCGGGTATCCGATGCAGAAGTGCGGCCCGGCGCCGAACCACAGCCGCCGCAGCTCCGGCGGGTGCGGGCGGTCGAGGTCGAACGGACCGAGCGCGCGGCAGCAGTTGTGCGTCGCGATCAGCACCCGCTCCCCCGGCCGGATCGCCACGCCCCCGACCGCCGCCGGGCGGTGCACGCTCCGCAGCATGACCGGCGTCGGCGTCGCCACCCGCATCGCCTCCTCGATCGCCCGGTCGAGCAGGCCCGGCTCGGCGGCCACGCGCGCGAGCTGCCCGTGGTCGATGAGCAGGGCGAACAGGCGGGGCAGCAGCGTCGCGACGGTCTCGGTGCCGGTCAGGAAGAACGCCCCGGCGGCGCCGCGCGCCTCGTCCTCGGACAGGCCGAGGGCCCGCATGCGTCCCATCACCGTGGACTCGTCGCCCGCCGCGTACGCCTTCGCCGCGATGTCGCCCAGCGGGTCGAGCACCGCGCGGGCCCGCCGCACCTGGGACGGGGAGAGCCGCCGCGTCCGCAGCGACACCGCCGACACGACGCGCTCGCCCTGCTCGAACAGGTCGCGGTAGGAGGCGTCGGTCCGCGTGTCCAGGCCGATGACCTCGCCGATCACGGCGCCCGCCATGACGCGGGCGGCGTCCACGAGGTCGACGCCGCCGCCGCTCCGGAGGCGGCCCGCGAGCCGGTCGAGCGGCCCGTCCAGGACGCGGGCGCACAGCGCCTCGGTGTAGGACGGGACGAACAGCTCGGTGAGCCGCCGCCGCAGCGCCCGGTGCGCGTCCCCCTCCATGTTGAGCAGGACGGACGGCCCCAGCACCGGCGTCCACAGCTCGCCGGGCGAGCCGGGCCCGTCCTTGCGGAACGTCCCGCCGTCCATGAGGATCGCGCGCGCCGGCGCGGCGTCGTTCACGACGACCCCGACGCCCGGCACGCGGACGATCGGCCCGCGCCGGGCCGCCGCGCGCAGCAGCGGGTACGCGAACGGATGCGCGGCCAGGTAGAGGCGGCGCTCCCAGTCCGGGGCCCTCACCGGATGTCCACGACGGGCGGGCGGTAGCGGTGGTCGGCGTACCAGCCGAGCGTCCTGACCAGGCCGTACGCCCGCAGCCGCCGGACCGACCCGTACACGGTGACGTCGTCGCGCAGCCCGTAGGCGGCGGTCAGGTAGCGGACGCGGTTGACCAGCGCGCGGTCCTCGTGGACGTCCTCGATCCGCGTGCGCGGGAACCCGCCCGACCGCTCGTACAGGTCGGCGGTGATGGCGAGGTTGCAGCCCGGCATCATCACGTAGGGGCCGAGGTAGAGCGGGTCCTGATTGCCGGGGCGGAACCGTCCGAACAGCGCGGCGACCCGGATCACGGCGGGCAGCAGGCGGCGCTCCCAGAACTTCAGCGGGAACTCGTCGGTCCGGGGCAGCAGCGGGCCCGACACCAGCTCGAGGCCGTCGCCGAACGCGCGCTTCACCGCCGCGACCCAGCCCCGGTCCGGGAGGCAGTCGGCGTCGGTGCGCGCGACGTGCGTCGCCCCGGCGGCGATCGCGTGCCGGACGCCGGTGTCGGCGGCGGCGCCCGTCCCCTTCTCCGGCTCGTGGACGATCCGGACGTCGAACGGAACGTCCCCGGCGGCGAACTCCTTGACCACCCGCGCCGTCCCGTCCGTGCTGCCGTTGTCGACCACGACCAGCGTGAACGCGGTGTCGGTCTGCTCGGCGAGGCGGCGCAGCGTCGCGCCGATCGAGCGCTCCTCGTCGTAGGCGGGGACGACGACCCACAGCCGCATGCTCACAGCTCCGCGAACACGACGCCGAGGCTGACGCCGCCCGCCAGCCCGATCAGCGCGACCCGGTCGCCGGGGCCGCAGCGCCCGGCCGCCCGGGCGGTGGCGAGCTGCAGCGGCAGGCTCGCCGACGCCGTGTTGCCGTGCTCGGGCAGCGTCACGACGAGCCGGTCGGCGGGGACGCCGAGGACCGTCCGCAGCACCTCCAGATACGGCACCGTCACCTGGTGGACGGCGACGACGGCGAAGTCGTCCCAGGCCAGGCCGGTCTTGTGCAGCGCGGTCGTGAAGATCTCCGGGCCCGCGGCGACGAACACGTCGCGGAGCCGCCGCCCGTCCCCGCTGAAGTAGCCGGCGTCGGGGTCGCGGGGGCGCATCGAGCCGCCCGCCGGGAGCGTCCCGACCGGCCAGGCGGTGGAGACGGCGGCGAAGTCGCGGTAGAAGATCCCGCCGTCCGGGGACGCCTCGACGAGCATCGCGGCCCCGGCGTCGGACAGCGTGTAGCCCGCGAAGGCGTCCGCGAACTGCGCCCGGTCGCGCACCTTCCACCGGACCGCGCGCGACGGGCTCTCCCCCGTGCACACGAGCACCCGCTCGTGCTGCCCGGTGCGGATCAGCGCGTCCGCCACCTGCAGCCCGTTGAGGAAGCTGTTGCAGGCGTTCTTGACGTCGAACACCGGGCAGGACGCGCCGAGCTTCGCGGCGACGATGTGGGCGGTGGCGGGCTCGATCAGGTCCTGCGACGCGGACGCGAAGACGATCAGGTCGAGGCCCTCGGGCCGCGTCCCGCGCTCGGCGAGCGCCCGCCGGGCCGCCGCGACGGCGAGGTCGGACGCCTGCTCGCCGTCCGCCATGACGTGCCGCGCCCGGATGCCGGTCATCCGCTCGACGATCGTCGGGCGCGGCCGGTAGCCGCCGCTCTCGGCCGCGACCCGCGCCTCGACCTCGGCGCTCGTGACCGTCCGCGCGGGCAGGTGCGCCGCGACGGCGGTGATGCGTGCCCTCATGGCTGGGCTCTCATGGCTGGGCTCTCCCCGGTTCCTCGTGCTCCGTGGACGGCCAGCCTCGCCGACCCGCGACGCCCCCGGACAGGGCGACCCTACGGAACCGGGGACGGGCGTTGTACCCGACTTTGGAGTGAGTACTACCACTCATCCCATATGAGCCATATAGGGCATCGCCCCCGGTCAGCGGCGGGTGCGGCTTAGACCTCCGGGATCTCCGAGGGGGACGGCTTCGCCGTCGTCGGCGCGGGCGACGGCGGCGTCTCGGTGATCGTCGGGACGACCGGGCGCACCGGCCGCTCGTCCCGCGCCGCCGAGTTCCACCACCACAGCGCGAACGAGATCGCGAACAGCACGAGGACCCCGCCGACGAGTTGGAACACGGCCCGGCGATGGCTCGGGTCGCGGCGCCCGCCGCCGCGCCGCGCGAACCGGCCACCCCCACCCGCTCCGGCGCGGCGGGCGGCCCGGCGGGAGCGGCGCCGCTCGCGGCGGCTCGGCGGCCGGGCCCGTTCGAGCGCGGACGGCTCGGTGAACGCGGCGCTCCGGACGAAATCGTCGTCGAACACGGGCTCGTCGAAGTCTGCGGCCATGAGGGTCTCCGGCGCGGGGGGCGGTCAGGCTCCCCAGGCTAGTCGACGCCCCGGACGGTTCCCCCGGCCCGTGCGCCCCGCGGCTTCTTCCGTCCTGCTCTCCGGGACCCGCCCCGCCGGGGGGATCGCGATCGGGCTACGGTCGAAGCTGAATCGCGTTCTAGAAGGAGACCGCATGGGAACCCCGGTGATCGTCGAGGCGGTGCGCACACCGCTCGGGAAGCGCGGCGGCGTGCTGGCCGGCCTGAAGCCGATGGCCGTCCTCGCGCACGCGCTGACCGCCGCCGTCGACCGCTCCGGCGTCGACGCCGCCGAGGTCGAGCAGGTCTTCGCGGGCTGCGTGACGCAGGCGGGCGAGCAGGGCGGGCACGTCGGCCGCTACTCCTGGCTGTACGCGGGCCTGCCCTGGCAGGCCGGCGTGACCACGCTCGACGCGCAGTGCGGGTCGTCGCAGCAGGCCGTCCACCTCGCCGCGTCCCAGATCGCGGCGGGGGTCGTGGACGTCGCCATCGGCTGCGGCGTCGAGGTGATGAGCCGCGCCCCGCTCGGCAGCAACGTGCTGCCCGCGAACCCGCGCCCGGACGACTGGTCGATCGACATGCCGGACCAGTTCGAGGCCGCCGAGCGGATCGCCGCCCGGCGCGGCCTCACCCGCGCCGACCTCGACGCGTTCGGCGCCCGCTCGCAGCAGCTCGCCGCGAAGGCGTGGGCGGACGGCCGCTTCGACCGCGAGGTCGCCCCGATCACCGCGCCCGTCCTGGACGCCGAGGGGAACCCGACCGGCGAGACCCGGGAGGTGACCCGCGACCAGGGCCTGCGCGAGACGACCGCCGACGGGCTCGCCAGGCTCAGGCCGGTGCTCGGCGAGGAGGGGCTGCACACGGCGGGCACCTCGTCCCAGATCTCGGACGGCGCCGCCGCCGTCGTGCTGATGTCGGAGGAGAGGGCGAGGGCGCTCGGGCTGCGTCCCCGCGCCCGGATCAGGACGCAGGCGCTGGTCGGCGCCGAGCCCTACTACCACCTGGACGGCCCCGTCCAGGCGACCGAGCGCGTGCTCCAGCGGTCCGGGATGGCGATGGGCGACATCGACATCACCGAGATCAACGAGGCGTTCGCGTCGATCGTGCTGTCGTGGGCGTCCGTCCACGGGCCGGACATGGACCGCGTCAACGTCAACGGCGGCGCGATCGCGCTCGGCCACCCGGTCGGCGCCACCGGCGCGCGGCTGGTCACGACCGCGCTGCACGAGCTGGAGCGGCGCGACGCCGGGACGGCGCTGATCACGATGTGCGCGGGCGGCGCGCTGTCCACCGCCACGATCCTCGAACGGGTCTGACGCGCCGCGTCGGACCCGCGCCGGGCCCAGGGGGACGCGCCCCCTGGGCCCCGTCCGCGCTCCGGGTAAGGTCACCGGGGCCCCGATCCCACCGGCGCCGCCGCCCGCGGCGCGAAAGGCGGTCTCCTTGCAGCCGGAACCCGAAGACCTCGGCGGCGGACTCTGGAGCGTTCCAGTCCCCATCCCGGACAACCCGCTCGCCTACACGCTCGTGTACGCGCTGGAGAGCCCGCGCGGGCCCGTCCTGATCGACGCGGGCTGGCAGCACGAGGACGCCTGGAGCGCCCTGCGCGGCGGGCTCGCCGCGTTCGGGATCGACGTCGCCGACGTGCGCGGCGTGGTCGTCACGCACTACCACCCCGACCACGCGGGGCTCGCGGGACGCGTCCGCGAGGCGTCCGGCGCCTGGATCGCCATGCACCCGGCGGACGCCGGGATCGTCAAGCTGTTCCGGTCCGCCGGGCAGGGCGGGCGGCGCGAGTTCGAGCTGACCGCGCTGCGCCGCGCCGGGGCCGCCGAGTCGGAGCTCGGCGCCCGGGGCGACGGCCCGCGCGTCTCCCCGCCCGCGCTGCCGGACCGCGAGGTCTCCGACGGCGACCTCGTCGACCTGCCCGGCCGCAGGCTCCGCGTCATCTGGACGCCCGGCCACTCCCCCGGCCACATCTGCCTCCACCTGGAGGACGGCGACCGGATCTTCACCGGCGACCACGTCCTGCCGCGCATCACCCCGCACATCGGCCTCTACCCCTACGACTTCCCGGACGTCGACCCGCTGGGCGACTTCCTCGGCTCGCTCGACAAGGTCTCCGCGATGTCCGCGGACGAGGTCCTGCCCGCCCACCAGTACCGCTTCACCGGCCTCGCCGGACGCGCCCGGGAGATCATCGCCCACCACGAGGAGCGGCTCGCGGAGGTGGCGGCGCTGCTGTCGGCCCGTCCGGTCACGCTGTGGGACCTCACCGCCGGGCTGACCTGGCGGCACCCGTGGGCGGACATGTCGCAGCAGGCCCGCCGGATGGCCGCCGCCGAGGCCGCCGCGCACCTCCGCACGCTGGAGACGCGCGGGATCGCGCGCCGCGACGGGACCGACGACCCGCTCCGGTACGTCCTGCGCTGACCGGCTCGTCCCGGACGGCGGGGTGAGAGACGGGTGCGACCCGGGTCACTCGGGCCGCTGGACCCTTGATGAGACCCCAGTCTCATGTTAGAACCTGTTCTAGGTCCGCGGGGACCGAGCAAGCGCTCAGTCAAAGACCGGCGCGCGGTCCCCCACCCCGGCACGAAGGGTCTTCCATGGCTGCTGTCGCCACGTCCACCGCCTCCGCCGCGCGGCCGTTCCGCGCTCCCGAGATCGACGTCATCGACCCGGGGGTCTACGAGCGCGGCGGGATCCCGCACCGGCAGTTCCAGTGGCTGCGCGACAACGACCCCGTCCACTGGCACCAGGACCCGAACGAGGGCGTGCCGGGGTTCTGGGCGATCACCCGGCACGAGGACGTGGTGCAGGTGTCGCGGCGCGCCGACCCGTACTCCTCCCACGCGCGGACGGCGATGTTCGAGGAGTTCACCGACGAGGACATCGCCCTCTACGGCCAGATGATGCTGTTCCAGGACCCGCCCGACCACACCCGCCTGCGCTCCATGGTCAACAAGGGCTTCACCCCCCGCATGATCGGGAAGCTCCAGGACCACATCCGCGAGATCTGCGACAAGCTCATCGACGAGGCGGCGCCGCTCGGCGAGTGCGACTTCGTCGAGCACTTCGCCGCCCCGCTGCCGCTCTACACGATCTGCGAGCTGCTCGGCGCCCCCCTTGAGGACCGCGCGAAGGTCTTCCACTGGTCGAACAAGCTGGTCGCGTTCAACGACCCCGACTACATCGGCGACCGGACGGAGTCGCAGCTCTGCGCCGCCGAGTTCGCGGGCTGGGCGGGCGAGCTGGCCCGCGCCCGCGAGTCCACGCCGCGCGACGACATCGTGACCAAGCTCCTCACCCCGGACGCGGACGGCAACCGGATCAGCGAGGAGGAGTTCGCGCTCTTCGTGATCATGCTGGGCATCGCCGGGAACGAGACGACCCGGACCGCGACGGCGGGCGGCATGCAGGCGTTCTTCGAGCGCCCCGACCAGTGGGAGCGGCTGCGCGCCGACCGGAGCCTGCTGCCGACGGCGGTCGAGGAGATCGTCCGCTGGGTGAGCCCGATCAACCAGTTCCGCCGGACGGCCCTGTCCGACGTCGAGCTCGGCGGCAAGGAGATCAAGGCGGGCGACAAGGTCGTGCTGTTCTACGGCTCGGCCAACCGCGACGAGCGCGTGTTCGACGACCCGTTCTCCTTCGACGTCGGCCGCGACCCCAACCCGCACCTCGGGTTCGGCGGCGGCGGCCCGCACTTCTGCCTCGGCACCCACCTCGCCCGAATGAACCTGAAGATCATCTTTGAGACGATCCTGGACCGGATGCCCGACATCGGCCCGGCGGGCGAGCCCCGGCGGCTCCGGTCGAACTTCGTCAACGGCCTGAAAGAGCTGCCGGTCCGCTTCACCCCGTCCTAAAGGGGGCCTAAAGGGAGAGAGTCAGGCGCGGTGTGCTCTTCGGAACACTCTTGGACGCACCGCCCAATATTGACTCGGCGGTAACGTACGGTGGCTAAGGTCTAGTTTCATCAACGGCATCAGGGTGAGGCCGGTGCGCGCGCGCCCCGGCGTCCCTCGACTGACGGGAGCGGTGCGTGCGGGGGACCGACGTGGACGGGGCGGGCGAGCCGGGCGGACCGCTGAGGGTGGCCCTGCTGTCGTACCGGAGCAAGCCGCACTGCGGCGGCCAGGGCGTCTACCTCCGGCATCTGAGCCGCGAGCTGGCCGACCTCGGGCACGCGGTGGAGGTGCTGTCCGGGCAGCCGTACCCCGAGCTCGACCGCGACGGCATCGTCCTCACCAAGATCCCGAGCCTCGACCTGTACCGGGACGAGGACCCGTTCCGCACCCCGTCCCTCGGCGAGTTCCGCGACTGGGTGGACGTCCTGGAGTTCGCGCACATGAAGACCGGCGGCTTCCCCGAGCCGCTGACGTTCAGCCTGCGGGCGCTGCGCGAGCTGCGGCGGCGGCGCCGCGACTTCGACGTCGTCCACGACAACCAGGTCCTCGGGCTCGGCAACCTCGGCATCCCCCGGCTCGGGCTGCCGCTCGTCACGAGCATCCACCACCCGATCAGCGTCGACCGGCGGATCGACATCCAGGCGGCGCGGGGCGTCAAGCAGAAGCTCGGCAAGCGCCGCTGGTACGGCTTCGTCGCGATGCAGTCGCAGGTGTCGCGGCGGATCGGACCGGTGCTGACGGTGTCGGAGTCGTCCAAGGTCGACATCGTGAAGGACTTCAAGGTCGACCCGCGCGACATCGACATCCTGCCGCTCGGCGTCGACACCCGGATCTTCCACCCGCGCGGCGAGCGCGTGCCGGGCCGGATCGTCGCGATGGCGAGCGCGGACGCGCCGATCAAGGGCGTGGACGTGCTGCTGCGCGCGGTCGCCAAGCTCGCCACCGAGCGCGACGTGCACGTCATCGTCGTCAGCCGCCCGCGGAAGGACGGCCCGACCGAGAAGCTCGTGCGCGAGCTGGCGCTCGGCGAGCGCGTCCGGTTCGTCAGCGGGATCAGCGACGACGAGCTCGGCGAGCTGATGGCGTCGGCGGAGATCGCCGTGGTGCCGTCCCGGTACGAGGGCTTCTCGCTGCCCGCCGTCGAGCACATGGCGTCCGGGACGCCGCTCGTCGCGAGCCGCGCCGGGGCGCTGCCCGAGGTCGTCGGCGACGCGGGCGTGCTCGTCCAGCCGGGCGACGCCGAAGAGCTGGCCGCGACGCTGCGGCGGCTGCACGACGACGCGGCCGAGCGGGCCCGGGTGAGCGCCGCGGGGCTCGCCCGCGTCCAGGAGCGGTTCGCGTGGCCGGCCGTGGCGAAGGCCACCGTCGAGCACTACCGGGCCGCCATCGCCCAGGCGAACTACCTGCGGCTCGCGCGCGAAGCCGAGTGACGGCAAGGGAGGGGACGCCGCCTCGGCGCCCCGGCACGGAAGGAGCACGACCCTGCTGACCGTGGATTTCCAGCGGTTCCGCGTCACCCCCGGAGACCGCGTCCTCGACATGGGATGCGGCGCCGGGCGGCACGCCTTCGAGCTGTACCGCAGGGGTGCGCACGTCGTGGCCTTCGACCAGGACGCAGGCGAGCTGTCCGGCGTGGAGAAGATGTTCGGGGCGATGCGCCTCGAAGGCGAGGTCCCGGCGGAGGCGTCCGCCGAGACGGTCCAGGGCGACGCGCTCGACCTGCCGTTCCCCGACGACCACTTCGACGCGATCGTCGCCTCGGAGGTGCTGGAGCACATCCCGGACGACATGCGCGCGATGCGCGAGCTGCTGCGCGTCCTCAGGCCCGGCGGCAAGCTCGCGGTGACGGTGCCGAGCTGGCTGCCCGAGCGGGTCTGCTGGGCCCTGTCGGAGGACTACCACACCGCCCCCGGCGGCCACGTGCGGATCTACACGCGCGCCGAGCTGGAGGCCAAGCTGAAGTCGGTCGGGTTCCGGGTCGGCGGCCACCACCACGCGCACGGCCTGCACGCGCCCTACTGGTGGATCAAGTGCGCGGTCGGCGTGAACGACGACGCGCACCCGCTCGCCAGGGCCTACCACAAGCTCCTCGTCTGGGACATCATGAAGCGCCCGCGCGCCACCCGGCTGGCCGAGCGCGCGCTGAACCCGCTGATCGGCAAGAGCGTCGTCGTCTACTTCGCGAAGCCCGCGGGGCCGGGGACGGCCGCGGGCCAGGCCAGGGAGACGGCGGATGCGGGCTGAGCCCGGCCCGCCCGCGGTCCCCGGGGTCCTGTCGCGCGACGACGTCGTCGCGACGGCCCGCAGCATCGCGGCGCAGCAGGAGCCGTCCGGCGCGATCCCGTGGTTCGCGCCGACCGCGGGCGTCCCCGGGCACGTGGACGCCTGGAACCACGTCGAGGCGGCGATGGCGCTGCGCGTCGCCGGGCTCGGCGAGCACGCGCGGCGGGCGTACGAGTGGCTGCGCGGCGTCCAGCGGCCGGACGGCTCGTGGCCCGCGAAATGGGTCCTCGGCGCGGTGACGGAGCCGGGCGGCGAGTCCAACCACGCCGCCTACGTCGCGGTCGGCGTCTGGCACGAGCTGCTGACGACCGGCGACGAGGACTTCGCGCGCCGGATGTGGCCCGCGGTGCGGCGGGCGATCGACTTCACGCTCGGCCTGCAGACCCGGCGCGGCGAGGTCATCTGGATCCGGCGCGAGGACGGCGCGCCGTCCGACCACGCGCTGCTGACCGGCTGCTCGTCGATCTACCAGTCGCTGCGCTGCGCGGTGGCGCTGGCCGAGCACCTCGGCGAGCCGGAGCCGGAATGGGAGCTCGCCGCCGACCAGCTCGGCCACGTGGTGGCCGCGCACCCGGAGGCGTTCGCCGACAAGAGCCGCTGGTCGATGGACTGGTACTACCCGGTGCTCGGCGGGCCCGTCCGGGGCGCGGACGCGGCGCGCCGGTTCGCCGAGCGGTGGGACGCGTTCGTCGTCCCCGGGCTCGGCTGCCGGTGCGTGTCCGACCAGCCGTGGGTGACGGCGGCGGAGAGCTGCGAGCTGGTGCTCGCGCTGGACGCGGCGGGCGACCGCGACCGCGCCCTGGAGCTGTTCGCGACGATCCAGCACCTGCGGCACGAGGACGGCTCCTACTGGACGGGCTGGCAGTTCGAGAACCGCCGCCACTTCCCCGGGGACCGTTCCACCTACACGGCGGCGGCGGTCGTCCTCGCGGCGGACGCGCTGGCCGACGCCTCGCCCGGGGCGCGGCTGTTCAAGGAGATCGCCGGGCGCCCGCTCGGGCCGTGCGAGGCGTCCGACCCGGTCGCCTGCGGGTGCGCGCTGGTCTCGGTGGCCGACGCGGTCCGGACGCGGCTCTAGCGACCGTTCTAGCCCGCCAGCGGGTCGGCGTCGCCGACGCGCTCCAGGACGCGCAGCGACCCGACCGCGCGGCGCTCCTCGAAGGCGCCGCTCGCGAGCGCCCGCAGGTACACGTGGTAGGGCGGCCGCCCGCCGTCCGCCGGGTCGGGGAAGACGTCGTGGATGACGAGCGCCCCGCCGACCGCGACGTGCGGCGCCCAGCCCTCGTAGTCGCCCCGCGCGTGCTCCTCGGCGTGGCCGCCGTCGATGAACAGGAGGGCGAGCGGCGTCCGCCAGAAGGCCGACACGGTGCGGGACTGGCCGACGACGGCGACGACCTCGTCCTCCAGCCCGGCGGCGGCGATCGTCTTGCGGAACGCGGGGAGGGTATCCATCCGCCCGGTGCTCGGGTCGACGAGGGACGGGTCGTGGTGCTCCCAGCCCGCCTGGTTCTCCTCCGAGCCGTGGTGGTGGTCGACGGTGACGACGACCGTCCCGGCGGCCCTGGCGGCGGCGCCCAGGTAGACGGCGGACTTGCCGCAGTACGAGCCGACCTCCAGGATCGGCCCGGCGGCGGCCGGGCGCGCCGCGTAGGCGACGCCCGTCTCATACAGGGCGAGGCCCTCGTCGTCGGGCATGAACCCCTTGGCGTGGCGCGCGGCCCGCAGCAGGTCGGACGGCATCGCGGGGATGGGGCGGCCGGTCGTCCCCGTACCGGTGGACGCCTCGGTGTCGGTCATCGGTCTCCCTCCGTGCGGGCACCATATCCGAGATCGTCCGGGGCGGCGCGAGCTTGCCCCGACAGACTGGAACGTGTTCTACTTTTGCGGTCGGAACGCGGCCCCGAACCTGGTTCGGTAGGTTGGCGGTCACGGTGCCCCGGGAACGGAGAAGGCGATGAGAGTACGGGTCGACCCGCTGGTGTGCGAGGCGAACGCCGTGTGCGTCGGGCTCGCGCCCGACGTCTTCGACCTCGACGACGAGGACGAGCTCCAGATCCTGCGGCCGGACGTCCCGCCCGAGGACGCCGACCGCGTCCGCCACGCCGTCCGGTCGTGCCCGAAGGCCGCGCTGACACTCGACGAGTAGCCCGCCCACCGGCCCGCCCGCGCGTATCATCCTTCTCGTCCTGTCGGAGTCCGAGGTGGTCATGGAGCGCGGGTGGTGCACGGTCTCGGGACGGTCCTCGCCGCCGCCGCGCTCGCCGCGCCGCTGATCGCGGCGCCCGTCGCGGCCGCCGCCCCCGCCCCGCCGCGCACCGTCCGGATCCGGGACGTCCAGGGCGCGGCCCACCTCTCCCCGCTGACCGGCTCGGCCGTCGCCGGGGTGCCGGGCGTCGTGACCGCGGTGACCGGCAACGGGTTCTGGATGCAGGACCCGCGCCCCGACCGGAGCGACGCGACGTCCGAGGGCGTGTTCGTGTTCACCAGGACGCGGCCCGGCGCGGCGGTCGGCGACGCCGTCCGGGTGGACGGGCGGGTCGCCGAGTTCCGTCCCGGCGGCGCCGCGTCCCGCGGGCTGACCCGCACCGAGATCGACGCCTCGGCCACCGCCGTCACCGCGCGCGGCGTGCCACTGCCCGCGCCCGTCGTGCTCGGCCCGGGCGGGCGGCGCCCGCCGGGCCGCGTGGTCGACGGGCCGCGCGGCGACGTGGAGAAGGGCGGCGCGCTCGACCCGCGCCGCGCGGCGCTCGACTTCTACGAGTCCCTCGAAGGCATGCGGGTCGAGGTACGCGACGCGGTGGCGGCCGGGCCGTCCCGCGCCGGCGAGGTCCCGGTGCTGCCCGCGGCGGGCGCGGGCGCCGGGCCGCGGACCGCGCGCGGCGGCGTCCCGGTCCGCGACGGCGGCGCGAACCCGGCGCGGATCGTCCTCGACGACGCGCTCGCCCCGCTGCCCGCGATGGACGTCGGCGACCGACTGCCCGGCCCGAACGGCGGGGTCCTCGACTACGCGTTCGGCGACTACCACCTGCTGCTCACCGCGACCCCGCGGCGGGCCGCCGCCGGGCCGCCGCGCGAGACGACGCGGGCGCAGCGCCCCGGCGAGCTCGCCGTCGGCACGGTCGGGCTCGGCGGCCTGAACCCCGACTCGCCGCCCGACCGGTTCGCCGCCCTCGCCGCCGACATCGTGGACGGCCTGCGCTCCCCCGACCTCGTCGTGGCGGGCGGGCTCGGCGACAACAGCGGCCCGGACGACGACGGCACCGTCGCCGCCGACCAGACCGTCGCGCAGCTCATCACCGCGATCAGCGCGGCGGGCGGCCCCGCCTACGACTGGCGCTCGGTGACCCCGCGCGACAACGCCGACGGCGGCGCGGAGGGCGACAACCGGCGGCTCGGGTTCCTGTTCCGCGCCGACCGGGGGCTCGCGTTCGTGGACCGCCCGGCCCCGGCCGAGCCGCTGCCCGCCGACCCGCCGCCCGCCGGGCCCGACCCGGCCGTCACGCCGGTCGCGGCCGTCCGGCGGGACGGCGCGGCCGCGCTGTCGCTCAGCCCCGGCCGGATCGCGCCCGGGGACCCCGCGTGGGCGGGCGCCCGCAAGCCGCTCGCCGGGGAGCTGCGGTGGCGGGGCCGCCCCCTCATCGTGATCGCGAACCAGTGGTACCCGCGGACGGCCGACGACGACCCGGCGTTCGGCCGCCGGCAGCCGCCGTCCCGGCCGACGGCGTGGCGGCGCGAGGCGCAGGCCCGGGTGGTGGCGGGGTTCGTGCGGTCCGTCCGGCGGGCGGACCCGAACGCGATGGTGATCGTCGCGGGCGAGCTGAACGACGCGGAGGCGTCCGCGCCGGTGCGGACGCTGACGTCCGGCACCGGGCTGACCGACCTCCCGGCGGGGCTGCCCGCGGGCGACCGGTACACGGCGGTGACGCCCGGCGGGTCCGAGACGCTCGACCACGTCCTGCTCAGCCCGGCGCTGCGCGAGCGCCCGCACGAGTTCGACATCGTGCACCGCGCCGCCGAGTTCGCCGACCGGGCCGACGACCACGACCCCACCGTCGTCCGCATCGACATGGACGGGAAATAGGGGCTCCCGAATTTCGGTCGCACCCTAAACGACATCAAGGCCCGGTCCTGAATAAGGCTCGCGTTTTCCTGCCGGCGGGCCGGGCACCCAGCGGTCGTCGCACCCCCCGACGGGAGGAGCGCCGTTATGGCGACCCGATACCGGCCGCACATCAGCTTGGTCGGCCTCATATACATCATCATCGGCTTGTTCGTCGCCTGGGACCGCGGATACGTCAACGCGAGCCTGATCCGGCACGTGGGCAGCGCGCTGCTCGCCATATTCCTCTGGTTCCTGGTCCTGCTGGGCGTGGACCTCCACATCCGCGCCTAGCCGTGGGCAGGTCACGGGCCGTCCCGACTCCCCGCCCCGGGGCGGTCCGTGTCCCCTGCGACAGGTCCCCGTCGCGCCACCGGGCATAGACCTCAAAGTGCGATTGAGGTTACTTTCCGCCCATGATGAAAAAAGACTGTAGTTGCGGACATGGCAACGGCTGCTCGTGCCCGAAGGGCTGCTCCTGCGGCTGCAACGGCTGACCGCTAGCCCGGGACGCGCGCCTGCCAGAGCATCGGCGCCTCCGTGCGCCCGCCGTCCGTCGTCGTCCCGGTGGCCAGCACGCCCGCGTCCGTCGCCGTCAGGGCGGTGAGCCGCCGGTCGCCCGGACCGGACAGGCCGGGCACCTGGAGGCGGCGCCAGGACACGCCCTCCGCGGACGCCAGCACCGCCGCGTCCCCCTCCGCCGTGGACGCGGCGGCGACGAACCCGCCCGGCGCCGCGGTGACGGCCGTGGGGGCGAGACCCGCGCCGAGGACCTGCGGGGTCCAGGTCGTCCCGCCGTCGGCGGAGACGAGCGGCGCGTAGCCCGCGCCGATCGCCACGAGGACGCCGCCGCGCGCGGCGACCCCGGTCAGGCGGCCGGTGAGGCCCTGCGGGAGTCTTGCCGGGGTCCAGGCGCGGCCGTCGGGTGACGTCCACGCGGCGGGCCCGGGGCCCTTGCCGCCGACCGCCACGTACTTGCCCGCGGTCGCCGTCACGGCGGTGGCGACGCCGTCGAGGCGCGCGGGCGTCCAGGCGGTGAGGTCGGACGAGCGCCACGCCGCCCGCGCGCCGACCGCGACGTAGCCGGACGGTCCCGCCGCCACCGCCGCGGGCGCCGGTCCGGCGGGGAAGGCCGCCTTCTGCCAGGCCGCGCCGTCCTGGGACGTCATCGCGAGCGGCCCGGACGCGGCGGTGCGGCCCAGCGCGACCCAGCCCTTCGGGCCGTGGACGACGTCGGCGAGCCGTCCGCCGGCGGCGGGGAACCCGGCCCGCGTCCAGGCGCGCCCGTCCGGCGCGGACCAGATCGCCGCCCCGCCGTTCGTGCTGCCCACCGCGACCGCGCGGCCGGGACCGGCGGCGAGCGCCCGGACGGCCCGCTCCGCGCGGACCGCGCCCGCCACGCCCCGCAGGTCCACGCCCGACAGGTAGGCGTCGTCGCCCTGCCGTCCCGCGACCGCGACCGCGCCGCCGGACGCGACCGTGACGGCGCTCGGCCGGACCCCGGCGGGCACGGACCCGCCCGGCTGCCAAGTGCGCCCGTCGCCGCTGCGCAGGACGGTGAACCCCTTCGCGGCGCGGACGACCGCGGCCAGACCCGACGGCGTCCCGCCGAACCGCTCGACGCCGCCGCCGTCGAACCGGCTGACGGCCTGCCAGCGCTGCCCGTCCGGCGAGGTGAACAGGACGCCGAAGCGGACCGTCTTGCGGCGCTTCTTCGGGCCGGTCGTCCGCCTGCCCTCGCGGACGGTCGCGAACCCGCCGCCCGGCCCGGCCGCGAGGCCCCTGGTCTCCCCGTACGAGCCCTGCCCCTGCGGGACGTTCACGCCCGTCCAGGTGCGGCCCCCGTCTGCGGACCGCCAGAGCCCCTCGGCGCGCACGGTGCGGGTGACCTTCCTCCGGCCCTTCCGCGTAGTCACCTTCCGCGCCCGCGTCCCGTGCGCGACCAGCACGCCGCCGGACGACGCCACCCGGTCGAGGCCGACGATCCCCGCGAGGCTCTCGTTTCGCTGCCAGGTCTGGCCGTCCGAGGAGGTCCAGACGACGGCCCGGCCGCCCACCGTGCCGCCCACCGCGACGAAGCCGCCGCCAGCGCGGGCGAGGCCGCTCACCCGGTCGGCCGGCTTGAAGGCGGCCGACGGCTGGCGCCGGGTCCAGGTCTTGGCGTCCTCGCTGGTCCAGGCGACGGTGGCGCCGCTCGGCGTCCGTCCCACCGCCATCCACCGGCCGCCGCCGCCCGCGACGTGGGACGGGATCTCGCCGAGCGGGGGCGCCGCGCCGTCCTGCGTGCGGATCCGGGCGAGCGACCAGGTCCTGCCCGCGTCCGCGGAGACGAGGAACTGCGGGCGCTCCCGGCCCGGGTCGGGGTCGCCCTCGGCGCCCGCGGCGACCAGCGTCCCGGCGTCGGCGGCCACGGCGGCGAGGCTCTGGACGAGCCCGTCCGTCGCCGCCGCCGGGTCGGCGGCGAACAGCGCGTCCGCCTCGACCGGGGCCGGGAGGCCGGGACGCGCGGGGGCGGCGTCGTCCTCCCCCTGGGACACGGCGACGACCACGAAGGCGGCGCCCAGCACGAGCGTCGCGCCGATCGCGGCGCGGAAGCGCAGCCGCCGCATCAGCGGCGGCCTCGGCGGACGCGGCGGCCCGGCCACCAGCACGTCCCCCGGCTCGGACACCGCCGCGCCCCGCCTCGGCTTCCCAGCGGGCTTCCCAGCGGGCTTCCCAGCGGCCTTCCCGGCCGGTTTCGCGGGTTTCGCGGACGGGACGGCGGGGCGCCGCTCCGGGGCGCGCGGACGGGCGGCGGCGGGCTCGCGCGGCGGCCCGCCGTGGCCCCAGGACAGCCCGGCGGCGCGCCACGCCTCGTAGGCGCGCTGCCAGGGCGACAGCGCCGCGGGCATGTCGGCGAGGTCACCGGCGACGCCGAAGGTCAGCCGCCGCCGGACCCGGCGGGAGCCGCCGGGGTCCTCGTCGGCGGCCCGCGGGGCCTCGTCCTGCTCCGGGGTCCTCGCCGTCACACGCGCTCCTTCACGGTCCTGTCGGACCACCATCAAATCGCGCCACGCGGGTGTCCGCACGGACAACCGGGTGAACGGCGGCCGGTGGGGCCGCGGGAGCGTTCTATCACTTCAAGGGCGACGTATCCGATCTTTTGCCTCGATCACCCGCTTGTAGGCATAACCCCGGATTTGGACGACTTGCAGGCGCCCGCGCGCACCCGTCCGCCCCGCCCGCTCCGCCGCGCCCGGCCGCCCCCGGTTTCGCGACATTGCCCGCATCCCGACGCGCGATCACGCCTGCCGCCCGGCCGGACGTCCGTCCGCTAGATTCGGAAAAGGCCCAGACCGAGGGGGGACGAATCATGGGCGGGACGCTCGGCCGCGCGCACGGTCCGTACACGCTGTACGACCTCGACGCGCTCCCCGAGGACGGCCGCCGCCACGAGCTCGCCGACGGCTGGCTGCACGAGCTGCCCGGCGACCTGTGGCACGACCACGCCGCCGAGCAGCTCCGGGGCATCCTGAAGGACGCGGCCCGGCAGGCGGACGCCGACGTCCACGTCGCCGGGGCCCCGCAGGACGTCACCACCCCGGCGGGCGTCCGCAAGCCGGACGTGTTCGCCGTGAGCCGCGACGTCGCCCGCGCCGCCCTGGAGCGCCGGACCCGCACCTACTACGGCCCCGACCTCATCCTGGTCGCCGAGGTCGTCACGCCCCGCACGGTGAACGAGCGGATCGACCGCGTCCACAAGGTGGACGAGTACGCCGCCACCGGCATCCCGCACTACTGGATCGTCGACCTCGAACCCCGTCCGCTGATCACGATGCTCGAACTGGCGGACGGCCGCTACGAGCTCGCGGGCAAGGCGCGCTCCGGCGAGACGGTCGTGCTCGACCGGCCGTTCCCCATGGCGTTCGACCCCGTCCGCCTCTCCGAGATGGACTGACGCCCGCCCCGCGGCTGACCGGATCCTTGCGGAGGATGGCGATCTCGCCACTCGTCCGGCCCGGCCGGGCCGGGAAGGCTGACCGCAGGACGACCACGCACAGGGCACGCACAGGGGAGGACACATGGCGGAGACGATGCGCGCGGTCAGGCAGGACGCCCTCGGCGGGCCCGAGGTGCTGAGGCTCGTGGAGGTCGAGCGGCCGGAGCCGGGGCCCACGGAGGTGCTCGTCAGGGTGCGCGCCGCCGGGGTGAACCCGACCGACTGGAAGCACCGGGCGAACGGCGGGTTCCTCGGCCGGCCGCCGTTCGTCCTCGGCTGGGACGTGTCCGGCGTCGTGGAGGCGACCGGCGTCGGCGTGGCGCTGCACAAGCCGGGCGACGAGGTGTTCGGGATGCTGCGCTACCCGTTCGGCGGCGGCTCGCACGCCGAGTACGTCGCGGCGCCGTCCCGGACGTTCGCCGCGAAGCCCGCCGGGATCGACCACGTGCAGGCCGGGGCGCTGCCGCTGGCCGCGCTCACGGCCTGGCAGGCGCTCGTCGACACGGCGCGGGTACGGGACGGGCAGCGCGTCCTCATCCACGCGGCGGCCGGGGGCGTCGGGCACCTGGCCGTGCAGATCGCGAAGGCGCACGGCGCGTACGTCATCGGGACGGCGAGCGGGCCCAAGCACGACTTCCTACGCCGCATCGGCGTGGACGAGCCCGTCGACTACCGCGAATCCGACTTCGCCGAGACCGTCCAGGACGTGGACGTCGTCATCGACACCATCGGCGGCGACTACGGGCCCCGGTCGCTGCGCGTCCTGCGCCCGGGCGGCGTGCTCGTGTCGCTGGTGCTCAGCCGTCCCGCCGAGATGGACGCCGCGGCGGCGGGCGTCCGGGCCGAGTCGCTGCTCGTCGAGCCCGACCACCACGCGCTGACGCGGATCGCCGGCCTGGCCGCGTCCGGCGCGCTCCGCGCGGAGATCGACTCGGTGTTCCCGCTGGCGGAGGCGGCGAAGGCGCACGAGCGGGGCGAGACCGGCCGGGTCTCCGGCAAGATCGTCCTCACCGCGGGGGACTAGGCTCGGGCGCGTGCTGCTCCTGACGACGCTCGACGGCTGGCGCGCCCAGCCCGGCCCGAGGTTCGCGCTCTCCGAGGCGGGGGCGGTGTGGGCGCCCGACGACGAGCCCGGCGCCCTGGCCGTCGCCGACGACGTCTTCGCCGACGCGTCCGGGAACGGCGGGCAGGTCGTCGCCGTCACGCTCGACCCGCCGCCAGGCGCGGTCCCGGCGCGCGGGGTGATCGACCGGACGGCGGCGTCCCGCGTCCGCTACCTGCGGCGCGCCCCGGACGGGCGGCACGTCGCGCTGCTGGACCGCCCCGCCACCGCCGAGGCCCTGGACCTCCTCCCCCATCCCGAGGGCGGCTGGTACCGGGAGACGTGGCGGTCGGACGTGTCGTTCGTCCCGGACGGCTACCCGGGCGAGCGCGCCGCCGCCACCGCCATCTACTTCCTGCTGCCGCCGGGCGAGGAGTCGATGTGGCACGCCGTCCGGTCGGCGGAGCTGTGGCTGTGGCACCGGGGCGGCCCGCTGGCGCTGCTCCTCGGCGGGGACGGCGACCGTCCGGGCGCGGAGCCGGAGCGGGTCACGCTCGGCCCGGACGTGGCGGACGGCCAGGTCCCGCAGGCGCTCGTCCCGCCGGGCCACTGGCAGGCGGCGCGCCCCGCCGGGCCGGACGAGGTGCTCGTGAGCTGCGTGGTCGCGCCGGGCTTCGACTTCGCCGACTTCCGCGCCTGACGCCCGGACGACGCGAAGGCCCCCGCCCGGCGAGCGGGCGGGGGCCGGGCGGCGTCCGTGCGGCGTCCGGGCGGCGGACGCCGTGGCGGCCGCCTGGTAGCCGGCCTAGTAGCTGATCGTCTGGCGGGCGCTCATCGTCCGCATGATGTGCTCGACGAGCGTGATGAGGACGCGCTTGGCGTCCTCCCGGTCGCGCACGTCGCAGGTGATGACCGGGATGTCGGGCGACAGGTCGAGGGCGTCGCGGACCTGGTCCGGCGAGTGCCGTCCGGCCCCGTCGAACTTGTTGACCCCGATGATGAACGGGACGCCGCGCCGCTCGAAGTAGTCGACCGAGGCGAAGCAGTCGGCGAGGCGCCGGGTGTCCACCAGGACGACCGCGCCGAGCGCGCCCTTCGCCAGCTCGTCCCACATGAACCAGAAGCGGTCCTGCCCGGGGGTGCCGAAGACGAACAGCACGAGGCCGTTCGGCAGCGTGATCCGCCCGAAGTCCATCGCCACGGTCGTCGTCGTCTTGTTCGCGACGGCCGAGGTGTCGTCGATCCCGATGCTCTTCTCGGTCAGGGCCTCCTCGGTGCGCAGCGGGCGGATCTCGCTCACCGCGCTCACCAGGGTCGTCTTGCCGACGCCGAAGCCGCCGGCCACGAGGATCTTGACCGTCAGCGCGGAGTCGCCGGGTGCGGCGGCCGCGTCAGAGCGCACGGATTCCATCGATCACTTCCTTGAGTACGCGCTCGCTGGGGAACTGCGCCACCGGCGCGGGGCGCCGGACCTGTATCAACGAGCGGTCGAGCAGATCGCCGAGCAGGACACGGACGACCCCGAGGGGAAGTTCCAGATCCGACGCTATCTCGGCGACCGACAGCGGTGTGCGGCAAAGCTCCAAGATCATGTGATGTTCCGGTCCGGGCGCCCACGCGGGCGCCTCGGCCGCGGGGGGCTCGACGGCCGCGATCAGGGCGACGAGGTCGAAATCCTCGCCCGTGTAGTGCGTCCGGCCGCCGGTGAGCGCGTACGGGCGCACCACCGGCCCCGCGGCGTCGTCGTACCAGGCACCGTCCGCCATGGCCTCACCCGCCGCCCGGTTCGCTCAGGGCGGCCCGCGGGTTCGCCGACAGGTGCCGTCCGACGCGGGTCACGAGCATCGCCATCTCGTAGGCGATCAGCCCCAGGTCGGCGTTCGCCTCGGACAGGACGGCGAGGCACGCGCCGTCCCCGGCGGCGGTGACGAACAGGAACGCCGACTCCATCTCCACGATCGTCTGCCGGACGGGCCCGCCGCCGAACGACTCGCCCGCCCCGCGCGCGAGGCTCTGGAAGCTCGCGGCGACGGCGGACAGGTGGTCCGACTCCTCCCTGGCGAGCCCCTTGGACGCGGCGATCCGCAGCCCGTCGCTCGACAGCACGACCGCGTTGCGCACCGGGGCGACGCGTTCGACCAGGCTGTCCAGCAGCCAGTTCAGCTCGCCCCCGGCGCCGCCCGGGACCTCCCCGCCGGAGTGCTCGGCTTCTGTCATCGGGTGTCGTCCTCCTCGTCCTCCCGCGCGGGATCCTCCCGCGCCGGCTCGGCGTCGGCCGAGTCCTTCCGGCCGCGCTGCCAGCCGCGTTGCATGGCGGACATCATCGAGCGCAACGCCTCGGGCGAGCGCTCCGGGTTCTCGTCGGCGGCCGCCGGTGGCGCGCCGTCCGAGGTCTCGGGAGCGGTCTCGGGAGCGGTCTCGGTGGGAGCGGGCGGGGCGGGTTCGGGAGTGGGGTCCATCGGGACGGGCGCGGACAGCGGCGTCGTCCCGGCCGCCTCCGGCTCGGGCTCCGCGGCCGCGGGGGGACGGTTCTGGGCGGCGAGGCGAGCGTCCACCCGTTCCTTGAGCTGGGGCGCGAGGTGCTGCTGCCGCCTGCGCTTCGGCAGTTCCCCCGGCGGCGGCGCGTCCTGCTCGGCGTCCCGCTTCGCCGGAACGGACGGCTCCGGCTCGGCGGCGGCGGGCCGCGGCGGCGTGAGCGGCCCGGCCTCGGCGACGAGCCGCATCAGCCCGCTCGCCGCGTCCGGCCGCTCGGCGGTGTCCGCCCGCGGGCCCGCCTGCACGGCGGGACGCGCGGACGCGGGCAGCGCGACGGCCGCGTCCGGCGGCGACTGGATCGGCCCGGTCGCGCGGCGGACGGCGGCGTCCGGCTCGGCGGCCTCGACGACCAGCGAGCTCGGGATCAGCGCGATCGCGGTCGTCCCGCCGTAGGGGGACGGGCGGAGCGTCACCTGGATGTCGTGCCGCAGGGCGAGGCGCGCCACGACGAACAGGCCGAGCTGCGCGCTGTCGGACGGGTCGAACTCCGGCGGGTGCGCGAGCCGCTCGTTGGCGGCGCGCAGCGCCTCCTCGGTCATGCCGAGCCCGCGGTCCTCGACCTCGATCGCGAAGCCGGACGCGACCGCCTGCCCGCTGACCCGGACCGGCGACTGCGGCGGCGAGAACGTCGTCGCGTTCTCCACGACCTCGGCGAGCAGGTGGATGACGTCGGCGACCGCGGAGCCGAGCAGCGCGACCCGGGGCAGCGGCTGCACCCGGACGCGCGGGTAGTCCTCGACCTCGGCGACGGCGCCGCGCACCACGTCCACCAGCGGGACGGGACGGCGCCAGCCGCGGCCAGCCGACTTGCCCGCGAGGATCACGAGGCCCTCGGCGTGCCGCCGCATCCGGGTCGCGAGGTGGTCGAGGCGGAACAGGTCCGACAGCTCGGACGGGTCCTCGGTGCGGCGCTCCATCGTGTCGAGCAGGCTGAGCTGCCGGTGCAGCAGCGCCTGGTTGCGGCGGGCGAGGTTGACGAAGACCTCGTTGATGCCGCGCCGCGCCGCGACCTCGCCCTCGGCGGCGCGCACCACGGCCTCGCGGGTGCGGTCGAACGACTCGGCGATCTGCCGGATCTCGTCGATGCGGTACCCGGCGTCCGGGACGGGCCCGGGCTCGGCGGGCCGCCCCGCCCGGATGCCCTCGGCGAGGCGCGGCAGCCGGTCGCGGGTGAACTCGACGACGCCGGCGGCGAGCGTCCGGCACTCGCGCAGCAGCCGCCGCGACACCCGCGTGGCGATCACCGCGGACAGCACGATCGCGACGAGGCCGAGCCCGCCCGCGAACGCCAGCCGCAGGAACGTCCCGACCGCGATGTGCCGCGCGTGCATGGTGACGTCGTCCAGGACCTTGTTCTCCAGCGTGTACAGGCCGCCGTTCGCGGAGTCGGCGACCGTCCGCCACACCGCCGGGTCGATGACCGGGCCGCGCGCGGCCTCGCGGCCCGCCGCCCCGGGGACGGCGCCCGGCCCCTGCTGGGCCCGCCGCGACTCGGCCGTGGCGGGCTCGGCGCCCCGGACGACCTGGTCCTCCATCGTGCGGAGCCGGGTGAACGGGTCGGTGGCGACGAGCTTGGCGTAGCGGACGCGGTCGTCGGCCGGCAGGTTCGGCACGGTGTCCCCGTACAGCAGCCGCTGCGCGCCGACGAGCTGCGCGAACTGGCCGCGCTCGGTGACCGTGATGTGCCCGGCGGCGAGCGCGCCGGTCAGCAGGGCGTCCTCGCGGGCCATGAACTCGCGGGCGCGGCCGAACGCGATGAGCGTGCGGGCGTGCGCGGTGATGGAGCCGTCCCCCGGCGTCGTCGCGTTGTAGACGGCGAAGCCCGCGTCGATCAGCTCGCTGTACCCGCGCAGCGCGTCGCCGCGGGCGGCGACCCGCTGGTCGACGCCGCGGCGGAGGTCCTGGAGGTCGCCGAGGCGGCGGACGAAGGTGTCCATCCGCTGGACGATCTCGGGCTGGATCGCCCGGCGCAGGCCGCCGTCCCGGCTGCCCGCGCGGACCTCCTCGGCCGCCGCGTCGGCGGTCTGGCGCTGCGTCCGCATCACGCCCGGGTCGGCCGCGCGGGCGCCGCCGAGCTCGGCCATCGACAGCCGCCGCTCCTTCTGCAGCGCGTCGATGAGCCGCTGCGTGGGCAGCACCATCTCGTTCTGGAACTTGCGGGCCTGCAGCAGCTGGTGCGCGTCGCCGTAGGTCATGCCGGTGAGGAACGCCCACAGCGCGGCCAGCGCCAGCAGCGGGACGAGGACCAGCAGGGTGATCCTCGCCCGGATGGAGGAGAGACTGGGGATCGTCACGGCTTCGGCGTCCGGAGGCGGGACATTGCGGGGGAATCCTCCCGATGCGTGGGAGTAAGGGGTGTGCGGGAGCCTACTACGTCGCCTACCGCGTCGCGGGTCCACCGGCGGCGGACGTTTGCGCGGCCGCTCGGCCGCCGGACGCGTCCGACCGGCTCAGAAGCCGCGCGGCGCGCTCCCTCCGGCGGCTCCGAGGCCCCCGCCGCCGCCCGGTCCGGAAGCGAACCGCGGCGCCGCCTGCAGGTGCTGGCCGACCCGCTTGACCAGCACCGCCATCTCATAGGCGACGAGCCCGGCGTCCGCGTCCGCCTCGGCGACGACGGCGAGGCAGGTGCCGTCGCCGGCGGCGGTGACGAACAGCAGCAGGGCGTCCATCTCGATGATCGTCTGCCGGACGTTCCCGCCCGCGAAATGGCGGCCGGCGCCGCGGGCGAGGCTCTGCACCCCGGACGCCAGCGCGGACAGGTGCTCGGCGTCCTCGCGGCCCAGCTCGCTGGACGCGGCGACGGCGAGGCCGTCCCGGGACAGGATCACCGCCTGCCGCACGGTCGTCACCCGCTCGGCGAAGTCGTTGAGCAGCCAGTTCAGCTCGCCGGTCGCGGTGTTGTGCATCATGCGGGTTCCCTCGTCCTCCGATTCCAGCGGGCCCCGGGCGTTCCGGCGCGGAAGGTCCCTGGATCATAAAGGCCGTCCGTGACGCGGCCGCAACCCCTTTGCCGCCTTTCGACGTCATTGCCGCCATTCCTCATCACCTGCTGGTATGTCCGTCATCAGGGCGGGGCGCGGCGAACCGATCGCAAGGAGATAGCGGCAAATCAGGACAATTTACTTCATTTCCCTCTGTCGCCGGGGGACATTCCGCCATACTCTGCTTCTTCATCCCCCGCGGGCGTCGCGACCGGCACGGAAGGAGCACCGCGATTCATACAGGCAACGACGGCGGCCGGGCCGGGAGGCCGACTCCCCGGCCGGAGAGCGTTACGATGCCCGCCGTGAGTCCCGAGAGCCAGGCACCCGAGGCACTGCCGTCGCGACGGCGCCGCGCCCCCCGCGGCGGCCGGCACCGCGGCGACGAGTCCTTCCTGCTTCCCCCCAATTCCCCAACGCTCGTTTTGGCCGTGCCCGGCCCCGCCCGGCACGCCGCCACCGTGATCGCCGCCGAGCTGGCCCGGCTCGTCGAGATCGAGCACACCGGGCAGCCCGCCCGCGTCGGCCACCTGGAGGGCGACGAGGCGAGCCTGACCGCGGTGCTCGCCGGGCTGCGCGCCGAGGAGGACGAACTGGCGGCGGTCGTCGTCCCGCTGTCGACAGGACCCGACCCGAGGATGGACGCCGCCCTGCACGCCGCCGTGTCCGCCGCGCCGGTGCACGCCGTCGCCGCCGAGCCGCTCGGGCCGCACCCCCTCATCGCCGAGGCGCTGCACGACCGGCTCGCCGACGCCGGGCTCGCCCGCGCCGACCGGATCCGGCTGATGACGATGGTGACGGCCGCGTCCGGCGTGATCGTCGCCACCCCCGGCGACGCGACGGCCGTCCGGCAGGCCGAGGTCACCGGCGTGCTGCTCGCCTCGCGCCTCGCCGCGCCCGTCTTCACCGCCTCGCTGAACGACGAGTCGTCGGTCAAGGCCGCCACCGAGCAGTTGCGCGCCGCCGGGGCCGCGTCCATCGCGCTCGCGCCGCACCTGATCGGCCCGGAGCCGGAGGCCGCGCTCGCCGCGCCGGCCGCCGCCTCCGTCGGCGCCGCCGCGTCCACCCCGCTGGGTGCCCACCCGGCCCTGGCCCGCCTGGCCGCGCTGCGCTACGTGGAGGCCCTGTCGCTGGCCCTGGCCGACTGAGGGTCCCCGGCTAGCGGTTCTTGAAGCTGGGGGGACGCTTCTCCCGGGCGGCGGCCATGCCCTCGGCCAGGTCCTCGGTGAAGAAGGCGAGGGTCTGGACGGCCGTCTCGGTGGCGAGGTGCGCGCGCAGGCCGGGCGCGTCCAGGGACGCGTTGAGCAGCTCCTTCGTCCGCCGCAGCCCGTACGGGGACTTGCCGAGCAGCTCGCCCGCGAGGGCGTGCGCCGCCGCCAGGTCCGCCCCCGCGGGGACGGCCTCGGTGATCAGGCCGAGCGCGTCGGCGCGCCGGACGTCCAGCCGCGGGCCCCGGTAGGCGATCTCCGCGGCCCGCGCCGGGCCGACGAGCCGGGGCAGCAGCCACGACAGGCCGCAGTCCCCCGCCGACAGCCCGAGGTCGGTGAACGGCACCACGAACCGGGTCGACTCGTCGGCGACCCGCAGGTCGCAGGCCAGCGCCCAGGACACCCCGACCCCCGCGACGGGGCCGTGCAGCGCCGCGATCACCGGCTGCGGGATCTCCCGCAGCCGCGCGGTGACCTCGCCGCCGCGGGCGACGGCCCGGTAGAGCCGCTGGGCGCGCCCCTCCGCCGTCCCGGCGCCGCCCGGGTCGCCCTCCTGGACGTCCATGCCCGAGCTGAACCCGCGCCCCTTCCCGGTGAGGACGACGACCCGCGTGTCGGGGTCGCGCATCAGCTCGTTGAGGACGTCGAGCAGCTCCTCGGTCATGGCGTTGTCGACCGCGTTGAGGCGCTCCGGGCGGGACAGGGCGATCGTGAGCACCCCGTCCCGCCGGTCGAGCTCTATCCCGCTCAACGGATCAGCCGCTGAGCTGCTGGATCAGCGGGCCCATCTGGTCCATCGCGTTCTTGTGGACGGTCAGCGGCTCCGCCGCGCTGATCGCCGCCCAGTTGTCGCGCACGTCCTCCACCGTGAAGGTCTCCTTCTGCCCGTAGCCGGGGCCCTCCGCGACGAAGATCTTCGCGATCCGGCCGCCGCCGACGGTGTAGACCTCGCCGGTGTCCTGGTTGGACTCGTGGGCGAGGTAGGCGACGAGCGGGGTCACCTGCTCGACGCCGAGCTTGTCCGCGAAGTCGGCGGGCAGCAGGTCCTCGGTCATGCGCGTCCAGGCGACGGGGGCGATCGCGTTGGCCTTGATGTCGTACTTGGCGCCCTCGTGCGCGAGCGTCTTCGTGAACCCGACGAGGCCCATCTTGGCGGTGGCGTAGTTGGCCTGGCCGAAGTTGCCGAACAGCCCGGCCGGGGACGAGGTGTTCACGATCCGCCCGTGGCCGTTCTCGCGCAGGTGCGGCCACGCGGCGCTGGAGACGAGGAACGAGCCGCGCAGGTGGACGGCGATGACCGCGTCGAACTCGTCGACCGTCATGTTCTTGAACGACCGGTCGCGCAGGATGCCCGCGTTGTTGATCACGATGTCGACCTTGCCGAAGGCGTCGAGCGCGGCCTGGACCACGGCCTGCGCGCCCTCCGGCGTCGCGACGTCGTCGGGGTTCGCGACCGCCTCCCCGCCGGCCTTCGTGATCTCGTCCACGACCTGCTGCGCGGGGCCGGCGGAGGCGCCGACCCCGGCCCGGTCGCCGCCGAGGTCGTTGACGACGACCTTGGCGCCGCGCGCGGCCAGCTCCAGCGCGTGCCGCCGGCCGAGGCCGTGCCCGGCCCCGGTCACGACCGCGACCCGGCCGTCGTAGCGCAGTTCCGACATCTTGCGTCTCCTCACGTGCGAGCGGCTACGCCCCCAGGTAATCATCCAGGGGTTACCCAGTGGTACCACCAAACCGAACCGCGCTCGGGAGCGGGCCCCGGTTTCCGCCGGGCGTACCATGGGAGGCGGCAGAGAATTGCGCAGAATGCCGCTTTTCGCCCGGTGCCACGGCGTACTCTCCTCGCGACGAGCAACGGAGGTCCCGCATCGATGAGCCCCGCCGACGCGTACCCGCCCGCGTACTCGCCCGGCCCCCGTCCGTACCGCGTCGTGCAGTGGGCGACCGGTGCCGTCGGACGCAGCGTGATCAGGGCCGTGCTCGACCGGGACGACCTCGAACTCGCCGGTGCCTGGGTCCACTCCCCCGCCAAGGCGGGCGTCGACGCGGGCGCCATCGCGGGCCGCGCGCCCGTCGGGGTCCGCGCGACCCGCGACCTGGACGAGATCCTCGACCTCGAAGCCGACTGCGTCGTCTACGCCCCGCGTCCCGGCCTCGACCGGTTCGCCGAGCTGGAGGTCGTCTGCGCGCTGCTCGCCTCCGGCAAGAACCTGATCTCGCTCAACGGGTTCGTCTACCCGCAGGCGCACGGCCCGCAGTACGTGAACGAGCTGGAGCAGGCGTGCAAGCACGGCGGCACGTCCGTGCACGGCAGCGGGATCAGCGGCGGCTTCATGGCCGACCTCCTGCCGCTGGTGCTGACCCGGCTGTCCAGCCGGATCGGGCACGTCTACGTCCGGGAGTGCGCGGACTTCTCGCGGTACCCGTCGTGGGAGATGGTCCACCGCATGATCGGCTTCGGCAAGCCCGAGGAGGCGTACCTGCGGGCGCTGCGGCCCGCGCGCACCGCGATGCGGGCGCTCTACTCCGAGAGCCTGCACCTCATCGCGGCCGGGCTCGGCGTCGACCTGGACGAGGTCGACATGGACGTCGAGCACCGCCTCGCCCGCACCGACCTCGTCACCGCCGCCGGGCCGATCCCGCGCGGCACGGTCGCGGCGGCCCGCTGGACGTTCAGCGGCCTCGCCGCCGGCCGCCCGGTGATCACCATCGAGGTGGTGCACAAGGCCGACGCGGCGCGGATGCCGCCCGAGTGGGGCGGCCCCGGCTACTCGCTCCGCGTGAACGGGAGCCCGTCCGTCGCGCTCGCCGCGGGCGAGGACTGGGTGTCCGACCCGATCACGGCGGCGGCCGCGCACGCGCTGAACTCCGTCCCGGCCGTCTGCGCGGCCGACCCCGGCATCCGCACCGGCCTGGACCTGCCGACGATCAGCGGCCGGATGCGGCGCTGAGCGCTCAGGGCCGGGTGCGCGCGGGCTCCGGCTCGTCGCCCGCGCCGAGCTCCGCCTCGGCCTGCTCCTCTTCGCGGGCCTCGCGCCGGTGCTTGCGGACGCCCCACACCGCCAGCGCGACGACGGCGGCGACCGCGAGCCCGATCGCGAGGCCGCGCCCGGCGAGCTGCGCGGTGTGCTCGAACGCCGCGCCCGCGAAGTAGCCGCCGAGCGTGAACGTCACCACCCACGTCACGCCGCCGATGATGTTGAACACGAGGAACTTCGGATACGGCAGCCGCGAGCTCCCGGCGAGCGCGGGCATCAGCGCCCGCAGCAGCGCGGTGAAGCGGCCGATGAACACCGCGAACGCGCCGCGCCTGCGGATCAGCCCCTGCGCCGAGGCGACCTTGGCCCGGTGCTTCCGCATCGCCTTGACGTCCAGGAGCCGGGGCCCGTACCGGCGGCCGATCTCGTAGCCCACCGAGTCGCCGACCACCGCCGCGATCACCGCGATGACGAGCAGCAGGGGCAGCGACAGCGTGCCCTGCTGGGCGAGGACGCCGCCGACCACGATCGCCGTCTCGCCGGGGAACACGAACCCGACGAACAGCGCCGCCTCGGCGAACACCAGAGCGGCGATGATCAGGTAGATCATCCCAGGTGGAAGCCCGTCCACCAGGGCGTTGAACTGCTCAAGCATGGGTCCCCGCGATCGTCCGGCCGAGCATTCGACGGTCTATCGTAGCCATGGGGCCCGGGGCTACGAATCCTCCGCGCGGACTACGCCCGCGGGCGGGCAAGGCGACTTCGGGAGGAGCCCGGCATGACCGCACAGGAGGTCGAGGGAGGCCGGTTCGTCCGGCAGCCGAACCGGTTCACCGAGCGGATCACGGCGGACGGGTCGAGCGGCCTGCGCGCCGAGCCCGGCCGGTACCGGCTGTTCGTGTCGTACGCGTGCCCGTGGGCGCACCGCAGCCTGATCGTCCGGCGGCTGCTCGGCCTGGAGGAGACGATCGGCGTCGGCGTCGTGGACCCCATCCGGGACGAGCGCGGCTGGCGCTTCCCCGACCGCGACCCGGTGACGAACGCCGAGTTCCTCTCCGAGCTGTACCTCCGCAGCGACCCCGGCTTCACGGGCCGCTACACCGTCCCCTGCATCTGGGACACCGAGACCGAGCGCCTGGTCACCAACGACTTCCCGAACATCACCACGATGCTGGAGACGGAGTTCACCGCCTTCCAGAAGCCGGACGCGCCCGACCTGTACCCCGAGGCGATGCGTCCCGAGATCGACGAGATGAACGACCTGCTGTACACCGCGATCAACAACGGCGTCTACAAAGCGGGCTTCGCCACCTCCCAGGACGCCTACGAGGACGCCTTCGACGCCCTCTTCGCCACCCTCGACCACCTGGAAGAGCGCCTGGCAGGCTCCCGCTACCTCTTCGGCGACGAGATCACGGAATCAGACGTCCGCCTCTACCCCACGCTCGCCCGCTTCGACGCCGTCTACTACTCGCACTTCAAGTGCAACCAGCGCCGGATCACCGACTACCCCAACCTCTGGGCGTACGCACGCGACCTCTACTCGATCCCCGCTTTCGGCGAGACGACGAATTTCGACCACATCAAGCGCCACTACTACGTGACGCACCGCAACATCAACCCCACCGGCATCGTGCCCAAGGGCCCGAGCATCGACTGGACGACCGCGCACAACCGGGAACGCTGATCCCATACCGTCGTTATGCTGGCGGTTCTCCAGTAATCACCATGAGAGGCACCACCCGACCATGCGCAGCCAGTTCTTCGGAAACATGGACCAGGGACAGCAGCTCCCCGGTCACTTCGCGCTTCAGAACTCCAAGATGCTCCGGGTCCACCTGAACGGCGACGTCCTCGCCCGGCAGGGCTCCATGGTGGCCTTCCAAGGCCAGATGGAGTTCGACTACGAGGGTTCGGGCGGCATCGGCAAGTTCATGAAGAAGGCGCTGACCGGCGAGGGCGTCCCGCTGATGCGCGTCAAGGGCCAGGGCCTGCTGTTCGTCGCGAACGACGCCGACGACATCCACCTCTTCTACCTTGAGAACGAGGGCATCACCGTCAACGGCAAGAACATCCTCGCCTTCGACTCCCACCTCCAGTGGGACATCCAGCGCGTCCAGGGCGCGGGGATCGCCGCGGGCGGCCTGTTCAACACCACCCTCACCGGCACCGGCTGGGTCGCCCTCACCACGCACGGCACCCCCGTCATGCTCGACTGCGGCCGCGCCCCCACCTTCGCGGACGGCCAGTCCGCCGTGGCCTGGAGCCAGAGCCTCCAGGTGGGCGTGAACCGCACCTTCAAGGCCGGCGCCCTCATCGGCCGCGGCAGCGGCGAGGCCATGCAGCTCGCCTACCAGGGCCAGGGCTTCGTCCTGATCCAGGCCAGCGAGGGCCCCACCGTCCCCCAGCACAGCCACTGATCCCCCGGGAACATCACCTCCCTCCAGGACGGAACCTCCCTGGACGGGACAGAAGCGAGGCAACAGGTCGTGCGACCGGAGGCGCCCCAGGCGCCGGAGGTCGCACGACCTGCCGCG
>NZ_BCQP01000053.1 GCF_001552135.1 Actinomadura chibensis NBRC 106107 | reverse complement strand
TCTTGTATGCGTGACTTTACATGAACTGACCGGATGCAAGACAGGTGGGTCCGGCCCTTGAGACGTTACCCGGACGAGTTCTTGATCACGCGCGGGACCCGTCCGGCGGGGCGGCGCGCACCACGCGGGGTGCTTTGAAGCGCCCCGGTCCCAACTGAGACCCTGCCGGTATGAGCCAAGTGCTGGTGGCGTCGAACCGGGGTCCGGTGTCGTTCTCGCTGTCGGAGGACGGCGCGCTCGCGATGCGGCGCGGCGGCGGCGGGCTGGTCTCCGGCCTCGCCGGGATAGCGGCCGCCCGCGGGGAGGCGTCGCCGGACGTGCTGTGGGTGTGCGCGAGCCTGGGCGAGGCCGATCGGACGGCCGCGCGCCGCTCCCCCGACGGCCGTCTCGACCTCGCCGGGTACGAGACGGGCGGCGCGGCCGTGCGGATGCTCGACATCCCGGCGGGGACGTTCCACCGCGCCTACAACGCCGTGGCGAACTCGACGCTGTGGTTCGTCCACCACCTGCTGTACGACACGCCGCGCAGCCCGCACTTCGACGCGCACGCCCGGCGCGACTGGCAGTCCTACGAGGCGTACAACGCGGCGTTCGCGGACGCCCTGGCGCGGGACGCCGCGCCCGGCGCGAAGGCCGCGATCCAGGACTACCACCTGTCGCTCGCACCCCGGATGCTGCGCGAGCGACGTCCCGACCTGAGGATCGTGCATTTCTCGCACACTCCGTGGGCGCCGCCCGACTACTTCCGCCTCCTCCCGGACGACATCGGTACGCAGATCCTGCTGGGCATCCTCGGGGCAGACCACGCGGGGTTCCTCACAGAGCGGTGGGCTTCGGCGTTCCTTGACTGCTGCGAGTTGCTGCCGGGCGCTCGGGTCGACCGTGTCTCGCGTACCGTCTCGTGCGGCGGACACGTCACGCGCGTAGGCGTCCATGGTCTCGGCGTCGACGGGACGGCCCTGCGCCAACGCGCCGCCGAACAGGACGTCGTCGAACGGGCGCGCGCGCTGCGCGAACAGGTGGGCGACCGTCAGCTCATCGTCCGCGTCGACCGGACGGAACTGTCCAAGAACATCGTGCGCGGGCTCGCCGCCTACCGGGAGCTGCTCGCCAACCATCCCGAATGGCGCGGACGGGTGGTGCACCTCGCGTTCGCGTACCCGTCCCGCTACGACCTGCGCGAGTACCGGGAGTACACCGAGGCCGTCGAGCGGACGGCCAAGCAGATCACCGACGAGTTCGGCACCGCGGACTGGGACCCGCTGATCGTCCAGGTCAACGACGACTACCCGCGCTCCCTCGCCGCCTACGGGCTCGCGGACGTCCTGCTGGTCAACCCGATCCGGGACGGGATGAACCTGGTTGCGAAGGAGGGACCGGTGCTGTCGGAGCGGGGCTGCGCGCTGGTGCTGTCCCGGGAGGCGGGCGCGGCGGCCGAACTGTCCGAGGACGCGCTGACGATCAACCCCTACGACGTGTCGCAGACCGCCGAGGCCCTGCACCGCGCCCTGCTGATGCCCCGCGCCGAGCGCGCCGAGCGCTGCGCCCGCCTCGCCGCCGCCGCGACCGCGCTGCCCCCGCGCCGCTGGTTCGCCGACCAGCTCGCCGCCCTCGACTGAACCTCGCGGGCCAGCCCGTCGCGCGTGCGGCCGGGTCAGATGGCGAGCGGGCTCTCGGACGCGGCTCGCGGTCGCGCGGCGGGCTCCCTGGCCAGGAGGCATTCGACGGGGTTCGGCTCGTGGTGGCGGCGCCAGCGCTCGCGCAGGGCGTCCTTGCGCTGCGCCATCCGGCGGTGCGCGCTGACCTTGGCGAATCTGGCGAGCTGCGACGCGGGCGGCTTCGGCAGGCCGCTCGGCTCGTAGCCGAACTCGGCGAGCCGCTGGCCGAACGCGGCCTCCGCCAGGCTGATCTCCCAGGAGTGCAGGCGCTGCGCCCACGACCCGACGCGGGTGGTGGTGACGGGGCCCTTCGTCCGGCCGTGCCGGGCGCCGCGCCCGGGGACGGTCCGCGTCGCGGCGCGCTCCGGGTGCGCCATGGCGGGGTCGAAGTCCTCGCCGAGGAAGGCGCAGAGCCTGGCCAGCTCGTCGGCGGGATCGGCGACGAGCCGCTCGTACTGCATTTCGTAGTAGGCGTCCGGGCCCAGGCGCGCGCTGAGGCGGCGGCCCCGGTCGACGGCCTCCCGCCACGCGGAGATGGCGTGGTGGACGTCCTGGTCGTACCAGGGCCTCTCCAGCAGGGAGGCGACGCAGTCGCGGCCGTCCCGGACCAGGTGGACGAACTGGGCGTCCGGGAACATCCGCAGCAGCGGCCCCACGTACCGGACGTAGCCCGGCCGCCGGTCGCCCCAGCGCGGCTTGTCGAACCGGCGCGCGTAGGCGCCGAACACGGTGCCGACCGCGGAGCCCAGCGTGGGCGGCCCGGCGACGATCTCCTCGGTGGTTTCGGACGCGTCCAAACCGAGCGTGCGGAACTTCGTGGACCGGTCGCGGGTGATCCAGTCCGCCAGCTCGCGCCTGTTCTCCCTGACCGTCAGGTCACCGAACTCGCACCGCGCCGTATAGGCCGGGAGGACGAACCTCGTCTCGGCGGGGACGGCGATGCGCGGATGGGAGTGCAGCATCAGTTGCAGCAGGGACGTCCCCGACCGGGCGCAGCCGAGGATGAAGATCGGACGATGGTCGCGCTGGGCCGGACCTGAAGACATGCACGGCATGGTTCCGGCGCGGACGGCCGGGTCGCCCGGGGCATGGCCGCACCGTTGCGCCCCGATGACCGAGCTTTGACGCCCGGCCACCCGCACGGGTGGGTGCGGGTGGCTCCGAGCTCTTCGGGCTAGGTCAGGTGTAGGACTCGCCCAGGGTCTGCCTGACCTGTTTGCGTGCCTCGTGGATGCGCGACTTGACCGTGCCGAGGGGCAGGCCGAGCTGCTCGGCGATCTCCGCGTACTCCAGTTGGGACACGTCCCGCAGGACGAGTGCCTGGATGAGGTCCGGCTTGCGGGCCTCCAGGTCTTCCATGGCGTCCAGGATGTCGACGCGGGAACCGGCGATGACGCTGGTCCGGCGCGGGTCGGGACGCTGCTGCGGAAGCTCGCCCGCCTGCTCCACCGACCGCCGCTTCAGCGACCGGTAGGTGGACCGGGCGGAGTTGGCGACGACGACGTGCAGCCAGGTGCTGAACCGCGACCGGCCCTCGAACCGGTGGATGTTCCGCGCGACCTGGAGCAGGGCGTCCTGGCACGCCTCCTCGGCGTCCTGCCGGCAGGGCAGGAACCGGGAACTGTGCCGCAGCACGTCAGGCTCGATCCTGCGGAGGAGCTCGTTGAGGGCGCTCTGGTCACCCTGCGCGGCCTTGACCGCAAGCTCCTCGGTCCTCTCGTCGAATGCCATGCCGCCTCAATGCTTGTTCGCGCACTCACCCCGTTGTTGGGATGATACGGGAGTGTCTTTCCCACCATCAGTAGGCCGTTACCGGATCGATCGCGTCCTGGGTTCGGGGGCGTTCGCCTCTGTGTGGCTGGGTCACGATGACGCTCTGGAGTCCCAGGTCGCGATAAAGGTCCTGTCCGGAAGCCTGATCGACGATCTGGACGTACGCAACCGGTTCTTGGAGGAGGCCCGGATTCTCCGGCGTGCCGACTCCGAGCGGCTGGTCCGCGTCCATGACATCGGCGAGCTTCCGGATGGGCGTCCCTACTTCGTGATGTCCTACGCAGACCGGGGCACTCTGGGCGACCGGATGCGCGAGCGGCCACTTCCGGTCACCGAGGCGATCGTGCTCGCCGAGGAGATCGCGTACGGCGTCGAGGTGATCAACACGCTCGGCGTCATCCACCGCGATCTGAAGCCGTCCAACGTGCTGTTCCAGTCGACGCCGGACGGCGGCGAGAAGCTGCTGATCGCCGACCTCGGGCTGGCGAAGGCGCTCGCGCACGCGTCCGGGGCGTTCACGCTGCCGGTCGGGACGCCCGGGTACATGTCGCCCGAGCAGGCGCGCTTCGGGGGCGGGCTGGACGTCCGCGCCGACGTGTACGGGCTCGGCGCGCTGACGTACCACATGGTCGCCGGACGCGCGCCCGGCCCGGCTCCGGTGAAGAAGGCGCCGAGCGAGTTGCGCGAAGGGGTGCCGCCCGCGGTCGACCAGGTGATCCTGCGGGCGCTTGAGGTCGAGCGGGAGAAGCGGTGGCCGACCGCGGAGGCGTTCGCCGAGGCCCTCTCCACGCTCCGCCCGACGTCCACGCCGGGAGCGGCCGGTGCGGGCGCGCCTGGGCCGGGTCCCGCTGGCGCGGGTGCGGCCGGGCCTGGGGCGGGGTCGCCGTCGTACGCGCGGCCGGGGCCGCCCGCGCCCGTCCCCGTCCTCGACGCGGACGCGACCGTCCAGGACTTCTACCACGACGGGGCCCGCCTGCGGCCCGGCGCGCCGACGCCCGTCCAGGGTCAGGCGCCCGCGCAGGGCCCGCCGCCGCAGGGACCCGCGCAGGGCGGGCGGCAGGACCTCAGGACGCGGCTCGACCAGCCGATGGAGGACGACGACCGGACGTCCGAGATGCGCCTTCCGCCGGGTCCGGCGGGTCCGGCGGCCGGGGAGCAGACGATCGTGGACGATCCCGGCGGGCGCGGCGGCGTGCGCTTCGGGCAGGGCGAGCCGTCCACGGCGCCCGACCTCGACAACGACCGGACGATCCAGTACCAGGGACCCCCGCAGCCACCCCCCGGGCAGGGCGGCGGGCAGGGCGGCGGGGAAGGCAAGACCGCCGTGTTCCCGATGCCGGGCCCGCAGAACAGCGCGCCGCCGCAGGGCATCCCGCAGATGGGCCCGGGCGGCCCGGGCGCCCCCGGCCCCGGCGGTCCGCAAGGGTTCGGTGGCCAGCAGGCTCCGCCGCCGCCCACCGGTTTCCAGGCGCCCCCCGGACCGGTCCAGGGGCAAGGGCAAGGGCCGGGCGGCAAGCAGGGCGGTCTCCTCGGCAAGCTCCGCGGCGGAGGCGGCGGACCGTCCGGGCCCGGCGGACCCGCCGGACCAGGCGGTGGCGGGCCGAAGAAGTTCGTCACCCCGTTGATCATCACGGCGGCCGTGCTCGCCGTCGCGCTGATCGGCGGCCTGACGCTCGGGGTGCTCTTCTCCGGCGGCGACGACAAGAAGAAGGACGACGGGAAGCCGGGCGGCGTCCCGAAGGACTTCGTGGCGATCGCCGACGCGTCCGGCAAGATCAAGGCGGCGGTGCCGAAGGCGTGGCCGAAGCAGCAGGAGCCGACCTGGACGCCGTCCACGGTCGGGCTGAACGACGCGCAGGCGCGTCCGGTGCTGCGCGCGACCCCGGACAAGGCCTCGTTCCTGGGCGACGGGAAGGGCCCGGGCGTCTTCATCGGCGTGACGACGGACGTCCGCCCGAACCAGCTTCCGCCGCCGAACGCGGCCGTCCACGGGCAGTGCACGAAGGCCGCGCCGGAGAACTACACGTCCCCCGACAAGGCGCTCAGCGGGACGATCACCCGCTTCACCGCCTGCAAGACCGGCACGCCTTCGGTCACCGAGGTCGGGCTGCGCGACAAGTCCGGAAAGTTCGGCCTGTGGGTCCGCGTGAAGGAGACGGACGGCGGAAACGCCACCACGGGCATCCTCGACAGCCTCAAGGTCACCGGCCCCTGACGCCCCCGGAACGCGGCTGAGGCCGCGGGGGGCGTCGTCCCGGCATCTCTCAGCGAGCGGCCCGCGCCGGGCCGCCGTTTCCGCATGCCCGGACACTCGATGTTGCATCGCGACCGGTTTTCGATATATCGTTAATGCATCGCAACCGATCTAGAGCGAAGGAGACTGCGATGCGAGACCACACGATGCGAAGGCGCGGCGGACGGCGCGGACCCGAGGAGCGCGGACGGCGCGGTGATCCGTTCGGCCCGTGGGGGCCCGGCGGTCCGGGGTTCGGCCCCGGTCCCGGCCACCGCGGGCGCGGCGGACGCGGGCGGCGCACCCGGCGCGGCAACGTCCGGGCGGCCCTGCTCGCCCTGCTCGCCGAGCGGGCGATGCACGGCTACGAGATGATCCAGGAGCTGGACGGCCGCACCGGCGGCGTCTGGCGGCCGAGCCCCGGCTCGGTCTACCCGACCCTCCAGATGCTGGAGGACGAGGGCCTGGTCACCAGCCGGGAGGACGCCGGAAAGCGGCTGTTCGCCCTCACCGACGCGGGCCGCGAGGCGGCGTCGGCGCAGACCACGGCCCCCTGGGACGAGGTCACCGAGGCCGCGGGCGAGAACGTCCTGCGCGGCCGCGAGGCGGTCGGCCAGCTCATGGTCGCCCTCCAGCAGGTGCTGGCGGTCGGCAGCGAGGCGCAGAAGGCGCGCGCGCTGGACGTCGTCAACGACGCCCGCCGCCGCCTCTACGGCATCCTCGCCGACGACCCCGAAGCCGAGTGAACGCCATCGGACGGAACCGCCGCGGCCCGACGGCCGCGGCGGTTTCGCGTCTCACGGCCGCGGCGGCGCAGGATCAGCGCGGGAACGGGGCCGGTTTGGCGAGCTGGTCGGCCATGTAGAGCTGCTTCCACACGTAGAGGCCCATGTCCTTGCGGGTGATGCTCCGCCGGACGGGGACGTCGACCGTGGCGCGCACCAGGTACGTCCCGCCCGGGGGCATGAACTTGTCGCCGCCGTCGCCCGGGATCAGCGCGCCGCCCCGGATCCTCCGCACGACCTGGCTGTGCGTCGGCGGCGTGCACATCTTCTCTGGGACACCGGCCTGCGGCATGCAGCGTCCGCGCGCGTCCGGCGTGACGAGGTCGCGCCTCACGAAGACGTCGCCGGGATAGTCGAGCAGGACTTTCTTACCGGTCGGGTTGGTCAGCAGGTACTCGATGTAGGCGAACGCCGTCCCGGACGGCGGCGACGACTGGAACGTGGTCACCACGCTGTCGCCCACCCCGCCGGTCACCGCGGCGAGCCTGTACCTGGAACCGTCGGCCGTGCCGACCTCGATGGGCGTCCCGGCGCGGGGCAGCGGCGCGCCCGTCTCGCCCGGCCGCGCTCCGGCGGCGGACGGCTCGGCGCCCGTCCCGCCGTCCCCGCCGCCGCGCGTCAGGACCACCCCGATCGTGACCAGCCCGGCGAGGACGAGCACGCCCGCCGCGACCAGCCCGCCGCGCCGACTCGCCGGGGCGCGCTCCCGGCGGCGGCCGCGCGCACGCTCGCGCTCGCGTCCGCGCTGCCCGAGACGCACCTGCACACCGCTCGTCGCCCGGATCCCCCTTGAGCCAGGCGCGGCCGACGCCTCGTCTTGCACGATGTAGGGGTCTCCCGGCTCCGGCGCCTCGACGGTCGGACGCGCCCGCCCCCCGACCGACCGCGCCCCCACACTCGCCTGCGGCCCCGTGCCATGCGACCTCGAATCCCGTCGCGCCCCACCAACGCCGCTCTGCGGCCCAGTGGGGTGAGCGGCGACCTGCGAGCCCAGAGGCAGTTGCGTCCCGGTGACCGGGCCGCCACGCGGCGAGACGCTGACCTGCGGCCCGGTGCTCGGCCCGGCGGCCTGCGAGCCCAGAGGCAATTCCGGCCCAGCGGCCGGGCCGCCACGCGGCGAGACGCTGATCTGGGGGCCGGTGGTCGGACCAGCGGCCTGCGCGCCCGGAGGCAATTCCGGCCCGGTGACCGAGCCGCCACGCGGCGGGACGCTGAGCTGCGGGCCGGTGGTCGGACCGGCGGGCTGCGCGCTCGGAGGCGGTTGCGGGCCGCTGGCCTGGGAGCCGCCAGGCGGCGGGATGTTGATCTTCGGCCCGGTGATCTGCGGGCCGGTGGTCGGACCGGCGGCCTGCGCGGTCGGAGGCGGTTGCGGGCCGGTGGCCTCGGGGCCGCCTGGCAGCGGGGCGCTGGGGGGCGGGACGGTGATTTTCGGGCCGGTGATCTGTGGGCCGGTGGGTGGAGCGGCGGACTGCGCGCTCGGAGGCGGTTGCGGGCCGGTGACCGGGTCGCCGGGCGGCGGGACGGTGATCTGCGGGCCGGTGGGGGGTGGGGCGTGGAGGATGGGGCTGGTCGGGGCGTCGGGTGGTATCGGGGCGCGGCCGGAGGTTGGGCGGACCGGCGTTCCGTCCACGGGGGTGGCTCTGGCCGGGGTGCCGTGCGGTGGGGTGTGTCGGATGTCGCCTAGGCGCGGGACTCCCCGTTCCGTGTTCACCGTCGAGCCTCCCCGGTCCGTCGCGCGGCTCCCCCTGAGCCACACATACCGCAATCCACCATATTTTGGTGCAATTGGACCAGAGGTCGATGACCACCACCAGAGTCGCGCGGGATTCGACAAAACCGGTGACCACTCTTGTCACCCGTCCCACTACCGACCCGCGAGGCCCGGCGGAGAGCCGCGCGGTCGTCAGAGGCGGTCGGCGAGCGTCTCCATGAGGGCGACGACGCCGGGCGGGCCGTCCACGACCAGGTCGGCGCGTTCGGCGAGCGCCGTGACCTCGGTCGAGCCGCTGCACACCAGGACGCCGGGCACGCCGTCCGCGCGCAGCTCCTCGATCGCGTCGAACGCCGCCAGGTCGCCGAGGTCGTCCCCCGCGAACAGCACCGCGGACGGCCGCTCCCCGCGCTCGTCGAGGAAAGAGCGCAGCGCCCGCCCCTTGTCCATGCCGGGCGGCCGCAGTTCGAGGACGAACCGTCCGGGCTCCACGACGAGCCCGGTCCGCTCGGCGAGCGCGGCGACGAGGCTCCGCAGCCGTTCGAGCGCGACCTCCGGCTCGGCGCACCGCCGGGTGTGGACGGCGAGCGCGTGCCGCTTGTCCTCGACGAAGACGCCGGGCGCCGCGCCCGCCGCCGCGAGCACGCCGGGCAGCTTGGCGCGGGCCTCGGCGACGCCGGGCGGCGGCTCCGGCTCGGTCAGCGCGCCGGACTCCCAGCGCTCCAGCCCGTACTGCCCGAGGACGACGAGCCCGTCGATCCCCTCGAAGCCGCCGTACTCGACGGCCACCGCGGCGGGCCGTCCGGTGACGATCACCAGCGCGCCGACCAGCGGGGCCAGCCGGGCGAGGGCCGGGGCCGCGCCCGGATGCGCCCGGGCGGCGGCCGGATCGTCGACGATCGGGGCGAGGGTGCCGTCGAAGTCGAAGCCGAGCACGGCCGCCGCCGGGGCCTTGCGTATCGCGTCCAGGCCGTCCGTGCCGGCGGCCGTGGCAGAGCGGGGAGAGTTCACGGGGACCAGTGAACCGTCTACGCCGGGCGGGCCGCCAGGCTCACGCCCCGCGCGCCGGGATACGGGTTCGCGGCGGTCCCGCCGGGAGGAGGGTCGGGCGGGTCAGGGGCGGATGCCGAGCCTGCGCGCCGCGCGGCTGCGCTGGCGCTGCGTCCGCACCCGGCGGAGGCGCTTGACGAGCATGGGGTCGCACTCAAGCGCCTCGGGACGGTCGATCAGGATGTTCAGGAGCTGGTAGTACCGCGTCGCCGACATGTCGAACGTCTCGCGGATGGCCTGTTCCTTGGCTCCGGCGTACTTCCACCACTGCCGCTCGAAGGCGAGGATCTGGCGGTCGCGCTCGGAGAGCCGGTCTGCGGGGAACGCGGCGTCGTGCGCCCCGCCTTCGTCGTCGGTCACGGGTCGTGCGGCAGGGCCGTCGTCCATGCTTCCGTCCTGTGGGGGGACGTCACCGCGGGGGTCACCGGGGGCGTTCGCCGCTCGCATCAGGTCCCCTCTGTGGTTACTGATCCCGGGTCGTCCGGGTTCGGGCGGGTGTCATGTTACGCGTCCGCGCCGACAAGTTCCGGCGGTTCCCGGGGAACGAGACCCGGTGGTTCAGTGCATCACATCCCGCTTCACCTGCGGATCTACAACGCCGTGTGTCCCAGTGCGACCATCCGTCACAGCCGTATCCGAAATGTGCATTCTACATGCGTTAGAGTGGAGGGCCCAGCGTCCGGCGTCCGGCATGAGAGGCATGAAACGGAGACCATCGCATGGCGACGGAGACCCCCGCCAAGGGACGGCCCGCGCGGCCGGACGCGCCCCCGGCGCACGACGGACCGCGTCCTGATCCGGTCCGGAGTCCGGATCCCGTCCTCACGGACATCTCGACGGCGCTGTTCCACCTGCGCCGCGTCTGGGCCAAGCCCGACCTGATGAAGCGCGTCCGGGCGATGACGTCCGCCGGGACGGGCGGCCGCCCGCTCCAGATCTCCAACCTCATGGTGGTGAACGCGGTCGCCGCCCTGAGCGAGGCCGCCGCCGACCCGAACCGCGCGGACGGGCCGCCCTGCGACGAGGTCACGGTCGGCGCCGTCGCCGACCGGCTGGAGATCGACCCGTCCACCGCGAGCCGCCTGGTCGGGCACGCCCTCGACGCGGGGCTGCTGTCGCGGCGGCCGTCCCCGGTCGACGCGCGCCGCGCGAACCTCGACCTGACCGACGCGGGCCGCCGCGTCAAGCAGGTGGCCGACCGGTTCCGCCGCGCCTACCTGAACGAGCTGATGTCCGGCTGGACGGCGGCCGAGCGCTCCGAGTTCGCCGTGCTCCTCACCCGGTTCGCGGACGCCGCCGCCCGCGCGCCGAAGTACGCGGACGGCATCGAGCGCATCTTCGAGGAGGCCGGCGCCGACCGGGGCGGCGACTGACCGCGCCCGCGGCGCCGGCCTCCCGCTCCGCCTCGTCAGGTTCCGTCTCGGAGGGTGGAGGAGCGCATCAGGTACTCGTCCTCGTCGATCTCGCCGCGCGCGAACCGCTCCGCGAGGAGCGACCGCGCCTTGGCGAGCGGATCGGCCGCCGCGGCGCGCGCCTCGGCGTGGTCGCTCGTCCGGCGGCGGATCAGGTAGAACACCGTCCCCAGCACGGCCAGCCAGAACAGGCCGAACCCGATGGGGAAGACGGGCCAGAAGGCGGGAGCGTCCCCGCCGTCGTTCCAGGGGCCCGGGTGCAGTGCGGTCGCCTGCGTCGCGAGTGTCGTCAACATCGTTCATCGACCCTTCCCGTGTTTCTTCCGATGGGTCGATGCTCGGCGACGGGTCCGGGGCGCGGCATCGTCCGGCCGGAGACTCCCGCGCTACGCCCGGCGGAGTACCGCGCTCACCACCAGGGCGGGCGGTACTCCTCGTCGTCGGACGGGCGCGCGCGGCGCGAATGCCGTCCCCGGGGCTCGTCGCCGGGCTGCTCGGGCGGCTCGGCGGCGCCTTGCGGGCCGTCGTCCACGGGAGGAGGCGGGTCGCTCGGGGGCTCCGGCGGTAGCGCGGGAAGCGGAGCGGTGCCGCCGCCCTCGGGCCGGTCGGACTCGTCGAGCGAGCTCCGGCGGAACGACTCCCAGTCGTCGTCATCGAGGATCGGCTCCTCCGCCGCCGGGGCCTTGCCGTGCCCGTTCGCGTTCCCGTGCCCGTTTCCGTTCGTGGACGCGCCGCCGCCGTTCAGGTGCTCGCCGTTGCGGCCGTTCCCGTTCGCGCCGTGCCCGTTAAGCCCGTTGCGGCCGTTCAGTCCATTCAAACCGTTCAGGCCGCTGTCCAGGAACTCGCTCGGGTCGAACGGGCGCAGCTCGCTCGTCATCATCGGCGGCTGCTTCGGCGGCGGCTCGGGCTCGTCGCGGCCGGGGAACGGCTCGTGGTCCCAGGACAGGCCGTCCCAGGAACCGTCCAGGGGCGACGGGTCGAAGGGCGAACCCCCGGCGCGCTCCTCCCCGGACGGCGGCTCCGGCGGCGGGACGTCCCCGGGCGGCAGGGGTTCCGGGAACGCCTCGGCGCTCTGCCAGAGCACGTTGACCGGCGCGACGTCCTCAGCCGCGACGTCGGGCGACACGACGTCCGGCGGCACGGCGTCCCGCGACACGACATCCGGCGGCGCGGTGGCCGGACCGGGGTGCGCGGGCGCGTCCCAGCCCGGGACGGGCGGCGCCGCGGCGGGCTCGCGCGGCACGGGCGGCGCGGACGGCAGCCCGTAGTCGGGGACGGCGTCGGTCTCGGCGGGCGCGTCGTCCGGACGGCGCCGCTGCCGCCAGCCGAGCAGCAGCCCGACCAAGACCAGCAGCCCGCCGCCGCCGAGCACGATCGGGAGGAGCAGGTCGTCGCCGTCGTCCGCGGTCGTCGCCGCCGGCAGCGCGGTCGGGGACGCGGGCGGCTCCGCCACCGCCCCCCGGGACGTCTTGTTGATCCGGTGCGCGGCGAACAGGACGCGCTGCGCGTCGACCGTCCCGCGGCAGGTGGCCGAGCCGGTCGGGTGCCCGGGCCGCGCGGGCGACCCCTCGATCAGCGCCTGCCGCACCTCGGCGGGCGTCAGCTTCGGATACCGCGACCGGACGAGCGCGACCACCCCCGCGACCATCGCCGACGAGGCGCTGGTGCCGGTCCCGACGACGTAGCCGCCGCTGGCGTCGGCGCTGACGATGTCCACGCCGGGGGCGCAGACGGCGGCGTGGGAGCGGCGGTTGCTGTCCTTCCAGAGGCGCAGCCGCCGGTCGAGCGCGCCGACCGCGATGACCCCGGGGTAGGCGGCGGGGAAGTTCTTCCGGTTGGCCCCTGACCCGTCGTTGCCCGCCGACGCGATCAGCACGACGCCCTTGCCCAGCGCGTACTTGATCGCGCTCGCCTGGGACGCGGTGCCGTTGTAGAACTGCCGTCCGCCGCCGAGCGACATGTTGATGATGTCGGCGCCGTGGTCGACCGCGTAGCGGATGCCCTGCGCGACGGCGTCGTGCTCGCTGCCGCCCGCCTGCTGCCCGTCGTCGCGGCGCAGCGGGTCGTCGTTCTCCAGCGTCACCCGCACCGACAGGACGCGGCTCAGCGGCGCGACGCCCATCATCCCCTGTGCCAGCCCGGGGCCGTGGCCGTGACCGGCGATGATGCTGGCCATGGACGTCCCGTGCAGGCCCCAGTAGCGGGAGCCGGGGCGCCGCACCCCGCCGGTCAGGTCGGGCCCGTTGACGACGCGCCCGGTGAGGTCGGGATGGCGCGCGTCGACGCCCGTGTCGAGGACGGCGACCGTCACGCCGCGCCCGCGCGAGTACTTCCACGCCTTGGTCGCGCGCAGGACGTTCAGGTGCCATTCGCGGGCGCGGATCTGGTCGGCCGGGGCGCCCGGGAACGTTCCCGACGAGGCGCCGCGCACCGTCCGCTCCCGCGCCCCGGCGGGCCCGCCCGGGACGATCGCCACGGGCACGGCCACCGCGCCCGCGAGCGCCGCCAGCGCGAGGGCCGCGGTCGTCCGGGCTCCGGCGGCGCGGTACGCCGCGGCACGCGCTCCCCGAAGGGACGGGTCCGGCCTGCGCGCCGCCGCCCGCCGGCCGCGCGCTGAACGGCGTCGACCGGCTTCGGACACGCCGCCGCACCTCCCCTCCCGGCAGACCGCCGCGCTCCGCGGCGGTCTGACATTCTGCCACGCGAACCGGCCGTCGCCCGGGCGCTCGGGCACATTCCGTGACAGCGCGGGTGTTCCGCCGTGACGACCCCGCGCCGACCCCGCGCCGACGCCGCGCCGACGCTTCGCCGACGCCGGTCGGCGGGCGCCGGTCAGTGCGCGCCCGCGCCCGTGAGCGCGCGGACGGACAGGTCGTCGTACCGCTCGGGGTCGGCCTTCTCGCGGCCGAGGAGCGTCCCGGCGACGGCGCACAGGAACCCGATCGGGATGGAGACCAGCCCCGGATTCTCCAGCGGGAACAGATGGAAATCGACGCTCGCCGGAAACAACGACAAACTCTCCCCCGTCACCGGGTCGGTCTTCCCCGACACGACCGGCGAGAAGGCGACCAGCACGAGCGAGCTGACCAGCCCGCCGTAGATCCCGGCCACCACCCCGGCCGAGTTGAACCGCCGCCAGAACAGCGTCAGCACGAGCGCCGGGAGGTTGGCCGCCGCCGCCATCGCGAACGCCAGCGCCACGAGGAACGCCACGTTCAGGTTCCGGGCCGCGACGGCGAGGACGATCGCCAGCGCGCCGACGAGGAACGCCGCGAACCGCGCGACCGCCACCTCCTGCGACTCGCGCGGGCGGCCGAGCATCAGCACCTGCCCGAAGTAGTCGTGCGCCAGCGACGTCGACGACGCGAGCACCAGCCCGGACACGACGGCGAGGATCGTCGCGAACGCCACCGCGCCGATGCACGCCAGCAGGACGTCCCCGCCGACGCGTCCGCCGTAGTGCTCCCCGACGGCCTGCGCGAGCTGCGGCGCCGCGGTGTTGCCGGACGGGTCCTGCGCGACGATCTTCGACCGGCCGACGAGGGCGGCGGCGCCGAAGCCGAGCGCGGGCGTCATCAGGTAGAACGCGCCGACCAGCCCGATCGCCCAGGCCACCGACCGGCGCGCGGCGCGGCCGTCCGGGACGGTGAAGAACCGGTTGACGATGTGCGGCAGCCCCGCCGTGCCGAGCACCAGCGCGAGCGCGAGGCTGATGAAGTCGAGCTTGTTGACGATCGTCTGGTAGGCGTCGCCGGGGACGTCCTGCCCGTAGCGGAGCCCGGGGCGCAGGAACGCGTCGCCCTTGCCGCTCGCGTCCGCCGCCGAGCCGAGCAGCGCGCCGACGTCGAACCCGAACCGGCCGAGCACCAGCGCCGTCAGCACCGCCGCGCCCGCCATGAGCAGCGCGGACTTGACGATCTGCACCCAGGTCGTGCCCTTCATCCCGCCGAACGCCACGTAGAGGATCATGAGCGCGCCGACCGCGACGATCGTGACCGTCCGCGCGGCGGAGGCGGACATCCCGAGGAACCTCTCGCCCCGGTGGATGCCGAGCAGCAGCGAGACGAGCGCCCCCGCCCCCACCATCTGCGCCAGCAGGTAGAACACCGACACCGTGACGGTGGAGACGACGGCGGCGCGGCGCACGGGCGGCTGCCGCCGGACGCGCTGCGTCAGGACGTCCCCGAGCGTGAACCGCCCGGTGTTGCGCATGAGCTCGACCAGCAGCAGCGCCACGAGCCACGCCACCAGGAAGCCGATCGAGTACAGGAACCCGTCGTATCCGGACAGCGCGATCAGCCCGGCGATGCCGAGGAACGACGCGGCCGACATGTAGTCGCCCGCGAGCGCGATCCCGTTCTGCGGGCCGGAGAACGTCCGCCCGCCCGCGTAGAAGTCGTCGGCGCCGCGGGTGGTCGCCCGCGCCCAGACCGTGATCCCGAGCGTGCCCAGCACCAGGACGCTGAACAGCCCGAACGTGAGCGCGTCACCGGTCAGCCGGCCCGTCACCGCAGCTCACCGGCCAGCGGGTCGAGCCGCCGCCGCGCGTACGCCAGGTACGCCCCGGCCATCGCGAACGTCGAGACGATCTGCACCAGCCCGAGCAGCAGCGCGACGTTGACCTCGCCCGCGACCGTCCGCGCCATGAACCCGCGGGCGAACGCCGACAGGCCGACATACGCGAAATACCACCCGAGGAAGACCGTCGCGGCGACCAGCGCCGACCGCCGGTACCGCCTCCTGAGCAGCCGGAACCCCTCGTACCCGGCCACGGGCGCGTAGCGGGCCGCGACCGGCCCCCGCTCGCGCTGCCCCCCGACCTTCGAGTCCCCCACCATCTGGCCCCCCTGACCGGACGTGACTCTCCGCACCAACGCGGTCGCACTATGAGATCAAACATTCACGTCCGGCGAGCCCGGTTTGCCAAGATGGGCATCGCCGCAGGTCACCTCTGCTCGGTCCGGACGGCCCGCAGCACCAACTGGTGGAAGCGGTCGACCGCGACGTCCACGCTGCGCACGAAGCCCGTCTCGTCGGTGCCGCGCTTGGCGCCCATGCCGGTCGGCAGCGTGAGCCGGAACGACGCGATCTCCCCGCCGTCGCCGGGGACGAGCAGGCCCGGCTCGCTCCGCAGGTTCTTGAGCAGGTCGCACGGGCCCTCGGCGCGTCCGTCGGCGAGCGCCTCGATCCGCAACTCGGGGGGCGCGTCGTCCAACTGGCGGAGCAGCCACTGGACGCGGGTGAGCGGCCGGGCCCGGACGGCCGACGGAACCTCCACCGCCGTCTCGATCTGGCCCGTCCGCAGGTCGGCCTCGACGCGCACCGGACCGGCCGCGTCGGGCATCCGCAGCTCGGCGTCCATCCGGCCGGACTCGACCAGGGAGCGCACGACCTCCGCCCGCCGCCCGGCGGCCCCGCCGCGCCCGCGCCGCGCGACCGGCGCGACGTTCAGCCCCGTCTCCCCGCTCAGCCGCAGGCACAGCTGTCGGACGAGTTTTTCCCAGCTTTCCGCGACGCGCTCCGCGTGCCTGTCGCCGGGACGCAGCGTGCCCGCGCCGATGGCGTTGCGCAGCGGCACCCACGACGGGCCCATGTCCTGGAAGCCGTGGCATCCGGCGCCGTCGTGCCGCAGGTAGTGCAGCAGCTCCCCGAGCATCCACGTGTGGACGGGGTTCGCGAGGCCGTGGTGGTGGCACAGCATGTGCGCCTCGTGCGCGACCTCCGCCCAGGACAGGTGCCGCAGCGCGACCTTCCGCAGCCGCCGCTTGTCGACGGTGAGGGGATGCTCGTCGCCGAGGGCCAGGTCGTTGGACAGGGTGATCACGGTCTCGTAGCCGTTGCGCGCGGCGACGTCCAGGTACGCCTCGACCTGGTCGGCCTTGAGCGGGCTGCCGCCGGTCTTCGTCTCGACCAGCGCCGTCCAGATCCGGCCCGCCCGCGCGACGCGGATCACCCCGTCCGGGCGGACCTTGCCGTCGCCGACCTTGAAGGAGGTCTCGACGAACGTCCGGACGGTCCCGGCGGGCGCGTTGAACCGGGCGGTCAGGCGGCGTCCGAACTCCGGGACCTGCGTCATCACGGCCAGCAGCGTCGAGGTCGCCCGCGCCTCCCGCTCGTGGTCGTTGCGCAGCCCGGCGACCGAGAACAGCCGCGCCGCCTGCCAGGACGGATGGTCGGCCAGGTCGGCCCCGGCCGCCTTCGGCAGGGTCGTCCGCTTCTTCGCCGTCCGGACGCGGCGGGACGGCCGTCCGCCGTCGGTGTCCCGGCGCGGGGCCGGTTCGTCGGCGGGGGCGGCGTCCTGGGCGGCTGCTTCCGGCTGGGCGGGGGTCGCGGGCGGCTCGGGGTCTTCGTGCGGCTCGCCGTCGCCCTGGACGCGTGCGGTTTCCGAGGTTTCCCGGGTGTCCGGCGCTTCCGGGGTGTCCGGCGCTTCCGGGGTGTCGTCGACGGTGATGCCGAAGTCGCCCGCGAGCCCGCCGAGGCCCGAGGCGTAACCCTGGCCGACCGCCCGGAACTTCCAGCCGCCGCCCCGCCGGTACAGCTCGCCGAAGACGAACGCGGTCTCGGCAGCGGCGTCGGCGATGTCGAACTCGATCAGGGCCGCGCCGGAGCTGTCGAAGAGGGCGAGACCGAGGTCGTCCAGGTCGCCGAACGTCGCCCCCGCGTAGCGGCTGGCCGTCACGACGACCCGCTCGACGTCGGGCGGGAGGGCGTCGAGGTCGAGCAGGATGCGGTCCTCGCTGCCGCCCCCGGTCGGCGACTTCCCCAATAACTGGACGGACCCGTCGGGCGTGGACGGCTGGTTGTAGAACACGAAGTCGGCGTCGTCCCGGACCTTGCCGGACGGGCCAAGCAGCAGCGCCGCCACGTCCGCCTCCCCGCTCCCGGACGGATCGGACCACCGCAGCGCCACGGTGACCGGACCCGCCGCGTCCGTCAGCGTCGCCAGCTCGACATTGGCTCCCTTGAGCATCCGCTGCACGCGTGACTCCCCTCTCGACCTGCATGGAACCCCACGCGTCGGCGGCCACTGTGACGGACGCCACAGCCGGGAGCGGGCCTGATCCGAGGATGCCACCGGGATGCGCGGAACGTGACCGGCCGCCACGGAAATGGCGGACTCCGGCCACGGAAAGTGAGCCGGTCGTGACGTGGGGGCCGGTCAGCGGGGCATTCGGCGTTGCCTGCGGCGGGCCTGCAGGCTGGAGACGATCGCGACGCCGAGGACCGCCAGGCCGATCTGGAACACGAGCTCGATCCAGTCGACTCCCCTGGTCGTGGCGACGCCGACCGACTGGGCTATCGCCGTCCCGATGATCGCGGCGACGATGCCGACGATGATGGTCATGAGGACGCCGATGGGCTGGCGTCCCGGCAGGGCCAGCCGGCCGAGCGCGCCGATGATCCCGCCGATGATGATCGCGCTGATGATCCCAGAGATGTTCATGGCGTCCCTTGTGCCCATTCGGGGGACGCCGTCACATCAGCGGTCGGCGTCCGCGCGTTCGGCGCGTTCGGGGGGCTCGGGGGGCTCGGGGGGCTCGCCGCCCATGGAGCGCAGGTCGCCGAAGGTCAGCGCCGGGCCGCCGAGCGCGTCCGGGCGCCGGGACGACGCGCGCAGCCCGTCCACGAGCAGGTCGAGATGGCGGTGCGCGACCTGGAGGGCGACGTCGCGGGGCATCGGGCCGGGCATCGGGCGCGACAGCCGCACCAGCATCATGCCGACGTCGCCGTGCGTGACGTCCGGACGCAGGTCGCCGTCCTCCTGCGCGGTGGCGACGAGCGCCTCCATGACGGCGACGCCGTCGTCCCGGGCGGCGGCGATCTCCGCGTCCTCGAACGGGATCTCCGCCAGGAGGACGGGGAACACGGCGCCGATCCCGATGTCCAGGACGCGGTGCATATAGCGGACGAGTGCGGCGAACGCGGTCGGCTCCTCGTCCCGCGCGCGCTTGGCCTCGGCCGTGGTGCGCTGTAGGGCGTCGAGTGCGACGGCCCTCGTGAGCGCCGGGCGGTCGGGGAACCGCCGGTACAGCGTCGCGATGCCGGTCCCGGCGCGGCGGGAGATCTCCTCCAGCGGCGCGCCCGGCCCCTGTTCGACGAACACCTCGGCGGCGGCGGCGAGGATCCGGTTGCGGTTGTCGCGCGCGTCCGCCCTCAGCGGACGGCCCGCGCCGTTCGGCTGCTGACCCATGGGGCCAGCCTAGCAAGCATGTGGAGGTTTCCCCTCCAAATAATCGCGTCCAAGTGGAGACAATCCCTCCGGTCGGTGTTACCGTGGCGAAGTAAGTGGAGAGAAAACCTCCGGAAGGATTGGATATGAGCGCCACGACCGCCACCCGCGACCGCACCGGCGACGTCCGGATCGTCCAGGCCACCGGCCCGGCGGACGTCCGCGCCGCGATCCTCACCGCCCGCGACCGGGGCCTGCCGCTGACCGTGCAGGCCACGGGGCACGGCACGGTCGTCCCGCCGGACGAGGGGCTGCTGCTCAGGACGTCCCGCATGGCCCGCGTGCTGATCGATCCCGAGCGCCGCACCGCCCGCGTCGGGCCCGGGGCGCGATGGAGCGACGTCATCGCGGCCGCCGCGCCGCTCGGGCTGGCGCCGCTGTCCGGGTCGCACGCGTCGGTCGGCGTCACCGGCTACACGCTCGGCGGCGGGGTCGGCTGGCTCGCCCGGCGGTTCGGCTTCGCCGCCGACCACCTGCTGCGCGCCGACGTGATCACCGCGGACGGCCGGGCGCTGACCGCCGCCGCCGACCGGAACGCCGACCTGTTCTGGGCGCTGCGCGGCGGCGGCGGGAACTTCGGCGTCGTCACCTCGCTGGAGTTCCGGCTCCACCCGGTTTCCACGGTTTACGCGGGCACCGCGCTTTTTCCGGCGGACCGGGCCGGTGAGGTGCTCAGCCGGTTCCGGGACGAGTCCGCCGGCCGTCCCGACGAGCTGAGCGTGACGGTCGCCGTGACGGACCACCCCGTACACGGGCGGGTCGTCGCCGTCCGCGGCGTCCACTCGGGCGACCCGGCCGAGGCCATCCGCGCGCTCCGGTCACTGCGGAACGCCGCCGGACGTCCGCTGCACGACGACTTCCGCCCGATGCCGTACGCGGCGACCGAGTCCCTCGGCGGGACCCCGCCGCTCCACTTCCACCTGTGCGCCGACCTACCCGATTCGCTGATCGCCGCCATCGCGGGCAGTTCCGCGGCCACGGTCGAGGTGCGGCACTGGGGCGGCGCGATGGCCCGTCCCGGCCCGGACGCGGGGCCCGTCGGGCACCGGCACGTCCCCTTCTCGCTCACCGTCGACGGCACCGCCGCCGACGCCGCGCCCCTCGCCGCCCACGCGACCGGCGGTTCTTTCCTGAATTTCCTGGGCGACCCCTCCAGGACGGCCACGGCCTACACCCCGGCGAACCACCGGCGGCTGCGCGAGATCAAGCGGGCCTACGACCCGCAGAACGTGTTCCACCGCAACCACAACATCGAGCCCGCCTGAACGTCCGCCCGAAAGTCCGCTTGACCATTGCGAGGTAACCGAAATGACCGCAACCGTCACGTCCAAGCAACCCGCGCAGGGCCTCGACCGCGGGCTCGTCGCCATCGGCGCCGTCGTGGTGCTCGGCGCGATCATGTCGATCGTCGACGCGACCGCCGTGAACGTCGCGACCCGCGCCCTCGCCGAGGACTACGGCGCGTCCATCACCACCGTCCAGTGGGTCCTGACCGGGTACATGCTGGGGCTCGCGGGCGTCATCCCGGTCACCGGCTGGGCCACCGAGCGGTTCGGCGCCCGGCGCGTGTGGATCGGCGCGCTCGTGCTGTTCCTCGCGGGCTCCGCGCTCGCGGGCGCCGCCTGGTCGATGCCCAGCCTGATCGCGTTCCGCGTCGTGCAGGGCGTCGGCGGCGGGATGATCATCCCGGTGGCGCAGACGATCCTCGCGCAGGCCGCCGGGCCCCAGCGGATGGGACGCGTGATGGGCTTCATCGGCATGCCCATGCTGCTCGGCTCCGTCGCCGGGCCCGTCGTCGGCGGGCTGATCATCACCACCGCCGGATGGCGCTGGATCTTCTTCGCCAACCTGCCGCTCGGGATCGCCGCCGTGGTCGCCGCCGTCCGGCTGCTGCCGCGCTCCGCCCCGCGTCCGGCGCGGCTGGACCTGCGCGGGCTGGTCCTGCTGTGCGCCGGGGTGACCGCGTTCGTCTACGGCACCAGCGAGGCGGGACGTCCCGGCGCGCTCGACTCGGCCCGCACCTGGACGATCCTCGGCGCGTCCGCCCTGCTCATCGGCCTCTACGTGCTGCACGCGCGCGGCCGGGACGCGCTGATCGACATCTCGCTGTTCCGGCACCGCGGGTTCGCGGCCGCCGCCGTCACCAACGTGGTCGTCGCGGTGGCGCTGTTCGGGGTGCTGGTGCTGCTGCCGCTGTACTGGCAGGTCGTGCGCGGGCACGGGCCGCTCGCGACGGGGCTGCTGCTCGTCCCGCAGGCGCTCGGCGCCGCCGTCGCGATGCCGCTGGCCGGACGCGTCACCGACCGGGTCGGCGCGGGCGTCGTCGTCCCCGCCGGGATCGTGCTCGGACTCGTCGGCACCGCCGCGTACACCCAGATCCACGCGGACACGTCGCCGGTGCTGCTGGCCGCCGCGCTGTTCGTGATCGGCCTCGGCCTCGGCGCGACGATCATGCCGTCGATGGCGGCGGCCTACCAGGCGCTGCCGTCCGCGCTGATCCCGCGCGCGACGAGCGCGCTGAACACGCTCCAGCGGATGGGCGCGTCCGTCGGCACCACGGCGCTCGCGGTGATCCTGCAGCACGAGATCACCGCCCGGTCGCCGGGCCTCGCCGGGTCGGCGCTCGCCCCGCTGCCCGACGCGGCGCGGATCGCCGTCGCACCGCTGCTCGCGCAGGCGTTCGGCCACGCGTTCTGGGTCGCGCTGGTCGTCGGCGCGGTGGCGCTCGTCCCCGCGCTGCTGCTGCCCCGGCGGGCTAGCGCCGGATGACCCTCATCGGCACGGGCCCGGCCGGCCGGAACGTGATCTCCGCCCGGCCGGGCACCGCCGTGCCCGGCACCAGGTCGAGGCGGTGCGTGCGGCTGATCGTCGCGAGGACGAGCGTCGCCTCCAGCATCGCGAACCCGGCGCCGACGCAGATGCGGCGGCCGCCGCCGAAGGGCAGATAGGCGTAGCGGTGCCGGTTCTGCTCGCCGAGGAAGCGCTCCGGCTGGAAGCCTTCGGGGTTCGGCCAGATGTCCGGGTTGCGGTGCAGGAGGTAGGGCGGGACGGCCACCGTCGAACGCGCCGGGATCTCCACGCCCGCGACCACGTCGGCGGCGAGGGAGTCGCGCTCGATGGTCCAGGCGGGCGGGTAAAGGCGCATCGCCTCGGACAGGACGGCCTTCGTCCACGGCAGCACGTCGACGTCCTCGGCCTTCGGCTCGCGGCCGCCGAGGACCTCGTCGACCTCCGCCTCCAGCCGTTCGCGGGCCGCCGGGTATCTGGAGAGCAGAATGAACGTCCAGGCGAGGGAGGCGGCGGTGGTCTCGTGCCCGGCGAGCAGCAGGGTGAGGACCTCGTCGCGCAGTTCCGCCTCGCCGAACTCGCCGCTTTCCCTGATCAGGTTCAGCAGTTCCCCGCCGCCGGACGGATCCTCGACGACGCGCCGCGCCAGGCCCTCAAGCTGGGCGAGTGCGCCGCCGAGTCTCGGCACCCGCCGGTAGACGCCGCGCCGCGCCGTGGTCACCGGCAGGAACGTCCCGATGACCGCGGCCCTTTGCAGGACGGCGAGGGAACGTCCCGTCCGGCCGGACTCCTTGGCGAGTTCGCTGCCGAAAAGGGCGCGTCCGACGATGTCGAGGGTGAGCCTGCGCAGTTCGTCGGCCGCGTCGAGTTTGACGCCGTCCGGCCACCGGCGCACCGCGCCCGCCGCCGACTCGACCATTTGCGGCGCGAATCCGATGACGTGCCGGTGCGCGAACACCGGCCGCACCTGCCGCCGATGCCGCCGCCATGTCTCGCCCTCGCTGGTCAGCAGGCCGTCGCCGAGGACGGCGCGCAGCGGACGGTAGGTGAACGCCTTCACGTAATTGTCCTGGTTGGCCACCAGGATCCGTTCGGCGTGCTCGGGCCTGGACAGCAGGAAGAACGACCGCCGGACGCCGAACGGCACCTTCACCGCGTCGCCGTAATGCCGGGCGAGTTCCCCGTAGGTGCGCATCGGATCGCGGGCCATCCGCGCCCACCAGCGTGCGGCGTCCAGCCCGGGCCGCGGGCCCGCGGCACCGTGTTCAAGCATCTGCCAACGGTAACCCCGGCCGTCCATTGGACGCGCGCCGCCCGTGCCCGGCGACGAATTCAGCCGGGCGGACGTCCGGGTTCGGCGAATCCCTCGACAAGCGGGTGCTCGGCTGCGATAACTGAGCCAGGCGTCTACAAGAAGGTAATGATGTAATCATGGAATCGCTGTACGAGCACGCGGGCGGTCACGAAGGGCTCCACCGGTTCATCGACGTCTTCTATTCGAGCGTGCTCGCCGACCCGCTGCTCCAGCCGTTGTTCGGCGAGGGAAGCCCCACGCACGTCGACCGCCTGACGGCCTTCACCGCCGAGACGTTCGGCGGCCCCGACACCTTCTCCCGCGAAATGGGCGGCTTCTCGCACCTCATCGACGTCCACCGCCATCTCAGGATCACCGAGGCGCAGCGGCTCCGTTTCGTCGAGCTCTACCTGGCCGCCGCCGACACCGCCGGACTTCCCGCCGACGCGCCCTTCCGCCAGGCGCTCCGCGAACACGTCGAGTTCGGCACCGAGGTCGCCAAGCAGAACTCCCTCGCCGAAACCGACGAGGAACTGCACCCGCTGCGCGAGGTCCCGCAGTGGACCTGGCCGTCCGAGAACTCCTGAAGCCCTAAAGGGCGGGGGCCTTGGGCAGCGTGACCGGCCCTCCCGGGCCGCCGACGGGCGGACCGGACGGCCAGAGTTCCGCCAGATCGGACGGGGTGAGCGGAGCCCGGTAGGACGCGCGGAGCACTTTCCGGGAAAGCTCCGCGTCCGCGGCCTCGGCCAGGGCCATGAACCAGTCGAAGCCCGCCGGATAGGCCCACATGTAAGTGCGGTGCTGCTGGTCGAGGCCCCGGTCGGCGAGGTAGCGGGCAATGGTCTCCTCGGTCCACCACGGAACGGCGGCCTTCAGATAGTCGGCGCATTCCGTCGCGGACGCGCCGTGATTGATCGACACATGCACCTGGGCGAGGACGAGCTGGCAGTAATGAGCGACCCGGAGCCGCGCGATGAGCACCTTGTCCTCGGGGAGCAGGAACAGCGGCCACGCTTGCGCGAGCCCTTCCTGCATGACCTGGTGCGGCGCGTGAATGCTGAGCAGCCGCACCCACGGAACGTCCTCGGCGGCGGCCACCGCGGTGTATCCGGCGCATTGCAGACCGTGCCCGAGAACTTCATGGAGAGCGAACTGCCGGGCGCCCGCCTGCGTGAACTCCACATTGCGGAGGTTGAGCTGGAGCCGCACGTCCTGCCCGGCTCCGTCGAGCCAGAACGCCCAATAGGCGTCCACTTCCGCGGTCTCGATCGTCAACCGGTACGGCGCCGTGCTCCCGGTCGCCTCCCGGACGACGGGCTCCAATTCACTCACGGCCTCCCGAATCGCGTCCGGGGCCTCGCTGACGTCGAGTAGCCCTTCCGCTTCGCGCAGTTCCGCATTGGCGGACGCGCCCCACCGGATACCGAGTTCACCCAGCGCTTTACGGACCTGTTCGGCGCGCTCGGCCACATACTCCTCGGGCCAGCCGCCCGCGCCGCACCCCTGGGTTTCGCGAATGTACTCGTCCAGCGGACGCCGTTCCCCGAGCAGCGTCCCGAGATAGGCGAGATCAGCGTCGATACGGGCCGCGAGAACCCCGTCCGCGTCGGGACGAAGCCGGGCGAGCCGCCGAAGGACGGTGAGCCGATCGGCGGGCGCGGCGGTCCCCCCGGGATCGCAATCGAAATCAATGACGGGCGCCCCGCCGTGTTCGACCTCGTAGGCGTCCCAGGCCCGGATAACGGCCTCGACCTCGTCCCGCAGTTTCATCGGCGCACGTCCCTTCACAAGATCTTCGCGGGACATTCTCAGCACGCCCGCCGCCGTTCGGACAGGCCCAACGGGAGTCGTTGTCACCGCAGACCTGGATCTTGATCAAGATGTGACATGGACACCGGTCCACCCGGCTACGATCCTGCCGATCAGCCGTCTGTCGCTGTTCGGAAAGGCGTGGGCCATGAATCGCTCAGCCAGTTGGAAGACGACCCCGGGCGTCCTCGCCGGGGCCGTGCTCCTGGTCGTCGGTCTCGCCGCTCCGGCCGCCGCGCGGACGTCCCCGGCGCCCTGCGGACCGCGGCTCGACGCCCTCGTCCTCCCGGCCGAGAAGATCCCCTCGGGCGGCAGGGCGCAGGGCACCGTGAAGGTCGACTGCACATCGCCGGTCGCGCTCACCGTCGCGCTGACGTCGGCGGATTCGTCGTGGGTGAGCGTTCCGGCGAAGGTCGTGGTCCCTTCCGGAGCGACGGAAGCGACCTTTCCCATCCGCACGTTCCAGCCGGACTACGTCTACGGCGACTTCGGCGTCCCGCTCACGGCGCGGCTGCGCGGCCGGGCGCTGACGCAGCGGCTGGCGCTCCGTCCCGGACTGCGGTTCGTCGACTTCGGCGGCCATTCGACGATCGTCAGCGGCGACCGCCCCTCGGTCACCGTCGGCCTGAACGGCCCCGCCCCCGAAGGCGGGACGACGATCGCGCTGGAGAGCGACAACCCGGCCGTGAAGGTCCCGCCGAGCATCACCGTCCCGCGCGGCGCCCTCGGAATGAGCGTCCCGCCGCCGCTCCTGAAGAGCACGCGCGTTCCCGCGGACGCGAAGGCCACCATTACGGCCAAGCTCCCGGGACAGCGCGTCGGCAACGTCCTCAAACTCCTGGCGTGGAACTACGACCCGGGCGACTGGACCTTCACCGGACCGACCGAGGCCTATGGCGGCTTCTACTTCAACATGGCGCTGAACCTGCCGAATCCCGTCCCGCACGGCGGCATCAAGGTCACCTTCAGCTCCAACAACCCGAAACTCCAGTACCCGCCAGGCCCGATGGAGTTCCTCGAAGGAACGAGCGGCACATATCAGGTCGAGGTGGCGCTGCCGCCCGACATCGACGGCCCCCTGACCCTCACGGCGAACATCGAGGGCGTCGGAACCCGCAGCCACACCATGGCCGCCCACCCCGGCCTCACCGGATTCGACATCGAGCCCTGGCTCATCACCGGCGGCCAGCCCTTCGACGCCACCATCCAACTGGGCGCGGCGACGAGCAGCCCGATGACGATCCAGTTGGAGAGCAGCGACCCGAGCCTCGCCCGCCTTCCCACCCAGGTGACGATCCCAGCGGGCCAATCCTCAGTTTCCCTCCAGGGCACCACGTCCCCGGTGACCGACTTCTCCTCGGTCACCCTGACGGCCCAACTCCCGAACAAGTCCCGCTGGCAAACCGACCTCCTGATAGACCGCACCCCCTGACCCACCGGCCATCAGGCCGGAATGGTCTCCGAGAAAGGCGGAATTCGGCTGCCGGGGCTCACCGGCCCGCGCCCTACCGAGCCCCGGTATCGCCGCGCGCCGGAGGGACGATCTCCCCCACCGCGCCCGAGGCGTCCAGCCGGACGACGGTCGGGCCGCGCTCGCATTCCCATGTGGTGACATTGGCGAAGGTCGTCCGCCCGTGGCGCCAGAGCCCGCCGTCCTGGTGGATGTGACCGAACAGGTGCAGTTTCGGACGGACCTGCCGCACTCGCGCCAGCAGGTCCTCACAACCGTGCCGTCCGGGATAGGCGTTCGCGTCACCGATCCCCAGCGGCGGCCCGTGCGTGATCAGCACATCGACGCCGTCCGGAATCAGCGCCCATTTCTCCGCGAGGGCACGCCCCCGGGGAAGGTTGAACGCCCATTCGTTGAACTCCGGCTGCCACGGACTGCCCCAGAACGCGACGCCGTCGATCTCCGTCCCGCTGTCCTCCAGGTAGCGGATGCCGCGGTCGGCCAGAACGGCGTGGGCACGAACGGGGTCGTCCAGGAAAACCCAGTCGTGGTTGCCGGCGACGACCACCTTCACCGGATGCGGAAGCCCGTGAATCCAGTCGGCGGCGTCCTCAAGTTCCCTCAGCTCTTTGCCGCGCCGACACAGATCACCCGCGTGCACGAAGACGTCCCCGGCCGGGACGACGAGCTCGCGATGATAGGTGTGGGTATCCGCGACCGCGACAATCCGCACACGCCAAGCGTACTGACCCCGCGACTCCGGTCAGGCGGCCGAATCATTCCTCCCAGCGAACCGCGACGCCCTGACCGTCCGCCGTGGACGCTTCACCGACCACGTCGCCGTCGTCGTTGACCGCCGTCGCCTCACTGGAGTTGCCACCGGCCAGTTGCGGCAGCGGCACGATACGCCAGCCGTTCTTCCCTCGCCGCCACACAACCGCGTCCTGCTCGCCGGAAGTGCCGGTCGCCGAAGTGCCGACGACGACGCCCGCGCCGTTGACGCCATTCGCCCTGCTGTAGTCGCCGCCGGGCAGCGTCCCGAGGTCGGCGGGCGCCGCGCCGGGCCCCCACAGGGTCGCGTGGAAAGGATAATTGGTGGGCGCACCGGACCCGGACTGCGAATAGCCGACGATCACGCCCCGGTCATTGATGCCGTAGGCGCTGCTGCGCAGATTGGCTCCGCCCACCGCCGGAAGCACCACCGGCGTGGTTCCCCCCGCGGCCCAGGTAACGGCCTCAATGAAATGTCCCGGCGACACTTCGTAGGTATAACCGGCCGCCACACCGCGATTGTTGATCGCGACAGCGGAGGTCGCTCCCAGCGGGGATTCCGTCCCGATGTCGGAAACAGCGCCGCCCGCCTGCCATCTCACCGCATGGTAGATCCTGGACCGGATCGGAACACTGCCGACCACGTCCCTCTTGTCGTTGATCGCGTAGGCGTAGCTGCCGGCGTGGTCCGGGAGGCTGCCGAGATCGGTGATGCTTCCATTCGCCGCCCAGCGCACAGCACGGTCGTCACCACCGGCGGTGTTCGCGTAGCCGACGACGTCACCGCGGTCGTTGATTCCGAAGGCGTAACTGTAAGTACCGCCGGGAAGCGTACCGAGGTCGACGACGCGCCCCCTGCGGTTCCACCGGATGGCGTGGTTCTGACCGCTGGCCGTGTCGCCGTAACCGACAATGACACCTTCGTCGTTCACGGCGGTGGCCCGACTGGTCGTCCCCCCGGGCAGCACTCCGAGACTGACGACACGCCTCCCGGACGAGACGGCCGCGTCCGCGTTCACCGGCAGTTCAACCATCGCTAACGCGACGGTGACAATCCCCACCGTGAACAGACTTTCCACCTTCCGAAGATTTTTCATAAGATCATTACATCGATGACTGCCCGTCCTGACAATCACGCCATCGCGCCACAACAGGCCATCTCGCTTCGGTTTTCACCGCTCCGGAGCGTCGTCCCAGATAAGACAAACCCTCCGCTCCGCCGCCCTTATGATCAAGGCCATTAACGGCCACCGCCGTCCAGACGTCCAACGGCATCGGCCCGCCGCGGCGCGAGGTCACTCGGTGTGCTCTAGGCGCCGGACCAAACCCCGCGACGAATGGACGTCGGGATGGTCACCGCCTAGCGCGGCCTCTGCGATGCCAAGGGCCCGCTCCGCCAGCGAGAGCGCGTCAGCGTGACGACCCAATTCGCTGTAGGTGACGGCGAGGTTCCTCAAGCGCCTGGCGGTGGCGGGATGGTCGGGCCCCAGCGCCGCCTCGCTGATCGCCAACGCCCGTTCCTTCAGGACCAGGGCATCGCCATGACGGCCCAGCTCGCTGTAGGTGGCGGCGAGGTTCCCCAACCGCACAGCGGTGTCGGGATGGTCAGGTCCCAACGCCCCCTCGATAACTGCCAGCGCCCGCTCCTCCAAAGGCAACGCATCGGCATAACGACCCAACTCGCTATAAGTACGCGCGAGATTCCCCAACCGCAGAGCGGTGTCGGGATGATCGGGACCCAACACCGCCTCGCTGATCCTCAACGCCCGCTCCTCCAAGGGCAGGGCATCGGTGTAACGACCCAGCTCACCGTAGGTGGCGGCGAGATTCCCCAGCTGTCTGGCGGTGTCGGGGTGATCGGGACCCAATGTCGCCTCAGTGATCGCCAGCGCCCGCTCCTCCAAAGGCAGGGCATCGGCGTGACGACCCAGGTCGCTGTAGGTGGCGGCGAGGTTCCCCAACCGCAGAGCGGTGTCGGGATGAACGGGGCCCAACGCCGCCTCGCTGATCCTCAATGCCCGCTCCTTCAGAGGCAGGGCATCGGCATGACGACCCAACTCGTTGTAGGTGGCGCCGAGGTTCCCCAACCGCAGAGCGGTGGCCGAGTGGTCGGGACCCAACACCGCCTCACTGATCGCCAACGCCCGCTCCTCCAAGGGCAACGCATCAGCGTGACGGCCCAGGTCGCCGTAAGTGGCGGCGAGATTCCCCAACCGTCTGGCGGTATCGGGGTGATCGGGGCCCAGCACCGCTTCAGTGATCGCCAGCGCCCGCTCCTCCAAGGGCAGGGCATCGGCGTAACGACCCAACTCGCTGTAAGCGCGCGCGAGATTGCCCAACCGCAAAGCGGTGTCGGGGTGATCGGGACCCAGCACCGCCTCGCTGATCGCCAATGCCCGCTCCTTCAGGGGCAGGGCCTCACTGTGACGTCCCAGCTCGCTGTAGGTGGCGGCGAGGTTCCCCAACCGCACAGCGGTGTCGGGATGGTCAGGGCCCAACACCGCCTCGATAATCGCCAGCGCCCGCTCCTTCAGGGGCAGGGCATCGGCGTGACGGCCCAGGTCGCCGTAGGTGGCGGCGAGGTTGCCCAAGCGTCTGGCGGTGGCGGGATGGTCGGGGCCCAACGCCGCCTCGCTGATCGCCAACGCCCGCTCCTCCAAGGGCAACGCATCGGCGTAACGGCCGAGCCTGCTGTAGGTGGCGGCGAGGTTGCCCAACCGCAGAGCGGTGACGGAGTGGTCGGGCCCCAGCGCCGCCTCACTGATCGCCAACGCCCGCTCCTCCAACGGCAGGGCATCGGCGTAACGACCCAACTCGCAATAGGTGGCGGCGAGATTCCCCAACCGCAGCCCGGTGTCAGGATGATCGGGACCCAGCGCCGCCTCGCTGATCGCCAACGCCCGCTCCTCCAACGGCAACGCATCGGCGTAACGACCCAGCTCACTGTAAGTGCGCGCGAGATTGCCCAACCGAAGAGCGGTGTCGGGGAGGTCGGGGCCCAGCGCCGCTTCGACGATCGCCAACGCCCGCTCCTCCAACGGCAGGGCATCGGTGTGACGGCCCAGCTCACCGTAGGTGGCGGCGAGGTTCCCCAACCGTCTGGCGGTGTCGGGGTGGTCGGGGCCCAGCGCCGCCTCGGTGATCGCCAGGGCTTGGAGGTCGCGGTCGAGGGCCTGTTGGTAGAGACCCTGGGTGTTCTCAAACAGCGCGCTCTGGCCTAGCACCCTGGCGAGGAGGAGAGGCTGGCTGTCGTCGGCGCGGAAGTGGGTGGCGATGCTGTCGACGTGCGGGATCAGCGTCCAGTACGCGGGCCATCCATCGATGTTGATGTCGGGTTGGCCGGGCAGTGCGCGGTCAAGCCAGCTCAGCGCGGTGTCGCGGGCGGCGTGGTCGCCGGTGGTGGTGAGCAGGACGGTCTGCATGAGCTGGTGCAGGGAGATGGTGCGGTCGGTGAGGTTGATCATGCTGTAGGAGTCCAGCAGCGCCAGCGTCTCCTCGACGTCCGGCACCGCCCCCTCACCGTCGTCCGGGCTCTCGCCGTAGTCGGTGACCAGAACTCGGGGAATGTTGTCGGGAGCGTAATGGGCCAGGATTCGCAGCAGGGTGAGAGCGTGCGGGTGGCGCTGCTGGAGGACCTCGAAATGCAGGTCCCACAAGCGGGCGATGGTGCGTTCGGCGTCTCCGCCCTCCGCGCTGGCGGCGTACATGTGAGCGGGACGGGCCTGGAGCTTGCTCAGATAGCGGGCCGGGGAGATCCGGACGTGATCGATGTAGGCGGCGGCCTGCTCCAGCGCCAGCGGCAAGAACCCCAGTTCGCGCGCGATCTCCCGAGCCGCCTCCTGGTCGGCTTGCCCACCGCGTCCGGTGACCCTGGTGATCAGTTCAACGGCGGCGTCCTCGGTGAGCAGATCGAGGGGCAGTTGGGTGACCTGACCGGGCCACCGCACCCGGCGGCGAGTGGTGATCACGATATGTCCGGTGTGGAGCTGCCCCAGCAGTCCCCGGATGTGCGCGGGGTCCTCGACGTTGTCGAGCACCAGCAACCATCCGGTATGCGCCTGCAGCCAGGCCAGCGCCCACTGCGCCGCCTCCTCCTGCACCACCCCGGCGGCCCCCAAGGGCGCGTGCAGCCGAACGGCCAGGGCGGCCAGGGCGGCGTTGATCCGCTCAGGCCCGTCCGAGGTGATCCACCACACCAGGCAGTAGTGGTCCAGGTGGGCGTGGGCGTGCTGCAAAGCCAGCTCAGACTTGCCCACCCCGCCCAGCCCGTAGACCGTCTGAGTAACCACCACCTCAGCGCCCGGCTCACCCAACCGGGCACCAAGCACCTGTAGGGCATCGTCCCGCCCCACGAACACCTCGCTGGCAGGCCGGGGAAGGTTGTTGGTCCCCGGCGGCGCCTGCACCTGCGCCGGGCCGTGCGCCTCTCCCGATTGCAGCAGCTGCGCGAACAAATTGTTCTGGACGCCCTGTCCCTGCACGGCCTGATTCGCGCGGCCGGACGCCTGCGCTCCGACCCCGCCCGGAAGCGGAAGACCGGGGTCGGCAGCAGTCATGACGAGGCGGCAGGAGGAGCGTTGAAGGTGTTGGTCTGCACCCCCTGCCCCTGGACCGCTTGCTGCGCGTTGCCGGAGGCGCGGGCATTGACCTGCACCGCACCCGCCGCGGGCCCAGCATGCTCGCTCAGGAACGTCACCAGTTCCCGCAGCGAGCCTTCCGCCTCGGGCCTGTCCTCCAGCAGATCCTCAAACCGCGTGCGCCACGCCTCTCCCTGCCGCTGACGGACGTCCTCGGCCTGCTCCTCCGGTGCCTCGATCACTTCCCGGCGGGCCCGCTCCAGCCGAGTCTCCTGGCGCTGCTCCTCCCCCGGATCACCCCGACCCAGCACCTTCACCACCCGCATGCGGACCTGCTGCCACCCGTCGGTGACCATCGCGGTCACCACCCCGGTCCCCGCCGACGCCGCCAATGCGGCCAACGCCTCATTCAACATCCCGCTACCCCCTGCCACCACGGAAAAGCCAGACTAGTACCACAGGGCTCGCAAGAAAGATGCAGAACACCACATCCCAGAGAAGGAGCCAATACAGCCCAACACGAATACAGAAAACGCATCAACCAATACGCAGAAAGATTGCTATCCGGACGCCCCGGCCCCCCAGCGACGGCGGCCGGACGAACCAGCGCGACGGCACCGGACGACCACCGTTAGCAAAGAGGCCCCTCCCAAGCGAGGAAGGGGCCTCTGACGTGGGAGCCGGCGAGGGGACTTGAACCCCTAACCTTCTGTTTACAAGACAGATGCTCTGCCGATTGAGCTACGCCGGCCGGCTCGTCCACGCATCGTAGTCGAACTGGTGGGGGGACGGGGGGACGGTTTTTCCGGGGCGGTGTCGATCTGGGCGTGCGGCGTTCGTGTAGGGGGTGAAGGCCGTCGTCTGGAGGAGGAGCCGTGGGGAAGATCGTCGTGGTGGAGCATCTGTCGCTGGACGGGGTCATGCAGGCGCCCGCGTCGCCCGATGAGGACGTGCGGGGCGGGTTCGCGCACGGTGGGTGGGCCGTTCCGGGGAACGACGAGGTCATGGGCTCGGAGATGGGGAAGCGCATGGGCCGGGACGGCGGCGTCCTGCTCGGACGCCGGACGTACCTGAGTCTCCACGCCTACTGGCCCCACCAGAAGGACAACCCGTACACGGACACGCTGAACCGGGCCCGGAAGTACGTGGTGACGACCACGATGCGGGAACTCCCCTGGGAGAACTCGGTGCTTGTCGAGGACGTCGGCGACGTGCCGAAGATCGCGGAGGATCTGACGGTGATCGGGAGCGGCGCCCTGGCGCGGGAACTGATGCGGCGGGGGCTCGTCGACGAGTGGCTGCTGATGACCCATCCGCGGGTGCTCGGGACGGGGCAGCGCCTGTTCGACGGGGTCGCCGTGGACATGCGGCTCGTCGGGTCGGTGGTCACGACGACGGGGGTCGTGATCGCGACGTACCGGAAGAGGGAGGAAGCATGAAGCTGTACGCGCTCAACATGATCCAGCCCGTGGGCGAGCGTCCGCCGCCCGAGGTGCTGGACGAGGTGATGGCGGACCTCGCGGTGATCCGGCGCGACCTGGAGGCGCAGGAGGCGTGGGTGTTCGGGCGGGGCCTGCACGAGCCCGACGCGAGCACGGTGGTGCGGCCGCGGGGCGAGGAGGTCGTCGCGACCGACGGGCCCTGGACGGAGGGCAAGGAGCACATCGGCGGGCTCATCATCATCAAGGCCGCCGACCTGGACGCGGCGCTGAAGATCGCGGCCAGGTACGTCCGGCGGACGGGGCTTCCGATGGAGGTGCGGCCGTTCCAGGGCGAGGCCTGATCGACCGGGTGTTCCGGGAGGAGCACGGCCGCGCGGTGGCCGTGCTGGTCCGGGTGTTCGGCGACGTCGACGTGGCCGAGGAGGCGGTGCAGGACGCCTTCGCGGAGGCGGTGCGGCGGTGGCCGGTGGACGGCCCGCCCCCGGCGCCCGCGGGATGGATCATCACGACGGCGCGGAACAAGGCGATCGACCGGCTGCGCCGGGAGGCCGCGCGGGACGGCAAGCACGCCCAGGCCGCGCTGGTCAACGTGGCGGAACCGGTGGAGGAGGGCGCCGTGCGGGACGACCGGCTGCGGCTGATCTTCACCTGCTGCCATCCGGCGCTGGCGCTCCAAGCGCGGGTGGCGCTGACGCTGCGGCTGCTCGGCGGGCTGACGACGGCGGAGATCGCGCGGGCGTTCCTCGTGCCGGAGCCGACGATGGCGCAGCGGCTGGTGCGCGCGAAGGCCAAGATCCGGGACGCGCGCATCCCGTACCGGGTGCCGGACGAGGCCGACCTGCCGGAGCGCCTGTCCGGGGTACTCGCGGTCGTCTACCTGGTGTTCAACCAGGGATACGGCGGGCGCGACGACCTCGCCGCCGAGGCGATCAGGCTGGGCCGCGTCCTCGCGGAGCTCATGCCGGACGAGCCCGAGGCCCTCGGCCTGCTGGCCCTGATGCTGCTGATCGAGTCGCGCAAGCCCGCGCGGACGCGGGACGGGCGGCTCGTCCTCCTCCCCGACCAGGACCGCCGCCGCTGGGACGACGACCTGGTCCGCGAGGGGCAGGCGCTCGTCCGGGAGTGCCTGCGGCGGAACCGGCCGGGGCCGTACCAGATCCAGGCGGCCATCAACGCCGTGCACAGCGACGCGGCGCGGCCGGAGGACACGCGGTGGGACCAGATCGTCCAGCTCTACGACCAGCTCATGGCCATCGCGCCGACGCCGGTCGCGGCGCTGAACCGGGCCGTCGCGGTGGCCGAGGTCGATGGCCCCGAGCCCGCGCTCGCCATCGTGGACGGGCTCGACCTCGACGCCTACTACCTGTTCCACGCCGTCCGCGCGGATCTGCTGCGCAGGCTGGGCCGGGACGCGGAGGCCGCCGCCTCCTACGACGCGGCGATCGAACGGACGGACAACGAGGCCGAGCTGGCGTTCCTGCGGGAGCGGCGGCGGAGCGTCACGTCCGGCGGTTGAGGGTCTGCCCGGCGACGAGGGCCCCGAGCGCGATCGTGAAACCGACGAGCTGGAGCGGCGTGAGCGTCTGCCCGAGGATGACGAGCCCGGCGACGGTGGCGACCATCGGGTTGGTGAGGCCGAGCAGCGAGACGGACGTGGGCGGCAGCCGGTCGATCCCGCGGAACCACAGCGCGTACGCGACGGCGGTCCCGACGATCCCGAGGTAGCCGAAGCCGAGGACGTTCTCCCCGCTCACCGAGGACGGCACGCCCTCGACGGCGAGCGTCAGCGGCGCGAGGGCGAGGCCGCCGACGGTGAGCTGCCAGCCGGTCATGACGAGCGGCGACTCGGGGCGCCCGTCCGGCGCCTCGGGACGGCCCCACTTCTTGGCCAGCACGATCGCGGCGGCCATCAGGGACGTCGCGGTCAGCATGGCGCCGATGCCGAGCGGGTCGAGCCGGGCGTCCGCGCTAAGCGTCAGCAGGGCGACGCCGCCGGTCCCGGCGATCGCCGAGTACAGCACGGCGCGGGCGGGACGCACCCGCAGCACGCCGATCGACAGCAGCGCGACGACCAGCGGCTGGACGGAGCCGATCGTCGAGGCGACCCCGCCGGGCAGCCGGTAGGCGGCGAAGAAGATCAACGGAAAGAAGGCCCCGAAGTTGAGCATGCCGAGGACGGCCGACTTCCACCACCAGTCGCCGCGCGGCAGGCGGCGGGTGGCGGCGAGCAGGACGAGCCCGGCGGGCAGCGCGCGGAGCGTGGCGGCGAGCAGCGGACGGCCGTCCGGGAGCAGCGTCGTCGTGACGACGTAGGTGGTGCCCCAGCTCGCGGGCGCGAAGGCGGCCAGGGCGACGTCGGTCGCGTAGCGGGACCGGACGCCCGGCGGCGCCGCGATGGCGGTCATCTGGCTCAACCCCTCATGTTGTTATCTCAACGTTGAGATAACAACATGAGGGGAAAAGCGGCGTCAACTATCTGAACGTTAAGATTGTCGGTAGTGAGCAACGTCACCGCGCGCGGCCGGGGTCACCGGGAGCGCAGGCGGCTGACCTCGTACAGCGCGATCCCCGCCGCGACACCGGCGTTCAGCGACTCGGCGCGGCCCGGCATCGGGATGGTCACGAGCAGGTCGCAGGTCTCGCCGACGAGCCGTCCGAGGCCCTTGCCCTCCGAGCCGACGACCAGCACGAACGGCCCGGACGCGACCTCCAGGTCGGCGACCGCGACACCGCCGCCCGCGTCCAGTCCGGCGACGAAGCAGCCCGCCTTCTGGTACGCCTTGAGCTGCCGGGTGAGGTTCGTGGCCTGCGCGACGGGCACGGTCGCGAGCGTCCCGGCCGACGACTTCCACGTCCCGGCCGTGACTCCGGCGGCGCGCCGCTCCGGCACCACCACGCCCGCCGCGCCGAACGCGGCCGCGGACCGGACGATCGCGCCGAGGTTGCGGGTGTCGGTGATCCCGTCGACCGCGACGATCAGCGGCGCGGACCCGGTGAGCAGGTCGTCGGGGTGCGCGTACCGGTACGGCTTGACCTGCAGCGCGATGCCCTGGTGGACGGCGCCGTCGGTCATCCGGTCGAGCTCGTTCTTGCCGGTCTCCAGCAGGGGGACACCCCGGTCGGCGGCGAGCTGGATCGACTCGCGGACCCGCTCGTCGGAGCTGGACGACACATACAGCGCGCTGCCCGGCACCCCGGCGCGCAGCGCCTCGACGACCGGGTTGCGCCCGGTGACCAGCTCGGGGACCTCGCCGTTCGCGCGCCGCGCCCCGGCCGGGCGGCGGGCGCGCTCGGGGGCCTCGGCGGGCTTGTCGCGCCCGCCCGGGCCGAGCGTCGGGGTGCCGGTGCGGCGGGCGCTCTTCACGGCGCGGGCCTTCTGGCGCTTGGCGTGCCAGTGCCGGTCCTCGGCCTTCGGAGTCGGTCCCTTGCCCTTGCGCTTGGCCATGGTCGATTCGCCCCTAGCGACGGTGGTGGTTCGCCCGTCGACGTGGCTGCCCGGGCGGCTGGGATCTCGGCGGGACGGCTCCGCACCCCCACGAACACCGCACCCCCGCGAACACCCGATTTTATCCGCCGCGCGGGCCCCGCCGTCCCGCGGAGGGTCAGCCGCGCTTGAGCTCCCAGCGGGGGCCCTGCGGGGTGTCCTCGACGACGATCCCCGCCTCGGACAGGCTGTCGCGGATCGCGTCGGCGGCGGCGTAGTCCTTCCGCGCGCGCGCGGCCTGCCGCTGCTCCAGCGCGACGGCGACGAGCGCGTCCACGACGGGACGCAGGTCGTCCTCGCCGGACCTGGCCCACTGCGGCGACAGCGGGTCGAGCCCGAGGACGTCCGCCATCGCCCGGACGGCGCCGAGCCGCTCCCGCACCGCGCCGCGGTCGCCGGACGCGAGGGCGCTGTTGCCGTCCCGGACGGCCTCGTGCAGCACCGCCAGCGCGTGCGGCACGCCGAGGTCGTCGTCGAGCGCGGCGGCGAACTCGGGCGGCGGCGACGTCGGCGCGACCGCGCCCACGACCTCCGTCGCGCGCGTGACGAACCCCTCGATCCGCTGGTAGGCGGACACGGCCTCGGCGAGCGCCGCGTCGGTGTAGTCCATCAGCGAGCGGTAGTGCGCCGACACGAGGTAGTACCGGACCTCGACCGGGCGCGCCTTGCCGAGCAGGTCGGGCAGCAGCACGACGTTGCCGACCGACTTGCTCATCTTCTCGCCGTCGACGGTGAGGAGCCCGTTGTGCAGCCAGTAGCGGGCGAACCCGTCGCCCGCCGCCCGGGACTGGGCGATCTCGTTCTCGTGGTGCGGGAAGATCAGGTCGACGCCGCCGCCGTGGATGTCGAACACGGGACCGAGGTACTTGGTCGACATCGCCGAGCACTCCAGGTGCCAGCCGGGGCGGCCGTCCCCCCACGGCGTCTCCCAGGACGGCTCGCCGGGCTTCGCGCCCTTCCACAGCGCGAAGTCGCGGACGTCGCGCTTGCAGTCCTCGTTGACGGTGTCGCCCGTGGACCGCATGTTCTCCAGCCGCTGGTTCGACAGCTCGCCGTAGTGGTCGGCCCACGACTTCACGTCGAAGTACACGTCGCCGCCCGCCGGGTAGGCGTGCCCCTTGTCGATCAGCCGCCGGATCAGCGCGATCATCTCCGGGACGTGCCCGGTGGCGCGCGGCTCGATCGTCGGGGGCAGGCAGCCGAGCAGGTCGTAGCCCTGGGTGAAGACCCGCTGGTTGCCCTCGGCGACCGCGAACCACGGCACGCCCCGCTCCGCCGCCACCGCGATGATCTTGTCGTCGATGTCGGTGACGTTGCGCGCGAACGTCACCTCGTAGCCGGACGCGCGCAGCCAGCGCAGCAGCACGTCGTAGATCACGCCCGAGCGCAGATGGCCGATGTGCGGGGCGGCCTGCGGAGTAGCGCCACACACGTACATCCCCACGCGGCCCTCTTCCAGGGGCTCGAACGCGCGGACGCTACGGGTGCCGGTGTCGTAAAGGCGCAGACTCACGAAACCAGGTTATTGGATGGGCGCACGGCCGCGCGTCACATCGCGTGCCATCCCATATGCCAAATGGTCATAAGGATCTATGCCCTCCAGGTCAGGAGCCCCTTCCCTCGGCACCTCCCCGGTCAGGACGCGGAGAAGGCGGCGTCCAGCCGGGTGGCGAACTCGTCGGCGGAGAGGCCGAAGCCGCCGTGGCCGCCGGGGTAGGTCTCGACCGGCGTCCCGAGCCGCTCGGCCAGCGCGTGCGCGGACCGGTGCGGCGGCTCCCCCGCCGACTCCTCCCCCGCGACGAGCACGATCGGGACGGACGACCCGCGCAGCGCGCCGACGTCCGGCGTCCAGCGCCCGAACGGCGGGACCTCGTAGCCGATGAAGAAGTCGGTGTTCTTCTCCAGGCGCGCGAACATCTCCTGCATTTCGGGAGACGGCGGCTCACCGCCCCCGGAGTCCCCGGAGTCCTCGTCGCCGCCGCCCATGCCCATCGCCGCGCCGAACACGCCCATCGCGGCGCCCGCGCCGCCGTCCGCGTACGCGCGTTCCACGTCCGCCAGCACGGACTCCCAGTGCGCGGCGTCCGGCAGCAGGGACAGCAGCGGCGGCTCGTGCGCGACGAGCACGCGAACCTGCTCCGGGTGCCGCTCGGCCAGCGCGAGCCCGATCTGCGCGCCCGAGCTGTTGCCGAACACGAACGCGGGCGCGTCCGGCGAGACCTCGGCGAGCAGCCGGGACGCGTCGTCCGCGTGCTCCTCGATGCGCTGCGGGACCGGCGGCCCGGTGAGCGGGCTGCGCGAGTTGCCGCGCCGGTCGTAGGTCACCACCGTGTACCGGTCGGCGAGCCGCTCGGCGAGCCCCGCGTAGGCGGCCGCGTCGTAGATCCCGCCGCAGATCAGCAGGGCGACGGGCCCGGCCCCGCGGACCTCGTAGTGCAGGCTCGCGCCCGGAACGTCAAGAGTGCGCACTTCCATCGGATGTCCTTTCGAGATCTCCGCCGGGTTTCCCGGCGGGGTCGAGCCGGTCGGCGTCCCTCGGGCCGGGGCGTCCGGCACGACACGGGTCGCATCTGCGTCCCGGCCCTCGTGGGGCGCCGTCACGAATGGATCGGAGCCGCGGACGGGTTCTTGACATACCCCCCGGAAAATTCCTCAAGAAGGTCTGGCGAGGTCCCTGACCTGGTGGCACAGGGCGGTGAACGCGAGCGCATCCGGCATCTGGGCGGCCATCGTCATCAGGTCGGGGCCCTTGCGGGCGTGCACGGTCACCAGGCCGTTGTCGACCGCGACGTCGTCGACGGCGTCCCACGGGAGGCGGTCGCCCTCCTTCTCGACGCCGTCGAGGTCGATGTCGAACGGGCCCATCCGGACGGTCTCGCCCGCCTGCACGGCCGCCAGCAGCCGCGGGACGATCCGCGCCGTCACCTCGGCGGCGACCGCCGCGCCGAGCGTCCGCACCTCGGGGAGGTCGTCGCCGAGCCGCAGCACGCGGCCGTCGTCCGCGACGAGGGTGAACGTCCAGCGGGTCGGCGCGTCCGGCTCGGGTTTCACCCCGGACACGGTGACGGACACCAGCTCGTCCCACGTGTACCGGGCCTCGTCGCGGCGCCGGACGACGGAGAGGCCGCCGGTGTGGAGGGTCACGGCCCGGCCGCCGACGCGCGGACGGTCGCGTCCCGCGACCCAGCCGACGGCCGCCGCGTAGCCCATGGACAGCACCAGCGCCGGGACGCCCACCCACCACACCTCGTCGCGCAGGTAGACGATCGCCGCCGGGACCAGCGCCAGGGACGCCGCGCACAGCAGCCCCAGCCAGGCCCATCTGCGGCGCGCCGCGGCCCGGCCGTCGAACGTCCGGACCGGCTCGCCGAGCCGATCCCCCGTAATCGCTGCCTCCTCGCATGGTCGCCGTCGTGCGTACGGGCGGTCGTCCATACGTTACGTCTCAGTGCATATCGCGCGCACGGCAAAGTGATCGTCCGGAATGGGCGGGTCTCGCGGTGCGGGCTGGCTAATCTCGCCTCAGGACCCTCAGCAGGCGCCCCTTTTCCCGGAACGAGAGACATGCCAACAGATCCCACCCGGCCGTCCTTCACCCCCGCGCAGCGCCGGGTGCTCACCGCCGTCGCGGGCCTGGTCGTCGCCGCGCTGGCGGGCGCCGCGTTCGCGCTGACCTACGACGTGCTCCGCGACCTCGCCCGGCTCGGCGGCGTCGGCCGCCGCTGGGCGCCGCTCTACCCGGCGATCGCCGACACCCTCACCGCGTTGACGATCCTGTCCCTCGTGATCACCCGGAACGCCCGCTGGTGGACACGGCTGCCCCGCTGGGTGCTGCTGCTCCTGCTGCTCGGCGGGGGCGCGGCGATCTCCGTCCAGGACTCGCTGCGCGGCCTCGGCGACCTGCCCCGCGACCCCGTCCGCGCGGGCGTCGCGGTCGCGCCGCACGTCATGCTGGTGATCGCGGTGTGGCTGTGGCTGACGATGTTCAAGCAGATCCGGGTGGGACGTCCGGCCGCCGCGGAGACGCCGCCGGTCGAGCCGCAGCGCGGCCACGTCAAGGTCCTCGAACCGGCTTCACCCGAGCCGCTGGCCCTGGAGGCGGGCACCGACCGCACGGACCCGATGGATCGAGCGGGCCAGATGGATCGAGCGGGCCAGATGGACCGAGCGGGCCAGATGGATCGAGCGGGCCAGATGGACCGGGCGGGCGGGGCTGACCGGGCGGAGCAGGCGGGCCGGGCGCCGGAGCCTTTCGTGGACGAGCGCGACTCGCTCATCCCGTTCGCGCCCGAGGAACCGGCGCCGCGGGCGGAGACCGAGAGGGCCAACGCCTTCGAACGCGAGATCTTCGAGGACGTGGAGGAGGACGACGCGGAGGAGGAGGACTCCGGACTGGGCTTCAAGCCGCGCCTCGCGTCCGGTCGGGACGTGACGTCCGGGCAGAGCCTGTCGTCCGAGCCGGGCCTTACGTTCGACCGGGACCTGCCGTCCGAGCGGGAGTTGCCGTTGGAGCGGGAGTTGCCGGTGGAGCGGGAACTGCCGGTGGAGCGGGAACTGCCGGTGGAGCGGGGGCTGCCGTTCGAGCGGGGGTTGCCGTTCGAGCGGGGCCTTTCGCTTGAGCCCGGGCCGTCGCTTGAGCCTGGGCCGTCGCTTGAGTCTGGCGTCCCGTCCGAGGAGGGGCCGCCGCCGCTGGACACGCTGCCGGAGCCGCGGTCGCCGATCGACTCCGCCAACGCGTCCGAGGCGCCCGAGGCGCCGCACGCGCCCGCGCTGCTGCCGACGGACGTTGAGCTGGTCCGCGGGAGGGACCGCGTCGAGCGGAAGGAGCGTCCGGCCGCGGCGACGACGCGTCCCGACATCCCGATGCCCGGACGGCGCCCGGCCGAGGAGGACGAGCACGACGACCCTCCGGCCGACCGCGCCGAAGACCCGGACGCCGCCGAGGGCCCGGCAGCCGCCGACGACGACGATGACTGGAACCCGCCCCCGTCGAGCAACTTCCGCAGCGGCCCCGTCCCGCCCGCGGGCTGAGCGGCGCGAACCCGGCCGCCGCCCGCGGTGAGGTCTCCGGCGGCCGGGTAGTCATAGGGCTATGAGCGCCCTACTCGCTCGGCTGCTCGACGACGCCGCGCTCTTCCCACCGGACCGCGTCCCGCCTGATGGCGTCCGGCCGGATCGGGTTCGCGGGGAGCGCGTTGGGCTCGATGAGGCGCTCCCGACCTACCGCCGCGTCGCCCGGCATCCCGCTGCCGGACGGTTCCTCTGCCCGGCGTCGCGGTTCGCCGAGTTGCGGACGCGGCTCGTCCCGGAAGATCTGCTCGACCTCGGCCTGGTGGCCGACACCGGAATTCAGGACCTGTCCGCGACGCTGGAGGCCGCCCAGGGCGAGCCGCGCGTCCGCGTCACGGCACTGCGGATCCCGCTCCCCGGGGACGCGGACCAGGCGCGGGCCGCCGCCGTGACGATCGCCCGGCTGCCGTCCGGCGCGCCCGCGCACATCGAGGTGCGGCCGTCGCCCGGCTGGCGGGACGCGCTCGACCGCGTCGCCGCCGCCCGCGAGCGGGGCGCCCCGCTGGGCGCCGCCTACCGAACGTCCTGCGCGGTGGAGAGGCTGGCCGCGTTCATCTCGGCCTGCGCGGAACGCGAGCTGCCGTTCGTCCTGGAGGGCGGTCAGGAGGGAGGTCGGGAGGGGCCGAGCCCCGTACACGCCCTGCTGGCCGCCGCCACGGCCGCGGCCGGAGCCGGGGAGGGGGATGTCCGCGACGCGCTCTCCCGCGCCGACCCCGGCGACGTGATCACCGACCTGCTGACGCTGGGCGAGGAGGAGGCCGTTGGGGCGCGGCGCCTGCTGTCCGCCTACGGAACGCCCGGAATCGAGACCGCGCTGGGGGCTCTCCGCCCGATTTCCATCACTGGATGAAAGGGGAAACGGAGGGGAAGAAATAGCGGCATGACGACCGATTCGTGGGTTCCGGGTAGCGCGGACGGCGGGTTCGGCATCGAGAATCTGCCGTACGGGGTGTTCTCCCGTCCGGGTGAGCTGCCCCGCGTGGGGGTGGCCATCGGCGGGTTCGTCCTGGACTTGGCCGCGCTGTCCGCCGCCGGGCTCGTGGACGACCGCCGGTGTTTCGCGTCCGGCTCGCTGAACGCCTTCATGGTGGCGGGACGTCCCGTCTGGGAGGCCAACCGGGCGCGGCTCGTCGAACTGCTCACCGACGAGGGGTTCCGCGAGCAAGTGCAGCCGTGCCTGATCCCCGTCGCGGACGTGTCGCTGCTCCGTCCCTTCGAGGTGGCGGACTATGTGGACTTCTTCTCGTCCGAGCACCACGCCAGGAACACGGGACGGATCCTGCGCCCGCGGAGCGAACCGCTGCCGTCCAACTGGAAGCGGCTGCCGGTCGCCTACCACGGGCGCGCCGGGACCGTGTACCCGTCGGGGACGCCGATCATCCGGCCGTCCGGGCAGCGCCGGACGCCGGGTGAGCCGGAACCGACGTACGGCCCGTCGACGCGGCTCGACTTCGAGGCGGAGGTCGGGTTCGTGGCGGGAGTGCCGTCTGTTCCGGGGCGGGGTGTCCCGGCGGGCGCGTTCCGCGACCATGTGTTCGGGTTCGTGCTGGTGAACGACTGGAGCGCGCGCGACGTGCAGATGTGGGAGTCGCAGCCGCTCGGCCCGTTCCTCGGCAAGTCGTTCGCGACGTCGATCTCCTCGTGGGTGGTCCCGGTCGCGGCGCTGGAGCCCGCGCGGGTGTCGCCGCCCGTCCAGGACCCGGAGCCGCTGCCGTACCTGCGCTGCGCCGAGCCGTGGGGCCTCGACCTGCACCTGGAGGTCTTGATCAACGGCCAGGTGGTGGCGCGTCCCCGGTTCGCGGACATGTACTGGACGTCGCCGCAGCAACTGGCCCACGCCACCGTCAACGGCGCCCCGCTGCGCACCGGCGACCTGTTCGCGTCCGGGACGGTCTCCGGCCCGGACCGCGACCAGCGCGGCTGCCTGCTGGAACTGACCGCGAACGGCGACGAGCCGCTGGAACTCCCGGACGGCACGAAACGCACGTATCTGGAGGACGGCGACACGGTGACGCTCCGAGCCCAGGCACCGGGCGCGAAGGGCTCCCGGATAACACTGGGCGAAGTGACAGGCACGGTCTACCCAGCACAACCAGCTGAGCCCGTATGACAACCGGGGCACCCCAGACCAGCGGAGAGTCCCGCCCAGACCAGCGGGACGACCCGCCCTGTCAGCCACACCTCCACCCCCAACACCCAAAAAACCAAGCCCCTCCCACCCGGGGGCGGACCGGCTACCACCATCGTCAAACGCCCAGGCCCCGGACGACAACGAGTTGCGAGATTGTGGATAACCAGCCGGAAAAGCGTCCCATTTCGGCCGCGACGCGAGCGCCCGGGGGGCGGAGGTCAGCCGGGTAGGCGGGGATCACGCTGGTGGGCGGGCTCAGCCGGGTGGGCGGGGCCAGGCTAGTGGGCCGGGCTCAGGCTAGTGGGCAGGGCTCAACCGGGTGTGGGCCGGACTCAGCCGAGTGGGCGGGGACCAGGCTGGCGCGGGACCAGGCCGGGCCGGACTCGGCCTAGTGGGCAGGGCTCAGCCGGGTGGGCGTGGATCACGCTGGTGCGGGAGTCAGGCCGATGGGCCGGACTCAGGGTAGTGAGCAGGGCTCAGCCGGGCGGGCGGGCATCACGCCGGTGCGGGGGTCAGGCTGGTGGGCCGGAGTCAGGCTGGGCCGGAGTCAGGCTGGTGGGAGGACGAGGGCGGTGGCTATTGCGGCCAGGCCCTCGCCGCGGCCCGTCAGGCCCAGGCCGTCCGTCGTGGTGGCGGTGACGGTGACCAGCGCTCCGCCGAGCGCCTCGGACAGGGTCTTCTCCGCCTCACCGCGCCGCTTGCCGATCTTGGGACGGTTCCCCACGACCTGGATGGCGACGTTCCCGATGGTGAACCCCGCCTCGTGGACGAGCCGCGCCACCTCCCGCAGCAGCGCGACGCCGGACGCGCCCGACCAGCGCGGGTCGGCCGTCCCGAAGATGGCGCCGAGATCGCCAAGCCCGCAGGCCGACAGCAGCGCGTCGCACGCGGCGTGCGCGGCGACGTCGCCGTCGGAGTGCCCGGCGAGGCCGTGGCCCTCACCGGGCCATTCGAGCCCGCCCACCCACAGCGGACGCGGCTCGGACGAGAACGGGTGGACGTCGGTACCGACGCCCACCCGTGGAAGCCGTGCGCTCAACCCATCCGGCCGTTCAGCTGGCCAGGACCTCGTCGAGCAGAGCCTCTGCCTTGTCCTCGTTGGTCTTCTCGGCGAGCGCGAGCTCGCTGACCAGGATCTGCCGCGCCTTGGCGAGCATGCGCTTCTCGCCGGCGGACAGTCCGCGTTCCTTGTCGCGCCGCCACAGGTCGCGAACGACCTCGGCGACCTTGTTCACATCACCGGAGGCGAGCTTCTCCAGGTTCGCCTTGTACCGGCGGGACCAGTTGGTGGGTTCCTCGGTGTAGGGTGCGCGAAGCACCTCGAACACCTTCTCCAGACCCTCCTGGCCGACGACGTCACGGACACCCACGTCCTCGACGTTCTCGACCGGGACCTGCACTGTCAGGTCGCCCTTGTCGACCTTCAAGACCAGATAGGTCTTTTCCTCACCTTTGATGGTGCGAGTCTCGATGGCCTCGATCCGAGCAGCCCCATGGTGGGGGTAGACGACGGTGTCGCCGACCTGGAAAGTCATGTGACAAGTACCCCTTCCGCTAGAACCAGGGTACCACGGAAACCTGCGTGGCTGAACCGGCCTTCCAGACAAATGCCCAGGTCAAGCCGCATATTGGGGTATTGACAAAGCCCTTTAATAGTGCATCCTCGTCCAGTTCCCCGTACTCAGGGTAGCCGAAGGACCACGTGGATCGCGCCGGATCGTCATTACCGGTAACCGGCCCTGGTTACAAGCATCCCCCACCGGGCGATGTGGAAGCGTCCCATACTGGAGGTGAACAGGCCGGGTACTGCGGGTACGAAGCGCCCGGAAGGGGCCGAATGGGACGGCTCAGCCGACGAGTGGCCAGGACGGAGGTGCGGAGTGAGGCCGGACGGCGACGACCCGGAGCCCGACGACTACGGGCTGCCCCGCGTTGACGTCGTGGTGCCCGATGACGCCCGCGAGCTCGACCGCGACGTGGTCGCCTACCACCGCGAGGAGCGCCGGCGCCGCCGCCGGGCGCGGATCCGCCGGTTCGGCGGCCCGCTGACGCGGTTCGGCGTCGCCGTCCCGATCATCGCGGGTGCGCTGCTCGTGGCGCTGCTCAGCGGCGTCCTGATGACCGCGTTCGGGCCCCGTCCCGCGCCCCGTCCGACCGGCGCCCAGCTCGCGCCGCGCCCGTCCGCGAGCCCCGGCCGGGTCGGCGGCCTGCTGCCCGCGGGCTCCGTCGACCTCGTGGCCGGCGAGCACACCGTGATGCCCCTGCGCGACCTGCGGCCCGGTGTGATCGGCATCGTCCCGCCCGCGTACGAGTGCGAGAGCGTCGTGGCCGAGCTCGCCGCCCGGACGCAGGAGAGCATCCTGAACTTCTGGCTGGTCGCCGATCCGCGTCCCGTCAACGGGAAGAAGGGCATGTCGCTGAAGGAGCTGAAGGCGTGCGCGGGCACCGCCCACAACGGGACGCCGCAGATCCTCGACGACCGCTCGGGCGTGCTCGCGTCCGCCTACGCCCCGCCGCGCGGCGCGCCGCGAACGCCCCTGCCGGGGAAGTCCGTGCCCGGGACGCCTGGGCCGGGGACACCCGGGTCGGGGACGCCCGGGCCGGGGATCACCGCGGTGTTCGTCCAGCCGGACGGGGTGGTCAACGAGGTCGTCCAAGCCCCGCGGCCCGGCCCGGAGCTCAACGAGAAGGTCCAGTCGCTGAAGTCGGGCTGACGGCCGCACGCCGACGGCAGTGGGGCATGGAAAAATGGCGTGTCGGGTACCCCGAAGCGGTGCTTCCGGCTGGGTCTCGCTACGCTTCCTCTGGCGTCTCTGACGCCGCTCTCTCAACTTTCGTGCCATTCTCGATGCCACGCTTTGGCAGAACATTCGCGAGGAGACCGACGCCGTGATCCGTAACAGCCGTCGAATGGTCACGCTGGCCGTCGCGGGGGCCGTCGCCATCGCGCCGGTGATCACCGGTTGCGGCGCCGGCGAGGAACCCCAGTCCGCGTCCCCGACGCAGCTCACGGACGGCGTGAACGTCTCCGTCCCGAAGGACAAGCCCGCGGCGCCGCAGATCGCCCTGCGCAACATGTTCGTGCTCGGCCCGCGGCCCGGCCAGCCGATCGCCCCCGGGCTGTCGCTGCCGCTCTACGGCGCGATGATCAACCAGGTCAAGGGACGCCCGGACCGCCTCGTCTCGGTCAGTTCCCCGCAGTTCGGCGCCCCCGCGCGGATCGACGGCGGCGGCATCACGCTGCCGGGCGCCGCCGCGGACGGGACGGGCTCGTTCGTCAAGCTGCTCGGCAAGCCCACGGCGACCCCCAGCCCGACGCCGCCGTCCCGGAAGAAGCGGAACGGGCAGCCGGGCGGCACCGAGCCGGGCGAGCCGACCGGCACGCCCACGACGTCCGGCGCGCCCACGACGCCCACCGCGTCCAGTACGCCCGGAACGCCTGGCGCGACGCCCGAACCGACGGGTCCGGGCTCCACGTCCGAGCCGACGGCCAGCCCGACGTCGGGCAACACGTCCGCGCCGCAGCAGACCGTCCCGCCCGCGCCGGGCGGCGACCAGCCGCTGGTCGTGCTGCCGAGCCTGCGGCAGGAGCTGCTCGCCGGGTCGACCATCCTCGTGCGGATGCAGTTCGAGAAGGCGGGCGGCATCGACTTCCAGGTGCCGATCATCCCGCAGCAGGACGAGTTCGCCACCTACCCGCTGCCCACCCCGGCCGTCCAGAGCCCCGGCTCGGCGACGCCCGGGACCCCGCAGACGCCGGGCGGCGGCAGCCCGACGCCGACCGCGAGCACCGAGCCGGGCCAGCCGGGCGCGTCCACGTCCCCGACGACGTCGGAATCCCCCGGCGCCGGTCACTGACCCGCTTGGCCCAGGGGTCGCTGACCCACCGGGCCCGGGGTCGCTGACCCGCCGAGCCCCGGCGTCGCTGACCCACCGGGCCTCGGCGTCGCTGACTCACCGGGCCCCAGGGGCACTGACCCGCCCGCGCCCCGGGACGCTGGCACGACGGCTCGCTTGCGGCAGCCGTCCACGACACTACGGCCCGCCTATGACAGAACGGCCCGTCCAGCCGCTGGACGGGCCGTTCTTCCTATCCGTCAGGGCTCGAACTTGTAACCCAGACCGCGGACGGTGACGATGTACCGCGGCGTCGACGGCACTTCCTCGATCTTGGCGCGGAGCCGCTTGATGTGCACGTCCAGCGTCTTCGTGTCGCCGACGTAGTCGGCGCCCCAGACGCGGTCGATCAGCTGCATGCGGGTCAGGACGCGGCCCGCGTTGCGGAGCAGCACCTCCAGCAGCTCGAACTCCTTGAGCGGAAGCTGGACGGGGTCGCCGCCGACGCTGACGACGTGCCGCTCGACGTCCATCCGGACCGGTCCAGCCTCAAGCGTGGCGGGGGCCAGTTCCTCGACCTCGCCCTGGCGTCGCAGAACGGCCCGCATCCGGGCGATCAGCTCGCGGGTGGAGAACGGCTTGGTGACGTAGTCGTCCGCGCCGAGCTCAAGGCCGACGACCTTGTCGACCTCGCTGTCCTTGGCGGTCAGCATGATGACGGGAACGCTGGACTTGGCGCGCAGCTCCCGGCACACCTCGGTGCCGGGCAGGCCGGGGAGCATCAGGTCGAGCAGCACGAGGTCGGCACCGTTGCGCTCGAAGATGTCCAGCGCGTCGGGACCGGTGGCGGCGACGGCCACCTCGAAGCCCTCTTTACGCAGGTTGTACGAAAGTGCGTCGCTGAACGACTCTTCGTCTTCCACGACGAGCACGCGGGTCACGGTGTTCCCTCCCGGGCGGTGTTCTGGATGTTCTTACCCGCGTCCGCGTCAACTTGTGCGTCCGCGTTGTTCTTGGCCGCGTCCTTGTTCGCCGCAGTGATGCCGGCGGGACGATGCGGGGCGTCGAGCAGCGGCAGCCGGATCGTGAACGTCGACCCGTGCCCCTCCTTGCTCCACACGGTCACGTCGCCGCCGTGCTTGCTGGTGACGTGCTTGACGATGGCGAGGCCGAGGCCGGTACCGCCGGTCTGGCGGGAGCGGGCCGGGTCGACGCGGTAGAAGCGCTCGAAGATCCGCTCCACCTCGGCGTCCGGGATGCCGATCCCCTGGTCGGTCACGTTGACCTCCACGTGGCCGTCGTCGCGCCGCTTGGTCGCGACGACGACGCGGGTGTGCTCGGGGCTGTAGGCGACGGCGTTGTCGACCAGGTTGCGCAGCGCGGTGACCAGCAGTTCCTGGTCGCCGCGGACGCGCAGGCCGTCCTCGCCGCCGACGGTGAGCTCGATGTCCTTCGCGGACGCCTTGGTCTGGCAGCGTTCCATCGCCTCGGCCATCACGTCGTCCAGCGTGACGGGACGCAGCGCGGGCAGGGGCTCGTCACCCTGCACGCGCGACAGCGTCATCAGGTCCTGGACGAGGTTGGTCAGCCGGACGGACTCGTACTGCATCCGTCCTGCGAACCGGCGGACGGCCTCGGGGTCGTCGGCCGCGCCCTCGACCGTCTCGGCCAGCAGGGACAGCGCGCCGACCGGGGTCTTCAATTCGTGGCTGACGTTCGCGACGAAGTCGCGGCGGATCGCCTCGGTGCGGTGCATGTCGGTCAGGTCCTCGGCGAGGACGAGGACGAGGCCGTGCGAGCCGAGCGGCGCGACCCGGACGGCGAACCAGCGGCCGTCCGCGCGGCTGCGCGCCCCGCTCGGCGCGACCTGGATCTCGGTCTCGCGGATCTCGCCGTCCCGGCGGACGAGCCGGGCCATCGCGAGCACCTCGTCCACCACCAGGCGATCGCCGCTGACCAGGCCGAACGCGCGGGCGGCCGAGCTGGCGCGGAGCACGCGGTCCTCGCCGTCCACGACGACGGCCGACGACCGCAGCACGCTGAGGACGGACGCCACGCCCGGCGGCAGCCCGCCGGACGGCGTCGCGGGCACCGGCGCCTGCTGGGCTCGTTCGCTCACTCTCACCGCCAATCCGCTGGCGAGCCCGATCGCGAGCCCGGCAAGCCCGGTGAGGCTTGCGACAATCTCGACCTCCACACCACGGATCGTAAGCGGCGTCCGGACCCATCCCACCCGGAGGCCCTGGTCACAGCGATCCCGTTCGCCGAAAGTTCACCTCCATATCCGGTCCGGTTCATGGCGGCACGGCAGGCTGTGACGTGGGCGAGTACGCCCCGACCACCGGAAACTCGTCCGGTTCGCCCCGATTTGCCACGTACCATGCCCCGTCCGCCCCGTACGCCCCGCAGGCCCCCGGCCGCACACAGAAGGACTGCTGACTTGCGCGACGCCTACCACGAGGAACTCGACTCCCTCAGCGACCGCCTGGTCGAGATGACCCGGCTCGTCCGCTCCGCGATGTCCCGCGCCGTGACCGCCCTCCTGGACGCCGACCTCCGGCTGTCCGAGGAGGTCATCAGCGGCGACGAGCACGTCAACAAGATCGACGCGGACATCGAGGCGACGGTCTTCGACCTCATGGCCCGCCAGCAGCCCGTCGCGGGCGACCTCCGCACGCTGATCACCGCGCTGCGGATGAGCGGCGACCTGGAGCGCATGGGCGACCTCGCGGTGCACATCGCGAAGACCGCCCGGCGTCGGCACCCGGAGTCGGCCGTCCCGCCCGAGCTGCAGGCGACCGTCCTGGAGATGGGCCAGATCGCCGAGCGCATGATCGCCAAGACGGGCAGCGTGATCGCGTCCCAGGACGTCGAGATGGGCCTCGAACTCGACGCCGACGACGACCAGATGGACCGCCTGCACCGCCGCCTCTTCGACATCCTGCTGTCCCCGAGGTGGAAGCACGGGGTCGAGCCCGCCGTCGACATCACCCTGGCCGGACGCTACTTCGAACGCTTCGCCGACCACGCCGTCCACGTCGCCGAGAACGTCGTCTACCTGGTGACGGGCCAACGCGCAGAAGAGATCACCGACGTCTGACCGTCCAGCCTCCCCCGGCGGCGGGGCCGTACGCGAACGCGCTCCCAGCGCGGTCCCGCCCCGCCTCGCCGGATCGTCCGGGGGTGCTCGGACCGCTCATGGGCTAGGGCCTGTTTCGAAGTGAGTTGAACGTCGGCGTGTTGTGAGCCGGACGCGGTGAGGTCTCCGGTGGATGGTTCATCGACCAAGAAGAACTTGAAATTCGAAACACGCCCTAGGTGCCTTCCGCGTTAGCTACGGCGCAGACCCGTGACGCAAAGGCCCCGGTACCCGAAACACGACGCGCCCCGCGCGACAGAAGGTCGTGCGCTGACACAGCGCTCGCTTCGATCAGAACGACCTCCGCCAGCCCACACCGGACCGTCAACCCCATCCAGCACGGCCACACGCCCTACCCTGAGCCCCCACGGCGGCCATGACGGGCTCACCACCCCAATACGTCCACCCTGAGGCGCCCAACGCGGCCAGCAGGCTCCCCAAGTCCGGAGCCCGACCCGCCGCCCCCCGGCGGCGCGAGGACGAGCTCGACAACCCCACTCTCCCTGGCCCGGCGGCCAGGACGAGCTCGACAACCTCACACGCCATGCCCCGAGGCCCCACGACAGCCAAGGCCAGCTCAACAACCCCACCCCGTGACGCGAGACCACGACAGCCAAGACGAGCTCGACCAGCCCACGCGCCGTGCCCGAGGCCCCACGACAACCAGGAGGGGCTCGACCAGCCCACCCGCGCTGGCTACGCGGTCAGTCGGCCCGCGCCGCCGCGCGGCAAGCCCACGGCCCCAGAAGCCAAGCTTTGTGGCGTCACGGGCTTGTTCAGTGCCTTGCGGGCCCTGGCCTGTGCGCCTGCAGGTCTGCTCGTCTGCTTGATGCGTTGAGAAGGTTGCTCGGTTACGTCGGGGACTTGCCTGGACGCGTTAGGGGATTTGCTCGACACGGACACCGGGGACGGCCGCGTACTGCCCGGGTTCCGCGGTGACCAGGGGCCAGCGCCGCCAGCGCGCGGACCACGCTGCCTGTGCCGCGTCCATGCCGAGGTTCGGGATCGTCGTGACGAGGAGTCCGGTCTGCTGTGCGATGACGTCGTCCAGGTCGTCCACATGCACGACCTGCATGCCGGGGAGGCGCTCCAATACCGCACGCCCATGATCGGGGACGAGCTGCCAGGCGCGGGCCAGCGCGGTCGCGGGAATGACGATCGTGGCGTGCTGCGCGATCGAGGCACGCAGCCGGGCCCGGACGTAGACGGTCTTGCCGGTGGCGAGGTCGAGGAGTGCGGTCGCGTCGAAGACGTGACCGGTGATCACGCGACGTCCCGGCGGTTCGGCGTGCCGCCTTCAACCAGCCGGTCGACCATCGCCTGTTCATCGGGACTCGGCGGGCCGAACAGGTCGTCGATCGTCGACTCGTCCCGCAGGTACGCCAGCTTGAGGCGTGCCCCGTCCGCGAGGAAGCCGGACACGGAGGCGATCTTCTTGTCCTCCGCGAGCCCTTGCAACGTGGCGGCAAGCTCGTCCGGCAGCGTGATGTTGAGTCTCGCCATGAGCGCCACAATACACACTGAAGGCCCTCCCAGTGTGTATAGCCTTCCCTTCCGCCTCGCCGTCTCGGACACCCTCGTCACCGGCGTAAGGACGGCTCCACCGCCGCCATCGCCGTCCACCGGCACGGCCACCGACCGGAGGGCCGCGTGCCCGGCACGCTCGGCCGACCCCCACGTCAGAGCCAGAATTGGTCACCGCATAGCCCATCCGAACCTCCTGGTAGTCGTTATCAAGCCCACTCTGGACGGCCGCGCCGCCGAGCCCGCCGATGGTGCCCACCGGGCCCACGGCCCCGCCTCGCGTCCAACCCCCGGCACCCGAACCGCCCCCAGCCAAGCCCACGGCCGCGCCTCGCGTCCGAACCTCGGCACCCGAACCGCCCCCCAGCCAAGCCCCACGGCCGAACCGCCAACCCAGGCCCACGCCCAAGTTCCGAGCCCCCTCCAGCCCTGTCTTCGGCCCTGTCTTCGGCCCTGTCTTCGGCCCTGTCTTCGGCCCTGTCTTCGGCCAAGGATCCACACCAGGCTCCGGACTAGTCTTCGGCTCAGGCTGTGGACGAGCTCCGGGCCAGCCCCAGACCGGCGTCCAGAGTGGGCCCACTGCCAGGCCTCCAAAGCGAGCCCACGGTCAGCGGCCTGACTCACGGCCGTGCTCTTGGGCGAGCCCGCGGCCGGTTTCCGGACCGGGGTTGGGGACGAGTCCATGTTTCAGGTTGGGGGCCAAGCCCGCGGTCAAACTCCAAGCCAAACTCATGGGCAGGCGTCCGGCCGACTTCACGGGCGGGCTCCGGGGTGAGCTCGCGGGCAGGCGTCCGGTCGAACTCGTGGTCAGGCGCTGGGGCGGGCTCGCAGGCCAGCGCTGGGGCGGGCTCGCAGGCCAGCGTTGGGTCGGGCTCGCAGGCCAGCGTTGGGTCGGGCTCGCAGGCCAGCGTTGGGTCGGGCTTGCGCGCAGGCGCTGGAGCGGGCCTGCGGGCAGGCTTCGTGCCGAGGTCGTGGGGGGCTCGCAGCCTGGCTTGCAGCCTGGCTCGCGGCCTGGGGCTTGGGCGGGGGCGCTAGGTGGTGTTCGGCGGAGGCGGACGGCCGTGTAGGCGAGGAAGAACAGGCCGGCGAGCAGGTAGCAGTTGGCGACCGGTGTCAGCAGGTTGATGCCGTACTCACGAGGGTCGCCGTTGTGAGGCGTCCACCACATGGGGGCCAGGGCGAACAGGACGTAGCCGAACGCCGCCATGACGCGGTCACCGTTCCGGATCAGCACCGCCAGGGCGGGGAGAATCCACACCCAGTGATGCGCCCAGGAAATGGGAGAGACCAGCAAGCCGGTCACACCCGTGACGGCCGTAGCGGTCAGCCAGTCCCCTCGCCTTACCCAGAAGACAGTGAGCGCGAGTCCGACAATGCCGATCGTCAATGGAATCGCGACATACCAATCCCCCACTTCGGCGTTGCCTAGCAGAATGCGGTTGAGTGCTCCGTTTGGCGACTGGTTACTGATGTAAGTAACGCCCACCCGAGACGTGTCGTAAAAGGTGTGCAGCCAGTAGAGGCGGGACGCGTCCGGGGCTATGGCGTACGCGAGAAGAGTGCAGATGGCGAATGTCCCGGCGGCGGTGAACGCGCCCCTGGTACGTCGCGTGACCAGGAGCAAAACGACGAAAATGGCGGGCGTCAGCTTGATCGCGGCCGCTATGCCGATGCCGATTCCGGCAGCGCGTCCCTGCGCGACACGGTGCATGTCAGCGAGAACGAGCGCGAGCAGGAGCAGGTTGACCTGGCCCTGGAAGAAGGAATGCCAGACCGGGGCGAGGAGCAGGCCCCCGGCCACGACGGCCTTCAGAGACGCGCTCCTGCCGGACAGCCTCAACGTCAACGCGCACGCCCAGACGAACGCCGCCAGCGAACCGAGCTGCCACAGCAGCCTGGCGACCGTGAGCGGAATAGCGCCCGCCGGTATGAACAACGCGGCCATGAAAGGCGTGTTGGTGTACCAGTGTGCGGCGATCTGCTCCTCGTACAGGCGCGCGTCGTCCATTACGACGTGCCCGCCGAGCCAATAGATGCGGAAATCAAGCGAATCGTAGGCAAGGGAGAACACGACGACTCCCAAAACCTCGATCGCCAGCACGAATGACAGCCAACGCTTCATGCCGGACAACGCTGGCCGCGGCCGACACCGCTCCGCATTGGGCTACGGGCTACATCTGCGAACGGCGGGCGGTTGTAGCCTCGAGGATTAAGCCTGAAGGCTAATGTGCGGGCCGCGGTCCGGCGGTTACGATCGCCGCATGTCCGCCCTGCCGCTGAGTCGCACAGCCCGAGCGCGCCATGCCGCGTGGACGGCGCTGGTGTGGTCCGGGGCCGTCCTCTACCCGTTCTTCGTGCTCCTGGCGCTGATCAGCCGTCGCAATGGTTACGTGACGGCGGAGATGGTCGCCGCGGCCACGCTCACGGTACTGCTCGTGGTGCTGATGATCCGTCATCCGCTCCGCGTGCAGGGAATCCTGCTCTTCTCCTGGACCTGGGGCCTGTTCCAAATGCAGAACGGGACCGTCGCCGCTCTGCTGATCCTGCTCACCGATCTCGGCGTCGGCTACATCGCCGCCGCCCGCCCGCGCGGAGTATCGGTCACCGTCTTCGGGGTCACGCTCGCAGTCCAGTTCCTGGCGGTCCTGTCCCTTCTGAACTTCAACGACATCTTGATCACGACGATGCTCTTGGCGGCCAGCGTGACCTGGCTGCTAGGGAACTCGATCCAGGTCCGGCGCGCGCACGCGACGGCGATGCGCGAGCAGGCGCTGGCCCAGGCCGTCGCCGCCGAGCGGCTCCGGATCGCGCGCGAGCTGCACGACATGGTCGCGCACAGCATCGGCATCATCGCCATCCAGGCGGGGGTGGGCGGACGGGTCATCGACACGCAGCCGGGGGCGGCGCGCAACGCCCTGGACGCCATCGAGGTCACCAGCCGCGACACCCTCGCGGGGCTGCGCCGCATGGTCACCGCCCTGCGCAAGGACGCCCCGGAGGCGGCGCCGCTCGGCCCCACGCCCGGCCTTGACGACCTGGACGCCCTCGTCCGCGCGACGGAGGACGCCGGCGTTCGTGTCGAACTCCGCTGGTTCGGCGAGCGAAGACCCCTGCCGCCGGACGTCGATCTGTCCGCGTACCGGATCGTCCAAGAGGCGGTCACGAACGTCGTCCGGCATGCGGATACCGACGAGTGCCGCGTGACCATCACCTACCGAGACGAGGATCTGGCCATCGAGATAGACGACGAGGGGCGGGGCGGCGTGGTGGGCGCCGGTTACGGCATCGCGGGCATGCGAGAACGCGTCGACCTGCTCCACGGCGGGTTCACGGCCGGACCGCGTCGCGGCGGCGGCTTCCGTGTGGCGGCGACCATCCCCGCCCCGGCCACGGTCCGATGACGGCGTCGACGGGGCCGTCGGAGGCCGTCCCGATCCGGATCGTGCTGGCGGACGACCAGCCGCTGATCCGGGCCGGGCTGCGGGTGCTGGTGGCGGACACGCCCGACCTGGAGATCGCCGGGGAGGCGGGGACGGGCGCCGAGGCGGTCCGGCTGGTGGAGGAGGCCCGTCCCGACGTGGTCGTGATGGACATCCGCATGCCCGACATGGACGGCATCGAGGCCACCCGGCAGATCACCGCGCTGACCAGGGAGGTGCACGTCCTGATGCTGACGACGTTCGACGATGACGAATACGTGTACGGCTCGCTGCGGGCGGGCGCGAGCGGCTTCCTGGTCAAGGACATGGCGTTGGAGGAGATCCTCTCCGCGATCCGCGTGGTCGCGAAGGGGGACGCCTTGATCGCGCCAAGCGTCACCCGCCGTCTGATCGCAGAATTCGCCGCGCGCCCCGCCCAATCGCCCACATATTCACAGCCGCCAGCAAGAACCCCCGCGCAGACACCCGAGCCCACGCGTCCCCCCGGACAGAGACCCGCACCTCCGCGAGCGCCTGGGGAGACGTCCCAACGAACGCCCGCTCAAATGCCGGACGATCCGCGATCACCGGGACGGGCGCCCACACATACGCCCGCGTCCGCACAGGACCCTGGCGAAGCTGCAGGAGGAGCGACTGCTCGTTCTCCTGAGTCTTCGGAGACTCAAGGACATCGGCCCGCGCAGACCCCGGCGGTCGGCAGCCAGACCCCGTCAACGCCGACGTCCGCGCGGCCATCTGGACAGACACCGTCCGCGCGGACCTCTGGGCCAGTGTCGGAGGCCGAGCAGCCGCCTGGGCAAGCCTCAGAGCCCGGGCGGACGTCCAAGCAAACGTCGCAGGCCGGGCGGACGCCTGAGCAAGCAGCAGAGCCTGGGCGGACGCCTGAGCAGCCGCCCGGGCAAGTATCAGAGGCCGGGCGGATGTCTGAGCGAATGTCGGAGGCCAGGCAGCCGCCCGGGCAAGTATCAGAGGCCGGGCGGATGTCTGAGCGAATGTCGGAGGCCAGGCAGACGCCCGGGCAAGCGTCAGAGGCCGGGCAGCCGCCTGGGCAGATGTCGGAGGCCGAGCGGAAGCCCAGGCAAGCGACAGAGGGCGGGCGGACGGCTAAGCGAATGTCGGAGGCCAGGCAGACGCCCGGGCATGTGTCGGAGGGCGGGCGGACGTCAGGGCAGGTGGATGGACGGGCGCCCTCGCAGGTGGCGTCTCCGCAGGGCGCTGCGGCTGGGGAGGCGACCGCTCAGGTTTCCGCACCTTCGCAGAGGACCGGGCAGGGGCACGCGGAGGGAGCTGCGGTCGTGCGGCGGGGCGTGCAGGTGTCCGCGGCGCGGTCTCCGGCGGGGCGGGTTGAAGGGATCACGGAGCGGGAGATGGAGGTGTTGATCCTGGTCGGGCGTGGGAGGTCCAACCAGGAGATTGCCAAGGAGTTGTTCATCAGCCTGGCTACCGCGAAGGCGCATGTGGCGCGGTTGCTCACCAAGCTGGACGCACGCGACCGCGTCCAACTCGTGATCATCGCCTACGAACTGGGCCTCGTGGGGCCCTCTACCGGCGGTAGTACTACCTGACGTGGTCACTGTCAGGACCCTCGGATAATCTGGGTGCCGTGAAAGGTCTGGGAGAGCTCGAACGCACGGTCATGGAGGTCCTCTGGGCGCGGGAGGACGCCGGTCACCCCGCGGCGACCGCGCGTGATGTCAGCCGTGCGCTCGCGGGCGACCGCGACCTGGCGCACACTACTGTCATGACGGTGCTGGACAGGCTCGCCAAGAAGGGCTTCCTGGAGCGTGAACGGGACGGTCGCGCCTGGCGCTACCATCCGGTCGCGAGCCGGGAGGGCTATGTCACGGAGCTGATGCTGGGCGCTCTGAACGAGACCGGCGACCGTGACGCCGCGCTCGCCCATTTCGTGCGCTCCGTCTCGGAGGACGAGATCGACGTGATCCGTCAGGCCCTGGCCGGAATCACAAGCAAGGAACCTCCGGCATGACCGGCACCGCCCTGCTCGCATTGATCTCCCTGGGGACCGTCGGCGGGGCGCACCTGCTGTCCCAAGCCAGGTGGACGTGGCGGACCCCGCGTCTCGGGATCGCGCTCTGGCAGGCCCTCGGGCTGTGCTGGGGCGTCGCCACGATCGGCGCGCTGCTCGGCCTCGCGCTGCTCCCGTACGGGAAGGGCGTCCTCGGCGGGCTGCCCGGCCTGTACGACGACCAGGCCGCGCGGCTCAACGCGGTGCAGGTCGCCGCGCTGCTCGCCGCGATCAGCCTGACCGCCGTGCTGCTGGTGATGCTGATGTACGCGGTCGTCCGCGTCGTGCGGGCGAGGCGGCGGCATCGTGCGCTGCTCGCGCTGGTGTCGCGCCGCGACTCGGCCGTACCGGGGACGCTCGTCCTCGACCACCCGGGCGCGGCGGCGTACTGCGTACCGGGTGTCCGCTCGTCCAAGGTGGTCGTCAGCGCCGGGACGCTGGAGCTCCTCGACCGCGGCGAGCTGGCCGCCGTCCTCGCGCACGAGCGCGCCCACGCCCGCGAGCGGCACGACCTGGTGCTGCTGCCGTTCACGTCGCTGCGCCAGGTGTTCCCCCAGTTCCGCCTGGTCGGACGCTGCCTGGACGCCGTGGAGCTGCTGATCGAGATGGCGGCCGACGATCGGGCCCGGCACGGCCGTCCGGCCCGCGAGCTGGCGACGGCGCTGCTCCGCTTCGCCGCCGCCCGCCCGGCCGCCGCACCGTCCGGCACGCTCGGCGTCGCGTCCCACGGCAACATCCCGGTGATGGCCCGGGTGAACCGGCTGCTGGAGCCCGAGCCGCTCCCCCGCACCACTCGCCTCGCCGCCACGGTCGCCGTCCCCGTCATCGCCGCCGTCCCCTTGATCCTCCTCGTCCTCCCCCACTGACCCCTCCCGCGCCGAGACCAGCCCAGTCAGGCCGCCCGACTCCAGCGGCCCCCATCCCAGCCGCGCCCCCGCGCGCCGCAACCGGTGGCTGAGGTCGTTGGCGGTTATCGGGGCGGGGTCGTGTTTGGTTGGCATCGCGGTTGCCCTTTAGGCGTTGGTGGGGACGGTCTCCGTCGGTGCGGTGGCGGGCGACGGGGGATTCGGGCGGCGCAGCACCAGCAGGGAGACCAGCAGGGCCGCCACCAGTAGGGACGCGGACACCCCGAACGCCAGGTGGTAGCCGCCGGTGAGTGCGGTGGGCTCGTCCCGTCCGGCGGCGCGGAGGTCGGCGGTGCGGGACGCGGCGAGCGTCGTCAGGACGGCGACGCCGAGCGCCATCCCGACCTGCTGGACGGTGTTGAACAGCCCGGACGCGAGCCCGGCGTCGTCCGGCCGGGCGCTGGACATGCCGAGCCCGGTCAGCGACGGCAGGACGAGTCCCGCCCCGGCGATCAGCACGAACACGGGGAGGAGGTCGGTGGCGTAGTCGGCGTCCACGGGGACGGTCGTGAGCCAGGCCATCGCGCCGACCAGGAACACGAGCCCGGCCATCAGCACGAGGCGTTCACCGAACCGGTTCGACAGCCGCGCCGAGACGAACAGCGACACGAAGCCGATCGCGACGGCGGCCGGGAGCATCGCCAGGCCGGTCTTCAGCGCGTCGTATCCGAGGACCTTCTGCATGTAAAGCGCGACGATCACCTGGAACGAGAACATCGCCGAAAAAGCCAGCAATTGGACGGCATACGCCCCCGACACATTGCGGGAACGCAGAATGCGCAAGGGCATCAAGGGCGTCGCCGCGCGCGCCTGGCGGACGACGAACCCGGCCAGCAGGACGACCGACACCGCCCCCAGCCCGAGCGTGTGCGCGGAAAGCCAGCCGTACCGTTCGACCTTGACGATCGTGTAGATGCCGAGCATCAGCCCGGACGTGACGAGCAGCGCCCCGGCGACGTCCGCGCCGCCGGTGCGGCCGATGCCGCGGTCGCGCGGCAGCGCGGGCAGCGCCAGCAGGATCGTGGCGATCCCGATCGGCAGGTTGATCAGGAAGATCCAGTGCCAGCTCAGCGCGTCGGTGAGGACGCCGCCGAGCACCTGTCCGATGGACGCGCCGGTGGCCCCGGTGAAGCTGAACACGCCGATCGCCTTGGTCCGTTCGCGGGGCTCGGTGAACAGCGTGACGAGGATGCCGAGCACGACCGCGGACGCGAGGGCGCTGCCGACGCCCTGCAGCAGCCGGGCGGCGATCAGCAGACCGGACGTCGTGGCGGCCCCGGCGAGCACGGACGCGGCCGTGAAGACGGCGTTCCCGGCGAGGAAGAGCGTCCGGCGGCCGACGAGGTCGCCGAGCCGTCCGGCGAGGAGGAGCAGGCCGCCGAGCGGGATCAGGTAGGCGTTCATGATCCAGCTCAGCCCGGCGGGCGAGAAGCCGAGGTCGTCCTGGATGGCGGGGGTCGCGACGGTGACGATGCTGCCGTCCAGGATCGTCATCAGCATCGTGGCGGACAGCACGCCGAGCGCCGCCCAGCGGGATCGAAGCACGGAGGACATGGTCATCTCCTGAGGTCAGAGCCGACAGGAGAGACCGTAGCAGATAGTTTTGTTACAGACGATCCTTGACGGATCTATTTTGCGCGCTCGCGCGCCCGGCGGGCCGGGGTCGCGGTCTCGGACGGCGTGGCCAGATGCCCGCTGACCAGCGCGTTCAACGCCTTGACCAGCGCGGCGCGGTCGGCCGGGGGAAGCGAGCCGAGGGCCGCCTCGTGGACGCCGTCCACGATCCGCTGACTGCGCGCGGCGACGCGGGCGCCCTCCTCGGTGACCGCGATGATCCTGGCCCGCCGGTCCCGCGACGACGGACGCCGCTCCGCGAGCCCGGCCTTCTCCAGGGCGTCCACCGTCACGACCATCGTCGTCTTGTCCATGTCGCCGATCTCGGCGAGCTGGATCTGGGTGCGCTCCTCCTCCAGCGCGTGCACCAGGACGCAGTGCATGCGCGGCGTCAGCCCGATCTCGGCGAGCGCGGCCGTCATGCGGCTGCGCAGGACGTGTCCGGTGTGGTCGAGCAGGAACGACAGGTCGGTCTCGGTGCGGGCGGGGGCCATCGAGGTCATGCCCCCAGGCTACCCATTTTGGTTCCGTTCCAGATTATCTAGGAGCAGTCGCATCTCGTGGTCTATCCTTGACGGCATGCAGCGCACCGTGTGCCTTGGTTGGCGGCCGTCCTAGGACGGCTGGAACCGCGCACGCGCAGGGCCGTCCACCGGACGGCCCTTTCCCTTTCCTCGACGACCCGGGGGGCGGCCGGTCCGGCCGGACGGACGGCTCGCCTGGACGCACACCGAAGATCGAGGAGAGACACCCATGGACAGCACCACCCCGGAAACCCCGGAAACCCCGGAGAACGCCGAAACCATCGAGGCGGCCGCGCGGCGCAGCGCCGTGCTCGAAGAGAGCATCGCCGCCGACCCCGGAGCCTTCCGGATCCTGACCGGAGACCGTCCGACCGGGCCGCTGCACCTCGGCCACTACTTCGGCACCCTCGCCAACCGGGTCCGCCTCCAGCGGGCGGGCGTCGACCTGTTCGTGCTGGTCGCGGACTACCAGGTGCTGACCGACCGGGACGTCGCGGACCACCTGTCCGAGCACGTCACCGGGCTGGTCGCCGACTACCTCGCGGTGGGGGTCGACCCGTCCACGGCGACGATCTTCCGGCACAGCTCCGTCCCCGGGCTGAACCAGCTCATGCTGCCGTTCCTGTCGCTCGTGTCGGTCGCGGAACTGCGCCGGAACCCGACCGTGAAGGACGAGATCGCGGCGTCCCGGCAGGCGTCGGTCAGCGGGCTGATGTTCACTTACCCCGTCCACCAGGCGGCGGACATCCTGTTCTGCAAGGCGAACCTCGTCCCCGTCGGGAAGGACCAGCTCCCGCACCAGGAGATCACCCGGACGATCGCGCGCCGCTTCAACGAGCGGTACGGGCCGGTGTTCCCCGTCCCGGACGCGCTGCTGTCCCCCGCGCCGAGCCTGCTCGGGACGGACGGCCAGAAGATGAGCAAGAGCCGCGGCAACGCCATCGCCCTGTCCGCGAGCCCGGACGAGACCGCCCTGCTGGTCAGGCGCGCCGTGACCGACACCGAGCGGCGGATCACGTACGCGCCGGAGACCCGTCCGCAGGTGTCCAACCTGGTGCTGCTCGCCGCGCTCTGCCAGGACCGCGACCCGCACGCCGTCGCCGCCGAGATCGGGGACGGCGGCGCCGCCGCGCTGAAGAAGGTCGTCACCGACTCGGTGAACGAGTTCCTGCGCCCGATCCGCGCCCGCCGCGCCGAGCTGGTCGCGGACGGGGCGTACCTGCGCGACGTCCTCGCCGAGGGCGACGAACGCGCCAACGAGATCGCCGACCGGACGCTCAAGGAGGTGCGCGCCGCGATGGCCTCCTAGCGTGCGAGCAACGGCCCCCTGGCGCGCAGGCGACGACTTCCTGACATCCAGGAACGACCCACTGACGCGCCAGGACAGCCCCCTAGCGCGCAGGCGACGACCCGCTGGTGCGCCAGGACGGCCCCCCTGGCGCACAGGCAACGACCTGCTGGCGCGCCGGGACGGTCTGCTGGCGCACAGGCAACGACCCGCTGGCGCGCCGGGACGGCCCCCTGGCGTGCAGGCAACGACCTGCTGGCGCGCCGGGACGGCCCCCTGGCGGCCGGGACGGCCTGCGCGTGCGGGGAGCGGCCTGCGCGTGCGGGGAACGGGCTTCTGCGTGCGCGGGGACGGCCTCGGGGCGGGTGGTGGTGGGTTTCAGCGGGGGGCGAGGCCGTCGAGGGCGGTGGTGACCAGGTCGTCCACGGCGTCCGGGCCCGGCGGGACGGGGTGTGCGACGCCGCCGCCCTGGAACAGCGCCGACAGCACCGGCTCGTGGCATGCCCCGACGATCATCGAGGTGGCGGCGTCGACGCGGGCCCCGGCGGCGAGGCGGCCGAGGTCGCGCTCGGCCCGCAGGTAGGCGGCGAGCCGCTGCCGCCAGTCGCCGCCCCCGCCGCTCAGCGCCGCGAACCGGACGAGGACGTCCGGCTGCGCGATCAGCCCGGCGAGCGCGGGCAGCAGAGCGTTGTGCAGGGTCAGCCCGTGCCGGACGTAGACGCGCAGGTTGTCCGCGACCGTGCCCGTGCCCGCGTCCGGGAGCGGGCCGAGGCCGCGCGTGATCGTGTCCGCGCGGGCGCGCAGGGCGTGGCCGAGCAGCTCCTCCTTGTTCGCGAAGTGGTTGTAGAGGACGCCGTCGGCGACGCCCGCCTCCCGCGCGATCGCCCGGACGGTGAGGCCCGCCGTCCCGCGCTCGGCGATCATCCGCTCGGCGGTGGCGATGAGGTGCTCGCGCAGGGTCCGGTCCCCCGCGCCGACGGCTCTTCTCGGTGACATCACCCGGCATCGTAATGACCTGGGGCGCCGTCCGGCGGGGCCGGGCCGCGGGCCCTCACGCCCGCGCCGTGACCAGCCAGGACGTGCCGCGCAGCCGGACGGCCCCGGACCGCTCGAACGGCTTCACGGCGGCGCGGAGCGCCTGGAAGACCTCATCGCCGCCGCCGTAGTTGTAGCGGATCGGACCCCAGTCGGCGAGGAAGCGGGCGGCGTCGTCCGCGTCCCGTCCGAAGATCTGGTCGGCCTCCACCCGGCGGGCGGCGACGGCGCGGAACCCGGCGCCCTCCAGGATCTCCCGGACGCGGTCGGGATCGGACAGCGACAGCGGCCCGTGCTCACCGATGGCGGGCTCGGGAAGCGGCGGGAGGGCGGCGAGGACGGTCCCGAGGTCGGTGCCGCCGAGCGGCGCCATGGCGAGGAACGCGAGCCGACCGTCCGGGCGCAGCGCCCGCCGGACGTTCCCGAACGCCGCCACCGGGTCGGCGAAGAACATGACCCCGACCCGGCTGATCGCCACGTCGAACGCGGCGTCGTCGAACGGGTAGACCTGGACGTCCCCCTGCTCGAACGTCACGTTCGCGACGCCCTCCTCGGCGGCGAGGGAGCGGGCGCGGGCGAGCATCGGCCCGGACAGGTCCACGCCCGTCGCCGTGCCGAGCCCGGCCCGGCGCGCCGCGAGCCGGGTGACCTGCCCGTTCCCGCAGCCGATGTCGAGGACGCGGTCGCGCGGGCCGATGGCGGCGCCGTCCAGCAGGAAGTCGTTGAACCCGCCGTTCATGGCGTCGTAGCGCGCGTGGTGGTCGGCCCAGTGCCGTCCCTCATAGCCGTTCCACGCCTCGGCCTGGTGCGTGTTGACGATCTCCATGGAGCGACCCCTTCCTCGTTATGAACAAGCGTTCATGAACACACGTTCACCCTGCCTGACCCGTCAACCTCAAGTCAACCCCGGCCCTCATAGAACGGAATTGTTCGTTCCCTTACTATGGGACGCATGGACACCACGGCACCGGCGCCCATGAGCGGGCGCAAGGCCCAGGCGGCGCGGAACGACGAGCTGATCAGGGAGGCGGCGCGGGCGGTGTTCACCGCCGACCCGAGCGCGCCGATCTCGGCGGTCGCCGAGCACGCCGGAGTGGGGATCAGCGCGCTGTACCGCCGCTACAAGAGCAAGGAGGACCTCCTCCAGAAGCTCGCCGACGACGGCATGGACCGCTACCTCGCCGAGGTCCGCACCGCGCTGGACGACGACGGCGACCCCTGGGAGGCGTTCGCCGGTTTCATGCGCCGCTGCCTCGACATCGGCGCCGGGTCCCTCACCATGCGGCTCGCGGGCAGCTTCGAGGTCAGCGAGGAGATGAGCCGCAAGGGCCAGGAGATCCACCGCGCGACGCAGCGGCTGCTGGAGCGCACCCGGGAGGCGGGCGCGCTGCGTCCCGAGATCGAGGTCGGCGACATCTCCGTGATCCTGGAGTACCTGCACGGCATCCGCATCGGCGACGACGCCCGCATGAACCGTCTGCAACACCGCTACCTGGCCCTCATGCTGGACGCGCTGCGCCTCACCGGCGAACGCGAACTGCCGGGCCCTCCGCCCACCTGGCCCGAGCTCAGGGACCGCTATGACGCCTGACCCCGCGAACACCGTCCCGGCCACAACCGACACCGCCGAAGCAGACACCGCGATAGCCGAGACCTTGCAGGCGACCCCCGCGACCCCCGCGACCACCGGACCCGAGACGCTCGACCGGCGGGCGTTGAACCGCGCGCTGCTGGCGCGGCAGATGCTGCTGGAGCGCCGCGCGATGCCGGTGCTGGACGCGATCGAGCATCTCGTCGGCATGCAGTCGCAGGCGCCGAACCCGCCCTACATCGGCCTCTGGAGCCGTCTCGCGGGGTTCGACTTCGCCGAGGTCGGCGAGCTGATGACCAGCCGCCGCGCGCTCCGGATCGTGCTCATGCGCGGGACGCTCCACCTGGTCAGCGCACGGGACGCGGGGTGGCTGCGCCCGCTGACCCAGGCCGTCCTGGACGGCCACCTCAAATCCCGCGCCGCCGACCTGGACGGCGTCGACCTCGACACGATCACCGCCGAGGCGCGCAAGCTCCTGGAGGACGACCCGCGCACCGACAAGGAACTGCGCGCCCTGCTGGCCGAGCGGTTCCCCGACCACGACGCGGCGCTGCTCGGCTGGGCCGTCCGGCTGCGGCTGCCGCTGGTGCAGGTCCCGCCGCGCGGCGTCTGGGGCGCTTCGGGCGTCGCCCGGCACACGACGCTCGACGCCTGGCTGGACGACGATCCGTCGACGCGACCCGCGATGTCCCTGGACGAGATGGTGCTGCGCTACCTGGCCGCGTTCGGGCCCGCGAGCGTCCGGGACGTCCAGCACTGGTCGGGCCTCGCGCGGCTCGGCGAGGTGGTCGAGCGCCTCGCGCCCCGCCTGCTCGCCTTCCGGGACGAGAACGGCCGCACGCTCTACGACCTCCCGGACGCGCCGCGTCCCGACCCGGGGACGCCCGCGCCGGTCAGGTTCGTCCCCGACTTCGACAACCTGCTGCTCTCGCACGCCGACCGGGCGCGGATCATCACCGAGGAGCACCGCGCGCGGATCTTCACGGTGAACGGCATCATCCGCGCGACGTACCTGGTGGACGGGTTCGTCCACGGCATGTGGAAGATCGAGAAGAAGCGCGGGGAGGCGGTGCTGCGCGTCACCCCGTTCGCCCCGGTCCCGGCGCCCGAGCGGACCGCGCTGGAGGAGGAGGGCCTGCGCCTGCTCTCCGCCGCCCACCCCGACGCGAAGACCCGCAGGATCGAGTTCGCGGCCCCCTAGCCGAGGTCGCGGGCGCAGGGGGCCTCGCGGTTCGGGTCGAGGACGGCGAGGAGGGCGTGCAGCGTCTCGCGGAACTCCAGCATGCGCTCCCGCGACAGCGGGTCGAACAGGTGCCGCCTTACCTCGGCGACATGTCCTGGTGCGGCCTCGGCCAGAGCCGCATACCCCGCGTCGGTCAGTTCGGCGATCGTCGTGCGGCGGTCGGCGCCGTGCTTGACGCGCCGCACCCAGCCCGCCTCCTCCAGCCGGTTGACGGCGTGCGACAGGCGGCTCGGCGACGAGTACACGATTTCGGCCAGTTCGGTCATGGTGCGGGCGCGGCCGGGCGACTCCGACAGCATCGCGAGGATCATGTAGTACGCGTGCGGCATGCCGGAGTCGCGCTGGAGCTGCCGGTCAAGGGCCTCGTTCAGCAGGCGCGACGTCCACAGGAAGGCGCGCCAGGTCTCCTGCTCTTCGGCGTCGAGCCATCGCGTGTCCGTCGTTTCGGTCATATCGCTCACTCTACCCAAAAGTTTGAACTTTCAAGACTTGAAGGTTCAACCAGTCCGCCGGATATAGTTTAAATCTGAAGTAAAAGAGGGGGGACCACATGACGACCCGGATGCCCGTGCTCTACCTCAGCCACGGCGCCCCGCCGCTGGCCGACGACCCGGTCTGGACGGACGAACTGGCCCGCTGGTCGGCGGAACTGCCGAAGCCGAAGGCGATCCTGATGGTGTCCGCGCACTGGGAGGAGGCGCCGCTGACCGTCGGCGCCACCCGTCCGGTGCCGCTCGTGTACGACTTCTGGGGGTTTCCCGAGCACTACTACCGCGTCCGGTACGACGCGCCGGGCGCACCGGAGCTGGCCGACGACGTGAGCAAACTCATCCCCGGCGTCCACCGGGACGAGACGCGCGGCCTCGACCACGGCGCCTACGTGCCGCTCGTGGAGATGTATCCGGACGCCGACGTCCCCGTGCTGCAGATGTCCATGCCGTCACTGGAACCGGCGCGGCTCTACGACGTCGGCCGCGCGCTCGCGCCGCTGCGCGACCAGGGCGTCCTCATCGTCGGGAGCGGTTTCACGACGCACAACCTGCGGGAGATGCCGCGCGGCGCGGACGCGCCCCCGCCCGCCTGGTCGGCCGAGTTCGACGCCTGGACGGACGAGGCCGTGCGGAACGGCGACGTCGACGCCCTGCTCGACTTCCGCGCCAAGGCCCCGGCGGTCCGGATCGCCCATCCGCGCACGGAGCACTTCGCGCCGCTCTTCGTCGCGCTGGGCGCCGCGACGACGACCGCCACCGACCCCGGAGGGCAGGGGCGGCGGGCCGTGATCGACGGGTACTGGTTCGGGCTCGCCAAGCGTTCGTTCCAGTTCGGCTGAGCACCCCGCCCTAATTGTGTTTTGTCACGTTCCGTCGGGAGCGTCCGTTTTGCCGGTTCAGGCCGCGCCCGCCGCGCCGGAGGCGCCGCCCATCTGGGCGAAGCCGGTGCGCCAGGACGCGACCGACGGCTTCCAGCCGAGGCTGAGCGCCTTCTCGTTCGACACCGGGCGCCCCGTCGTGGCGGCGTGCTTGCCCGCGTTGCCCGGCGTCGGCGCGCCGAGCGCCGCGCTGTAGACGGGCAGCCAGTCGGCCGTGGTGGCGGGCTCGTCGTCGACGATGTTGACCGCTCCCGCGGGCCAGTCGAGCGCGGCCAGCGCGGCGGACGCCGCGTCGTCGGCGTGCACGAACGACGTCCAGGACGGGGCCAGGCGCAGGGTGCCCGCGCGGACCCGCTCGGCGATCGCGCCGTCCGGCGCGTACCACGTCCCGGGCCCGTAGAGGGCGCCGTAGCGGAGCACGACGCCGCGCGGCATCTCGGCGACCGCCTCCTCCAGCGCCGCGACGCCCGCGTACGGCGGGAGCGTGGCGTCCAGCGGGTCGGTCTCGACGGCCGGGGAGCCGCCGCCCACGTACAGCCAGGCGATGCTCTGCGCGATCATGGTCTCGACGCCCGCCTCGCGCGCGGCGTCGACCAGGTTGCGCGTGCCCTCGATGCGCAACTGGGAGTTGGCCGCGAAGTCCTCGGCGCTGAGATCGGTGAGCTGGTGGATCACCGCGTCCGGGCGGACGTCCGCCAGCACCGCGCGGACGGCGGCGGCGTCGAGGACGTCCACGACGACCGGCGTGGCGCCGAGGCCGCGGAGCAGGTCGGCGCGCTCGGTCCGGCGTGTCGTCCCTGCGACCTCGTGGCCCGCCTGGACGAGCAGCGGGATCAGCCGGCGACCGACGACTCCGGTCGCTCCGGCGAGGAGAATCTTCAAGGGGGTAACCTCCACGACTTGCACGCCTTTGTGGTCGTCTCGACGGCAGGATAGGCAGTCAATGTTCCACTGTTCACGTCCGGCCCTCCGCATGGAGCCCCCCACGGCGTCGGCCGGACGAAGTCGGACGAGCCGAACCGCCCCCGGTGCCCCGTCCGCCATGAGCGTACCGCCGGGAGGCCCCGAACGCGTTTCACGCCCGGCCCGCGGGAGAATTCTTCTCTTCTGACGGGTTCTGCCGCAACGTGAGAAGGGGCGCGCGTGAAGATCACTCTGGTCCGGGGCGACATCACCGAGCAGGACGTGGACGCCGTGGTGAACGCGGCCAACTCCGCCCTCCTCGGTGGCGGCGGCGTGGACGGGGCGATCCACCGCAAGGGCGGCCCGGAGATCCTGGACGAGTGCCGCAGGCTGCGCGCGTCCCAGTACGGCGGGGGCCTGCCCACCGGGCAGGCGGTCGCGACGACGGCGGGACGGCTCCCCGCGACCTGGGTGATCCACACGGTGGGGCCGGTGTACTCCGCGTCCGAGGACCGGTCGGGCCAGCTCGCCTCCTGCTACCGGGAGTCGCTGCGCGTCGCGGACGAGCTCGGCGTCGAGTCGATCGCGTTCCCGGCCGTGTCGGCGGGGATCTACGGCTGGCCGGTGGACGACGCGGCCCGGATCGCGGTCGGCACCGTCCGGGCCACGCCGTCCAAGGTGCGCGACGCGCGTTTCGTCCTGTTCACGGCGGACGCGTACGAGGCGTTCGAGCGCGCCGTCGGCGCCGCCTGACCGTCAGCCCGCCTTCTTCTTCTCCTGTTTCGGCGGGACGACCAGCACCGGCCGCCGCGCGTGGTGCAGGACGCGCGTCGAGACGCTCCCGAGGATCAGCGACCGGGCGCCCGCGAGGCCGCGCGAGCCGGTGACGACGAGGGACGCGTCCAGCTCGTCCGCGACGTCGACGATGGCGCTCCAGACCGGGCCGCCGCCGCGCTCGGCGAGCGTCTGCACGTCGGTGAGCCCGGCCTCCCTGAGGATGTCGGCACCCTCGCGCGCGAGGTGTTCCGCCTGTTTCTCCTCCTCGAACCGGTCGTTCGGCTCGGGCTCGGGACCGGCCGGCGTTTCCGCGACGAGCGGCGCCCAGGCGAACTGGAGCAGCAGCGGCTCCCACACACTGATCACGACGGTGGGCTCGGGACGCAGGTGCCGCGCCGCGTAGTCGAGCGCGGCCCGCGCGTCGTCCGACCCGTCGTAGGCGATGAGGATCGTCATAGGCGAGGGATGTCCACGAGAGCGCGGCTTGAACGTCCCCTCAGCCCGGCGGACGGCCTTCTCAGCCCGGCGGGCGGCCTTCCCGGCTCGGCGGGCGGCCTTCCCGGCTCGGCGGGCGGCCGGGGCCGGGCGGACCGGCGAACGCCTGGGCGACGTCCAGCCAGCGGTCGGCGTCCGGGCCGGTGGCGACGAGGGCCAGGTCGGCGCGGTGGCGGCGCTGCGTGACGGCGCGGCAGAAGTCGAGCGCCGGGCCGGTGACCGACTGGCGCGCGCCGGGCGGGCCCCACGTCCAGGTGTCGCCGTCCGGGCCGTCGAGGACGACGCGGAACTCCTCGTCCGGCGGTTCCAGCCCGCGGTTGCGGAAGGAGAAGTCGCGGGTCCGGACGCCGATGTGCGCGACGTGCCGGAGCCGTCCGGTCGGCGCGCGGCGGACGCCGAGCGCCTCCGCGACGTCCTCGCCGTGCGCCCACGTCTCCATCAGCCGCGCGGTCGCCATGGACGCGGCGCCCATCGGCGGCCCGAACCACGGGAGCCGCTCCCCCGCCGGGACGGCGGCGAGCGCCTCGACGACGCGGCGGCGCCCGTCGCGCCAGCGCGCGAGGAGCCGGGCCGGGTCGTCGGCGGCGCCCTCCCGCGCGCCCGCCTCGACGTAGTCGCCGGGGTCCGCGAGGGCCGCTTCCAGGAGTCTCGCGAAGGCGGGGGCGTCGGTGGCGGCGACGGTCGCCTGGCCGTCCGTCCAGGCGAGGTGGGCGATCTGGTGCGCGATCGTCCAGCCCTCGGCGGGCGTCGGGTCCGCCCAGCGCGCGGCGGGCAGCGGCGCGACCAGCGCGTCGAGGGAGTCGCCTTCGGCGGCCAGGTCGCCGAGCAGGCGGGACAGGTCGGGCATCCGACTATGATCGCCCGCCCGGCGTCCCGCCGTACATCCGCCCCCTATGGCGACGGACGGAGCATCAGGGACGACACGGAACAATGACCCGGTGCCCCCCATCCCGAAGCCGCGCGGGGAGGTGACGCGCGGCACCACCGCCCCCAACCGGCTGCGCCGCGTAGACCGCTGGATCGCCGCCACCCAGACCGGACCGCTGCGCGCGGGCGCGCGCCCGCTGGCCGTCGACCTCGGGTACGGCGCGTCCCCGGTGACGACCGTCGAGCTGTTCACCCGGCTGCGCGCCGTGTCGCCGCGGCTGGAGGTCGTCGGCGTCGAGATCGACGCCGAGCGCGTCGCGGCCGGGGTCGCCGTGCTCGCCGCCCGCCGCCTGGACGGCCTGTCGTTCCGGCGCGGCGGGTTCGAGCTGCCGGTCCCGCGCCCGCCCGTGCTGGTCAGGGCGTTCAACGTGCTGCGCCAGTACGGCGAGGACGCGGCCTGGCGTGCCTGGGACGAGCTGGCCGCGCGGCTCGACCCGTCCGGCGTCCTCGTCGAGGGGACGTGCGACGAGATCGGCCGCCGCGCGGTCTGGGCGACCCTCACCCCGGACGGCCCCCGGACGATCACGTTCGCCGCGCACCTGCCGACGCTGGAGCGTCCGTCGGCGCTCGCGGAGCGGCTGCCGAAGACGCTGATCCACCGGAACGTGCCGGGCGAGCCCGTCCACGACCTGCTCGCGGCGTTCGACCGCTGCTGGGCGACGGCCGCGCCGCACTCGGCGTTCGGACCGCGCGCCCGCTGGGTGGAGGCGGTCGCGCTGCTCGCGCGGACGCATCCCGTCGTCACCCGTCCGCCCTACGGGGGAAGGAACAGGTGGCGGCTCGGTGAGGTGACCTTCCCCTGGACGGCGGTCGCGCCCTACGCCTCCCGGTGAAGCCGGTGCGGCGCGGCCTGCACGCGCGGCTGGACGTCGATCCGGTCGATGTTCACGTGCGGCGGACGCGTCACGGCCCACGCCACGCAGTCGGCGACGTCGTCCGCGACGAGCGGCTCGGGCACGCCCTCGTAGGGCTTCGCCGCCCGCTCCGCGTCCCCGTGGAACCTGACCAGCGAGAACTCCTCGGTCTTCACGAGGCCCGGCGCGATCTCGGTGACCCGCACCGGCTCGGCGACCAGTTCGAGGCGCAGCACCTCGTTCGCCGCGTAGGCCGCGTACTTGGCCGCGTTGTACCCGCCCCCGCCCTCGTAGGCGACGTGCGCCGCCAGCGAGGTGATGTTGACGATGTGGCCCGCGCCGCTCGCGATCAGCTCCGGCAGCAGCGCCTTCGTGACGCGCACCAGCCCGAGGACGTTCGTCTCGTACATGGCGCGCCATTCGTCCAGGTCGGCGGTGGCGACCGGGTCCAGGCCGAGCGCCCCGCCCGCGTTGTTGACGAGGACGTGGCAGCCGCCGACCGCCGCCGCGAGGGCGTCCACGGACTCCTGCGACGTCACGTCCAGGGTCACGGCCGCGGCCCGTCCCGCCCCCGGGACGTCCTCGGCGATCTCCTTGGCGAGGGCGTCCAGCCGGTCGCGGCGCCGCGCCGCGAGGACGACATGGAACCCCTCCGCCGCGAGGCGACGCGCCGTGGCCGCCCCGATCCCGCTGCTTGCTCCGGTCACTACCGCCGTCTTACGCATGCGCCCAGCCTCCCAGGCCCGCGCCCGCGGCTCGCACGCGCGTCCCGTGATCGAACGCACGCGCGTCCCGCGGTCGGACGGGCCCCGCGGCGGGGGAACAGGCGACACGGTCGATAGGTTGCACCAACGGAGGTGATGTCCGGTGTCGCGTCGTATCAACCGGGTTGCGACCGTCAGTGTTCATACTTCCCCTCTCGACCAGCCGGGCACCGGCGACGCGGGCGGCCTGAACGTGTACGTCGTCGAGGTGGCGAAACGGCTGGCCGAGCGCGGTGTCGAGGTGGACGTCTTCACCCGCGCCACCTGCCGCGCCCTGCCGCCCGTCGTCGAGCTGGCGCCGGGCGTGCTGGTCCGCAACGTCGTCGCCGGGCCGTTCGAGGAGCTGGACAAGACCGAGCTGCCCCGCCAGCTCTGCGGCTTCACGTCCGGGATCCTGCGCGTCGAGGCGATGCACGAGCCCGGGCACTACGACCTCCTCCACACGCACTACTGGCTGTCCGGTCAGGCCGGATGGGCGGCGAAGCGGCGCTGGGGCGTCCCGCTCGTCCACTCCATGCACACGATGGCGAAGGTCAAGAACCTGGCGCTGGCGGACGGCGACCGGCCGGAACCGGACGAGCGCGTCCTCGGCGAGGAGCAGGTCGTCGCGTCGTCGGACCAGCTCGTCGCCAACACCGCCAAGGAGGCGCGCGAGCTCGTCGACCTCTACGGCGCCGACCCGGCGCGGGTCGCGACCGTCAGCCCCGGCGTCGACCTGTCGGTGTTCCGTCCCGAGCCGTCGCTCGTCCCGCGCGGGCCGGGCCCCGCCCGCCGCCGCCTCGGCCTCCCCCCGGACGCCTACGTGCTGCTGTTCGTCGGCCGCATCCAGCCGCTGAAGGCGCCGGACGTCCTGCTCCGCGCCGTCGCCCGGATGCTCGCCGACGACCCGGCGCTGCGCCGCCGCCTCGTCGTCGCGGTCGTCGGCGGGCCGAGCGGCTCCGGGCGGCAGCGCCCCGAGGGGCTCCAGAACCTCGCCGCCGGGCTCGGCATCTCCGACGTGACGCGGTTCGAGCCGCCGGCGCCGCAGGCCGAGCTGGCCGACTGGTACCGGGCCGCGGACGTCACCGTCGTCCCGTCCTACAGCGAGTCGTTCGGGCTCGTCGCCGTCGAGTCGCAGGCGTGCGGGACGCCGGTCGTCGCGTCCCGCGTCGGCGGCCTCTGCACGGCGGTCGCCGACGGCGAGTCCGGCGTCCTGATCTCCGGGCACGACCCGGCGGACTACGCGGCCGTCCTGCGCCGCCTCGACGCCGAGCCCGGCCTGCACGCCCGCCTCGCGCGCGGCGCCGTCCGCCACGCGCACGGCTTCGGGTGGGACGCCACCGTCGACGACCTGCTCGACGTGTATACCGGTGCTGTGGAGATGGGACCGATGCCGACCGGGCAGGTGGAGGTGACCGCTTGAGCGTCGTCGAGACGATCAGGGAGAGCCTGCGGGCGGCCGAGCTGGAGTTCGACGAGCCGCGCGAGAACGCGTTCTTCGTCAAGCTCCCCGGGCAGCACAAGCTCGCCACCATGACGTGGCTGATCGTCGGCGAGCACAGCCTGCACGTGGAGGCGTTCTTCTGCCGCCGTCCCGACGAGAACCACGCCGAGTTCTACCGTTTCCTGCTGGAGAAGAACGGCCGGATGTACGGGGTGGCGTTCGCGCTGGACGACGTCGGCGACGTCCATCTCGTCGGACGGGTGCCGCTCGCGTCCGTCTCCCCGGACGAGATCGACCGGCTGCTCGGCTGCGTCCTCACCTACTCCGACGAGAACTTCGACAAGGCGCTGGAACGCGGGTTCAAGACGTCCATCCAGCGCGAATGGGACTGGCGCGTCAAACGCGGCGAGAGCCTCGCCAACCTGCGCGCCTTCGCCTCGTTCGCGGACCCGGCCAACCGCGACTGAGTTCCGCCGTGCCGATAGGCTTTCGCCCATGGCGACCCTGGTATTGCTGCGGCACGGCGAAAGCGTCTGGAACGCGGAGGGACTGTTCACCGGCTGGGTGGACGTCGACCTGTCGGCGAAGGGTGAGAGCGAGGCGACCCGGGGCGGCGACCTGCTGCTCGACGCCGACATCACCCCGGACGTGGTGCACACCTCCCTGCTGAAGCGGGCCATCCGCACCGCCAACATCGCCTTGGACGTCGCCGACCTGCTCTGGATCCCGGTCAAGCGGTCCTGGCGGCTCAACGAACGCCATTACGGCGCCCTCCAGGGGAAGAACAAGGCGCAGACGCGCGAGGAGTTCGGCGAAGAGCAGTTCATGATCTGGCGCCGTTCCTACGACACCCCGCCGCCGCCCATCAAGGACGACGACCCCCTTTCCCAGGTGAACGACCTCCGCTACGCGGAACTGCCGTCCGAGCTGATCCCCCGCTCGGAATGCCTCGCCGACGTCGTCGACCGGATGCTGCCCTACTGGTACGACGCGATCGTCCCCGACCTCGCCGCCGGGAGGACCGTCCTCGTCGCCGCGCACGGCAACTCCCTGCGCGGCCTCGTCAAGCACCTGGACGACGTCTCCGACGAGCAGATCGTCGGCCTCAACATCCCCACCGGGATCCCGCTCGTCTACGAACTCGACGACGACTTCGCGCCGTTGAAGCGCGGCGGCGAGTACCTCGACCCGGCCGCCGCCAAGGCCGCCATCGAAGCCGTCAAGAACCAGGGCGCCGCCTCCGCCCCGCCCCTCCCCAAGCCCCCGGAGCCGAAGAAGGGCCGCAAGAAGAAGTAGCCCGCCGCTAGCTCGGCACCTTCAGTTCGAGTTGTTCGGGCGCCGGGTCCGGAGGGACCGGTCTGGGACGGGAGCGCCCCGGCCACCACCAGTTCGCGTGGCCCAGGAGGCTCATCAGGGCCGGGACGAGGACCAGGCGGACGATCGTGGCGTCCATGGCCACCGCCACCGCCAGGCCGAGGGCCATCATCTTGACGGTCGCGTCCGGCTGCGGGACGAAACCCGCGAACACGAAGATCATGATGAGCGCGGCCGACGAGATGAGGCGGGCCGTGGCGCCGATGCCGGTCACGACCGACTCGTGCGGGTCGCCCGTGCGCTCGTATTCCTCCTTGATGCGCGACAGGAGGAACACCTCGTAGTCCATGGACAGGCCGAATATCAGCGCGAACATGAACAGCGGCACGAACGACATGATGGGAATGGGCTGGTCGAGTCCGAGCAGGCCGACGCCCCAGCCCCACTGGAAGACCGCCGTGACGACGCCGAACGACGCGCCGATCGACAGCAGGTTCATCAGCGCCGCCTTCACCGGGACGACGATCGACCGGAACGCGATGACGAGGAGCAGCAGCGCGACGCCCACGACCGCGATGACGACGTTCCGCATGCGGTTCCCCACGGTCGTCGCGATGTCGATGATGGCGGGGTTCTCGCCGCCCAGGGAGATCCGCGCGCCGGGGTGCGCGTCCCGGACGGCGGGGATCTCCACCTCGCGGAGGCGGCGGACGAGGGCGGTGGTCGAATCGGCGTGCGGCGCGTCCCGGGGGACGACCTGGACCATCGCGGTCGTCCCGATCACGACGGGTTCGCCCGCGAAGACGACACCGGGCGCCTCGGAAAGCCGCTGCCGCAATTCCTGGCCGATGAGGATCGCGCGTTTGTCGGGCTTCTTGGTGAGGTCCGGGGCGCCTTTCGGCTGCCGCGGGGCGGGCGGTGGCGGGGCCGTGGCGGCGGGGCCCGTCAGGCCGCTGAGTCCTTGGGGGCCTTTGACGGTCGGCACCGGGTTCCCGGGTTCCGCGGCCTTTTGCCGCCCGGGGACCGTCGCGACCACCACGAACGGGCTGTAGTGCCCGGGGCCGAATTCCTCCGCGACGATGTCGTACGCCTGCCGGGCCTCCATTCGGCGTGAGGACATGCTGTCCGCCATCACGCCGAACTTCAGGTCCAGCGTCGGGACGGACAGGGTCAGGAGGACCAGGGTCGCGCCGATCGCGTAGGGCCAGGCGTGCCGGTCCACGTGCCGTCCCCACGCCTCCCATCTGCGCGAACTCCGGTCGGGGCGGACGCGCGGCAGGCGGTAGCGGTCGATGCGGCCGCCCAGCGCGCCGAGGATCGCGGGCAGCAGGGTCAGCGCCGCGACGACCATGACGGCGACGGCGAGCGCGGCGGCGAAGCCGATCCGTCCGATGAACGCGATGCCCGACAGGAAAAGGCCGCAGATCGCGAAGACCACCGTTCCCCCGGCGAAGAGTACGGCGTGCCCGGAATGGGCCATGGCGCGTCCGACCGCGGTCTCGACGTCGTCGCCCTCCGCGAGCTGCTGTCGGTAACGGGTGACGATGAACAGCGCGTAGTCGATTCCCGCGCCGATGCCGAGCATCGCCGCCACCATCGGCGCGGTCGGCGCGATCTGGAACAGCGATGCCGAGAAATGCACCAGCGAATACGCGACGACCAGCCCGCACAGGGACACGAGAATCGGGACGCCCGCCGCGAGGAACGAGCCGAACGCCAGCAGCAGCACAACGAGGGCCAGCAGGATGCCCGCCCCCTCCTGCGGCCCGCCCTTCGGCTGGTTCAGGATCATCGCGACGATGCCGCCGAACTTCACCTCCAGCCCGGCCATTCGCGCGGGCTCCACGGCGCGGTTCAGCGCGTCGAGGTCGGCGGCGCCGACATCGCTCATCGTCCCGGCGAAATTGAGCCGGACGACGACCGCGTCGTCGTCCTTCAACCCGCCCATTCCCTGGGCGTAGGGATTTTCGCAGAAGGCGACCCGGTCGAGTTTCGTGAGGTTCTCGATCGACCGGCCGACGGTGAGCGCGACCCGCCAGTCCGCCGGGCTCGCCGCGCGCGTCTCGTGGAACACGACGGTCGCGGTCGGGCCGGTCATCGCCGGGAAGTCGCGGGACAGGGCGTCGATGGCGCGCTGCGTCTCGGTGCCGGGCAGCGTGCTCTGCTGGACGAACATGCCGCCGTGCAGCAGCCCGAGGACGGCCGCGCCGAGCATCGCGGCGAACCACAGCTCGAAGACCGCGCGCCGGCGCCGCACGCAGAGACGTCCGAGGGCGTCCAGGAAACGCGCCATGTCCGCAGAAAACCGGACAGCGTGCAGTTTTGCAATAGCTGCAACTTTGCAGTCGTGGTAACGTCCGTCACATGGACGGCGGCGGAACCCGGGCCGGCCTGCGGGAGCGCAAGAAGCAGCGCACCCGGCGGGCCATCGCGACCTCCGCGCTGCGCCTGTTCGCCGAGCGCGGCTACGAGGAGACGACGATCGCCGACATCGCCGCGGCGGCCGAGGTGTCCCCGCGGACGTTCTTCGGCTACTTCCCGTCCAAGGAGGACGTGGTCTTCGCCGAGGTCGACGACCGGCTCGCCGAGGTGTCCGAGCGGCTGCGCCGCACCCCCGGCGAGTCGCCGATGGACACGATCCGGCGCAGCGTCGTGGACGTCCTGGAGGCGATCGTCACCGAGCACGGCGAGTACGGGGCCGTCCAGATCGCGCTGATCCTGGAGCGCCCCGGCCTCCAGGCCCGCGCGCTGCAGCGGATGACGCACACCCAGGAGGCGATCGAGGCGCTGTTGCGCGAGTTGTGTCCGGGCATCGCGGAGATCGACGCCGTCGCCGCGGCCGGCATCGCGGTCGGCGGCATGCAGGCCGTCATCGCGCACTGCCGCCGCGCGGGCTACGACCCGGACGCCATGCGCGCCGCCCTCGACCGCGCCGTGGACATCGTCGAGCACGGCCTGACCTCGGTGGACGCCCTGTCGCGCCCGTCCCCGTAGGCCCCGGGCACCGGCCGGCGGAGGCGCCCGCCGCCGGTGCCCGGCCCGCGCCGCGCCGGTCCCGCGGGGTCAGTCCTCGATCTTTATGCGGAGGCGGCGGAAGCCGCGGCCCTTGTTCTCGACCTTCGCGACCCTGATGCGGCCGATCTGCTTCGTGGACGCGACGTGCGTGCCGCCGTCGGCCTGCGTGTCGAGGCCCACGATGTCGACGATCCGGACGTCCCGGACCTCGGGCGGGACGAGGTTCGTCGCCGTCCGGATGATGTCGGGGATCTCGAACGCCTCGGCCCGCGGCAAGGTCCGGACGTCGATGCGCCGGTCGGCCTCGACCTCGGCGTTGCAGGCGTCCTCCACGGTCTCCTTGAACCCCGGCGGGACCTCGCGGAGGTCGAAGTCCATCCGCGCGCTCAGCGGCTCCATGTTCCCGCCGGTCACGAGGCAGCCGTAGTCGCGGAAGACCACCCCGCACAGCAGGTGCAGGCCCGAGTGGGTGCGCATCAGCGCGGTGCGGCGGTCGTCCTCCACCGCGCACCGCACGGCGGCGCCGACCGGCGGGACCGGGTCGCCCTCCACCGGGATCAGGACCAGGTCGTCGCCCTTGCGGACCCCCGCGATCCGCGTCTGGACGCCCTGCCACAGCAGCACCCCGTGGTCCGGCGGCTGCCCGCCGCCGCCCGGGTAGAACGCCGACCGGTCGAGGACGATCCCGTCCGGCCCGGCGTCGAGGACGACCGCCTCCCATTCCCGCAGCCCCTGGTCGTCCAGTTCCAGGCGGGCCGTGCGTCCCATGCTCTCCATCCCCTCACATTAGTGAGGGGACCCGACACCGGTTACCAGGGGCCGTAGGGGCCCGAGCGGGACGAGCCGCCGCGCCCCTTCTTCTTGTAGGGGGCGACCGCCGGGCGGACGTCCGCCAGGTAGACGGCCCCGGCGATGAACGCGGCGACCGGGAGGATGCCGAGCAGCAGCGCGATCGGGCTGGCGCCGAGCGCGACCGGCGCGATCGCGTAGGCGGCGCCGACCACCGTCGCGACGATCAGGATGATCGTCCACAGCTTCTTGGTCTGCTTGCTCGCGGCGGAGAACGCCCCCTCCGGCACGGTCAGCGAGTCGATCAGCGCCCACGCCTCCATCGCGAACGCGATGATCAGCAATAGCCAGAAGAAGTAGTCCAGCACGTTGAAGTCCGACATCGGCGATCAGCGCTCCTGCTCGTCTCGGACGGCGACTCATGCGTCGCGCACACGGGGCCTCGGATACCCCAACCCTATGCGCGCCGTCCACCGGACGACCGCGACCGTCCTGCCCGGGGAAGACGAAGGAGCCCGGCCGGATGTTCCGGCCGGGCCCCGACGGGCGTGCTCAGGCGCCGTTCTTCTTCGCGGTGGACCGCGTCTGGGCGCTCTTGCGCGGCTGCGCGGCGCGGGCCTTCGGCGCCGGCTTCGCGGCGGCCGGCTTCGGCGTCGGCTTGGCCGCCGGGCGCGCCGGCGCGTCGGTGATCTCGGCGACGTCGACCGCCTCGCGGTGCACGACGCGCTTGCCGCGCTCGGCGAGCTCGTCGAAGAACCCGACGGCCCGGGTGCCGAACTCCGTCGCGTACGCGACGGCGGCGCCGGGCAGGTCCCTGGCGTCGACGCGCCCCTGGTACCGGGAGACCTCGCCGCGGTAGCGGCGGGCGGCCTGGCGGACCTGGCCGCGGTAGCGGTCCACGGTCTCGCGGACCTCGCCCTGGTAGCGCTCGGAGAGCTCGCGGGCGCGGTCCTGGTACCGGGTCATCTGCTCCGGCATCTCGCGGAGCTTCTCCACCGCGAAGTCGCCGGCGCCGGCCACGGCGTAGACGGCCTTGTTCTCTCGCAGGTTGCTGGCCAGCGTCATCCGACCTCATCCCTTCCGTGCTGTGCTGGTTCGGTTCGCTGTGGCATGGCGGGTTCGTCCGCGACCGGCTCCTCGGCGGCGGCCTCCGCCGGGAACACCCCGGCGGCCTCGTTCTCCTTGAGGAACGAGCCGTAGATGTCGATCAGGACCTGCTTCTGCCGTTCGGTGAGCAGAAGGTCCGCGCGGACGGCGGCCTGCACGTCGGTGTCGGCCTCGCGCGCCTCCAGGATCCCGGCCTGCACGTAGAGCGCCTCGGCGGAGATCCGCAACCCCTTCGCGATCTGCTGGAGTATCTCGGCGCTCGGCTTGCGCAGGCCGCGCTCGATCTGGCTCAGATACGGGTTGGAGATCCCGGAGACGTCCGCGAGCTGGCGCAGCGAGATCTTCGCGCGCGTCCGCTGCTCCCGGATGTACTCGCCGATCGAGCCGACCTTCGAACCTGCCATGTCTCCACCCTGCGTCATGGTGCTTGCTATTGCAAGCGGCCTTGCTAGCACTTTGCCCGTGAAACCGCTCACGTTTGCCTACGGACGGGTGGGCGTCAGCTCACCTTGGACGCCGGGGCCGTCCAGGTGTTGCAGACGGTGAGCCTGCCGTTGGTGAAACCGGCGATGACCCAGCCCTCGTAGTGGCGTCCGGTGCCGTGGTCGCGCTCGTCCGGGGGGAGCCGGTCCTCGCCGCGCCCGCGCAGGTCGACGAGCAGCGCGGCGTACTGCTCGCGCGTCATCGGCAGCGTCGTCCGCTCCGAGCCGAGGAAGGCGCCCGCGAAGCACTGCGCCTGCAGCTCGATGCGGCGGCTCGCCTCGTTGCCCGACGCCTTGTCCCCCGACTCCATCTGCTGGTCGCCGTAGAGGAGGATGCCCGCCCGATCCTGGACGTGGTGCCCGTACTCGTGCGCGATGACCCGCGCGAACACCGCGTAGTGCGTGAGCGGCTCGCCGCCGGACGTCTCCACCACGTGCCGCAGCCCCACGTACATCGTGTTGTTGGCCGGGCAGTAGAACGCGGACGCGCCGGGCGCCGGGTACGTCCCGCACGGGCTGCGCCCCGGCTCCAGCCAGAACACGCGGTCGGGCTTGTCGAACGCCATGCCCGCCTTCGCGAACTGCCGCGCCCAGGTGGCGTCGAGGCAGTCGCTCAGCACGTTCATGAACTGGCGCATGGACTCGGCGCTCGGCAGGATCCGCGGGAGCCGGCAGTCGACGGGCGTCAGCGCGCCCGTCCGGTACAGCTTGCTGTCGGTCGCCTTCTCGCGGACGGACGCCCCGCCGCCGGACGAGGCGGGCGCCCGCGTCCCGGCGACGCCGTCCTGCCCGCCGATCACCGCGAACGCGACGATGGCGATGACGACCAGCGAGGTCAGGCCGCCGAAGACGCCCGCGATCGTCCCGCCCGCGCTGCGCCGCGGCGGCGGGCGCAGCGGCACGTACCGGTAGGGCCGGCCGGGCGGCGGCCCGTACCCGCCGGGCGGACGCGGCGGCCCGGGCGGCGGCCCGTAAGCAGGAGGACCGTAGCCCGGATGCCCGTACGGCGAAGCCGGAGGCCGCGGCGGAGGCGGCGGCGGGGGGTACTGACCTGCCATAGGACGGCATCATCGCATGCTTTGCCGATACCATTTGCGGCCATGTCTGCTCTTGCGGCGATGTTCCGGTCGCGGCCGGTCTTTGCGACATCCGCGGCCACCGTGGCGGCCACCGTGTCGGGCGTGTTCCTGCTGTCCGGGCTGGTCGGCGCGCCCGCGTCCGCCGCGGAGCCGGGGCGCGGCGCGGCGTCGGCGGCGGGCGCGGCGGAGCGGGTGGTGAAGGACGAGGCAGCCCTCACCGCGGGCCAGCGCGGCGTGACCCGGGTGAAGGAGACGATCGTCTACCGGTTCGCGGGGCGTTCCGGGTTCACCCGGTCGTACCCGACCCGCACCCACGAGAGCCTCTCCGAGGACCGCGTCTACAAGATCGAGAACGTGCGGGCGAGCAGCCCGGACGGCGGCCCGACGAAGGTCGCGACGTCCGAGAAGGGCACCCGGACGACGCTCAAGGTGTCCGGCGGCGGGAACCTGACCGGCGACAGGACGGTCGTCCTGGAGTACGACCTGCGCGGCGCGATCACGCCGATGGGCGCGGCGGAGGAGCTGCGCTGGCCGGTGATCGGCGGCTGGAAGGTCCCGCTGGACGAGGCGCGCGCGACGGTCGACGCGGGCGCCGCGATCCGCAGCGTCAACTGCTTCACCGGCCCGATCGGCAGCACGATCGGCTGCACGCAGTACTACACGAACCACACGCACACGCAGGGCGTGTACGCGCAGCAGGGGATGCTGCCGGGCGAGTACCTGACGGTCGTCGCGGGCCTCCCGGCCGGGACGACCGGCGGCCGCGCCCTCTACGAGCGCCGCCACACGCTGGCGACGGCGTTCTCGGTCAACGCGGTGACGAGCGCGGCGCTCGCCGGGCTGCTCGTCCTGCTCGGCGGCGGCGTCGCGGCCCTCTACCTGCTGCGCGGGCGCGACGCCCGGGTCGTCGTGAAGAAGGCCGCCGAGGGCGACCAGGCGCCGGTCGCGGGCGACGAGTTCGAGCCGCCGGACGGGGTGCGCCCCGGCCAGATCGGCACGCTGATCGACGAGCAGGCCGACGTGATCGACGTGACGGCGACGATCGTGGACCTCGCCGTCCGCGGCTACCTGCTGATCGAGGAGGAGGACCGGGCCCGGACCGGCCGCACCGACTGGACGCTGCGGCGCCTCGACCGTCCGCAGGTCGACCTGCTCCCCTACGAGCGGATCCTGCTGGACGCGCTGCTCACCGCCCCGGACGGGACCCCGCGCGACGCGGTGAAGCTGTCCGAGCTCGGCGGGACGTTCGCGACGAAGCTCGCGCAGGTCAGGTCCGCGATGTACGAGGACGTCGTGAAGCAGGGCTGGTTCGCGCGGCGGCCCGACACCGTCCGGTCCCGCTGGACGGTCACCGGCATCCTGATCACCGTCCTCGGCGTCGGCGCGACGGTCGCGCTGGCGCTCACCACCGAGTGGGCGCTCGCCGGGCTCGCGCTGATCATCGCGGGCGCGGCGCTCGCGTACGGCGGCCAGTACATGCCCGCGAAGACGGCGCGCGGCGCGACCGTCCTCGCGCACACGATCGGTTTCCGCGCGTTCCTGGAGCGCGGCGCCATCCCGGAGGGGGACGCCGTGGCGTCGCGGCAGCGGATCGCGCTGTTCTCGCGCTTCCTGCCGTACGCGGTGGTGTTCGACGCCGTCCCGAAGTGGGCGGAGACGGTCAAGGACGCGGGCGAGCGGGCCGAGGGCGCCGACAACCTCTACTGGTACGAGGGCCCCGCCGAATGGGACCTGTCGAAGTTCGCCGAGTCGATGCGCGTGTTCACCCTCGCCACCTCGGGCTCCATCTCCCAGTCGCGCGGCATGTGACCGCGCGGCGCGGCTTTTGTCCGTTGTCGGACGGTTAAAGATCTGTCGGCGGGTAGGGGTCGCGGGTGAGGAGGTGGCGCCTCATGCCCGCCGGCGACGTCCTCGCCAACTCGACCCGCGTCGGGGACGCCTACTTCATGGCCGTCGGACCGGCCGTCATCTTCCTCGCGGTGCTGGCCTGGGTGCTCGTGACGCTGCTCGCGGCGCGCAAGCCGCCGCGCCCGCGCCGGGAGACCGGGGGACTGCCGAACCGGGGGCCGGTGCAGGGCGGGATCATCGCGGGCAGCCCGGCCCAGCGGTCGCGCCGCGACCCGGCCCCGTCCGTCACGTACCGCGAGGTGATCGCGGACGTCGAACGGGCCCGCGCCGAGGAGGCGGCCCGTGCCGAGGAGACGGCCGCTGGACACGGGACGAGAGCTCGCGGGACGAGAGGTCGCGGGAGACCCGGGAAGCGCCGGTTCGGCCCGCCGAAGCCGCATTGACACGTCCACCGAAGAGAGCGAGGAGCGCGACGCCCGCCGGGGCCGACTCGCACGCCCCACACCCTGCCCCGGCGGGCGTCGTCCGAGCCCGCGGTGACCGCTGAGGCCCCTCCTGGCGGTCACCGCGGGTCCGACTCGCCGGAACCACCTCGGTAAGATGTCAGACGTCTTACTTTTGGGGGGTTCGGGTGGTTTTGAACCGGGTGCCCGGCGGATCGACCGTCGACGCCGTCCTGGACCAGCTCCAGGCGCAGGTCAGCGGCGGTTCCTGGACGGTCGGCACGCGCATCCCGGCGGAGACGGAGCTGGCCGCGCGGCTCGGCGTGAGCCGTCCGTGCGTCCGGGAGGCGATCCGCGCGCTGACGCACGTCGGGGTGCTGGAGGTGCGGCGCGGTGACGGGACGTACGTGCGCAGCGCCGCCGACCCGCGCCCGCTGCTGAACCGGATGGCCCGCGCGTCCGCCCGGGACTTCTTCGAGGTGCAGCTCGGCTACGACGTCCAGGCGGCGAGGCTCGCCGCCCGCCGCCGCACGGACGCCGACCTCGCGCGGCTTGCGGGGCTGCTGCGCGCCCGCGACGAGGCCGTCGAGCCGGACGAGTTCGGCGCCGCCGACGCGGCCTTCCACCTCGGCGTCGCGGAGGCGTCCGGCAACCCGGTGCTGATCGAGGCGATGCGGTTCTCCATCGGGCGCCTGCGCGAGTCGATGCGCGACGTCAGGCTGGACCGGGACGTCCCGGAGGCGGGCCCGGCCGCGCACCGCGCCGTGCTGGACGCGGTCGCCGCCCGCGACCCGGCGGCCGCCGCGGCGGCCGCCGCCGCCGTGGTCGAACCGACGCTGGCCGTCCTGGAGTCGCTGACCGGCGGAGCGCCCGGGTGACGGGGCGGCGGGCCGGCACGGCCGGATCGCTGCTGATGATCGTCCTGGTGGCGGTCAACCTGCGTCCGGCGGTCGCGGCGGTCGGGCCGGTGCTGACCGAGATCAGGGACGCCTTCGGCCTGTCCGGGACGGCCGCGGGCGCGCTCACCACCCTGCCCGTCGTGTTCTTCGGGTCGTACGGGCTCGTCGCGCCGTTCCTGCGTCGCGCGCCGCGCGGCGAGACGCTGCTGGTCGGCGCGATGGCCCTGCTCGTCGCGGGCCTGCTGCTCCGGCTGCTGGACGCCCCGTTCCCGCTGTTCGCCGGGTCCCTGGCCGCCGGGATCGCGATCAGCATCGGCAACATCGCGATCCCCGGGATCATCAAGCGCGACCATCCGGACCGCATCACGACCGTGACCGCCGTCTACACGGTCGCGATCACGGTCGGGGCGTCCGCCGCGTCCGGGGCGGCCGTCCCGGTCGAGGACGCGTTCGGCGCGTCGTGGCGGCTGCCGCTCGGGCTGCTCGCGGTCCCGGCCACGCTCGCCGGGCTGCTGTGGCTGCCGCGGGCGCGCCGGGCCGCGCGCGCGGCGCGGTCGGCGGCGCCCGCGCCGATCGCGCGCGGCGCGGCGGCGCGGGTGTGGCGGTCGCCGCTGGCCTGGCACGTCACGGTGTTCATGGGCCTGCAGTCGCTGCTCGCCTACGTGTCGCTCGGCTGGCTCCCGACGATCTGCCAGGACCGCGGGATGGACGAGACCTCCGCCGGATACGTCCTCGCGCTGGTCTCGGCGGTGCAGGCGGCGGGGTCGCTGGCCGTGCCGGTGCTCGCGCGGCGGGCCCGCGACCAGCGTCCGCTCGTCCCGGCCATCGCGGCGGTGTCCCTGGTCGGGTTCGCCGGGATCACCTGGGCGCCGATCGGGTCGGTGTGGGTGTGGACGGTCGTCCTCGGCTTCGGGCAGGGCCTCGGGTTCGCGACCGCGCTGTCGTTCATCGGGCTCCGCGCGCACGACGCGCAGGCCGCCGCGCAGCTCTCCGGGATGGCGCAGGGCGTCGGCTACGTGATCGCGGCGCTCGGCCCGCTCGGCCTCGGCGCGCTGCACGACGCCACCGGCGGCTGGACCGTTCCGATGAGCGCCGTGCTGCTGGTCTGCGTCACCATGGCGCTGCCCGGCCTCGCCGCCGGACGCCTCCGCACGGTCGGCGGCCCGCCGCCCCGGGCGGACGGGGCCTCCGACGGGGTTAACACGTCCATGAGCGGACACATCCCTAGATAACCCCGAGCGAGGCCGAAATCCCACCGGGAGGTGGACCCAAATGATCGCCACGATCCTGGCAGACCCGGTCCTGGCCAACACCGCTCCCCGCGGCGCGCCCGACTGGGTGTGGGTCATTCCGGTGGTGGCCGTCCTGGCGCTGGTGGGACGGCTGGCGATGACCGTCCTCGCGTCGTCGCGGCGGATCCACCCCGAGCGCCGGAACGACCAGTACAACCGGCGCGGGATGGAGCAGGGCGGGCTCTACACCTACCGTCCCGGCATGTTCTCGCACAGCTACCCGCCGAGCCGGGAATCGCAGTACGAGGAGTTCCGGCGCGACAACCCGCAGCCCGGCCGGGAGCCGAAGAACCCGTGGCCGGACGGCGTCCTGTACGAGCAGACGATCTTCAAGGAAGAGTTCGAGGAGCTCAAGGCCAAGACGACGGAGTCCGGCGAGCCGTCCTAGGCGGGCCCGGTGGGGGAAGTCCCGTCGACGGGACGGAGCGCGGCGCCAGGATCGCCGGGGCCGGAACGGGTGCGGCGGGCGCCCACCGCCCGGCCGGAACCGGTGGCGCGCGCCCGCCGCGGGTCGGGTTCAGGCGGTTCAGGCGGCTGAACCCGACCGGTGAGTGCGGTTAGATCAGCATTCCGCGAGGGTGGTCAGTTCGGCCCAGGCGCCCGAGTCGACCTGGACGCGCTCCGGCGCGTCCGTGCCGCACGGCCAGAGGCGCGACGGGCTGTAGTACTGGGTCGAGGAACCGGCCCCGACCAGCTTCCCGCCGCTGGAGTCGGTCTCCCAGGCATTCGTCGAGTAGTTCCAGAGCTGGTGCGTGACGGTCACATTGGCCGACACGATGCCATGGTTCGTGATGGCCGCGAACGGCTCGGTGCCGTACTCGGTGGATCCGATGTAGTAGGTGTTGCTACAGAGCTTGTAAGAGATCGCGCCGGCGTAGATTTCTGCGCTGCAGACGCTTTCCGGGGTCCGGGCGGAGGCGGTGACCGCCCCGCTCATGGCGGTGGCGAGCACCGCCGCACCCGTGACGACCGCGGCCCGGCGAGCACCTCTTAATTTCATGCGTTCTCCCACTTCTGACTGGACGCCGTGTGTTCGATTTATTTATCGAACACATTCGATGCAAGATCAAGAGGCCGTCCGTGTCCATGATCGGCCACTCGGCGGTCCAGCCACATTCCCCCAGGAAAACGGCACTACTGACCGCATGCGGTCAGACTTCGTTGCACACCGGCGCGCGCAGTTCCGCCATATATACCGATCATGTCCGATTGGCTAACAGATGGCCTTATCAGGACGAACTCTCCGCGGAACTCTCGCACGAGAACCCCCGCCACCAGCGGTGATACGTGGCCGCGGGGCATCAATATGGACGGAGGGGTGAGAATTCTCTATCCCGATGGACCGGTATAATCCCGAGCCGCCGATGGTAATAGCGGCCATATCGGGAGATCACCGAAAGTTACCCGAACAGCGCCGAAGGCGTCCGGGGGAGGCCGGGAAGAACGGGGCGGGTCAGCGGGACTTCGTGCCCAGAAGTGCGCGGGCGTCGGCTGAGGGCATCGGCGGGCGCTGGGCGAGCGTGGCCGCCTGGGCGGCGCGCTCCACCAGCTGGACGTTCGCCGTCACCGGCTTGCCCTTCGCCAAGGTGACCGTGTCCTCCATGCCCACGCGGAGGTGTCCGCCCGCCGAGAGGGCCGCGAACATGACGGGCAAGGACGTCCGCCCAATGCCCGTCGCCGACCACGTTGAGCCGGACGGGAGTGCCTCCACTGCGGCTACCAATGTCCGAGCGTCGCCTGGCATGCCCCCGGGCACGCCCATCACCAGGTCGCAGTGGACGTGGCCGCCATAGGGAAGCCCGTGCTTGTCCAGGAGGCGGTGCAGCGCGGCGACGTGTCCTAGGTCGAACAGCTCGAACTCTGGGACGACCTCCAGTTCCTGCGTCCGCTGGTAGAGCTCCACCATGAACGGCCAGGGGTTCATGAAGACGTCGCTGCCGAAGTTGACCGTCCCGCAGGTGAGCGAGCACATGTCGGGGCCCGCGTCCAGGACGCGGAGGCGGTCCTCGTAGGGGTCGGTGACCGCGCCCCCTGTGGAGAGCTGGACGATCAGGCCCGTGCTCTCCCGCAGCGCCGTCACCGTGTCCCGCAGCCGGGACGGGTCGAGCGTCGGCCGCGCGTCGTCGTCGCGGATGTGCACGTGGATCACGGCCGCGCCGGCCGCCTCGCACTCCTTGGCCGTCTGGACGAGTTCCTCAAGGGTGACGGGCAGGGCCGGGACGTCCGCCTTCGCGGACTCCGCGCCCGTGGGCGCCACCGTGATGAGCGTCGTTGCTCCCATGGCGGCAGAATGCATGGTCATGCGTGCTGTAGTCCAGAGGGTGAGCCAGGCCAGCGTGTCCGTGGACGGGCGCGTCGTCGGCGCGATCGAGGGCCCGGGGCTGATGGTCCTCGTCGGCGTCACACACGACGACGACCCCGCCAAGGCCCGGAAACTCGCGGCGAAACTGTGGGGCCTCCGCATCCTGGAGGACGAGAAGTCGTGCTCCGACCTGAACGCGCCCCTTCTCGTCGTGAGCCAGTTCACGCTCTACGGGGACACGCGGAAGGGCCGCCGCCCGACCTGGACGGCCGCCGCGCCCGGCCCGGTCGCCGAGCCGCTGGTGGACGCGGTCGTCCACGAACTGCGCGGCCTCGGAGCCAAGGTGGAGACGGGCCGGTTCGGCGCGGACATGAAGGTCGAGCTCGTCAACGACGGCCCGATCACCCTGATCCTGGAGTTCTGAGGACGGCGGTCAGCGGAAGCCGTAGACCATTCCGACGAGCGTCCCGATCGTCCCGAGGAGGGCGAGGACGATGAGGGTCCTGTCGACCGGGGTGAGGCGCCCGCGCACGTCCGACGAATAGACGACCCCACCAGGCTCGTGTTCCACGTCGCCTTTCTGGAACGGGTTGCGCAGCCAGACCAGCCGCCACAGCGCGTCGGACTTCAGTTGCTGATGCGCGGGCCCGCAGGCGAACAACCGTCCGCGAACCCGTTTCGTACACGGATGCCCCTGTACTTTCAGCACCCGGCACAACGTGGGGACGAGGAGGAACTGGTAAAGGCACCAGGTGAGCAGCCCGAGCAGCGCTATCCGCCACGAATGCAGCCACAGGGCGACGCCCGCGAACGCCGCGAACAGGGCCCACCACACGAGCGCGGACTCCCTACGCGGGAGCCGCCGGGCCCCCTTGCGGGACGCCGACGGCTCATCCTCCCCCAGGTTCGCGACCATCGGTAGGAACCCCACCTCCCCGAGCGGTGGCCGGTTGAAAATCGTCTATACCCGACGATATTGCCCAGGGGATTCGGGTGCTACCCGTGCCGCGCGGGCCGCCGCCGCAGCTCGATCTTGGCGTTCGCACCGGTGTCCGGCGAGACGACGATCTCCTGCGCCGCCGCGACGCCGCCCGCCAGCAGCTCGGCGTCCACCGGGACGTTCCGCTTGACCAGCGCCAGCGCGACCGGCCCCAGCTCGTGGTGGCGGGCCGCCGTCCCGACGAACCCGACCGTCCGGCCGCCGGGGATCTCGACGGGGTCGCCGTGCGCGGGCAGCCGGTCGACGCTGCCGTCCAGGTGCAGGAACACGAGGCGGCGCGGCGGGCGCCCCAGGTTGTGGACCCGCGCGACCGTCTCCTGCCCCCGGTAGCAGCCCTTGTTCAGGTGGACGGCCGTCTCCACGAACCCCGCCTCGTGCGGGATGGTCCGGTGGTCGGTGTCGAGCCCGAAGCGCGGCCGGTGCCCGGCGATCCGCAGCGCCTCGTACGCCCAGAGGCCCGCCGGGCGGAGCCCCTCGGGGAACTCCCCGCGCGGGACGATCCGGGTGACCGTCCCGGCGACGTCCGGCCAGGCGAGGTCACCGGCCGCCGGGGTCTCGGGGCCGGTGATCACCATGTGCTCGGCGGAGACGTCGGCGACCTCGACGCGGAGCATGAACCGCATCCGGTCGAGGAACTCGACCAGCGGCGCCGCCGACCCGGGCTCGACCTGCGCCCACACGGCCTCGCCGTCGTCGATCAGGAAGAGGTGGTTCTCGATGTGCCCGTTGGGGCCGAGGAGCAGCGCCTCGGTCGGCTCGAACGGCTTCAGGCCGTCCAGGTGCTGGCTCAGCAGGCTGTGCAGCCAGCTCAGCCGGTCGGGCCCGGAGACCCGCACGACGCCCCGGTTGCTCCGGTCGACGAAGGCGGCGCCGTCGGCCAGGGCGCGCTGCTCCTGGGACGGCTCCCCGTAGTGGGCGGCGACCTCCTGGTCGGGCTCGTCCGCGGGGACGGCCCCTGGCGACTTCAGCAACGGGCTCTCCATGCGTCCAGGTTATGTCGCGCGGCAGTCCTTGCACCGTCCGTAGACCGTGAGGTGGTGCACGTCCGTCTCGAAGCCGTAGTCGCGGGCGAGGACGTCCGCGAGCCCGGCCGCGGCGCGGGGATCGACGTCCTCGACGGTGTCGCAGCCCCGGCACACCAGGTGGATGTGCTCGGCCTCGGCGGCAAGGTGGTAGTTCGGCGGTCCGTGCCCGAGGTGCGCGTGCTTGACCAGCCCGAGCTCTTCGAGGAGTTCGAGCGTCCGGTACACGGTGGAGATGTTCACGCCGCGGGCGGTGCGCTGCACCTCCGTGCAGATCTCCTCGGGGGTCGCGTGCTCCAGGTTGGTGACCGCTTCGAGGACCAACTGGCGCTGGGGGGTGACCCGGTACCCCTTCGCCCGCAGCTCCTCCTGCCACGACTCGACCATGCTCCGAGTCTAGATCCCGGCCCGGGGTGCCCATCCGGTTCTTGTTCGCTCGCCGGAAACTCACTTGCCTCCCCGCGCGGCCCTCGCATACGTTCGAGTCACGCGCGAAAGGAGGTGGTCCAAGCAATGGTTGATTGTAGGACTCGCGAGGTGGCTGTCCGCTAGTCGCCGTTCCGCCTCGGCGCCGCCGCTCGCGGCGGCAACCGGTCGCGACGGTGACCGGCGAATACCAGGCAGTTACCCGGTCCCCGGACCGATGGACCCGTCCTGTCCATCGCCCCGCCCCATGGCGGGAAGGTCCGGGGATCGCTCATTTCCAGGGCGTCCCGGCCGGTCTCACCCGACGCGCTTGAGCTGCGCGGACAGGTGCGACTGGAGCTGCTGCCCCATCGCCGCCATGTCGTACGCCCAGCCGAGGTCCTCGCCGATCATCCCGTAGAGGCGGTGGCCGGACGTCACCTCCTTGGCCGACCGGGTCCGCGCGACCACGTCCGTCTGCAGCTCGACGCGGCTGAACGCGACCGTCCCGACGTAGATCTCCACGATCCCGGTCGGGTGGGCGAGCGTCACCTCGACCTCGTTGTTCGGACGGGCGCGCCAGTACCCCGTCTCCGTGGCGAGCGGACGCCCGAGGGTGCCGTCCGGCTCGATCAGCCACGTCCGGCTGGAGTAGATCAGGAACGGCTTCCCGTTGTGGGTGAAGGACAGTTCCTGACCGAAGTTGAACGACTCGATCGTCGGATAGCCGCCGACACCGGCGCCCTCCCACGTACCGAGCAGGAATTTCAGGGGCTCAAGGTCCGGGTGCAGCTCAGGATCCATGGGCACCGAGCGTAGCGGCGGCGGACGCCGTAGCCGTAGTTCGCGGCGTCTGTCCTAGCGGAGGCGTCCTAGGCGGATCACGAGGAGGATGGCGGCGACCGCCGCTACGCCCAGGAAGAGCACGAGGATTACCGCGTTCGCCATCCCGCTCATGCCCGTCCCCTCCGCCGTTCCATAGCGGGATGCTACGCGGGACGGCGCGACTAGAGTGCGAGGCATGGCGAGACCACTGGTGATCAAGGTGACGGCGGGCGCGGACGCGCCCGAGCGCTGCAACCAGGCGTTCACGGTCGCGGCGGCGGCCGCGGCGAGCGGCGTGCCGGTGTCGCTGTGGTTGACCGGCGAGTCCGCGTGGTTCTCGCTGCCGGGGCGCGCGGCCGCGTTCTCACTGCCGCACGCCACCCCCCTCGACGACCTGCTGTCCGTCATCCTCACGGCCGGGCGCGTCACCCTCTGCACGCAGTGCGCCGCCCGCCGCGAGATCGGGCCGGACGACGTCCTGCCCGGCGTCCGCATCGCCGGGGCGCCGACCTTCGTGGAGGAGATCACGATGGACGACGTCCAGGCGCTCGTCTACTGATGGGGCGGCCTTCGCCGGACGGGCGCGGACGGCGAGGGCGAGGCCCGCGACGACCGCGCCGGTGAGCCCGAGCATCAGGTCCCCGATGGTGTCGCGGTAGGCGGTGACCGATTCGGGGGTGTCGAGGATGAACAGCTCGTACTCGACGAATTCCCAGAGGATGGCGGCGATGGCGCCGATTCCGGCGCAGCAGAGGCCGAGCGTCCAGGACGAGAGGCCGCCCCATCGCCGCAGCGCGATTCCGGCGGCGGCGCACAGCAGGGCCCAGTTGCCGAAATGGCAGGCGTCGTCGAACCAGCCGATCGTGTCGTAGAGGTCGGCGGCGTTCCCGCCGACGTCGATGACGAACGGCGCGGTGACGAGGAGGTCGATGTCCCAGGGGAACGGCCGGGCGCGCCCCCGCAGCGCCCAGCCGAGGGTGACGACCATGACGGCGGCCGGGTAGGCGATCGCGCGGGCGCCCATGGCCTTGTCAGCGAACCTGTCCCATTCGGGGAAGGCGACGGCGAGCGCGAGGAGCGCGGCCAGGGACGCCTTGGCGGCGAGCGCCGGCGTCCGCCAGCGAGAACTGTGCATGGGTCGAGGATGACCGGCCGCGCGGTGCCGCGACATCTGTGCGGATACTCATATCCGCCTGAGTGCGTGCGCCGTGCCGCGCGCGGTAGAAGCGCCGCGGATCGGAAATAGGACTGCCGACGCCCCGAACCGAGTGGAGCAGCCGGATGGTCGACGTACCCGCCTGGGCCTGGGCCGCGACGATCGGCCTGATAATCGCGCTTTTCGTGTTCGACCTGCTGGTCGCCGTCCGCCGCCCGCACCGGGTCGGGATCCGGGAGGCGGCGTTCTGGTCGGTGTTCTACATCGCGGTCGCCCTCCTTTTCGGCCTGGCCGTGTGGGCGGTCGGCGGCGGGACGGCGGGCACCGAGTACTTCTCCGGGTGGATCGTGGAGAAGAGCCTGTCCGTCGACAACCTGTTCGTCTTTGTGATCATCATGGCGCGGTTCGCCGTGCCCGCCGAGTTCCAGCAGCGGACCCTGCTGTTCGGCATCGCGGCGGCGCTGGCCCTGCGCGCGGTGCTGATCGCGATCGGCGCGGCGGCGATCAACCTCTTCTCGTTCACGTTCCTGCTGTTCGGGCTGATCCTGATCTGGACGGCGGTGCAGCTCGTCCGGCACCGCGACGAGCAGCCCGACGTGGAGGACACCTTCCTGCTCCGCCGCGCCCGCAAGATCCTGCCGGTGAGCGACGACTTCCACGGCGGGCGGATGCTCGCCCACGAGGACGGGCGGCGCGTCATGACGCCGCTCCTGCTCGTCTTCATCGCGATCGGCAGCACGGACGTCCTGTTCGCGCTCGACTCGATCCCGGCGGTGTTCGGCGTGACGAAGGATCCGTTCCTCGTCTTCACCGCCAACGCGTTCGCGCTCCTCGGCCTGCGCGCCCTCTACTTCCTCATCGAGGGGCTGCTGGAACGGCTCGTCTATCTGTCGATCGGGCTGTCGACGATTCTCGGGTTCATCGGCGTGAAGCTGATCCTGCAGTTCCTGCACGAGGACGTCTCCCATTCGGTGCCCGAGATCCCGACGCCCTTCTCGCTGGGCGTGATCCTGCTGATCCTGATGATCACCACGGCGGCGAGCCTGGTGCGCGTCCACCACCATCCGGACGAGAAGGCGCAGGCGGGTTCGCTGCGCAAGCGCCGCGAGAAGAAGCCGCGCGAAGAGGAACCCGCCCGCCTTTAGCGGAGCAGGCCGTCTTCAAAGGAGCAGGCCGCCGGTCGCGCGGATGTTCTGGCCGGTGATCCAGCGCGCGTCGGGACCGGCGAGGAAGGCGACCACGTCCGCGATGTCGGCTGGCTCGCCGATCCGGCCGAGCGCGGTGAACCCGGCGGTCTGCTCCAGGCTCTCCGGCGGGTTCCCGGCGCGCAGCGCGGCGGTGTCGGTGGCGCCCGGGGAAATGGTGTTGACGGTGATGTCGCGCGCGCCGAATTCGCGTGCCGCGACCGCCGTGAACTGCTCCAGCGCCGCCTTGCTCCCCGAATACAGCGCCAGCCCCGCCATCGGCAGGACGGTGTTGAGCGTGGAGATGTTGACGATCCGGCCGCCGTCCGGCATGAGGGGCTCCGCGCGGCGCATCGCGAGCAGCGGGAATTTCGCGTTCACCAGCATCACCCGGTCGAAGAACTCCGAGGTGATGTCGGGGATCGGCGCCTTCGGGACGAGCGCGGCGTTGTTGACGAGGATGTCCAGGCCGTCCGCGACGTGCTCGAAAAGGGCGTCGAGGCTCGCCGGGTCGGACTGGTCGGCGCGGACCGCGACCGTTCCCGGGACCTCCCGGACGAGCGCGTCGGCGGCGTCCTTCGCGTCCCGGTAGCTGAAGACGACGCGGGCGCCGTCGCGCGCGAGCCGCCGGACGATCGCCGCGCCGATCCCCCGCGAACCGCCCGTCACGAGCGCCCGCCTGCCGTTGAGCACCATGCCCCGGACGCTAGCCGTCGAGCGGTCCGGTGTATTGAAGAATCGCGCGCAGTTCGGTGGGGGTGACGCCCGCCATCGTCCGGACCTCGCGGGTGAAGTGCGGCTGGTCGGCGAATCCGCAGGCGGCGGCCGCGCCGAGATCGCCGGACGGCGCGCCGAGCACGGACGCCGCCCGCTGGAACCGCGCGACGCGCGCCACCGTCTTCGGGCTCAGGCCGAACTCCCGCTGGAAACCGGTCTCCAGCCGGCGCCTGCCGATGCCGAGTTCCGCCGCCAGCGGGCCCACCTTCGTCCGTCCCGCCACCTCGTGGATCCGCCACCAGGCTCGGGCCGCCGGGGCGTCGGGGCCCGCGCCGTCCGGGTTCAGCCATCCGGCGAGCAGGCCGTCGAGGAGGGAGAGCCGGGCCGTCCAGCCGGGCGCTCCGGACAACCGGTCCTCCAGTTCGGCGGCGCGGCCGCGGCCGAGGAGGTCGCCGAGCGGGACGACGGCGCCGGTCAGGGCGCTCATCGGCGTCCCGAACAGGGCGCGGACCCCGGCGGGCGTCAGCCCGACCGTGACGCCGTGCTCCCACGCCGCGCCCGCGTGCACCAGCGGCGCGCCGCGCGCCCCGAAGACCAGCGGGCCCCGCCCGGCGAGGTCGACGATCACGGTGACCAGGTTCAGCGGCAGCACGCGGCGCGCGGCGGGGCCCGCCGTCCCGATCCGGAA
>NZ_BCQP01000052.1 GCF_001552135.1 Actinomadura chibensis NBRC 106107 | reverse complement strand
CCGATCGCCCCGGCGCTGCTGACCGCCGCGCGGGCGGCGCTCGGCTGCGACTTCGTCCAGGTCTACGGGCTGACCGAGACGTGCGGGACGGTCTGCACGCTCAGCGCCGAGGAGCACGACGAGGCGGGCCCGCACCTCGGCTCGGCGGGACGGCCGGTGCCGGGCGCCGAGGTCCGCGTCCTCGACCCGGTGGACGGGCGCGTCCTGCCGCCGGGCGAGGTCGGCGAGGTGGCGCTGCGGACGCCGTGGCTCATGGCGGGCTACTGGGGCATGCCCGAGCGGACCGCCGAGGCGGTGGACGCCGACGGCTGGTTCCGCAGCGGCGACGCGGGCTACCTGCACGGGTCCGGCCACCTGTACCTGACCGACCGCATCACCGACATGATCGTCAGCGGCGGGGAGAACATCTACCCGGCCGAGGTCGAGAACGTCCTCGCCGAGCATCCGGCGGTGCTGGAGTCGGCCGTGGTGGGCGTGCCGGACGACCGGTGGGGCGAGACGGTGCTCGCCGTCGTCGTGCCGCGCCCCGGCGCCGCGCCGGACGCGGACGAGGTGATCGCCTTCTGCCGGGAGCGGCTCGCGCACTACAAGTGCCCGCGCCGCGTCCGGGTGGTGGACGCGCTGCCGCGCAACGCCTCGGGGAAGATCCTGCGGAGGAAGCTGCGCGGCCCCGCGACGGCTAGCTGAGCCCGGCCGGCGCCGCCCCCCGGACCCGTGCCGCGGGGGCGGCGCCGTCCGGCGGCGCGTTGAAGAAGACCGTCCGGTACCAGATGGCGGCGAGGGTGCGGATCGCCGTCTCGTCGTCCGGCGCGGGGACGTCCTCGTCGCCGCCGCCGACCATCCACACCCAGCAGAACGACTCCAGGGTGGACACCAGCGCGGACGCCAGCACCTCGGTGTCGAGGCCCGCGTCGTACCCCTCGGCGCGGGCCCGGACGATCCCGTCGACGACGCTCCGCACGCCCGCCGCCCGGTTGCGCCGCCATTTGCGCGCGTACTCGGGGTCGGTCATCGACATCTGGAAGACCCCGATCATCTCGGGCAGGTACTTCCGGTAGCCGTGCCAGTAGGCGCGCACGGCCTCCACGATGTTCTCGTACGGGTCGCCCTTGTGGTGCAGGCGCGCGGTCGTGCCCTGCACCTCGGAGGAGAACTGCCCGAGCAGCGCTTCGAGCAGTTCCTCCTTGTTGTCGTAGTAGTTGTAGAACGACCCGGCCGAGCGTCCCGCGGCCTCCGCGATGTCGGAGATCTTGGCGTTGAAGTAGCCCTTCTCGGCGAACACCTTGCGGGCCGCCTCGATGAACGCCGCCTCCGTCCGCCGGCCCTTCGGAGTGCTGGCCATTCCGTCCGGTCCTCCAGCGCTACCGCTCGCCGAGCGCGGACGGCGCGAAGCCGTAGACGCGCTTGGCGTTCGCGATCCGAAGCTTGTACTGGTCCTCGTCGGACAGGCCCGCGAGCTGCGCGTCGATGGCCTTCCGGACGTCCGGCCAGATCGAGTCGCCGTGCGGGTAGTCGACCTCGCACATCACGTTGTCCACGCCGAGTTCCTCGAAGAACCGGGTGCCGACGTGGTCGTCGATGAAGGCGCCGAAGACGTTCCGCCCGAAGTAGTCGCTCGGACGGTGCTCCAGCGTCGTGTCCACCCAGTCGGGACGGTCGTCGTAGTACCGGTCCATCGTCTGGAGCTGGTAGGGGATCCAGCCGATGCTGGCCTCGGAGTAGACGACGCGCAGGTTCGGGAAGCGGTCGAACGTCCCCGAGAAGATGTACTCCGTCATGGAGTAGGGCGCGTTCAGCCACACCTCGCTCATGTGGGTGAGGTAGTCGCCGTCCGGCGGGGAGTCCACGCGGGACGACGACCCGATATGGCACGACAGGGGGAGGTCCATCTCCTGGGCGGCGGCGAACACCGGGTCCCAGTAGCGGTCCTTGTCGTAGAGGGACGGGAAGCCCTGGTGGTGCGGCCGCTCCGAGAAGACGACGCTGCGCACGCCGCGCGGGGCGACGCGCTCCAGTTCCCTGACGGCGAGCGCCGGGTCCCACATCGGGACGAGGACCGCCGGGATCAGCCGTCCCGGGGCCGCCGCGCACCACTCCTCGGTGATGAAGTCGTTGTAGGCGCGGATGCACGCGTAGGAGAGGTCGCGGTCGGGGTTGAGGTTGAGGTACGTCCCGCCGAAGCCCGGCATGGTGGGGAAGCACATCGAGGCGAGGACGCCCGCGGCGTCCATGTCCTCCAGGCGGCGCTCGACGTTGGAGCACCCGTCGTACAGGTCCTCGAACCGGGGGACGATCCGCCGCCGCTCCCGCGTCGAGAGCTGGTCGACCGAGCACATCATCCCGGAGAAGAACCGGACGTCGCCGTCGAAGTCCCAGGCGATGCCCTCGTCCCCGCGCTCGACCACCTTCGGCGCGCGGTCGCGGTACCTGGCCGGGACGCGCGACGTCCAGGTCCCGGCGGGCTCGATGACGTGGTCGTCCACCGAGATGACTGCCCATTCTTCTGCCGCTTCCGCCATGGGCGGGTGCTCCTTCCAGTCCGGGAAAAGGGATGCCGGGGGCGGGCCGGGCGCCAGAGCCCGGCCGGGCGTCAGAGCCCGAGGATCCGCTCGGCGTTGCCGTGGGCGATCTTGGCGCGGTCGGTCTCCGAGATCGGGGCCTCGTCCAGGAACCGCACCGCGACGTCGGTGCGCTCGAACGGGTAGTCCACGCCGAACATGATGTTGTCGGCGCCGACGGCCGCTATGGCGCCGGTAAGCGCGGCCCCCGAGCACACCCCGGTCGTCGTGATCATGACGTTGCGCTCCAGGTACTCCGACGGGCGCAGGCCGAGCCGCAGCGTCATGAACTCGTACCGGGCGTCCAGCCGGGCCTTCTGGAACGGGAGGAACTCGCCCATGTGGCCGAGGATGAGCTTCGCCCCGGGGAAGTCGTCGAAGACGCCCGCGTAGATGAGGCGGAGCGCGTGCGCCGCCGTCTCCGCCGCCCAGCCGAACGTGGGGCCCTTGAGGTAGGGGTGGCCGCGGAACACCTGCCACTCGTCCCGCGGCGGGGCTCCCGGGTGCAGGTACAGCGGGACGCGCAGCTCCTCAAGCCGCTCCCACACCGGGCGGAACTCCTTCTCGTCGAGGTACCGCCCGAGCGTGTGCCCGTTGACGAGCGCGCCGCGCAGCCCGAGCCCGCCGACCGCGCGGTCGAGTTCGGCGCGGGCCGCCGCCGGGTCCTGCATCGGCAGCGCCGCGAGGCCCGCGAACCGGGTGGGGTGCGCGGCGATCGTCTCGGCCAGGAAGTCGTTCGCGGCCCGCGCCTTCGCGACCGCCTCGGCGGTGTCGCGCTCGGCCTGGATCCCCGGCGCGGTCAGGGACAGCACCTGGACGTCGATGCCGTGCGCGTCCATGTCGGGGATGCGGAACTCGGTGAAGTCGGTAAGCCTGCGGTTCCAGCCCGCGACCGCGTCCGCCCGGTAGTGCGGGTCGCCCACCATCGTGCCGACCTTGCTGCCCATGCCGGGCAGGGAGAACGCCTCTTCGAGGGCGATCCGCTTCAGCGTGCCGTTGTTCGTCATCGCGGCAAGTATGAAGTTGAATTTAGAATTAGTAAAGCCCTCGCGGCCCGCCGCCGCGACTGCACCGCCCAACGGTTGACCCAGTCAACGACAGTGGATCCAACCGGACCCGGACAGACCCTTGCCCGTCCCGAAAAAACTGAGTATAAAATCACTTTCAGAGAATCCTCCGGCCATCGCTGCTGGTCGCACCGGATGGCGCGGGATCTTTCATCCACGGAGAACGGTGGTCGGAGCATGAGAAGACGGATGGCGATCGCGGCCGCGGCGGCCCTCGGGCTGGCGGCGGCGACGGCGGCCTGCGGCCCGGGCGAGAGCGGGACGAAGGCCGACGACGGGGTCCTGAAGGTCGGCGCCACCTTCGCCCAGACCACCCTGGACCCCGCCCGGCTGCCGCTCCGGCAGATGGCGATGTACACCGCCCCGCTGTACGACTCGCTGACCTTCCTCGCCTCCGACGAGAGCGTGGAGCCGCTGCTCGCCACCGAGTGGAGGCCGGGCAGCGACGGCAAGGGCCCGTACCTCGACATGACCCTGCGCGACGGGCTCAAGTTCCCGGACGGGACGCCCTTCACGTCCAAGACGGTGGCCGCGAACGTCAAGCGCTCGCAGACGCTCAAGGGCAGCACCAACGCGCCGCAGCTCGCCGGGGTGACGGTCGAGGAGCGCGGGACGAGCGAGGTCAGGTTCCGGTCGGCGGCCGGGGTCGGCGCGCTGCCGCGCGTCCTGTCCGGCTCGGCCGGGCAGATGATCTCCGACAAGGCGATCGCGGACGGTGCGGACCTCACCCGCGCGGCCGCCGGGATCGGGCCGTTCACGCTCCAGCGCGTCCAGGCCAACCGGGTCGTCTACACGGCGACCAAGGGCTACTGGGACCAGAAGGCCGCGGCCGCCGGGACCCTGGAGATCGACTACCTGGCCGACGACGCCAAGCTCAACGCCGTCCGCTCCGGCGACCTGGACGTCTCCATCCTGCCGGAGAAGATGATCAAGTCGGCGGAGTCCGCCGGGTACAAGATCGAGCGCAGCATGGGCTCGGAGAACTACGTGTTCTCCTTCAACACGGCGATGAAGCCGTTCGACGACATCCGGGTCCGGCGGGCGGTCAACTCCGCGCTCGACCGCGAGGCGATCTGCAAGGGCCTGCTGGACGGGCGCTGCGAGCCCAACGGACAGTTCTTCGGCGCGGGCACCAAGGCCTATGACAAGGGCGTGGGGCTGAAGCTCGTCCCCTACGACATCGAGAAGGCGAAGTCGCTGGTCAAGGAGGCGGGCGCGACCGGGGCCAAGGTCGAGATCGTCACCGTGGCGGGCAACCAGGTCTTCGAGCAGCTCGCCACGATCGTGCAGGAGCAACTCAAGGCGATCGGGCTGACCGCGACCGTCAGCGCCGTCGCGCCGCCGCAGGTGGTGAGCCGGTTCACGGCGGAGAAGAACGTCGCGATGGCGTTCGGCGCGACCGGGAACGCGTTCGACCCGTCCGACACGCTCGACCGGTACGGGCTGGCCAAGGGCCTCTACAACCCGGGCGGCTTCAAGAACGCCGAGGTCGAGAAGCTCGCAAAGTCGGCGCTGCGCGAGACGGACCAGGCCGAGCGCATGAAGATCTACCAGCGGATCTCCAGCCTGATCACCGAGGGGATGCTCTACGTCCCGGTGCTCACCCCGGAGACCGCCTACGTGATCGCGCCCGGCGTCTCCGGCTGGAAGGCCCCCTGGGCGCCGTCGTTCCCGTCGTTCCGCGGCGTCAAGGGCTGATCCGATGGCACCGACCGTCCGGGGGGTGACGCCGTGGGGACGCTGATCGTCAAGCTGGTGGCGCGGCGGCTGCTCGCGGCCGTCCCGATCCTGGTCGTCGTCACCTTCGCCACCTACGCGATGCTGTTCTCCATCGGCGACCCCGCCTCCGTGGTCGCCGGGGAGAGCGCGAGCGCCCAGCAGGTGGAGCAGGTCAGGCACGAGCTGGGGCTGGACCGGCCGCTGCCCGCGCAGTACCTGTCCTGGCTCGGCCACGCGGTGCGCGGCGACCTCGGCGAGTCGCTGCACCACCGGGGCGCGGTCACCGCCCTGATCTCGGAGAACCTGGCGCCGACGCTGCTGCTGTCGCTGCTCGCCATGGTGATCGCCGTCGCGGCGGCGGTGCTGATGGGCGCCGCGATCGGGATGCGTCCGGGCGGGCCGCTCGACCGGGGGCTGCGCGCGGTCGCGTTCCTCGGCATCGCCGTGCCGAACTTCCTGGTCGGGCTGGTGCTCATCCTGGTGTTCGCGGTGTGGCTGCCGTGGTTCCCCGCGGGCGGGTACCGGAGCCCGTCCGAGGTCGGGCTCGGGGACGCCCTCTGGTACCTGCTGCTGCCCGCGCTCGCGCTGGCGCTGTCGCTGATGTGCCAGCAGATGCGGACGTTCCGGGCCTCGCTCGTCAAGGAGTACGGCGCCGCCTACGTCGGGACGGCCCTGATGAAGGGCGTCTCGCGGCGCGGCGTGTTCTTCCGGCACGTGAGCCGCAACGCGTCCGCGCCGCTGGTGACGGTGATCGGCCTTGAGGTCGGCGTGCTGATCACCGGGGCGCTGCTGGTGGAGGTCGTGTTCGCGATCCCGGGCATCGGGACGCTGACCCTGGACGCGGTGCGCGGCCAGGACTTCCCCGTCGTCCAGGCGCTGGTGGCGCTGTTCGCCCTGGTGGTGCTCGGCGCCAACCTGGTGGCGGACCTCGTCGCGTCCTGGCTCAACCCCGAGGCGAGGAGCCGGTCATGAAGGGCGTCGTCGAACGGGCCCGTCCGGCGGAGGCGGACGCCGCGGTCGCCGTTCGGCGCAGGCGACAGTGGGTGCGGCGGCTCGGCCGGGGACGGTCGGCGGCCCTCGGCTTCGTCGTCCTGTGCCTCCTGGTGACGGTGCTGACGCCGTTCCTGCCGCTGGCCGACCCCACGCGCCAGGACGTCGGCCGGACGCTCGCCGACATGTCGGGCGACCACTGGCTCGGCACCGACCAGCTCGGCCGCGACCTGTTCAGCCGCCTGCTCTGGGGCATCCGGACGTCGATGTTCGCCGCGCTCACGGCGGTCGGCGTCGCGGCGGCGATCGGCGTCCCGACCGGGCTGCTCGCCGGGTACCGGCGGGGCTGGATCGACGGGATCACCGGGCGGATCGCGGACGTCGTCCTCACCGTGCCCGCGCTGATCCTGCTGCTGACCGTGCAGGCCGCGCTCCGCACCGGCATCGAGGGCCAGATGGTCACGCTCGGCGTGATCTTCGCGCCGCGGATCTACCGGGTGGTGCGGGCCGAGACGATGCGGCTCGCGGTCAGCCCGTTCGTCACCGCCGGGCGGATGTCGGGGTGCTCGCACACCCGGATCGTGTGGCGGTACCTGCTGCCGGGCGTCCGCGACCAGGCGGCCGTCCAGGTCAGCTACCTGCTGGGGCTCGCCCTCGTCGTGGAGGCGGGGATCAGCTTCCTCGGCGTCGGCGTCCAGCCGCCGGGCGCGAGCCTCGGCACCCTGCTGACCGGCGCGTCGGCGATGCTCGCGTCCGAGCCCCGGGTGGTGCTCGTCCCGGCCGCGGTGATCACCGTGCTGATCCTCTGCCTGAACCTGCTCGGGGACGCCGACGACAAGGAGGACCGGCATGCCTGACCTCGCGAAGCCCGGCCCCGCCGAGCGGGGCGCCGCCGGGAAGGGCGCCGCGCCCGCGCTCCGGGTCGACGGCCTCACCGTCGAGCTGGACCGGGAGCACTCCCCCGCCCCGCTCGTGACCGACGTGTCGTTCGCGATCCGGCCGGGCGAGATGGTCGGGCTCGTCGGCGAGTCGGGCTCCGGGAAGAGCCTCACCGCGTCCGCCGTCGCGGGGCTGCTGCCGCGCGGCGTCCGGCTCGCGGGAGGGCGGATCGAGCTCGCCGGACGCGCCGTGGAAGGCGACGGCGTCCGGACGCGGCGCCGCGACTCCCTCGCGATGGTGTTCCAGAACCCGATGACCAGCCTCAACCCGTCGATGCGGGTGGGCGACCAGGTCGCGGAGGCGCTGCGGCTGCGCCGCTCGGGGCTGTCCCGCCGCGCCGCGCGCCGGGAGGCCGTGAAGCTGCTGGACGACGTCGGCATCGCGCGGGCCGCCGAGCGGGCCCGGCAGTACCCGTTCGAGTTCTCCGGCGGCATGCGGCAGCGCGTCATGATCGCGATCGCGGTCGCCGGGAACCCGTCCGTCCTGATCGCGGACGAGCCGACGACCGCGCTGGACGTGACCGTCCAGCGGGGCGTGATGGACCTGATCGACCGGCTGCGCCGCGACCTCGGCCTCGCGACCCTGCTCGTCTCGCACGACCTCGCGCTCGTCAGCGAGCGGTGCGACCGGCTGCTGATCATGTACGCCGGGGAGCTGGTGGAGACCGGGGGCACCGCGGCCGTGCTGGGCGACGCCCTGCACCCCTACGTCGACGCGCTCGCCCGGTGCATCCCGGAGCGCGCTCTCGAACTCGGTGAGATCCGGTCGCTGCCGGGGAGCGTCCCGCAGCCGGGGCAGATCGCGTCCGGCTGCCGGTTCCTGCCGCGCTGCCCGTTCGCGGTGGACGCGTGCGCCGAGCACCATCCGGCGCTCGCCGAGCACGCGCCGGGACGGTCCGTCCGGTGCGTGCGCGCCGGGGACCCCGCGCTCGCCGCCGCCGGCCCCGAAGCCGTGGCCCTGACCAGGAAGGACGCCGATGTCTGAGGCGCTGCTGCAGGTCGAGTCGGTGACCAAGACCTTCCGGGCGGGCGGGTGGCCGCGGCGGGGCGCGCCGACCGTCGCCGTCGACCGGGTCGGCTTCACGATGGCGGCCGGGGAGTCGCTCGGGGTCGTCGGGGAGTCGGGGTCGGGCAAGTCCACGCTGGCCGGGGTGATCTGCGGCCTCGTCCGGCCGGACTCGGGACGGGTCCGGATCGCCGGACGAGACATCGCGGGCCGCGACGTCCACGCGGGCCGCCGCGTCGACCCGGGGATGTGGCGCACCGTCCAGATGGTGTTCCAGGACCCGTACACGTCCCTCAACCCGTACATGACGATCGAGGAGATCGTCGCGGAGCCGCTGCGGCTGTGGCGGCGGCTGCCGCGCGCGGAGGCCCGCAAGCGTGCGGCGGAGATCCTCGACCGGGTGGGGCTCGGCTCGCGGGTGGCGGCGCGGCGCCCGGCCGGCCTGTCGGGCGGGCAGCGGCAGCGCGCCTCGATCGCCCGCGCGCTCGCCGTCTCCCCCGAGCTGATGGTGCTGGACGAGTCGGTGTCGGCGCTCGACGTGTCCGTCCAGGCGCAGATCCTCCAGCTCCTGCTGGACCTGAAGCGGGAAGAGAACCTCGCCTACCTGCTGATCAGCCACGACATCAGCGTGATCCGGCTGGTCTGCGACCGGGTCCTGGTGATGAACAAGGGCGCGGTCGTCGAGGAGTGCACGGCGGACGGGCTCACCGAGGACGCCGTCCAGCACCCCTACACCCGCCGCCTGCTGGCGGCGGTGCCCGTCCTCTCGGTGGGGTGAGCCGGTCCGGGGCGGCGGGCCTCCGCCGCCCCGGACCGGACCGGGCTCGCTCAGCCCATGGCCTGCGGGCGCAGGCGCGGCTCGCGCATCGGCGGCAGATGCTCGTGGAGGTCGCGCACCAGCCGGGCCCGCACCTCGGCCGCCGCCGGGTCGTCCCACCGGTTGTCCCACTGGTAGGGGTCGTCGGCCAGGTGGTACAGCTCGCCCTCGGTGCCGTCGTAGACGATCTCCCGCTCCGGCGGGCGCATCCCGAAGTCGGCGTACCGGTCGGCCTTCGGCATGCCGTACTCGCGGTCGGTCGGCTCGTACACGGTGCAGATCCAGCCGTCCTGGACGATCGTCCGCATCCGGTACCCGGTGTCGAGCTGGCTGTCCCACTCCACGATCGCGCGCTCGCGTCCGGACCCGGCGGCGGTGGGCAGCGCCCGGCCCTCCATCCAGTCCGGGGCCTCGACGCCCGCGATCGCGCAGAACGTGGGCGCGAGGTCGATCTGGCCCACCGGCTCCGGCACCACCGCCGCCGGGACGCCCGCCGACCGCGCCGGGCGCCACACCATCGGCAGCCGCATCAGCGCGTCCACGTGGTACGGGCCCTTGAACAGCAGGCCCAGCTCGCCCTGGAACTCGCCGTGGTCGGTGGTCACGAACACGTCGGTGTCGTCGCCCCAGCCGCGCTCCTCGATCTTGGCGAGGACGCGGCCGAACGCCTCGTCCAGCAGCTCGTTCTTGGCGTGGACGAGCGCGTTCAGCTCCCGGATCTGGTCGTGCGTCAGGTCGGCCGGGACGAAGTCGCCGGGCGCCGCGTCGATGTTCGGCACCGAGCCGTCGTACCAGGCCAGCCAGTGCGCCGGGCGCCCGGACAGGATCTCCCTGATCCGCTCGTCGGAGCCGGGGTGGCCGGGCGGCAGGTCGAGCTTGCGCCAGTCCACCCGGTCCACCTCGGACGCGGGGACGTCCCACGGGTGGTGCGGGTCGGGGAAGCTCATCCAGCAGAACCAGTCGTCGTCATCGTCGAGGGTGTCGAGCCAGGCCGCGGTCCGCTCGGCGACCCAGTCGGTGTGGTAGTGCTCGCGCGGCACCGGGTTGTGCGCGACGCCGGGCGCGCCGGTGTCGCCGCCCGGCGCGGCCGAGAAGATCCGCAGGAAGCCGCCGGTGTCCTCGGGGTGCTCGGCGCGCAGCCAGTTCGCGTAGTGCGAGGCGCCCTGCGGCCCGTGCCCGGCGAACTCGACGTACTCGAAGCCCCGGTAGGGGCCGTGCTCGCCCGCGAGCGGGATCCGGTTCTGCTCCCACCGCCCGTCCGGGTCGGCGATCGGCTCGAAGTGGACCTTGCCGATCAGCGCCGTGCGGTAGCCCGCGTCGCGGAGCACCTGGGCGACGCTCGGGGCGTCGTCCGGCAGCGGCACGCCGTTGGCGATCGCGCCGTGCGTCCGCGGGTACTGCCCGGTCAGCATGCTCGACCTGGCCGGGGTGCAGACGACGTTCTGGCAGTAGGCCCGCTCGAACCGGACGCCCTCGGCGGCGAGCCCGTCGGTCACCGGCGTCCGCGCGACCTCGCCGCCGTTGCACCCGTACGCGTCGTACCGCTGCTGGTCGGTGGTGATGAACAGGATCCTGCGTCCCATGCGGCCCCTCTCGGGAACGGGCGGCGCGCACTCGGACGCCGCGGTCAAAAAATGATACTAAGTTCAGTATCACTAAATGGCCAGGAGGACGAGCCGGAAGGTGCAGCCGTCGCCGGGCGCGGTGTCGAGTTCCAGGCGGCCGCCGTGGTTCTCGGCGATGGCGGCGGCGATGGCGAGGCCGAGCCCGCTGCCGCCGTGGTCGCGGGACCGGGACGGGTCGACGCGGTAGAAGCGCTCGAAGAGGTGGGCGGCCTTGTCCGGGGCGAGCCCCGGACCCTCGTCGGCGACCTCGATGACGCGGACGCGCGTCCCGTCCTCGATCGGCGGGGACGGGCTGACCCGCCCGTCGCGGTCGGCGCCGCAGGCCGGGCCCGCGCACGCGGTGCCGACGCGGACGTGGATCGGCGTCCCGGACGGCGTGTGCGCCAGCGCGTTGGAGACGAGGTTCGTCAGCACCTGGCGGAGCCGGTGCGGGTCCCCGGTCGTCTCGACCAGCTCCAGTTCGCCCGTGTCGTCGTGCAGCGGCTTCAGGCCGATCGGACGGCCGGGGTGCCGGACGGCGGCGGTGCCGATCGCGTCCGCCGCGATGGCGAGCAGGTCGACCGTCTCGCTGCGGTAGGTGGGCTCCTGGTCCAGCTTGGCCAGCAGCAGGAGGTCGTCGACGAGGACGCTCATCCGCTCCGCGTTCTGCCGGATCAGCCGGTCGGCGGCGGCCCGCTGCCGGGCCGGGAGCTCCGCGTGCCGCAGCGACAGCTCGGCGAAGCCCTGGATGGAGGTCAGCGGGGTGCGCAGCTCGTGCCCGGCGTCGGCGACGAAGCGGCGCAGCCGCGCCTCCGACGACTCGTGCTCGCGCAGCGCGCCCTGGAGCTGTTCCAGCATGGCGTTCAGGACGCCGCCGAGGCGTCCGATCTCGGTGCGGGGGTCGGCGTCGGCGACGCGCTCGTCCAGCCGTCCGGCGGTGATCTCCTCGGCGGTCCGCTCCATCCGGGTCAGCGGGAGCAGGGCGAGGCGCACCGCCCAGCGTCCGGCGACGACGAGCGCGGCGAGCGTCAGCGCCAGCACGACCGCGTTCAGCCACAGCAGCTTGGACATCGCGCCGTCGACGGTGTCCATCGGGAGGGCGACGATGACGACGCGGCCGTCGGGGGCCGTCCCGCGCCGCACCCGCCAGCGGCCGTCCCCGGCGGACGCGGGCAGCGTCGCGAGCCCGCCCGGACGGACGTCCAGCCGGGCCAGGGTCGGCGGGAGGCGGGGCGGCGACTTCGGGCCGCGCCCGAGGGTGTGCGGGGAGAGGCGGCCGGAGGTCTCGTAGAAGTAGAGGCGGAACTCCGACGGCAGCTCGGCGCCGTCCGGGGGCGGGTGGGGCGGTTCGCGCCGTCCGGACGACGCGTCGAAGTGCCGGGGCGCGGGCGGGAAGCCGCGGAGCTGCTCGTCGACCTGGCCGAGCAGCCAGGACCGCAGGACGACGTACCCGATCGCCTGCGAGGCGAGGACCGCCGCCGCCGCGAGCGCCGTCGCGCCGAGCACGAGGCGGCGGCGCAGCGACCCCGGCCCGCCGGGCAGCGCGCGGATCACGGCCCGGCCGTCTCGGCGCGCCCCGCCGCCTCGGCGCCCTCGCGCGGGAGGCGCAGGCAGTAGCCCACGCCCCGGACGGTGTGGATGAGCGGCGGGTCGAAGCGGTCGATCTTCCGGCGCAGGTACTTCACGTAGGTCTCGACGATGCGGCCGTCGCCGTTGAAGTCGTACCGCCAGACGTGGTCGAGGATCTGCGCCTTGCTCAGCACCCGGCGCGGGTTCGCCATCAGGTACGCGAGCAGGCTGAACTCGGTGGGCGACAGCCGGATGTACTCGCCCGCCCGGTGGACCTCGTGGGCCGACTCGTCCAGGACGAGGTCGGCGTAGCGCAGGACGTCGGCGCGCGCCGCCGTCCCGTCGCCGGCCGCGCCGGACCGCCGCAGGATCGCCTGGACGCGCAGCAGCACCTCCTCCAGGCTGAACGGCTTCGTGACGTAGTCGTCCGCCCCGGCGGCCAGCCCGGCGACGCGGTCGCGGACCTCGCCGAGGGCGGTCAGGAACAGGATCGGGGTGTCGACGCCCACGGCCCGCAGGCTCGCGGTGACGGTCAGGCCGTCCACGTCCGGGAGCATCACATCGAGGAGGATCAGGTCCGGGCGGAACCGCTCGACGGCGAGCAGCGCGCCCTGGCCGGTGTCGCGGCTGTCCACCTCGTACCCGGACAGCCGGAGCGTCGACTCCAGCAGGACGCGGATGCCGTCGTCGTCCTCCACGACCAGCACGCGCCGGGGGGTGTGCCCGGCGTCCGTCGCAGCCACGATCGATCACCTCGCCCACGGGGTCAGTGAGCCGCGCAGTCGTAGAGGGTAGCGCCGCGCCCGAAGCCCGCCGGGCCGCCGCCGGTCGGCGCGCCCGTGCCGCCGTAGGCGGACGGCGGGACGGCCCGGCAGTGCCCGGCGACCCACGCGGCCCGCCGCGCGGGCGGGCCGCCGCGTCCCGGGAACGGCATCGCGGAGCCGAGGACGAAGCGGAGCTCGCCGCCCTGCGTCCACCGCTCCAGCTGCCGGACGGACGGGGCGTCGTCCGCCGACATGAAGCCGCCCATGCCGATGACGTGCGAGTCGCTGTGCAGGATGAACGGCGACGCCGCCATCGCGCCGCCCTCGACGGCGAGGGTGATCCGCGCGGGGCCCGACTCGCGGCGCGCGTAGTCGAGGATCCGCCGCTGGTCGGCGGTGAGCGCGGCGCCGTCCCGGGGCCCCGGCGGGAACGGGCCGGGCGGGAAGCCGCGCGGCGGACGGTCCCGTCCGGCGGCGCGGGGGAACGGCGGCATCATCGGCGGGCCCGCCGCCGGGATGACGCCGCCCATCGACGCGGACCCGTCCGCCGGGACGGCCGCCGCCCACGCGCCCGGCGCGACGAGCACCGCCGCCGCGCCGACCGCGAGCGCGACCGGCAGCAGCCGGGCCGGACGCCACGCCGCCGCGCACAGCAGCGCGACGCCGACCGCGCCGGTCGCGGCGACCGGCCACACCAGCCAGCCGTGCCATTCCGGCGTCCGGCGGATGACGACGACGGCCCACGCGACCGTGACCGCGACGGTGACCGCCGCGACGGGCGCGGGCCACCGGGCGCCCGCCCGGTGCGCGCGGACGAGCACGGCGACCAGCCCCCCGCACAGGGCGCCGACCGCCGGGGCGAGCTGCGTCGTGTAGTACGGGTGGAAGATCCCCTCCTGCATGGAGAACACGCCCGCGCACACCAGCAGCCAGAGGCTCCACAGGACCCATCCCGAAGCGGGAGGAAAGGCCGCCCCCGGCAGCCGCCCGCGACGGCGCAGCACGGCGACCGCGAGCGCGGTCGCGAGAGCCGCCGCGCACACCGGCAGCAGCCAGCTGATCTGGCCGCCGACCGCGTCCCCGAACATCCGCAGCGGGCCGGTGCCGCCGCCGAACATCGCGCCGGGCCCGCGCGGCGCCCCGGGCCCGCCCCACGGCGGCGGCCCCCCAGGGCCGGGACCGCCGCCGGGGCCGGGCCCCTGGCCGACGACACGGCCGAGGCCGTTGTAGCCGACGACCAGGTCCCAGGCCGAACCGTCCTCGCTGCCGCCGATGTAGGGCCGGTCGCCCGGCCACACCGCGACCATCGCCACCCACCACAGGGACGAGACCGCGAGGACGGCGCCCGACGCCGCGAGCCGTCCCACCCTGCCGAGCCACGGGCCGCGCGTCCCGACGAGCCACGCGGCCGTGAAGGCGGGCAGGACCATCCACGCCGCCAGCATCTTGGTGGCGAAACCGCACCCGACCAGGAACGCGGAGCCGCACAGCCACCACGTCGCGGCCCGTCCCGTCCGCGCGTGGACGGCCCGCGTGAGCGCATACGCCGCGCACACCAGCAGCAGGAGCAGCGGGGTGTCGAGGTTGTTGCTGCGGGTGATCGCGACGGTGATCGGCGTCAGCGTCAGGACGAGCGCGGCGGCGAGCCCGGCGCCCTCGCCCGCCCACCGGCGCACCGTCCGGTGCAGCACGAGCACGGCGAGGACGCCCTCGGCCACCTGCGGCAGGAGCAGCGCCCACCCGTGCAGGCCAAAGACCTTGGCGCTGAGCACCTGCGGCCACAGCCCGGCGGGCGGCTTGTCCACGGTCACGACGCCCGCCGGGTCGTAGGAGCCGAACATGAGGTTGGTGAAGCCTTCGCCCATCGACTTCACGGCGGCCGAGTAGTAGGCGTTGCTCCACCCGAGCGACCCCAGGCCCCACCCGTACAGCACGCCGGACAGGACGAGGATCGCGCCGAGCGCGGCGGTCGGCGCCCAGCCCGGCAGGCCGCGCGGGCGGGCTCCGGACGGCCCCGTCCGCGACCCGGCGGACGAGGCGACGACGTCGGAGGAGCTCATGAGGGATCGCCTTCCGCTGCGCCGGGAGCCGGTCGGCGGCGGAACACCGCCGTCCGCAGCACGACGAAGCGGATCGCGGTGACCAGCACCGACGTGACCGCGAGGACGAGCGTCTCCGCGCCGTGCGACGCGCCCGGATCGGCCCGCTGGAACAGCAGCACGGCCGCGGACGTCACCGAGTACCCGACGGCGAACAGCGCCCCGGCGCCGAGGTGCGCGCGTCCCGGCCCGACCGCCGACCCGCGGAACGTGAGCCGCCGGTTGGCCTCGGTGTTGAGCACGGTCAGCGCCACCAGCGAGACCAGGTTGGCGAGCGCGGCGGGCCACCACGACCGCAGCAGCCAGTAGAGCAGCGCCTGCCCGGCCGTCGAGACGACGCCGATCGCGACGAAGCAGACCAGCTCCCAGGTCAGCACCGCCCGCTTCCGCGCGGGCGCGAGGACCGCGTCCGGGTGCGCGGCGGACGGCCCGGCCCGGCGCGGCACCGCCACGTCCGCGGCCCCGGACGCCTTCAGCCGCGCCATCCGCCACACGCCCCTGAGGTCGTCCAGGGCCGTCCGGACGACGTTGACGCGGGTGTCGACGTCCTCCACCCAGTCGACCGGGACCTCGTGGATGCGCAGCCCGTTGTGCTCGGCCAGCACCAGCAGCTCGGTGTCGAAGAACCACGCGTCGTCCCTGGTCGCCGCGATCAGCGGCCGGACGACCCGCGTCCGCGCGGCCTTGAAGCCGCACTGCGCGTCGCTGAACCGGGCGCCGAGCCCGTACCGGAGCAGGGCGTTGTAGCAGCGCGAGACCAGCTCGCGGCGCGGCCCGCGGACGGTGCGGGCGCCGGGCGCGAGCCGGCTGCCGATCGCGATGTCGGAATGCCCGCTGGCGAGCGGCGCGACCAGCGGCAGCAGGCCGTCCAGGCCGGTGGACAGGTCGACGTCCATGTAGGCGACGATGTCGGCGTCGCTGGTCGCCCACGCGGTGCGCAGGGCGAGGCCGCGCCCCTTGCGGTCCAGGTGCAGCACGGCGACCCCGGGCAGGTCGGACGCGAGCCACCGCGCGACGCGCAGGGTGCGGTCGGTGCTGGCGTTGTCGACGACGGTGATGCGCCAGGGGAACGGCATCCGTTCGAGGAGGTAGGCGTGCAGCGTGCGCACGCAGCCGGGCAGCGCCCGCTCCTCGTTGTGGACGGGCAGGACGATCTCGACGGTCGACGTCCCGGAGACCGACACGTCCGGGGCGGCGGGGGGCTGGTACGGCCCGGCCGCGCGCGGCGCGGCCGGGCCGAGTTCGCTGGGAGCGGGCGTCATGGAGACCTCGGAGGGCAGGGAGCGGGGAGCGCCCGCCGCACCGGGTGCGGGGACGCCTGCCGCGTCCCGGGGCGGGGGACCCCATGACACTTCCGGCGCCCCCGGAAGATCAACGGGGAGGACCCTGGGAATTGCCCGAGAGTCCGGAAACCCGCCGCTCGCCCGTGCCGGCCGCCGTTAACGGCCGTCCCTAACGGTGTTCCAGGGCGATCCTCGGGAGGAAGCGGGCCAGCGGGCCGGGCAGCCACCAGGCGCGGCGCCCCATCAGCTCCATCGCCGCCGGGACGATCAGGCAGCGGATCACCACCGCGTCCACGAAGATGGCCACGGCCATGCCGAAGCCGGCCTGCTGGAGCAGCCGGTCCGGGCCCAGCATGAACGCGCCGAAGATCACCACCATGATCGCGCCGGCCGCGGTGATCACCGAGCCGGTGTGCGCGAGGCCCTCCCGGACGGCGTGCGACGGGTCGTCCGACCGCGTCCACTCCTCGTGGATACGGGAGATCAGGAAGATCTCGTAGTCCATGGACAGCCCGAAGACGATGGCGAAGACCATCACCGGCAGGTACGCCTCGATCGGCCCCGGCTCCACGCCGAACAGGCCGTGCTGGAAGACGAGCGTCATCGCGCCGAGCGCCGCGCCGATGCTGAGCAGGTTCAGCAGCGCGGCCTTCAGCGGGACGAGCACCGACCGGAACACCGCCATCAGCAGCAGCACCGACAGCCCGACGACGATCGCCATGAACAGCGGCAGCCGTTCGGCGACCTTGTCCGAGTAGTCCTCGGCCGCGGCCGTCGCGCCGCCGACCAGGTACCGCGCGCCGTTCCGCTCCGCCAGCCCCGGCAGGACGTCGTCGCGCAGCGTGCCGACGAGGTCGGTGGTCGCCTCGTCCTGCGGCGCGGAGGACGGGAAGGCGAGCACGGTCGCGGCCCGCCCGTCCGGGGTGGGGACCGGGTCGGCGACGGCCTTGACGCCGGGGGTGTCGTACAGCGCGAGGACCGCCGCCTCGGCGGCCTTCCCGGCGCCCTCCCGGCCGCCGTCGGTCACCACCAGCAGCGGGCCGTTGAACCCGGGGCCGAAGCCCGTGGAGAGCAGGTCGTAGGCCTTGCGGCTGGTGGCGCCGGACGGGTCGCTGCCCGCGTCCGAGAACCCGAGCCGCATGCCGAGCGCGGGGACGGCGAGGGCGCCGAGCAGCACGCCCGCCGCCGCCAGCGCGGCCAGCGGCCGGCGCTGCACGAGGCCCGCGAGCCGCCGCCAGGCGGCGCCCGGCGCGGCCTTGCCCGTGGCCTCGCGCCGTTCGGCGCGGCGGGTGAACTGGCGGGCGAAGCGGCGGCCGAAGACGCCGAGCAGCGCGGGCAGCAGGGTCAGCGCGGCGACCATCGTGACCAGCACGGTCAGCGCGACCGACAGCGCCATGCCCTGCAGCGACCCGAGCCCGAACGCGACGAGGCCGAGCAGCGCGAGGATGACGGTGCAGGCGGCGAAGAACACCGAGCGCCCGGCGGCGTCCAGCGCGTTCACCGTGGCGCGTTCCGGGTCCGCGCCGCGCACCAGTTCGGCCCGGTAGCGGGCGAAGATCAGCAGCGCGTAGTCGATGCCGACGCCGAGGCCGACGAGGATCATCACCGGCGGCGTCCAGTCGGCGATCGTGAAGACGTGCGACGCCGCGACGATGGCGGCGACCGTGGACCCGACGGCGAACAGCGCGATGACGATCGGCAGCCCGGCCGCGATGACCGTGCCGAACATCAGGACGAGGACGACCAGCGCGGCGAGCAGGCCCGCGCCCTCCGCCGCGCCCGTCCCGCCCTGGCCGAGCAGCCGGGCCGCGTCGCCGCCGAGCTCGACCTGGAGCCCGCCGCCCGCCGCCTTCCGCGCGGTGTCGAAGATCCGCCGCGTGTCGGCCTTCGGCATCTCCCGCGCCGGGACGTCGAGCACGACGGTGGCGTACCCGATCCTCCTGTCCTCGCTGAGGGCGGCCTTGTCCTGGTACGGGCCGCGAACCTGGCCGACCTTGGGCAGCTTCGCGACGTCGCCCAGCATGGCCGTCACGCGCCGCTGTACGTCGGGCTCGCCGAGGCCGCCCTCGTCGTGCAGGACGATCTGCACCGTGTCCCCCGCCCGCGCCGCGCCGTGCCCGGCCAGCACGTCGGCGGCCCGCTGCGATTCGGTGCCGGGCAGCGAGAAGTCGTTGCGGTAGTCGGCGCCCGCGACCGACGCGACCGCCCACGTCCCGGCGAGGACCCCGACCCACAGGATCAGGGCGAGCCATTTCCGGCGGTGCGCGAAGCCCGCGACGCGGACGAACACCCCGCGCGGCTCGGGCGGCCTGGTGTTCTCTTCTCGGTTCGTCTCGGTCAGCGTCATGTTCTCCCCCCGAAGGGACGTCCGCGGGTGGACCCCGTTCGGTACTTGACGACGCGGCCCGCCGGTCTGTGACGCCGATCCCGGCGATGTCACATCCGGGCGGGCCGCGCCGTCACCGGGACATGGGACGGACGGGATCGAACACCGAGGACCTGCTGGCGCGGTCCTTCGAGGAGCACCGGCCGCGGCTGCTGCGCGTGGCGTACACGATGACGGGCTCGCTGGCCGAGGCCGAGGACTGCGTGCAGGAGGCGTGGCTGCGGCTGCGCGGGCTGGACGACCCGGGGACCGTCCGCGACCTCGCCGCCTGGCTGACGACCACCGTCGGCAGGCTGGCGCTCGACGCGCTCGGCAGCGCCCGCGTCCGGCGCGAGCGCTACGTCGGGGTGTGGCTGCCGGAGCCGCTGGTCGAGGCCCGCTCGGCGAACCCCGCCGACCCGGCCGACCGGGTCACGCTGGACGAGTCGGTGAGCATGGCGCTGCTCGTCGTCCTGGAGCGGCTGTCCCCGGCCGAGCGGACGGCGTTCGTGCTGCACGACGTGTTCGGCGTCCCGTTCCCCGAGATCGCCGAGGTGGTCGGCCGGTCCCCGGCGGCGGTGCGGCAGCTCGCGACGCGGGCCCGCCGCCACGTAAGGGACGGCCGGCCGCGCACCCCCGCGACGGCGGCCGAGCAGCGCAGGCTGGTCGACGCGTTCGCGGCGGCCTGCCAGGACGGCGACCTGCCGGGGCTCGTCGCCCTGCTCGACCCGGACGTCGTCCTGCGCGGCGACGGCGGCGGCAAGGTCGGCACGCTGCCGCACGAGGTGCGGGAGGCGGCGCGGATCGCCCCGATGCTGCTCGCGCGGGCGCGCGGCGCGGGCCGCCTGGACATCCGCCCCGCCACGGTCAACGGCGCCCCCGGCCTGGTCGTCCGGGACGCCGACGGCGGCCTGTCGGTGCTGGCGATCACGGTCGACGCGGGCCTGATCAGCGCGATCGACCTGATCCGCAACCCCGACAAGCTCACCCACGTCCCCGAACTGCCGTGACCGCGTCAGATGGGGCCGCGCGGGACGAAGACCTCGACGACGCCGTTCACCTGGCGGATCGCGAGGCGCGGGAGGCCCGGGATGGGGGCCTTCAGGCGGTGGTACAGGACGGCGCCGTCGAGGGCGAAGAGGGCGCCGTGGCAGGGGCAGCGCAGCTTGGTCCGCTCGTGGACGCCGAGGCGGCAGCCCTGGTGGGTGCAGGTGCCGGACACGGCGCGCAGCCGCCCGCCGTCGCGGGTGAGGAAGCCGTCGACGCCGCCCGCGGAGAAGCCGTGCACGGCGCCCTCGGCCACGTCGGCGGCGTTCACGACGGGATGCCAGGCGCCGACGTCGGGGGTCAGGGACTTGGCGGCGGGCGCGGCGGCCGGCGGCGCGACGACCATCCGGTCGGCGATCACCCCGGCGGCGGCCCCGGCCGCGCCCACCGCGCCGCCGACGAGGATGCGGCGGCGTACCGGCACGGGCGCGGCGTCGGCCTGGTCGCGGGCGAGGCGGCGGTGCAGCCCGGCGATGAACTCCTCGCGGGGCGCGCCGGAGCCGGGACGGGCCGCGCGCAGCTCGATGGCCACCCGCAGCGCGTCCGCGTCGGCGTCGTCCACCGGGAACGGGCGCGGCCGGCCGCCGTTCAGCAGCTTCTCGACGAAGCGGTGCAGTCGTCTCATGGTCACCTGCTCATCCCTGGGGCGTCTGGGCGGGCGGGTCGGCGCGGTCCAGCTCGGCCGCGCGGCGGAGCGCGCGGTGCTGGAGCACCTTCACGTTGCCGACGGTGAGCCCGAGCTCCGCCGCCGTCTGCTTGATCGTGTACGAGTGCAGGAACCGCAGCTCCAGGACGCGCCGGTAGCGCTCGGGCAGCGCGGCGAGGAGCCGCTCGGCCCGCCGCTCGGAGCCGCCCGTCCCGGCGGGGACGCCGGACGCGGCGGCCGCGTCGTCGTCGGCCAGCAGTTCCAGGTCGATGCTCGTGATCTCCCTTCCGAGGGTGCGCCGCCAGTGCGCGGCCAGGACCGTGCGGGCGGTGGCGAGCAGGTACGCGCGGACCTCCCCGACCGTCGCCGACACCCGCAGCGGCCGCAGCGCGGTGAGGAACACCTCGGCCGTGAGGTCCTCGGCGTCCGGGCGGTTGCCGACCTTGCTGAACATCAACCGGTAGATCCGGTCCACGTTGTGCAGGTAGATCGCCTCCCAGTTCGCGTACGTCTCGCCGTTGACGAGGTGCAGCCGCGCCCGCGGCTCGGGCTCGTCCCCCGCCGGTTCGGCGGGGCCGCGCCGGGCTAACTTCCAGTAGCGCATGACGGTTCCTTCCGCCTCCTGCCGCCTCCTGCCGCCGTGCCGGAGCGTCTGCCTAGAGCACGTCCGCCGGGCCCCGGAGGATCACCCGTCCTGGCCGAGTGGACGGGTGATCCGGTCCCGGGAGCCAGGTCCGGCGGCGTGCCTAGGCCAGCCGCCGGTCCTTCACGGCGAGCGCCGCGCGGCCCTTCACGTAGCCGACCTCGCGGACGCCGAGCGCGTCGCGGAGCCGTCCCGCCGGGAGCGTGACCGGGGCGGGCGCGGGGCCGTCGCCCGGGTGCGGCAGCGGGTACGCGGTGGTCGTGGCGCTGTGGAACGTCACGTTTCCCTCCGTCTTCGTGAAGAGCTGGTGGACGTGCCCGTTCAGGCAGGTCACGGACGAGAACCGGCGCAGGAGCGACAGCACCTGGGCCGCGTCGTCCGTCCCCCAGCCCCAGTTCGGGTACATGGCGAACAGCGGGATGTGGCTGAACACGACGATCGGGGTGTCGGACGGCAGCCCGGCCACGTCCTTGCGGACGAAGTCGACCTGGTCCACTCCGAGGTGCCCGAGCTTCTTCAGGTGCAGCGTGTTGACGAGCGCGATGAAGTGCACGCCGCGCACGTCGAAGCTGTACCAGCCGTCGCCGCGCGAGCCCGCGCCGAAAGCCGTCCGGTACTTCTGGCCCGCGTCGTCGATGGAGTCGTGCTCGCCGGGGACCGTCCACACGTGGCCGGTCTTCAGCGTCCCCATCATCTGCTTGACCTGGTCGAACTGGGCCGGTGTCGCGAGATGGGTCAGGTCGCCGGTGTGGATGACGAAGTCCGGCCGGTGGTCCAGCGCGTTGATCTGCGCGATGGCCCGCGAGAACGAGCCGGTGACGTCGGTGTTGGCGGGCCCCTTGAAGCCGAGGTGGCTGTCGCTGACCTGCACGAAGCGGGGGGACGCGTCGGCCGGGATCCCCGCGCCCTCGTCGTCGGCGTCGCCGACGACCTTGCTCACCACCTCGCCGCCGGTCACCGCGAGGACGACCGCGCCCCCGAACCACGCGCCGTGCCGCAGCAGCCCGCGCCGCGACATCCCCTCGGCGGCGTGCTCCCCGGTCATGGCTTCACCACCACCGTGCCGTGCATGAACGGGTGGATGGTGCAGATGTAGTCGTAGCGTCCCGGGCGGGCGAAGCGGTGGCGGTAGGTCGCCTTGGCGTCCATCGCCGGGGAGCGGAGCGGCCCCGTGCCCGAGGTGACGGTGTGCGGTTCCTCGTCGTCGTTCGTCCAGGTGACGGTCGCGCCCGCGTGCACGGTCAGGGTCGCGGGCACGAACGCGAAGCCCTTGATGGACACCGCGTTCCCCGCGACCGGCGCCGCCGGGGCGGACGACCCGGACGGCATCGGCATCCCCGGCATCGGCGCGCTCTTGGACGGCGCTGTGCTCGCCGGCGCCGTGCTGGACGGCGCCGTGCTCGACGGCGACTTCCCGGACGCGTGGCTCGTCCCGCCGCCGCAGGCCGCGAGCAGCAGCATGAGCCCGCCCGCCAGCGCGAGCACTCCCGGCCGTCGCGTCCGGACGGCGGTCTCGCTCATCGGACTCCTCACTCCGGCCCTCAGCGGGTCGCGCCGTGGGCCAGGTCGAACCGGGCGACCCGGACGCCGAGCAGCGCACCGGCGACGTGGTCGGGACGGGTGTGGACGCCCGCGTAGACGCGGCTGAGCCCGGCCTCGTCCGCCGCGTCCTGGTAGGACGTGAACGACCGGGTGACCCCCGGCAGCGACTCCGAGCTGACCGTGAACGTGTCGTCCGGCCCGAAGAAGGACCCGAGGACGATCGCCCCGGCCTCGGCGACGACGCTGTGCGCGCCCGGGTAGGACGGGTCGGCGGGCGTCGTCGCGAGCGGGTTCCAGCCCGGGTCGGCGTGGGTGTCGGGGTTGCCGTCGGTGTCGGCCTCGCGGATCGCCGTGATCGGACGCCACACCCGGTAGTGGTACTTGCCGTCGTAGAACGCGATGACGGAGTCGGCGACCGTCCGGTCGAGCGCGGCGAACAGCGCGGCGGTGGCGGCGAGGCCGATGCCGTGGCGGCGGGCGGCGCTCTGCGCGATCTCGTTCCAGTAGTTCCAGATCGGCGCGGCCCAGAAGCGGGCCTGCGTGGTCTGGTCGGCCGTCCGGGTGGTGCTCGTGTCCTGGCCCAGCGACTGCACCTCGTTGATTCCCCTGGCATAGGCGCGGGTGGTCAGCGCCGGGGGCGGGACGGGCCGGAACCGGTCGCCGCGCCCGAGCGCGAACGGCCGCACGGCCGCCCAGTGCGTGAACACCGGGGCGGGGAACGACGGCGGCGTCGGCCGGTAGTCGCCGGGACGGCCGGTCGGCGTGAACGGCGGCGGCGTCGCGGCGGACCCGTCGTCCGCGCGGTCCGCGAGGACGGCCGCGGCGGCGCGCTGCCCGGCGCGGATCCCGGCGGCCTTGGCCGGGCCGTCCGGGATGCCGCCCAGCTCGTCGGCGAGCCGCCGGTCCAGGTCGGCGCGGCGCGCCGGGTAGAGGGCGGCCAGGCTGTCGTGCCCGGCCTGCGCCGCCGCGGCCTCCCCGGCTCCCCCGGCACCGCGCCGGGCGGCGGCGACGCCGCCCGCGATCGCCGTGTGCAGGATCGCGAAGCCGCGCGTCGGATGGACGGTCGCGGGCTGCGCGCCCGGCGTCCGGACGATCTCCAGCAGGGCCCGGTTCCAGTCGATCACCACCTCCCGGCCCTGCGCGGCACGCGCGCGCCCGCTCCCCTGGATCCCGTCCGGCTGGGCCCCGACTGCCTGGGCCCCGGACGTCGCGGCCACCGCGAACACCGTCCCTGCCGCGAGGCCCGTGACGGCCAGCGTTCTCCTCATCTCCCCGTCCCTTCGTCGACATCGGTCGAGAAGAAGTAGGCGGGCGGGTTACACGCCGCCGGATCCCCGCCCCGCGTAACCCCCGCGCCTATCCATTCACCGAGACGAACCACCGCTCAGGGGGAGGAGAACGACGATGCGAATTCGCGCAGGGGCCGGGCTGCTGGTCGTGGGGGCGCTCGCGCTGTCCACGGCCGTGGCCACGGGGGGCGCCGCCCAGGCGAAGGACCGCCCGTGCGGCCGTCCGGTCACGACCTCGGGGACCGGCACGGCGGGCACGCCGTGGACGCTCAAGTCGCAGTACGACGACGACGGCACGCCGCCGAACCGGCTCGTCGCCGGTGAGGAGTTCGAGATCGACACCGGCGTCGCCGGGCAGCACTGGTCGGTCGTGTTCACCGACAACGGCACGGAGTTCTTCCGCAACGACGACGACGTCTCCACCGCGACGGGGATCCGGGAGGTCCACCCGAACCCGGTGCCGCGGGGGCTGCCGAACGTGATGGCCGCGCACGCCGAGCGCAAGGACGCGTCCGGCCACGTGGTCGAGACCATCGACGGCTCGGTCAGGCTCGACCCGCCGCCGCCGCGCTGCGGCTGACCGGACGGGCGTCCGGCGGCCCCCGAGCCGCCGGACGCCCCCCGCCCTCCGGGCCTGCGCAGGGCCTCCGGGGGTCTGCGGGGGTCAGTGGGAGTCAGTGGGAGTCAGTGGGGGGACTAGGCGGAGCTGCGGCGCAGCCGGGCCTCGGACGCGGCCGCGACCTCCCGCCACTCGGCGGCGAGCAGCTCGTAGGAGCGGACGCGGTCCGCGTGGTCGTGCGTGACCGTGGTGATGAGCAGCTCGTCCGCGCCGGTGACGCGCTGCAGGACGTCCAGCCCCGCCGCGACGGTGCGGGGCGAGCCGAAGAACTGGGTCTCGACCCGGTCGGCGACGAGGTCCAGCTCGTCCGGCTTCCACTGGTGCGCGGCGGCGTCGTCCGCCGTCGGGAACGGGACGGCCCCGAGCCCCGACCTGATCCGGTGCACCCACAGCGGGTACGGGGACGCGAGCACCTCCGCCTCGTCGTCGGTGGGCGCCGTCACGACGTCGGCGGACACGATGACGTACGGGGCGTCCAGCACGGCCGACGGCCGGAACGCCGCCCGGTAGGCGTCCACCGCCTGGAGGACGGTCGCGGGGCTGGAGTGGTAGTTCGCCGCGAACGGCAGGCCGTGCCGCCCGGCGACCCTGGCGATCCGGTGGTCGTCGCCGAGGACCCACGGTTCCAGGTCGGCGCCCTCGCCCGGGGTCGCGCGGACGCGCTGCCCGTCCTGGACGTAGGCGCCGTCCAGCAGGGCGAGCACGGCGGCGACGACGTCGGCGAACTCGGCGGGCATCGCGCCGAGCTGCACGAGCAGCGTCTCCTGGAGCTTGAGCGCGGCGGACCGGGCGAGGCCCGGCGGGTCCGACGCGACGGGGATGAGGAGCCCGTCCACGAACTCCACCGCCCGGCGCGGCGGGCGCCGCCTCCCGCCCGCCGCCCGGACGGTGGCCCGGTCCCTGTCGCGGTCGCGGTCGGAGCGGCCGAGGCCGAGGTCGATCCGGCCGGGGTAGAGGGCGTCGAGCGTGCCGAACTGCTCGACGATCGAGAGCGGCGTCCGGTGCCTGGTCTGCAGGGCGCCCGATCCGACGCGGAGCCTGGACGTGGCCGCCGCGACCGCCGCGATGAGCACGGGCGGGGCCGCCGCCGCGAGGCCGGGCGCGAGGTGGTGCTCGGCGATCCAGTACCGGCGGTAGCCCGCGCGTTCCGCGCGCCGGGCGAGGTCGAGGGTGTTGCGCACCGCGTCCGCCGGGCCGCCGCCCGCCGGGACCGGCGCGAGATCGAGAACGGAGAGGGGGATCATGGGAGACCGTCCGTCCGGGAGCGGAGGGCGGCGGGCCGGTGACCCGCCGCCCGGGGAATCGTGAGGGGTCACTTTCCTTGCTGGGGCCGCGCCGCCACGGCGAGGTCGTTGAACCGCCGGTCGAAGAACCCGGCGATCGCGACCTTGCGCGGGACGAGCCCGACCCCGGCGAAGGAGTCGGCGATCTGCTGCTCCGCTGCGATCACGGAGTCGTCGATCGGGATGACCGTCGTGAGCCGCCGCCGCACGGCGCGCTCGGCGACGGGCCCGGCGAGCCGGGTCTGCTTCGCCCAGATGGCCGCCCACTGCTCGGGATGCGAGCTGGACCACCGCACCGCCCGCTGGTACCGGGACAGGAAGTCCTTGAGCGCGGCGCTCCGGGCCTTGTTCTTGAGGGTGTCCTTGGACGTGACCTGGAATCCGTAGCCGTTGGTGTAGCCGGTGCCGTCCGCGAGGATCCGGGCGCCGTTCTGCAGCTCGGCCTGGGCGGTGTACGGCTCCCACGTGGCCCAGGCGTCGACGCGCCCGCCGGTGAGGGCGGTGAGGGCGTCGGCGGGCTGGAGGTACTGCGGCTGGACGTCGCCGAACTTCAGCCCGTTCTTCGTCAGCACCGACAGCAGGTGGTAGTTGGCCGAGCTGCCCTTGGCGACCGCGACCTTCTTCCCCTTGAGGTCGGCGGGGGTGCGGACCGGGGAGTCCTTCGGCACCACGATCGCCTGGCCGGTCAGCCGGGACGTGGTCGCGCCGACGAGCACGATCCGCGCCCCGGACGCCGCCGCGAACACCGGCGGCGTGTTCCCGACCACCCCGAAGTCGACCGACCCGGCGTTGATCCCCTCCAGGATCGGCGGCCCGGACGTGAACAGCGACCACTTGACCTTGTAGGTGAGGCCGTCGAGCTGGCCGGCGGCGGCCAGCATGTCCTGGAGGCTCGCGCCCTTCTGGTCCCCGACCCGCAGGACGACCTGCCCGTTCTCGTCCGACCCGGCACCGGACGAGCATCCGCCGAGCGCCGCGACCAGCGCGCCGAGCGCCACCAGCGCGAGCGCCGCGCCACGCCGCCCGCTCACAGGGACCCCTCCAGGGCCACGCCCAGGCGGGCGAGGAGGACCGAGCGCAGCTCCACCAGCTCCGGGTCGTCGCGCTTGCGCGGCCGGGGCAGGGGGACCTCGGACTGGTGGGCGATGCGGCCGTCGTCCAGGACGAGGACGCGGTCGGCGAGCAGCAGCGCCTCGTCCACGTCGTGCGTCACCAGCAGGACGCCGGGACGGTGCCGCTCCCACAGGTCGAGCACCAGCCGGTGGACGTTGATCCGCGTCAGCGCGTCGAGCGCGCTGAACGGCTCGTCGAGCAGCAGCAGGTCCGGGTCGCGGACGAGGGCGCGGGCGAGGGACACGCGCTGCGCCTCCCCGCCGGACAGGGTGAGCGGCCACACGTCCCGCCGCTCGGTCAGCCCGACCTCGGCGAGCGCCGCGTCGGCGGCGGCCACCGGGTCCGGGACGCGCAGCCCGAGCGTGACGTTGCCGAGCACCCGCTTCCAGGGCACGAGCCTCGGCTCCTGGAACGCGACCGCGACGGTGCCGTCCACGCGGAGGTCGCCGGAAGTGTCGCGGTCCAGCCCGGCGAGCACGCGCAGGAGCGTCGACTTGCCCGAGCCGCTGCGGCCGAGCAGGGCGACGAACTCGCCGCGCGCGATGTCCAGGTCCAGCCCGTCGAGGACGGTCCGCGCCCCGAACCGCTTGGTCAGCCCCTTCACCCGGGCGGCGGGAGGCGCGGTCACGTCCCGAGCAGTCCGCGTCGCCATGACAGGGCCCTCCTCTCCGCCAGCCGGACGAGCGCGTCCGTCGCGAGCCCGAGCACCGCGTACACGAGCAGCCCGAGGACGACGATGTCCACCCGCAGGAACTCGCGGGCGTCGTTGATCATGAAGCCGAGGCCCTCGCTCGCGTTGATCTGCTCGGCCACGATCAGCGCGAGCCAGGCGACGCCGAGGCTCTGCCGGAGCCCGACGAGCGCCTGCGGCAGCGCGCCGGGCAGCACGATGTGCCTGATCAGCGCGATCCGGCCGAGCCGGAGGACGTGCCCGACCTCGGCGAGCTTGGCGTCCACGCCGCGGATCCCGGCGTAGGTGTTGAGGTAGATCGGGAAGAGCACGCCGAAGGCGACGAGGATGACCTTCGGGGTCTCCCCGATCCCGAACCAGAGGATGAACAGCGGGATCAGCCCGAACAGGGGCAGCGCCCGCAGCATCTGGAGCGGCGGGTCGAGGAGCCCCTCGCCCGCGCGGCTGAGCCCGGCGGCCAGCGCGAGCGCGAGCCCGGCGGCGGCGCCGAGCGCGAAGCCGATCAGGGCCCGCTGGAGCGAGACGGCGACGGCGGCGCCGAGCGTCCCGTCGGCGGTCAGCGTCGCGGCGGTGCGGGCGACGGTCGCGGGCGACGGCAGCAGCCGGTCGGACAGCAGGCCCGTGCCGCTCGCGATCTGCCAGAGGATCAGCAGGGCGGGCGGGCTGACGGCGCGGAGCCCGAGGCGCGGCCGCGGTGGCGCGGGGAGTCGGGGACGCGCCCGAGCGGCCGGGCGCGCGATATCGACGGACGATGTGGACATGGAACTGCGAGTCCCTTCGTGAGAACCGGTCGGCTGGACGGCCGGTCGGCGGTCGCCGCGGCGTCCGGAGGCGCGTTTCGTCAGCGCGGACACAGGGCGCTCGCCTGCAGCCGCAGATCCACGTGCAGCCGCGCGACGAGGGTGGTCAGGGCACTCACGGGAACCACGATGAACGACATTTCCTACCAAGTCAATAGGAAATACATGAAACGGCCGCCTCGACCTGGGGGGCGACGCGGCGCGCCCAGGCGTCCAGGACCTTGTCCGCCTGGTCGAACTGGCTCTCCAGCAGCACGCCGCCCGGGGTGGGGACGAACGCGCCGAGCTCCACCAGCACCGGGCGCAGGTGCACCTCCACGGCGAGCGCGTGCCGCGCGTCGCCCATCACCATCAGCGGCAGCGCCACGGTCGAGGCCAGCGCCCCGCTGGACAGGCGGTCCAGGAACGTCTTCAGCAGGCCCGTGTAGGCGCCCTTGTAGGTCGGGCTCGCGACGACGAGCACGTCCGCGTCGAGGACGGTCTGCACCGCCGCCTCCACCGCCGCCGACGCGGACGGCGCGCCGAGCGCGGGCGCGAGCGCCGACAGGTCGAGGACCTCCTGTTCGACCGGCCCGATCCGGCCGCCGACCAGCTCGGCGGCCTGGACGGCGGCGGCCCGGGTGCGCGACTCCGGCCGGGGGTTGCCGATCAGCGAGACGATGCGCGTGGCCATCGGCCCTTCCTTTCAGTTCGAATCCGGTACGGCGGTTCAGGCGAGGGCCCATTCGGCGGCGAGCAACTCGTAGGAGCGGACGCGGTCGGCGTGGCCGTGGGTGATCGTGGTGATCAGGAGCTCGTCCGCGCCGGTGACGCGGCGGAGCGTCTCCAGGCGCTCCACGACGGTGCCGGGCGCGCCGACGAACTGGGTGTCCACGCGGTCGGCGACGAGGGCGCGGTCGGCGTCCGTCCAGCGGTGGGACGCGGCGTCCGCCGGGGACGGGAACGGCACGGCGGCGAGCCGCGAGCGGATGCTGTGCACCCACACCCCGTACGGCGACGCCAGCTCGCGGGCGCGCTCGTCGGTCCGCGCCACGACGACGTCGGCGGACACCATGACGTACGGCTCGTCCAGCCCGGCGGACGGCTTGAACGCCTCCCGGTAGGCGGCGACCGCCTCCAGCACCCTGGCGGGGGCGACGTGGTAGTTCGCCGCGAACGGCAGGCCGCGCTCCCCCGCGACGCGGGCGCTCTCGCCGCCGCTGCTGCCGAGGATCCACAGCCGCAGGTCGGCGCCCTCGCCCGGCACGACGTGGGCGGGGTGCCCGCGCGCGGAGCGGTAGGTGCCCTCCAGGAGGGCGATGATGTCATCGACCTGGCCGGGGTAGGCGGGCGGTTCGGCGCCGGGGAGCTGGAGCAGCTCGTCCATGAGCGCGACCGTCGCGGACTCGGCGAGCCGGGACGGGTCGAACGGCTTCGGGATGAGCAGCCCGTCGACCACGCGCGCCTCGGGCGGCGGCGGTCCGCCGCCGTCCGGGGGCGGGCGGCGCGCGGCCTCGGCCCGCCGCCGCTGCCCGGAGCGGCCGAGGCCGAGGTCGATGCGTCCGGGGTGGAGCGCGTCGAGGGTGCCGAACTGCTCGACGATGGCGAGCGGCGTCCAGTGCCCGGTCTGCACCGCGCCGGAGCCGACCCGGATCCGCTCGGTCGCGGCGGCCACCGCGCCGATCAGGACCTGCGGCGCGGAACTCGCCACGCCCGGCGCGAAGTGGTGCTCGGCGAGCCAGTAGCGGTGGTAGCCGAACTCCTCCGCGCGGCGGGCGAGGTCGAGCGTGCCGCGCAGCGCCTCGCGCGGCGTCCCCCCGGCGGGGATCGGCGCGAGGTCCAGGACGGACAGCGGGACGGCGTTCATGCTCGTCCTCCGGTGGTCGCGGCGGCGGGCGCGCGGTACCGGCCCGCCGGACGGGCCAGGCCGAGGCGGGCGCGCAGCGTCGTCTCCCGGTACGCGGTCCGGAACGCGCCCCGGCGCTGCAGCTCGGGCACCAGCCGCCGGGTGATCCCGGTCAGGTCGTGCGGCAGGACGCCGGGCCGCAGCCGGAACCCGGTGAGGCCCGCGTCGCGCCGCTCCTCCAGCAGGTCGGCCAGCTCGGCGGGGGTGCCGGTGAAGACCTCGACCGGCGCCGGGGGCCCGGCGCCGTCCAGCTCGTCCAGCCGGGCCTTGCGGACGGCCGCCGCGCCCGGCCGGTCGTCGACGAAGACCAGCAGGTCGGCGAACACCCGGAGCGGCTCGCCGCGCCGCCCGGCCGCCGCCTCGGCGGCGCGGACGCGGGAGACGGCGGCCCCCGTCCCGGCGCGCGAGTCCGGGGTGAGGTAGACGACGTCGGCGCTCCGGGCGGCGAACTCGTAGGCGGGCGCCGTGTCCGCGAGGACGGTGACGACCGGCTGCCCCTGCGGCGGGCGCGGCGTGATCGACGGCCCGCGCACGCTGAAGTACGGGCCCTCGAAGTCGATGTAGTGGAGCCTGTCACGGTCCAGGAAGCGGCCGGTGGCCGCGTCGCGGATCTCGGCGCCATCCTCCCAGCTGTCCCACAGCCGCCGGACGACCTCGGCCGCGTCGGCGGCCTCGGCGTACAGCTCGGCGTCGGACGCGAGCCGCCCCGGCGGCGCGCCGGCGGACGGGCGGCGGCGGCCGAAGTGCCCGGCCTCCCCGACCCCGGCCGAGACGCGCGGCCGCCAGCCCGCGCGCCCGTAGGACGCGAAGTCGAGCGAGGCGACGCCGATCGAGACGTGGAACGGCTCGGTGTGCGTGACGTCGGTGGTCGGCACCAGCCCGATGTGCCCGGTGACCGGCGCGAGCCTGGCCGCGACCAGGACCGCGTCCAGGCCGCCCTGCGACCGCCCGGCCGGTCGCGGGGTGAGCGCGTCCTCGATCGTGACGAAGTCGAGCAGGCCGCGCTCCGCCTCCCGCGCGAGGCCGGCCCAGTAGCGGGCGGTGAACAGCTCGTCCGGACGCGCGTCCGGGGCGCGCCACGCCGCCGGGTGCCACCCGGCGCCGTCCAGCGCCACGGCCAGGTGCAGCCCCGTCCCGCCGTACAGACCGGTCATGACACGGCCCCGGCGTGAGCGCGCCGCACCGCGCCGCGCGGCGGGCCCAGGCCGAGATGGTCGCGCAGCGTCGTCCCGGTGTAGTCGGCGCGGAAGACGCCCTTCTCCTGGAGCAGCGGGACGACGTGGTCGACGAGGTCGTCCAGCCCGCCGGGCGTCAGGTGCGGGACGAAGATGAACCCGTCCGCGACGCCCGTCTGCACGAACTCGTCGATCCGGTCGGCGACGGAACGGGGCGTGCCGACGAACGTCTGCCGCCCGGTCGCCTCGATGACCAGCTCGCGGATGCTGAGGCCGCGGTCGGCGGCGAGCGTCCGCCACCTGCGGACGGTCTCGCCCCGGTCGCCGCGGAACTGCGCCCGCCCCTTCGAGACGCCCTCCTCCAGGTCGGGCTCGACGTCGGGGAGCGGGCCGTCCGGGTCGTAGCCGGACAGGTCGCGCCCCCACACGCCCTCCAGGTAGGCGATCGCGGTCTCCGGGCCCACCTGCGCGCGGCGGATCTCGGCGGCGCGCTCGGCCGCGTCCTCCTCGGTGTCGCCGAGGACGTAGGTCACCGCGGGGAAGATCTTCAGCTCGTCGGGACGCCGCCCGTACCGGGGCAGGCGGCGCTTCACGTCGTCGTAGAAGGCGCGTCCGGCGGCCGGGGCGCCGTGCCTGCTGAAGATCACGTCGGCGTCGGAGGCGGCGAACTCGCGGCCCTCCGCCGAGTCCCCCGCCTGGATGATCACCGGGTGGCCCTGCGGCCCGCGCGGCGTGCCGAACCGTCCGGCGATGTCGAAGTGGCGCCCGCGGTGGGCGAACTCCCCCTCCGTCCCGCCGTCGTCCGGCCAGGAGTCCCACAGCTCGCGGGCGGTCTGGAGGAACTCGGCGGCGCGGGTGTACCGGTCGGCCTCCGCGAGGAAGCCGCCGCGCCGGAAGTTCTCGCCGGTGAACGCGTCGTAGCTGGTCACGACGTTCCAGGCGGCGCGCCCTCCGCTGAGGTGGTCGAGCGTCGCGAGCCGTCCGGCCACCTCGTAGGGCTCGTTGAAGGTGGAGTTGACGGTCGCGGCCAGCCCGAGCCGCGTCGTGACGGCGGCGAGCGCGGACAGCACCGTCAGCGACTCGGGACGTCCCGCCACGTCGAGATCGTGGATGCGCCCCTTCATCTCCCGCAGCCGCAGCCCCTCGGCCAGGAAGAAGAAGTCGAACTTGCCGCGCTCGGCCGTCCGCGCCAGGTGGACGAACGAGGCGAAGTCGATCTGGCTCCCGGACGCGGGGTCCGACCAGACCGTGGTGTTGTTGACGCCCGGGAAATGCGCCGCGAGATGGACCTGCCTTGCGGGCATCGCGAGAACTCCCTCCGTCGGAAGAGCGTCGTCAGGGCAGCCGGTGGAAGCGGCTGGCGTGGAAGACGAGCGGCGGGATCCCGGCGGCGGCGTCCAGGTCGTGGACGCGCAGCACCACGATGTCGTGGTCGCCGGACCTGACCCGCTGCTCGACGGCGCAGTCGTACCAGGCGGCCGCGCCCTCGATCAGCACGCAGCCGGTGGCGGTGGCGCGCCAGGCGATGCCCGCGAAGCGGTCGCCGCCGCGCGCGCCGAGCCGCCGTCCCGTCTCCTCCTGGTGGGCGCCGAGCACGCTGATCCCGATGTGCGGGAGGTCGCGCAGCAGCGGCCAGGTCGTGGACGTGTGCGCCATGCAGACCGACACGAGCGGCGGGTCCAGCGACACCGGCACGAACGAGCTGGCGGCGAGGCCGACCGGCCGTCCGCCGACGAGGCCCGCGACCGCCGCGACGCCGGTCGGGTACGCGCCGTAGACGCGGCGCAGGTCGGGTTCCGTCAGCGCCGCGCCGCGCGCCCCGCCGGGCGCGGTTCCGGTGGCGCTCACGCCGGGGTCACCACCGCGCCGGGCGCGGGCGCGGGGGCGGGCCGGGTCTCGCCGCGCCTGCGCAGCTCCGGCAGGACGCCCTCGCCGAACCAGTACGCCTCCTCAAGGTGCGGGTAGCCGGACAGGATGAACTCCTCGATGCCCAACTCCGCGTACTCCTGGATCCGGTCGGCGACCTCGGTGTGGCTGCCGACCAGCGCGGTGCCCGCGCCGCCGCGCACGAGCCCGACGCCCGCCCACAGGTTGGGGTAGATCTCCAGCTCGCGGGCGTCCGTGCCGTGGGCGACCTTGCCGTTGGCGCGGTACCGCTCGTGCAGGGCGCGCATCCGCCGCTGGCCGACCGACTCGCTGGCGGCGAGCGCCTGCTGCGCCTTGCCGACGGCGTCCCCGTCGAGGCTGTCGAGCAGGCGTCCGGCCTCCCGCCACGCCTGCGCGGACGTGTCCCGGCTGAGCGTGTGCAGCCGGATGCCGAAGCGCAGCGTCCGGCCCTGCTCGGCCGCCAGCCGCCGCAGCCGGGCGATCTTGGCGGCGACCTGGTCGGGCGGCTCGCCCCAGGTCAGGTAGACGTCCACGTGCCGGGCGGCGACGGGTCCCGCCGCGTCGGACGAGCCGCCGAAGTACACCTCCGGGACGGGCTCCGGCCGCAGCCGCACCGTCGCGCCCTCGACCTCGTAGTGCTTGCCGGTGAAGTCGAACGGCTCGGCGCCCCAGGCGCCGCGCACGATCGCAAGGAACTCGTCGGTGCGCGCGTAGCGCTCGTCGTGGTCGAGGTGGTCGCCGAAGCGGCGCTGCTCGGTGGACTCGCCGCCGGTGACGACGTTGAGCGCGAGGCGTCCGCCGGAGATCCGCTGGTAGGTCGCGGCCATCTGCGCGGCGAGCGTCGGCGAGATCAGCCCGGGCCGGAACGCGACAAGGAACTTGAGCCGGCGCGTCTCGCGGATCAGCGCGGCGGTCACCAGCCAGGCGTCCTCGCACCACGTGCCGGTCGGGGTCAGCACGGCCTCGAAGCCGAGGTGCTCGGCGGTCCGCGCGATCTGGGCGAGGTAGTCGATGTCGGGGGCGCGGAACCGGTCCGCGGCGCCCGGCCGGGCCTCCGGGAGCCCGACCCCGCGGGGCACGTTGTGGCCGCCGCCGATCAGCGTCCGGCCGTCTCCGTTGGTGGGCAGGAACCAGTGGAATCGCAGCGTCATGGCGTCCCTTCCGTCGTGCTGCTGCTGCGCCGCGCGCCGCTCCCGGCGCGGGCGGCGAGGTCACCGGGTTCTCAGCGTGGACAGAGGGCGCTGGCCTGCAACCGGAGGTCGACGTGCAGCCGCGCGACGAGCAGGATCACGACAGCAAGGACGAGGTGGTACACATCAGACACTCTGCTGAAGATTCCCTATCAAGTCAATAGGAAATATGGGGTTACCGGCGGCGGAGCCGCCGCCCGGTCCCTCTCAGAAGGGGATCGGTTTGAACATCTCCGGCTCCTCGTCCGGCTCCAGGGCGGTCGGGCCGTAGAGCCAGTCGACGAACGAGTAGTCGCGGACGTCGCGGTCGCGGAGCAGCGCGTTGCGCCGGTCGCGGCGCGGCCCGTCCAGGTGCCAGAGGTCGCCCCAGGCGCGCGCCGTCGTCTGCACGCGGCGGCAGTGCTCGGGACGCACCGCCTGGTAGGCCGCGAGGGCGGCGTCCCAGTCGACGTCCCCGGACGCGGACCGGTTCCGGGCGGCGTGCTCGGCGAGCACCCAGCCGTCCTCGATCGCCATGACCGCGCCCTGCGCGAGGTACTGGAGCGGCGGGTGCGCGGCGTCGCCGAGCAGCGCGACCCGGCCGAACACCCAGCGGTCGATCGGGTCGCGGTCGAACATCCGCCAGAAGCGATCCCGCCACATCAGCGGGATGCCGCGCCTGACCTGGTCGCAGGCGCCCTCGAACGCCTCGTCCAGCTCGTCGGGCAGGCCCCAGTCGGCCTGCCCCGCCTTGGCCCGGGGCGACTCGAACACGGCGACCTGGTTGAACATCGAGCCGCCGCGCAGCGCGTACTGGACGAAGTGGCAGCGCGGCCCGACGTACACGACGACGGCGTCCTCGTGGACGTCGTTGCCGCGCACGTCCTCGATCGGCATCGCGCCCCGGTAGGCGACGTAGGACGAGCTGACCGGCGCGTCCCCGACGAACGACGCCCGCGCCACCGAGTGCAGGCCGTCGGCGGCGATCACCGCGGACGCTCGCTCGACCCCGCCGTCCGCGCGGATCACGCCCGTCCCGTCGGCGGCGAGCCCGTCGACGCGGCTGTCGGTGACCAGCTCGACGCCCGCCCGCTCGCAGCCGCGGAGCAGCAGCGCGTGCAGGTCGCTGCGGTGCATGACGAGGTAGGGGAAGCCGTAGCGGCGTTCGAGGTCGCGGAGGTCGAGCCGGGTCAGCTCGGCCGCGTCCAGCGCGTCGAACATGATCATGTCGGCGGGCGCGACGCCGAGCGCGCGGGCCTCGTCCAGCAGGCCGTACTCGGCGAGGACGCGCGTGCCGTTCGGGGCGATCTGGAGCCCGGCGCCGACCTCGCCGAACGCGGACGCCTGCTCCAGCACCCGCGCGCGCAGGCCCTTGCGGGCGAGCCCGAGGGCGGCGCCGAGGCCGCCGATTCCGCCGCCGACGACGATCGCGTCGGGATCGCTCTGGGACATCGAGGGTTCCGTTTCTACAGCCAGTCGGGGAGCGCGGGCGCGCCCGGGAGTGCGGCGGCGCGTCCGGTGAGGTAGGCGGCGACGTCGGGCAGCCGGGCGGAGACGTGCGCGGGGGCGCCGTCGCCGGGCAGCTCCCAGCGGTCGCCGGAGTCGGTCGCGGTCAGGACGACCCAGGGCCCGGGACGGGTGCGGCGCCTGCCGGCCACGTCCTCGCACAGCGCGGTGAGGAAGCCCGCCGGGAGGTCGGCGAACCCGACCCCGGCGTCCAGGTCCACGGCGTGGACGCAGACCTCGCGGGCGCGCAGCCACGGCACCTCCGTCGCCGGGACGGCGCGCCCCTGCGCGGTGACGACCTCGCGCGCCCACTGCTCGGGGGTCAGCGCGGACATCGCCGCGTCCAGTTCGACGGCCGAGTTCCGCAGCCAGCCGACCAGCTCGGTGCGGCCCAGCGCCGCGCCGCGCTCGATCCCGGCGTTCCGCTCCTCCAGCGAGGCGTACATCGGCGTCGGCTCGCCCGTGGCCGCCCAGTGGAGCAGGTTGCCGAGCCCCTCGGCGTTGGCCGCGACGTGGGCGGCGACGTGCTTGCGCGTCCAGCCGGGCAGCGGGCTCGGCGCCGCGAACGCGGTCTCGTCCAGGCCCGTGGCGGCGTTGAGGAGCAGGCGGGTGCCGACGGACGTCCAGCGGCGGGCGTCGGCGAGCGTCCGCGCGGCCATCACGCGTCCTTCACCACGCGGTTGGCGAGCCGTCCGAGGCCCTGGATCTCGGTCACGACCGTCTCGCCGCCGAGCAGGTAGCGCTTCGGGTCGCGGGCGTGCCCGACGCCGCCCGGCGTGCCGGTGGCGATCAGGTCGCCGGGGTTCAGCCGGACGATCGTCGAGACGTACTCCACCAGCGCGACCGGGTCGAAGAGCAGGTCGCCGGTCGAGTCGGACTGCATCAGCTCGCCGTCGACGGTCAGCGAGACGTCCAGCGCGGGACGGACGCCGCCGGGCAGCTCGTCCGGCGTCACGACGTACGGGCCCACGGGCGTGGTCGAGTCCCACGTCTTGCCCTGGAGCCATTCGCGGGTGCGGAACTGCCAGTCGCGGCACGTGACGTCGTTGAGGACGGTGAACCCGGCGATCGCCCGCTCGGCCTCCGCCGTCCCGGCCCGCCGGACCGGCGCGCCGATCACGACCGCCAGCTCGGCCTCCCAGTCGAACTCCGCCGTCTCGCCCGGCCGGACGATGTCGTCGCCCGCGCCGATCAGGCTGTCGGCGAACTTGGCGAACAGGGTCGGGTGGGTCGGCAGGTCGCGTCCCATCTCCAGGATGTGGTTGCGGTAGTTGAGGCCGACGCAGACCACCTTCGACGGGCGCGGGACGACGGGCGCGAAGTCCGCGCCCCCGGCCGGGCGGACGGGCCCGGTCGCGGCCGCCGCCCGGTCCCGCCAGTCGGGCTGCGCGAGGAACGCGCCGACGTCGGCGGAGCCGAGGTCGATCAGCCCGTCGCCCTCCGCCTTCACGGCGCGGGTGCCCTCGGACGTGCGGACGGTGGCCAGCTTCATCAGGTTTCCTCACGGCGATCGAGACGGAGCGCCTCGAAGACGGGCGCGTCGCTGAAACGGAAGAGGTCGAGGCATCCGGAGTCGGAGTCGGACGGCCCCGCCTCGGACTTGGCGGAGAACGGCTCCCACGACGGCACGACGAACAGGTCGCCCCGGGAGACCGTCCAGGTCGTGTCGCCGACCGTCACGGTGCCCGACCCGTCGAACACCGTGTAGACCGACGAGCCGGTCTCGCGGACGGGCGCGGTCTCCGCGCCCCGCACCACGCGGTGGAACTCGGCGCGGACGGTCGGCAGGACGTCCCCGCCCGTGGCGGGATCGGTGCAGCGCACCGCCGCGTGGCCGGGCTCGACCGTCCCGCCGGAGTCGAGCTGGTCGGTGAGGGCGCGGTCGGTGACCTCCCACGGGTAGCGCAGCAGCGGCGTGCCGGGCCGCCCGGCGGGCGCCCCGAGCGGGCGCAGCCCGGCATGCCCCCACAGCCGTTCGGAGCGGGAGCGCTCCGGCGTGGAGTGCTCCTCAGCGGAGATCTGGTCGCGGCCGAACTCGAAGAACTGCGCGTCCGTCGCGTACTGGAACGGGATGTCGAGCCCGTCGATCCAGGCCATCGGCTCGGCGGCGGCGTTGTGGTGGGCGTGCCAGTTCCAGCCGGCCTGGGGCAGGAAGTCGCCCCGGTTCATCGGGACGGGGTCGCCGTTCACGACCGTCCACACGCCGGAGCCCTCGACGACGAAGCGGAAGGCGTGCTGGGTGTGGCGGTGCTCGGGCGCGTCCTCGCCCGGCATCAGGTACTGGATCGCCGCCCACAGCGTCGGCGTCGCGAACGGCCGCCCGCCGAGGCCGGGGTTGGCGAGCGCGATCGCGCGCCGCTCCCCGCCGCGCCCGACCGGCACCAGCTCGCCCGCCCGCGCGGCCAGCGCCAGCAGGTTCCGCCACTGCCACAGGTGCGGGACGGCCCGCGAGCGCGGACGCGCCGGCATCAGGTCGCCGATCTCCGTCCACAGCGGGACGAGCAGCTCGCGCTCGAAGCCCCGGTAGAGGTCCTCCAGGGCGGGCGTGACGTCCGGCTGGTCCGGCGCGGCGGCGGCGCGGAGCCGGACCGGGGAGTCGTCGGGGATGGTGGCCATACACGTACCATGGCCTGAATTATGCAAGACGGAAAAGGACATTCTGTCTTACAGAACCGCCCTGCGGGGAGGAGCCGCGTGGACAAGCCGCTGAAGACCCCGCCGCCGTACGCGGTGGCGAGCGTCGACAACGCCCTCCGCATCGCCGCGATGCTCCAGCTGGAGGGCCCGATGACGGTCACCGAGGTGGCCGGGCGGCTCGGCGTCGCCGGGTCCACCGCGCACCGGCTGCTGGCGATGCTCGTCTACCGCGACTTCGCCGTCCAGCAGCAGGACCGGTCCTACCGGGTCGGGCCCGTGCTCGAACTGGCGGCGCACTCGCAGTCGGCGGCGTCGCGGCTGCGGGCGGCGGCGCTGCCGCACCTGCGGCGGCTGGTCGACCTGCTGGACGAGTCCGCGAACCTCGCCGTCCGCACCGGCGACACCGTCCGCTTCATCGCGAGCGTCGAGTCGGGGCAGGCGGTGCGGGTCGGGTCGCGCGAGGGCATGGTGTTCCACGCGCACCGCACGACCGGCGGCCTCCTCCTGCTCGCCGAACTCCCGCCGGACGAGCTGGACGACCTCTACCGCGACACCCGGCGGAACGCGGCGGCGGGCGACCGTCCCGTCCTCGCCGACCTCAAGGCGGAGCTGGCGCGCGTCCGCCGCAACGGGTTCGCGGTGAACGACGGGCGCTCCGAGCGCGGGCTCGTCGCGGTCGGCGTCCCGGTGCGCGACCCGGACGGCACGGCGGTCGCGGGCCTGTCGGTGTCCATGCCGAGCATCCGGTACGAGAAGGAGCGGCTGCCCAGGCTGGTCGCGACGCTCCGGACGGCGGCGTCCGCGCTCGAACGGAATCTCCAGGCGGGCTAGCAGGCGGGCTAGGCGACGCCCGCGTCGGCGCGGAGCCTGGCCACCCGCGCCTCGCCGAGCGCGGCCACGGCCTCGGCGAGCAGCCGCATCGGGGCGGCGATGCCGCGCTCCGGCTCGGCCTGCATCGCGACGAACGCGCCGTCGAACCCGGCGATGGCGAAGTAGTCCAGCTCGTCCGCGACGGCCTGGGCGATCTCCGCGCCCTCGCTCGCGAAGGACGCGGCGATCATCGTGTTCATGTGCGCGCGGCCGTCCCGCCTGACCTGCTCGATGAGGACGTCCACCTCGGCTTCGGCCGCCTCGGCGCTCATCACCAGCAGCAGGTGCAGGCGCAGGAAGTCGGTCCGCGCCTGGAAGACCTCACCGGTGCGCAGGAGGTACCAGGTCAGGCGCTCCAGCGGGGTGTCGCCCTCCGGGCCGCCCGCCTGCGTCTCGCGCATCGCCGCGTAGAACTCGTACGCGCCGCGCGCCATGACCGCCGACAGCAGCCCGGCCTTCGACTGGAAGTGGTGGTAGACGACGCTCTTCGGGAGCCCGCTCTCCCGGCTCAGCACGGACAGGGACGTCGCGGCGTACCCGCGTTCCGCCATGATCCGCGAGGCGACGTCCAGGATCTCGTCCCGGGACCTGCGGCCGCGGCGGTTGCCGGTCTTCTCGCTGTCCACCCGTTGAAGCATAGGCACCCCTTCGGCCCGTCCCGTCCCGGCTCCGCGACACCCCGTCCCACCTGCCGTTCTGCACAGCGGAATTCCATGGACGGACGCCCGGCCGCCATGTGAGGGTGGTCACGATCGTACCGAACGATCGGTACAATACTTGTCCGACCCGGCACGTCTCATCCGGAGCCCGTATGACCCAGCAGTTCGACGCCGACGTCGCGATCGCCGGCTACGGCCCCACCGGCGTGACCGCCGCGCTCACCCTCGCCCGGCACGGGATCCGGGTCGTCGCCTTCGAGCGGGACGCGGCCATCTACCCCCGCGCCCGCGCCGTCACCGTCAACGACTGGACGATGCGGATCTTCCAGAGCCTCGGCGTCGACGAGCGCGTCGAGAAGGTGATCGAGCCGCAGCGGGCGCTGCGCTGGGTGACCTACGACGGGACCGAGATCATGCGGGTCGAGCACCCGCCGTCCTCGCTCGGCCGGCAGCCCCGCTTCTACAACATCTACCAACCGGTGATGGAGGCGGAGCTGCGCGCCTGCGCCGCCGACCACGGCGACCTGATCAAGGTGCGCACGGGCGTCGAGGTCACCGGCCTCGACCAGGACGCCGACGGCGTCACCGTGACGACGACCGACGCCGCGACCGGGGAGACGCGCGCCACCCGCGCCCGCTACCTGGTCGGCGCGGACGGCGGCGGCTCCGCCACCCGGGGCATGATCGGCGCGCGGCTGCTCGGCGACACGATCGACGTGCAGTGGATCGTCATCGACTGCCGGGTCAAGCGCTGGTGGCCGGACCGGGACGTCCTCACCTTCTGGTCCGACCAGGAGCGCCCGGTCGTCGACATCGCGCTGTCCGCCGGGAACCACCGCTGGGAGATCCCGCTCAAGCCGGGCGAGACCGAGGCCGACTTCGCCTCCGAAAACGATGTGTGGCCGCTGCTCAAGGCGCTCGGCGTCACCCCGGACGACGTGTCCATCCACCAGTGGGCGTTCTACCGCCACCACACCCGGATGGCCGACACCTGGCGCGCCGGGCGCGTGTTCCTCGCCGGGGACGCCGCGCACCTCATGCCGCCGTGGGCCGGGGCCGGGATGCAGACGGGCATGCGGGACGCCCACAACCTCGGCTGGAAGCTCGCCCGCGTCCTCAAGGGCGAGCTGGACGGGCGCTGGCTCGACACCTACGAGGCCGAGCGGCGCCCGAACGCGGCCTTCTACACCGGGCTCGCCGTCCAGCTCGGCCGCGTCATCAAGCAGGAGGCGACGCCCGCCGAGATCGAGGAGATGAACCGCGTGCCGGAGAACACCGTCACGCCGTTCGAGCCGCCGCTGACCGCGCCGCCGGTGCTCGACGCGGGCTGGATCCGCGGCCCGGTCGGGGACGCGAGCGCCGTCGGCCGCATGGTCCCGCAGCCGATCGCCGGGGACGTCGCGGGCCGCATGGCGCGGCTCGACGACCTCCTCGGGGACGGCTTCGTCCTGCTCGGCGCGGACGTCGACCCGGCCGGGCTGCTCACCCCCGGGGAGAAGGCGGGCTGGGACGCGCTCGGCGCCCGCTACGTGGCGGTCCGCCCGCGCGCCGCCTACACGCGCGGCCCGGACGAGCTGGTCGACCTCGCCGAGACGCTGCTGCCGTGGCTCGCGCGGTACGGGGCCCGCGCGGTCGCGGTCCGGCCGGACCGGTTCGTCGCGGCGGCGGACGTGTCCGGCCTCGCCGTCCCCGACCTGCCCGCCTGAACGCCCGCACCTACGAGGGAAGGAACGCGATGACCGGAGTCAACGAGCTGGCCTACGTCGTGTACGAGGCGAGCGACCTCGCCGACTGGGAGCACTTCGCGGTCGACCTGCTCGGCATGCAGCTCGCCGCCAAGGACGCCGACACGCTCGCCCTTCGGACGGACGGCAAGGCGTACCGCTGGCTCGTCCGGCGCGGCCCCGCCGACGACCTGGTGGCGAGCGGCTACGAGGTGGCGGACGGCGCCGCCCTCGACGCGATCGCCGCCCGGCTGGCGGCGGCGGGCGTGGAGGCGGCCGAGGGCGACGCGGCGCTCGCCGCGTCCCGCAAGGTGGACCGCGTCCTGGTGACCGCCGACCCGATGGGCAACCGCGTCGAACTGGTCACCGGATTCGCCGACGCCGAGAGCCCGTTCCATTCCGACGTGCTGCTCGGCGAATTCGTCACCGGCTCCGGCGGCGCGGGACACCAGGTGCTGCTTTCCAAGGGCGTCGCCCGCGAAACGTATCTGGAGTTCTACGAAGGGCTCCTCGGATTCCGCGTCTCCGACATCATCGTCGAGGAACTGGCGCCCGGCGTCGTCGCGGACCTCATCTTCCTGCGCTGCAACCCGCGCCACCATTCCGTGGCGTTCGGCGACATGCCGCACCCGAAGCGGACGCACCATTTCATGGTCGAGGTCACCGACATCCGCGACGTCGGCACCGCCTACGACCGCTGCATGGACGCCGGTCAGCCGTTCGAGATGACCCTCGGCATGCACCCGAACGACCACATGTTCAGCTTCTACGTGCGGACGCCGTCCGGGTTCAGCGTGGAGTACGGCTGGGGCGGACTGCTCGTGGACGACGAGACGTGGCAGGTCACGACCCTCGACCGGCTGCACAGCTGGGGCCACCGCCCCCCGGAGGCCGTCGCCTCGCTGCTCGCCAAGGCCGCCCCCGCCCCCGGAGAGGACGCCCGCTGATGACGCTCACCCAGGCCGAGGCGGCGCGGACCGTCCAGACCAAGGAATGGAACCTCCGCTATTACGAGGCGGGCGAAGGACATCCCGTCGTCCTGCTCCACGGAAGCGGTCCCGGCGCGACCGGCTGGAGCAATTTCGCCGGGAACATCGAGGCGCTCGCCGAGCATTTCCACGTCTACGCGGTGGACATGCCCGGCTGGGGCGACTCGGACGCCGTGACCGTCGACCGGCTCGACCACGTCGAGGCCGCCGTGCAGTTCCTGGACGCGCTCGGCATCGACAGGGCCGCGTTCGTCGGGAACTCGATGGGCGGGCAGACCTCGCTCCGCCTCGCCACCGAGCACCCCGGCCGGATCACGCACCTCGTCACGATGGGCCCGCCGGTCGGCCGCGCGCCGTCGCTGTTCGCGCCCGGCGACGGGCCGTCCGAGGGCCTGAAGGTGCTCATCGAGGCGTACCGCGACCCGAGCCCGGAGAACATGCGGCGGCTCGTCGAGATCATGTGCTTCGACAAGGCCCGCTTCGCCACTCCCGAGCTGTGCCAGGCGAGGTCGGACGCGGCGCTGGCCCGTCCCGAGCACCTGCGCAACTACGTGGACGGGCTGCCCGGCGGCGCGCCGCTGCCGGTCTGGGTGAAGCCGGAGCTGCTCCCCGGGATCTCCGTCCCGACGCTGCTGATCCACGGCCGGGACGACCGGGTCGTGCCGTTCGAGAACTCGCTGCGGCTGCTCGCCGCCATCCCCGACAGCCGCCTGGTCCTGCTGAACCGGTGCGGGCACTGGGCCATGATCGAGCACGCCGACGAGTTCAACCGGCTGGTCGCCGACTTCGTCCGGCACGCCTGACGAATCGCCACGTCGACGGGCCTTTATCACGCACCGTAACGGTTTCAGCGCTAGTTGAAATCAACATTGAACATCTAGTCGATTCACCCGGTGGTAAAGGCCCGTATCGCTCGACTACCCTCCCGTAGTTGTGGCAACCGCGAGAGAATTAATGGAGCAGCGCAGCGCCCTGTGCAGGCACTGCTCCATTATGCCGTTCCCTGGCGCCATTCTCGCAACCGGATTCCCGTGCCGCCGGCCGGGAAATTGTCAGGGCGAGCACGTCTCGCCGGCGGAGATCGACACCGCATCGTCGCCGAAGGCCCAGGTGGGCAACTCCCAGGTTCTCGGGTGGGCACTTCGCGACCGGCTCCCAGCTCCCGGGTCGACACGCCGCGACGGAATCGCCGTTGAGAGTTGCAGTCCCCTCGCCAAACCGGACTCGCATGGCCCGGCAACGCCATGCCCGACCATTCGCGCCGTCGGCGGTCGCGAGGAATCCAGGCCACGTCCGGGACGCGGAGACAGGCTCCGCCGTCCCGAGCGAACCCGCCGTTCCGGGACCGCGCCACCCCGCTCTGATCGCGGAGCGGGCGCACCTCCCCGGAACGAACCGCCGATTGGAGAATCGTCATGCGCAAGCTGATGCGAGCGACGGTGGCCGCCTGTGCGGCCGCCCTCGCGCTGAGCGGTGCGTCGGCCGCGAACGCGGCCGGCCCCGACAGCGGGGGCGGCCAGCCGATCATCGGTGGCCACAACGCCACCGAGACCTACCCCTGGATGGTGGCGCTGAGCAACGGCTGCGGCGGCAGCCTCGTCTCGCCCCAGTGGATCATCACCGCCAACCACTGCGGCTCCGCGTCGTCGGGCCGCATCGGCTCGAACAACAAGAGCTCCGGCGGCGAGGTCGGCCAGATCGACCGGCGCGTCACCAACCCGGGCACCGACCTCACGATGATGCACCTCAGCTCCCCCGCCCGGGCCACCCCGGTCAAGATGGCGCAGTCCAACCCCGCCGCGAACACCCCGGTGCGGCTGCTCGGCTTCGGCTGCATGAGCTGGCCGAGCTGCCAGCAGGCCAGCTACCTGCAGGAGATCGACCTCACGATCCTGCCGAGCAGCAGCTGCGCCGCGGGCGGCGGCACGTCCAACGACGTGTGCGTCTCCGGCGGCCCCGGCCGCTCCGCCTGCCACGGCGACTCCGGCGGCCCCGCGGTCACCGGCAGCAGCGGCAACTGGACGCTCGTGGGCGAGACCCACGGCCCCGGCGACAACCGCGGCGAGTGCGCCACGAGCACCCTCTACACCGGTATCGCGCCGTACCTGAACTGGATCAACCAGCAGATCGGCGCCTGACCCCCCGCGTCCTCCCCCCAGAGGAGTCACCGAATGTCCCTCCGCAAGATCATGGCGGCGCTGTCCGTCGCCTTCGGTGTGGCCTTGCTGGTCCCCACCGTCACCACCGCTCCGGCGTCGGCCGCCGCTCCCGTCGCGGTTCGCACGATCTACTACGACGCCAGCCAGTCCCAGGAGTTCAAGGCCGCCGTCGACGAGGGCGCCGCCGCCTGGAACAAGGCAGTGCCGATCATCGAGCTCAAGCCCGCGACGACCGCCGGCCAGGCGACCATCAGGATCACCGCCGACAACGGCTGGCCCCGCACCTACATGCAGGGCTTCGGCCGCGCCGACATCGTCATGGGCCGCCAGGCCGTCCAGGACGGGTTCTACCCGCCGCGGATCGCCGCGCACGAGCTCGGGCACGCCCTCGGCCTGCCCGACAACCGCAACGGCCGCTGTGACTACCTGATGTCGGGCCACAGCTCGCCGACGTCCTGCCAGGTCACCGCCCCGCACCAGACCGAGGCCGACCAGGTCCGGCGGAACGCGGGCGGCCGCCTCCCGGCCGCGCTCGCCGCCAAGCAGGCCCAGTACGCGGACTGCTTCGTCTTCTGAGCGATCGCTTGACCAAGGCCCCGCCGCGGACACACACCGTCATCGCCGTGTCCGCGGCGGGGCTTCGGCGTTTCCGGGGAACCAGCGCGGGCGCTCCCGCCGACCCCGGCCGCGCGGGGCCGATCACCGATCTGACATGCTATGGAGTGCATGATGCATTTCGGATGGTCCCGGACGCGGAGGTAAGCGCTTCATGGGAAGGCAGCCGTTCAGTTGCCCGTTCTTCCTGGCCGTGGGACTGCGGGCCGAACCGGGCGAGCCGGAGGCCGAACTCCGCGCGCTCGCCGACTTCTACGACTCGGTCCATCTCGACGAGGTGATCCGCCTCAACGAGGGCTTCGTGAGCGCCGCTCGATATGAACTCGTCGATCCGGTGGACGACGAGGGCGTCCCCCATTGGCTGGCCGTGTACGGGATCGGCGACGAGCAGTCCGCCCGCGATTTCCTTAAGCGGGAGCGTCCCGTCTACACGCAGGGGCCGGGCGCCTGGCAGCGCGCCACCGCGGTCTGGCGGATGATCTGGGAGAACACCGGCTCGGTCGGCGCGGCCGACGTCGATCCCGGCCGGATGTCCATGATCGGCATGGATCCCGCCGCGGACGCGACCGCCGCCGAGATCGCGGAGTTCGACGATTTCTATACCGGCGTCCACCTCCCCGAGATCCTTCCGCGGTTCGGCTATGACCGGGGGACGCGTTTCCGGCTCTGGCACGAGTTCATCCACCCCGCGCCCGGCTCTCCCCGCTACAACGCCGTCTACGAGGCGGACGACCCCGAGCCGAAACCGCCGTCCGGCGAACCGCTGACCCCCGGCCCCCGGGCCTGGGAGGAACGCCAGGTGCGGTGGCGGGTCAAGTTCCGGCGGGCGTCCTGAAATGGAGCGGGAAATGGCACTTCCTCCGGCGACCTCTCCGGCGACCTTCGCGATCGGCCGGACGCGGATATCGCACCTCAGCGACGGCGTCGCGACGGGGCCGCGCCGCTTCTGGTTCACGGGGGCCGAGCCGTCGGAATGGATGCCGGTCGTCGGCGTCGACGACCCGGACACCCCTTTCCCCGTGACGTTCGGCGGCTTCGTCGTCACCGGCGACGGCCACGTCACGCTGGTCGACGCGGGCTGGGGGCACCGCGCGCACGAGATCCCGGGCCTCGCGGGCGCCGGGAGACTGCTGGACGGCCTCGCCGCGCTCGGCATCGCGCCCGCCGACGTCGACCGGATCGTCCAGACCCATTTGCACGCCGACCATTGCGGCTGGCTGATCCGGGACGACGAGGGCTCGCTCACCTTCCCGAACGCGACCGTCCACGTCCACGAGCGCGAGGCCGCCTACTGGACGGGCGACGACGTCAAGGCCATCCCGTTCAACAATGGAATGGCCGACAAGGTGCGCGCCCGCCTGCGCGCCGTCGAGAACGCCGGACGGCTCCGCCTCTTCGACGGCGACCTCGCCCTTTCCGAGGAAACGCGGATAGTGCGCACCCACGGCCATACGCCCGGACACGTGTCGGTCGTCGTCGCGGACGGCCCCGACACCGCGATCCTCGCCGGGGACCTCGCGCACCATCCGGCGCATGTCGAGCACCATTGCTGGCTGCCGTCCGTCGACGAGGAGCCGTCCGAGTCGGTGCGCAGCCGGGAGAAGATCGCCGCGCTCGCCGCCGACACGGGGGCGATCGTCCTCGCACCGCACTTCCCCATTCCGACCGCCGTCCAGGTCGGCCGCGACCCCGGCGGCAGGATCAGGACCATTGCCCGCGACGACCTCCAGGAAGAGGAATGACCGAGCCCCGCATAGCCCCGCTGGACATCGACTCCTACCACCGCCTGGAACGCGAGGCGTTCGGCGCGGACGGATGGACGGGAACCGCGCACGTCTCCCGCACCTGGGCGCACAGCCCCGGCCTGATGAAGGCGCAGCGCCCGCTCCAGCATTACCTGCTCAACGACTCGCCGCTCCCCGCGCGCGACCGCGAACTCGCCATTCTGCGGGTCGTCTGGCGCCGCCGCTGCGAGTACGCGTTCGGGCAGCACGTGCGGATGAGCGCCGCCGCCGGGGTCACCCCGGACGAGGTCGAGCGCGTCACGCGCGGCCCCGGCGCGGAGGGCTGGACGCCGTTCGAGGCGACCCTCCTCCGCGCCGTGGACGAGCTGCACGACGACGGCGACCTGACCGACGCCACCTGGGCGGAACTCGCCGAGACCTACGACCGGGCGCAGCTCATCGACCTGATCGCCGTCGTCGGCCGGTACTGGACGGTCGCCACCACGCTGAACACGCTCGGCGTCCCGCCCGAGCCCGGCCTACCGGGGTTTCCCGCGTCCGGTCACTGAGCGGCGGCGGCGTCCGCGATCGGCGGCCCGTAGATCTGCGTGCCGAGCGACTGCCCGCCGTCGGCGGTGAGGACGGAGCCGGTGACGTACCCGGCGCGGTCGCTCAGCAGCAGCCCGACGAGGTCACCGATCTCCGGGGCGCTCGCGAACCGGTTCAGCGGGACGGACGCGAGGACGCGCGCCCGGTCGGCGTCGTCGGCCCACAGCGCCGCGCCCGCGCCCTCCGTCTCGGTCGGGCCCGGCGCGATGCAGTTCAGCCGGATCCCGTAGCGGGCCCATTCGACGGCGAGCGTCCGGGTCATCGCGACGACGCCCGCCTTCGCCGCCGCGCTGTGCACGGTGCCGGGATGGCCCGTCCAGGCGTAGGTGGCGATCACGCTGACGATCGCGCCGGGGGCGCCCGCCTCGATCATCCGGCGGGCCACGGCGGACGTGCAGTTCCACGTCCCGTTGAGGACGATGTCGACGACCGCGCGCCAGCCGTTCGCCGACAGCCGCTCGGCGGGCGCGACGAAGTTCCCGGCCGCGTTGTTGACGAGGCCGTCCAGCCGTCCGAACCGGGCGAGCGCCGCGTCGGCCGCCGCCTCGACGGCGGCCGGGTCGCGGACGTCGGCGGGGTGCGCCAGGGCGTGCCCGCCCTGGCGCTCCACGTCCGCGACGACCGCGTCCAAGGGTTCGCCGCGGCGCCCGACCACGGTCACCGACGCGCCGAGGGCGGCGAGGCGGCGGGCGGTGGCCGCGCCGATGCCGGTGCCGCCCCCCGTGACGAGGTAGGCGCGGCCTGCCAATGATTCCACTGCGTTCTCCCTTGGTGCGGACTTGCGCGCTTATGGCGTCAGGACTTCGAGAACTCCTGGAAGCGCTTGAGCACGGTGTCGCGGTTCTTGCCCCACCATTCGGCGTCCTGGAGGAACTGCACCTCCACGTTCTGCGGGTGGGAGGGCAGCGTCTTCGCGAATTCCTTGTCCATCAGGTCGAGCGCCTTGGCGTTCGACGGGCCGTTCGGGTACTTGCTCCAGACGCTCGCCTGGATGTCCGGGCGGACGGAGAACTCCATCAGCTTGAAGGCGTTCTCCTTGTTCGGCGCGCCCTTCACGACCGACCAGGCGGCCAGCTGGAACATGCCGCCGTTCCACGTGAAGTCGAGCGGCGCGCCCTTCTGCTTCAGCTCGCCGATGCGGCCGGAGAAGATGCTCGACGCGCCGACCTGCTTGCTGACCAGCATCTGGCCGGGCTGGGCGCCGGACGTCCACCACTGCGGCACGTGCGACTTGAGCTTGCCGAAACTGCGGAACGCGCGGTCGACGTCGATCGGGTAGACCGACTTCATGTCGACGCCGTCGGCGAGGACCGCGAACTCCATGTCCGGCGGGACGCCGTTGTCGGCGCCGCGCAGCGAGCGCCGTCCGGGGAACTTCTCGGTGTCCCAGAAGTCGGCCCAGCTCTCCAGCTTCTTCCCGCTGCCGACCACCGACGTGTTCCACGCCAGGACGATCGAGAACAGGTAGTAGGTGAGCCAGTTCGGGTCGACGTAGGACTTGTCGATGCCGGGGATGTTGAGCAGCTTGTCGGGCAGCGTCTCGAAGTACTTGCGCCCGATCGGCAGGACGGTGCTCGGGCCGCCCGCGATGAGGTCCCACTCGATGTTGCCGGTCTCGACCATCGCCTTGATCTTGGCGGGGGTCGGCGGCCCGGCGACGACGACCTCGATGCCGGTCTCCTTGCTGAACGGCTCGAAGATGTACTTCTTCTCCGCCTCGACGAGCGCGCCGCCCCAGTCGGCGACGACGACCTTCTTGCCGCCGCCGCCCCCGCCGCCGGAGCCGCCGCAGGCGGACAGCAGCGGCGCGGCGGCGATGCCGCCGGCGAGCAGGGCGCCGCCGCGCAGCAGGTTCCTGCGGGACAGTGCGGGACCGTGCGAGGTGCCGGGAATGTTCATGGTTCGTCCTTCGTTGCTGGCGCGATTTCGGGGGTGGGTGGTGACCTGGCCGAGGCGGGAGTCAGCGGAACATTCCTCGTTTGAGCAGGTTGCGGGCGATGATGATGCGCTGGATCTCGGAGGTGCCCTCCCAGATCCGCTCGATCCTGGCGTTGCGGTAGGCGCGCTCGACGTACGTCTCGTTCATGTAGCCGGTGCCGCCGAAGATCTGCAGGACGCGGTCCGCGACCCGGCCGAGCGCCTCGCTGGCGAAGAGCTTCGCCGTGGACGCCTTGGCGTGCACCGTCTTCGGCGGCTGCCCCTGGTCGGCCGCCCACGCCGCCTCGTACGTCATGAGCCGGGCGGCGTGCAGGTCGGTGGCGCAGTCGGCCAGCATGAACTGGATGGCCTGGTAGTCCGCGATGGGACGGCCGAACTGGACGCGCTGCTTCGCCCACTCCAGCCCGTCGTCGATCAGCCGGGCCATCGGGCCGAGGCAGCGCGCGGCGGTCATGATCCGTCCGGCGCTGAGCGCGCCGTGGCCGAGGCTGAACCCGCGTCCCGGTTCGCCGAGCACGTTCGCGGCCGGGACGGCGCAGTCGTCGAACACCAGCTCGGCCTGCCGGTAGCCGCGGTGCCCCATCGTCTTGTGGAGCTGCCCGACGCCGAACCCCGGCGTGCCCTTCTCGACGAGGAACGCGGTGATGCGGTCCTGCTCGCGGTCGGGATGGGTGAGCGCGAAGACGATCGCGAAGTCGGCCGTGTCGCCGTGGCTGATGAACCGCTTCCGCCCGTTGATCACCCAGGAGCCGTCGTCGCGGAGCGCGGCCCGGGTGCGGATCCCGGCGGCGTCCGACCCGGTGTCCGGCTCGGTCAGCGCGAAGCACCACTGGATGTCGCCGCGCACGCACGGGATCAGGAACCGCTCCCGCTGCTCCTCGTCGCACGCCAGCATGACGCTCGGCGTCGTCGGCACGCACTCGGCGACGCCGCCGAGCGCGCGGAACAGCTCCTCGGTCACGAGGACCTGGCCGAGGACGTCCATCCCTCCCCCGCCGACGTCCTCGGGCATGCCCATCGAGTTCAGCCCGATGGCGAGCGCGCGTTCCCGGATGCGCCGTTCGACGTCCTCCGGGAGCCCGTCGTGCTCCTCCACGTAGTCCTCGTGCGGGATGAGCTCGGTCTCGGTGAACCTGCGGACCGTCTCGCGGAACTCGACGAGATGGTCCGGGATCGCGAAGTCCATCAGCTCGCTCCTCCTTTCCTTGCCGGGTCCGCGACGACGAGCGCGTCCAGCGCGAGGCAGCCCTCGCCCTTCGGACGGCACAGCAGCGGGTTGACGTCGATCTCGGTGATCTCGGGGTGGTCGGAGAGCAGGCGTCCGACGCGGAGCGCGGCGTCCGCGAGCGCCTCCACGTCGGCGGGCTGGCTTCCCCGGTGGCCGCCCAGCAGGGCGTTCACGCGGAGCCTCGACAGCGCGGCGTGGACGTCGTCGCGGCCGAACGGCCACAGCAGGCCCGCCGCGTCGTCCAGCAGCTCGGTGAGGACGCCGCCCGCGCCGAGCACGACCAGCGACCCGGCCGCGTCGTTGCGGCCGCCGACGATCAGCTCGACGCCCGGCCCCGCCATCCGCTCCACGAGCACGCCGGGCCGGACGCCGCCGCCGGTGTCGAGGCCGTCGAGCGCCGCGGCGGCGCGGCGCATGATCCGGTGGAACGCCGCGCGCACCGCCGCCGCGTCGGCGAGGCCGATCTCCACGCCGCCGATGTCGGACTTGTGCGCGACGCCCGGGACGTGGAGCTTGCCCACCACCGGGTAGCCGAGCCGATCCGCGACCGCCACGGCGGAGTCGGCGTCGGACGCGACCTCGCCGTCCGGCGACGCCACCCCGTACAGGGCCAGCAGCCGCTTGGACTCGGTCTCGGTCAGTGCGCCCGTCCGTCCGGCGAGCAGCTCGGCGGCGCTCCGCCGCGTGGCCGAATCGGTCGGGTCCGCCTCCTCCGCGCGGACGGACGGGCGCGGCCTGCCGGCGAGCGCGATCGCGCGCAGCGCGGGGCGCGCCCCCGCGAGCAGCACCACCCCGTTCCGGCGCGCCAGCTCGCCCAGCTCGGGCGTCACATCGGTGGTCATGGTCAGCAGCACGACCGGGACGTCCAGCTCCGCCGCCGCGTCGCCCGCGCCGCCCATCATCTCCGGCCAGCCGAACTCGTCGAGCGGGTCGGAGTGCGTCGGGGCGTCGCCGGAGAACGCGACGACGTCGACCGCCGGGCACTCCCCCATCGCGCGGGCGGCGGCGTAGTAGGCGTCCCGGTCGCCCCACGCGGACGCGCCGAGGTCCATCGGGTTGCGCGGCCGCTGGTAGGGCGGCACGGCGGCGGCGAGCGCGGACTCGGCGGCCGCGTCCAGGTCGGCGAGCCGGACGCCCGCCGCGTCCGCGACGTCGGCGGTCAGCCCGCACTCGCCGCCGGAGCTGGCGAAGAACCCGATCGCGGCGCCGCGCGGCCGGTTCGGGACGGCGAGCAGCGAGCACAGCGCGACCATCTCGTCCAGGTCGTCGACGCGGTACACGCCGGTCTGCCGGAACAGGGCGTCGTAGGAGGCGTCCCGTCCGGCGAGCGTCCCGGTGTGCGCGACGGTCGCGGCCTCGCCGCCCGCCGACCGGCCCACCTTGAGGACGATCACCGCGACGTCGCGCTCCGCCGCCCGCTCCGCGAGGACGCGGAACCGGGCGAGGTCCGCGAGCCCCTCCATGACGAGGCAGACGACGCGCACGCCGGGGTCGGTGAGGAAGTACTCCAGGCAGTCCGCCAGGTCGAGCACCGCCTGGTTCCCCGCGGACACGGCGTAGGCGACGGCGGGGAGGCGTCCTGACAGCATCGTCGTCAGCGCCATGTTCCCGCTCTGCGCCGCGAGCGCGACCGTCCCGTCCGCGCCCGCGTGGACGTAGGGCATTTCGATGCCCCAGAGCGCGGCGCGTCCCCGGTAGCTGACGGTCCCCAGGCAGTTCGGGCCGATCAGCGGGAGGCGTCCGTCGGCGGCGGCGACCAGCTCGGCCTGGAGGGCGCGGCCCGCGTCGTCGCGCTCGGCGAACCCCGCGCCGTAGACGACCATCGAGCCCGCGCCGACCCGCACGGCCTCCGCCGCGAGCGCCGGGACGCCCGCCGCCGGGATCGCCGCCGCCACCGCGTCCGGCGCCTCCGGCAGGTCGCTCAGCGACGGGTACGCGCGGACGCCGCCGACCTCCGTCCGGCCGGGGTTGACGACGTAGAGACGCCCCTCGAACCCGACCCCGCGCATGTTCCGCAGAATCCGCAGCCCATACCCGCCCTTAGGCGACGCCCCCACCACCGCCACGCTCTTGGGGCGGAAGAGGCGGTCAAGCCGCTGGTCCGGTTCCCGGAATGGAGCGCCAGCGGAATGGAGGGAACCGGACCAGCGGCGCTTCTCGGGGGGCGTGGGGGGTCGTCCCCCCACAGCGGAGTCGCCGTCCATCAGCGGCCCTTGAAGACGGGGTGGCGCTTCTCGACGGCGGCGCGGAGGCCCTCGGCCATGTCCTCGGTGTGGACGCAGGCGTGCCCGCCGCGCTGCTCGTTGCGCAGCGCCTCCTCGATCCCGATGGTGTGCCCCATCCGGATGTTCTGCTTCGCGATGCCGATCGCCACGGTCGGCCCGGCGGCGAAGACGGCCGCCTGCTCCAGCGCGCGGTCCATCAGCTTCTCCGGCGGGACGACCTCGCTGACCACGCCGATCCGCAGCGCCTCGTCCGCGTCGATGATCCGGCCGGTGTAGATCAGCTCGGCGGCGCGGGCCTCCCCGACGACGCGGGGCAGCAGGTAGGAGCCGCCCGCGTCCGGGCAGATGCCGCGCTGCGCGTAGACCTGGCCGAACCGGGCCGCCTCCGACGCGATCCGCATGTCGGCGGTGAGCGCGATGTCGAACCCCGACCCGGCGGCGACGCCGTTCACGGCCGCGACCACCGGCTTCGGCAGCCAGTAGAGGCGGGCGATCGTCCGGTGCATCTTCGCGGGCCAGGACTCCTCGTCGGCGTCGGCGCGGGCCGCCCACTCCTTGACGTCCGCGCCGGAGCAGAAGCCCCGTCCGGCCCCGGTGATCACCACGGCCCGGACGGCGGGATCCTTGCCCGCCCGCATGATCACCCGGTCCAGCTCGTCGATGTCCCGGTTGGAGATCGCGTTGAGCCGGTCCGGACGGTTCAGCGTCAGCACACCGACGTCTCCGTCCATGTGCCACGTACAGCACGTCAGTGCCGGTGAATTCATCGCTTGCCCTTCCGTGCGAGTGCAGGCATGCCGAACAGAGGTCGTGGCGGGAGGCGGTTTCAGAGAGATCGGAGGAAGTCGTCAGTCGACGCGGGGGAGGAAGCGGCAGTCGCCCGGTCCCCAGCTCAGCCAGTGCGGCGAGCCGACCTCGAAGTCGGCGCGCAGCTCCGCGGGCACCATCGCCTCCAGCTCGGCGCCCTCGGCGGTGCGCAGGTGCACCTCGATCTGCGGACCGAGGTAGACGTGCGCCGCGACCGTGCAGCGCGCCGCGTTGCGGTCGGCCGCGTCCGGGCGCTCCGCGGAGATCCGCAGCCGCTCCGGCCGGATCATGAACTCGGCGTCGTCGGCGGCCGAGCAGTCGTTGCCCGCCTCGACCAGGACGCGCCCGTCCACCCCGGACACCTCCAGGACGGTGCGCGCCCCTTTCTCCACCCGCCGCGCGGGCAGGCAGATCGACTTGCCGAGGAACTTCGCGACGAACGAGTTCACCGGCGCCTCGTACAGCTCGTGCGGCGGCGCGGTCTGCTGGAGGACGCCCCGGTGCATGACGCCGATCCGGTCGGAGAGGGCGAGCGCCTCGTCCTGGTCGTGGGTGACGTAGAGGACGGTCGCGCCGATCCGCTGCTGCAGCGCCTTCAACTCAAGCCGCATGTGGTCGCGGAGGTTGCGGTCGAGGGCGCCGAGCGGCTCGTCCATCAGCAGGACGCTCGGGTCGAACACGAACGCGCGGGCGAGCGCGACGCGCTGCTGCTGGCCGCCGGAGAGCTGCCGCGGGTAGCGGTCCCGGAACTCGGTGAGCCGCGTCATCGTGAGGACGCGGTCGATCTCGCGGGCCGCGTCCGCCTTCCTCATCCGCCGCATCTTCAGCGGGAACGCGATGTTCTGCGCGACGGTCATGTGCGGGAACAGCGCGTAGTTCTGGAAGACGAGGCCGATGTTGCGCTTCTCCGGGACGTCGTCGGTGACGGCCCGCCCGGCGAGGTAGACCTCCCCGGCGGTCGCCGACTCCAGCCCGGCGAGGATGCGCAGGCTCGTCGTCTTGCCCGACCCGGACGGCCCGAGCAGCGTCACGAACTCGCGCTTGCGGATCGCGAGGTTGAAGTCGTGGACGGCGGGCGCGTCCCCGTACCACTTGTGGATCCCGGAGAACACCACCTGGTCTTCGGCGGCCGCTGGCGGGTCCGGCCGCACCGGGCGCTCGTCGGTCACCGGCGCGCCGGCGCCGGCGCTTGCTTGCTCGCTCATCGGCGCTCCCGCCGTTCACGGAGGATCTTGATCAACTCGGACAGGAGGAACAGCCCGACGCAGACGGCGATGAGGATCGTCCCGGCGACCGCGAGCGTGGGCGTGAGGTCGTAGCGCACGCTGTCCCACAGCTTGCGCGGCAGCGTGACCGAACCGGTGCCGGACACGAAGAGGATGATCACCGCCTCGTCGAAGGCGATCACGAACGCGAACAGCGCGCCCGCGGAGATGGCCGACGTCAGCGACGGCAGCGTGATCCGCAGCAGGGTGCGCGGCAGCGAGGCGCCGAGCGTCCGCGCCGCGTTCTCCAGCTCGGAGTCGAACTGCTGGAGCGCGCTCGACACCGCCACGAGGACGTACGGGACGCCCATCACCGAGTACGCGACCGCGATCACCTGCCACTGCCCGATCACGCGGAAGTCGGCGAACGTGAAGTAGTAGCTCATCGCCAGCACGATGATCGGGATGACCAGCGGCGAGTACATCAGCGCGAACACGACGCCCTTGCCGCGCGCCGGGCTGCGGGCGAGGCCCCAGGCCGCCGCCGTCCCGACGACGGTCGCGATCGCCGCCGCGAGCAGCGCGATCCGCGCGCTGAGCAGCGTCGCGTCCACCCACGCGGAGTCGGCGAAGAACTGCCGGTAGTGGGTCAGCGACCAGCCCTCCAGCGGGAACGACAGGTAGTCGACGCTGTTGAAGGACTCCAGGACGACGATCAGGATCGGGATCACCAGGAAGGCGAGGATCAGCGCGACCAGGCCGCGCAGCGCCCAGCCGAGCGCGCGTTCCGCCTTGGTCGCGGGGCTCCGCTTCCCGCGCCGCTTCCCGGCCGGGGGCTTCGGCCGTGCCGGGACGGCGCCGAGGTCGGCGGTCACAGCGTCACCAGCCCCTTCACCTTGGTGAGCCGCCGCACGATCATGGTGAGCGCGGTGGCCAGGATCAGGAGCAGGGTCGCGAGCGTCGCCGCCATCCCCCAGTCGAAGTTCACCTGGACGGCCTCGGCGATCACGACCGCGATCGTGCTCTGCTTCGGCCCGCCGACCAGCGCGGGCGTCACGTAGAAGCCGAGCGCGATGACGAACACCAGCATCCCGCTGCTCACGATCGCCGGGACGGCCAGCGGCAGGTACACGTGCGCGAACGCGCGGACCGGCCCGGCGCCGAGGGACCGCGCGGCACGCGGCAGCGAGGCGTCGATCTGGTCCAGCGTCCCCTTGATGATGAGAATGGGGAACGGCAGCAGAATGTGCGTCATCGCGATGATCACGGCGCTCTCGCTGTAGAGCATGCCCTGCCCGTCACCGGTCAGCGGTTCAAGGATCTTCGTCACCAGGCCGTTGTCGCCGAGCAGGACGATCCACGCGAACGAGCGCACGAGAATGCTCGTCCAGAACGGGATGACGACGAGGAGCACGAGGAATCGCGCTTTGCGTTTCGACGTCCGGGCGAGGAAATACGCCACCGGAAAGCCGAGCAGAACGGTCAGCACCGCGACTTCGGCGGACATCCGGACGGTGATCCAGAGGACGTGCCACATCGTGCGGTCGGTCGCCGCCTCGGTGAAATTCCCGAATCCCGCAGTCGGCTCGGTGACGCTTTTCAGCAGCATCGCGCCGACCGGATAGGCGTAGACGATCGCCATGAACGCGACCGGCAGGCCGAGCGCCGCGGTGACGAATCCCGGCCGCCAGGCCCGCCGCCGCGCCGCCGGCGGGCGGGCGTCAGCGGCGGGTGGCGGACGCGTCGCCGAGGTCTGCGCCGTCACGATTCACCGTCCCTCCGGTCCGGGGCGCCCTCGAAGGGCGGGTCGCCGTGCCGGGCCGTCGCGGCCCGTGCCGTTGTCGACACAGTGAACGTTTACGGTCCGCCATATGTCATGAGGGCGGAGTCACAAAAGTCCCTGGGGGTGCCTGTGTGGGGCACACAGTTGCCCAGGAATCGGACGCCCGCGAAGGGCCCGCCGAACTACCGCTTGCCTGGCCGGGGCGGGGCCCGGGGCGGGGTCCGGGGCGGGGCATCACGCCGTTGACGTGGGCCGAAATAGCGTGATACACCTCCACGGACCTGGGTCGGGAGCGTGACGCGTGTCTCCCCGACCCCGGTCCGGGGAAGGTGATCATGGCATCATCCGACACGTCCGCGGCGCTCGCCGACCACCTGTCGGCCGTTGCCCGCGATCTGAGGTCGGCGTCCACCGCCATCGCGAACGAGTTCGTCCGGCAGTACGTGAGCACGACCGAAACCGGCACCGTGGACCGCCAGGCGCCCGTCGAGGCGTTCGAGATGGCGGTGCGGGTGATCGAGCTGTGCGGCGACGGGCTCGCCGGGAACGGCGCGGTGCCCGAGCTGCCGCCGGGCCGCGGCGCGCGGGTCGCGCTGCAGGGCCGGTCGGTGGCCGAGGCGGTCGAGTGGCTGCGGCTGCTGGAGCGCGTCCTGACCGACCACGTGCTGGCGCACACCGAGTCCGGCATGGACGAGATCCGCGTCGTCCTCGGACGGCTCGGCGAGCTGTTCGACGTGCTCTGCACGCACGAGCTGGAGGCGTTCACCAGCACCTACAACGAGCTGGCGGGCTGGCAGGCGCGGGTCAGCACCGACCTGCTGAGCTGCCTGATCGCGGGCCCGGCGGTCGACGCGAGCACGGTCAACGACCAGGCCAGGATGCTCAACATCAACCCGCACCAGCCGTTCCGCGCGGTCGCCGCCTACCACGATCCGGTGCCGACGGCGCAGCAGTGGATGCGGGTCCGCCGCCGGGTCATGGAGGCGCTGTGGAAGCACGACCCGCGCCGCGAGATCCTTATCCGCGAGCGGCGCGGCGTGCTGCTGGCACTGGTGCCGACCGACCGTCCGGGCCCCGGCCTGGTGCCCCTGCTGGGCGACATGCTCGAAGGCGAGCCGGGCCGGTCGCTGTTCGTGTCGGCGGGCGAGCCGGGCGCGACGCTGTCGGCCGCCGGGCACAGCTGCCGGCAGGCGCTGTCCGCGCTGGAGATCAGCATCTACCGCGACCAGCGCGGCCAGGTCACGCAGTGCACCGACGTGATCCTCGAAGTCCTGCTCGCGCACAACCGGTGGGTGTCCAAGCGGCTCATCGAGACGCGCATCGGGCAGCTCGTCGAGAAACCGCACCTGCTCGACACGCTCCGCGTCTACATCGCCTGCGATATGGCGTTGCAGCGGACGGCCGAAGAACTCGTCGTCCATCCGAACACGGTCGCCTATCGGCTGCGCCAGATCGCCACGCTGACCGGACGGGATATGCGCCGCATCACCGACATCGGGGATCTGAATGTCGCGCTGATGGCGTTCGACGCGGTCCAGATGCGGCGCGACCGGGAAGAGGCGCGGACCGATCTGCGGGCCCGCCTGTTCGCCTGACCTTCCGGGGCGCTGTGTCCCGAACATAATGCCCGGTGGATTTCTTTGGTGGTCCGGGCTCAACGGTTTCGCGGTGGATGATTCTAGGCTTCGACCGATCGCGCAGAACTGGATCGCGCAGGACTGGTGAGCGGAGCGACATGGACCACCGTGCGGACACATACATCGACGGAGAATGGGTCGAGAGCAATGGCGAGGACGTCATCGCCGTCATCGATCCCTCCACCGGGCAGTGCGTCGCCACGGTCCGCGAGTCGTCGACCGCGGACATGGACCGGGCGGTGGCGGCGGCGTCCCGGGCCCGGACGGTGCTGCGCGGCATGCCGCCCGGTGAGCGGGCCGCGCTGCTGGACCGGGTCGCCGACGAGATCGAGGCCCGGCTCGGCGGGCTCGCGGAGCTGATCTCCAGCGAGATGGGGATGCCGCGCAAGCACGCCCCCGACTACCAGGTGCGGACCGCGATCGGAACGTTCCGCAACACCGCGCGGGCCGTCGCCGACGTCGAGTTCGCGGTGGAGACCGGCGGCTCGACGGTGCTGCGCGAGCCGGTCGGCGTGGTCGCCGCGATGACGCCGTGGAACTTCCCGCTGCTGCAGACCGCCGCGAAGATCGGCCCGGCGCTCGCCGCGGGCTGCCCGGTGGTGCTGAAGCCGAGCGAGGTCGCGCCGCTGGACGCGTTCGTCCTCGCCGAGGCGATGGCGGCGGCGGGCGCCCCGCCCGGCGCGTTCAACCTGGTCTTCGGCAACGGGATGCACGTCGGCGAGTACCTCGCCCGGCACCCCGGCACGTCGATGGTGTCGCTGACCGGCTCGACCCGCGCGGGACGCCGGGTCGCCGAGGTCGCGGCCGAGTCCGTCAAGCGGGTGACGCTGGAGCTCGGCGGCAAGTCCGCCGCCGTGGCGCTGCCCGGCGGCGACCTCGCCGGGGCGGTCGAGAAGAGCGTGCGGACCGTCCTGATCAACAGCGGGCAGACGTGCACGGCGCTGTCGCGGCTGCTCGTCCCGTTCCAGTCGCTGCCGGAGGCGGAGGAGCTGGTCGCGGCGGCGATGGCGAAGTACCGGGTGGGGCTCTCCGACGACCCGGACGCCGACGTCGGCCCGCTCGCGAGCGCGAACCAGCGGCACCGGGTGACCGAGCACGTCGAGCGCGCCCTCGTCGACGGCGCCCGGACGATCTGGTCCCACCCCGACTCCGACCTGCCGCAGACCGGGTACTTCGCGTCCCCCGCCGCCTTCGTCGTCACCGATCCGCGCATCGCGCTCGCCCAGCAGGAGGTGTTCGGCCCGATCCTGGCCGTGATCCCCTACGTGGACGAGGACGAGGCCGTCGCGATCGCCAACGGCACCCAGTACGGGCTGGCCGGGGCGGTGTGGGGCGCGGACGACGAGCACGCCCTCCGGTTCGCGGCGCGGATGGAGGCGGGCAGCATCCAGATCAACGGCGCCCCGTTCGACGGCATGGCGCCGTTCGGCGGCTACAAGCAGTCGGGCTACGGCCGGGAGCTGGGCGCGTACGGGATCGCGCAGTTCACCGAGCTGAAGGCGATCCAGCGCCCGGCGGGGAGCGGAAAGTGAGCGCCCGCACCGGCGGCGACCTGGTCGCGGAGGCGCTGGCGGCGCTCGGCGCGGAGGTCGTGTTCGGGGTGGCGAGCGTCCACAACCTGCCGATCCTGGACGCGGTCCGGCGGCGGGGCGGGGTGCGGTTCGTGGCCGTCCGGCACGAGCAGGCGGCGGTGCACGCGGCCGACGGGTACGCCCGCGTCACCGGACGGCTCGGCGTCGCGCTCGCCTCGACCGGCCCCGGCACGGCGAACACGATGGGCGGCCTGTTCGAGGCGCAGTTCGCGGGCTCCCGCGTCCTGCTGATCACCGGCCAGATCGAGTCGGGCTACCAGGGACGCTCCAAGGGCTACCTCCACGAGGCCGACCAGCAGCAGGCGATGTTGCGCACGTTGACCCGCGAGACGTGGTCGGTGCGCCGCGCCGAGGACGTCGGCGACGCGGTCGTCGCGGCCGGACGCGCGGCGGGCGCCGGATGGCCGCGCCCGACCGCCGTGGAGATTCCGGTGAACCTCCAGTACGCGGAGGTGCCGGACGCGCTGACCGTCCCGGAGCCCGCGCCGCACGTGCCGGGCGCGCCGCCCGAGGACCGGCTGCGCGCGGCGGCCGACCTGCTCGCGGCCGCGCGCCGCCCGCTGATCTGGGCGGGCGGCGGCGTGCTGAGCGCGGGCGCCTGGCCGGAGCTGCGCCGCCTGGTCGAGCGGCTGGAGATCCCGGTGGTGACGTCCGTCCAGGGCCGCGGCGCGCTGCCCGAGGACCATCCGCTCTGCCTCGGCGCGCTGGTCACGACGCCGCCGCTGCGCGCGGCGGTGGAGAGCGCCGACGTCGTCCTCGCGGTCGGCGCGCGGTTCCAGATGTACACGACCGACGCGTGGACGCTCCGCCTCACCGACCGGCTGATCCACGCCGACGCCGACGCGAGCGTGTTCGGCCGCACCTACCCGCCCGCCGTCGCGCTGCACGGCGACGCCCGCGAAACACTCCGCGCCCTGGACGAACGGGTCGCAACGAGCGCGGCCGACGCGGAGTGGGGCCGGTCCGCGCGGCGCGCCGCCGCCGAAGCGCGGGACGCGTCCCTGGAGACGCTCGGCCCCGACCACCGCGCGGTGATGGCCTCGATAAGGCGGCACCTGCCGCGCGCGGGCGCGGTCGTCCGCGACTCGACGGTCCCCGCCTACGCCTGGGGCGACCGGCTGCTGCCGGTGCTCGCGCCGCGCACGTCGCTGCACCCGGCGTCCGCCGCGATCGGCCCGGGCCTGCCGCTCGCGCTCGGCGCGGCGGTCGGGACCGGGGAGCGCGCCGTGGTGATCCACGGCGACGGCGGCATCATGCTGTCGATCGGCGAGCTCGCGACCCTCGCGCAGGAGGACGCGCCCGTCACCGTCTGCGTGTTCAACGACGGCGGTTACGGCGTGCTGCGCGACGTCCAGGAGGCCACCTTCGGCGGCGACCGGCACGACGTCGACCTGCACACCCCCGACTTCGTCGCGCTCGCGGCGGCGATGGGCGTGCCCGGCGAGAAGGTCGCGTCGGCGGACGGCTTCGACCGCGCGTTCGCCCGGTCGGCCGAGGGCTCCGGGCCGTACCTGATCGAGGTCGACCTGACCGCGCTCGCGCCGATGAAGCGGCGCGCGGGCCGCCAGCGCCTGCTGAGCTGAGCGCCGCCGTGACCCGACGCCGGGGAGAGGCGGGCTCGCCCACCGTCCAGAATAGATGGTACGATCTGCAGTATGGTTCGCCTCTCGTCCAGCTCCTATCTCGTGCTGGGGCTGATCGGACTGCGCGGTCCGAGCTCGTCCTACCAGCTCGAACGCGCGGTAGAACGCTCGATCGGCCATTTCTGGCCCTTCCCGCACAGCCAGCTCTACGTCGAGCCGCGGCGGCTCGCCGAGGCCGGGCTGCTGGACGAGTCCGCCGAGACCGAGGGGCGCCGCCGCCGCACGTACTCGCTGACCGAGCGCGGCCGCGAGGCGCTGCGCGAATGGCTGAACGACCCCGACACGGAGGTCTTCCAGGTCCGCAACGAGGCCGAGCTCAAGCTGTTCTTCAGCGAGCTCGGCGACGAGGGGACCGTGCAGCGGCTGGCCGAGTCGCAGATCCGCAGCCACGGCGACCGGCTGGCCGAGTTCCACAAGACGCTGGAACGGCTGTCGGACGTCCCCGACCTGGAGAAGCGGGTCGTCCCGCTGGTCCTCGGCGTGCGGATCGAGGAGGCGTGCCTGTCCTTCTGGCGGGACGTCCGCGACAACGGCGTGCGCGACGTCCTCGCCCGCGCCGGGCTCACCCGGCCCGGCGACGAGCCGCTCCCCGCCGAAACGTCCGAACCACCCGGTGGCCGTGCGGGGCGTCACCCGGGCTGAGCAAGGCACCCCGTGAACGGCGGTCCGCGCGGCGGACGGGAAGGGGACTTTCATGGCCATCACCACCTCCGAGATCGGTAAGCAGGGGCTGCGCTGCCGGGGCCCGCGGCAGGAGACGCTGCTGCGGATGCTGGAGAACACGCTGAGTCACGCGGAGCGTCCGGACGACCTGATCGTCTACGCCGGGCTCGCGAAGGTCGCGCGCGACCACGCCGCGCTGGAGAAGATCGTCCGGGCGCTGACGGAGATGGAGGAGGACGAGACGCTCGTCATCCAGTCCGGCAAGCCGGTCGGCGTGTTCCCGACCGGGACGCGGGCGCCGCTCGTCCTGATGGCGAACAGCAACCTGGTCGGCCGCTGGGCCACCAGCGAGCACTTCTACGAGCTGGAGAAGCGCGGCCTCATCGCGTGGGGCGGGTACACGGCGGGCGACTGGCAGTACATCGGGTCGCAGGGCATCGTCCAGGGGACGTACCAGACGCTCGTGGCCGTCGCCGACGAGCACTTCGGCGGCGACCTCGCCGGGCGCCTCATGGTGACCGCCGGGCTCGGCGGCATGGGCGGCGCGCAGCCGCTCGCGACCGTGATGGCGGGCGGCGTCGCGCTGTGCGTCGAGGTCGACGCCGACCGGATCAAGCGCCGCGTCGACAGCGGCTACCTGGAGCGCGGCACCGAGTCCCTCGACGAGGCCCTGGCCTGGGCGCGGGAGGCGATGGACGCGAAGCGGCCCGCCTCGATCGGGCTGCTCGGCAACGCGGCCGAGGTGCTGCCCGCGCTGCGCGAGCGCGGCGTCGTCCCGGACGTCGTCACCGACCAGACCGCCGCGCACGACCTGCGGTACGGGTACGTGCCGGTCGGGATGTCGCCGTCCGAGGCCGCCGACCTGCGCGACACCGACCCGGACGAGCTGGCCCGCCGCGCCCGCGCGTCCATCGCGACGCACGTGGAGTGCATGCTCGCCTGGCAGGACGCGGGCTCGGTCGTCTTCGAGTACGGCAACAACCTGCGGGCGCAGGCCGCCGAGAACGGCGTGGACGCGTTCCGCATCCCGATCTTCGTGGAACGCTACATCCGGCCGCTGTTCTGCCGCGGGCTCGGCCCGTTCCGGTGGGTCGCGACGTCCGGCGAGCAGGCCGACCTCGACCTCATCGACGACATGGTGGTGCGGGAGTTCCCGGACAACCCGCTCGCCCAGCGGTGGATCCCGATCGCGCGCGAGTCCGTCCGGCAGGCGGGGCTGCCGTCCCGGATCTCGTGGCTGGCGCACGGCGAGCGGGCGAAGCTCGCGCTGCTCGTCAACGCGGCGGTGCGGATCGGCGAGCTGCGCGGCCCGGTCGCGTTCACCCGCGACCACCTCGACCCGGGCGGGGTGTCGCAGCCGCTCCGCGAGACCGAGAACATGCCGGACGGCTCCGACGCCGTGTCCGACTGGCCGCTGCTCAACGCGCTGCTCAACGCCGGTTCGGGCGCCGACCTCGTGGCGATCCACGCGGGCGGCGGCGGGTACGCGGGCTACATGCAGAGCGCGGGCGTCACGCTGATCGCGGACGGCACCGCCGCCGCCGACGACCGGATCACCGCCGCGCTCACCGCCGACACCGGCATCGGGATCATGCGGTACGCCGACGCGGGCTACGAGACGGCGGCGGACGCCGTCCGCTCCAGCGGCCTGCGGTGGTTCGGATGACCGCGCTGGACGGCGTCCGCGTCCTCGACCTGAGCCGCGTCCTCGCGGGCCCGCTGTGCGGGCGGATCCTCGCCGACCTCGGCGCGGAGGTGATCAAGGTCGAGTCCCCGGCGGGCGACGACGCGCGCCTGTTCGGGCCGTTCACCGACGCGGGCGACAGCACCTTCCACCGGCTGCTGAACCGCGGCAAGTTCGGCATCACGATCGACCTCAAGGACCCGGTCGACCGGGAGCGGTTCGCCCAGCTCGTGGCGCGGTCCGACGTGCTGATCGAGAACTTCAGGCCCGGCGTCCTCGACCGGCTCGGCTTCCCGCCCGACGAGCTGCTCCGCCTCAACCCGCGCCTGGTGGCCGTCGCCATCAGCGGCTTCGGCCGGACCGGGCCGCTCGCGGACCGTCCCGCCTACGACCTGATCGTGCAGGCGATGTCCGGGCTGATGTCGGTGACCGGGCCGGACGGCGGTCCCGGCGTGCGCGTCGGGATCAGCGTCGGCGACGTCGTCCCGGCCCTGTACGCGGCGGTCGCGGTGTTGTCCGCGTTGCACGAGCGCGGGCGGACCGGGCGCGGGCAGCACATCGACGTGTCCATGTTCGACGGGCTCGTCTCCGTCCTGGAGTCGGTCGCGATGCGGGCGCTGCACACCGGCGAGGAGATCCGGCCGAGCGGCGGGCACCACGCGATCAGCGCCCCGTACGGGACGTTCGCCGTCAAGGACGGCACGATCACGATCGCCGTCGCCAGCGACGCGCTGTTCGCGCGGCTCGCGGGCGTCCTCGACCGGCCCGGCTGGCTCGCGGACGACCGCTACGCCAGCGACGCCGAGCGCGGCCGGAACCGGGTCGCGCTCCAGCACGAGATCGAGGCGGCGCTCGCGGACGTGACCCGCGCGGAGGCCCTCGAACGGCTCGGCGCGGCGGGCGTGCCGTGCGGACCGGTCCTCGGCGTCCGGGAGGCCCTGGCGCACCCGCACGCGCTGGCCCGCGGCCTGGTCGTGGACGAGCCGGACGGCTTCCGCACGCTCGCGGGCGGCGTCCGCACGACGGGGACCGTCGGGGAGTTCCGGCCCGCGCCCGCGCCCGGCGAGCACGACCACCTGCTGGCGCGCTGGCTCGCCGAGGAGCCGCGCGCCGCCGTCCGGAAGGGGTAGCCGCGATGTCCGTACCGCACAAGATCGACCTCCTGGACGGCCCGGTCACGATCGCGGGCGCGCTCGACGTGGAGCACACCGACACGGGGCTGATCCCCCGGCGGCTCCCGGCGTGGACGCGGCCGCAGCTCACCGACTCCTACATGCGGCTGATGGTGCCGCGCCCGGCCGGGGTGCGGCTCGTGTTCCGCACCGACGCGGACGTCCTGGAGCTGGACGTCTTCGTCACCCGCTACCGCAACGCCTACCACCGGCTCTTCCCCGTCTCGTTCGACGCGGTGATCGGCGGGAACCGGATCCTGTCGGTCCCGGTGACGGGCGGCGACCTCGGCGTCGTCCGCGCGGGCCAGGTGGTGGAGACCGTGCCGGGCGAGGCGGAGACGATCCGGTTCGACGGGCTCGGCCCGTCCTGGAAGGACATCGAGATCTGGCTGCCGCAGGCGGCCCTCGTGGAATTGCGGGAACTGCGCGCCAATGGGGACGTCGCACCCGGCGAACCGCCGTCCCGGAAATGGATTCACTACGGCAGCTCGATCAGCCATTGCGCGGAGGCGGGCGGCCCGACCGACGCCTGGCCCGCGTGGGTGGCGCGGCGCGCCGGACTCGACCTGACCTGCCTCGCGTTCGCCGGGAACTGCCATCTGGACCCGTTCGTCGCGCGGACGATCCGCGACCTTCCCGCCGACGTCATCACCCTGAAACTCGGCATCAACGTGCAGAACCTCGACTCGCTGAAGGAGCGCACTTTCGTCCCGGTGGTGCACGGGTTTCTCGACACCGTCCGGGACGGCCACCCCGACACCCGGCTGCTGGTCGTCTCGCCGATCGTCTGCCCGACCGCCGAGGACCGGGCCGGGCCGTGCGTCCAGGACGGGACCGGCCGCTACGTCGCGACCGGCCCCACGACCGGGGGCCTCAGCCTGCGCCGGATCCGGACGCTGCTCGCCGAGGTCGTCGCCGTCCGCGCCGACCCGAACCTGACCTACCTCGACGGCCGCTCGCTGCTCGGCCCGGACGACGCGGCCGACCTCTACGACGGCCTGCACCCGAACGCGGCGGGCTACCGCCGCCTCGGCGAACGCTTTCACGACCTGGTGTTCAAGAATCCGCGATAGGCGCCTGTGCGCGCCCCATAGCCGCGCCCTGAATTCTTTGGTGCGGCGCCCCGAAGACGTCCGAGAGAAACGATCCTAGGCTCGACAAGAATCGCCTGGAACGCACCAATCCAGCCGCGCCTCGACCGGAGAACGAAACGCCATGGCACCCGTAGTGACGGACGACCACGCGGCCCGCGTGATCGACATCATCGACCGGAACGAGTCGGAGATCGTCGCCTTTCTGCGCGATTTCATCCGCATTCCCAGCGTGTGGGGCGACGGCCCGAACCTGACCGCCGCCGCCGAGCACCTCGCCGCCGCGCTCGCGGCCGCGGGCGTCGCCGTGGAGCTGCCCGGCTCCGGCACCGACGGCATGCCGAACGTCCTCGCCCGCGCGGCCGGAGCGGCGCCGCCCGAGGAGGCGCTCATCTTCAACGGCCACATGGAGGTCTACCCGCCGTCGGAGTCGTGGCGGCGCGACCCGTTCGGCGGCGACGTCGACGACGGGCAGGTCTACGGCGTCGGCGTGGCGGACATGAAGGCCGGGACGGCCGCCATGACCATGGCGACGGTCATGCTGGCGAGGTCCGGCGTGCCGCTGCCGAGGGACGTGGTGGTGCTCGCCGTCCCGAACCACTTCGAGGGCGGCGAGGGGACCCGGCAGGCGATCCGGGACGGCCTGCGCGGCGCGTACGCGATCAACTGCGAGCCGAGCGAGCTGCGCGTCCTCACCGGCCAGCGCGGCATCGCCTACGTCACGGTGACCGTCACGGGCCGGGCCGCGCACACGACCGCGCTGGACATCGGCGTGAACGCGGTCGCGCGGGCGGCCGAGGTGATCCGCGAGGTGCTGGCGATGCCGATCACCGACGCGCGCGGCGACGTCCTCGACGAGGTGAAGATCTGCAACGTGGCGCAGATCTCCGGCGGGGTCGCGCACAACCTCGTCCCGGAGAAGTGCGAGATCACGTTCGACTTCCGGTTCCCGGCCGAGCAGACGCAGGACGACGTGTTGCGCGACGTTCGCGCCGCCGTGGAGCGCGCCGTCGACCGGCTCGCGGAGTTCCCGGTGGACGTGTCGCTGGAGGCGACCTGCCTGAAGAACCCGCGCAGCTCGCTGCGGGTGCCGGACGGCGAGCGGCTCCTCGCCGACGTCGCCGCCGCGCACCGCCGCACCACCGGGCAGGACGCGCGGCACGGCTTCCACCAGGCGTGGCCGGACACCCCGATCTTCTGGGAGTCGGGCATCAAGGCCGTCACCTACGGGCCCGGATCCATGGACTGCTACTGGGACGACGAGTCCGTGCCCGTCGCGGACTACCTCGCCGCCGTCCGGACGTACGCGGTCGCCGCGCTCACCGTGGGGAACGGCGATGGCTGAGCCGTCCCTCCCGCCGCCGGTCGAGGAGATCTGCTCCGACCTGATCAGGTTCGACACGAGCAACCCGGGCTCGTCCGAGCGGAAGGCGGCCGAGTACGTGGCCGCGCTGCTGTCCGGGATGGGCCTGGAGCCGGAGATCATCGAGGCGGAGCCGGGCCGTGGCAACGTCGTTGCGCGTGTTTCGGGCACCGATCCGGGCCTGCCCGCGCTGCTCGTCCAAGGCCACCTGGACACCGTGCCGGCCGACGCGTCCGCCTGGACGCGCGACCCGCACAGCGGCGAGATCGCGGACGGCCACGTCTGGGGGCGCGGCGCGGTCGACATGAAGAACGCGGTGGCCATGACACTGGCCGCGGTCGGCGGCACGTTCGCCCGGGGCCGCCGACCGCGCCGGGACCTCGTCCTCGCGTTCCTCGCGGACGAGGAGACCGGCGGAAGACTCGGGGCGGGCCACCTCGTGGCCGAGCACGCCGACCTGTTCGAGGGCTGCGCCGCGGCGATCGGCGAGGTCGGCGGGTTCAACGTCCCGGTCTCCTCGGGCCCGCCGCTGTTCGCGGTGTCGGTCGCGGACAAGGGCCTGCGCTGGTACGAGGTGCGGGAGGAGGGCGTCGCCGGGCACGGCAGCATGGTGCCGCGGGACAACCCGATCCCCCGGCTGGCGGAGACGACGCTGCGGCTGGTGTCGTCCGAGCAGCCGTACACGGTCACCGAGCCGATGCGCGTCCTCGCGTCCCGGATCGCCGGGCGCGAGCTCACCGACCCGGCCGACGTCGCGGACGTGCTCGCGACGCGGACCGGCCCGTTCGGGCGGATGTTCGCCGCCGGGGTCCGCACCACGGTCAACGTCACGCGGGTCGGCGCGGGCTACAAGGAGAACGTGATCCCGGGCGAGGCGTGGGCGCGGTTCGACTGCCGGTTCGTCCCCGGGCACGAGGACGAGTTGCACGAGCACATCACGTCGGCCGCCGGGGAGCGGGCCGAGGTGGCGCTCCTGCGGCGCAGCCCGCCGGTCCTCTCCGACCACGAAGGCGAATGGTTCGGACGGCTCGGCGAGGCGCTCGAAGCGGTGAGCCCGGGATGCGCGGTGGCGCCGTTCGTGTTCAGCGGCGGCACCGACAACAAATGGTTCCGGACGCTGGGCATGGAGACGTACGGCTTCACGCCGATGCTGTTCCCGCCCGGCTACGACTATCCGGCGATGTTCCACGGAGTGGACGAGCGCTGCCCGGTGGACGCGCTGCATTTCGGGGTGCGAGTGATGGAAAGACTGATGACCCTATGAGCCGGAGCATGGGGCCCCGGGTGGCGATCGTCGGCTGCGGTTTCGGCGGTATCGCCGCCGCGGTGAAACTGAAGAAGAAGGGCGTCACCCGCTTCACGGTCTTCGAGCAGTCGGACGGCCCGGGCGGCACCTGGTGGGACAACCGCTATCCCGGCTGCGAGGTGGACATCGCCTCGCACGCCTATTCGTTCTCGTTCCTCACCTACGACTGGAGCCGCACCCACGCCCGGCAGGAGGAACTGCAGGAGTACGCGGAGCACGTCCTCAACCGGTTCGACCTTCGGCGGCACTGCCGGTTCGGCGTCCGGGTCGAGTCGGCGACGTGGGACGAGTCGGCGTCGCGCTACGACGTCCGGCTCGCGGACGGAACGGTCGAGCGGTTCGACGTCGTCATCAGCTGCCTGGGGCTGCTGAGCCGTCCGCGCTATCCCGAATGGCCGGGCCTGGACGAATTCGAGGGCCCGAAATTCCACACGGCCCGCTGGGAGAGCGAGCACGACCTCACCGGGAAGCGGGTCGCGGTCGTCGGCACCGGCTCCACGGCGACGCAGATCGTCCCGGCCATCGCCGGGAAGGTCGAACGGTTGTATGTCTTCCAGCGGCAGCCGGGCTGGATCCTGGCGAAGGGCGAACGCGACTTCACGGCGCGGGAACGGGCCATGTACCGGCGGTTCCCCGTCCTGCAGAAACTGCGGCGGCTGCGCCTGTTCTACGAGTTCAGGGTGATGTTCAAGGGCTACGACCTGCACGGCAAGAGGCAGCAGGAGAATTTGCGGAAATGCCGCGAGTACATCCGGGAGACGATCGACGACCCGGAGCTGCGCGAGCGGCTCACCCCCGACTATCCGTGGGGGTGCAAGCGGCCGGTGCTGGCGAGCGGCTTCTACCCGGCGCTGAACCGGCCGAACGTGGAACTGGTCCCGCACGCGGTCACGCGGGTGACGCCGAAAGGCATCGTGGACGAGACCGGCGCCGAACGCGAGATCGACGTCCTGGTCATGGCCACCGGCTTCCACGCGACGAAATTCCTCGCGTCGCTGGACGTGCGCGGGGTCGGCGGAATCTCCATCCACGACACGTGGAAGGACGACCCGAAGGCGTTCATGGGCATCACCGTTCCCGGATACCCGAACTTCTTCATGCTCTACGGCCCGAACACCAATGGCGGCTTCTCCATCATCGCCCAGCTCGAACGGCAGGCCGAGGTGGCGGCGCGGACGGTGGCGCGGATGCGGCGCCGCCGGGTGCGCGCCGTCGACACCCGTCCGGAGGCGGCCGACCGCTGGGTGCGCTGGGTGGACGGCCAGCTCGTGAAACACGCGTCCGCGATGGGCGCGAACTGCACGAACTACTACCGGTCGGAGTCGGGGCGCAACGTCACGCAATGGCCGAAGCCGCACGGCGAGTACTACCTTCTGACGAAGACGCTCCCCTTCGTCGGCTTCGTGGAACGGCGCTGACTTGACCGACATCGACCCCGAATTCGAGGCCGCGTCCGCGCGGTTGGCGGACGTCGCGTCGCGGCACCCGTCCTTCGACCCGAAGGTCCGGGAACTGGTCGCGCTCGCGGTGAACGCGGCGGTGACGCATCTGCACGAGCCCGGAATCCGGCGGCATGTGCGCGGGGCGCTGGAGAACGGCGCGACGCGGGCGGAGATCTTGGAGACGTTCCAGCTCGTGTCCGTGCTCGGAATCCACGCGGCGAGCGTCGGTTTCCCGCTCCTGCGCGACCTGCCGCTCCCCCCGGCCGACGCGGATGTGGACGCGATCAGGGCGGAGTTCGTCCGGCGGCGCGGCTACTGGGACTCCGGCTGGGACGAGGTGCTGCGCCGCGCGCCCGGCTTCTTCGCCGCCTACCTGGACTTCTCGTCCGTCCCGTGGCGGCGCGGCGCGCTGGAGCCGAAGGTCAAGGAACTGATCTACGTCGCGATCGACGCGTCGGCGACGCACCTGTTCACCGACGGGCTGCGGGTCCACATCGGCAACGCCGCCCGGCACGGCGCGACGCCCGACGAGATCGCCGCCGTGCTGGAGATCGCCAGCGCGATCGGCGTCCAGACGTGGGACGTCGGCGTCCCGATCCTCCTCGAAGAGCTCGACAGGCGGGACGACTCCCCCTGAGCGCCCCGCCGGGCGGGCCGTCCGCGAACGGTCCGCCCGGCGGGCGGCCGCCTACCGGTAGCGGTAGGAGTAGACCGACAGGCCCGCGCCCACGGCCACCCCGGCGCCGCCTCCCGTCGGCGCGATGTCGATGCCGTGGCCCTGCTGGAAGCGCGGGCTCGTGGCGAGGACGCGGCCGTCCAGCGACAGCACGTGGACCTTGGTGCGGTTGCGTCCGCCGCTCTCGCTGACCGCGATGACCGGGTCTCCCCCGGCCTGGGGCAACACGCTCAACGGCCCGGCGGTGGCGGCTTCCGAGACGATCCGCGTGCGGAACGCGACGCGTCCGGTGGCCGTGTCGAGCAGCGCGACCTCGCCCGCGCCGGTGGAGGCGGCCACGCCGGACCGCTGCGGGACGAGCGTGCCGAACCCCACTTGGGAGCCGAGCCTCGTCCGCCAGCGCGGCGCTCCGTCCGCGGCGGACACGGCGGCGACCGAGCCGGTGTCCGACCTGGACCCGTAGACGACGGCGCCGCCGGAGACGGTGAGCCAGTCGCGGATTTCGAGGTTCTCCTGCTTCCACCGGACGTCGCCGGACGGGGACAGCAGCGCGAGCGTCCCCGGCGTGTCGGGCGGGTACGGCTTGCTGGAGTAGGCGATCTCGTCGAGGCCGTCCCCGTCGGCGTCGGCGGCGGCCAGCGTCGGACCCGCCGAGCCGATCATGTGCTCCCAGAGCGTCGCGCCGGTGCGGGCGTCGAACGCGGCCACCCCCGACGACCCGCCCCGCTGGACGGCCCCGACGATCGCCTTCGGCCCTGAGGCGGTGAGCTTCGCCGTGATGAGCTGGACGATCTCGCCGTCCGCACGGCCCGTCCACAGCTCGTTCCCGCGCCCGTCGTAGGCGCGGACGACGCCGCTCCCCTGCGTGCCCGCCCCTGCGGCGACGATGGCCGGTTCGTCCCGTCCGACGTCGGCGAACGCGACATCGTCGGCGGCGGCTTCGTCGTCCCCGCCCAGCCAGCGCCGCCACAGTTCCGTACCCCGCTCGTCGGACAGGACGACGTGGCCCTGGTCGTCGGTGTGGGCGACGGCGTCCGTCCGGTCGACGCGTCCGGCCGCGACGCCCGTGACCCAACTGTGGCCGAGGTAGTCGAAGGCGGGCTCGCCGCTGTCGGCCCAGACGGCGTGGACGACGGCGTCGTCCGCCCCGGCGGTGACGACGCGGCGCCCGCGCCAGGCGCCGACCGCGAAGTCCTCGACGCGGCCGTAGACGGTGGACTGCCAGGTCCGGCGGTCGCCGTCGCGCTCCGGGTCGACGGCGACGACCCGTGCCACGCGATTGGCGACCGAGACCGCCGCGAGGAGCCGTCCGCCCTTGCCGAGGTCGGCGGGCTCCAGCTTGGTGACCTGCCCTTCCATGGGCTGCGACCAGACTTGCCTGCCCGCCGCGTCGAAGGCGACGAGATTGTCGTCGGCGGCGGCGTAAACCCGGCCGCCCTGGACGGCGACGGCCCCCACGGGCCTTTCACCGGCCTGGACGCGCCACAGCAATTCGCCGGTCGGCGAATAGGCCGCGACATGGCCTTGGTTGTCACCCGCGACGGTTTCGGCGAGCCCGTCTCCGGTGACGTCGTCCGTGACCATGGACGTGGTCTGCCCTCCGGGCTTCACCTCCCAGAGCCGCTTTCCGTCCCCGCTGTAGGCGAAAAGGTGCCCGGTGCAATCGGGGCCGCCACCGGGCCCGCAGTCGGCCTCCGCGCCGAACACCACCGCCGGGTTCGCGCCCCGGCTCAATTGCGCGGCGGTCACCCACCCGGGCGCGAAATCGCCGTCCGGGACGGCGGCTTTCCAGAGCGGGCTGCCATCGGCGCTGGAATAGGCGGTCGTCCCGTATTCGCCGACGATGGCCGGGGGCTTGCCCGCGCCCTGCGGGACGAGGCTCAGATGGTCGCCGAGCGTGTAGAGGAACGCGTCGTCGCGGCGCCAGACGATCCGTCCGGTGCGGCCGTCGAACCTGATCAGCTCGTTGACCGAGGTGGACGCGATCAGGTCGGTGCGTCCGGTGGCCGGGTCGCGGAGCGGCTCCACCGCGGTGATCCACTGGTTGTCCCCGCCCTGACCGCGGACGGGAAAGTCGGCCCAGTGGTAGGACCAGCGCGGCTTGTGCGTCTTGAGCGAGTTCTCGTCCAGGACGGCGAGCCCCCGCCCGCCGAGAACGACCTGGTCGCCCTTGCCGTCCAGCGAGGTCATCGCCACCGCGAACCCCTCGCCGAACCCTTCGTAGACGCCGACGTCGGTGAGCGCGGCGGCGGCGTCCGCACGCCCGACGGGCAATGCCGACGCGACCAGCACGACCAGCGCGGCGCCCGTTCTCAACAATGCTCTCTTCCCTGCGAAACTCAAAACTCCTGCCCTTCCCTCCATGGCCGAGTCACCTTGATCATGTGCACGCTCGAACCGCAAAAGGAAGCGCAAGAACAAACACTGCCCGCACGCACCAACCATTCGGGCAAACAACTCTGACCGCCCGGGCAGCATTCACCGCCGCGGGAATAGGCCGGACGAATAAAAAGCCCCCGGGACCCCAAGTGGGGGGCTCAGGTCCCGGGGGCGCTCACACGGGGGGTCACCCCTCCCGCGTGAGAGTTCACGCTCTAAGGACTCTCCGGAGGCGTCGCCGTCTCGTCCAGCGCGTCCCGCATGATCCCGGACGCCAGCGACCGCAACCGGTTCGCCGTCTCGGGCAGATAGCCGTGCGACAACAAGAGCCGACGCATGACCGGGTGCACCACGTCGCACGCCGCTCGAAGCGCGTCCACCGCGGGCCTCTCGGTCGTCATGGCCAGCAGGCCCCGGGCTTCGTCCTCGGCGATCGCGCAGACGACGTGCCCCAGCCGCATCGGCATCCGCTCCTGCCGCCACGCCTGCTCATAGGCCGCGACCGCGACGGGCACCAGCGCCTCCGGCCGCGCGACCAACTCACCGCCCACACCCAGCCCCTCCCGCCAAGATCTCCATGACCCCCCGAACTCCGACGTGAAGCCGCCCGGCATCCGCCAGCCACCGCGTCCCGTCACCCCACCCGGTGACGATCCACCACGCGCCACGGTCCCGGCGGTAAGCGCAACCGACCAACAAGGACCCGCGCCCGTCCAGCCGCGCGACGCGCAGCGCCGGATATCCGCGATCCTCGGTAATGACGGCCGCCAAACGCCTGTCGGGCGTCAGGAGTTCCTGCACCGTCCGGAGAATCGTCAGCCGCTCGGAATGCACGGGCGAAAGCACTTGCAGCACGTCCAACATCGCGGACGCGTCCGGCACATCCGGAACGTCCGAAATGCGGCGAGCCGGAACATCCGAAGAAGACCGCTCCGTTCGAGCATTTGCCCGACTTCGACCGGATTTCCTTTCATGCACGCCCATGCCCGACACCAACTCCCAGGCCAGATGTTTGTTTCTCCGGGCCCAATGATGCGCTCACCCGAGGTAAATTCGCTACGTTCGCGAATCGAATGCAACAGGGAGGTGAAGCCGTGGTCGAACGAATCGATCTAGATCCCGACCGCTCGCTCTGGCACTTAATAGCGGTCCAACTGCGCTTCCACCGCGAGCAACGCGGCTGGTCAGGCACTCGGCTGGCCGACCAGATAGACCGAACTCGTTCGGTGGTTTCGCGCTACGAATCGGGGGCGATTCACCTTCCCGCCAAGCTCGCCAAGGTGATTGACGAGGCTTGGGACACAGATCTGCTGTTCACCCGTCTTGTCGGATTTGCCAACGCGGCGCAAGATGGAGACTGGCTGGTCGGGCTCACGGACTGGGAACGACGCGCAACACGGCTACGGCTGTGGGAGCTCGTCCTCATCCCGGGGCTCTTCCAGACCGAGGCATACGCGCGGGCCGTGCTGGCGTCAGGGCTCTCAGGAGAACTGGAGGAGCGACTGCAGCGGAGAATGGACAGACAGAAGGCCGTGTTCGAGCGCGACGACCCCCCGCACATCTCCGCGTTGATCAACTGGGCGTCCCTCGCGCAGCCCATCGGCGACAAGGACGTCATGCGGGAACAGATCGAGCACCTCGCCCGACTGGCGGACCTCCCGCACGTGAGCATCCGACTCGTGCAGCCGGAGGCGAACGCGCATCCGGGCCTCAGCGGCGCGTTCGAACTCCTGACCGTAGACGCTCGCGACGTGGCGTACACCGACGATCCCGACGAGGGGCGGCTGATCATCAGCCCGCCGGACGTGCAGCGGTACACGCTGCTGTACGACCGGATAGGCGAGGTGGCCGCTCCGCTGGGCCCTTCTCAGGCCCTGCTGATGGAAGCACTGGAGAGCTACTCATGACGACCAACTGGCGCAAGTCGAGCCGGAGCAACACGGAAAACGGTGCGTGCGTCGAACTCGCGAGCCTCCCCGGAAGGGTCGGCGTCCGCGACAGCAAAAACCCCACCGCCCCCGCACTCGCCCTCACCCCGGCCTCCTTCCGCACCCTCCTCCACAACGCCAAGGCCGGAAACCTCGACCTCCCCTAACCCCCGCCCCACCCACGACAACGAACCCCGGCTTACCTTGGCAAGCCGGGGTTCTCTCGTGCGGTCCAGCGGACGGGCGGCGGGTTTCGCAATTCGTCTGGCCGTGAGCATGGCTGGGGGGCGCGCCCAAATCGCGACTTTTGGGGACGTCCTTCACACCTTGTCCACTGGACGGGTTCAGGGCGATGACTTTGCCGGGTGCTGGTTTAGCGGCGAGGGCGCATCGGGCAGTTCCCCGGCGTTTCCTTGAAGTCGCCGTCGGTAGTGGAGCGCAAACGGCTCATGTATACGCGTAGGCACGTATTGAAGGTCGGCGCCGCCGTCGGCGGGGCGCTGGCGCTGTTTCCCTCGCGTACCTCCTGGGCCGCCCTGCGAGGGGCGTCGCCGCTGGATCCGGCGACGATTCCGAAGTATGTCTCACCGCTGCTGGTTCCGCCCGCGATGCCGCCGGTGGGCCATGGACGCGGGATCACCGAATATCGGATCGGGATACGCCAGTTTCGGCAGCAGGTGCTTCCGTCCGGTCTGCCGACGACCACGGTGTGGGGCTACGGTTCGACCAGCGACCACGCGACGTTCAGCTATCCCGGCTGGACCATCAACGCCCGGGTCGACCACCCGGTGCGGGTGACCTGGATCAACCAGTTGGTCGATCGGCGGGGCGCGTTCCTGCCGTCCATGCTGGCCGTGGATCCGACCCTGCACTGGGCGAACCCGCCGGGCGGGATCAGCGGCCGCGACTCCGCCCCGACGTTCACCTCGACGCCCGGACCGTACCGGGGGCCGGTGCCCACGGTGACGCATCTGCACGGCGGGCACGACACGGAGGACAGCGACGGCTACCCGGAGGCGTGGTATCTCCCGGCGGCGACCAACATACCGCCCGATTTCGCCCGCGTGGGCTCCTATTACGACCGGTTCCGGGAAGAATTCGCCGAACGGCACGGCGTCCGGTGGCGGCCGGGAAGCGCTACCTTCCAGTACGACAACGATCAGCGCGCGACCACCCTTTGGTATCACGACCACGCGCTCGGCATCACGCGGCTGAACGTCTATTCGGGCCTCGCCGGGTTCTACCTGCTGAGCGGCGGCCCCTCGGATCTCCCGCCCGGGGTGCTGCCCGAGCCCGCACCGGCGGTCGGCGACCCACCGGGAACGCGCTACTACGACATTCCGATCGTGATCCAGGACCGATCGTTCAACACAGACGGTTCCCTTTTCTATCCGGCCAGCCGGGCTTTCTTCGGAGCCCCCGACGGTTACACCGGCCCCTATATTCCGACCACCGACGTACCGCCGATCTGGAATCCGGAGTTCTTCGGGAACACCATCGTCGCCAACGGACGGACCTGGCCGGTGTTCAACGTCGAGCAGCGCCGGTACCGCCTTCGATTCCTCAACGGCTCCAACTCCCGGTTCCTGATCCTGAAGATCGCGGCGAACCCGACCGCACGCCCCGCGCGGGCCGCGCTGCCGATCTGGCAGATCGGCAGCGACGGCGGATTCCTGCCCACTCCGATCCGGTCCGACCAGGTACAGGTCGCGCCCGCCAACCGGATCGACAGCATCGTCGACTTCACCAACGAGCCCGTGGGCACCGAGCTGTGGCTCATCAACGAGGGACCGGACAGCCCCTTCCACGGCGACGCCACCAAACCACCGGCGGACCCGTCCACGACGGGCCAGGTGCTGAAGTTCGTGGTCGGTCCGCGCGTCGGCACCGACAAGAGCGTCCCGCCCGATCAGCTCCGGCTTCCCCCTTTCCCGCGGCTCGGCCCGGCGTCCAACACCCGTCGGCTCCTGCTCACCGAGGAAATGTCAACCATCCAGAACCCGAACGCGAGCCCGACCAGAACGCTCCTCGGCACGGTCACCGCAGACGGCGTCCCGGAGCCGCGAATGTGGGGCGACCCGGTCACCGAGCTTCCCCTCCTCGGCTCGACGGAGATCTGGGAACTGCACAACAAGACCGAGGGCGCGCATCCGATCCATCTGCACCAGGTACAGTTCCAGGTCGTCGGGCGCGGCCCTGACGGCACGTCCCCGCCCGGCGCGTCCGACACCGGCTACCTGGACACCGTGACCGCCCTGCCGGGACAGATCACCCGGGTCAAAGCCCACTTCGACATTCCCGGCCGATTCGTCTGGCACTGCCACATGATCGAGCACGAAGACAACGAAATGATGCGGCCGTACCAGGTGATCAAGCCGAAAGGCAAGTAGAGCGAAGCCGACCGAAACACGGCCTTCCCAAGGAGAAGAGCCGATACCGGTGAATCGGCTTCGCCGCGTCAGTGGAGTCGGCCGCTTTGGTGAAGGTGGTCAAAGATGATCTGGTCGACCGGGGACACCCGGTCGCGGTCGGCGTAGGTGAGCCAGACGACTTCCGCGATCTCGCTGCTCGGGGTCGGCCGGCCGTGGTGGTCGGCGGTGTAGCAGGTCATCTGCACGGTGACGCCGACGGTGTGGCCATGGGCCTGCGCCCGGAAGGTGCCCACATGTGCTGCGGTGGCCGGGACGATGGCGACGGCGAGTTCTTCCTCGATTTCCCTGACCAGGGTGTCGAGGTCGCTTTCGCCTTCTTCGCGTTTGCCGCCGGGGAGGTAGTAGACGTCCTTGCCGAGCGAGCGGGTGCTGAGGATCCTGCCGTTCTCCAGATGGATCCAGGCGATCTTGTCGATGGTCGTGGTCACCGCCCGATCCTCTCGCACGAAGACGGGCGCTTCCGGCCTGGCGCCGATCCGGCGCATACTGGACGGATGCGGCAGGCATTCGTCCATGACGCGGTGGTGAGCCTGGAAGCGGGCGGCGACGTGCGAGCGCCGGGAGCGGCCATCACCGTCGCACTCTGCGGGCACTGGGAGCACGAGCCGCCGTGCCCGCTCGCGCCCCACCACACCACCGCGGAACGCTCCGGCGACGAGGTACGGCTACGGGTCCTCTTCGCCGCCGCCCCCGCGGACGAGGCCGAGGTCCGCACCCGGATCGAAGCGGGCCTCTCCCGAGCCGGCCTCGACGGCCCGGACGGCGTCACCACGCACTGGCGGCTCCGCACCGCACACCCCGGCCGCCTCCGCCCCGACGAAGCCGCCCACGCCGCCCAACTCGTCCAGTCCTGAGACCCAGGTCACCCAGCGGTGCGATCACGGTCAGCGCCTGGAGTACCAGCCGACCTCAGAGCAACGACGGCAGGGGCGATATGAACGGCTTGAACATCCTGCCGTCGTCCCAGAACGTGGGCACCCATGAGTTCAGGGGCCCGGCCACCTGGCGCGCAGGTACCGTTGCCACCGCACCGACCAAAAGACAGGACTAGCGGAGGACATATGCGACTGCCCAGGTGGGCGCCGTGGATCGAGGACGTACTGAACGGAAGTCCCTCCATCACCGGGGTGCAGACGTTCGCCGCCGCAGGGATCAAGGACAAGCCCTGTGGCCACGTCATCACACTCCGGACCGGCGCGACGGTCGCCCTCCAGTGGGTGCGGACCGCAGCGACCGGGGGCGAGGATCAGTCCCAACCGGAGAAGCCGGTCACCGGCGAACCACCCGCCCCCGTGGAGTTGCCCGACCTGCCCGCCTCAGGACGCGTCCAACTATCGCTTATCGAGGCTCACGTAGCGGCGCTGATCGCCAACGGCGGCAGCGATGAGATCTCCTCCGTAGAGAGGACGTCGCAGCGGCCGGATTCCAAGAAGTGCGGCGTCAATGTGCGCATGCACTCAGGTGCCAACGTGTACGGCGTCTTCCTTTACACCGCACCCGCCGGTGCGAGCTTCAACTCCGGGGGCGAGTACCAACAGCGAGAGGAGGTCTGACCATGGCCAACTGCCCTAGTTGCGGTCAGAGCACGTCGGCGGGATCGGGCAGCCCGACCCCGGCGCACCAGAAGCCGGGGAGCCGGGAGACGTGCCCGGGCACAGGTAGCCCCGCCACCTGAGGCAGCCCCGCACACCACGATAACCCCCGGCTTACTTCGATGGATCGGGGTTCTTCTATTGGCTCGGTGGCTGATGGAGATGGTGGGACCGGGGCCGCTCAGGTGATGTGGCTGAGCGGGCCCCGGTTGGTGGTGGTTAGTGGTGTTTGCCTATGACCTTTGTCGTGGTGGTTATGGTGCAGTCCCAGCGGACCTTGCTGGTTTCGGGGGCGCGGCAGTGCCAGGTGACGTGGTTGCGCAGTTTGCCTGGCTTGCGGGCGACGAAGGTGTAGGTGATCTCGGCGGTGGCGCCGGGTTCCAGGTCGCCGACCCAGTGCAGTATGGGCGGGTCGTAGGTGACGTGCCCGGTGGTGGCGTGCGGTGATCCGACGAGTCGGGCGTCGTCCAGCACACCGGACAGGTCGTCGGTGAAGGCGGCGTCCCGGAAGACGGTGTCGCACGTGTTGGTGACGCGGACGCGGTAGGTCACGTGCTGGCCGACCTTGACCTTGGTCCGGTCGACGGTCTTCTCCACCTTGAGCTTGTCCCAGCCGCACGGCCCCGGCGGCGGGGGTTCCTCGGTGATGGTGACCGTCACCGGTTCGGAGGTGGAGGGCGGGCATCCGCCGTTCCCCTCGTACCGGGCGGTGATCTGGCGGCGGCCCGGTTCCAAACTGCTGGTGGTCAGGGTGGCGGTGCCGGTGGCGTCCAACTCGGCGGTGCCGATGACGGTGTCACCGTCCAGGAAGGTGACGGTGCCGGTCGGGGCGCCCGCGTTGCAGGTCACGTTCGCGGTCAGGCTCACCTCCTGGCCCGGGGCCGCTTCGGTGGGCACGGCGGTCAGCGACGTGGCGCTCCTCGCCGGTTCGGCCAGGAGGAGAGAGTGGTAGGCCCCGCCGGAGATCGCGGTCACCACCTCTCCCTCCGGGAGAATCATGAAGACCGGGGTGGTGCGCTGGTCGGTGGTGCCGTCCCCCAACTGCCCGAAGACGTTGTAGCCCCAGGCCAGCACCCGGCCGTCGGACGTCAACGCGAGACTGTGGAACTGCCCGGCGTCGGTGTCGACCACAGTGACACCTTCGGGCAGGATCACCTCGCCCGGAGTGGAACGGTTGGTGGTGGTGCCATTCCCCAACTGCCCGAAGTTGTTCCGGCCCCAGGACAGTTCCCGTCCATCGGACGTCACCGCAAGGCTGTGGTAGTAACCGGCGGCGATCTGGGTGATGGTCGTACCGGTGGGCAGCAGCACGTAGACCGGAGTGTGGCGGTCGGTGGTGGTGCCGTCGCCCAACTGGCCGTACTGGTTCCGGCCCCAGGCCAGGCCCCGGCCGTCGGACGTCACGGCCAGGCTGAAGTCCTCGTACGTGTCGACCTGGGTGATGGTGGCGCCCGCAGGCAGCGCCACGAACACCGGGGTGAGGCTGTCGGTGGTGGTGCCGTCGCCCAACTGCCCCGACTGGTTCGCGCCCCAGGCCAGGCCGCGCCCGTCCGACGTCACCGCCAGGCTGTGATACTCGGCGGCGGCGACCTGGGTCACGCTGACTCCCGCGGGGAGAGCGACGAACACCGGGGTGTTGCGCTGGGTGGTGGTGCCGTCGCCCAACTGCCCGTGACTGTTGCCGCCCCAGGCGAGCACCCTCCCGTCGGACGTCACCGCCAGGCTGTCGCTCCAGCCCGCGGAGACGTGGGTGACGGTGACGCCCGCGGGCAGGTTCACGTACACCGGGGTGGTGCGCTGGACGTTGGTGCCGTCCCCCAACTGCCCGGAGAGGTTGAGGCCCCAGGCCAGCACCCGGCCGTCGGACGTCACCGCCAGGCTGTGGTTCCCGCCGCCGGAGACCTCGGTGAGGGTGACGCCCTCGGGCAGGGCCACCTCTCCCGGCGTGGTCCGGTCGGTGGTGGTGCCGTCGCCCAACTGCCCGGCGCCGTTGTAGCCGGTCGCGAGGGCGAGATCGGTGGGCGGGGCCGCCACGGCCGGACGGCGGGCCGCCGCCGGGTCGGCGACCAGGCACATGGCCGCCATCACGAGGGCCATCAGGCCGGTCAGCCACACCCGGTTCCAGCGCCGTCTTCGGTCTCTTCTCATGCCGGTCTGAGACATGGTCATCGCGTTTCCCCCCGAGATCGCCGCGCGCCGGCCTGCGAAGCCGTCCGCGGCGTTCATCGCGACGGTCTCGCCCACGGACCTCGGGCGGCTGGATCAACTCATCATGGCTCTCCGTGCCCCCACAAGATCAAAAAGTAACCTCGTTTTGTTTATGGCGTGCTACCCAGAAGGGTGTGGCGTGGCCGGGAAGGGTCAGGTAGTGGCGACGATTGGCCAGGTGCTCTTCGACCATTGTTCGGACGGTTTGCGCGTAATGGCGGGCGGGTTTCGTGTCGCCGTCCAGGAGGCCGAGTGCGGCGTCGGCGGCGGGGGCGGCCAGGCGGAGCGCGTTGTCCAGGCCGGACGACGACAGCGGGTCCACCGCCACGGCCGCGTCGCCCGTCGCGATTATCGCGTCCGACCAGGGTGGATTCGCGTGCCCGATCGTCGCGACGCGGAATTCGGACGCGGCGGGAAGCGGACGGCCGAGGCGGTGCGCCGTATGCGGTGGCGGCGCGGTGTCCGCCGCCGGATTGTCGCCTACTCGCATTACGGTCAATTGCCCGTCGGCGGCGTCGGGGGACGTATACCACCAGCCGTCTGGAGCGGCCTCTACCAATGACCAAGGCTGCGGCGTCGGGGCGGGTGTTTTCCACAGGGCGCAGCGCAGGCGGTCTATCCGCGTCCACGAAAGGCGGGTCCGGGACGCGGCGCGCGTTGCGCCTGTTGCGTCGATCAGGACGCGGTGGCCTTCGGCCCTTCCGTGGGCCGGGCGGGCGCCCGCCCGCACGGCGGCGTCGCGGAGGAGGGCGTCCAGGCGGGGACGGTCGACGGCGAGCGGAGGGCCGAACGGGCTCATGATGGCCGGACGGCAGACGACCTCCGGGCCCGGCCACGCGCTCCGCGCCTCGTGGACGGGCACGGACACGGCGGCCACCGCGTCCAGCACCCCCATCTCGTCCAGGAGCGGGCGGGCGGTGGCGGCGAGCTGCTGGCCCACCGGACGCCACCGGTCCCGCCCGTCGTGGACGAGCGTCACCGCCGCCCCCGCGCGCGCCAGCCGCCACGCGACCGCCGCGCCCGCCGGTCCGCCGCCGACCACGGCGACGTCGGGCGGACGGGTCACGGCAGGTCGCTCGTCCGCAGGAGCCGCTCCCGGACGAAGGGATGCCCCATCGGCGACGTCCCCGTGACCTGTATCCGCAGGTACTCGGCCTTCTGCAGGGCGACGTCACCCGCCACCCGGTCGGCCTTCGCGCCGGACGCGCCCTCCGACCGCAGCGCGACCTCCTCCAGTTCCCGCTCCGGCGACAGCGGCTGGACGACGGCCGTCCCGTCGCTGATCGGCGCGCCGGTGAAGTCGACGCGGGCGCTGATGGAGCCGTCCTGCCCGGCGGTCGTCACGGCCGGGAACGTGATCAGCGACCTGGCCGTGGCGGCGAGCTGGTAGGTCGTCTCCCGGTCGGCCCGCACCTCCACCTGCCACAGGCCCGCCCGGGTGTAGCGGCCCGCCTGGACGTGGAACGGCAGCTCGACCCGCAGTTCCACGCGCCCGTCCGCGCGGGACGTGCCGACGCCGAAGTCGCCCGGCGCGAGCGGCGGGCCGAGCGGCGGCGCGAGCCTCACCTCCAGCCGGTCGAGGTCGGCGCCGCGGACCTCCACGGTCAGCTCCTCGTCGAGCTCGGTCAGCCAGAGCGGCCAGGTGTGCGGACGTTCCGCCTCGGCCGTCGCCTGCCCGAACGAGAGCACGGCGGCTCCGGCGAGGTCGGCGGCGAGGCGTCCGGCGTCCGGCCACAGCGGCTCCGGTCCGGAGACGGCGGCGCTGACCTTGTGGGCGACGCGGGTCAACTCCAGCGGGGTCGGACTCCGCAGGCTCCGCGCGACCTCCACCCACCGGCCGTCGGCGTCCCGCAGCACATAACCGAGTTGCCACCATTTATTGACCATTCCGGAGTCGACGGCGACGTTCCTGTCCCAGTCCACGTAATTGGTCTTGTTCCGGGGGACGACCTCGTTCGGACGCGGCGCCGGCCACCAGACGGGGCCGCAGGCGTAGAAGTCGGCCTGCCAGGGGACCGCCATCCGCGCGGTGACGTCGCCGGGCTTCACATGGGCCGCGAACCGGAGCCGCGGATAGGGCGTCTTCCAGTTCTTCGGCTTCCCGTCCTTCTTCTCGATCAGGAAACGGCCGCCTTCGATGCCGGGGTAGAACGCGGCTCCGACACAGGCGTGCAGCGCGGCCCGGTCCAGTCCGTCCGGGGTGATCGGGAAGGACGCGAACGGCGGCCTGTCGTTCCCCCATTCCGCCTTCCAGTCGTTCTCGAAGGTGCCTTCCCGCCATTTCTTCATGATCTCGTACTGGCGCGGCGTGAGGCTCGGGTACTCCTTGGCCAGTTCGGTCAGCTTCGGCATGAGGGAGTCGGTGCCGCCGGTGCCGTTCTTCGACGGGTCCCCGATCCGTTTGAAGACGCGCCGCCGGGTGGCCTCGTCGATGACGGGGTGCCGCCAGCCGTGATGCCCGCTTGAGGCCGCGCTCACGCCCTTCATCGTCCGGGGGCTCTGCAGGATGGGGAAGATGTCGTGCACATAGGACGGCCGGGCCGGGGCCTTGACGCCGAACGCGTGCATGATCTGGTCCCACAGCGAGGTCGGGCTCTCGGCCTCCGGCGCGAACTTCGGCGGCGTGACGATCACCCAGGCGGGCTCCGCGGTGAACTTCCGCTCGGCGCCGCCCACGGTGATGGCGACCTCCGCTTTGACCGGCCCGTCGGAGACGTCGTCGCACCAGTTGGGGCTGTTGAACGTGTCGGTCAGCTCGGCGCCGGGATGGTGCTGCGAAACGCCCCGCCCGCCCAGCACCAGGAGGCGTCCGTCCTCGTCGGTGCGCAACTCGCCCAGATAGATCTTGTCGATCACCTTCGGGACGTTGTCCAGGGTGAACTTCACCCGGCCGTTGTCGAAGGCGACCGGCGCGGGCGGCGTCGCCGTCTTCTTTCCGACGATGCCGCGCGAACCGGGGGCGATGATCAGATCCTTTTCCTGCTGGCCGGGGTTGCGCCGCTGCGCGCCGTCCGGGAACTCAAGGGCCGCCGCCTTCTTGTTGGCGAGCGTGACCTCCCAATTGACGGTCACCTCGGCCTTCCCGCTGAGGTCGACGTATTTGCCGTGGTCGTCGTAGCCGAAGCAGCGGAACCGCGCCGCCTGCCGTTTGACGCGGCCCTGCGCGTCCTTGAACTTGGTCTCCAGCGTGTTCCCGGGCGGCTCGGGCACGGCGCCCGGCACCTCGGGACCGATGAAGAACTCGTCGCTGCCGCCGACCCTGGCGATTCCGATGGCGGGATGGATCTCCACCTTCGTGACGTCGGCGATGCTGATCTCGGCCATTCCCCGCCCCTCAGTCGGTCAACGCGGCGCTGCGGTCCGCTTTTTCGCGTGTGTCGGTTCGCGGGCCGGGCGGGGGCGTGAACTCCGGGCCGTAGATCTTCGGGAGGTTCCTGCCGACCTGGTATTTGATGAGCTCGGCGGCGCCGTCCTCAAGGTTGCGCATCCGGTCGACGGCCTGGTCCAGGTCGTCCTCCCGGCCCGTCTTCCACGCGGTTTCGAGGTCGCTCAGGACGAGGTGGTAGGTGTCGTTGCATTCCTTGAGCCGCTTCTTCAGCTCCGCGCTCGGCGACGGGACGCCGGACGCCCCCATCTTCGCCAGCGGATAAACGGCGGGACGTTTCATCACCGGCCCGTCGAACTTCCATTTCCCCTGCGCCGAGTTGTATTTCAGGTGGTGGCCGGTCCAGATCTCCTTGAAGCGGTAGTAGTGGGCGACCTTCGCGGGGCTACGGTCCGCCGGGAGTTCTTCGAGGGTGCCGGGGCCGGTCTCGGGCCTGCCCTCGCCCTGGTCGATGATAAGGTCGATGGCCTTGTTCGCGTCCGCCAGCTTGCTGATTTTGAACAGGCCGATCGCCCGCGCCGCCTGCTGCGTCCCGCCGAACTGCGGCGAAAGCTTGTTGATGCACTTCTTGACCGCCTGGTAAAAGGCGCCGATGGTGGGGAAGGTCTCCCGGCCGCCGGAGCCGTCCGTCGGCGCGAACGCCACCGGGTGCTCCGGCATCTCGATCTCCATGTAGACCTTCTTCACCACGTCGCCCGGCTTGTTCGGCGCGGCGGCCAGGCCCTCCAGATAGACCGGGAAGTTCTCCCGCACCCCGCCGGGGAGCTTCGCGGGATAGTGCAGGGCCGCCGCCGAGATCTCCGGATGCCCGCCGACGGCGGAGAGCAGATTGCACGCCAGGCCCATGTGCAGCATCTCCTGCATCACGATGGCGTGGATATGGCGGTAGACCTCCTGGGACTTGTCCTTGATCGACCACATTCCGTAGAGATAGGGCGGGATCGTCGCCAGTTCCACGGCGATGGCCGCCTGCAGGCTCTCCCGCAACCAGGCGATGTCCCGATCGTCCTCGGGCACGGTGAGCTGCGCGGAGATCGTCTCGACCAGCATGGCCATCGCATACCCGTCCTTTCCTAACGCGCGTCGCACCCCCATGGCCCCCTAACCGGATCGCGCTCGGCACAACCGCTCCGCCGGGAAATACCGGGGTGAACCTTTGGTCAAGCGGGCGTACCCTTGCCGGGCCGCCGGGCGCGCCATCCGCCGTCCCGTTCGGCACCCGGGTTTCTAGATCACCGAAACGGGTCCGCGCGCCGACCGCGCGAAGTTCAATCCGTTTCCTTCGTTCAAGCCGGTTGACCGGCCTTTTCGATGCGGTGTAGAAAACTCGTCCGGTGTTGCCGTTTACCCGGCCAATGACCGCGTATAGCATCCACCGTCATCCCCCCTCTGGCGCGGCATGCGCCAGAGCCCCCCGCCAGGAGGAATTGCGAAATGCGCGACACGACACCTGCCAGGCTCCTGAAACGCAGAAGCCTGCTCGGCTCGGCCGCGGTCGGCGCCGGGCTCCTCGCCGCGCTGCTGGGAGTCCCCGGCGGCGCGCTGGCCCAGCCCGCGCCGCGTCCGGCGCAGGTCGCCGTCCAGTCGCCGGACATTCCGGCGGCCAACTCGATGGCGCACGCCCAGCAACTCCAGTCCATCGCCACCTCGAACGGAGGCAACCGGGCGCACGGCAAGCCTGGGTTCCGCGCCTCCGCCGACTACGTGAAGGCCAAGCTGGACGCGGCCGGATTCCAGACCACGCTGCAGTCCTTCTCCTACAACGGCTCCACCGGCTACAACGTGATCGCCGACTGGCCCTACGGCGACGCCAACCAGATCGTGTTCCTCGGGTCGCACCTCGACAGCGTCCCCGCCGGGCCCGGCATCAACGACAACGGGTCGGGGACGAGCGCCGTCCTGGAGACCGCGCTCGCGGTGTCCCGCGCCAACGCCCGTCCGACCAAGCGGCTGCGGTTCGGCTGGTGGGGCGCCGAAGAGCTCGGCATGATCGGCTCGAAGTACTACGTGCAGCAGCTCCCCGCGGCCGAGCGGTCCAAGATCAGCGCCTACCTGAACTTCGACATGGTCGGCGCGAAGAACACCCGGACCTGGGGCGTCTACACCGACTCCTCCACCCTCGGCGCGACGTTCACCGAGTACTTCCGCAGCAAGGGCATCGGGACGAACGGCATCAACGTCGGCGCGCGGTCCGACCACGCGTCGTTCAAGAGCGCGGGCATCCAGGTCAGCGGCATCAGCAGCGGCGACGACCCCTGCTACCACACCCGCTGCGACGACATCAACAACATCGAGTCGTCCGTGCTCGGCACCGCGACGAACGCCGCCGCGTACGCGGTGTGGAAGCTCGCGGGCATCCCCGCGACGCCTGCCGTCCCGTACCGTCCGGCCGCGTGAGGGGCCCGCGATGAGATCACGCAGCCTCAAGGCGGCCCTCGCCGCGGCCTGCCTGTGCGCGACGGTCCTGCCCGCCGGGCAGGCCCAGGCCGCCGCGGAGCCCGCGCCGTCCGGTTCCGCCCGGTACCTGGTGACGGGGCCGAAGACCTCGGAGCAGCGGACGCAGCTCGCCCGCACCGGCGCGGCGATCGACCTGCAGCGCCCGGACGGCGGGATCGAGGTCAGCGCGATCCCGGCCGAGACCGCCGCGATCAAGCGGCTCGGGTTCAAGGTGCGGCCGCTCGGCGCGTTCCCCCGCTACCCGGCGAGCGCCGCGTCCTACCACACCCACGCGGAGACGATGGCCGAGCTGGACCAGGTCGTCGCGAACTACCCGCAGATCGCGAAGAAGTTCACGATCGGCAAGACCTACGAGGGCCGCGACATCGTCGGCGTCAAGATCAGCGACAACGTCGCGACGGACGAGGACGAGCCCGAGGTCTTCTACCAGGCGAACATCCACGCCCGCGAGCGCATCACGAACGAGCAGGCGCTCTACCTGATCAACATCCTCACCAAGGAGTACAACTCCACCAAGCGGATCACCGACCTGGTCAACAGCCGCGAGTTCTGGATCATCCCGATCCTGAACGTGGACGGCCAGATCTACGACATGACCAGCGACACCCAGGCCGGGCGGATGTGGCGCAAGAACCGGCAGGGGCAGGGCACCGACCTCAACCGCAACTACAACTTCAAGTGGGGGTGCTGCGGCGGGTCGTCCAGCAGCCCGGCCAGTGAGACCTACCGCGGGCCGTCGCCCGAGTCGGCGCCCGAGCTGAAGGCCGTCACGAACTTCATCCGGAGCCGGAACATCGGCGGCAAGCAGCAGATCAAGATGTTCCTCGACATCCACTCCGTCGCGAACCTGGTGCTGTGGCCGTTCGGGTACACGACGGCCAACACCGTCCCCGGCTCGATGTCGGCGGACGAGGAGGCCGCGCACCGCGCCATCGGCACCGAGGTCGCCCGGATCAACGGGTACACGCCCGAACAGTCGAGCGACCTCTACATCAACGACGGCAGCTCCGGCGACTGGACGTGGGGAGACCAGCGCATCTTCTCCTACACGTTCGAGCTCGGCGGCGGCAGCTTCTACCCGGCGCCCTCGCAGATCGAGGCGCTGACCCAGGTCAACCGGGACCCGCTGCTGATCCTCGCCGAATACGCCGACTGCCCCTACCGGGCGATCGGAAAGCAGGACCAGTACTGCAAGGCGAGCCGCTAGAGCGGCTAGAGCCAGGCGGTCACCGCTCTTGGTGCGTTTAGGACGCGCCGCCGGGTGCTTAACACTCCCGGCGGCGCGTTCCTGCTTTCTCAGGTGCCAGTTCAGGGCTGGACGGGGGCGAATCCCGCAGTGGCGGCCCATTCGGCGTAGGTGAATGCGGGACGTCCGGTGACCTCTTCGACCGTGGGGAGGACCTCGGCGTCCTTTCCGACGTTCTCGGCGAGCAGGTCGAGGAGTTCGTCGACGCCCGGCTCGGGCAGTCCGGCGTGCAGCCGGAGGATCCGTTCCCGGTGCTCGTCCGGGGACAGTTCCTCGAAACGCACCGGCCAGCCGACCGTCTCCGCGATGATCCGCACCCGCTCGACCTGGGTGAGCGATTCCGGGCCGGTGAGGGAGAACGACTCCCCGGCGCGTTCGTCGAGCAGCGCCCGGACGGCGACGGCCGCGATGTCGCGCGAGTCGACGGGCGCCGTCGCGGCGTTCCCGTAGGCCGCGCGGACGACCCCGGCCTCCTGGATCTCGCGCTTCCAGGCCAGGTCATTGGTCATGAACGCGCCCGGGCGGACGAACGTCCACGGGATGCCGGACGCGGAGACCTCGTTCTCCAGCCGCAGATGCTTCTCGCCTATCCAGCCGAGGCGGCGATAGGTGGCGGCGACCGACGACAGGAGGACGAGATGGCGGGTGTCGGCGCGGCGGGCCGCGTCCAGGAAGCCGCCGAGCCCGGTCATGACGGGGAACAGGAACACTCGGGGAGCACCGGACAACGCCGCCCGCAATGTCTCCGGACGTCTCAGGTCGCCGGGGACGACCTCGACCCCGTCCGGAAACGAATGCGCGCCGGGGTCGCGGGTGAGGACCCGCACCTTCTCCCCCGCCTCGACCAATTGGCGGACGACGTGACCGCCCACGTTTCCAGTACCGCCAGTGACCAGAATCACGGGGAATTCTCTCCTTTCGGCGTCGAGTCATTCGTGGGGCCGTTCGTGGGGTCATTCGTCGGCGGGCGGGTCATCCGTGCCAGGGGCGCAACCGGGGCACCCATCCGGGGACGGCCGCCCGGTAGCGCTCGTATTCCTCGCCGTACTGTTCGATCAGGAGCGGGGCTTCGTGGAAGGTCGCGAACACCCACATCATGACGGCGACGACGACCGAGTAGCCGAAGAGGACCGGGCGTCCGAGCAGCAGCGCCTGCCCGACGACGGCGACCACCAGCGCGATGTACATCGGGTTGCGCACGTGGCGGTACATTCCGCCGACCACGAGGCGCTCGGGCATGCCGACCGGCGCCGGGGTGCCGCGGCCCTCGACCACGAACCGGGCGAAGCTGTGCAGCAGCACCGCCCCGCCCGCCACGACGAGGACCGCGCCCAGCGCCCGCGCCGGGAGCCACCACGAGTTCGTGTCCCATTTCGTCAGTAACCAGGGGACGAGTCCGGCCACCGTTCCCGGGGCGAGAGCGAGGAACACCGAACTTCCCATTGCCGCAGTTGAGGTACGCACATGATCAAGTATCCACATCGACAATGGGAATACCAGAGTGGATTCTGAAGCCAGTGATCCACATATCGAGTTTCGGTCACATCCATTCTCACTTCGTCTGACAAGGATGGTGTCCAAGCGGATACGGCCGCCGACCTGCCGCGATGTGGGTACGAACTCCTCCTGCCGGAAATACCCGACAAAACCCGGTTGGCGCGGCGGGCAGCGGTGTAATCGCCGCTGGCGGGGCGGCGGCCTTCGCCGGGGGGACGTCGCGGCCGAGGCAGGCGCGCGTTCCCGGCCCCTTTCCGTTCGCGTTCGGACTTCGTCTGACGAAACCAAGCGGCGGAGGCGAGCCGGGACGGGCGCCGCACCCGGACGGCGGCGCTTTCCGCTCAAGCCCTGATCAGCCGTGGCCATGCGGCCACGACGCCGCGAGCGGGGCGGTGAACGCGGAGCGGCGAACCACCGATTTCGGCCACCTCGGCGAAGGCGTATCGGAAACCGTCGTGCCCGAACGTCCCCGGGCGATCACCGACAGCGGCGCGGTCGCGCATGGGCGATATGGAGGAGTCCGCATCGCACGGCCGCTCGCGGCGGGTCAGTCGGCCGGGGAGGGTGCGGTTTCCGGTGTTTCGTGGACGCGGGCGACCGTGACCGAGATGTCGAGCCGGAGCGGCCGTTCCCCGATGACCGTGAACCCGGCCCTGCCGAGGAGTCGGCGGTATTCGTCGCGGGTGCGCTCCCGTCCGCCGACGTTGTTCACCAGCATGTTGAGGTCCCACAGCGCGGACACGCAAGGGTCGCTGGGATCGTCGGAAAGCGGACGCTCGATGACGAGCAGCGTGCTTTCGGTGGTCGCGGCGGCGCGAATGGCGCGCAGGATCGAAAGGCAGGTCCGGTCGTCCCAGTCGTGCAGGATCCGGGCGACGACGTAGACGTCGGCGCCGACCGGCATGTGCGCGCTGTCGGTGAAGGAGCCGGGGAAGAACGTGCAGCGGTCCAGGTGGCCGCGCGCCTCCAGATTCTCCCGGGCCGCGCCGATGACCTCCGGGCGCTCCAGCAGCGCGCATTTCAGGTGCGGGTGGGTGTCGCACAACTGGGCGAGCAGTTCGCCGTTCCCGCCGCCGATGTCGGCGACGATCGCGGCGCCCGAAAGGTCGACGACGGTCGCGACGTCCGCGAAGAAGGCCGACCCCTCGGCCATCGCCCGGGTGAAAAGGCGCCGCTGGTGCGGATGGTCGGTGAGGTAGTCGAACGGCGGTTGCCCGTAGACGCTTGTGAAAGGCTGCGCGCCGTCCCTGATCCCCTCGGTGAGCGCGCCGAAGCTCGTGTAGAAGAGGTCGCCGTACATCAGCGCGAGATGGTGCATCGAATTCGGGGCGCCGCGCGCCAGGCGGCGGCCGAGGTCGGTCAGCGCGAAGGCCGCCCGCCCGGACGGCGCGAGCGCCCCGATCCACGGATGGCACAACGCGCGCAACAACCGGTGCAGCCGGTCGGCGTCGACACCGGTGAGGTCCGCGAGTTCCGCGCAGGTCAGGGGACGGTCGGCGAGGTGGTCGGAGAGGTCGAGTTCGGCCATCGCGCGGAGCGCCTGGGTGGCCCACGCGCCGGTCAGGCGGCGCAGCAGCCGCCGGTCCTCTTCGTCGGCTTCCCGGGGTGCGGTCTCGGCGGCGAGATGGCGCAGCAGTATGTCGGTGTGCCGCCCCGGGGCGATGACTTCGAGGCGGCGCGGCCAGCCCATCTCGGTGCGGCCGTCCGCGCGGAAGTGCAGCACGGTGGCGCCGCCGTCGCCATGGGACGGGTCGTAGCCGCCGCCATCCGCCCGCGGGCCGCCGGGGCGTCCGAGGGCGTCCCGCACGTCCTCCAAAAGGGCCGGATCGGTGAGCCGCACCGCGAGGTGATTCTCGTGTTGCGCCGCGCGCTCGTCGCGCAGTGCGAGCGCGTCGAGTTCGTCGCCCGGATCGACGCAGAAGAGTTCGACGCCGCGGGACGTATCGTCCGGGAATTGCGCGAGAATTGCCCGGACATCGAGGCACCCGGACCTTAACCGCATTTCCGGCACGCGATATCGGGCGGCGAGCCGGTCGCGCACCAGCCCCCCGGAACTCGGCCGCCCCGGCCGCAGCCCGAGTTCCTCAAGATGGGACCGTACGACCCGAATGTCGGACGAGAAGACGAGACACCCGACGTGATCGACCGCGCAGTTCCCGGTGACGGCCTCGACCATCTCGACTGGAGCGTTCACGGGCAGGACGTCGGCCACGGCGGCGGAGTCGCTCCGGGACCGCAGATAGTCGCATACTTCCCCGATTCGCCGCCGGTCATCGCCGGTGACGCGGGACGCGGGAGCGACAGCCCTACCTGAGCCGCTTTCCATGCACACTCCATTTAAAACTATGGTTTTCGCCGCCCCCGGCGAGAGTACCACCCGTCCCTTACGTGTTTATGGTGGCGCACAATCACATGATCTTGACTCCCGCTCATAAGAAAGCACGTGCGCCATGCCGGGGACCGATTCGGAACGTCCCGTTCAGCAGACGGTGCGGAACTTCTGCCCGGGGACGTAGCGCGCCCATTCTTCGCGCGTGAGGGAGCGTCCGGCGATGGAGCAGACGGCCGCGTGGAGGTCGGGCGGCGTCCCGACGTCCCACAGCCGCACCGTCCCGTCGGCACCGCTGCTGATCAGCGTGCGCCCGTCCGGGCTGAAGGCCACGCCCCCCACCACACCGCTGTGGCCGGTCAGCGCCTCTCCGAGTTGTGCTTGCGTTTCGGTGTCCCAGAGCCGGATCGTGCCGTCGCCGCTCGCGCTGGCCAGGAACCGCCCATCGCGGCTGAACGCCACCGAACTCACAAAGGCGTGATGACCGGCGAGAGGCGGGCCGATCTGGCGATGCGTCCGGACGTTCCACAGGCGGATCGTGCTGTCGAGGCCACCGCTCGCCAGCACGCGGCCGTCCGGGCTGAACGCCACCGACGGGACCGGGTTCTGGTGACCCGCGAACGCGCCGCCGATCTGCTCGTGCGTCTTCGCACTCCACATTCGCACGGTGTTCTCGTCATCGGTGGCCAGTGCGCGGCCGTCCGGGGAGAAAGCCGCGGAGTAGCCGGTACCGGTGACGGGCGCACCGATCTGGCGCCGCGTCCGGACGTCCCAGAATCGGATGTAGTCGCCGCCGCCGGTGACCAGCGTGCGCCCATCCGGGCTGAACCCCACGGCGCTCACGTATTCGCCCGGGAGGATGAGAGCGCCGAGCTGGCGCCTGCCGTGGACGTCCCAAAGCCGTACGGATTTGTCATTGCCATTGGCACTGGCCAGGACGCGGCCGTCCGGAGCGAACGCGAGAGAGACGACGGGATCGGCGTGCCCTTTCAAGGGGGCGCCGAGCTGCCGTTTCCCACGCAGATCCCATAGCCGTACCGTCTCGTCACTGCCGCCCGTGGCGAGAAGTCCGTCACGGCTCAGTGCCTGCGCGAGAATTCCGTGGCGGTGACCGGTCAGCGGGTCTCCGATCTGTCTGTGCGCCGCCGGGTTCCACAGGCGTACGGTTCCGTCGGTGCTCCCGGTGATCAGCGTGCGACCGCCGTCGAGGAAGATGAGGGACGTCACCGAATCGGTGTGACCGGTGATGGGTTCACCGATTTGGCGCCGAGTGCCGATGTTCCACAGCCGCACGGCGTTGCCGTCGCCGCCGACGGCGAGCGCGCCTTCGTCCTGGCTGAACGCCACGGACGTCACACCGGATTTGTCCGCGACGAAGGGATCGCCGATCTGCTTGCGTGTCTTGACATTCCATACCCGTACCGCGGAACCCGCGATAATGGCGAGCATATGTCCACGTGGGCTGAACACCACGGAATCGACCCCGGCACGGCCGTTCCGGATCGGCGGGCCGATCTGCTCGCGCGTCCTCGGATCGATCAGCCGCGTCATGCCGTCCGCGCCGATGGCCATGGTGCGTCCGTCCGGGCTGAACCCCACCGAAGGCGGGCCGCCGCCGCTCCCGGAACCGTATAAGGGGCGGCCGATCGGCCTTCGCGTCGAGGCGTCCCACAACCGCACCTTGCCGCTGGTGCTGACGGCCAGCATGCCCCCACCCGGCTGGAACACCAGGTCCGGGGACATGCCGAATTCACTGGGAAGCGGCGCCCCCAACTGCCTGCGCGTCCTGACGTCCCACAGCCGCACAGCGTGATCGACGGTGCTGCTGGTGGCCACGACGCGTCCATCGGGGCTGAACGTCCCGTAGGCCCTGCCCATCGGGCGGGTGAGGGGCGCGCCGACCCGTCGACGGGTCCTGACGTCCCAGAACGACAGCTCTCCCAAGGTGCCGACGAGCAGGGTCCGGCCGTCAGGGCTGAGCTCCAGCGAGGTCACCGTCTCGGGGACGGAGGCGAAGACGCCGCGGCCGGGCTTGGCCAGGAGCGTGATCAGGTTCGCGCGGGCCTCGGGGGACGGGTCGAGGCGCCAGGCCGCCGCGCCCAGCAACGCGGCGGTGCCCGGGTCGGCGGTCTGGAGCCTGCTCTGCGCGATGAGCTGGCGGGAGAGGGCCACGTCTCGCTGGTGGCGCGCGCTGCTGGACGAGCGCGCGGCCATCGTCCCGAAGACCAGCGCGGTCACGACCAGGACGGAAAGCGCGCCCTGGACGGCTCGGCGCCGCCGCCGAGCACGGACCTGGGCGCGGGCGCTGGCGTCCAGGAAGTCACTCGTGGCGGGGGTCAGCGCGGGGAACCGTCCGGGGTCGGCCTGCCAGCGGGCGCGGGCGCTCTGGACGACCGCCAGCCGCTCCCCGCGAAACAGGAACGACGCGGCGTGGCCGTGCCCCGCCCACTCGTCGGCGGCGTCCTGGAGCTGGTTGTAGAGGGCGTGGTCGGCGAGGTCGGCGTCCAGCCAGCCGCGCAGCCGCGGCCAGGCGTGCAGCAGGGCCTCGTGGGCGATCTCGACGCCGGTGTCGTCGACGACGATCAGCCGCCGCGCGGCGAAGGCGTCCAGGATCCGGTCGACGGCGGGACGGTCCGCGTCCGTGGGACGGAGATCCGAGCGCTGGACGGTGCGCCGCGCGAGCCGCCCGTCGCGCGAAACGGCCGTCAGCCGGTGGAACACGTGCCGGGTCAGCCGCCGCTGGTCGTCGTCCAGATCGGTGTAGGCGGCCTCGGCGCTGGTCGCGACGGCCTCGGTGACGCCGCCGGTCAGGGCGTAGCCGCGGCCGGTGAGCCGGTCGTCCTCGCGGTGCTCCCAGATCGTCAGCATCGTCTGGGACAGCAGCGGCAGCACCCCGGCGTCGTAGCCGCCGGTCGGCGAGCGCAGCCCGGACAGGATGGTGTCGATCAGGCCGGGCTCGATCTCCAGCCCGGCGGCGTCGGCGGGGCCGGTGATCGCGCGCCGCAGGTCGGCGGCCGGCATCGGGCCGACGATGAACGGGCCGTCCTGCAGCGCGGCGGCGAGCAGCGGATGCCGCGCGCAGCGGTCGATGAAGTCGCCGCGAACCGCGATCAACACGAGCGCGTCGGCGGGCGGGGCGGTGGCGGCGTGCAGGGCGGTGACGAACGCGTCCCGCTCGGCGTCGGCCCGCTCCGCGGCGTCCTCCAGGGTGAAGAGCTCCTCGAACTGGTCGACGACCAGGATCAGCCGCGCCGCGCCGCCGGGCAGCCCGCGGCGCCGCGCGTCGGTGTCGGCCGCCTGCCGGACGAGGAGGCCCGCCTCGTCCGGACGCTCGGCGAGCGAGCGCAGCACCCCGGGCGCCTCCAGCCCGGCGAGCCCGGCGATCAGCGCGGCGAGCCGCGCCAGCGGGGTCCCGGTCGGACGGTCCAGCACGTGGCGCGGCCAGTCGCGGGCCTCCGCCGACAGCTCGCCGCGCCCGATCGCGGGGAGCAGGCCCGCGCGGAGCAGCGACGACTTGCCCGCCCCGGACGCGCCCGTCACCACCAGCGGCCCGGTGCCGGGGAGGCGTTGCGCGAGTTTCGCGACGAGCTGCGCGGTGACGACCTCCCGGCCGTGGAAGACCCCGGCGTCGGCCTCGGTGAAGGCGACCAGCCCCCGGTACGGGCATTCGCCGGACCGCCGTTCCCCTGTTTCGGCACGTCCGGGACGCGGCCGGGTGCGCCGCTCGATCGCCGCGACCTGCTCCAGCAGCAGCCGCGTGTCGGTGGCCTGCCGGTACCCGAGGTCGACGGCGAGCCGGAGCTCCGCGCTCTGCCGCCGCAGCCGACCGCCCTGCCGGTCGATGTCCTCACGAAGGTGCCCGAGCTGGACCCGCAGGTCGGCGAGGACGAACCCGAACTCCTGGAACTCCTCCCCCACGGCGGCGAGCCCGGCGGCCAGCTCCGTCTGCGTGCGGCGGTCGCCGGTCTCGATCACGGCCTCGATCGCGGCGCCGACCGCGCCGACCTCCCGCAGCACCTCCGCGATCTCGGCGCGCAGCAGGTCGGCGCGTTCCCCGCCGTCCTCAAGGATCCGCTGGACGCCCCGCTCAAGCTCCGCTTCGAGATCCTCACGGGAGTGCCCGCCGCCGAGCCGGGCGACGCCCGCCTTCACCACGTCGGTCAGCACGTTCCCGCCGACCGCCGCGACGGCGCCGAGCCCCGCCGTGGCGACGCCCGAGGTCAGCAGCGGCGCGAGCGCCCCCGCCGCCAGCACCGACAGCAGCCCCGCGGACGTCCAGCGCCGCCTCCGCGCCCCGGCCCAACGGATCACCCGGGCCCGCACCCCGGCCCGCATCGACTCCGTTCGATCACTCTCCGTGTCCCGACCCACACGCTCATTCCAACCCACAGAGCAGGCCGAGGAACGCCGAACCCCGCAATTGCCCCGACGAGGACGGCCCGACCCGCGTGGTCGGCGATGCGCGTTTACCCGTTCCTCAGATCGCGCCGCTGAGGAGGGCCAGGAGGAGGGTTTCGAATTTTTCGGGGTGTTCTAGTTGGGTCCAGTGGCCGCATTGGGCGATTTCGTAGAGGTTGGCCCTGGGGAGGGAGTCGGCGAAGTAGCGGCTTGCTTCCAGCGGGATGATCCGGTCGTCGCGGCCGTGGACGCAGAGGACGTCGTGTGTGATGGTCGCCAGTTCTTCGCGGGTGAAGAAGCGGCGGGTGCCGTTCGGGTCGAAGGACGCCTCGTGTGAGCGGCGGACGTCGTCGCGGTTCACGTAGGACATCCGCTCCGCCACCACGCGGTCGACGGTGTCGAGCATGGGGGCGAGGTCGTACACGAATTCGCTGAGCAGGCCCTTCAGGGATTCCGCGCTTGGCGATGCGTAGAACTCGCGGAGGTGGGTGAGGCCGGGGCTTACCGGCATGTCCGGCGCGCCGCCGCTGCCCATCAGCAGTATTTTGCCGACCAGGTCGGGGCGGGCGAGCGTCATCAGGATGGCCAGTTGGCCGCCCATGGAATTGCCGACCAGGTGGACCTTTTCCAGGCCGAGGGCGTCCACCAGGGCCAGGAGGGCTTCGGCGCGGAGTTCGTTGAACGGGCCCATTCCGCGCGGCGGGTCGAGCGGGTGGGAGGAGTCGCCGAAGCCGATCTGATCCGGGGCCAGGCACCAGAAGCGGTCGCCGAGGTCGGCGATGATGCGTTCCCAGTTCGACAGGCCGGTCGCGCCGGGGCCGGAGCCGTGCAGGAACAGCACGGCCTCCGAGTTGGGGGCGCCGGATTCGTGGAGGCGGAACGCCAGTTCGTCCCCGCGGACACTCACGGCGATGTCCGAGGATTTGATCGGGGAGGTCACAGGTGCACCTCCGCGGGGTTTTCGGCGCCGAGGTGGCGTCCGCCCCATGCCTTGGCCAGGGGGTCGCCGAAGAGGAAGGCGTGGCTTCCGGCGGCCACCGCGTCCTGGAACTTCGCCTGGAGCGGGTGGTCGATGAACGCCGACCGGCCCGACGACACCCGCATCAAGGCTTGGACGGTGTCGAGTGCCGCGTTTGCCGAGCGGGCCACGTCCCAGCGCCAGAAGGCGCGCTGCTCCAGGGACGGGATCTCGCGGCGCTCCGCGTGCTCCATCAGCTCGCCGGCGGTGCGGCGCACCTTGAGGACGGCCGCGTCGAGCTGCCAGGCCGCCTCCGCGACCTGGTTCTGGACGGTCGCCTCCTCCCGGAGAAGCTGCCCGTAATTGGTGCGACGGCCGCGCGTCTCGCTCACCCACTGGTCGTAGAAGCCGAGGCACGCGCCGAGCGCGCCCGCCGCGATGATCAGGTTGAAGGTGACGGCCCAGGGCGTCCGGTAGAGCGGCCCGTCGTTGAGCTCCTGGCCGGGCAGCGGCGTGCCGAGCCCGTGCGTGTAGAGCACGTGCGACTGGCCCCGGTGCTCGGGGACGAACACCCCGTCCACCACGATGTCGTTGGAGCCGGTGCCGCGCAGGCCCGCGACGTTCCAGGTCTCCTCGATCCGGTAGTCGCCCTCGTCGAGGATCACGGACGTGAAGTCGGGGTACTCGACGCCGTTCAGCTCGCGCCGCCCGGCGATGCCGCCGAGGATGACGCCGGAGCAGATCCCGCTGCCGGACGAGAACGACCAGCGTCCCGAGACCTGGTATCCGCCGGAGACTTTCTCGATTTTCCCGGTCGGCGTGTAGGACGAGGCGATCCGCCGTCCCGGGTCAGCGCCCCAGATCTCCTTCTGCGTCTCCTCCGGAAACAACGCGATCTGCCACGGGTGGACGCCCACGACGGACGCCACCCACCCGGCGGACGCCGACGCCCGCCCGATCTCGATCACCGTCTCCGCGTACTCGGCGAGATGGACCTCGCCGCCGCCCCACCGGGCGGGCTGGAGCGCCCGGAGCACGCCCGTCGAGTCGAGCGCCGCCACCGCCTCGGGAGTCAGTTTCCCCTGCTCGGCGCTTGCCGCGTCGGCCGCCGCGAGCGCCGGCGCGGCCGCCCGCGCCTTGTCGATCATGCTCATTCGTTCCGTCCTCCGAGGAAGGTCCGCACGATCGCCTGGAAGCGCGCGGCCTGCTCGATCTGCGTCCAGTGCCCGCATTCGTTGATCACGTAGAGATCCGCCCGCGGGAGGTGTTCGGCCAGGTAGTAGCTGCACTCCAGCGGGACGATCACGTCCTGGCGGCCGTGCACGACGAGCGTCGGCTTGTCGATCTTCGCGAGGTCGTCCGGCGTGAAGCTCAGCATCTCGGGGGCGAACATGGCCCGGTGCCCCGCCTCGATCCACGGCCGCCGCACCATCGGCATCCGCTCTGCGGCGACCTTCTCCACCGTGTCGCCGAACGCGCCCTTGTCGTGGACGAACTGGATCAGCAGATCCGCCATCGCCTCGACGGTCGGGTCGTCGAAGTACGTGATCAGCTTGATCAGCTCGGGGGTCGGCTCCAGGCCGGGCATGCCGCCCGAGCCCATGAGGACGATCGACTCGACCAGATCGGGGCGGAGCTGCGCCATGCGCAGCGAGTACATCCCGCCCATCGAGTTTCCGACGAGGACGACCTTCTCCAGCCCGAGCGCGTCCACGAGCTGGAAAAGCGCGTCGATGCGGACCTCGGCCTGCGCCTTGAAGCCCTTCGGCTGCGGGTCCGGAAAACTGGAGTCGCCGAACCCGAGGATGTCGGGCGCGATGCAGTGGAACGCGTCGCCGAGCCCCTCGATGACCTCCCGCCAGTTCGACGCGGCCGTCACGCCCGGCCCGGAGCCGTGCAGGAAGAGCAGCGCGGGCGCGCCCGGCGTGCCGGTCTGGTTGACGCGCAGGTGCCGCCCGCCGCCGATCGCGACGTCCTCGACCCGGATCGCGGCGCTCATTCGGCCGCCTCCGGGAGAGTCCGGAAAATTCCGGGCGGGCCGTCCAGGTACGCCTGGGAGCGGTGGTGCCCCCAGATGGACGGCAGGTCGTGCGTGCCCGCGACCCAGGTCAGGTCGTCCACCGTGATCCCGCCGTGGCCGTACTCGATCTGCATCGAGGACGGCGTCTGCACGTAGATCGACGTCATCAGGTCGTTGGTGTGCCGCCCGAGGGACAGCAGGATCTCCCGCTCCGGGTCGGCCGTGAACAGGTCGATCGCCGTGCCGAGGTCGTCGAACGACTCGACCTCCAGCATCAGGTGGTTGATCCCGGTCATGCCGGGGATCTCCGCGACGGCCAGCGAGTGGTGGCGGCCGTTGCAGTGGTAGAAGCGCAGGTTGAAGATGTCGCTCTTCACCCGGTCGGACAGGCGGAAGCCCAGCGTGTCCGCGTAGAAGGCGTTGGCCTTGTCCAGGTCCGGGACGATGAGGACGATATGCCCGAGCCCGAGATCGCCGGTGACGAAGCGGCCCCGCATGGGACGTCCCGGAAAGAACGAGTTCGGGTTCGAGTACTGGCCCCAGACCAGCTCGTGCCGGTTGCCGAACGGGTCGGCGAACCAGTACAGCTCCGCGACTTGCCGTTCTTTCAGCTCGTCCGCCGTGCCGTCGCGCACGTCCACGCCCTTGCCGCGCAGCTCCGCGACGTAGGACCGCAGGACGGTCTCGTTGCCGCAGTCCCAGCCGACGTAGCGAAGTTCGTCCCGCTCCGCCGGGTGCACGGCGATGCGGTAGCCCCGGTCGTCGACCTTGACCCGGACGGCGCCGTCCGACCCGTCCTCGGCGATGACCGCGCCGAGCAGCCGGGTGGCGTAGTCGCGCCACTCCTCGGCCTTCGGGGACGCGATCCCCAGGTAAGCGAGTTGCGAAATCACAGCATGACCTCCGGAGCGGACGAGTCGAGGAGCGCGGCGCCGTAGTACCGGCCGACGCCGTCGGAGACGAGGAACGCGTGCCCGAGCTCGGCGATCACGTCCTGGTAGACGCGGTGGAGGGGGTGGTCGACGAACACGGTCCGGCCGGACGCGGCCCGCATCAGCTTGTTGATGGCGAACCCGACCTCCTGGCAGCCCTTGGTGACGTTCCAGCGCAGCCGCGCCCGCTGCCGCTTGTCGAGGTGCACGCCCGCCTCGGCGGCCTCGGTGATCGTGTCGATCGCGTCGTACATCTTCATGACGGCCGCGTCGTGCACCCATTCGGCCTCGGCCAGGTGCATCTGCATCAGCGGGTCGTCGGCGTAGGTGCCGCCCCAGTTCGCCTTGCGGACGCGGGTGTCGGACGTCCAGTCGTCCAGGACGCGGCGTCCGAGCCCCAGCATCGGCGCCACAAGGACGAGGTTGAACATCACCGCCCACGGCAGCTTGTACAGCGCGGACGGGTTCGTCTCCATGCCGGGCGCGGGACGGTCCGGGTTGTACTCGTACAGCGGGCTGGACAGGAAGCGCCGCTCGGGGATGAACGCCTCCGCGACGACGATGTCCTTGCTGCCGGTGCCGCGCGACCCGCGCACGTGCCAGGTGTCCTCGATCTCGTACTGGTCGCGGTGCAGCAGCGCGGACCCGTAGTTCGGCACCTCGACGCCCGGCGCCACCTCGACCTTTCCGGCGAAGCCGCCGAGGATCACGCCCTGCGCGTGGTCGCAGCCGGACGAGAACGACCAGCGTCCCGACACCCGGTAGCCGCCGTCGACCGGCTCGATCTTCCCGGTCGGCGCGTAGGACGACGAGGCGTTCCAGTCCGGGTCGGACTCCCAGATCTCGGCCTGCGTCTCCTCGGGGAACAGCGCGAGCTGCCACGGGTGCGAGCCCATGACCCCGGCCACCCAGCCCGCCGACGGCGCGATCCGGCCGAGCTCGTAGACGGCGGCGAGGTGCTCGCGCAGCGACAGCTCGGCGCCGCCCCAGCGCTTCGGCTGGAGGCCGCGCATCAGGCCGGACTCCTGCATGAACGTGAAGGCCCGGCCGGTCAGCGAGCGCTGCTCGGCCGACAGGTCCTCCTCGGCGCGAAACTCCGGCTCCAACCGGCGGATCTCGTCCAGGACGGTCATCGGCGTCAGTTCCTTCGGTGGTCGGGGTGGGACGGTCACCAGGTGACCGACATCTCTGTAATAGTCACTACATGGACCGTAGAACGATCGCTCCAGGGAAGGCAAGAGACTTCGGCGTAAATTGTGAGCTGACGATAGAGGCTCCCGGAGCGGGGTTGCGTTGCGGCGGTGACTGGTGTCACGGTTAAGCTCTGTAGTAATCACTACATGGAGGAGTCGTCGTGCCGCACACCCCGCCCTGGGAGCCGGGCCTGCTCGCGTCGCTGACCGGCGTCGGGCCCGGTCCGAGCGCCCACGACAAGCGGGTCGCGCTGCGCGCCGCGCTCGCCTCCGGCGCGGCCCTGGTGCTGCCGGGCGTGACCGACGCCCTCGGCGCGCGGCTCGTGGAGGAGGCGGGCTTCGCCGCCGCGTACGCGACCGGCGCCGGGCTCGCCAACGCGGGCTACGGCCTGCCCGACATCGGGCTGATCTCCCAGGCCGAGGTGGTCGACCACGCCGGACGGCTGGCCGAGGCGACCCGCGTCCCGCTGATCTGCGACGCCGACACCGGCTACGGCGGGCCGCTCGCCGCGATGCGGACCGTCCGGCTGCTGGAGCGCGCCGGGGTCGCGGGCCTCCAGTTCGAGGACCAGGAGATGCCGAAGCGGTGCGGGCACTTCGACGCGCACGCGCTGATCCCGGCCGGGCACATGCAGACCAAGATCGCGGCGGCCCGGGAGGCGCGGACCGACGACCAGCTCGTGATCATCGCCCGCACCGACGCGCGCTCCGCCCACGGGATCGACGAGGCGATCGAGCGGGGCCGCGCCTACGCCGAGGCCGGGGCCGACGTGCTGTTCGTCGAGGCGCCCCGGACGGTGGACGAGCTGGCCCTCGTCGGACGCGAGCTGGCCGGGATCCCGCTGGTCGTCAACGTCGTCGAGGGCGGAAAGACCCCGCAGCTCACCGTCCCGGAGTACGCCGAACTCGGCTTCGGGATCGTGCTCTTCGCCAACTACCTGATGCGCTCGATGCACTTCGCGGGCCGCGAGGCGCTCGCGCACCTGCGGGAGCACGGGGAGACCGCGTCGCGCGCCGGACGGATGGCCGACTGGACGCAGCGGCAGAACCTCTTCAACCTGCCGGAGTTCAGCGCCGCCGAAAGCGCGCTCGACCGGGAGTTCGGGAGTTTCCGGTGACCTCCGCCCCCGGCGGCCTGCCGGTCGAGACCGAACTGCCGGAGCGCGTCGGCGTCCTGGTGCTGGGCGCCGGGCTCGCGGGATGCGCCGCGCTGCTCGCCGCCGCCGAGGCGGGGCAGTACGCCCTGCTGCTGGAGAAGACCGGCGAGATCGGCGGCTCCACCGTGAAGTCCGCCGGGCTTTCCGCCTTTTCCGGGACGGACGAGCAGGCCGAACAGGGCATCGCCGACTCCGTCGACCTGCTCCGCAAGGATCTGCTCGACGTCGGCAAGAACCGCAACGATCCGGCGCTGGTCGACCTGTACTGCGAGCACCAGCTCGCGACGTACCGCTGGTTGAAGGGGCACGGCGTCCGGTACGGCGAGATCCACGCCGCGTCCGGGCAGTCGGCGCCGCGCAGCCATCCCACCGACACCACCCGCATGCTGGAACTGCTGCTCAGGGCGGCCGGTGAGCGCGGCGCGCGGATCATGTTCGACACGGCGGCGAGCCGGCTGCTGCACGACGGCTCGCGGGTGACCGGCGTCCGCCTGGCGGACGGACGCGAGGTGCGCGCGGACGCGGTCGTCCTTGCCACCGGCGGCTTCTCCATGAACCCGGAACTGCTCGCCACGTTCGCGCCGCAGATGGAGAACGCGCTCCGACAGGGCGGCGCGGGCAATCAGGGCGACGGCCTGAAAATGGCGATGGCCTTGGGCGCGGGCCTGCGCGACACCCCCTATATCAAGGGCACTTACGGCCATTACCACGTCGAGCATCCGGACGAGGACGGCACCGGAATCCTCGCCGTCTACAAGGGCGCCATCGCGGTCAACCGCGAAGGCCGCCGGTTCGTGGACGAGTCGAGGAACTACAAGGAGATCGGGGACGCCGCGCTCGCCCAGCCCGGCGTGACGACCTGGCAGGTCTTCGACGCCCGGACGATGGCCCAGGCCAACGACGAGGTCCCGATCTACGAGTTCGCCGGACGCGAGCGCGCCGGAATGCTCCTCAAGGCCGACACCATTCCCGGGCTCGAAGCCGAGATCGGCCTCCCCGAAGGCTCTCTGCAGCAGACGGTCGCCGAATACAACGGCGCGATCGAGCGGGGCGAACCCGATCCGTTCGGACGAGCCCACCTGTCCGGCGGGGTCGGGAAACCGGCGCCGATCGACCGTCCGCCCTTTTACGCGCACCCGTCCGGAACGGTCATGCTCGCCACCTATTGCGGGCTCACGGTCGACACGCGGATGCGCGTCCTCGACTGGTGGGGCGCGCCCATCGACCGCCTCTACGCGGCCGGGGAGATCACCGGCGGACTGCACGGCGCGGGCTACATGACCGGCACGTCCATCGGAAAGTCGGGCGTCTTCGGCCGCCTCGCCGGACGCAACGCGGCACATGAG
>NZ_BCQP01000051.1 GCF_001552135.1 Actinomadura chibensis NBRC 106107 | reverse complement strand
GGCGCGTCCCGCCCGCCGGGCGGGCCACGAGCACTGATGGGAGATGACGAGGAGATGAGCAGGAGATGAGCCCATGCTTCGGATGAGGCGACCGACACGAACCAGGGGATGGCAGTCCACGTTCTCCGGCCTGACCGGGCTCGGGCTGATCGCGCCCTTCCTCGTCGTCGCCGCCGTGTTCATCCTCTACCCGTTCGTCGAGCTGCTGCGGACGGCGTTCGGCGAGCCCGACGGGTTCGGCAACTTCGGCGACTTCTTCCACAGCCCGGCCGCGCGCCGGACGCTGTGGACGACCTGCCTCACCTCGCTGATCGTCACGGTGATCGTGGTGGCGGTCGGCGCCGTGCTGGCCTGGTCGCTGCGCGCGACGAAGAGCCGGCTGACCCGGATGGTGATCGCGCTGGCGGTGTTCATGCCGCTGTGGATGGGCGCGGTGATGAAGATCTACGTCTTCACCGTCCTGTTCGAGCGGTTCGGGGTCGTGAACCGGACCCTGACCTGGCTCGGCGTCATCGACGAGCCGATGCACCTGCTGCGCACCCAGTTCGCCGTGGTGGCGGGCATGGTCTACCAGATGCTGCCGTACGCGGTGCTGCCGCTGTACGCGGTGTACGTGACGATCGACCTGAACCTGATCCAGGCGGCGGAGAGCATGGGCGCGTCGCGGACGCGGGCGCTGCGGGACGTCGTGGCCCCGCTGGCGCTGCCCGGCCTGCTCGCCTCCACGGTGATCGTCTACGTGATCTGCATCGGGTACTACCTCACGCCCGTCCTGCTCGGCGGCGCGACGGCGCCGTTCACCGCGAGCCTGATCGCCGACGACATCTTCAACCTGTTCGAGCCCGCGCAGGCCGCGGTCGCCTCGGTGCTGCTGCTGATCGTCGCCGGGCTGGTCATCCTCGGCGGGCTGCGGCTGGTCGGCAAGGAGCGGATGCGGAGGGCCATCGGATGACGACCGACACCCTCTCCTCGTCCGCCGCGCCGGAGGCGCCCGCGCGGGTCGTGCTCGACACGGCCGGACGCCGGGTCCTCGCCCGCGGCATGCGCACCGTCGACCTGGCCGTGCGCGGCCTCGCCGTGTTCTTCCTCGGCGTGCCGATCGTGTGCGTCGTCGTGCTGTCGTTCTCCAACGCCGAGGTGCTCCAGTTCCCGCCGAAGTCGTGGGGGCTGCGCCAGTACCGGTCGTTCCTCGGCTCGGACACCTGGATCGACGCGATGGTGCTGTCGTTCAAGCTGGCGACCGTGTCGGCGGCGATCGCGCTGCTGATCGGCATCCCGGCGGTGTTCGCGCTGCACCGGTCGCGGCTGCGGCTGAAGGGGCTGCTCCAGGCGATCGGGCTGAGCCCGCTGGTGATCCCCGGCGTCGCGTACGCGGTGGCGCTGTACACGCTGTTCGTGCAGTTCAGGCTGACCAGCAACATGGCGGCGCTGGTGCTGACGTACGCGGTGCACGGGCTGCCGTTCGTCCTGCTGATCCTCGGGTCGGCGATGGCGCGGCTGCCCGCCGAGACCGAGCTGGTCGCGATGACGCTCGGCGCGTCCCGGCCGCGCGCGATGGTCGGGATCACGCTGCGGCTGCTGCTGCCCGCGATCGGCGCGTCCTACATCTTCGCGTTCATCACGAGCTTCGACGAGGCGGTACTGATCAACTTCCTCGGCGGCCCCGGGACGGTCACCCTCCCGAAGGCCATCTTCGACAACGTCAAGACGGGACTCGATCCCAACATCACCGCGATCGCGACCCTGCTCATGGCGGGCACCGGTGTCGTCGGCTCGCTCGCATTCCTGCTGCGGAGGAAGGTATGAACGTCAGGGCACGCAAGGAGCCGCGGCCGGAGGTCGCGGCCGAGCCCGCGGCCGGCGCCGCCGCCCCGCCCGCGCGGGCCGGGCTGGAGCTGCGCGGGCTGGTCAAGCGGTTCGGCGGGACGGAGGCGCTGCGCGGCATCGACCTGGTCGCCGACCGGGGCAACTTCGTCACCGTGCTCGGGCCGAGCGGGTCCGGCAAGACGACGATCCTGCGGCTCGTCGCCGGGTTCCTCGCGCCGGACGAGGGCGAGATCCTCATCGACGGCCGGGACGTCACCCGCGTCCCGCCCGCGTCGCGCGAGATCGGGATGGTGTTCCAGAACTACGCGCTGTTCCCGCACATGACGGCCGCCGACAACATCGCCTACGGGCTGAAGATGCGCCGCTGGCCGAAGGCCGACCGCGCGCGCCGGGTGGCCGAGATGCTGGAGCTCGTCGGCCTCGGCGAGCTCGGCGGACGCCTCCCGCGCGAGCTGTCCGGCGGGCAGCAGCAGCGGGTCGCGGTGGCGCGGGCGCTGGCGTTCCGCCCGCAGCTCCTGCTGATGGACGAGCCGCTCGGCGCCCTCGACCGGGAGCTGCGCATGCGCATGGCGGTGGAGCTGCGGCGGCTGCACCAGGAGGCCGCCGCGACGACCGTCTACGTCACGCACGACCGCGAGGAGGCGCTCACCCTCTCGGACTGGATCGTCATCATGCACGACGGGCGCATCGACGCGGTCGGGACGGCCGAGGAGCTGTACACCCGTCCGCGCACCGGGTTCGTCGCGAGCTTCTTCGGCGGGCACAACGTCGCCGAGGCGGTCATGTCCGGGGTCAGCGGCGACCGGGCACGGGTCGCGTTCGCCGGGTGCGACATGGACGTCGTGTGCGGGCAGCCGCTGGAGCGGGCCGAGCGGGTCGGGCTCAGCATCCCCGAGGAGGCGCTGAGCCTCGTTCCGGCGGGGGCCGCGCCCGCCCGCCTTGAGCTGGAGGTGCTCGACGACCTGTACCTCGGCAACTCCGTCCGCGTCACGGTCCGCACGGCCGAGGGCGTGACGCTGCGCGCCACCCTCCCCCGCGACGCGCGCGAGTCGATCCGGCACGGCGGGACGCTGACCGCCTACCTCGACACGACCCAGGTCGCGGCGGTGCCCCATGAGCGGTGACGGCGGCGCGCGCGGTGACGGGACGTACCGCCAGCCCGCGCTGCACGACCTGCTGAACCCGAAGAGCGTGGTGATCGTCGGGCTGTCGGAGCGGCCGGGCTCGACCGGCGGCCGGATCCTCGCGAACCTGCGCCGGTCGGGGTTCGGCGGCGGCGTGTACGGCGTGCATCCGAGCGGGCGGGACGTCGACGGCGTCCCCGTCTACCCGGCGCTGGCCGACGTCCCCGACACCCCGTCGGTGGCGCTGGTCTGCACGCCCGCCGGGACGGTGGCCGACGTCGTCCGGCAGGCGGGCGAGAAGGGCTGCCGGGGCGCGGTCGTGTTCGCCTCGGGGTTCGAGGAGACCGCGGACGGCGCGGCGCGGGCCGCCGAGCTGCGCGAACTCGCCGCGCGGCACGGCATGAGCCTGGTCGGGCCGAACTGCCTGGGCGCGTTCAACCCGGGCCGCGACCTCTGGCTCACCGGCACCGACTTCGGGGCGGGCCTGCGCCCCGGCCCGGTCGCCGTCGTGTCGCAGTCGGGCTCCGGCTGCATCCTGCTCGCGGGCTCCGGACGGCTCGGGTTCTCCTACGTCGTGTCCAGCGGCAACGAGACCGTGACCGGGCTGGCCGACTACCTGGACTACTTCGTCCAGGACCCGTCGACCCGCGCGGTCGGGATCGTGGTCGAGGGCCTCAGCGACGCCGAAGGCGTCCTGGCGGCGGTGCGGAAGGGCCACGGCGACGGCGTCGCCGTGGTCGCGCTGAAGGTCGGCCGGACGGAGCTCGGCGCGCGGAACGTCGCGTCCCACACCGGCGCGATCGCCGGGGACGCGCGGGCCTACGCCGCGTTCTGCCGCCGCGCCGGGATCGTGCCGGTCGCCGACTTCGACGAGCTGACGGAGGCGCTCGTCGCGCTGTCGACCCTGCGCACGCGCCCGAAGGGCAACCGGGTCGCGTTCGTCGGCCTGTCCGGCGGCGAGATCGGCCTGGTCTCCGACATGGCCGCCGACTTCGGCGTCCACCGGGAGGACGGGGCGGTGCGGCTCGCCGACCTCGCGCCGGGCACCCGCGAGGAGCTCGCGGGGATCCTGCCGGACTTCGCGACGATCGCCAACCCGCTCGACGGCACCGGCCAGCTCGTCGGCGACCCCGACCGGTTCGGCCGCCTCGCGGCCGCCGTCGCCGGGGACCCGGGCGTCGACCTCGTCACGGTGATCCTGGACGCGCCGCCCGCGCTGGGCGACCGGCTCGCCACGTCCTACACCCGGCTGCTGGCGACACTGCCCGCCGTCCGGGAGCGCACCGGGACGCCGGTCGTGGTGCTGTCGAACTACGGCGGCGGGCTGCACCCGTTCGCCGCCGAGGCGCTCGCCGGGTCCGACATCCCCGTCGTGCACGGCACCCGCGCCGGGATGGCCGCGATCGCGGCCGTCACGGCCGCCGCCACCCACGCCCCCGTGACCGTGGCGGAGCCGCCGCGTCCCGACCCGGCGACGCTGCGGGACGTGCTGCCCGCGCTGGAGGCGACCGGCCAGGTCCCGCAGGACGTCCTCGCCGAACTGGCCGAACGGTACGACTTGCCGCTGCCGGAGCGGATCGCCGCGGACTCGGCGGACGAGGCGGTCGCGGCGGCGGAGTCGATCGGGTTCCCGGTCGTCGTGAAGACGGCGGCGCCGAAGGTCGTCCACAAGAGCGACGTCGGCGGGGTCGTGGTCGGGCCGTCCACTCCGGCCGAAGTGCGGGACGCGTACGCGGCGGTCACGGCGTCGGTGGCGCGCCACCTCGGCGAGCCCGCCCCGCAGGTCGTCGTGGAGGAGCTGGTCTCCGGCGGGGTGGAGGCGTTCGTCGGCTGCGTGCCCGACCCGGTGTTCGGGCAGGTCATCGCGCTCGGCGCGGGCGGGACGCTGGTCGAGCTCCAGCCCGACCCGGCCCTCGCGCTGCCGCCCGTGTCGCCGGACGACGTCCGCCGCATGGTCGCCGGGACGCCCCTCGCCCGCCTGTTCGCGGGCTACCGCGGCGCCCCGCCCGCCGACGCGGACGCGTTCGCCGACCTCGTCCCGCGCGTCGCGCGGCTCGCCGCCGACCTGCGCGAGGCGGCGGTGGAGATCGACCTGAACCCGGTCGCCGTCCTGCCCCGGGGGCGCGGCGTGCGGGTGCTCGACCTCCGGATCGTCGCCGCCTCGAACACCGTCCGGCTCCCCCGTCCGCAGACTCCGCAGACCCGTTAGGAACGCTCCATCGTGGATTACGCAACGATCCTGTACGAGGTGGACGACGCCGTCGCCACCATCACCCTCAACCGCCCGGAGGTCATGAACGCCCTGTCGGCCGACCTCGAACGGGAACTGCACGACGCGCTGCGCACCGCCGGGGCCGACCCGGACGTCCGCGCGATCGTCCTGACCGGCGCCGGGCGGGCGTTCTGCTCCGGCTACGACATGTCCGCGGTCGAGGGGGCGGCCGACCCGGCGTCCCAGTACCCGGAGGACGTGATCGGCGGGTGGTACGACCGCAACAGCGGCGAGCTCGACCACCTCCGGGAGATCTGGAGCCTGCCGAAGCCGGTGATCGCCGCGGTCAACGGCTGGTGCATGGGCGGCGGGTTCTGGTACAGCCTGGCCTGCGACATCACCATCGCCTCGGCCGACGCGGTGTTCGCGCAGCCCGAGGTGCGGATGACGTCCAGCTCCATCTTCCTGTTCGCCGCGCTGTGCGGGTGGAAGAACGCCAACCGCTACGCGCTCACCGGCGACCACTTCGACGCCGCCGAGGCGCTGCGCATCGGCGTGGTGAACGAGGTCGTCCCGGCCGACGGGCTGCTGGACGCGGCGCGGGCGCTCGGACGGCGCATCGCGCTCGTCCCGGCCGCCTCGGTGCGGCTGAACAAGGCGATCACGATGCAGGGCCTGCGCGCCGCCGGGATCGACAGCGGCCTGCTGCTGAACGGCGCGCTGAACGCGATGGCCCACTCCTCCTACGGGCCGGGCCGCGAACGGCTCAACGCGGCGAAGGCCGAGGGCGGGCTCCGCGCGTTCCTCGACGCCCGCGACGGGCCGTTCCGCCCCGAGCCGTTCGGCCCGCGGGCCGCGAAGCCGCGCGACGCCGAGCCCGGCGAATAGGCGGGCGTTCCCACGTGATCGGAGGAGAGTCGATGGCAAGGACGGCAGGAGCGCGGACGGTCAGGGCGCCCCACGGCGTCGAACTGACCTGCCGGGGCTGGGCGCAGGAGGCCGCCCTGCGCATGCTCATGAACAACCTGGACCCGGACGTCGCCGAACGTCCCGACGACCTCGTCGTCTACGGCGGCAACGGCCGGGCGGCACGGTCCTGGCAGGACTTCGACGCCATCGTCGCCACGCTGCGCGAGCTGGCGGACGACGAGACGATGCTCGTGCAGTCGGGCCGCCCGGTGGCGGTGTTCCGGACGCACGAGTGGGCGCCGCGCGTGCTGATCTCCAACGCGATGATCGTCCCGGAGTGGGCGACGCTGGAGGAGTTCCGCCGCCTGGAGGACGCGGGCCTCACCATGTTCGGCCAGATGACGGCGGGCTCGTGGGCCTACATCGGGTCGCAGGGCATCCTGCAGAGCACGTACGAGACGTTCTCGGCGGTGGCGTCCAAGCGGTTCGGCGGGACGCTCGCCGGGACCCTCACCGTCACGGCGGGGCTCGGCGGGATGGGCGGCGCGCAGCCGCTCGCGATCGCCATGAACGGCGGCGTCGCCCTGTGCCTGGAGGTCGACCAGGACAAGATCGACCGGCGGATGCGGCTCGGCTACCTCGACACCCAGGCCGAGGACCTCGACAGCGCCCTGTCGCTGGCGCTCGCCGCCAGGGAGCAGAAGCGCGCCCTGTCGATCGGGCTGCTCGCCAACGCCGCCGAGGTGCTCCCGCAGATCGTCGCCCGCGACGTCCCGGTCGACATCGCGACCGACCAGACCTCGGCGCACGACCCGCTCCTGTACGCGGTGCCCGACCTGTCTCCGGAGGACGCCGCCGACATGCGCGTCCACGACCCGAAGACCTACGTCCTGCACGCCCGCGCCGCCATGGCCGACCACGTCGAGGCGCTGTGCGCGCTGCTCGACCGGGGCGCGGAGGTGTTCGAGTACGGCAACGGGATCCGCGTCGAGGCCGACCTCGGCGGGTTCAAGCGGGCCCTGGACTTCCCCGGCTTCATCGTCGCCTACATCCGCCCGCTGTTCTGCGAGGCGAAGGGGCACTGCCGGTGGATCGCGCTGTCCGGCGACCCGGCCGACATCGCGACGATCGACGCCGCGATGCTGGAGGAGTTCGCCGACAACCGGTCGGTCACCCGGTGGCTGCGGCTCGCCGCGCGGCACGTCCGCGTGCAGGGGCTGCCCGCGCGGACCTGCATGCTCGGCTACGGGGAGCGCGCCCGGGCGGGCAAGCTGATCAACGACCTGGTCCGGGACGGCAAGGTCAGCGCGCCGGTCGCGATCGGGCGCGAGCACCTCGACTCGGGCTCGGTCGCGTCCCCGTACCGGGAGACCGAGGCCATGATCGACGGCAGCGACGCCATCGCCGACTGGCCGGTGCTGAACGCGATGCTGAACACCGCGAGCGGCGCGACCTGGGTGGGCGTGCAGCACGGCGGCGGGACGGGCGTCGGGCGGTCCGTCCACACCGGGATGGTCGTCGTCGCCGACGGGACGCCGCAGGCCGCGCTCCGCGTCGACCGGGTGATGACCAACGACCCGGGCTCGGGCGTCGTCCGCCACGCCGACGCGGGATACCAGCGGGCCGTCGAGTTCGCCGCCGAGCAGGGCATCCGCATGCCGAGCCTGGACGCCGCCGCGGCCCGCGAGGGCCACGGCACTGGAGAGGGGACCTGATGGACACCGCGCCCCTGAGCGACATCCGCGTGCTGGAGTTCGGGCACTACATCGCCGGGCCGTTCTGCGGCCAGATCCTCGCCGACCAGGGCGCGGACGTGATCAAGGTGGAGCCGCCGGAGGGCGACGCCAGCCGGGGCACCGAGACCCTGTCGTACAACGACGTCTACTTCCACGCGCTGAACCGCAACAAGCGCAGCGTCATGCTCGACCTGAAGACCGGCGCCGGGCAGGAGGCCCTCGTCACCCTGCTCCGCTCGGCGGACGTCGTGGTCACCAACTACGCGGTCGGCATCCCCGAACGGCTCGGCTTCGGGTACGAGCGGGTCAAGGAGGTCAATCCGGGGCTGGTGTACGTCCACGCCAGCGGGTTCGGCAACGACAGCCCGTACGCCAAGCGCCCGGCGTTCGACGGGATCATCCAGGCGATGTCGGGGCTCGTCCACCTCACCGGGGAGCCGGACGGGACGCCGATGCAGGCGGGCCTGTTCGTCCCCGACCACGTGACCGGCCTCTACGCGGCGCTCGCGGTGATGTTCGGGCTGAGCAGGCGGCGCGGCACGGGCGAGGGCTCGTTCACCGACCTGAGCATGCTCGACAGCATGATGTCGCTGCTCGGCCCGTGCCTGGCGGAGGTGCTCCAGCTCGGCGTCAGCCCGACGCGGGTCGGCAGCAAGGTGCGCCGGTCCTACGCCGGGACGTACCCGGCGGCGGACGGCCACGTCTACATGGCGCCGATGACCCTGCGGATGTGGACGGCCCTCGCGGGCGTCGTGGACGCCCCGGAGCTGCTCCCCTACTTCACCGGGACCGCCGCCGACACCCGCCTCGAGCACCGCGCCGACCTCGACCGCGTGATCGAGGCGTGGACCGGCGCGCACACGGTGGACGAGATCGTCGCGCGGATGGGCGAGGTCGGCGTCCCGTGCAGCCCGATCTTCAGCGTGGAGCGGCTGGTGGACGACCCGCACGTGCGGCATCGCCGCATGGTGCGGTCGATCCCGCTGGAGAGCGGTCCGGGCGAGGTGTTCGTGCCGGGGTCGCCGCTGCCGGTGGTCGAGAAGGCGTTCGCGGCCGGACCGCCGTCGATCGGCGAGCACACCGCGGAGATCCTCGACCCCGACCCGTCCGGGGCGACGTGACGGGGGCCGCCTGACCGGGTCAGACGTCGATGGTGCGCGGGCGGGCGTCCGGGTTGTCGGCGAGCCAGGGCAGCGTGACGCTGTTGCGCTGCACGACCGGCTTGTACAGCTCGTGGTAGGTGCGGTGCAGGATGTCGATCTCGTTCGCCGAGACCGCGGACGTGCGCCAGCGCAGCACCCGGTAGGAGTCGGTCGCGTGGCCGGACAGCGCGACGATCGTGATCCCCTCGCCGGGCTGCCAGGTCGGCGACGCGAGCGTGATCGCGAACCCGGCGGCGACGAACCCGACCGTGCTGCCGATGTCCATGCCCGCGTAGCGGAAGCGGGGCGTGTACCCGGCGGCCTCGCAGGCGGCGCGGAGCATGGCGGTGCCGCCGTCGTCGCCGCCCTGCGGCGGGATCCACGTCTCCCCGGCGAGGTCGGTCAGCGAGACGCGGCTCCGGCGGGCGAGCGGGTGGGAGGAGGCGAGCGCTATCCCGCAGGGCTCGACCGTGATCACCCGCTCGGTCGTCCCCGGCGGGCACGGCGGCGCGTGGTGGTCGGCGACGCGTCCCATGAACACGACGTCTACCAGGTCGTTGGCGAGCAACTGCGTCAGCACCGCGCCCGAGTAGTCGAGGCTCGCCGTCACCCCGCGGTGCGGCAGTTCGGTCTCCAGGCTGCGCAGCCATTCGCCCAGCAGGATGTGCGGATGGGTGCCGAGCCGGATGCCGGACCGGGAGCCGCCGCCCGGCAGCGTCGCCAGCAGGTCGTCCATGTCGGCGAGGACGCCGCGCGCCCGCGCGAGGACGTGGCGTCCGAGCGGGGTCGGCGTGATGCCCGCCGCGCCGCGCACGAAGAGGGGCCCGCCGAACGCCTTCTCGATCCGCCGCAACTGGTTGCTCAGCGTCGGCTGGGACACGCCGAGGGTGGCCGCCGCGCGGGTGATGCTGCCCGTCTCGGCCAACTGGGTGAGCACCCGTAAATGCCGCAACTCAACTTGCATAGCCGGGAAGTTATGCCTGTTTGGGGGGAGCCGCAAGAGCGTTCCCGATGCCATTCTTCTCTGCGTCGGGCACCACGACGCACCACCCGGTGCGGGCTTCCGGACCTGGAGATCTCGTGCACCGCCTCCTCCGCGCCGGCTCGCACGGCGGACCGCTCCCGTCCGCGGTGGCCTCCGCGTCGACGTGCCCCGGGCCGTCCCGCCTCCCCGCGGGGCGGCCCGCCCGGCGGCAGGCGCGCCGCGGGGACGCTCTCGTCCGGGACGGCTCTCCCGTGGGTCCCGGACGAGAGGAGGCCCGGCCTTCCTCGGCGGGGGAGGCTGCCGGGCCCGCGCCGGTGCCGCACCGGCCGTGCCCCAGGCCGCCGGTGCGGTGCCGGCCCACTCCGGCCCCCGGCTCCCTCGCGGCGGCACCCCCGCCGGACTAGCCCGGCGGCAGCGCCACGCTCGCCTCCGCCGTGTGCACCATGAACGTGAGCGACTCCTGGAAGTAGAGCTGGACGCGCTCGGCGTCATGCGCGAGGTAGCCGATCGACAGGTCCTGGCCGAGGCGCAGTTCGAAGTCGCCGCCGCGGGTGGACACGAGGAGCGCGCCGTCCAGCGCGGGCGCCCAGATGATCCGCCCTTCCGGGACGAGCCGGACGAGGTGGTCCCACACCGGGTACCCGTGGTCGGTGCTCTCCGCGACCGCCGTGTACGAGGCGGCCGACAGCAGCAGGTCGTACGGCCCGCCGACGCCCTGCTCGCGCAGCGCCGTGCCCGCCCGCGCCACCGCCGCGGGCAGGTCGCGGACGTCGGCGGGCAGCGGCAGCGGGCTGTTGGAGCTGCTCGGCGCGAGCCCGGCGATGCCCGCGTCCGCCCAGCCGTGCAGGGCCGCGCGGTCCTCGGCGAACGCGATCTTCTTCGCGGCGTCCTTGACCGGCTGCCAGTCGGCGTCCTTCGCGCCGCGCTCGACCGAGTCCACGGCGCGCCGCTCCACCGAGAACGGCACCCGCAGCTCGATCAGGTGCTGCGCCTCCCGCCGGGACGCCAGCACCCCGTCGGCGGGCGGGTCCAGCGGGCGGACGTGCCCGGTGCCGACGGCGGCGAGCGTCGGACCGTCCGGTCCGGTCACGTCCACGACCCGGCGTCCCGCGACATAGCTCGTGAAGGTGCGCCGCGCCTCCGCCTCAAGGTCGGCCCACGCCGCGTCCGAGATCGGGGCCAGCTCGCGGTGGAGATTGTTCATGGTGCGGTGCTCCTGTTCAGGCTGCCGATGTGAAGGGAGTCGTCGCCGACCGGTGGCGGGGCGGGCTCGGCCTCGGGCGCGGGCGCCGGGACGTCGGCGGCGAGCACGCCGCGCGCGGGCGGGTCGTCGAGGAAGTCCGCCGTGGGAACGAAGAAGAGGGAGCCGGTCACCGCCGTGGAGAAGTCGAGAATGCGGTCGTAATTGCCTGGAGGGTTGCCGATGAACATGTTGCGGAGCATCCGCTCGGTCACGTCGGGCGTGGCGGAATAGCCGATGAAATAGGTGCCGAACTCGGCCGAGCCGAACGTCCCGAACGGGCGGTTGTCGCGGACGATCTTCCGCTCCGTGCCGTCCGGGTCGACGATCGTGGTCTGCGCGACGTGCGAGTTCGTCGGCTTGACGGCGTCGGGCATCTCGATGTCGGACAGCTTCGTCCGGCCGATGACGCGCTCCTGCTCCTCGACCGGCAGCGCGTCCCACGCCTTGAGGTCGTGCAGGTACTTCTGGACGATGACGTAGCTCCCGCCCGCGAACCCCGGGTCCTCGTCGCCGACGCACACCGCCGCCTCGGCCGCCGCGCCGTCCGGGTTCTCGGTGCCGTCGACGAAGCCGAGCAGGTCGCGCTCGTCGAAGTACTTGAAGCCGTGGACCTCGTCGGCCACGTCGGCCCAGCCGTCCAGCCGCTCCATCAGCCGGGCGGCCAGCTCGAAGCACAGGTCCATCCGGCAGGCCCGCAGGTGGAACAGCAGGTCGCCGGGGGTGGACACGGCGGTGTGCGTCGCGCCGGCCAGTTCCCGGAACGGATGCAGCCCGGCGGGGCGGGGACCGTCGAACATCCGGTCCCAGAGCCCGGAGCCGATCCCGGTCACGCAGCTCAGCTCGCCGTCCGGGACGCGGAAGCCGACCGAGCGGGTCAGCCCCGCGATGTCGGCGAACAGCTCCCGGACGGCCTCCTCCGCGCCCGCCCGCACCGTCACGACGAGGAAGATCGCCGCCTGCGCGGGCGGCATCAGCACCCGCTGCGACTCGCCGCGTCCCGCCACCGGTCACCTCCGTCCCCCGCGTCCCGCTGGACGCCCCCAGGGGAGATGCCCCGTCGGAGATCGTCCGCAACATGATCGCGGAAAACCGTGCGGCGGCACTGGGGCAAAACGGCGGGGTCAGGACGGTGGAGGCTCGTCCAGCCGGGCGACGAGGGCGCGCAGGGCCGCTATCTCCAGGTCGAGTTCCTTGGCCCCCGCACCGGTCAGCGTCACCCAGGTGCGCGGGCGCCGCCCGTGGTAGCCCTTGTGGATCTCGATGTAACCGGCCTCCTCCAAGGTGCGCAGGTGGCGGGACAGGTTCCCGTCGCTGAGCGACAGCGCGTCGCGGAGATAGCCGAACTCCGCCCGGTCCACCTCGCGGAGGACGGCGAGGATGCCGAGCCTGCTCCGGTGGTGGACGGTGTCGTTCAGCCCCTGCGTCGGATGGGGAGCGCCCTCGCTCATGCCCTGGAAGCCTTTCGCCTGCGTGCGGCCGTGCGTAGTTGCAGTATGGCGGCCCCGGCGAGCAGCACCGACGTGAGGATCAGCAGGTTGTAGCCGGGGGCCATGAGCTGGTCGATCGAACCGCCCTGCGGCGGGATGATCCAGGACGGCTGCTCGCCGAGCGGATACATGCTCATCGTCGCCGCCAGCACCCCGTACAGGACGGCGACGACGCCGGTGCCCCAACTGCGTTCGACCCACGCCAGCCCGAGCAGGCCGAGGGCGATGGCGAGCAGCGGGCTGAGGGCCATCATCGGCGGATGGTCCACCAGGTTCCCGTGGTACTCGTCGGGACCGTCCTCCCGGAGGACGAGCAGGAGCACCATGAGGCCCATCAGCCCGGCGCCCGCGTACAGCCAGGGCCGCCAGCGCAGCGCCAGGCCGATGTTCTCGGCGCGCCGCCGGTACCACAGCGCGCAGCCCGCGTAGCACAGCGGCGCCACGACCAGCCAGAACAGGATCGACAGGGCGGCGGACCAGTCGGCCCAGTAGAGCCCGGCGTAGCCGCTGACCGGGCCGGGGTCGACCGCGAAGCCCCCGCCCGCGTCCCCCCGGACGAAGAACGGGTCGCGGTTGAAGTCGAGCGTCCCGCCCTCCGGCGGCATGTGGAAGAACGGGTGCCGGTAGAGCAGCGCCGAGGCGAGGGTGAGCGCGGCGAACACGACGAGCGGGACCGCCGCGCCGTGGACCCGCGCCCGGGTGAGCCGCCGCAGCCGTCCGATCTCGTCGAGCACGGCGGCAGGGGATTCCTGCATGTCTTCTCCGATTCTCTTGGCTATGGAGATTACTTTGCGGTTGCGAGTACTCTCCTGTCAAGAGTCCGGGTGAGCGCCGCGCCCGGGCATGCGAAACCCCCGCAGTCAGGGGCCTGCGGGGGTTCGCGTGCGGAAGGGGGGCGCCGGTCAGCCGAGGGCGATGGCGTTCAGGTACCAGCTCGTGTGGGGGAGCCACTGCTCGCCCCAGCGCCAGTCGTCGTCCTTGCCGGTCTTGGCGTAGCCCTCGTCCCAGGCGATGCCGCTGCCGTCCACGTTCTTGCCGGTGATGCCGTTGACGATCCCGCCCGCCGTCTGGAGGAACTGCCACGACCCGAGCCAGAGGTACTGCGGATTGTTGCGCCCGGAGCCGTCCAGCATGCAGACGTCGTAGGGGTTGACGCCGAGGATCCAGTTGAGCTGGTCCGCCGCGTACGAGCGCAGCTTCGCGGCGAACGCGCGGTCGGCGGAGAACTGCCGCGCGGCGAGGCGGGCCGCGGTCGCGAGCGAGGCGATGCGCGCGTTCTCGCCCTGCCACCACTGGTCCTTCGTCCGCGGGGTCACGTTGTGCGGGAAGAAGAACCGGCTGGCCCGGGTGCCGGTCGCGTCCTGGACGAGCTGCCGCGCGTACCCGAACGGGTTGCGGACCTCGGCGGTGACCGCCAGCTCGAACGTCATCGACCGGCGCACCGCGTCGAGCGCCCGCTGCTTGGCGCTCCCGTCCGCGATGCCCGCGTAGGTGAGCAGCGCGACGACCGGGAGCCCGGCGTCGGACGGGTGGAAGTACGGGCGGTCCGCGTCGTCCGCCCGCCAGTAGTCGCGGTAGCCGCGCCAGGAGACGAGCCGGGCGGAGAGGTTCGCGGCGCGCTTGTCGGCGGCCTTCCTGTAGGTGTCGTCCCCGGTCGCGCGATACAGTTCGACGGCCGCGAGGAGGGCGTTGTAGTCGTCCTGGATATTCTCTTTTCCGTCGTTGGTGAGGCGGACGTTGTTGGCGTCGAGATAGGCGAACGCGTCCTTGGCGGCCGCCAGGTAGTCCGAGCTCTCGTAGTCGCCGGAGACGTCCTGCGTGCTCGCGATGGCGAGCGCGGCGATCGCGACGCCGCCGCCCTCGCGGAAGTTGACCTGCGCGGTGCCGAGGGTGCGCTTGACCGGGTCCTTCGGCGGTCCCGGCTGGCCCACCGAACTGTAGAAGGACTGGCCGGGGACGTGGACGCGGCGGATGTAGTCCGCGCCGAAGAGGCCCTCGTCCTGGAGCCAGGTGCGCAGTTGGGTGAAGTTGTCGTTCTTGCGGGCGGTCAGTTCGCGATGGGAGATCAGCAGCGACCACGCGGTCAACGGAATCTGCAGCGTGTTGAAATAGGAGAGCGCCGACAATTGCGTGAAATGTTTGCCGAAATCGCCGGTCGCGTCGTACCATCCGCCGTGCGCGTCGAAGGTCTTGCCGGTGTTGCCGAGCGGCAGATGGTGGTCGAACTTGTCGTACTGGCCCGAACACCGCCAGCCCTTGAAGTGGCGGACGACGTGCGCGAGCGTGTAGCGCTCAAGCACGGTCGCCTCGATCTTGAACTGCGCCGACCGGGCCGAGCCCACCGCCAGGTAGTAGTCGCCGGGCCGGTCCACCCGCGAGAAGTCGGCCGTCCAGTAGGCGGTGTCGTCCCAGTCGGCGACGTTGCCCGCGTGCTGGAGCCTGCCGCTGTGGACGGTCTGCCCGGTGACGGCGTCCACCAGCCGGAACCGTCCGGGCGACCGGCGCCCGGTCACCACGGCGCGCTTCGGGGCGGCGGGGTCGTACCCGACGTTGTTGGCGAAGACCCGCGTCGTCGCGTCGCCGTGCTCCGGCGGCGCCGCGGCCTCCGCGGGGGCCCCGACGACCGAGGCCGCCGTGTACCCGGCGCCGACCGCCGCCGCGCCGATCAGGAACCGCCGCCGCCCGCTCCCCGCGCCGGTCTCGTGCTCCGCGCCCGTCTTCGGCGCCGCGCCCGCTTCGGTCCCGCTGCCGTTCGAGTGCCGTGTGCGCATGCCTCGCACCATCCTTGTGCCGTTGGGAACCCCGATGCGTCCGACCTTCAGGTGTAATTTGGTTAAGAACGTTGCAATATTCTGTGATCTCGGGGCGAAGGTCAAGAGGGGGACGACCAGATGATCGACGGCGGCGGCGGACCGGCCCTGCTCCGGCGCATCAACGAGAGCACGGTGCTGGCCCGGCTGCACCGGGCCGGGCCGCTGCGGCTGGGCGACCTGAGCGACCGGACGGAGCTGTCCCGGCAGACGATCGCGCAGGTCGTCGCGTCACTCGTGGCCGACGGCCTGGTCGAGTACGTCGAGGACGACCAGTCGGGGCGGCGCTCCCCCGGCCGTCCGGCGCGGCTCGTCCGGCTGCGCCCGGACGCGGCGCACGTCGTCGGCATCGACATCGGCCCGCACCGCACCCTCGCCGTCGTCGCCGACCTCACCGGCCGCATCGTCGCCGAGGACCGCGGCGACAGCAGCCGCCTGCACAGCAGCGACGAGATGCTCGCCCACGTCCGCGCGCAGGTGCGCGAGACGCTCGCGCGCGGCGGCGTCGACCCGGGAACGGTCCGCGCGGTCGCGGTCGGCACGCCCGGCATCGTCGAGGCCGAGCACGGCGTCGTCGTCAAGGCGCCCGACATGCCCGGCTGGACGTCGATCGACCTCGCCGACCGGCTCCGTCCGGCGTTCGGCTGCCCGGTCATGGTGGAGAACGACGTGAACCTCGCCGTCCTCGCCGAGCGCTGGCGCGGCGGGGGCCCCGACGCGGGGATCGTCGTCGCCGTGCAGTGGGGCGGCCGGGTCGGCGCCGGGATCCTCGTCGGCGACCGGCTGCTGCGCGGCGCGCACGGCGCGGCGGGCGAGGTCGGCTTCCTGCCCGGCGCGCAGGGCCCGCCGATCGGCGCGGCGACCCTCGGCCCGTTCGAGCGCCGGGTCGGCACGACCGCGATCGCGGAACTCGCCAACGACGACGCCACCCCCGACGACCCGGCCAGCGCGACGCTGACCGCCGCCCGCGCGGGCGACCCCACCGCGCTGCGGGTCATCGACACGGTCGCCGCCCGGTTCGTGGAGGGGCTGGCGCCGCTGATCCTGATCCTCGACCCGGACCTCGTCGTCATCGGCGGGGGCGTCGTCCGCGCCGGGCCGCCGCTGCTGGAGGCCATCGAACGGCACCTGGGCGGGCGGACGCTCGTCCGTCCGACGCTGGCGCTGTCGACGCTGGGCGATCACGCGGTGGCGCTCGGCGCCGCCCGCCTCGCCCTGGACGAGGTCGAGCGGCAGCTCTTCACCGTCCGCTAGAGGCCGGTCGCGGTCCGGACGAGCCCGGCGAGCGCGAGCGACCGGCTGTGCGGCGGCCACGCGATCACCGTCGTGACCCGCGGCGCGTCCACGACGGGAACGACGGCGAGGTCGTCGCGCAGCAGCGGGCGGACCGAGTCGGGCAGCACGGCCGAGGCCCGTCCGAGCGCGATGAGCTGGAGCAGCTGCGCGTGATCCCGGACGGCCGGGCCCGGCCCCTCCGGATACGTGCCGTCGGGACAGGGCCAGCGCGGCATCGGCAGGCCGGGCAGGTCGGCGACGTCCGCCATCCGCACCCGCGCCTCGACGGTGAGCGGATGCCCGGCGGGCAGGACGGCGACCTGCCCCTCCGTGGCCAGCTCCTCGGTGTCGAACCCGGCCGTCGAGTCGTACGGGCGGTGCAGCAGCGCGACGTCGGCCCGCCCGTCCCGCAGCAGCCGCTCCTGCTCGCCGGGCCCGCACAACTGCACGTCCACGGTGACCGCGCCGGGCTCGGCGGCATAGGCGTCGAGCAGCTTCGCCAGCAGCTCGCTGGACGCCCCCGCCTTCGTGACCAGCACCAGGCTCGGCCGCCCGGCGGCGGCGCGCCGGGTGCGGCGGGCGGCGGCGTCGACCGCGTCCAGCGCCGCCAGCCCCTCGCGGAGCAGGACGGCCCCGGCCTCGGTCAGCACGACGCCGCGGCTCGTCCGCTCCAGCAGCGTCACCCCGAGCCGCCGCTCAAGCTGCCCGATCGCCCGCGACAGCGGCGGCTGCGCGATCCCGAGCCGCCGCGCCGCCCGCCCGAAGTGCAGCTCCTCGGCAACAGCCACGAAATACCGCAACTCCCGCGTCTCCACCCCGCCCACGGTACCCGCCGGGCGGGACGGCGGAGGGTGTGACGTGGGGTGATACCTGGGGGGTATCAGGGAGGACCTAGACGGTGTTGGAGGTTCGGCGGGGGTGCGCGGCAGGGTCGAGACATGAGTGGAGAGAAGATCGCGCTGGTCACCGGCGCGAACAAGGGGATCGGGTTCGAGATCGCGGCCGGGCTCGGTGGGCTCGGGTGGAGTGTCGGGGTCGGTGCGCGGGACGAGGGCAAGCGGGAGCTTGCCGTAGGGAAGTTGCGGGCGGACGGGGTGGACGCCTTCGGGGTCCCCCTCGACGTCACCGACGACGCGAGCGTGGAGGCCGCCGCGAGGTTGGTCGAGGAGCGGGGCGGGCGGCTCGACGTGCTCGTCAACAACGCGGGTGTGACCGGCGGCATGCCGCAGGAGCCGACCACCGTCGACCTCGCGGCTGTCCGGACGGCTGTCGAGACGAACGTGATCGGGGTCATCCGGGTCACGAACGCGATGCTGCCGCTGCTGCGCCGGTCGGCGTCGCCGCGGATCGTGAACATGTCCAGCGGCGTCGGGTCGCTGGCGCGGCAGAGCGAGCAGGGCGCCGCGCCCGACGTCACGGGGCCGTTGTCGGCCGCCTATTCGCCGTCCAAGACCTTCCTGAACGCCGTCACCGTCCAGTACGCCAAGGAACTGCGCGACACGAACGTCCTGATCAACCTGGGGTGCCCGGGATTCTGCGCGACGGACCTCAACGGGTTCCGCGGCGTCCGCACCGCGCGGCAGGGCGCCCAGATCGCGATCCGGCTCGCGACGCTCCCGGACGGCGGCCCCACCGGCGGGTTCTTCGAGGACGCCGGGGTCGTCCCTTGGTGACCGGCGGAATTCCGGGATAACGTCCGGCATGAGCGAAGACGACGGCACCGAAATGGTCCGGCGCGGATACGACGTCCTTTCACGCCATTATCGGGACGACGACGCGGGCGACGACCAATACGCGCCCTGGCTGGCCTCCCTCAAGGACCGGATTCCCGCGAACGGGCCGGTGCTCGACCTCGGGTGCGGGTGCGGCGTGCCGGTGGCCCGGTCGCTCGCCGCGGCCGGGCACCGCGTCACCGGCGTGGACATCAGCGAGGTGCAGATCGAACGCGCCCGCCGGCTGGTGCCCGCCGCGACGTTCCGGCGCGCGGACGCGACGCGGGTCGGCTTCCCGCCGGACTCGTTCGATGCCGTCGTCTGCCTCTACGCCCTCATCCACATGCCGCTGGAGGAGCAGCCCCGGCTCCTCCAGCGGATCGCCGGATGGCTGCGTCCCTCCGGCTGGCTGCTCGCCACCACGGGCTGGGACGCCTGGACCGGCACCGAGGACGGCTGGCTCGGCGGACCGGCCGCGATGTGGTGGAGCCAGGCGGACGCCGACACCTACGACGCCTGGCTCCGGGACGCGGGCCTCGACGTCGTCTCGCGGGAGTTCGTCCCGGAGGGCGACGGCGGGCACGCGCTGTTCTGGGCGCGGCGTCCGGCCTGACGGCGGCTCAGCGGGCCAGTTCGCCGGGCGCGAGCGCCGGGCCGTGGTCGAAGGTGTGGCGCGGTCCGGGCAGGCCGCTCGGCCCGCCGCGCGAGCGCGCCGCGGACCGCCGTTCGCCGAGCACGCCCGCGACCTGGTCGCGCAGGTCGGGCAGCAGCGCGTAGAGGGCGTCGCCGGGGCAGGACGTCTGGTTGTAGTCGCGATGCCCGACGATCGCCTCGTGCGGGCCGAGGCCGTAGGCGTCGCACAGCCACGCGCACGTCTGGACGAGTTTCGCCCACAGCGCGTCGGTGGGCGCCTCCGTCATGTAGGTGCCCTCGTTCTCGATGCCGATCGTGTGGTCGTTCTGGCCGAAGGTGTGCGCCCCGACCACGTGCCGCCGGGCGCGGACGGCCTCCAGGGTGCGGTTGCGTCCCTCCATGAGGTGGCCGCCCCGGCTGATGGTGAACTGCTGCCCCGAGTCGGCCCACCCGTTGGTGTCCATGTGGAAGTTCTGGATCGACCGGGACAGGGCGAACGCCTGCTCCAGCGAAGGGTCGACGGTGTTCGCCGACGCGGTGTGGTGGACGACGATGTGGTCGGGGGCGCGGTCGAGCACGGTCGCCGCGACCTTGGGCGGGCGCGCCTCCCAGTCGGCGCGCGGGTACGCGCGGGGCGCGGCCTGCGCCGACGCGGCGCCGCGCGGGCCGGACAGCGGGCCGAGCAGCGCCCCGCCGACCACGGCGGCGGTCCCCCCGATCAGGCCCCTGCGAGTGAGCCGAACCTCTCCCGGCATGGCGGTTCCTTCCAGACGACGAGATGATCAGGCCGGGGGTTGATCACGAAGATAACCGAGGGCGGCCCGCCGGGAAAGCGCGCCCCCGTCCAACCCGTTCGAGGCACGGCCGCCGGGGTCAGGCCGTCCAGGACGCTTCGCGGGCGCGGACGAGGGCGGTCAGCGTGGCGTTGACCGGGGCGTCGCGTCCGGCCTTCGCCGCCTCGCGCGGGACCGCGCCGTTGATGAACGCGATCTCGCTGACCCGTCCGGCCTCGTGGTCGAGCAGCGCGGACGGCTTCGCGGCGGGCATCCGGGCGCCGAAGTCGCGGACGAACTCGATGGGGTCCGTGACGGAGATGCCGACGCCGCGGGCGCGCGCCACCTGCCACGCCTCCTCGGCGGCGGCGCGGCTGACCGGGCCGAGGTGCTCGTCGTCCATGACCTCGCCGACCGTCAGGCCGGTGAGCGCGCACGGGGCGCTGTAGGCGACGTTGCAGATCAGCTTCTCCCACTGCATCGCCGCGATGTCGGACACCGCCTCGGCGTCGAACCCGCCGAGCCGCCAGGCGCGGGCGACCCGCTCGACCTCGGACGGGCCGAGCGTCGCGTACCCGCCGAACCGCATCGCGCGCATCGCGTTGTGGTGGACCTCCCCCGCCCGCCGCACGGACGCGCCGAAGCCGCTCGCGACACCGACGGCGAGCCGGTCCGCGCCGAGTTCGGCGGCGGCGACGTCGGCGGAGCCGAGCCCGTTCTGGATCGTGAGGACGACCGTGCCCGGCCCGAGCAGCGGACGGGCCTGCGCCGTGGCGGACGCGACGTCCGCCGCCTTCACCGCGAGGACGACGAGGTCCACCCGCTCGCTCGGCGGCTCGGTGTACGCGCGCACCGGGACGCGCAGTTCGCCGTCCGGCCCGGCCACCAGCAGGCCGTTCGCGGCGATGGCCGCCATGTGGTCGGCCCACCGGTCGACGACGAGGACGTCGTGCCCCGCCGAGGCGAGGCGCCCGGCGTAGACCGAGCCCATCGCGCCGCAGCCGACGACGGCGATCTTCATGGTCTCCATCGGTTCCGGAGCCTCCATCAGCTCACCAGCTTCGCGATCTGCTCCGCCAGGCCCGGTTTCGCTTCGAGGCCGAAGCCGGGGTCGTCGGCGGGGTGGATCCGGCCGTCCGCGAGGCGGCAGCCGGGGGCGTAGCCGCCGAACGGCTGGAACACCCCCGGATAGGCCTCGCAGCCGCCGAGCCCGAGCCCGGTGACGATGTGCAGGTTGATCATGTGCCCGCCGTGCGGGAACGCCGCGCCGCGGTCGATGCCGCGCTCCTCCATCAGCGCGATCATTCGCGCGTATTCGGTCAGGCCGTAGCTGAGGCCCGCGTCCATTTGGAAGACGTCCCGGTCGGCGCGGACGCCGCCGAAGTTCAGCAGGTTCTTCACGTCCTGGACGGAGAAGAGGTTCTCACCCGTCGCGATCGGGCCGGGATAGGCCTCCGTGAGGCGCCGGTTGAGGTCGAAGTCGAGCGGGTCCGTCGCCTCCTCGTACCAGCGGAGGCCGTAGCCGGACATCGCCTTCGCGTAGTCGAGCGCCTGCGTCCAGTCGAACCGTCCGTTCGCGTCGACGGCGATCGCGCCGCCGTCGCCCATCACCGCGATCGCGGCCTCGATCCGGCGGAGGTCCTCGTCGAGCGGCGCGCCGCCGATCTTGATCTTCGCGACCGGGTATCCGTCGTCCTGGTAGCCGCGCAGTTCGGCCTTCAACTCCGCGATCCCCCCGCCCGGACGGTAGTAGCCGCCCGCCGCGTAGACGGGGGCGCCGGTCAGACCGGGCGCGCGGCCGTGCGCCTTGGCGATCACGGCGTGGGCGGGCTCTTCCGCGTGCTTGGCGAGCAGGTCCCAGCAGGCGAGTTCGAGGGCGGCGGCCGCGGCGGCGCGGTCGCCGTGGCCGCCGGGCTTCTCGTCCTTCATGGCACGTTCCAGCACGCGGGCGGGATCGAGCAGCCCGGTGTCCGGCGCGAGGAGGGAGTCCGGGTCGGCGCCGAGGACGCGCGGGATCATCCGGTCGCGGAGGATGCCGCCCTGCGCGAACCGTCCGATGGAGTCGAACGCCACCCCGACGAGCGGACGGCCGTTCCGGCGCACGTCGCTGATCACCGCGACCAGCGAGACCGTGTGCCCGGCGAAACTGACGACGGAATTGGTGACGTTCCCCTCAAGCGGAACGGCCATTTCCCGGATGTCGACGATCTGCATTGTCCTCCTTAAACCCGCTCATACCGCGCCGGACGGCTCCCGGAGCCGACGTTTCAGCACCTTTCCGCTCGGCGTGCGGGGCAGCTCGCCGACGATGTCGACCCGGGTCGGGCACTTGTAGTGCGCGAGCCGCTCGCGGCAGAACGCGATCAGCTCGGGCCCGGCGGGCGCCGTCCCCGGCCGCGCGACGACCAGCGCGACGACCGTCTCGCCCCAGCGCTCGTGCGGGGCGCCGACGACGGCGACCTCCGCCACGTCCGGATGGTCGGCGAGGACGTTCTCGACCTCCACCGGGTACACGTTCTCGCCGCCGGTGATGATCATGTCGGTGACGCGGTCGGTGAGGAACAGGTAGCCGCCGTCGTCCAGGTGCCCGGCGTCGCCGGTGCGGAACCAGCCGTCCGCACCGAACGCGCGGGCGTCGTCGGCGTCGTCGCCGAGGTAGCCGGGGGTGAGCAGGGCGCTGCGCATCCAGACCTCGCCGGTCGTCCCGGCGGGCACGTCCGCGCCGGTCGCGGGGTCGCGGACGCTGATCTCGACGCCGTCGGCGGCGCGTCCGGCGGAGGCGAGCCGGGGCCCGCCGCGGCGGTGGTCGGCGGCGTCGAGGAACGTGATGGGCCCGCACGCCTCCGTCATGCCGTAGCTCTGGACGAGGTCGCAGCCGAGCGCCGCCGCCGCTTCCCTGATCACGGCGGGCGGCATCGGGGACCCGCCGTAGATGAGGGTCTTGAGGCTGCTCAGGTCGGCGTCGGCCACGGCCGGGCTCTGGACCAGCGTCTGGACGACCGCCGGGACGCTCAGCATGTGCGTGGCCCGGACGTCGGCGAGCACCCGCAGCACCCCTTCGGGCGACGCGTCGGTGAGGAACACCGACCGGGCGCCCCGGCCGAGGCAGTAGAAGAGCCAGCCCGTCCCGGAGACGTGGAAGAGCGGGGTGGGGACGCACACCACCGACCCCGGGCCCACCTCCCACGGCGCGGACGACGCCAGATTCGCCGCGATATTTCCGTTGGTCAGTCGCACGCCCTTCGGGCGGCCCGACGTCCCGGACGTGTAGACGAGAAGGGCCGTGGCGCCGGGGTCGGCAGGACGCGACTCGAAAGTGGTGGGACGCCCGCTGAGCCAGGAGTCGTATTCGCCGACGAAATCCAGGTCGCCATTCAGCACGACGACCTTTTCCTCGGATTCCCTTTCCCGCCCCAGGGAAGGGAGAAAGGCGGCGTCGCTCACCACCACCGAGGGCCGCGCGTGTTCGAGGACGCGCGCCAGTTCGGCGGGCGCGAGCCGCCAATTGAGCGGGACGGCCGGAACGCCGCGCCTGCTCGCGCCGACCATCGTCTCGGCCCACACGGCCGAGTCGCGGCCGAGATAGGCCACCGGCCCGGCGGCGGCGCCGAGCGCGTCCGCGACCTGCGCGGACCGGTCCGCCAGCGCGCCGAAGTCGAGCCGCCTGCCGCCCGCGTTGCCGGTCGCCGGACGGCCCGGCGCGACCCGCGCCCAGTGGTCGGCCATGTCCGCCAATGAGCCGGTGAAACCGCGGTCTCCCATGAAAACGCCTCCGGTCACAAAGTCTGATGTGGATATCACGGCCGTCAGCGGAAGTCGAGCCGTGCCAGCCCGCGTTCGGCGATCGCGCGGACCTCGCCGGCGAGGTCGCCGAACTCCTGGCCCGCCATCGCGCCCGCCTCCGCGCGGGCGGCGACGCCCTGGGTGATGACGGCGCATTTGAAATGCGCGAGCGCCTCGTAGAAGGCGAGGTCGGCCAATTCGACGTCCGCCTGGCTGGCATAGCGGGCGGCGATCTCGGCCCGGCCCGGGAAACCCGGAAGCGCGGTGACGGCCGGGGTCAGTCGCAATCCGGGTTCGCCGGGTTCCTGCCAATAGAAGAGCAGCAGGGCGAGATCGGTCAGCGGGTCGCCGAGCGTGGACATCTCCCAGTCGAGAACGGCGCGGACCCGTCCCGGGTCGTCCGCGTCCATCATGCAGTTGTCGAGCCGGAAGTCCCCGTGGACGATCGACGCGCGCCCCGATTCCGGAATCATTTCCGAGAGGCGGCGCCCCAGTTCCTCGACCGGGGCGACGGGCCCGTTCCGGGACCGCCGCCATTGGTCGTTCCAGCGGCGGACCTGCCTGGCGACGAAGCCGTCCGGCCTGCCGTAGCCGTCCAGTCCGACCGCCTGCGGGTCGACCCGGTGAAGGGCGGCCAGCACGTCTACCAGCGCGAACGCCAGCTTCGCCCGCTCGTCGGGCCCGTCGGCGTACCCGCCGGGCAGTTCGTCGCGGATGACGCGGCCCTCGACGCGCTCCATCACGTAGAAGGGCGCGCCGATGATCGAACCGTCATCGCTCAGCACGACCCGCGGCACCGGGACCGCGGACGGCGCGAGCGCCCGCTGCACCCGCGCCTCCCGTCCCATGTCGTGCGCGCTCGGCAGCAGTTCCCCGGACGGCGGGCGCCGCAATACGAGTTCGCCCGCGGAACTGCTCAGCGAGAACGTCAGGTTCGATTTCCCGCCCGCCACCAGGGTCGCGGTCAACGCGGTCCAGCCGGCGTCGCCGGTGGCGTCCGCCAAGGCCGGGCCGAGCCGATCCGGGCGCACGAGCGCGTCCCATCCGGCGTCCCGCTCGATCGTCACGACGAACCTCCCATCGCCCCATCCGCGTGATCGTCGTTCACGACCCGAAATCCCAGCCGTCGCCGCGCTGGAACTCGCGGAGCAGCCGCCGCGCGACGTTGACGACGTGGACCTCGTCCGGGCCGTCGTAGATCCGCCCGGCGCGGGCCGCGCGGTACATCCGGCTCAGCGGGGTGTCGTCGGTCAGCCCGGCCGCGCCGTGCACCTGGACGGCCCGGTCGATGACGTCGTGCAGCATCCGCGCCCCGACCACCTTGATCGCGCCGATCTCGACCCGCGCGTCCCCGCCCCGGTCGATCCTGCTCGCCGCGTCCAGGGTGAGGAGGCGGCAGGACTGGATCTGCGCCCAGCTCTCGAACACGTGCCGCTGCATCAACTGCCGCTCGCCGAGCGGCGCGCCGCGCAGCGTCCGGGTGTTCAGCCGCTCGCACATCAGCTCGAACGCCCGCTGCGCCTGGCCGAGCCAGCGCATGCAGTGGAAGATGCGCCCCGGCCCGAGCCGCTCCTGCGCGATCGCGAACCCGGCGCCGCGCTCGCCGAGCAGGTACCCGGCGGGGACGCGGACGTCGTCGAAGGCCAGCTCGTAGTGCCCGCTCGCGATGCCGAGCACGGGCGTCTCGCGGACGATCCGGTACCCGGGCGTGTCGGTCGGGACGACGATCAGCGAGAACGCGCGGTGCGGCGGCGCGTCGTCCGGCTCCGTCCGGCACAGGACGGTGGTGAAGGCCGCGTCCCCGGCCCCGGTGATGAACCATTTCCGGCCGTTCAGCACCCATTCCCCGCCGTCCAGCCGGGCGGACGTCGTGAGCCGCGTCGGGTCGGACGAGGCGACGTCCGGCTCGGTCATCGCGAAGCTCGGCCACACCTTTCCCTGGACGAGCGGGCCGAGGAACCGGTCGCGGCATTCGCCGGTCGCGTGGCGGCTCAGCATCAGCGAGTCCTGGAGCGTCCAGGTGCCGAGCGCGTACTGCCCGAAATCGGAGCGGCCCTGGATCTCGTTGACGTAGACGTAGTCGAGGAACGGCATTCCGCCGCCGCCGATCTCCGCCGGATGCCCGAGCGCCCACAGCCCTTCCCGCTTGGCCTGGGACTGCAGTTCCGAGAGCAGTTCGCGGGAGTCGTCGCTCCGGAAATCGAGCGCGTGCTCGACGGGTTCGACGCGCTCGGTCAGGAACCGGTGCACGGCCTTCCGCACCGGCACCACGTGCTCGGGGACCGAGAACGCACTCGTTGGCGGCGTCATTTCACCATCGACTTGTGCTGGCTGTGGTCGACGTCGTCCAGGGTGGCGGTGAGCAGGCGGTGCGCCTCCGCCGGGTCGGCCTCGAAGCCGGGCGTGTCGACGCACAGCTCGACCATGATGCCGTTCGGGTCGATGTAGTAAAGGGAGTGCAGGTAGTCGTGGTCCACTTCCATGTAGGGCTTCACTCCGGCGTCCTGCATCCGCGCCCGCACTTCGTCCACCTTTCCGGTGGTGACGTTGAAGGCGATGTGGTTCACCCAGCGGGGCAGTTTGTTGCCGGTGGAGATCTCCGAACTCCAGCCCTCCCGCTCCCCCGCCTCGTGGAGGTCGAAGAAGGCGATGCAACTGCCGTCGCCGGTGTCGTGGAAGGTGTGGCGGAAGAACCCGCCGCTGGGCCCCGCCGCGACCTCGGTGTGGACGAGCGGAAAGCCCATCAGGTCTTCGTAGAAACGCGTGGTCGCCTCAAGGTCGCGGCAAGCGTAGGCGACGTGGTGGATTCCGGGAGCGGGCACGGGCGTACCTCCATGTCGAAAATGGGCCGGGCGCGGTTCAGCGGCGGCCGGTGAAAACTGGGTCTCGTCGTTCGGTGAAGGCGCGCAGTCCTTCGTGGAAATCGGACGTGCCGTGCAGCAGCGCCTGGTCGCTCGCCTCCTGGCGCAGCACGGCGTCCAGGTCCCGGGGTCCGGCGGCGAGCACCGCCTTGGTGAAGCCCACCGCCAGCGGCGGCTGCGCGGCCAGCCTGCGGGCCACGTCCATGGCGATCTCCAACGCCTCGCCGGGCGCCGACCGGTAGTCGGCGAGGCCGATGTCGGCGGCCTCGGTTCCGCGCACGGGCTCGTCCAGCAGGAGCATCCGGCGGGCCATGCCGTGCCCGACCCGCTGCGGCAGGGACCAGAGCAGCCCCAGGTCGGCCATCAGGCCGAGGCGCGGGAAGGCGCAGCGGAGCGTCGCGTCCTCGGCGGCGACCACCAGGTCGCAGGCCAGCGCGAGGGACAGCCCCGCCCCGACCGCGTGCCCCTCCACCGCCGCGACCGCCGGTTTCGGGCCCGCCGCGAGGGTGCGGACCGTCCGGTGGAGCGCGACCAGGTTGGCGTGGGTTCCGGCGACGGTCGCGCCTTGCAGGACGGCGACGTCGACCCCGGCGCAGAACGTCCCGGCCGAGCCGGTGAGGACGAACGCGCGGACGCCCGGGTCGGCGATCCCCTCCTCCAGCCGGTCCTGCAACGCGGCCATGGATTCGAGGGTGAACGCGTTCCGCTTCTCCGGACGGTCGAACGTGAGGATCCGGACGGCGCCCGCGTCCTCGGCGAGTACGCCCGTCATACCGCCGTCCAGCCGCCGTCGACGGAGAGCGTGCTGCCGGTGACGTAGCTGGACGCGTCCGACAGCAGGTAGACGAGCGCGCCGTCCAGTTCGTCGGCGCGCCCGCCCCGCCCCATCGGAATGGTGCGGCGGATATAGGCGCGGCCCTCGTCGGTGGAGAACAGCTCCTGGCTCATCTCCGACTCGAAATAGCCGGGCGCGATGGCGTTCACGCGCACGCCCGTCCGCGCCCATTGCGAGGCCAGCTCGCGGGTGAGGTTGACGGCCCCGGCCTTGCTGGCGCAATAGCCCGCGTGCGGGATGCGCTTCGAGCCGACCAGTCCGAGCGCGGACGCGATGTTGACGATGCTGCCCCCGCCCTGCTCGACCATCGCCAGCCCGGCGTAGCGAGCGCAGGTGTAAAGGCCGACGAGATTGACGTCCAGGAGGCGGCGGAAATCCTCGGTCGTCTCCTCGGCGACGGTTTTCACATGGGTCGTTCCGGCGTTGTTGACGAGGGCGTCCAGGCGGCCGGTCCATTCCCGGGCGCGGGCGACGAGGGCGCGCACGTCGTCCTCGACCGTCACGTCGGCCGTCACCGGCAGGACGCGGTCCCCGCCCAGCTCGCGCGCCAGTTCTTCGAGCTCCGCGGTGCGCCGCGCGGCGGCGACCACGCGGGCGCCGCGCCCGGCCAGGCACCGGACGAACCGCCTCCCCAGCCCGGACGAGGCGCCGGTCACGACCACCCCGCGCCCGGTGAGATCGAACAGATCGGGCTCCGCCACACGACTCTCCGTTTCGTGATTCACGCGCTGTCCGCCTGAGCGCCGCTGCCGAGATAGGCGGCGAGGACGTCGGGATTGGCGCCGATCTCGGCGGGCGTCCCCACGGCGACGAGGCGTCCGAAGTCGAGCACGGCGATCCGGTCGCAGATGTCCATGACCACGCCCATGTTGTGCTCGATCAGCACCACCGTGAGACCGAGCCGCTCATTGGCGTCGAGAATGGCGGACACCATCGACTCGACCTCGTCGTGCGTCATTCCGGCGACGGGCTCGTCCAGCAGGAGGACGTCGGGTTCGGCGGCCAGGGCCCGGCACAGTTCGACCTGGCGCTGCGTCCCGCCCGGAAGCTCGCCCACCCGCGTGTCGCGGAGCGCGCCGAGGCCGAACATCTCCAGCACCTCTTCGGCCTTCGCCCGGCTCTCGCGCTCCTCGCGCGCCGCCCACCCGTACCAGAGCATGCCGCGCAGCACGCCCACGCGCTGCTTGCCGATCCGCCCGAGCAGGACGCTGTCGAGCACGGTCATGGTGGGGAAGGACTCGACGTTCTGGAACGTCCGGCCGATGCCGAGCGCGTTGACGCGGTCCGGCCGCGCGCCGCGGATCTCCCGGCCGCGGTGCCGGATCGACCCCTGCTGCGGCCGGTAGACCCCCGACACGCAGTTGAACAGGGACGACTTGCCCGCGCCGTTCGGCCCGATGATGCCGAACACCTCCCCCTCGCGGACGTCGAGCGAGACGCCGTCGAGGGACCTGACCCCGCTGAAGTTCAGGGTGACGTCCGCGAGTTCGAGGACCGTGGTGGCGGTCATCGGCCCGTCCTCTCCGCCGTCCGCCGGGCGCGGCGGCCGCTCATGTCCTGGCCGCCCAGGTAGTAGTGGGCGACGCGCTCGTCCCCGGCCAGGTCGGCGGCCGGGCCGCCGAACATGACGCGCCCGCCCTCCAGCACGTAGCCGTACTCGGCGATCCGGAACGCCAGCAGCGCGTTCTGCTCGACCAGCAGGACGGTGGTGCCCTTCGCGTTGATGGCCTGGACGACCCCGCTGATCTCCTCCACGATGCGGGGCGCGAGGCCGAGGCTCGGCTCGTCCAGGACGAGCAGGCGCGGCTGCGTCATCAGCGCCCGCCCGATCGCGAGCATCTGCTGCTCGCCGCCGGACAGGAACCCGGCCCGCTGCCCGAGCCGCCGCCGCAGCACGCCGAACAGGTCGAGGATCTCCTCGAACGTCGCGTGCCGCCGCGGGTCGTCGCGGCGCAGCGTGTGCGCGCCGGTCAGCAGGTTCTCCCGGACGGTGAGGTTCGGGAACACCTGGCGCCCTTCGAGCACCTGCGCGAGCCCGCGCCGGACGACGGCGGACGCGTCCGCGCCCGTGATGGCGTCGCCGTCCAGCACGACCCGGCCCTTGTGGATCACGCCCTGGTGGGATCTGAGCAGGCCGGACACCGCGCGCAGCAGCGACGTCTTCCCGGCGCCGTTCGGCCCGACCAGCGCGACGATCTGCCCGGCGGGCACCGTCAGCGACACGTCCGCCAGGACGACGCCGCCCGTCCGGTAGCCCACCGTGAGCCCCTCGACGGCGAGGCTCGCCGCCACCGAAGCCTCCTTCTCAGGCATGTGACCGCCCCTTCCGGCGCGCCGCCGCGACGACCCGCTCGGAGATCCCGGCGAGTCCGCGCGGCTCGAAGACCAGCACGGCGACGATGGCGAGCCCGTACAGGCAGTTCGCGAGGACGTCCACCGACACCCCGCCGCCCGCCGACGGCGTCGTGCTGATCCCCGGCACGACCTTCGCGATGAGCGTCACGACCTGCGGGATCGCGGTCACGAACACCGCGCCCGCGATCGCCCCGCGCAGCGAACCGACCCCGCCGATGACGATCATGGCGAGGTACTCGACCGACAGCATCAGGTCCCACTGGTCGGGGACCGCGTACGTCTGGTACGAGACGAGCAGCGCCCCGGCGATCCCCGCGTACCCGGCCGCGACCGCGAAGGCCGCGCTCTTCATCCGCGCGACCGGGACGCCGACGACGCCCGCGGTGAGGTCCCGGTCGCGGATCGCCGCGAAGCCGCGGCCGGGCCGCGTCCGGGCGAGGTTGCGGGCCGCGACCGCCGCCACCGCGAGGACGGCGCAGGCCAGGTAGAAGAACTGCTGGTCGCCGGTCAGCATGAACGGGCCCGCGATCACGTCGTCCAGCAGGTCGTGGCCGAACAGGACGACCGGCTGCGCGGCGCGTCCCTTCGTGCCGCCGGTGACGCCGTCCCAGAGGTCCCACAGGTACTCGGCGACGAACAGGACCGCCAGCGTGACGACCGCGAGGTACAGCCCGCGCAGCCGCGCCGCGAACGGGACGACGAGCAGCCCCACCGCCGCGCTGACGAGGCCCGCCGCGGGCAGCCACAGCCAGATCGGCAGGCCCTTGTCGGCGCCCAGCCAGATCGCGGTGTAGCCGCCCGCCGCGACGAACGCCGAGTGCCCGAGCGACACCTGCCCGGCGAGCCCGGTGAGGACGTGCAGCCCGAGCGCGGCGATCGCGGACACCGCCGCGAACACGGCGATGGCCTGCCACTGCGGCGTGCTGACCAGCGGGACGGCCAGCAGCGCGACGATCACGACGACGTGCGCGGCGCGGGACGTCCACCCGGACCCGGCCGGGCCCTTGGCGGCGACGACGCCCTCGCCCGGAGGCGCGTTCACGATCGACGCCATCAGATCCGCTCCGCCTCGTGGTGCCCGAACAGCCCGGACGGCCGCAGCGTCAGGACCAGCAGCATCGCCACGTACGGCAGGACGACGTGCACGCCCCCGTACTCGGCGAGGTAGCCGGAGCCGAGCACGAGCAGCAGCCCGACGCTCATCCCGCCGACGACCGCGCCCGCCAGCGAGCCGAACCCGCCGATGACGAGCGCGGGCAGCGCGCCGAGCGCGGTGTCGACCATGTCCGGGGAGACGCGGCGCGGGAACGCGCCGAGGAACACCCCGGCGGCGACCGCCAGCACCCCGGCGATCCCCCACGAGATCGTCTGGACCCAGCGCATGTTGATGCCCTGCGCGAGCGCCGCCTCGTGGTGGTCGGCGGCGGCGCGCAGCGCGAGGCCGTACCGGGTCTTCTGGAAGAACAGCCAGAGCACGGCCAGCAGGACGAGCGACACGGTGATGATCCACACGCCCGTCCAGGGGAGGGCGACGCCGCCGACGCGCAGGACGCCGCGTCCCATCGGCCCCTCGGTGGACCCGCGCGGGTTGACGCCCCACGCCATCGCGACCACCGCCTGGCCCATCACCGACAGGCCGAGCGTCGCCATGATCACGACGTAGAGGGAGCGTCCGGCGAGCCGCCGCAGGATGACCTTCTCGCACACGATCGCGAGCGCGGCCATGCACACGAGCGCGACCAGGACGCCCCAGCCGAACCCGTGCGGGACGAGCGCCGCCACGATGTACGCGCTGATCATCACGAACACCGGGTGCGCGAAGTTGAACACGCCGGAGCTCTTGAACACCATGACGAAGCCCAGGCCGATCAGCGCGTAGACGCACCCGAGGGCCATGCCCTGGAAGGTGAGCTGGAGGAAGTTGTCCATGACCGCCTCGGTGCCCGTCAGCCCTGCGCGCCGTCGGCGAGCCGCCACCTGGCGGCGAGGTCGGTCGTGCCGAAGCCGGTGACCGGCGCCAGCACACCGCTCTTGAGGTCGATCTTGTTGACCCGGGTCTCGCGGGACGGGATGCGGGTGTCGGCGTCGCCCGTCCCGTACTTGAGGTCGGGGCTGAGCCCGTCCGTCGTGACGGTCAGCCCGGACATCGCGGCCACGACGCCCTTCTGCGTGAGGTCCTTCTCCTTGCACGCCTTCTCCAGCGCGGCGACCGCGACGGAGGCGTCCACCCAGCCCGCGATGACGAGCTGGTCCGGCTTGGTGCCGGGCGCGACCTTCTCGACGTTCTGCTTCACCTCGGCCATCGCCGGGACGTTCTCGGTGTACAGGACGCTGCTCGTCACCACGTGCAGCTTGTCGAGCAGGCGGCCGAGCTGCGGCGCGAGGCTCGTCTCGTAGCCGGAGTCGACCGTCAGCCACTGGGGCGCGAAGTCGAGCTGCGACGCCTGGCTGAGGATCGGCGCGGTCTTCGAGGCGATGCCGTGGATCCAGACGCTCTCCGCGCCCGCCTTCTTCATCTTCAGGACCTGCGCGGTGAAGTCCTCGGCCTTGACGTCGTACCCGGCTTCGGCGACGACCTTGACGTCCGGGTCGTTCTTCGCGACGAACCGGACCGCGTTGCGGCCCTCCTGCCCGAACGCGTCGTCCTGGTAGATGACGCCGACCTTGAGCTTGCCGTCCGACCCGGCCTGCTCCTTCTTCGCCCAGTCCAGCCCGTTGATCACGTACATCGGGAACGGGGTGGTGAACAGGTAGACGTTCTCCAGCTTGATCACTTCGGCGGCGCTGGTCGCGGCGAGCGTGGCGATGTCGTCGCGGGCGATCTGCTGGCTCAGCCCGTAGATGCTCGTCGCGCCGAGCAGCTGCCCGATCATGACGATGTCCTTGACGTTCGCGCGGTAGGCCTGGACGGCGACGGCCGGGTCGTACTTGGTGTCGGCGCGGACCGAGGTGAGCTTGCGCCCGCAGACGCCGCCCGCCGCGTTCGCCTTGGCGAGCCGGGCGTCGAAGCCCGCGGCGCCCGCGATGGCCCCGGCGGCGACGGGCCCGGTGTAGCCGTTGAAGAGGCCGATCTTGATCTGGTCGTCGGTGACTCCGGCGTCGACCCGCACGCCGTCCTTGCTCGTGGACGTGCCCGCGTTGGCGCAGCCGCCGGCGAGCGCGGCGGCGAGCACCACGGAGATGCAAGCGAATCGTGTTTTCAAGGCGGTACCTCGTCATTCGCGCTGAAGGCTGCCAGGGGGTGGAATGTGATGCTGACCTCAGGTTCGTATAGCTTTTACGAACCTGAGGTCAGTGTCAAGAGTTGGCCGGACGCTCTTCGCGGGAACCGGCGGAGGTCGGCGGGGTCGCCGCGCGCCGCTGCGCGGCGCGGCGGGCCAGGGTCGCGGCGACGCCGACGACGACCACGGCCAGCAGGAGGAACGTCACGCGGAGGTCGAGCACGCCGAGCCCGGCGAGATGGTCGATCGAGATCCGTCCGGGCCCGGTGAAGAGCAGGCCGAGGGCGGCGGCCGCGAACAGGACGGGCAACTCGACGCCCTTGCGGCTCTCCCACAGCCCGTTCGGGACGTGCAGCGAGCAGGCCACGAGCATCACGCCGACGGCGGTCGCCGCGGCGGCGGGGGCGGCGAGCCCGGCGGCCAGCGCCAGCCCGCACCCGGTCTCCAGCGTCCCGGCGACGGCCGCCATGGGACGTCCCGGACGGAACCCGCCCCGCTCGAACGCCTGCGCGGTCGCGGCCGGCCCCGGCCCGCCGAGGAGGCCGAACTTCTGGAGTCCGTGACCGGCGAGGTACAGCCCGAAGACGAGCCGGAGCGCGAGCAGCCCGAGGTCGGCCGACGTGCCGGTCATGCCAGGCGCGCCGTCGTCCAGGCGACGACCAGGTCGGCCAGCTCCGCGCGGGCCGCGTCGCCGTCGTCGCCGTCCCGGCGGAAGTAGTGGTCGCCGTCGATGACGTGGGACTCCTTGTCCGCCGAGCCGAGGGCGTTCAGGATCGCGTCGGCGTCGCTGGGGAAGACGCCGGTGTCCATGTCGGCGTTCACGACGAGGGACGGTTCCTTGATGCGGGCGAGGTGCGGCGTGGCGCGGGTCTGGGAGTCGTCCAGGCTCCAGAGGGAGAGCCAGGTCCGCAGGGTGCAACTGGACGCGATGCCGAAGACGGACGCGTTGGCGCGGGCCGGGTCACCCGCGTAGCAGTAGTTGGGCTTGCGCTTGGTGGGCTCGATAGTGGGGTCCACCATGCGGGGGTCGGCCCAGGTGCGGTGGACGTTGAACATGCGGTCGCTGAAGCCCGCCTCCTTGAGCCGGACGAGTTCGCCCTTGGCCCATCGCGTGATGCGGCGGTTGCGTGCCGTCTGGGCCTCGCGGTAGCGGGCGAGGAACTCGTCCGAGTAGGGCGCGGGGTTTCCGGGGTCGAACAAGCTCAGCGACGGGTCGGTCGAGACGGGGTCGGACTCGTCCACGACCGACGGGTCCATCCAGGCCGTGAGCACCTCGGGACGGCCGAGGTGCGCCGCCGTGGAGATGTAGGCGGACGCCGCCGGGAGCTCGTCCACCCCGCGCGCGGGACGCATCCCGGCCAGGGGCGTGACGTTCGGCTCCGTCGCCTGCGACTGGTAGGCCGCCATCAGCGACCCGCCGCCCGAGTTGCCCAGCAGGACGACGTGCTCGACGCCCGCCTCCTCCAGCAGCCACCGGACGCCCCGGCCGATGTCGACCAGCGCGTGGTCGAGCAGGAAGTGGCTCTCGGCTCCCCTGAACCGCGTGTTCCAGCCGAGGAACCCGAGCCCGCGCTCGGCGACGAAGTCCGCGAGGTAGTGCTCGGAGAAGTCGACCGAGTAGTGCGTCGCGATCAACGCGATCTTCGGGGACCGGCCGGCCGGGCGGTGGTACACCCCCTGACACGGGTGTCCCCCGGCGCCGGCGCGGGCCGCCGTGGGGGAGTCGAGGCCGACGAAGAGGCGCTCCACCGCCATGGTGATCTCCCATACATAAATCTGACGTCGGATTCGGACCTTAGCCGCCGGCCAAGGGGATGTCCATACGTCGACCTGGGGAGATCAAAGCCGGGCCGTCCGCGACGACCCGGCGTTCGGGGAGCGCTCAGTCCTCGTCGGCGCGCCAGTAGATCGCGCGGTACCAGATCTCGGCGAGGGTGCGGACGGCCGCCTCGTCGTCGATGTCGGCGTCCTCCCCCGCCCCGGCGAGGAGGTCGTAGCAGAACTGGTTGAGCATCGCGACGATGGCGCGGGCGGTGAGCTCGGGGTCGGCGCCGGGGCAGTAGCCCTCGCGCTGCGCGCGGCGGACGCCGTCGGCGATGCTCTGCACGGCGTCGTCGCACAGCTCGCGCCAGTGCCCGGCGAACTCGTCGTTGATCATGGCGAGCTGGAACACGCCGACCATCTCGGCGAGCCGCTCGCGGTAGGTCTCCCAGTGGGCGCGCGCCGACTCCTGGACGCGCTCGCGGTGCGGCACCCCGTGCTTGTAGGCGGCCAGGGCGCGACCCTTGGCCTCCGCGCGGAAGTCGTCGGCCCAGTGGGCGAGCAGGTCCTCCTTGGAGTCGTAGTAGTTGTAGAAGGAGGCGGGCGAGCGCCCGGCCTCCTGCGCTATGTCCGCGACCGTCATCGTGAGGAAGCCCTTGCGGGCGATGATCCGGCGGGCCGCGGCCTCGATGGCGGCGAGCGTCTTGCGCCCGCGCTGCGTCGGACGGGGGGTCTGCACCTTCTCCACACCTGAACCTAACATCGCGAGGCAGATATGAATCTGATGTTAGCATCGAATATTATCCCCGAACCCCCGAGGAGCTGATCATGGGCAACGAGGAGCCGGCCTTCCGCGTCCGCGGCTTCAACCACGTCGCGCTCGTGTGCTCGGACATGCGGCGCACCGTCGACTTCTACAGCGGCGTCCTCGGCCTGCCGCTGATCAAGACCATCGACCTGCCGGACGGCATGGGCCAGCACTTCTTCTTCGACGCGGGCGGCGGCAACTCGCTCGCGTTCTTCTGGTTCCCCGACTCCCCCGAGGCCGCGCCGGGCGTCGCCGCGCCGGTGGCCGTCCCCGGCTTCGGCGAGTGGATCAGCGCGATCGGCTCGCTCAACCACGTGGCCTTCGACGTCCCGGCCGACAAGTTCGAGGAGTACCGGGCGCGGCTGAAGGCGCGGGGCGTCAAGGTCGCGCCGATCGTCAACCACGACGACAGCGAGACGCAGGTCGCCGAGCACATGCACCCCGGCGTCTACGTCCGCTCGTTCTACTTCCAGGACCCGGACGGCATCCTGCTGGAGTTCGCGTGCTGGCTGCGCGAGTTCACGCCGGAGGACGTCCGGCACGCGCCGCGCACCGCCGCCGACCGGCGCGCCCCCGTCTCCTGAGCCGGGTCACAGGCCGCAGTCGAAGTCCGACGTGCCGGGGTTGGCGTCGGCGAGCCGGTTGAGCGCGTCGGCCACCCGGCGCAGGTCGGCGGGGCTCACATGGTCGGCGAAGTACGTCGCGACGACGGCGTCGACCACCGGGCGGGATTCTTCGAGCGCCCGCCGTCCGGCCGGGGCCAGCTCCGCCCAGGTCGCCCGCCGGTCGGACGCGGACAGGCTGCGCCGCACCCACCCGTCCTTGCCCTCCAGCTTCGTGACGAGCCGCGTCGCGCCGCTGCGGGAGATCATCAGCTCCTCGGCGAGCGCGGCCATCCGCAGCCGCCCGCCCGCGCGCTCCAGGGCCTCCAGCACCTCGCGCTCGAAGTAGGTCATCCCGGCCTTGTCCCGCAGCAGGTTGTTGAGGTGCGCGAACAGCAGCGAGTCGGCGCGGTACAGCGCGCGCCAGGCGGTGAGCTGGTCCTCGGTCGCGCGGGCGGGCTCGGTCGTCATGGCCCTGGAGTTTAGTCGGCAACGGTTGACGTGTGAATCGTCTCGCGCATATCGTGCACAAGTCAATGATTCACCTGTCAACCGTTGGAGTGAGCGTGCGGATCGACGTGTACGCCGACGTGCTCTGCCCGTGGTGCTACATCGGGAAGCGGCGGCTCGCCGCCGCGCTCGACGGGCTCGCCGGCCCGGAACCGGTGGACGTCCGGTGGCGCGCCTACGAGCTCGGGCCCGACCTGCCCCGCGTCCCCGGCCGGAGCGCCGCCGCGCAGATGGCCGACCCGTCGTGGTGGGGGGCGGAGGCGCCGTCGCGGATCGACCGCATCCGGGCGCTCGGCGCCGCCGAGGGGCTGACCCTCGACCTGCACCGCGCCCGGCCGGTGAACACCTTCGACGCGCACCGGCTGATCCGGTTCGGGCACGAGCGCGGCCTCGGCGACGCGACGGCGGAGCGGCTCCTGCTCGCCTACCACTCCGAGGGCGCGAACGTCGCGGACCACGGCGTCCTCGAGCGGCTGGGCACGGAGGCCGGGCTCGACGACGCCGAGGTCCGCGCCGTTCTGGCCGGGGACGCCCACGCCGCCGACGTCAGGGCGGACGAGCGGCGGGCCGCCCGGTCGGGCGTCACCGGGGTGCCGTCGCTGGTGATCGACGGCGGGCGGCCGGTGCCGGGCGTCCAGCCCGCGCACGTCCTCCGGCGACTGCTCTCGGACGCGCCGCCCGCCGCGTCCCGCCCCTAGGAAGGTTCACACATGGACATCGGCATCGGCCTCCCCGGCCACGGCCCCTGGACGGACGGCCGCCTGCTCATCGAGTGGGCGCGCCGCGCGGAGGCGCGCGGCTTCGCCGGGCTCGCGACCAGCGACCGGCTGCTGTGGCCGACGCCCGAGCCGCTCACGACGCTGGCTGCCGCGGCCGGGGCGACGTCCCGGATCAGGCTGCTGACCAGCGTCGTGCTGGCGCCGCTGCGCACCAACCACCTGCTGTTCGCCAAGTCCGCGATCACGCTGGACCGGCTCGCGGGCCCGCACCGGCTGCGGCTCGGGCTCGTCGCCGGGTTCCGCGAGGACGACTTCGCCGAGAGCGGCGTCGACTACGCGACGCGGGGCAAGCGGTTCACCGCCCTGCTCGACGAGCTGGAGGCGGCCGGGCGCGACGACACCCGCACCGGCCTGACCCCCGCCACGCCCGGCGGCCCGGAACTGCTGTTCGGCGGGACGTCGGCCGCCGCCCTCGACCGCATCGCGGCCCGCGGCTCCGGCTGGGTCGCCGGAACCAGCTCGGTGGAGGACATCGCCGAGTTCACCCCGCGCCTGCGCGAAGCCTGGGACGCCGCCGGACGGACCGGCGCCCCGAAGGTCGTCGTCTCCGCGATGTTCGCACTCGGCCCGAACGCCCGGACCGCCGTGGCCGACGCGATCGGGCCTTACTACGCGTTCGCCGGGGCCGAGTGGGCCGAGCACGGGATCGCCACCGCGCTGACCACGCCCGAGCAGGTCCGCGAGGCCGTCGCGGACTTCCGCCGGGCGGGCTGCGACGAGCTGGTCTTCACCGGCAACGACCCCGACCCGGCCCAGGTGGACCTGCTGGCCGACGCGCTCTCCACCGAGCTCGGCGGCTAGGGGCTAGGGCTAGGCGGCCGACGTCCGCAGGTAGGCGGCGAGGCCGTCCAGGAGGAAGGTGCTGCACTGAATTCTCCGGCGACGGTCCGTGACCTAATACCTACTAATCAGGTAGGCAATTAGATATATTCGGGTCGGACGCCGATGCCCGAGCCCTGGAGGTCCAACGATGAGCGTCACCGACGAACTGCTCGCCAACGCCGAGCGCTACGCGGCCGAGCACGACAAGGGCGACCTGCCGCTGCCCCCGGCGAGGGGCGTCGCGGTGCTGGCCTGCATGGACGCGCGGCTCAACCCCTACGGCCTGCTCGGCCTCAGCGAGGGCGACGCGCACGTGATCCGGAACGCGGGCGGCGTCGTCACCGCCGACGAGCGGCGCAGCCTCGCGATCAGCCAGCGGCTGCTCGGCACGACCGAGATCATCCTGATCCACCACACCGACTGCGGGATGCTCACCTTCACCGACGACGCGTTCCGGCGGGAGATCCAGGAGGAGACCGGCGTGAAGCCCGACTGGGCGGCGGAGGCGTTCGACGACCTCGACACCGACGTCCGCCAGTCCATCGCGCGCATCAAGGCCGACCCGTTCATCCCGCACACCGACCAGGTCAGGGGCTTCGTCTACGACGTGAAGACGGGCCGCCTGCGCGAAGTCCTCCCCTAGGGGCCGCGGACGGCCGCCGGATCGAGCACGGGCACGGCCTTCAGCAGGCTCCGCGTGTAGGCGTGCGCCGGGGAGCCGAAGACCGTGTCCGTGTCGGCCAGCTCGACGATCCGGCCGTCCCGCATGACCGCGACCCGGTCGCTGACCTGCCGGACGACGGCCAGGTCGTGCGAGACGAAGATCAGCGTGAGGTCGAGCTCGTCCTGCAGGTCGGCGAGCAGCGCGAGGATCGCGGCCTGGGTCGAGACGTCGAGGGCCGTGACCGGCTCGTCGCAGACCAGCAGGCGCGGGCGCAGCGCGAGCGCGCGGGCGATCCCGATCCGCTGCCGCTGGCCGCCGGAGAACTCGTGCGGGTGGTCGTCGTAGCGCGCCGGGTCCAGCCCGACGCGGGCGAGCAGCGCGCGGGCGGCCTTCGCCGGGGCGGGCTCGCCCTGGACGCGCAGCGGGTCGGCGACGCTCTCGCCCACCGAGCGGCGCGGGTTCAGCGACGACCCGGGGTCCTGGAAGACCATCTGGAGGTCGCGGCGGAGGCGCCGCAGCCGCCGCTCCGGCATGCCGGACAGGTCGTGCCCGTCGAACTCGATCCGGCCGGACGTCGGTTGCAGCAGCCGCACGACCAGCCGCGCCAGCGTGCTCTTGCCCGAGCCCGACTCGCCCACGACGCCGAGGGTCTCGCCGCGCCGGACGTCGAACGTGACGCCGTCCACGGCCCGGACCGTCCGGCGGCGCAGCGGCGGCCCGGACACGAAGTCGCGCCGCAGGTCCGTCACGCGCAGCAGCGGTTCACCGCGCGGGGACGGGCGGGGCGGGCGCGGCGCGTCGATCCGCGGCACCGCCGCCAGCAGCTCGCGCGTGTAGGGGGCCTTCGGCTCGCGGAGCACCTCGCCCACCGGGCCGTGCTCGACCGCCTCGCCCTCGTGCAGCACGAGCACCTCGTCCGCGCTTCCCGCGATCACGCCGAAGTCATGGCTGACCAGCAGCAGCGCCGTCCCGGTCTCGGCGCGCAGGTCGTTCAGCAGGGCGAGGATCTGCGCCTGGACGGTGACGTCGAGCGCGGTCGTCGGCTCGTCCGCGACGAGGACGCGCGGCTCCAGCGCGAGCGCCATCGCGATCAGCGCGCGCTGGCGCATGCCGCCGGAGAACTCGTGCGGGTGGGCGCGGGCGCGGCGGGCGGCGTCCGGGACGCCGACCCGGTCGAGCACCTCGACCGCCTTGGCCCGCGCCGCCGCGCGGGACGCGCCCGTGTGCGCCCGGTAGACCTCGGCGATCTGGTCGCCGACGCGCAGGTACGGGTCGAGGGACGACAGCGGGTCCTGGAAGACCATCGCGACCCGGCCGCCGCGCAGCCGCCGCAGCTCCGGTTCCGGGGCGGTGAGGACGTCCGTCCCGGCGACGGTGATCTCGCCGGTGACGTCCGCGCCCTCGGCCAGCCGGAGCAGTGACGCGGCGAGGGTGCTCTTGCCGGAGCCCGACTCGCCGACGACGCCGAGCGCGCGGCCCGGTTCGAGGTCGAACGAGACGCCCTTGACCGCCGCGAACCCGCCGTAGGACACGCGCAGGTCGCGCACCCGCAGGACGGCGCTCACGCGGGCCTCGCCCGCGGGTCGGCCGCCGCGTGCAGCAGGTCGGCGACGGTGTTGGCGAGGACGACGACCGTCCCGGCGAGCACGGTCACCCCGACCACGACCGGCAGGTCGACCGAGTTGACCGACTCGACGGTGAGCTTGCCGACGCCGGGCAGCCCGAACATCGTCTCGGTGAGCACGGCGGCCGTCATGACCTGCGCGACCTCCACGGCGGTGAGGGTGACGAGCGGGGCCAGCGCGCCGCGCAGCGCGTGCCGTCCGATCACCTGGCGCTCCCGCAGCCCGTAGGCGCGGAAGGTGCGGATGTGGTCCTCCACGAGGGTCTCCAGCGCGCCCGCGCGGGTGATGCGCGCGTAGACCGCCGCCTGGATGAGGGCGAGCGCGAGCCACGGCAGGACAAGGTTGCGCGCCCACTCCCCCGGGTTCTGCGTCAGCGGCACGTACGCCGGGAACGGCAGCCATTGCAGATAAGCGCAGAACACCAGCAGTAGGACGAGCCCGATGAGGAAGACGGGCGTCGAGTATCCGAGCAGGGTCACGCCGGTCAGGATCCGCTCGGCGGGACGTCCCCGGCGCAGCGCGGACAGCAGCCCCGCCGAGACGCCGAGCAGCAGCGCCATCGCCTCCGCGCCGAAGGCGAGGGACGCCGACACGGGCAGCCGCTCCATCAGCATCGCCGTGACGGGCCGGTCGGTCTGGAAGGAGTAGCCGAGGCACGGCGCGGCGCAGTGGTCGACGTCCGGGCCCGCCGAATAGTCGCGGCCCGCGACGAGACCTTCGAGGAAATGCCAGTACTGGACGTAGATGGGATCGTCCAGGCCGAGTTTCTGCTGGGTCTGCGCGAGGCGCTCGGCGTTGCAGCCGCGCCCGCAGGCGAGCACGGACGGGTCGCCGGGCGTCAGGTAGAACAGCGCGTACACGATCGCGGACAGCGCGAGCAGGACGACGACGGCCGCGCCCACCCGGCGCAGCAGGAACCAGATCATGACCGGCCGCCCCACCGCGGGTCCATCGCCCGCCGCACCCCTTCGGCGAGGACGGTGCAGGCCAGCAGCGTCAGGAACAGCAGCCCGCCCGGGACGATCACATACGTCGGGTCGGCCCTGAACCAGGTCGTCGCCGTGGACAGCATCTGCCCCCAGGACGGCGTCGGCGGCCGCACGCCCGCGCCGAGGAACGACAGCCCGGCCTCGCTGACCATGTTGAGCGGCACCTTGAGCGCGGCGAGCACGAGCAGCGGCGCGGTCAGCCCCGGCAGCACCTCCCGGACGGCGATCCGGCTCGGCCGCGCGCCGCTCAGCCGGGCCGCGTCCACATAGTCGCGGCCGCGCAGCGACAGCGCCTGGCCGCGCGTGACGCGGGCGACGTTCCCCCAGCTCACGGCCGTGATGACGCAGGCGAGCAGGAGCGGGCGCGGCATCGACTGCGGGACGATCGCCATCAGCGCCAGCGCCAGCAGGAACGACGGGAACGCCAGCGACAGCTCGATCAGCCGGCTGAGGACGGCGTCGGCCCGGCGCCCGCCGAGCCCGGCGCCGAGCCCGACCGCGATGCCGACCAGCAGCTCCAGCACGGTCGCGCCCAGCGCGACGCCGAGCGAGACGCGGGCGCCGTGCACGACGCGCGCGAACACGTCCCGGCCGGTGGCGGGTTCGACGCCGAGCCAGTGGTCCGCGCTCACGCCGCCGAACGAGCCGTGCGGCACGCCGCCGCGCGCCGAGTCGAGCAGGCCGCTGTGGAACGTCGTCGGGTCCTGCCCTTCGAGCGCGCACAGCAGCGGCGCGGCGAGCGCGACCGCGACCATCAGCGCGACGGTCGCGAGCCCGGCCATCGCGGGACGGTCCGCGCGCAGCCGCCGCCACACGTGCCGCCCCCGGGGCGGAGCGTCCCGAACCGGCTCCGCCCCGGGGGCGACGTCCGTCTCCAGCACCGTCACGGCCGGAGGGTCACTTCACCGAGACCGCGGCCACGTCGTACCAGCCGCGCCATTGGTCGACGTAGGCGTTCTTGACGTCCTTGCCGTACAGGACGACGGCCTTCGGGTGGTACAGCGGGACGATCAGCGCCTTCTTGCCGATCTCGGCGTCCAGCGCGCCCCAGCGCGGCGCGGCGGCCGCCGGGTCGGTCAGCTCGCTGATCGCGTCGATCTCCTTGTTGACGGCCGGGTCGTCGAGCTGCGCGAGGTTGAAGTTGCCGCCGTCGCGGAGGATCTGCCGGCCGTCGAAGATCGGGATGAGGAACGGGCCGCCCGCCGGCCAGTCCGCGCCCCACGACTGGAGGGTGAGCGGCGGCTGGGTCGCGGGCTTGCCGATGACCGTCCGGTAGTCCTCCTCGCCGAGCGGCTTCTGCTTGACGGTGACGCCCGCCTGCTTGAGCGCGTCCTGCACCGCCGCCGCGACCTTGGGCCCGTAGCCCTCGGCGTCGGAGTTCGGGAACGCCAGCTCGACCGTCAGGCCGTTCGCGTGCCCGGCCTGTGCGAGGAGCTCCTTCGCCTTGCCCGGATTCCCCGTCTGCCCCGCCGGGAAATGGTCGTAGGGCTGCTGGCCGAACGCCTTGCCCTCGGGCAGGAAGGTCGTCGCGGGGGTGGCGAGCGCGCTGCCGCCGACCGCGTTGACGACCGACTGCCGGTTGATCGCGTACGCGAACGCCTGCCGCACGCGCGGGTCGTCGAACGGCTTCTTGGTCGCGTCGAAGGCGAGGTACTTCGTCTCGCCGAAGACGCCGCGCGCGACGCGCTTCGCGAGGTTCGGGTCGCTGCCGAGCTGGGCGAGCTGCTCGGGGCCGACGGTCGCGTCCGTGGTGATCGCCTTGGCGTCCGCGCCCGCCCCGCTCACGAGCCGCTGGTTGATGACCGTCTTGTCGAGTCCGGAGGTGACCTCGATGCGGTCGGGGCAGGCGAGGCGCTGGTCGTCGACGGTCCGCGACCAGTGCGGGTTGCGGGTGAGGATCAGCTTCCGGCCCGGCTCGTACTTGTCGACCTTGTACGGGCCGCTGGAGACGGGCGCGTTCTTGTACTTGGTGCCCGTGTCCTTGGCCTTCGGCACCGGCGCGAATTGGGTCGCGGTCGCCAGGTAGGAGAAGTCGCCGTGCGGCTGCCGGAGCCTGAACACGATCGTCTTCGGGTCGGGCGTCTCGATCGACTTCAGCTCGCCGCCGCCGTTGTAGGGGCCCTTGTAGGCGGTGCCGCCGACCAGCCAGTCGTGCAGGTAGGGGGCGCCGCCGGGCAGGTCGGGCGAGAACGAGCGCTCGATGCCGTACTTGACGTCGGCGGACGTGATGGGCGTGCCGTCGTCGAACCTCAGGCCGTCCTTGAGCGTGAACTTCCAGGTCTTGGCGTTGTCGCTCGGCGTGCCGAGGTCGGTGGCGAGGTCGGGGACGGGCTTCGTCCCGGCCTCGCCCGCGACGCGCTGGCGGGTGGTCAGCGTCCGGTAGACGAGGGTCGGCAGCGCGCCGCCGCCGGACGTGTAGAGGCGGGCCGGGTCGAACTCGTCCAGGCCGCCCTGGTTGAGGACGGTGAGCGTCCCGCCCTGGCACGTCCCGGGGTCGAACGCGGACGTTCCGCCGCCGTCCGATCCGCCGCCGCACGCCGCCGCGCCCGCCGCGATCGCGAGCGCGGCGGCGGCGAGCGGGACGGCCGTTCTCTTCACCATGGGGGGAGCCTCTTCTCGGTCTCTTTCGGGACGGTCAGGACGGGTAGGGCAGCAGTTCGGCGGCGACCTTCTCCCAGGCCGAGCGCAGCTCGGCGAGCAGGGCGGGCTGGTGGGCCGCGAGGTTGGCGCGCTCGCGCGGGTCGTCGGCGAGGTTGTGCAGCGTCTCGCCGGACGACGTGCGCAGGTACTTCCAGTCGCCGCGGCGCAGGGCGCGCTCCTGCCGCGTCCGCCAGAACAGGTCGTGCTTCGGCGGGCGGGCGCCGTCGAGGAGGTACGGCAGGAGGCTGCGGCCGTCGAGCGGATGCGCGGGGCCCGGCTTCACGCCGACGGCCTCCAGCAGCGTCGCCGTCCAGTCGTGGGTGATGACGGGCACGTGGCTGACCTGGCCGCCGCGGATCGCGGCGGGCCAGCGCAGGATGTTCGGGACGCGGATGCCGCCCTCGTTCAGCCCGCCCTTCCCGCCCGACAGCGGCCACTGGTACGACCAGCGCTCGCCGCCGTTGTCGCTGCTGAACAGGACGATCGTGTCCTTCTCCCGGCCGCTCGCGCGCAGCGCGGCGAGGACGCGCCCGATCCCGGCGTCCAGGGCCTCGACCATCCTCCGGTAGGTGTCGAGCGAGCCGCCGTCGTCGTGCCAGAGCGCGCGGGAGTCGCCCGCCTTGGCCCGCGCGGTGATGCGGGCGCTCACGTCCCGGTCGCCGGGCGCCTCCCACGGCCAGTGCGGCGCGGTGAAGTTGAGGTTCAGCAGCCACGGGCGGCCGTGGTCGCGCCGGACGAACGCGGCGGCGCGGTCGGCGATCGTGTCGGTGTAGTAGTCGAGCGACTCGACCGGCACCTCGCCCTCGTAGAGGTCGGCGGTGGTGCCCGAGACCTTGGAGTAGTAGTCCACGGCGCCGGACAGGTTGCCGAAGAAGGTGTCCCAGCCGGACTTCAGCGGGCTGTACCAGGGCAGGAAGCCGCAGTGCCACTTGCCGAACATGGCGGTGGCGTATCCGGCGGACTTCAGCAGGGACGCCAGCGTCGGGTGCGCGGGCGGGATGCCGACGAGCTCGTCGGGCCGCGCGATCGGCTCCTCCAGGCCGCCGCGCAGGCGTCCCGGGTAACGGCCGGTGTAGAGCGCGAAACGGGTGGGCGAGCAGACGGCGGCGGCGGAGTACGCCTGGGTGAAGCGAACTCCCTGGCGGGCGAGGCGGTCCAGGTTGGGCGTCCGGATGTTCGGCGAGCCGTAGCTGCCGAGGTCGGCCCAGCCGAGGTCGTCGCCGAGGATGACCAGGACGTTCGGGCGCGCCGGACGCCGTCCGCCGGGCGCGGCCCGGAACTCCCGCTCGGCCGCCGTGGTCGTCGCCGCCCCGGCCGTCCCGCCGGGCAGCGCCGCGCTCGCGGCGAGCCCGCCCGCGACCGCCGCCCCGGCCCCGGCCAGTTCCCGCCTGCTCAGCCCGCCGCCGTCCCGGGGCCCGCGTCCGTCCGCCATCCGTGTGCCTCTCGCTCAATATCAACTAAATCCGACTGGAATAGTATGGAATCTGGCGGTCTTCGTCCATACCCAGGTCGGGCCCAGGTCAGGGCGCGAACACTCCGTTCGGGACGCATTACAGAACGTCCACATCGAGGTTTCCGGACAGTGTGATCTGTGTAACCTTCGGAGCCGTCCGCGCGCGGTGTCCGCGACCGGCATATTCCCTGGTAAATCGGTAGGTTTTACATGCTTTGTCCGGCCGCGGAGACGTCTCCGCAGGTCGAGCGGGCTTTTCCCGGGGCTTCACAGCGGCCGGTCCGGCATGCATCCTGAACGACATGAACGCGACGGCGGCACTGGTGGCGAGGCGCCACATCGACCTGCTTCGCGTGTGCAGCGCGTCCTGTTGACCCGCACCTCCGCAGCTCGCGGCCGCTGACCGGCCGCCCATCCCCCGTCCCGGCATCGGCGCCGGACGACCCCTGCCCCGCTGGACGACCCCTGCCCGCCGGACGACTCCTGCCCTTCTTCTCTCGCACCTCCGGAGGTGACGCATGTCCGCCGACCTGCTCGACCCGCCCCGTTCCGCCCTCCCCGGCCGCGCCGAACCGGCGCCCGCCGCGCGTCCCGGCCCGGCCCCGCTCCGCGCCGCCGCGCTCGCGCCGCTGCGCCGGGCCCGCAAGGTCAGCGGGCTCGTCGCCGTCCTCGCGCTGTGGGAGATCGCCGCCCGCGCGGGCTGGCTCGGCAGCACGACGCCGCCGCTCAGCGACGTCGCCGTGCGCGGCTGGGAGATGGCGTCGTCGGGCGAGCTGTTCGAGAACCTCGGCGTCTCGCTGCTGCGCGTGCTGAAGGGGCTCGCGATCGGGCTGCCGCTCGGGCTGGTGCTCGGCCTGCTGTCCGGGCTGTTCCGGATCAGCGAGGACGTCATCGACGCGCCCGTCCAGGCCGTCCGGATGCTGCCGCACCTGGCGCTCGTCCCGCTGTTCATCATCTGGTTCGGGATCGGCGAGACGTCCAAGGTCGGGCTGATCGCGGTCGGCGTCGTGTTCCCGCTCTACATCAACGTGTTCCACGGGATCAGGGGCGTGGACGAGCGGCTCGTCGAGTCCGCGCGCACCTGCGGCCTCGGACGGCTCGCGCTGGTCAGGAAGGTCGTGCTGCCGGGGGCGCTGCCGCAGATCCTCGTCGGGCTGCGGCTGTCGCTCGGCGTCGCGTGGCTGACGCTCGTCGTCGTCGAGCAGTCGGCGACCGCGAGCGGGATCGGCTTCGTCATCAACCAGGCCACCCAGTTCCTCCAGATGGACACGGTCTTCCTGGTGCTCGTCGTCTACGCGCTGCTCGGCGTGTCGACCGACCTGCTCGTCCGCCTCATCGAACGCCGCGCGCTCGCGTGGCGGAGAGGGCTGGTGGCCCGATGACGACCGCCGTGCGGAACCAGGTGCGGGTTCGGGGGCTGCGGCGGGTGTTCGGGGAGCGGGCCGTCCTGGACGGCGTGGACCTCGACATCGCGCCCGGCGAGTTCGTCGCGCTGCTCGGCGCGAGCGGCTCCGGCAAGAGCACGCTGCTGCGGGCGCTCGCCGGGCTGGACGGCGAGGGCGGCGGCGAGATCGACGTCCCGGACAGGCGCGCCGTCGTCTACCAGGAGCACCGGCTGCTGCCGTGGAGCCGGGTGTGGAACAACGTCGTCCTCGGTCTGCAAGGCCGGGACCTGCGCAAACGCGCCGAGGCGGCGCTCGGCGAGGTCGGTCTCGCGGCGCACGCGGACGCCTGGCCGCTCACCCTGTCGGGCGGCGAGTCGCAGCGCGTCGCGCTCGCCCGGGCCCTCGTCCGCACGCCCGACCTGCTGCTGCTCGACGAGCCGTTCGGCGCGCTGGACGCGCTGACCAGGCTCACCGCCCAGGCGCTCGTCGCCGACCTGTGGGCCGAGCACCGGCCCGCCGTCCTGCTCGTCACCCACGACGTCGAGGAGGCGCTCCTGCTCGCCGACCGCGCGCTGCTGCTCGCGGACGGCCGGATCGCGCGGGAGTACGCCGTCGACCTGCCCCGGCCCCGGTCGCTGGACGACCCCCGGTTCATCGCGCTGCGGCGCGACCTGCTCGACGGGCTCGGCGTCCGCGCCGTCGCGACATCACGAACCGTCACTGCCAAGGAGGCACGATGACCGATCTGACCACCGATGTGCTCGTCGCGGGCGGCGGGCCCGCCGGGGCGTGGGCCGCGATCAAGGCGGCGGAGGCGGGCGCGAGCGTCGTCCTCGCCGACAAGGGCTACCTCGGGACGAGCGGCGCGACCGCGTCCGGCGGCACCGGCGTCTGGTACGTCGAGCCGGATCCGGCGGCCCGGGAGAAGGCGATGGCCAGCCGGGAGGGGCTCGGCGGCTACCTCGCCGACCGGGACTGGATGGCCCGCGTCCTCGACCAGACCTACGCGAACATGCACGAGCTGGCCGAGATCTCCAAGTACCCGTTCCCGGTGGACGCCGACGGACGCCAGATCCGGCGCGGCCTGCAGGGCCCCGAGTACATGCGGCGGATGCGCGTGCGGGTGCGGCGCGCGGGCGTGCGCGTCCTCGACCACAGCCCGATCACCGAGCTGCTCGCGGACGGGTCGGGCGCCGTCGCCGGAGCCGCCGGGCACCACCTGCGCGACGACCGCCCGTTCCAGGTCAAGGCCGGCGCGGTGGTGCTCGCGACCGGCGGCTGCGCGTTCCTCAGCAAGGCGCTCGGCTGCGACGTCAACACCGGCGACGGCGCGCTGTTCGCCGCCGAGGCGGGCGCCGAGCTGTCCGGGATGGAGTTCTCCAACGCCTACGCGATCGCCCCGGCGTTCACGTCCGTGACGAAGACGGCGTTCTACTCGTTCGCCACCTTCTACCACGCGGACGGGACGGTCCTGGAGGGCGCGGGCAGCCAGCGCGGCCGGTCCGTCATCGCGCGGACGCTGCTCACCGAGCCCGTCCTCTGCCGCATCGACCGGGCGACGCCGGAGGAGCAGCTCGCGATGCGGCTCGCGCAGGCGAACTTCTTCCTTCCGTTCGACCGGCAGGGCATCGACCCGTTCCACGACATGTTCCCGGTGACGCTGCTCGCGGAGGGGACCGTGCGCGGCACCGGCGGCATCCGGATCACCGGGCCGGACTGCTCGACGACCGTCCCCGGCCTGTTCGCGGCGGGCGACGCCGCGACCCGCGAGCTGATCTGCGGCGGGTTCACCGGCGGCGGCAGCCACAACTCGGCGTGGGCGATGTCGTCCGGGACGTGGGCCGGGCAGGGCGCGGCGCGGCACGCCGCCGCGCTCGGCGGACGGGCCGGGCGCCGGCCCGTGCGGCCGCTCGGCGAGGCGGGAATCCGCCCGGCCGGACGTCCGGCGGGCGGGCACGCCGAGTACGTCGCCGCCGTCCAGGCCGAGGTGCTGCCGTACGAGAAGAACCTGCTGCGGCACGGCGACCGCCTCGCGCCCGCGCTGGAGTCGCTCAACGGGACGTGGCTCGACCTGCGCGAATCCCTCCGCGCGGACAGCGCGGGGACGGTCCGCGCCCGGTCGGCCGCCGCGATGACCGCGCACGCCCGCTGGATGTACACCGCCGCCCTCGCCCGGACCGAGACGCGCGGCATGCACAAGCGCCAGGACCTCCCCGACCAGGACCCGGCGCAGCACCACCGCCTCGTCACCGGCGGCCTCGACGACGTCTGGACCCGCCCGGAGACCGCCGACGCGGCACCCGCCGCGCGGGCGGAGGCGCTGGCGGTGGCGTCGTGATCGAGATCGTCTCGCGGGAGCGGTGCATCGCCTGCGACAAGTGCGTCGAGGTGTGCCCGACGAACGTGTTCGACCGGGGCGCCGACGGCATCCCGGTGATCGACCGGCAGAGCGACTGCCAGACCTGCTTCATGTGCGAGGCGTACTGCCCGGTCGACGCCCTGTTCGTCGACCCGCGCTCGCATCCGCTGCCCGAGCCGCCGGACGAGGCGGACCTCGCCGCGGACGGCCTGCTCGGCAGCTACCGCAAGCAGATCGGCTGGGGCCGGGGCCGCGTCCCCGGCGCGAAACTCGCGATCGGCCCGTCCCTGGACCGGGCCGCCCGCGCGCCCCTCACCTCCTGACACCCCCTTCGAGAGAGGCATCACCGTGAAAATCACCCGGGTCCTGACCGCCGGCCTGCTCGTCCTGGCCGCGACGGCGTGCGGCTCGTCCGCGGGCGGCGGGGACTCCGCGACGCTCCGCGTCGGCGTGATCGGCTCGGGCGTCGGCAACAAGCTCACCCGCGCCGTCGGATTCCTCGACGAGCGCGGGGAGCTGCTGCCCGAGCTGAAGGCGGCCGGGATCGGCAAGATCAAGGTCGCGACGTTCCAGAACGGCCCCGACCTGAACCAGGCGCTGGCGGGCGGGTCCCTCGACATCGGCATGTACGGGGACACCCCGGCGATCATCGGCCGGGGGCAGGGGCTGCCGACCCGGCTCGTGTCGCTGAACTCCGTCCGGCTGGACGCCGCGATCGTCGCGAAGAAGGACGGCGGGCCGACGTCCCTCAAGGACCTTGAGGGCAAGCGGATCGGCGTGCAGACCGGCTCCTACATCCACCGCTACCTGCTCGGCGCGCTCCAGCGGGCCGGGGTCAAGCCGAAGCAGATCATCCACATGTACACGCCCGCGATCATCGCGGCGCTGGAGAAGAACTCGATCGACGCGGGCGGCCTGGTGTCCGCCGACCAGGCGGCCGAGGAGAAGAAGGGCTACCGGTCGATCGACGTCGCCTCCCGCGACCACCCGGACCTGCTCGGCACGTCCGCCACGGTGGTGACGGAGAAATACCTGGCCGGGCACAAGGACATCGTGAAGGTGTGGCAGAAGGCGGAGACGAAGGCGGCCGCCGTCGCGAAGGCGAACTGGCCCGCCTACACCGCGTTCGTCGCGCGCACCGGCGGCTACGCGCCCGACATCTCCGTGAAGACGACGTTGAAGGACCAGCTCCCGGACGCGCCGTTCACTCCGGAAGGGCTGAAGCTGCTCGACGGGACGAAGGCATTCCTCGTCGAGCAGAAGCTCGTCCGCACGGACTTCACGCTCGACTCGTGGTACGCCCCGCAGGCCGGAGCACGCCAAGGTTAGCGTTGGGCAAAACCCATTGACTTGACTGGTCAAGGCGCGTGAAATTTCTTCGTGTGATCGTCGTGGCTCAGCGGAGGAGCGCGTTTTGGTCGTGCGGGGAAAGCGTGGTCGTGCCGACCGTGCGGCGGCGGAGGTCGAGGCCCGGCTGCTCGAAGCGGGACGGTTCCTGAGGAATGCGCCGACGACGAGTGATCTGCGGGCGGTGTATCGCGACGATCAGGGGGTGAATGACGCTCCGTATCGGGAGAGATGGGCGCACGACCGCGTCGTCCGCTCCACGCACGGAGTGAACTGCACCGGTTCCTGTTCCTGGAAGGTATACGTCAAGGACGGGCTGATCACCTGGGAAACCCAGCAGACGGATTATCCGAGCGTGGGGCCCGACCGCCCCGAGTACGAGCCCCGCGGGTGCCCCCGCGGGGCCTCGTTCTCCTGGTACACCTACTCGCCCACGCGGGTGCGCTACCCGCACGCGCGCGGCGTGCTGGTGGAGATGTACCGGGAGGCCAGGGCCAGGCTCGGCGACCCGGTCGCCGCCTGGGCGGAGATCACCGGCGACCCGGAGCGGCGCGTCCGGTACCAGTCGGCGCGCGGGCACGGCGGGCTCGTCCGGATCGGCTGGGACGAGGCCCTGGAGATCGCCGCCGCCGCCCATCTCCACACGATCGAGACCTATGGCCCGGACCGGGTCGCGGGATTCTCACCGATTCCGGCAATGTCCATGGCGTCGCACGCGGTGGGCGCGAGATTCATGTCGCTGATCGGCGCGCCGATGCTGTCGTTCTACGACTGGTACGCCGATCTTCCGGTCGCCTCGCCGCAGGTTTTCGGCGACCAGACCGACGTCCCGGAATCGGCCGACTGGTGGGATGCCGGATATCTGCTCCTGTGGGGCTCCAACGTCCCCGTGACGCGCACTCCGGACGCGCACTGGATGACGGAGGCCCGTTATCGCGGGCAGAAGGTCGTGGTCGTCTCCCCGGACTACTCGGACGCGACGAAGTTCGCCGATGAATGGCTCCATCCGCATCCCGGAACGGACGGCTCACTGGCGATGGCGATGGGCCACGTCATTCTCCGCGAGCATTTCGTCGACCGCTCGACCCCCTATTTCGAGGATTACGTCAAACGGTTCACCGACCTGCCCTTCCTGGTGGAACTGCGGGACGGCGGGACCGGCGGGGACGGTGGGACCGGCGGGCTCGTCCCCGGCAAGTTCGTCACGGCCGCCGACCTCGGCCTGGAGACGGCGGCGGCCCCGGACGACCGGCGCTGGCAGCCCCTCCTGATCGACGGGCGGACCGGCGAGCCCGTCGCGCCCGGCGGGACGCTCGCCGACCGCTGGGCGCCCGAGGGCGAGGGCCGCTGGAACCTCGACCTTGCCGGCGTCGAGCCCGCCCTCACGCTCCTCGGGTCGGGCGAGCACGCCGAGATCGCGATGCCCCGCTTCGACCTGCCCGAGGGCGCGGGAGCCGTCCGGCGCGGGGTGCCGGTGCGGCGCTTCGGCGACCGGACGGTCACCACCGTGTTCGACCTGATGCTCGCCCAGTACGGCGTGGCGCGGCCCGGGGTCCCCGGCGACTGGCCGGACGGCTACGACGACCCCGACTCGCCCTGCACCCCCGCCTGGCAGGAGCAGATCACCGGCGTCCCCGCCGCCCGCGCGGCGGCGATCGCCCGCGAGTTCGCCGACAACGCCGAGCGCACCCGCGGCCGGTCGATGATCGTGATGGGCGCGGGCACCAACCACTGGTACCACTCGGACACCATCTACCGGTCGTTCCTGTCCCTGCTGCTGCTCACCGGATGCCAGGGCGTCAACGGCGGCGGCTGGGCCCACTACGTGGGGCAGGAGAAGGTGCGCCCGCTGGCGGGCTGGCAGCAGTTGTCCACGGCGGCCGACTGGGTGCGGCCGTCCCGGCAGATGGCGGGCACGCCCTACTGGTACCTGCACACCGACCAGTGGCGGTACGAGAGCTACTCGGCGGACGCCCTGTCGGCGGCGACCGGCCCCGGCCTGTTCGCCGGGCGCCACCCCGCCGACCTCGTCGCCCAGTCCGCGCGGCTCGGCTGGATGCCGTCCTACCCGACGTTCGCGCGCAACCCCATCGACCTCGGCCGGACGATCCGCGAGGCCGGCAGGGACCCCTCGGAATGGGTCGCCGAGGAGGTCGAGGCCGGACGCCTCGGCTTCGCCGTCGAGGACCCGGACGCCCCGGAGAACTGGCCGCGCGTCCTCACCGTGTGGCGCGCCAACCTGATCGGCTCGTCCGCGAAGGGCAACGAGTACTTCCTCCGCCACCTGCTCGGCGCGGACGACTCGGCCACCGCGGGCGAGGCCCCGTCCGGCCGCCGCCCCCGCGACGTCGCCTGGCGGGACGAGGCCCCGCGCGGCAAGCTCGACCTGCTCCTCGCGCTGGACTTCCGGATGACCTCGACGACGCTGTTCGCCGACCTCGTCCTGCCCGCCGCGACGTGGTACGAGAAGCACGACCTGTCCAGCACGGACATGCACCCCTACGTGCACGCGTTCTCCCCCGCGATCAACCCGCCCTGGCAGGCCCGCACCGACTTCGAGATCTTCCACGGGCTGGCCCGCAGGCTCGGCGAGCTGGCGCGCGGGCGGCTGGAGGTCGTCCACGACCTGGTCGCGACGGCGCTGCAGCACGACTCGCCCGGCGAGACCGCGCAGCCCGGCGGGACCGTGCCGGACTGGCGGGACGGCCGCCCGGCCCGCCCCGGCCGCAACCTGCCGCAGGTCGCCGTGGTCGAACGCGACTACACGGCCGTCGCCGACCGGCTCGCCGCCCTCGGCCCGCTCACCCGCGACAAGGGCCTGACGACCAAGGGCGTCACGGTCGGGGCCGGGCCCGAGGACGCCTGGCTCGCCGCCCGCGCGGGCACCGTCACGCGCGGCCCGGCGGAGGGCCGCCCCCTCCTCGACACCGACGTCAAGCTGTGCGAGGCCATCCTCGCGCTGTCCGGGACGACCAACGGCCGCATCGCCGCCGAGGGGTTCGCGCGGCTCGCCGAACGCTGCGGCCCGAAGTCGGGCCTGGACGAGCTCGGCGCGTCCGTCGCCGAGCGCCGGGTCGTGTTCTCCGACACGCAGGACCGTCCCGTCCAGGTGGGGGCGAGCTTCGAGTGGTCCGGCAAGGAGGCGCCCGACCGGCGGTACTCGCCGTTCACCGTCAACACCGAGCACGCCAAGCCGTGGCACACCCTGACCGGGCGCCAGCACTTCTTCCTCGACCACGACTGGATGATCGAGTTCGGCGAGCAGCTCCCGGTCTACCGGCCGCCGCTGGACCTCGCCGCGCTCGGCGAGAGCGGCCCCGCCCGGCACGACGCGGGGGACGGACGGGAGGTCACGGTCCGCTACGTCACCCCGCACTCGAAGTGGTCGATCCATTCGGAGTACCAGGAGAACCTGCTGATGCAGACGCTCGCCAGGGGCGGGCCGGTGATCTGGATGAGCGTCCAGGACGCGGCGGCGGTCGGCGTCGCCGACAACGACTGGATCGAGGCGGTGAACGCCAACGGCGTCGTCGTCGCCCGCGCGATCGTCTCGCACCGGATGCCGCCCGGCACGGTGTTCATGTACCACGTGCAGGAGCGGCTGGTGAACGTCCCGCGGGCGCAGGCCGGCGGGCGGCGCGGCGGCGTCCACAACGCGCTGACCAAACTCCTGATCAAGCCGACACACCTCATCGGCGGCTACGCCCAGCAGTCGTTCGCGCCCAACTACCACGGCCCGACCGGCAACCAGCGGGACGCCGTCACCGTCATCCGGCGCCGCTCCCAGGAGGTCACCTACTGATGCCCCGCACGAAGCGCGCGGGCCGCGCGAAGACGCCGCCCCGCCGGGTGATGGCGCAGGTCGCCATGGTCATGAACCTGGACAAGTGCATCGGCTGCCACACCTGCTCGGTGACCTGCAAGCAGACGTGGACGAACCGGCAGGGCGTCGAGTACGCGTGGTTCAACAACGTGGAGACGCGTCCCGGCCAGGGCTACCCGCGCGGCTACGAGGACCAGGACGCCTGGCGCGGCGGCTGGGCGCTGAAGCACGGGCGGCTCGTCCCCCGCGCGGGCGGCCGGTTCGCGCGGCTCGCCCGCCTGTTCGCCAACCCCGACCTCCCCGGCCTGGACGACTACTACCAGCCCTGGACCTACGACTACGAGAACCTGACCAACGCGCCACTCGGCGACGACGTCCCGACCGCGCCCCCGCGCTCGCTGATCGACGGGCGGCCGACCGCGATCACGTGGGGGCCGAACTGGGACGACGACCTCGGCGGGGGCCCCGAGCACGCCGCCGAGGACCCCGTCCTCCGCAAGGTCAGCGACGACGTGCGGCTGGAGTACGAGAACGCGTTCATGTTCTACCTGCCGCGCATCTGCGAGCACTGCCTCAACCCGTCGTGCGTCGCGGCCTGCCCGTCCGGGGCGATGTACAAGCGGATCGAGGACGGCATCGTCCTCGTCGACCAGGACCGGTGCCGCGGCTGGCGGATGTGCGTCAGCGGCTGCCCGTACAAGAAGGTCTACTTCAACCACCAGACGGGCAAGGCCGAGAAGTGCACGCTGTGCTACCCGCGCATCGAGGCGGGCGAGCCCACGGTCTGCTCGGAGACGTGCGTCGGACGGCTCCGCTACCTCGGCGTCATCCTGTACGACCCGGACCGGGTCGGGGAGGCGGCGTCCGTGGAGGACGAGAAGGACCTCTACGCGGCGCAACTCGGCTGCTTCCTCGACCCGCACGACCCCGAGGTCGCCGCCGCCGCCGAGGCGTCCGGCGTCCCGCACGACTGGGTGAGCGCGGCGCGGCGGTCGCCCGTGCACGCGCTGATCAGCCGGTACCGCGTCGCGCTGCCGCTGCACCCGGAGTACCGGACGATGCCGATGGTCTGGTACGTCCCGCCGCTGTCCCCGATCGTGGACGCGCTCGCCGGCACCGGCAACGACGGCGAGGACGCGGGCAACCTGTTCGGCGCGATCGAGTCGCTGCGGATCCCGGTGTCCTACCTCGCCGAGCTGTTCACGGCCGGGGACCCGGACCCGGTGCTGTACTCCCTGCACCGGCTCGCGGCGATGCGCGCCCACATGCGCCGCGTCAACCTCGGCGAGGAGGAGGACCCCGACATCGCCCACGGCGTCGGCATGAGCGTGGACGACCTGCGCGACATGTACCGGCTGCTCGCCCTCGCCAAGTACGAGGAGCGGTACGTCATCCCGACCGCGTACGCGGCGAACGGCGGCCACGACCACCCCGACCCCCTCGCGCACAGCGGGTGCAGCCTGGACGGCCCCGGCGGCCCGGGCATGATGGAGCGCCGCGACGCCGCGCCCACCCGCGTCAACCTCCTGACCTGGAACGGCAACGGCCGCCCCTCCGGCCTCTTCCCAGAACGGGCGGAACCGGCGGAGGAGGAGGCGTGACCGCAGCGAAGCGAGGATCACGCCTCCTCCCCCACGGGGGTCTGGGGGTCGCCCCCCAGAAAGGAGACGACGCGTGACCGCAGCGAAGCGAGGATCACGCCTCCTCCTCCACGGGGGTCTGGGGGTCGCCCCCCAGAAAGGAGACGACGCGTGACCGAGCGGATCGTCTATCAGTCGGCCTCGTTGCTGCTCTGCTATCCGGGTGACGACTGGCCCGAGACGTTGTCGCTGGTCAGCCGGTCGATCGCGGCCGTGCGCGGCGCGGCGGCGCGGTCCCTCGCGCGGTTCTGCGAGCGCGCCGCCGGGACCGGCACCCCCCTCGACCTCGGCGCCCGCTACGTGGCGACCTTCGACCGGACCCGGCGCCGGACGCTGTACCTCACCTACTACACCGACGGCGACACCCGCACCCGCGGCGGGCGGCTCGCGTCGCTCAAGGCCTACTACCGCCGGCACGGCTGGGTCGGACCCGACCGCGAGCTGCCCGACTTCCTCCCGCTGATGCTGGAGTTCGCGGCGCGCGACCCCGAGGCGGGACGTCCGCTCCTCGCCGACCACCGCCCCGGGCTGGACATGCTCCGGCGCGGGCTGCGCGCGTACGGCAGCGACTACGAGCACGTCCTCGACGCGGTGTGCGCCGCCGTCCCGGAAGGACGACGACGGTGAAACACCTGCACATCGCGCTGTGGGGCGTGCTGCCCTACCTGTCGCTGGTCGTCTTCGTCGGCGGCAGCGTGTGGCGGTACCGCTACGACCGCTTCGGGATCACCACCCACTCCAGCCAGATCCACGAGAGCCGGATCCTGCGCGTCGCGGGTCCGCTGTTCCACCTCGGCCTGCTGATGGTCATCGCGGGGCATGTCGTCGGGCTGGTCGTCCCGGAGTCGCTGACCGAGCGGCTCCAGGTGCCCGAGTCGGTGTACCGGGCCAACGCGCTGGTCGTCGGCGGGACGGCGGGCGTCGCCGCCACCGTCGGGTTCGCCGCGCTGATCTGGCGGCGGCTGCGGACGCGGGCGGTGCGGGTGTCGTCCCAGCGCAGCGACCGCGTGCTGTACCCCGTCCTCGCGATCGTGCTCGGGGCCGGGCTCGCCGCCACCTTCGCCGGGGCGCGCAGCGGCTCCTACGACTACCGGCTCGGCGTCTCGATCTGGTTCCGCAGCCTGTTCGGCCTCGACCCGAACGTCGACGCGATGAACGGCGCACCGCTCGTCTACCAGGTGCACGCGCTCATCGGCATGGCATTGTTCGCGCTGTGGCCGTTCAGCCGGCTGGTGCACGCGTTCGCGGCGCCGCTCGGCTACGTCGTCCGTCCGTACGTGGTCTACCGGTCGCGCGCCGTCCGGACCCCATCACGGCAGTGAGGCATCGATGAGACCCCGCGACCGCTCCGTCCCGCAGCACCGCTACCTCCTCGGCTGGATCGTCGGGATCACCGCGCTCGCCGTCCTCGCGTGCGCCGTGCCGCTCGGCCTCACCGTGCGGCGCCTCTACGTGGACGAGGCCACCGCCGACCTGGACCGGCTGGTCAGCGGCCTCCAGACCGCCCCGCCCGCCGGCGGCAGGGACGGGCTGCCCGTGGTCGGGGACGCGTCCCGGATCGTCGGGCTGTACGGGCCGGGCGGGCAGCGCGTGCTCGGCGAGGGGCCGTCCAGCTCGGCGGCCGCGGCGAGCGCGGGCGACGGGCACATCCACGACGCGTTCGAGGACGGCCAGCTCACCGCCACCGCGCCGCTCGTGCACCCGCGCGGGACGATGACCGTCGTCCGCGTCGGCGTGCCCGGCACGCTGATCCGGCACCGCACCGAGCGGGCCTGGGCCGCGACGGCGCTCGCCGCGCTCGCCCTGCTCGCGCTCGCCGCCGTCGCGGCCCGCCGGATCGCCGGGCGCGCCCAGCGCCCCGTCGAGCAGCTCGCCCAGGCTTTGCGGCGGCTGGACGAGGCCGTCGCCCGGGAGCGCGCGTTCAGCACCGACGTCGCGCACCAGCTCAGGACGCCGCTGACCCGCCTGCTGCTCGGGCTCGAAGCGGGGCTGCACCGTCCGGACGACGACCCGCACACCGCGATCCGGACGGCGATCGGCCGCGGCTGGGCCCTCGTCGACACCGTCGAGGAGATGCTGCGGCTCGCGCGGGACGAGGACGACCGCGAGAACCTCGACGCCGTCCGCGTCCTGCAACGGGTCCGCGACCGGCACGAGCCCGACGCGAAGGCCATGGGACGGAGCCTCGCGCTCAACCTGCACCGGCCGCTGCCGCCGGTCGTCGCGTCGTCCGCCGCCGTCACGCAGATCCTCGACGTCCTGATCGACAACGCGCTGACCCACGGCGCCGGGACGATCACGGTCACCGCCTACCACTCCGACCCGGCGCTCGCCATCGACGTGATGGACGAGGGCCCCGGCCCGCGCCCCGGCGACGACGTGTTCGAGCGCCGCCCGATGACGGGCTCCGGCTCGGCGCACGGGCTCGGCCTGTCGATCGCCCGCTCGCTCGCCCAGGCCGAGGGCGGGCGGCTCTACCTCAGCCGGACCGACCCGGCCGTGTTCACCCTCCTGCTGCCGACCACCGCTCCGCCGCCGCCTCGGCCTCGTAGCGGTAGCCGATCCTGCGCAGCGTCGTGATCCGCCGCGGGTCGTGCCCGTACGCCGCGAGCTTGCGGCGCAGCGCGCACACGTGGACGTCGAGCGTCTTCGTCGCGCCGAGCCACTCGGTCCCCCACACCTCCCGCATCAGCTCCTCGCGCGACACCACCTGGCCCGCGCGGGACACGAGCATCTGCAGCAGGTCGAACTCGCGGGGGCGCAGGCCGACCTCGCGCCCGCCGAGCAGCACCCGCCGCGCCGCCGGGTTCACGCTGAGGCCCCCGACGCTCACCACGGCCGGGCCGAAGCGGCTCTTGCGGCGGCGCGTCAGGGCGCGCAGCCGGGCCAGCAGCTCGTCGATCCGGAACGGCTTGGTCACGTAGTCGTCGGCGCCCGCGTCCAGGGCCATGACGACGTCGAACTCCCGGGTCCGCGCGGTCACCACGAGGATCGCCAGCTCGGGACGCAGCGAGCGCAGCCGGCGGCACAGCGCGAGCCCGTCCATGTCGGGCAGCCCGAGGTCGACGAGGACGATCTGCGGCGGGTCGCTCCGCACCAGCTGGACCGCCCTGACCCCGTTGGCGGTCAGGGCCGTGGTGTATCCGTGCGCGCCCAGGACGGCGACCAAGTCCGAACCGATATCGAAATCGTCTTCGACGATCAGAAGTCCGTAGGTCACAAAGACATTCTAGAACGATTGAATTACGGACGACCGACACGGTATCCGCACACTATCCGCACAGGACGGACGCCTGCGCGGGCGCTCGGCGGCGTCCAATGGAGCATGCGCGTGAAGATGATCCTTCCGGCCCTGACCGAGGCGACCTCGCCGTTCTTCCGACCGATCAAGTATTCGCTGTTCCCGCCGCTCGGCCTCGCCACGCTCGCCGGCTACCTCGACCCGGACGACGAGGTGACGCTGACCGACGAGCACGTGCAGCGGGTCGACACCTCCGACGAGCCCGACCTCGTGGTGATCCAGGTCTACATCACCTCGGCGCGGCGCTCCTACGAGCTCGCCGACCTCTACCGCGCCCGCGGCGCCTACGTCTGCCTCGGCGGACTGCACGTCACCTCGCTCCCGAACGAGGCGTCCGCGCACGCCGACACGGTGTTCCTCGGCCCCGGCGAGGACACCTGGCCGCGGTTCCTCGCCGACTTCCGCGCCGGGAACCCGGCGCCGCGGTACGAGTCGGCGGAGCGGACGCTCGCCGCGCTGCCGCCGATCCGCCGCGACCTGATCGCCCGCGAGCGCTACCTCGTGCCGAACTCGATCGTCGTGTCGCGCGGCTGCCCGCACGTGTGCGACTTCTGCTACAAGGAGGCGTTCTTCGAGGGCGGGAAGTCGTTCTACACGCAGACCGTCGACGCCGCGCTCGCCGAGATCGACCGGCTGCCCGGACGCCACCTGTACTTCCTCGACGACCACCTGTTCGGCAACGCCAGGTTCGCGTCCGCGCTGTTCGACGGGATGCGCGGCATGGGACGGCTCTGGCAGGCCGCGGGAACGGTGCAGGCGGTGCTGCGCCCCGGCCTCCTCGAAAAGGCCGTCGAATCGGGGCTACGCAGTTTGTTCGTCGGTTTCGAGACGGTCAACGCCGCCAATCTGACGGAGCAGCGGAAATGGCAGAACATCGACCGCGACTACGACGCCGTCGTCCGCCGGCTGCACGATAACGGCGTTATGGTGAACGGCAGCTTCGTCTTCGGGATGGACGAGGACGACCCCGGCGTCTTCGACCGCACCGTCGAATGGGCGGTCGGCCGGGGAATCGAGACGGCCACCTTCCACATCCTCACGCCCTATCCCGGCACGCGGCTCTACGACCGCATGGCGAAGGCGGGCCGCCTCCTCCATTCCGACTGGTCCGGCTACGACACCCGGACGGTCGTCTTCGAGCCCGCGAAGATGACCCCTCAGCAGCTGGAGGACGGCTACCGGCGCGCCTACCGCGACTTCTACCGGTGGGGGTCGATCCTGCGCGGCGCCGCCACCAAGCCGACGCTGCGCGGAAAGGCCAGGCACGCCGCCTACGCCGGGGGCTGGAAGAAATTCGAACCCGCCTGGGACCTGGTCATCCGCGCGAAAAGGGCGGGCCGCGCGCTGCCGATCCTGGAGGCGGTCCTCGCGGGATTCGGCACGCGTCCCGCGCGACCGGCCGATTCCATTCGCGAAGAACGGTGTGTGTCCGCGCCGTCACGCAGTAGGTTGGGCCGCGCGTGGCGCTGGGCGGCGCCGGGCGGGTCGCCGGGTGAAAGGAGTCGCGGTGCGTCTGGGAGCGGAGGTCGGCGGCCGGTACCGGCTGACGAAGGGGCCCATTCGCGGGGGGACGGGTGAGGTGTGGCTCGCCGAGGACCCGGAACTCGGGCGCCGGGTCGCGCTGAAGCGGGCCAAGTTAGGGGAGAGTCCCGGCGCGTTCGACCGGCTGCGGTCGGAGGCGCGCGCGCTGGCGCGGTTCAGCCATCCGCACGTGGTCACGCTGTACGACGCCGTCCGGGTGCGGACCGGCGACGAGGACACGTCGTGGCTCGTCCTTGAGTACGTGCCCGGCGGCAGCCTGGACGCCTGGCCCCCGATGCGGCCGGCGAGCGCGGCCCGCGTCGGCGCGCAGATCGCCTCGGCGCTGTCGGCCCTGCACGCCGAGGGCATCGTGCACTGCGACGTCAAGCCGGGCAACATCGTCGTCACCGAGGACGGGACGGCCAAGCTCACCGACTTCGGCGCCGCCTACCGGTTCGGCGCCCGGGAGACGATCACGCGGAACGGGTCGGTCAGCCACACGCCCGCCTACGCCGCGCCCGAGGTCGTGCGCGGCCGTCCCGAACCGGCGTCGGACGTGTTCTCGCTCGGCGCGACCGTCCGGGCGCTGGTCGCCGGCGGGCCGCCCGGCGACCCGGCGGCGCGCGACGCCGGCCTCGGGCCGCTGGCCGGGGTGGTCGCGGCGATGCTCCGGCCCGAGCCGGGCGACCGGCCCGCCCCGGCCGAGGCGCGCCGGATGCTGGACGAGGTGGCGGGCGCGGCCGCCGAGCCCGAGCGCCCCGGCTACGCCGCCCCGACCGAGGACGAGCCGTCCACCGACCGCGGCGCCGGCCGCCCGTGGCGCCGTCCGGTGGGGTTCGCGCGGCGGCGCCCGGTGGCCGTCTCGGCGGCGGGCGCGGCCGTCGCGCTGGGGGCGGTGCTCGCGATCGTGCTCCCGTCGTCCGGCGGCACGGCCCCGGCGAAGCCGAAGCCGAGGCCGGTGTCGCTGATCGGCGACCCGCGCACCGCCGACCCGTGCGCGCTGACCGACCCGCCCGCGCTCCGCCGGTACGGGGAGACGGAGCTCGACACCGACTACGGCAACTTCGACCGGTGCGACGTCCTCGTGTCCACCGGGCGCGGCGGCGAGGTCGACGTCAAGTTCGACCTGAACACCGGCGGCGGGCCGGAGACGGCCGGACCGGCGCGCGCGATCGGGCGCGTCCGCGTCGTCGACGACCGCGCCGAGGACGACTCCTGCGGCCGGATCCTCGTCCTGCCGCCGCCGGACGCCGGCGCCACCATCCTGGTCGACGCGCACCAGACCGACGGCGGCCCCGTCCCGCTCTGCCCCATCGCCGAGACCGCCGCCGTCCGCGCCGCCGCGGCGCTGAACCGGGGGCCGCTCGCGCGGCGGTCGCCGCCGTTCCCGGCGCGGTCGCTGGCGCACCGGAACGCCTGCGCGATGATCGGGCCGGGGGCGCTCGACATCGTCCCCGGCATCAACGCGGCGGAGCCGGACGTCGGCTTCGGCGGCTGGGGCTGCGAGTGGCGGAGCACCACCCGCGACATCGACGTCCACCTGCTCTTCGACCGCGGCCAGCCGCCCACCGCCGCCGACGACGGGAACCCGACCCGGCTGCGGGGGCGGCCCGCGTTCGTCCAGCCGAAGGGCGACGGGGACGGGACGTGCGTGGTCCGCGTCGTGCACCGGAGCTACTCCGACCAGCACGGCGAGGAGGCGGTGGAGCTGCTGTACCTCGTCGCGCGGGGCGAGCCGCCGGTGAAGGAGCTGTGCGCGATGGCGACGACCCTCGCCGACGCGGCCGCCGCCCAGCTCCCCGCGTGACCCGGCCGCCCGCCTACCCGCCGATGGCCTCCAGGTGGGACGTGCGGAGCATCGTGTGGACGAGCAGCACGTTGATCAGGTTGTGGTTGAGCGCGTTGCCGATCGGCGGCGGGATCTCCTCCTCGCGGAGGCCGCCGACGTACGGGCTGAGCCGCATCCGGACGGCGGTGACGACGCGCGCGGCCCGCTTGTCGTTCCACTTCTCCCCGGGGCGGAGCCGGGCGAGCTCGTCGGCGACCTGCGCCCAGGTGAGCGGTTGCGGCCACGGCTCCTGCCGCAGGTAGCGCTGGGCGAGGCAGACCAGGACGAGCCTCTCCTGCTCGGTCAGGTACCACGGGTTGCCGCCGTGCTCCTCCTCCGGGTTGCGCTGCGGGTCGTAGGTCTCGACCTCGTGCACGTCGGCCGGGCCGGACCCCGCCGCCCCGGCGGCGATGCGCACTTCGAGCAGGTGCTCCTGCCCGGGCGCGACGATGAACAGCGGCAGGTAGGTGACCGGCAGCTCCGCCCGGTGCCCGCCGAGCACGAGCCGCGCCCCGGGGAAGCGGATCGCGAGCTTGCCCTCGTTGTACAGCACCCACCGCGAGTGCTCGCGGGTGATGACGCCGTGGCGGCGGCTGACGCGCTTGTCGTCGCCGCCGACGCAGACGTGGACGTCGGGCTCGCAGCGTCCGAACACGACGGTGAAGCGGGAGTCCGGGGACACCCGCATCCCGCCGTTCGTCCCCCGGACGAACAGCGTGCCGGGCTCGGCCGGAGGCAGGCCGGTGGCGAGGCTCCCCATGCCCTTCGGCAGGATGTCGACCTTGCCCGGCGGCTTGCGTGTCGTCGTCGGCATGCGACCCGTCCTCTCCGCGCGTCGTGCCCGCGCGTCCGCTCCGCACGCGCGTCCGCGCTCAGCGTAACCCCCGGGCGCGGGAGGGGTCCCGCCCTCGGTGTGGCAGGGGCCGGGCGGATCGGTCGCGGGGGGTCAGTAGACGCCTTCGGCGCGCATGGTCGTGCCCGCGCTGCCCTGGCCGCTTCCCATCGGCTGCCCGTCCACGACGACGGTGTGGGACGCCCCGCCGGACGGCGCGCGGTACGTCAGCTTCCACGAGATGCGCGGTGGCGTCGCCGGGATCGGGACCGACTTCTTCCACGGCAGCTTCACGTTCCTCAGCATCGTGCTCTTCCCGTCGACCATGTAGGTCAGCGTGCGGAGCGTGCCGTCGCCCTCGATGGTGAAGACGATGTCGCCGCGCGTCACCGCCGAGGACGGCGGAGGCGAGGACGCGACGGCCGCCGACGCGCTCGGCGTGGGCGAGGCCGAGGCGGCGGGCTCGGGGCCGGTGTCCCGCGTCGCGTACCAGAGGGCGGCCGGGCCCCCGGCGGTGACGACGAGCGCGGCGGCGCTCGCGACCCCGACCAGCACGCCCGCGTGCCGCCGCCGTCCGGCCCGGACCGGCGCGGGGTCCGCGGGCGGTTCGAGCGAGGGCCGCGGGGGCGGCGGGTTCTCGGCCGCCGCCCGCCGCCGGGCGATCTCGGCCGCGACGGGCGGGGGCGGCGCGGCGGGGCCGTCCCGCCGTCCGGCGAGCCGCTCGGCCAGGTCCGGCGCGGTCGGCCGCGCCGCCGGGTCGCGCGCCGTGCACGCCTCGATCAGCGCGCGCAGGTCCGGGTCGGCGATCCCGTCCAGCCTCGGCGGCTCGGACTGGACGCGCAGCAGCTTCGCCTGCCACGGGCCGTCGCCGAACGGCTCGCGCCCATTGGCGGCGAACGCCAGCGTCGAGCCGAACGAGAAGACGTCGCTCGCCGGGCCGATCGCCTCCCCCGCCGCCTGCTCCGGCGACATGAACCCGGCCGAGCCCGCGCGGGCGCCGGGCCGCGACACCGACGACGCCTCCACGGCCCGCGCGACGCCGAAGTCGATGACGCGCGGCCCGTCCGCGGTGAGCAGGACGTTGGCCGGTTTCAGGTCCCGGTGCACGACGCCCGCGCCGTGGATCGACACGAGCGCCTCCGCGACCCCGGCGGCGAGGTCCCACACCGCGTCCGCCGGGAGCGGGCCGGACGAGTGGACCGCGTCCCGCACCGACACCGACGGCAGGAACTCGGTCACGAGCCACGGGACGTCGGCATGCGGGTCGGCGTCGAGGACGGCCGCGGTGAAGCCGCCGCCGACCGTCCGGGCGACGGCGGCCTCGCGCTCGAACCGGTCCCGGAACTCGGGGTCGGCGGCGAACTCCGGGTGCACCGTCTTGATCGCGACGGCGCGGCCGGCGGCGGAGCGGCCGAGGTAGACCACGCCCATCCCGCCGGATCCGACGCGGGCGAGGACGCGGTACCGGCGCCCTCCGGTCTCGACCGAGCGCGGGTCGTCGGGCTCAAGGGGTCGCACGCGGGCCTCCGTTCGGGCGCGGCGGGACGGTCGGCGGCGCGACGGCGCGGACGCCGCCGTCGCCGGAGCCGATGAAGACCAGCCCGTCCGCGCTCGCGGGCTGGACGAAGTCGGGGTCGGGGCTCGCGTACGTCCAGGCGACGCGGCCGTCCGCCGCGCTCAGCCCGTAGAGGACGCCGTCGCCGCACATGGCGTAGAGGGCGCCGCCGGAGAGGCGGAGCGCGGTCGCCTGGCGGCGCGGGTCGTCGGTCAGCCGGGCGAGCAGGGGCCGCGACCAGAGCTGCCTGCCGGTCGCGGCGTCCAGGGCGAGCACCTCGCCGTCGCGGCCCTCGACGTAGCAGCGGCCGCCGCCCGCCTGGCTCCCCCATCCGGCGACGCCCGGCCGCCGCCAGGCGAGCGCGCCGGTGTCGGCGCGGACGGCGTGCAGCGTCCCGAACCGGTCGACGGCGAAGACGTGGCCGTCCGAGGCGACCTGGTAGTCGCCGTAGTCCATCGGGTGCCGCCACCTGGTCTCGCCGGTCCGCGCGTCGATGGCGGTCAGGGACTCGGCGACCATGGCGAGGACCAGGCCGTCCGCGCCGGAGATGCCGTAGCGGGCGGGCACCTTCGCCGTCCAGCGGCGGCGTCCCGTCCGCAGGTCCAGCGCGGTGACCTGCTCGGTGCCGAACGCGACGACCGGGTCCGTGACCGCGATCGCCTCGCCGGGACCGGACTCGGTGAAGTCGAGCGAGCGCGTCCACAGCGTCCGGCCGGTGGCGGAGCGGACCGCCGCGATCTCCCGGCCCTCGGCGAGCGCCAGGTAGGTGACGCCGCCGTACGGCGCGGCGGCGTAGCCCCCGGCGCGCGTCCAGCGGAACCGCCCGGTGCGCGGGTCCAGCGCGTGGACGATCTCGTTGCCGTCGTCCCCGTTCGCGAGGAGCACTCCCGGCGCGGCGGCGAGCTCGGGCGGGTGGCCCCGCTTGCTGACGCGGCGCGTCCAGCGCGCGGCGCCGTCGGGCGGGGGTCCCTGCGGGGCCGCGGGCGGGCGCGCGGCCGGACCGTCCCCGCCGCGCGCCCGCGGGCGGTGGCGCGTCCGGCGCCAGGCGAACGTGCCGAGGCCGCCCGCGGTGAGGACGGCCGCGCCCGCTCCGGCGAGGAGCGTCCGGCGGCCGAGGTCCGGAGGGGGCGGCGGTGGCGCGTCCGCGACGGTCGCGGGCCCGGCGGCGTCCGGCTCGGCGGTGGAGGCGAACCTGACCTCGGGGTCCTCGGTCGCCGGCTCCTCGGGCGGGAGCAGCGCCGTGCGGCGGTCGATCTCCTCGGCGACCGGCGCCGGGAGCCAGCCGGTGGCAAGCAGAGACGGCGCGTCCGCCGGCGGCGGGCCGAGCCGTTCGAGCACGTCCGCCGTGGAGGGCCGCCGCTCCGGCTCGACCGCCAGGCACGCCGCGACCAGGTCGCGCAGCCACGGCGCGGTGATCCCGGCGAGGTCCGCGCGGCCGCGCAGCGCGCGGAGGTCGCGGGCCTCGGGCGCCCCGTCGCCGAACGGCTCCCGCCCGGTCGCGGCGTAGGCGAGCGTCGCGCCGAGCGCGAAGACGTCGGCCGCCGGTCCGGCCGGGGCGCCGTCGATCTGCTCGGGCGCCATGAAGCCGGGCGTGCCGACGGGCGCGTTCACGCGGGTGATGGACGTCGCGTCCGCCGGCCGCGCGATGCCGAAGTCGATCACCCGCGGGCCGCCCGCGGTCAGCATCACGTTGCCCGGCTTCAGGTCGCGGTGCACGACGCCCGCGCGGTGGATGTCGGCGAGCGCCTCGGCCAGCCCGGCGGCCAGCGGGCGGACGGCGTCCGGCGGCAGCGGGCCGAACCGCGCCACGGCCTCGCGCAGCGACAGGCCGGGCAGGTAGGCGGTGGCGAGCCAGGGGGTGGCGGCGTCCGGGTCGGCGTCCAGGACGGGGGCGGTGAACACGCCGGTCACCCTGCGCGCGGCGGTCACCTCGCGGCGGAACCGGGCGACGAAGCGGGGCTCGTCCGCGAACCGCCGCTGGATCACCTTGACCGCGACCGCGCGGCCGCCGCCGGACCGGCCGAGGTACACGACGCCCATGCCGCCCGCGCCGAGCCGGCCGAGCAGCCGGTACGGGCCGACGCGCGCCGGGTCGGCACGGCGCAGCGGCGCCACCGCGCGCTGAAGCGGCTCCACCGCCGTCGCCTCCTCCGCCGTCCGTCCGGGGACGATGATCGGGGACACCGCACCGGGACCGGTCCCGGTGTGACGGGAGTGTAATCACGCCGTGACCGACGAACACGGCGATGACGGCATGTCCGGCGGGCGCGCGCCCCGCCTGCTCGGCCGCGCGCTCGGCCGCCTGCTCGGCCGTCTGCCGGGGCGGCGGCGGGACGCGTCCGCGGACGACGTGCTGCGGCTGCGGCGCGAGCTGCGCGGGGCCCGGCTCGACCTGGCGGAGCGGGACCGGGCGGCGGAGCGGGCGCGGGCCGAGCTGGCCCGCGCCCGCGACGCCGCCGCGCGCGGCGCCGAGCGGCGCGCGCAGGCCGACCTCGAACGGCTCGCCGCGGCGATCGGGACGCCGCTCGTGCAGTTCATGACGCAGGCCCACCTGCACCGGACCGGGGCCGCGCGGGTGGGCGTCGAGGACGTCCTCGACGTCGGGACGCGGCTCGTGCGCGGGCTCCGGGAGATCGGCGTGGACGCGGTCGGCGAGCCCGGCGCGGTCGAGCCGTTCGACCCGTCCCGGCACGACCCGCTGAGCGACGACCCGCTGAGCGACGCGGCGGGGACGGGGCGGGCGGGGCGTCCCGTCGTGGTGCGGGTCCCCGGCCTGGCCTGCCGGGGCCGGGTCGTACGGAAGGCGGGCGTCGAGGAGGAGGGCGGCTGATGGCGGGTCGGCTGGGGATCGACTTCGGGACGAGCAACACGGTCGTGGCCGCCTGGGACGAGGCGACCGGGCAGGCGACCACGCTCCACATTCCGGACTACGGACGCTACTTCGGAGGCGGCAACGGCGGCGGCGAGCCGGTCCCGGTGGTGCCGTCGGTGATCCACTACGCGGAGGGCGGGCGGCGGCTCGTCGGCGACCAGGTCCTCGCGGCGAACCTGTACGACGCGGCGGGCACCTTCCGCTGGATGAAGCGCTACATCGCGAACCGCAGCCCGGTGCGGATGGCCGCGGGCGGGCGGCGGCTGTCGCACTTCGCCGCCGGGCGGGACTACCTGGCGGCCGTGCTCGGGTCGGCGGCGCTGGAGGCGGCGGCCGCGGGCGAGGAGGTCGCGCTGACCGCGCCGGTCGAGTCGTTCGAGCACTACGAGGACTGGCTCGCCGAGGCGGCGGAGGCGGCCGGGCTGCCCCGGTTCCGGCTGCTGGACGAGCCGTCCGCGGCGGCGCTCGGGTACGGGGCGCACCTGCGTCCCGGCAATGTCTACCTGGTGTTCGACTTCGGCGGCGGCACCGTGCAGGCCGCGGTGGTCCGGGTGCAGGACGACGACGATCACACCGGGACCGGCCGCGCGTGCCGGGTGCTCGGCAAGGCGGGCGACGACATCGGCGGCGCCACCGTCGACCAGTGGATCTTCGAGGAGCTGCTGGCCCGCAACGGCCGCGACGACAGCGCGGGCGAGGTGCGCCGGGTCAGCCGCGCCCTGCTGGTGGAGTGCGAGCGGGCCAAGGAGGCGCTCTCCGACCCGGCGCGCGACCACGCCGAGGTCAGCGTCGTGAACCCGGCGACGGGGACGGTGCTCGGCATCGACCTCGTCCGGTCCGGCGGCGACGGCGGGCGGACGGTCGGCTTCGAGGAGCTGCTCGACCGGCGCGAGCTGTTCGCCCGCGTCGACCGGGTGGTGCGCCGCGCGCTGCGGGCGGCGGCCGGGCGCGGCTACGACGAGAACGACCTCGCCGCCGTGCTGATGGTCGGCGGCAGCAGCCTGATCCCGTCCGTGCGCCGCACGCTGGAGCGGATCTTCGGGCGGGACCGGGTGCTCAGCGACCGCCCGCTGGACGCCGTCGCGCGCGGCGCCGCCGCCTACGCCGCGGGCGCGGGCTTCCACGACCACGTCCAGCACGACTACGCGGTCCGGTGGTTCGACCGGGAGTCGGGGCGCTACGAGTACCGCGTGTGCGTGCGGGCGGGCACCGCGTACCCGACGGCGGAGCCGGTCGACACGATGACCGTCCGCGCCACCGGCGACGGGCAGCGCGAGCTCGGCATCGCGATCTACGAGCTGGGCGGGCGGCGCGGCGGCGGCGCGGACACCGAGCTCGTGTGCGACCCGTCCGGCGCGTGGCGGGTCCGCGCCCTGTCCCCGGACGAGGAGGACGGCCGCAACCGCTTCTGGATCAACGAGGGCAACCCGATGTTCCTGGAGGCCGACCCGCCCGCGACGGCCGGGCAGGCGCGGTTCCGCATGGAGTTCGGCGTCGACGGCAACAAGCGGCTGCTGCTGACCGCCCGCGACCTGGTCACCGGCCGGGTGACGCACCGGGACCACCCGGTCGTGAAGCTGACGTGAGGAGCGAGCATGGATCTCCACGAGGTCGAGGTGACCATAGCCCCGGACGGGACGACCCGGATCGAGGTCCGGGGCGTGACCGGGGCGGGCTGCCTCGATCTGACCGGCGGGCTGGAGGCGGCGCTCGGCGGCGAGGTGGTCGAGCGGGAGCTGACCGCCGAGGCGCGGGAGGTGCTGGAGCGGCGGGCGGACGACCGGCTCCGGCGGAGGCCCGGCGCATGACCCGGCCTCCCGGCCCGCCGCGCCCCCTGCGGGTGCACGCGTTCGAGCCGTTCAGCGAGGCGAACGGGCCGGGCGTGCGCGCGGTGGTGTGGCTGCAGGGCTGCACGCTCGCCTGCCCCGGCTGCTTCAACCCCGAGACGCACGGGCGCCTCGGCCGCGAGGTCGGCGTGGACGAGTTGTTCGCGTGCATCGCCGTCCTCGGCGGACGGATCGAGGGCGTGACGATCAGCGGCGGCGAGCCGCTCCAGCAGTTCCGCCCGCTGCTGCGGCTGCTGGCCCGGATCCGGGCGGAGACGTCGCTGTCGGTGCTGGTGCTCACCGGGTACGGGTGGGACGAGATCGTCCGGATGCCGGGCGCGGCGGCGCTGCGCGAGCGGGTGGACGTCCTGCTCGCCGGGCGGTACCGGCGGGACCGGCGGCTCGGGCGGGGGCTGCGCGGGTCGTCCAACAAGACCGTGCACCTGTTCACCGACCGGTACACCGAGGCCGACCTCGACGCCGTCCCGGACGCCGAGGTGATCATCCGCGCGGACGGCACGCTGACGGTCACCGGCATCGACCCCCCGGGCCGGGACGGATGAGCGTGCCGGGATCCGTCCGGTGGCGGCGGCGGAGACGGGCGCGGCTGCTGGCGTCCGCGCGCACACCGGACGCGGCGGCGCGGCTGGCGCGGCTCGCCGCCGACCCGGACGCGCGGGTCCGCGGGATCGCCGGGGCCGCGCTCGCGGACCCGGGCGGCCAGGCGGGCATCGACGCGGTGTGCGACGTCCTGATCGAGGACGGCGGCGAGGAGCTGACGGCGCTGGTGCTGCGGGCGGGGTACCTGCCGTCCCGTCCGGAGCGGCGCGCGCTGGTGCTGTTCCTCACCGGACGGTTCGACGAGTACGCCGAACTCGACGTCGACGGCGCGCTGCTCGCGGCGGCGCGGGCCGTCGCGGGCGAGGGCCTGCGGGCGCGGCTGGCGGCCCGCGCCCGCGAGTCCGCGCGGGTCGAGTGGACGGGCCTCGGCACGGGCCCGCGCGGGGCCGGTGCGCCGACCCGCGCGATGACCGGCGCGGAGTGGGACGCCGCGATCGGGATCCTCGTCGCGTCCGGCCGGTGGGACGACCTGTGGCGGCTGGTCACGCGGACGCCGCCGCCGTGGAGCGCCCGCATCCTGCGCGAGCTGGCCGACCGGGGCCGCCGTCCCGCCGAGGCGGCCGCGTTCGAGGAGTTCGCCGCCCTCGCGCGGTCCTGCCCCGAGGGCGTCCCGACCGGGATCGCCACCGGCGAGTCGGTGGCGCTGGACGCGTTCGACACGCCCGCCTCGGCGTACCCGGCGCTCGCCGTCACCCCGGACGGGAGCCTGCTCGCGACCGGCGGCGAGGGCCGCGGCGTGCGGCTGTGGCACCTGCCGTCCGGCGCGCCCGCCGGGACGCTCGACCATCCCGGCGCGGTCTGCGACCTCGCGGTCTTCCCGGACGGGAGCCTGCTCGCGAGCTGCGACGGCGACTCCGTGCGGCTGTGGGACCTGCCCGCGCGGCGGCCGGCGGACCCGGCGGAGCTGCGGCGCGAGAGCGGCTCGGAGGTCCTTCCGGCGTTCGGCGTCCAGCTCGCGGTGGCGCCGGACGGGCGGTTCCTCGCGACCGCGGCACGCGGCGGGCCGCTCGTCTGGCGGCGTCCGTTCGGCGCTCCCGCCCGCGAACGGCGGTGCGGCAGCACGGGGTATCCCCCCATCGCCGCCGCCGGGACCGGCGGCGGGCTCATCGCCACCCACGACGGCGGCGGCGCGGTGCGGCTGTGGAGCCCGGATTCGGAGCGCCCGGTCACGGCCCTGGAGTACCACGACGACGACGTCGTGACCATGGCGGTGTCCCCGCGCGGCGACCTGCTCGCCGCCTCCGGGTGGGACGGGACCGTCCAGGTGTGGCGGCTGCCGTCCGGGGAGCCCGCCGCGCGGCTCACCGGCCACGCGGCGGCGGTGTCGGCGCTCGCGATGTCGCCCGACGGGCGGCTGCTGGCCACCGCCGACCACGCCGGATCGGTCCGGCTGTGGCGGCTGCCGTCCGGCGCGCCCGCCGCCCGGCTCACCGGGCGCGGCCGGGCCGTCACCGCGCTGGCGGTCAGCGCGGACGGCGGGCTGCTGGCCGGCGGGGACGACCGCGGCCGGATCCGGCTCTGGCGGCTGCCGGACGGCGCGGCGGCCGGGGCGTGGGCCGCGCACCCGAAGGAGGTCGGGAAGCTGGCGTTCACGCCCGCCGGGACGCTGCTGATCAGCGCGGCCGGGGAGCGGTTCGTCCGGCTGTGGCGGCTGCGCCATCCGGCGCTGCGGGCGCCGCTCGGCACCCCGGTGGACGAGCTGGACAAGGCGGCGGCCGGGCGGCTGCCGGACCTCGTCGGCGACGACCGCGACCGGCCGTGGGCGCTGCTGGTCGCCGCGCTCGTCGAGTGGCGCCACCGGCACGACATCGAGCTGGCCGCGGCGGCGCCGGACGCGTCCGACATCGAAGTGGAGGGCGGATGACGGACGACGAGCTGGACGGCCTGGCCGCCAGGCTGGCCGGGGCCGGGCGGTGGGGGCGGCGCCGGGCGGCGCGGCGGCTGGCCGCCGACCGGTCGCCGGGGGCGGTCCGGGCGCTGGCGCTCGCGCTCGCGTCCGGGCCGGACCGGCGCACCGCCGCCGTCGCCGAGCGGGCGCTCACCGGCCTGGCCGACCGCACGTGCGTCGACGCCGTCTGCGATGTCATGATCGCCGACGGCGACGACCGGCTCGCGACGCTGGTCCGCGCGGCGGGCTACCGGCACTCGGACCCGGCGAGCCAGGCGCTGCTGCTGTTCATGACCGGCGACTACCGCGGCTACGCCGAGCTGGACTTCGACGGGTCCATGCTGGCCGCCGCCCACGCCGCCGCCGACGACGGGCTCCGCGCCCGCCTCGCCGACCGGGCCCGCGCGTCGGCGCGGGTCGAGTGGGTGGACGCGGTCGTCGAGGCGCGCGGCGCGGAGCGGCTCGCCGCCGTGTCGGCGCGGGAGTGGGAGGCGGCGGTCGAGACGCTGACCGCGAAGCGGCGGTGGCCGGGGCTGTGGCGGCTGGCGCAGGAGGCGCCCGCGCCGTGGGCGGCGTGGATGCTCCGCATCCTCGCCGAGCAGCGGTGGCGGCCCCCGGACGCGGCGGAGCGGCCCGGCTACCGCAGGCTCACCGCCCTCGCCGGGCAGTGCTTCGGGGAGCCGGAGAAGGGGTTCGCCGACGCGCCGACGGTCCTCGACGGCTACCCGGGGCGGGTCGAGCGGCTCGCCGTGACCCCGGACGGCGGGATGCTCGTCAGCGCGGGCAAGGGCGACGGCGTCCGGCTCTGGGACCTGCCGTCGGGCGACCACATCGAGGCCCTCGTCCACGGCAACTGGTTCGACCTCGCGATCCTCCCGGGCGGGACCCGGCTGGCGGCGGGCTGCATGGACCGGGTGACCGTGTGGCGGCTGCCGTCCGGCGACCCGGTCACGACGCTGCCCGTCCCGGGGCACACCGCGAAGTCCAGCACGCTGCTCGCGACTCCGGACGGCGGGCTACTGCTCGCCGCGGGCGCGTGGCTGCGGGCCTACGGCCCGGCCTGGAGCGAGCGGTGGGCCGCCCGGCGCGGGAGCGCGAACGACCACGACGCGGTCGCCCTGGTGAACGGCCGCGCCGTCAGCGCCGAATGGAGCGGCGCCATCCGCGTCTACGACCTGGACACCGGCGAGTCGGCGGTCGCCCCCCTGCACGGCCATCCCGCCCCGGTCCGCTGCGTCGCCGCCACCCCGGACGGGACGCTCCTCGCGAGCGGCGACGACAGGGGCGACATCCGGCTGTGGCGGTTGTCGGACGGCGAGCAGACCGGCACGGCGTTCGGCCATTCCGGACGCGTGACCGCCCTCGCGGTCGCACCGGACGGCGGGCTGCTCGCCAGCGCGGGCAAGGACGGGACGGTGCGCCTGTGGCGGCTGCCGGACGGCGCGGCGGCGGGCGAGCTGACCGGGCACGAGGGCCGGGTGACGCACCTCGCCGTCACCCCGGACGGCCGGATCCTCGCGAGCGGCGGCCAGGACGGGACGGTCCGGCTGTGGCGGCTGCCGGACGGCGCGCCGCTCGCCGTCCGCGCCGAGCCCGGCGCCCGCGTGACCTGCCTCGCGGTGTCGCCCGACGGCGGGCTGCTGGCGGGCGGCGACGCGCGGGGCGGGCTGCGGCTGTGGAAGCTCTGGCACCCGGACCTGGCCGACGCGTGCCGCGTCCCGGCGGCGCGGCTCGCCCCGTCCGCCGCGACGCGCCTGGTCGAGGCGTGCCGGGACCGGTCGCCGGACGAGCGCGCCTGGGCGCGGTTGGTCGCCGCGCTCGCCGAGTGGCGGCACCGCCACGACGTGGAGCTGGCCGACGAGAGCGCGGCGGCCGGGCCCGCCGACATCGAGATCGACCGTGAAAGGGGCTAGCCGGATGAACGGCGGCACGGGATTCGACGCGGAGCTCGACCTCTTCCTGCGCGCCAGGTACACGCTGGTCGTGGTCGTCACCGTGGAGGAGGAGCGGGCGCTGCGCGCCGTCGCCGACGTGTGCGCGCGCGGCGGCCGCCCGTGCCTCGCCTGGGACGTCGCGGACGGCTTCGAGGCCCTGACATCGGGCTCGTCCGGCTCGTCCAACTCGTCCGGGGCGCTTCCGGCGGCGCGGGACCCGCTCACCGTCATCGAGCAGGTGGAGAAGATGGACGGCGACGTGACGTTCGTCCTCAAGGACTTCCACGACTGCTGGACGAACACGCAGGTGAAGCGGAAGCTGCGCAGCGCGGTGCAGCGCCTCCGCTACACCCGCAAGTCGGTGATCGTGACGGCGCCGACGCGGGTCGTCCCCGAGGAGCTGAGGGACGAGGCCGTCGTCCTGGAACTGCCGCTGCCCGACGCCGGGCAGCTCGACGAGGTCCTGACCGCGCTGACGAAGACGCCCGGCGTCAAGGTCGACCTGACGCGGGCGGGGCAGGAGAAGCTCGGGCAGGCCGCGCTCGGGATGACGGCCGCGCAGGCGCGCCGCGCGTACGCCAAGGCGATCGTCCGGGACAACGCGCTGGACGACCGGCACATCGAGGCCGTCGTCCGGGAGAAGAAGGAGGTCATCCGGGCGAGCGAGGCGCTGGAGTTCCACCCCGTCCACGAGACGCCGGACGACGTGGGCGGCCTCGACGTCCTGAAGGAGTGGCTGCGGCTCCGCGAGCGCGCGTTCACGCAGGAGGCGCGCGACTACGGGCTGCCCGCGCCGAAGGGCATCGCGCTGATCGGCATCCCCGGCACCGGCAAGAGCCTGACCGCGAAGATGATCGGCGGGCTGTGGCGGCTGCCGCTGCTGCGGCTCGACGTCGGCGCCCTGTTCGGCTCGCTCGTCGGGGAGGCGGAGGAGCGGACCCGGCAGGCGCTGCGCCTCGCCGAGACGGTCGCGCCGTGCGTGGTGTGGATCGACGAGATGGAGAAGGCGCTCGCGCACGGCGGCGGCGACTCCGGCACCAGCACCCGCGTCTTCGGGACGATCCTCACCTGGATGCAGGAGAAGACCACGCCGTGCTTCGTCGTCGGCACCGCCAACGACGTCGGCAGCCTGCCGCCGGAGGTGCTGCGCAAGGGGCGGTTCGACGAGATCTTCTTCCTGGACCTGCCGACGCCCGAGGAGCGCGCCGAGATCCTGGCCGTCCACCTGCGCAAACGCAACCGGCTGCCGAGCGACTACGACGTCCCCCTGATGGCGAGGCGCGCCGAGGGCTACGTCGGCGCGGAGATCGAGCAGGCCATCGTGGACGCGATGTACGTCGGCTTCAACCAGGACCGCGAGTTCCGCACCGACGACGTCGTCGCCGCGCTCGACCGGCAGGTGCCGCTGTCGGTGTCCCAGCGGGAGACGATCGCCGCGCTGCGCGGCTGGCTCCGCGAGGGCCGCGCGCAGTCCGCGTCGTTCGCCGAGGCGGTCGAGGCGGAGCGGCGGTTCGTCGTCCCGCTGGAGCCCCTCGACCCGCTCAATCCCTGAGGAGGAAGGACGGCATGTCCCACTTCACCACGATGGCCACGCGCATCACCGACGTCGAGGCGCTGCGCGCCGCGCTCGCCGACGTCGGGTTCGGCGACGTCGAGGTCCACGACGAGCCGCGGCCGCTGTACGGCTACCGGGGCGACCGGCGCGCGGAGGCCGCGCACGTGATCGTCCGGCGGCGGCACATCGGCCGCCTGTCCAACGACATCGGCTTCCGGCGCGGCCCGGACGGGCACTTCACCGCGACGATCAGCCAGTTCGACCGGCGGAAGTACGACGAGCGATGGGTCGGGCGGGTCACCGCCAGGCACGCCTACCACGTGACGTCCCGGACGCTCGCCGACCAGGGCTTCCACCTCGCCGAGGAGGCCACGGAACGGGACGGGACCGTCCGGCTCGTCCTGCGCCGGGTGGGGTAGCCCGCCCGGTCAGGAGTTGGCGGGGACGGTGCTGATGACCTTCCCCTTCAGGTTCACGGCGAGGTAGCCGCCGCCGTAGTCGTCGGTGAGGTAGACGAGCATGGTGGGGGCGTCGCCGTTGAACGTCCAGGCGGCGCGCACGATGACGTACCGGTTGGTCGGCTTCGGCACCTTCAGCGTGCGGGCGGCGCGGTTCAGCAGGGACGGCAGCGCCTCCCAGTTGAAGGTCTTGAGGTCGACCTTGGCGTCGCCGGTCGTGATGGCGACGCTCGGACGGCTCCGCACCGCCGCGTCCGCGCCCTTCTCGTAGATGTAGTTGTCGAAGGCGGAGCGGCGCCCGGCGACGGGCGCGTCGGCGGACGCCCGGTCCGGGTAGACGGAGAACTCGGCGAACTTCGTGCTGCCCGACGCCGCCTCGAACTTCTTGATCACGTCGCGGATCGCGGCGGGCGTCAGCAGCGTCGTGACCCGCGTTCCGCCGCCGCCCCCGCTTCCCCGCGCGGTCGTCGTCGGCGTCGCCGCCGTCCGGCCGCCGGGGCCCGCCGCCGAGCCGCGGCTCGCGTCCATGATCTTCGGGACGACGACGACCAGCGTCGCGATGAGCGCCACGACGGCCGACAGCGCGATCCCGGCGGCGATCCCGACCAGCCACCGCCCCCCGTCGCGGCGCGGTCGCCGCATCCCGCCCGTGGTGGAGTACGGCAGAGCGGCGTGGGGCAGGGAGGCGTGCGGCGGCGCGGCGTTCGGGTGGGTGCCGGGGCCGGGCGGCGGCGGCGCGGGAAAGGCGGGCGGCGGCGGGAACGCCGGGCCCGGCGCGGTGGTGACGGCGTCGGCGGCCTGGGCGAGCATCTGATCGAGCTGCTGCGCCGGAGGACGCGCCGCCGGTTCCCGTACCAGCAGCGCCTGGAGAACCGGCGCGAGCCGCCCGGCGCGCTGCGGCGGCGGGATCGCCGCCGTCATGACGGCGGCGAGCGTCGCGGCGGCGGTCGGGCGGCGCAGCGGGTTGTGCCCCTCCACCGCCACGTACAGCAGCAGGCCGAGCGACCAGAGGTCGGAGGCGGGGTCGCCCTCGGTCCCGTGCAGCCGCTCGGGCGCGATGTACTCCGGCGAGCCGACGAGCCCGCCGGTCGCGGTGACGCGGGACGCCTCCTCCAGCACCGCGATGCCGAAGTCGGTGAGGACGGGCGTGCCGTCCGTCCGCATCAGGACGTTCGCGGGCTTGACGTCGCGGTGGCAGATCCCGGCCGCGTGCGCGGCCCGCAGCGCGCCGAGGATCCCGCGTCCGACGACGGCGCCCTCGCCGGGCGTGAGCGGCCCGGACGCGAGCCTGTCCTGCAGCGACGACCCCCGGACGAGCTCCATCACCAGCCACGGGTGCGGCATGTCCGGCGAGTCCACGATGTGGTGGATGGTCACCACGTTGGGGTGGTCGAGGCGGGCGAGGGCCCGCGCCTCCCGCATGACGCGCTCGCGCATCATCGCCGCGACGCCCGGGTCCTGGTGGGACGGCTCGGCGTCGGCGAGGCGCACCTCCTTCAGGGCGACCTCGCGCTCCAGCGCGAGGTCGAAGGCGCGCCACACGGTGCCCATGCCCCCGCTGCCGAGCCGTCCGCGCAGCTCGAAGCGCCCGTCGATCACCACCCGCTCTGCCGTCACGGCGCACAGCCTAGAACGAGCGGCTTCCGAATCGCCCGAAGTGTCCGGCATTCGGGCGGCCGCCCGTCCCCGGCTCAGACGAAGCGCTGGCGCAGCTCGCCGATGCCCTCGACGTGGCTGACCAGTTCGTCGCCCGGCGCGAGCCAGCGCTGCGGGGAGCGGCCGAGGCCGACCCCGGCGGGCGTCCCGGTGAACACGAGGTCGCCGGGCAGCAGCGGCAGCACCGCCGACAGCCGCTCGACCAGCAGCGGGACGGAGAAGATCAGCTCCCGGGTGCGGGCCTTCTGCACGTCCTCGCCGTTGATCGCCGAGCCGAGCGCGAGGTCGTCGGGGTCGGCGAACTCGTCCGGCGTGACGACCCACGGCCCGGTCGGCGCGAAGCCGGGGAACGACTTGCCGAGGCTGAACTGCGGCGCGGGCCCGGCGAGCTGGGACACCCGCTCGGAGATGTCCTGGCCGACGGTCAGGCCCGCGATGTGGTCCCACGCGTCCGCCGCCGGGACGTCGCGCGCCCGCCGTCCGATGACCGCGACCAGCTCGACCTCCCAGTCGGTGTTGCCGCCGGGCGGCAGGGCCACCTCGGTGACCGGGCCGGTGATGCTCGTCGCGAACTTGGTGAACACCGGGGGCAGGCCGTCCGGGACGTCGAAGCCCGACTCGGCCGCGTGGTCGCGGTAGTTGAGGCCGATCGCGAAGACCTGGCGCGGCTCGGGCACCGGGGCGCCGAGGTCCGCCTGGTCGAAGGCGGCGCCCGCCTCCCCCGAGACGGTGGCCGCCCAGGCGCGGAACGCGTCCCAGTCCTGGTAGACGGCCTGCGGATCGGGGCCGAACCGGCCGCCGCTCGCCGTCTCCACGTCCACCGCGCGCTCTTCGACGATCACGACCGAGCGACCCGCGAGGTTGCCGACGCGCACCCGTCCTCCTAATTCGTCATGATGATTAGGGCGATAATGCCCGCAGGTGAGACGGGACGTCAAGCCGGGCCCCTGCTAATGTCCATGCTGAATTAAAGGGAGGTGGACTCCGTGCCCGCTGAACCCCAGGCCCCCGCCGCCGGGCGGGCGGAGCTGGCCGCGGAGCGCGTCGCCGGCCTCGCCCGGTCCGCCGAGCCCGGGGCGCGCCTCGGCACGAAGAACGAGCTGCGCGCGCTGTGCGGGGTCTCGGTCAGCACGTTCAACGAGGCGCTGCGGCTGCTCCAGGCGCGCGGGCTCGTGTCGGTCCGGCCCGGCCCCGGCGGCGGGCTGTTCGCCGCCGAGCAGTCGCCGATGGTGCGGCTCGGCAACTCGATGCTGTCCCTGGACGCCGACAGCACGTCGGTCGCCGAGGCCATCCGCATCCGCGACGCGCTCGACCCGCTCCTCATCGAGGACGCCCTCTGGCACGCCTCCCCCGCCGACGTCGCGGACATGCGCGCGATCCTCGCCGAGATGGGCGCCGCCGCCGACGCCGCGGACGCCACCGCTTTCACCCGCGCCAACTGGCGGCTGCACGCGCGGATCGCGGCGGTCAGCCCGCACATCCTGCTCCGCTCCCTGTACGCCAACCTGCTGGACCTCATCGAGGGGCACACGCTGCGCGTCCTGCCGGACGGCGTCCGGCCGCTGCCCCCGTACCTGCACGAGCGCCACCGGCTGCACACCGATCTGGTGGAGGCCGTGGCCCGGCACGACCGTGACACGGCGATGCGCCTGATCCACGACCACAAGACGGGCGAGCCCGCCTCCTGATCCGGCCGTCCTAGCGGAGGCTGTGGACGCAGGCGAGCAGGGTGCGCGCCTCGATGTTGAGGTAGTGCTTGTGCTCGACCAGGTCCATGAGCTGCCGGACGGTCACCCAGCGGAAGTCCGGCGGCACGTCGAGCGGGAAGTCGGCGCCCACGTCGATCACCCGGTACCGCGACCGCGCGTGGTAGAAGCGCCCGCCCTCCTCGGACAGGACGGTGTCGAACCGCACCCGCGCCGGGTCCTCGGTCCGCGCCTCGGCGGCGAACGGGGCGGTGCGGCCGGGCTCGCCGTCCGCCGGCAACTGGACGGTCGGCCCGATCTCCACGAGGTCGGGCAGCCCCGCCTGCGGCCGGGCCCGCGCCAGCAGGTGCAGCACCCCGCCGATCGGGCGGGCGAGGAACGCCGACATGCCGACGCCGAGCGGTTCGAGCAGCGGCTGCGACCACGCGGTGACCTCCCGGCTCCCGGCCACGACCCGCGCGCCGATGATCCGGAAGGGGCCGCCGCCGTCCGCCGCCACCTCGTCGGGGCCGGTCGTCCAGCCGGGGACGTCCTTCAGCGGGACGGCCTCCACCCGCCAGTCGCAGGCGCTGCGCGCCTCGGTGAACCAGCTCAGCAGTTCCGCCCGGCCGGACGGCGCCGCCGCGCGGTCGTGGGAACGGCGCAGCGCGGCGGTGAATTCGTCGCGCGGAACGATCTCGGCCGCGTCACCCGGAAGGCACGAAAGGACCGTCCGGATGTCCATTCCGACGACGTTGTCCAGGGTCAGCAGTTCATTGATCTCCGCGCGCGTCATCCACCGGAAATCGGGGTGCTCGGGTATGTCCCCTGCCGCCTCGACGACGATGTTCCGGTTCCGTTTCCGCAGGAACCACGAGCCCTGTTCGGACTGCAGGACGTCGACCACGGGACGGCCCCGCCCGGCGCCTCGGAAATGCTCAAGATAACGCGTCTTCCGGCCGCCGTGGACGCGCGTGTAGTTGCTGCGGGTCGCCTGGACGGTCGGCGCGAGTTGCAGCGTGTTGATATTGCCCGGCTCCATCTTCGCCTGCACGAGATACCGCCGGACGCCACCGGACTCCCTGGTCAGGAGCCCGAGGATGCCGATCTCCGGCTGGTTCAGGATCGGCTGCGCCGCGCGGCGCCCGCCGTCGTCGTCCACCCGGACGCCCGCCACCGCGAAGAAGCGCCCGCTGTCGTGCACGAGATTCCCGGTGCCGGGGTCGAATCCCCATGCGTCCAACTCGGCGAAAGGGACGCGGGTCACCGAGCAGCGAATGGCGCGGGCCCGGTCGGCCAGCCATTCGCGGACGCCCGCGGAGCGGTTCGCATCGGTCGGCGCGGCCTGCGCTCCGGGCATGGCGGGCACTCCTTCGGTTCGGTTCCGCCAAGCCCAGCGCCGCCCGCTGAATTTCCGGCAACGCGCCGACAAAACACATGCTTTAGCGGTCGTTCAGCGCCCGCTTAGCGTCCCGTCTGAGCCTGAGTTCCGACACCGGAACCCCCATATGGCCGATGCGACACAAGGCCATCGACCTTCTGCGAGGCGAGGATGCCGACCGCCAAGAGCGACGTCAGCGAGCTGGCGATCTTCGGGGGCCCGCCGGCGTTCGACCGTCCGCTCGTCACCGGCACGCCGAGCCTGCCCGCGCGGGACGAGGCCCTCCGCCGCATCACCGCCTCGCTCGACGGGCGGCACTGGACCAACGGCGGCCCGCTGGTCGCCGAGCTGGAGCGCCGCTTCGCCGAGCTGACCGGGGTCCGGCACTGCCTCGCCGTCGCGAACGGGACGGTCGCGATCGAGGTGCTCGCCCGCGCGCTCGGCCTGTCCGGCGAGGTGATCGTCCCCTCCTTCACCTACGTCGCCACTGCGCACGCGCTGCGCTGGCACGGCATCACGCCCGTGTTCTGCGACATCGACGCCGCCACCGGCAACCTCGACCCGGCCCGCGTCCGCGCGCTGGTCTCGCCCCGGACCAGCGCGATCATGGGCGTGCACCTGTGGGGGCGGCCGTGCGACGTCCCCGCCCTGGAGGAGATCGCCGCCGAGCACGGGATCCCGCTGCTGTTCGACGCGGCGCACGCCGCGGGCTGCCGGTTCCGCGGCCGCCCGCTCGGCGCGCTCGGCCGCGCCGCCACCTTCAGCTTCCACCCGACGAAGGCCGTCAACTCCTTCGAGGGCGGCGCGATCACCACCGACGACGACGACCTCGCCGACCGGATCCGCGCCATGCGCAACTTCGGCAACGACGCCGCCGGAACGGTCCGCGGCGTCGGCACCAACGCCCGCATGAACGAGATCTGCGCCGCGATGGCGATCACCTCGCTGGCGCACCTGGACGAGGTCATGGACGCCAACCGGCGCAACCACGTCCGGTACCGGGAGGCGCTCGCCGACGTCCCGGGCCTCACCGTCCGCGTGCCGGGGCCGGGCGAGCTGAACAACCTCCAGTACGCGGTCATCGAGCTGGACGAGGGCGGCACGGACGCCGGGACCGGCGGCGGCCCGTCCCGCGACGACCTGCTCGCCGCGCTGCGGGCGGAGAACGTCCTCGCCAAGACCTACTTCCACCCCGGATGCCACCGGCTGGCCCCCTACCGGGACCGGCCGGCGCGGCACGCGCCGGCGCCGCTGCCCCGCACCGAGTCACTCGGCGACCGCGTCCTCGTGATGCCGACGGGCACCGCCGTCCGGCCGGACGAGGTGAGCCGCGTCTGCGACGTGCTCCGGCTCGCCGTCCGCGCGGGCCGCCGGCTGACCGCCGCCCACGCCGGCCCCGCAGACCGCTGATCAGCAGCCCAACCGAGGAGGCTTCCGTGCCAGCAGAGGACATCTTCATCTCGGGGGTCGGGGTGTACGAGCCGCCGACCGTCTCCATCGCGGACGCGGTGGCCGAGGGGAGCTACCCGGCCGAGCAGGCCGAGAGCGCCGGGCTGCTCGGGGTGCACGTCGCGGGCGACACCCCGGCCCCGGAGATGGCGCTGCACGCCGCCCGGGAGGCGCTGACCCGCGCCGGGCAGCCCGCCGCCGAGCTGGACGTCCAGCTCTACGCCGACTCCTGGCACCAGGGCCCGGACGGCTGGCTGCCGCAGTCCTACCTCCAGCACCACCTCGGCGGCGACTGCCTGTCGGTGGAGGTGCGCTCGGGCTGCAACGGGATGTTCACGGCGCTGGAGCTCGCGATCGGCTACCTGCGCGGCGACGGCGAGCGCCGCAGCGCGCTGGTCGTCACCGCCGACAACTTCGGCACCCCGCTGATGGACCGCTGGAACTCGGGCGTCGGATACATCCCGGCGGACGGCTCCAGCGCGCTGGTCCTGACCAAGCGCCCGTCGTTCGCGCAGGTCCTCGCGGCCCGCACGGTGACGGTCGCCGCCGCCGAGCAGGTCCACCGGGGCGACGAGCCGCTGTTCCCGCCGAGCGCGACCGTAGGCAGGTCCGTGGACTTCAACGGCCGCCTGCTGTCGTTCCGGGAGACGCTCAGGGGCAACCCCGACGGCGCCGCCCCGCTGTTCGAGGTGCAGAAGCAGACCGTGGAGATCGTGCACCGCTGCCTCTCCGACGCGGGCATCGAGCCGGGCGACCTCGCCCGCGTCGCGTTCAACAACTTCTCCAAGGAGATGGTCGAGCAGCGGATCATGGCCCCGCTCGGGCTGCCGCTGTCGAAGTCGACCTGGGAGTTCGGACGCGGCATCGGGCACGGCACCTGCGACCAGATCATGTCGTTCAACCACCTCCTCGCCGCGGGCGAGCTGGGCCCGGGCGACCACCTGCTGATGATGGGCGTCGCGCCCGGCATCACCCTCTCGGCGGCCGTCGTGAAGGTCGTCGACACGCCCCCGTGGGCGGCCTGATGGACTTCGGCCTCAGCGCGGACCAGCGGCGGCTCTACGACGGGACGCTCGCCGACGTGACCCGGCACCTGCCGGGGACCCGCCGCCGGGAGTCGTCCGCCGACCACTTCGCCCCGGACGAGTGGGCCGCCGCCGGACGCCTCGGCCTCACCGGCCTGTGCCTGCCCGCCGAGCACGGCGGCCGGGGGCTCGGCGCCCTCGACACGGCGCTCGCCCTGGAGGCGTTCGGCCGCGGCTGCGCCGACACCGGTCTCGTGTTCGCGGTCGCCGCACACCTGCTGGCCTGCGCGGTGCCCGTCCGCGACTTCGCGCGGGACCCGGTCCGGGACGGCCTGCTCGACGGCCTCGCGCGCGGCGACCTCATCGCCGCGAACGCGATGACCGAGGAGGGCGCGGGCTCCGACGTCGGGCGCCTCGCGACGACGGCGGAGCGCGACGGCGACGACTACGTCCTGCACGGCGTGAAGTCGTTCGCCAGCAACGCCCCCGCCGCCGACGTGTTCGTCACCTACGCCGTCACCGACCCGTCCGCCGGGTTCCTCGGGATCAGCGCGTTCGCCGTCCCGCGCGAGCTGTCCGGCGTCGTGGTGGGGCCCCCGCTGCGGAAGATGGGCCTGCACGGCTGCCCGGCCGGACGGGTCGAGTTCGTCCGCTGCCGGGTGCCCGAGCGGTACCGGCTCGGCGAGGAGGGCGACGGCAGCGCGATCTTCCAGCACTCGATGGGCTGGGAGCGGGCGTGCCTGTTCGCCGCCTACGTCGGGCTGATGGACCGGCAGCTCCGCGACTGCGTCCGGCACGCGCGGGAGCGGCGCCAGTTCGGCCACGGCATCGGCGAGTTCCAGGCCGTCTCGCACCGGCTCGCCACCATGACGCAGCGGCTTGAGGGCTGCCGCCTGCTGCTCTACCGCGCGTGCTGGCTCCTCGACCAGGGCCAGGACGCCACCACGGCGGCGGCCGTCGCGAAGGTGTCGGTGTCGGAGGCGTCCGTCGCCAACAGCCTCGACGCCGTCCAGATCTTCGGCGGCTCCGGCTATCTCAGCCCCGCCGGGATCGAGCAGCAGCTCCGCGACTCGGTGCCGAGCACCATCTTCTCCGGTACGTCGGAGATCCAGCGGGAGATCATCGCGAAGGGGGCCGGGCTGTGAACCTGCACCGGCGGCTGATCGACTCGGCGGCCCGGCGCCCGGACGCGCCCGCCGTCGTCGACGAGGCCGGCACGCGCACCTACCGGGAGCTGGACGACCTCGCGGGCGCCATCGCCCGGCGGCTCGCCGCGCTCGGCGTCCGGCGCGGCGACCGGGTGGTGCTGTGGGCGGACAAGTCCGCCGCCGTCGTCGCCGCGATGCAGGGCGTCCTGCGGCTCGGCGCGGCCTACGTCCCGGTGGACGGCGCGTCGCCCGCCGGGCGCGTCGCCGCCCTCGCCCGCGACTGCGGCGCGCGGGCCGTCTGCGTCGGCGACGGCCGCCTCGGCGCGCTCCGCGCCGAACTCGGCGCGGACGCCGAATACCTCGACCTCGACCTCCCGCTCACCGCCGACGGCCCGTCGCCCGACGAGCCGTGCGACCCCGGCGACCTGGCGTTCATCCTCTACACCTCCGGCTCCACCGGGACGCCGAAGGGCGTGTGCATCAGCCACCGCGCCGCCCTCGCCTTCGTCGACTGGGCGGTCGGGCTGCTGGACGCCACGGCCGCCGACCGGTTCGCCAACCACGCCCCGTTCACCTTCGACCTGTCGGTGCTCGACCTGTACGCGCCGCTCACCGTCGGCGCGTCGGTGCACCTGATCCCGTCCGCGCTCGGGTACGCGCCGGGGCAGCTCGTCGACCTGCTGTACGAGCGGGAGATCACCGTCTGGTACTCCGTCCCGTCCGTGCTGATCCTGATGATGCGCGACGGCGGGCTGCTGGAGCGGCCGCCCTCGGCCGCGCTGCGGGCGGTCCTGTTCGCGGGCGAGCCGTTCCCGATCAACTACGTCCGGCGGCTCGCCGACTGGACGACCGCGCCCCTGTTCAACCTGTACGGCCCCACCGAGACCAACGTCTGCACCTTCCACCGCGTCGAGCCCGCCGACCTGGACCGCGACCGGCCCGTCCCGATCGGCCGCCCGAGCTGCGGCGACGACGTGTGGGCGGTCCGCCAGGACGGCGCCCCCGCCGCCGAGGGCGAGGAGGGCGAGCTGATGGTCGACGGCCCCACGGTCATGCTCGGCTACTGGGGCGGCGAACCGCAGCGGGGGCCGTACGCGACGGGCGACGTCGTCCGCGTCCTGCCCGGCGGCGCGTTCGACTACGTCGGCCGCCGCGACCACATGGTCAAGGTCCGCGGGCACCGCATCGAGCTCGGCGAGGTCGAGGCCGCCCTCGCCGCCCACCCCGACGTCGACCAGGTCTCGGTCGTCGTCGCCGGCACGGCCGTGAACGCGCGGCTCGTCGCCTTCATCGTCCCCCGGCCGGGGCGGGCGCCCGGCGTCCTCGACCTGAAGGAGCACAGCTCTCGGCGACTGCCCCGCTACATGATCGCCGACCGGTTCCATCTCGTGCCCGAACTCCCGCGCACGCGCAACGGCAAGGTCGACCGGACCCTGCTCGTCGAAAGGCACGTCGAAAGGACAGTCAGTGTCACATGATCAATTGTCCGAGCACCTGATCTCCTTCATCAGGGACAGGTTCCTCGCCGGCGACCCGCGCGGCGAGCTCACCGAGACGTCCCCGCTGCTGGAGTGGGGCGTGCTCGACTCGCTGAACACGGCGGTGCTGCTCACCCACATCCGGGACGACCTCGGCATCGCCATCCCCCCGGCGAAGGTCAGCGCCCGGTTCTTCAAGGACGTGCGCAGCATCGCCGAGATGATCGACGACCTCCCCCAGACGGCCAAGGCGGACGGAGCCCACCATGGAGCCTGACTTCGACGTCGCGATCATCGGCGGCGGCCCGGCGGGCTCGACCGCCGCCTCCTACCTCGCGGGCGCCGGCCTCTCGGTCGTCGTGTTCGAGGGCGAGATCTTCCCGCGCGAGCACGTCGGCGAGTCGCTGATCCCCGCGACGACGCCCGTGTTCAACGAGATCGGCGTGATGGAGAAGATCGAGGAGGCGAAGTTCCCGAAGAAGTACGGCGCGGCCTGGACGACGGCCGAGTCCCGCTACACCGAGCGGACGAACTTCACCAAGAACCTCGAGCACATCCAGTCGGCGGAGGTCCTGCGCTCGGCGGAGATCCTCTTCAGCGAGCGCGACCAGCCGGGCGTCGACCGCGACTACACCTTCCACGTCGACCGCGGACGCTTCGACGCCATCCTGCTGAAGCACTCGCAGAGCCGCGGCGCGCGGGTGTTCAACGGCGTCCGCGTCCTGAAGGTCGACTTCTCCGACCCGGAGATCGTCACCCTCACCACGCGGATCGGCCCGCGCGAGACGACGTTCACCTCCCGCATGGTCGTGGACGCGTCCGGGCGGCAGACCCTGCTCGGCCGCCAGCTGAAGGTCAAGGTCCCCGACCCGGTGTTCGACCAGTACGCCGTGCACGCCTGGTTCGAGGGGCTGGACCGCAACGCGCTGTCGTCGGACCCGTCCGAGGCCGACTTCATCTTCATCCACTACCTGCCCATCAACGACAGCTGGGTCTGGCAGATCCCCATCACCGACACGATCACCAGCGTGGGGGTCGTGACGCAGAAGAAGCGGTTCCGCGAGTCCGGCGTCGACCGCGACACGTTCTTCTGGGACTACATCCAGAGCCGTCCGGAGCTGCACAAGGAGCTCCAGAAGTGCGAGCAGGTGCGGCCGCTCAAGACCGAGGGCGACTACAGCTACTCCATGAAGGAGATCTGCGGCGACCGGTTCGTCCTCATCGGGGACGCGGCGAGGTTCGTCGACCCGATCTTCTCCAGCGGGGTGAGCGTCGCGGTCAACAGCGCGCGGATCGCGTCCTACGACATCATCGAGGCCCACAAGGCGGGCGACTTCGGCAAGGAGCGCTTCGCGACCTATGAGCGGCGGCTCCGCCGGGCCGTCCGCAACTGGTACGAGTTCATCACGATCTACTACCGGCTGAACGTGCTGTTCACGGCCTTCGTCAAGGACCCCGAGTACCGCATCGACGTGCTGAAGATGCTGCAGGGCGACGTCTACGACGAGGAGGAGCCGAAGGCCCTCGCCGCCATGCGCGAGGTGGTGGAGGTCGTGGAGAACGACCCCGAGCACCTGTGGCACCCCTACCTGGGTTCGCTGCGCATCAACACCGTCATCTGACCGGGAGGTCCCCCTCATGGCAGTCCGGCAGTTCCTGGACGCGATCCTCGCCGGCGAGACGTCGCCGCGCGCCTTCGAGGCGCTGCCGCTGCCCGGCTCGTACCGGGCGGCGACGGTGCACCGGGACGACACGGAGATGTTCGCCGGCCAGGCGACCGCGGACAAGGACCCCCGCGCGTCGCTGCGGCTGGAGGAGGTGCCGCTGCCGCCGGTCGGCCCGGGCGAGGCGCTCGTCGCGGTCATGGCGAGCGCGATCAACTACAACACCGTGTGGACGGCGCTGTTCGAGCCGCTCCCCACGTTCACGTTCCTGGAGCGCTACGCCAAGCGCTCCCCGCTCAGCTCGCACCACGACCGGCCGTACCACCAGGTCGGCTCGGACCTGTCCGGCGTGGTGCTGCGGACCGGCCCCGGGGTGCAGAACTGGCGCCCCGGGGACCGGGTGGTGGCGCACTGCCTGTCCGTGGAGATGCAGAGCCCGGACGGGCACGACGACACCATGCTGGACCCGGAGCAGCGGATCTGGGGGTTCGAGACGAACTACGGCGGCCTCGCCGAGATCGCGCTCGTCAAGGCCAACCAGCTCATGCCGAAGCCGGGCCACCTCACCTGGGAGGAGGCGGCCTGCTCGGGCCTCGTGAACTCGACGGCCTACCGGCAGCTCGTGTCCCGCAACGGCGCGCGCCTGAAGCAGGGCGACAACGTGCTGGTGTGGGGCGCGACGGGCGGGCTCGGCTCGTACGCCGTGCAGCTCGCGCTCGCGGGCGGCGCGACGCCGATCTGCGTCGTGTCGTCGGCGGAGAAGGCGGAGCTGTGCCGGGCGATGGGCGCCGAGCTGGTCATCGACCGGGCCGCCGAGGACTACCGGTTCTGGCGGCCGGACGGGACGTCCGACCCGCGCGAGTGGAAGCGGTTCGGCGCCCGGATCCGCGACCTGACGGGCGGCGAGGACCCGGACATCGTGCTGGAGCATCCGGGCCGGGACACCTTCGCCGCCTCGGTGTTCGTGACCCGCCGCGGCGGCACGGTCGTCACCTGCGCGTCGACCACGGGGTTCCGGCACGAGTTCGACAACCGGTACCTGTGGATGAACGTCAAGCGGATCATCGGCTCGCACTTCGCGAACTACCGGGAGGCGTGGGAGGCCAACCGGCTGGTCGCGAAGGGCAAGATCCATCCCACGCTGTCGGTGACGCTGCCGCTGGACGCGGTGGGCGAGGCGACCCACCGCGTCCACCGGAACCTGCACCAGGGCAAGATCGGCGTCCTCTGCATGGCGCCGGAGGAGGGGCTCGGCGTCACCGACGCCGAGCTGCGCGAACGGCACCTCCCGGGCATCACGCGGTTCCGCGCGCCCGCCGAGTGACACCTCGGTCCAAGGCGTATCCCCGCACCCCGCAGGAGAAGGTCTCCCCCAGCCGCCAGGGGGAGACCTTCTTCTTCTGCGTCTTGCTTTTCCGGCTTGCTTTCTCCGGCTTGCTCAGCCCGGGCCGCCTCCTCAGGAGGTGGCGGGGCGCTTCTCCTGCTGGGCGGCGGACGGGGCCGTCCGCGACGGCGGCTTGCCGGGCAGCAGCAGGGCGGGGATGACCGCGGCCAGCGCGAACGCCAGCACCCACCAGAACGTGACGCCGAACGAGTCGGCCATGCCCTGCGGCGTGATCCGGCCGTGCCCGGCCTCGGCGTGCGTGGTGAGCCTGCTCTGCAGGACGATCAGCACCACGGCCGCGCCGAACGAGCCGCCGAGCTGCATCAGGATCCGGCTCGCGGTGGTGGCCCGGGGGATCATCTCGCGCGGCAGGCCGCGCACGGTGATCGCCATGGACGGGACGGTCACCGCGCCGAGCCCCGCCCCGCCGACCACCAGCATGATGCTGATCAGCCACAGGCTCGTGTGCGGCCCGAGGTTCGTGTAGACGTAGGTGGACACGGCGGTCAGCAGCAGCCCGAACAGCGTGATCGGACGCGGCGCGATCTTGTCGGTGAGCTTGCCCGCGAAGTGCAGCGCGAGCCCCATCCCGATGCCCTGCGGGACGAGCAGCAGCCCGGCCTCAAGCGCGCTGTACCCGCGGAGCTGCTGGTAGTAGAGGGGCAGCAGCGCGACGGCGCCGAACAGGGCCGTGGTCCCGACGAACAGGACGGCGGTGCCCGCGGTGAACGTCCGGACCGCCTTGAACAGCCGCAGGTCGATGATCGGCTCGGTCTTCGTGCGCAGCACGTGGAACGCGAACACGAGCAGGAGCACGACGCCGATGGCGAGCGGGGTGTAGGCGTGCCAGTCGGCGAAGCTGACGTAGCGCCCGGCGGCGGTGAAGCCGTAGACGATCACGGCGCAGGCGGGCGACAGCAGCGCCACCCCGAGGACGTCGAGCCGCCGGGTGTCGGGCCGCCGCTCGGCCGGGATCGAGCGGGTCGAGAGCGCGATCGCGAGCAGGCAGATCGGCACGTTCACGAAGAAGATCCAGCGCCAGTTCAGGTCGCTGACCAGCACCCCGCCGAGCACCGGCCCGAGGATCGGGGCGAGCACCGCGGGGATGCCGACGGCGGCCATCGCGCGGCCGAGCCGCCGCGGCCCGGCGGCCTGCGCGAGGACGGCCGTGCCGAGCGGCAGCAGCAGCCCGCCGCCGAGCCCCTGCACGATGCGGAACGCGATCAGGCTGTGCGCCGACCAGGCCACTCCGCACAGCACCGAGCCGAGCAGGAACAGCGCGAGGCACGTGATCCACACCGAGCGGGCGCCGAAGCGGTCCATCGCCCAGCCGGTCAGCGGGATGACCGTGGCCATCGCGAGCAGGTAGCCGCTGCCGACCCACTGGACGGTCAGCAGCGAGACGTCGAACTCCTTGAGCAGCGTGTTGTACGCGACGTTGGTCATGGTCGCGTCGAGCTGGACCATGAGGGCGCCCAGGGTGATCACCACCATGAGCTTGACGAGGGCGGGCGGGAGCCGGGTGTCGTCCGCCCGCGCCGTCGGCGTCTCTGCTTCTGCCTTCATCGGTTCTCCAGGTGAGGGTGCAGTACATATTTACTGCGGACCTGAAGGCGGAGCGCCGGCGCTCCCCGCGCGGGGCGCCGGCGCCCCGCCGCTCAGTCCGCCCGCGGGGTGGCCATGCCGTTCATGAGCTGATCCAGGACGAGGTCGCGCCGGGTGGCGTCGTCGTCCAGCTCCGGACCCCCCGCGCGGAGGATCTGCGCTCCGCGCGGGGCCATGACCGCCATGCCGAACATCGCCGCCATGGCCGTCCCGTGTGCGAGCTCGAAGGGGCGCGCCTTGCTGAAGACGCCCGTCTTCTGCCCGCGGGCGTAGATCTCGGAGAGCGCGCTCGGCAGCATGTCGGCCGTCGGCAGCGGCAGCGTCCGCCAGCCGTTCAGCGCCTCGTGCAGCCAGAGCCCGACGAGCCGGGGACGGCCCATGATGATGTCGGCGAACCCCGAGAGCGCGAAGCGCATGCCCTCGTAGGGCTCCATCGTCACGGCCTTCTCCAGCACGGGCGCCCACGCCGCGCGCAGTTCGGCGAAGCGGTCCTCCAGCGCGGCGGCGTACAGCTTCTCCTTGCTGCCGAAGTGGTGGTAGATCATGCGTTCGTTGACGCCCGCACGCGCGACGATGTCCTGGATGCGGGCCCCCCGGAGGCCGTGCTTGGCGAACTCCGCGGTGGCCGCGTCCAACAGTGCCGCTCTGCTCGTGCTCATGAAGTAAATGTTTACAGAACACCGGCCGTTCTCGCAACCGGACCGGCCCGGGACCCCGGGGGCGGGGCCCGGTCAGGCCGCCCCGGCCCGGCCGTCCCGGCCGGCGCGCTCGGCGAGCGCGGCGGCGACGGCGGCCGGTGTCGGCTGCGCCGCGATCTCCGCGCGGAGCCGGTCCGCGGCGGCGCGCAGCGCGGCGGCGTCCTCGTGCAGCAGGCCCGCGATCGCCGTCTTCAGCGGGCCGTCGGCGGCCTCGCCGACCGACACCGCGGCGCCCGCGCCGGTCGCGGTCAGCAGCCGGGCGTTGAACTGCTGGTCGCCGGAGTTCGTCACGATCAGCTGCGGCACCCCGAGCGCGGCGGCGGTCAGCAGCGTACCGCCGCCGCCCTGGTGGATGATCGCGTCGCAGGACGGCAGCAGCAGGTGCAGCGGGACCTCCTCGGCGATGAGCGTGCCGGGCGGCGGGTCGCCGAGCAGCTCGCGGTCGGACGCCTTGATCGCGAGGACGATCTCCATGTCGAAGTCCGCGAGCGCCTTGAGGATCCACGGGACGAGGAACCCCTCCCGCCCGCCGACCGCGCTGGACGTCATCCCCCACGTCACGCAGACGCGGCGGCGCCCGGACCCGGCGGCCCAGTCCGGCTCGACGCCCGGCCCGTTGTAGGGGACGTAGCGCATCGGCAGCACTCCCGCCCCGGTGCGGGCCTGGAGGCTGGGCGGGCACGGGTCGACGGTGTGGACGGCGTAGTCGGCGGCGGGCTCGACGCCGTGCCGCTCGTACAGCCGCAGCAGCGCGCTCGGCCAGTGGTCCACGGCGATGCCGAGGCCGGGGAAGCCCATGGCGCCGATGACGTCCGGCCCCCACAGGTGCCGGACGAACGGCGCGTCCACCGCCGCCGCGGCGAGCGGACCGGCGAGCGCGAGCGGGTCGGCCACCACCAGCTCGGGCCGCCACCGGCGCGCGTAGCCGACGAGGCCGTCGGCGACGCTCTCGGCGGCGGCGACCTGCGGGGCGAACATCCGCTCCTTCACCGCGCGGCGCTCGGCGGGCGACAGGTTCGCCACCATGTCCGGCGTCAGCGGCTTGCCGCTCGCCTTGCGGGCGCGGCGGCGGGCGGCGATCGCGCCCGCGAAGTCGTAGTCGTCGGCGACGACGGCGGCGGTCAGCCCGGACCGCCTGATCGTGTCCACGATCGCGGGCTGCACCGCGAACCGCACCTCGTGGCCCGCCGCGCGGCAGGCCCAGGCCAGCGGGACCATCGACAGGTAGTGCGTGGACACCGGCATAGGTACGAAAAGGATCCGCATCACAACTCCCCCATCTCAACCGGCGGACAGCCGGGCCTTGTGGCGCAGCGGCTCCCACCACGCCCGGTTCTCGCGGTACCAGTCGGCGACCTCGGCGATCCCGGCGGCGAACGGCGTCGCCGGGACGAAGCCGAGCTGCGTGCGGAGCTTGGTGTCGTCCAGCGCGTACCGCTCGTCGTGGCCCTTGCGGTCGGGGACGTGCCGGACGCGGTCCCATCCGGCGCCGCACGCGTCCAGCAGCAGCCCGGTCAGCTCCCGGTTGCTCAGCGCGGTGTCCCCGCCGATGTTGTAGACCTCCCCGGCGCGCCCCTCGGTGAGGACGAGGTGCAGCGCGCGGCAGTGGTCGTCGACGTGCAGCCATTCGCGGACGTGGTGCCCGTCGCCGTACAGCGGGACGTCCTTCCCGTCGATCAGGTTGGTGATGAAGAGGGGGATGACCTTCTCGGTGAACTGGTACGGCCCGTAGTTGTTGGAGCAGCGGGTGATCGTGACCTTCAGCTTGTGGCTCTGCCAGTAGGCGCGGGCGATCAGGTCGCCGCCCGCCTTGGACGCCGCGTACGGCGAGTTCGGGGCGAGCGGCGACTCCTCGGTCCAGGCGCCCTCGCCGATCGACCCGTAGACCTCGTCGGTCGAGACGATCACGACCCGGTCGACGCCGGTGTGGCGGCAGGCTTCGAGGAGGGTCTGCACGCCGAGGACGTTCGTCCGGACGAAGGCGTCCCCGCTGAGCAGCGACCGGTCGACGTGGGTCTCGGCGGCGAAGTGCAGGACGGCCTCGTGCCCGGGCAGCAGCGACGCCAGCAGCGCGGCGTCGCAGACGTCGCCCTGGACGAAGTCGAGCCGCGGGTGCGACATCGGCAGGTTGGCCGGGTTCCCGGAGTAGGTCAGCTTGTCGAGGACGGTGATCCGCGCGTCCTCCAGCCCCCGGTAGCGCCCTTCGAGCGCGCAGCGGACGTAGTGGGAGCCGATGAACCCCGCTCCCCCGGTGACGAGCAGCCTCACGCGTCCCCACCTTCACCTTTCTGGGGGCCGCCCCCCGGCCCCTCGGTCCGTCCCGCGACCTCGATCCGGCCATCGTCGCCCACCACCAGGCGGTGGGCGGCCGGTCCGCCGTCCGGCGCGCCGGGCGGCGGGCCGACCAGCGCGTTCCGGCCGATGACCGAACCGGCGATCGGGCCGACGCCGGTGACGTGCGCGCCGTCCAGCAGCATCGAGTGCCGGACGTCGGCGTCCTCCAGCAGGCAGCCCGCGCCGAGCGAGGTGCCGGGGCCGATCCGGCTGCCGCGCACGACGCAGCCGGGGCCGAGCAGCGCCGGGCCGGTGATCACGGACCGCTCGATCAGGGCGTCCTCGGCGACGACGACGGGGCCGGTGATGACGGTCCCGGCGGTGACGGCGCCGCGGACCTCGGGGCGGAGGCGCTCCAGCAGCGTCCGGTTGCAGTCGAGCAGCCCGTCGACGGTGCCGGTGTCGTGCCAGGGACCGGCGAGCAGGCGGGCCTGCACGTCCCGGCCCTGCGACACGAGCCACTGGACGGCGTCGGTGATCTCCAACTCGCCTCGCGCGCTCGGTTTGATCGCGCGGACGGCCTCGTGGATCTGCGCGCTGAAGAAATAGACGCCGGTGACGGCGAGGTCGCTGCGCGGGCGGTCCGGTTTCTCCTCTACGCCGAGGACGCGCCCGGTGTCGTCGACCTCGGCTATCCCGCATTCGGTGGGCTCGGCGGCCTTGGCGACGACGAGCTGCGCCGCGGGCCGCCGCTCCTGGAACTCAAGGAGCGGTTCGCCGATGCCGTCGGCGAACACGTTGTCGGCGAGGTACATCACGAAGTCGTCGTCGGCGAGGAAGTCGCGGGCGATGAGGACGCAGTGCGCGAGCCCGAGCGGCTCGTCCTGCGGCAGGTAGGTGACGCTCATGCCGAACCGGGAGCCGTCGCCGACGGCGGCGCGGACGGCCTCGCCCGGGGCGCTGACGATGATGCCGGTCTCGGTGACGCCCGCGGCGCGGAGCGCGTCCAGCACATGGAAGAGCACGGGCGCGTTGGCCACCGGGACGAGCTGTTTCGGAATGGTGTGGCTGAACGGCCGCAGCCGGGTGCCGTGACCGCCGGCCAAAACCAGGGCCTTCATAATCGACCTTTCCTGTACCGGTCAATTCCGTGGAATGCCGGTTGATCGCTGCCGGTCAAATGGTGGGGCCGGCCGGACCGCGTCGCGCCCGGCTCCGGATGTCGTCGACCAGCGCCGCGTGCCGCAGCAGCCGGTCGGCGTACGGGTCGAAGACCGCGCCGTCCCGCACCGCCCGCGCGAACGCGCGGACGAGCTGGGCGAACTGGTCGTCGGGCGGAAGGGTGATCTCCTCGGCGTGGTCCTGGCGGACCACCCGCAGGGTCGGGTTCAGGGTGGGCGGCGGGGTGAAGGCCCGCTCCAGGACGATCCGTCCCTCGCTGCCCCAGATCTCGTACATGGACCGGTAGGACGACCGGAACCCGAACGAGAGGTGCGCGGGCACGCCGCCGGGGGTGTGCAGCAGCGCCGCGCCCTCCAGGTCGACGCCCAGGTCGTGGTCGACGCGCAGGACGGACCCGGCGACCGACAGCTCCTCACCGAGGAACATCAGCGCCGCCTGCACCGGGTACACGCCGACGTCGAGCAGCGCTCCACCGCCGAGTTCCGCCTGGTAGCGGACGTCGGACGGGTCGAGCGGCGGGATCCCGAAGGCGCTGGCGAACGACCGCACCTCGCCGATCCGCCCGCTCTCGACGAGCCGCCGGACGGCGGTGTGCTGGGAGTGGTGGCGGAACATGAAGTCGTCCATCAGCCACAGCCCGGCCCGCTTCGCCTCGGCGACCAGTTCGGCGGCCTCGTCCAGCGTGGCGGTGAGCGGCTTCTCGACGAGGACGTGCTTGCCCGCCTCCAGCGCCCGCAGCGCCCACCGGTGGTGCAGGCCGGTCGGGACGGCGACGTACACGGCGTCCACGTCGGGACGGTCCAGGAGGTTCGCGTAACCGGTGACGGGGGCGCCGCCGAAGCGTCCGGCGAACTCGGCGGCCTTCGCGGCGTCCCGGCTCGCCAGCGCGGTGATCGCGACGTCCTCGACCCGCGCCATGGCGGGCAGCACCTTGCGTCCCGCGATGGCGGCGCAGCCGAGCACGCCGATGCGCAGCGCGTCGCTCAACGAGGCCCCGCCTTTCTGGGGGGCGTCCCCCAGACCCCCGAAGGGGAGCTTCCTGATCCTCGCTTCGCTGCGGTCACGCCGCCTCCCTTACCTCCGAGGAAGGCAAGCGAACTAGGGCCCGCTGAAGCCGCGACAATGCGCCGCCAATTTGCACCGCGCCTAGCCCCGGGTTAGGGCGGCTTAAGCGGCCGCTTTGACGATGAAGCGTCAGGCAGCGCCACCAATCAGGCGGGAGTCCCATGAACACCGCGACAGCCATCACCCTTGAGGACATCAAGGAGATCTGCCACACCACCATCGTTTTCGGTGGCAAACCGGAAAGCGGAGAGGGCGCGCAATTCGGCGTCAACCTCGGGTCCAGCGTCGAGTTCGAGGACGAGCTGTACGACGCCGACGGCACGCAGATCGGCACCGCGACCGGCACCTCGGTGATCTTCGCCCGGCCGGACGGCACCATCATGCAGATCGTCAGCGCCCGCGACGACTACGCGGACGGCAGCGTCACCTGGTCGGGCACGTACACGATGTTCCCGGTGACCGAGCCGAAGTCGGTGCCCGCGCACGGGATCAGCGGCCGCTACCACGGCCTCGCCGGCACCCGCACCTTCCAGCTCCTCGACCGGCCGGACCCCGAGACGTCGCTCATCAAGTCCAGCCTCGTCCTGAACGGCTGACCAGGGGGGCACCCAGCAGATGACTGTGGAGGATCGGCTTCGCGACTACCTCCGGAGGGTGACCGCCGAGCTGCAGCAGACGCGGGAGCGGCTGGCCGCGGCGGACGCGGGCGCGCACGAGCCCATCGCGATCGTCGGCACGGCCTGCCGCTTCCCCGGCGGCGTGGAAGGCCCGGCGGACCTGTGGCGGCTGGTGGAGTCCGGGACGGACGCGGTCACCGAGTTCCCGTCCGGGCGGGGCTGGGACGTCGGCGCGCTGTACGACCCGGACCCGGACCGGCCGGGGAAGAGCTACACGCGCGAGGGCGGCTTCCTGCACGACGCCGGCCTGTTCGACCCGGTCTTCTTCGGCATCAGCCCGCGCGAGGCGCTGGCCGTCGACCCGCAGCAGCGGCTCCTGCTGGAGACCACCTGGGAGGCCTTCGAGCGGGCGGGCCTGCGGCCGGGCGCCCTGCGCGGCAGCCGGACCGGCGTCTTCACCGGGATCATGTACGGCGACTACGCGGCGCGGCTGCTCGGGAACGTCCCGTACGAGCTGGAGGGCTACCTCAACGCGGGCAGCTCCTACAGCCTCGCGTCGGGCCGGCTCGCCTACACGTTCGGGCTGGAGGGCCCGGCGGTCAGCGTCGACACGGCGTGCTCGTCGTCGCTGGTCACGATGCACCTGGCGGCGCAGGCGCTGCGCAGCGGCGAGTGCGACCTGGCGCTCGCGGGCGGCGCGACGGTGATGGCGACGCCGATGCTGTTCGTGGAGTTCAGCAGGCAGCGCGGGATGGCGCCCGACGGGCGCTGCAAGTCGTTCGCCGCCGCGGCGGACGGCGCCGGATGGGCCGAGGGCGTCGGGATGCTCCTGCTCGAACGCCTGTCGGACGCGCGGGCGAACGGCCATCCGGTGGTGGCCGTGATCCGCGGGTCGGCCGTCAACCAGGACGGCGCGAGCAGCCGCCTCACGGCGCCGAACGGGCCTGCGCAGCAGCGCCTCATCCGGGCCGCACTCGCCAACGCCCGGCTCCGGTCGGACGAGGTCGACGCGGTCGAGGCGCACGGCACCGGCACGACGCTCGGCGACCCGATCGAAGCGCAGGCACTGCTGGCGACCTATGGGCAGGAACGGCCCGCCGACAGGCCGTTGTGGCTCGGGTCGATCAAGTCGAACATCGGGCACGCCCAAGCGGCGGCGGGCGTCGCCGGGGTCATCAAGATGGTCGAGGCGATGCGGCACGGCGTGCTGCCGAAGACGCTCCATGTCGACGCTCCCTCGCCGCATGTCGACTGGGACTCCGGGGCGGTCAGCCTGCTGACGGAGGCGACCCCCTGGCCGGAGCGGGACGGTCCGCGCCGGGCGGCCGTGTCGTCGTTCGGCATCAGCGGGACGAACGCCCACGTCATCCTCGAAGAAGGGGCGGCCGTTCCCGCCGAGGTGGAGCCGCCTGAACGCCCGCTGCCGATCGTGCTGTCGGCCAAGACCGAATCCGCTCTGCTCTCGCAGGCCGAGCGGCTGCGGGAATTCGTTGCAGGGAATCCCGAGACCGGGATGGCCGACATCGCCCATACGCTGGCGAACGGGCGCACTCATTTCCAGTATCGCGGCGGTGTCGTCGCGCGGACCGCCGACGAGCTCGTCGAGCGGTTGCGGGACGTGCGGCCGGTCGATGAGAAGCGGGGGAAGGTCGCCTTCCTCTATTCCGGGCAGGGCTCGCAGCAGGCCGGGATGGGACGGGAGCTGTACGAGGCGTTCCCGGTGTTCGCCGAGGCGCTGGACGCGGCGTGCGCGCACCTGGACCCGCAGCTCAAGGACGTCATGTTCGCCGACGACCCCGAGCGGCTGAACCAGACCCTTTACACGCAGCCCGCCTTGTTCGCCTACCAGGTCGCCCTTCACGCGCTCCTGGCGGACTGGGGCGTCACGCCGGACTTCCTGCTCGGGCATTCGCTCGGGGAACTGACGGCCGCTCACACGTCCGGGACGCTGTCGCTCTCGGACGCCGCCGCGCTGGTCACCGCCCGGGCCCGCGCGATGCACGAGACTCCGGTGGGCGCGATGGCCGCCATCGGCGCGGCGCCCGACGAGATCGCCGGGACACTTCCCGAGGGCGTGAGCGTCGCGGCCGTCAACACCGCGACCAGTTGCGTGATCTCCGGGCCCGCGGAGGCGGTGCGCGAGATCGCGGGGCGGTGGAAGGAGCGGGGACGGCGGACGCGGATCCTCACGACGAATCGCGCGTTCCATTCGCCGCTGATGGAGCGGGCCGTCGAGCCGTTGACGGCCGCGGCCCGCGGTCTCGCGCACGGCGACGCGTCCGTTCCCGTCATCTCCAACCTCACCGGGGAACCGGCCGACCACCGGCCGGGGTACTGGGCGGAGCACCTGCTCGGGACGGTGAACTACCACCGGGCCGTTCGATACCTGGATGAGCAGGGCGTCACGACGTACATCGAGATCGGGCCGGACGCGACGCTCACCGCGCTGACCGCCGACACCAGCTCGGCGGCGACCATCGCCCTGCAGAATCCGAAGCGGCCGCAGGCGTCGGAACTTCTCTCGGGTGTCGTGAACATCCACAGCAGCGGTGCGGCCGTGGATTGGGCGAAGGTCCTTCCAGAAGGACATCACGCCGAACTGCCCACGTACGCGTTCGAACGGCGCCGCTTTTGGCTCGACGCGCGTCCCGCGACGGCAGGGGGCTCGGGGCATCCGTTCCTCGGCGAGGTCATCTCGCTGGAGGACGAGGGCTATCTGCTGACCGGCCGGGTCTCGCTGGAAACGCATCCGTGGCTCGCCGACCACGCCGTTCAGGGGACCGTTCTCTTTCCCGGCACGGCGTTCCTGGAATTGGCATCGCACGCGGCTCGCGAGATCGGGTGCGACACGGTCGAGGAACTCACGCTGGACGCTCCGCTCGTGCTCCCGGAGGGCGGGAGCGTGCGGCTCCAGGTCCGGGTCGGCCCGGCGGACGGTGACGGGCGGCGGGACGTGAGCGTCCGCGCCGAGTCCGAGTCGGTCTGGACGCGGCACGCCACCGGCATCCTCGCGGTGCGCGCGGATCCCGCTGCGCCTGCTTCTGACCTGGCCGTCTGGCCGCCGTCCGGGGCCGAGGCGATCGGGCTCGACGGGCTCGCCGACCGGCTCGCGGACGCGGGCCTCGGCTACGGCCCCGCCTTCCAAGGGCTGCGGCGCGCCTGGCGGCACGGCGACGACCTGCTGGCCGAGGTCGCGCTGCCCGAGGAGATCACCGACGCGGCGGCGTTCGCGCTGCACCCGGCGCTGCTCGACGCGGCGCTGCACCCGACCATGGCTGTCGAGGACTCCGGCGCGGCGCGGCTGCCCTTCTCCTGGACCGGTGTGACCGTCCACAAGCCGGGGGCGTCGCGGACACGGGTGCGGTTGTCGCCGTCCGGTTCCGGCTCGTGGTCGTTGACCGTGGCGGACGGGGACGGCGCGCCGGTGGCGTCGGTGGAGGCGCTGGCCACCCGTCCGGCGTCGTTCCCCGGCCATCGGGACTCGCTGTTCCAACTCGACTGGGTACCCGTTGACGACGATGCGTCCGAGGAGCCGTTCACCGTTCTCAGCGGACCGGACGAGCTCGCCGAATTGAGCGGCGGTCCGGTTCCGAGCGTCGTGCTGTGGCATTGCGAAGGGTCGGGCGGATCGGAGTTCATGGACGGCGTCCACGGCGGCGTCAGCGAAGCGCTCCGATTGGTGCAGGAATGGCTTTCCGTTGAGGCGCTGAGTTCTTCTCTGCTGGTCGTCGCCACTCACGGGGCGGTTTCCGTAGGGGACGGCGAGCCCGTCCGGGACCTTTCCCGCGCCGCCGTCTGGGGCCTGCTGGCCGCCGCGCAGACCGAGAACCCCGGGCGCATCGCGCTGATCGACCTCGATGACCGGAGCGGCTCCGCCGACGCGCTTCCCGGCGCGGTGGCGAAGGCGCTGGCCGGGGAACCGCGGCTCGCCGTCCGGGACGGCGAGGTCGTCGCGCCGCGCGTCGTGCGAGCCGGTTCCGATGGGGCGCTGACCCCGCCGGACGGCGTGCCGAACTGGCGGCTTTCCGTGTCCGCGCCGGGCACGCTGGAGAACCTGGAACTGGTGGAGAACCCGGAGGCGGTCGCTCCGCTCGGACCCGGCCAGATCCGCGTGGAACTGCGCGCCGCCGGGGTCAATTTCCGCGACGTGCTGATGACGCTCGGAATGTATCCGGGCGACGCCGTCCTGGGCGGCGAGGGCGCGGGGATCGTCACCGAGGTCGGGGCCGACGTCACGGGCCTGTCGGTCGGTGACCGGGTCATGGCGCTGTTCACCGGAATGCTCGGGCCGGTCGCGGTGACCGATCACCGATTGGCGGTCCGCGTCCCGGACGGTTGGTCGTTCGCGCAGGCCGCGACCACGCCCGTGGTGTTCCTGACCGCCTATTACGGCTTGCGTGATCTGGCCGGGATCAGTTCTGGGCAGCGCGTGCTCATCCACGCGGCGGCGGGCGGGGTCGGCATGGCCGCCACCCAGCTCGCGCGCCACTGGGGCGCCGAGGTCTACGGCACCGCCAGCCCCGGCAAATGGGCGACTCTCGAAAACCGGGGGCTCGCCGCCGACCACATCGCCAATTCCCGGACGCTCGACTTCCGGGACGCGTTCCCGGGCGGTCTCGACATCGTCCTGAACTCGCTCGCCGGGGACTTCGTCGACGCCTCCCTCGACCTTCTCAAGCCCGGCGGCCACTTCCTCGAAATGGGGAAGACCGATCTGCGGGATTCCGTCGGCGGCGGCGTCCGGTACCTGCCCTTCGACCTCAGCGAGGCCGACCCGGACCGCGTCCGGGAAATGCTCGGCACGCTCGTCGAGCTCTTCGAGGCGGGTGCGCTCACCCCGCTGCCCGTCACGGCGTTCGACGTGCGGCAGGCGCCGCGGGCGTTCCGCCTGCTGAGCCAGGGCCGGACGATCGGGAAGGTCGCCCTGACGCTGCCGCCCGCCCTGGACCCCGAGGGCACGGTCCTGATCACCGGTGGGACGGGGGCGCTCGGCACGCTGGTGGCGCGGCATCTCGTCCGCGAGCACGGCGTCCGCCGCCTGGTGCTCGCCAGCCGCCGGGGCCCGGCCGCCGACACGGCCGCCGACACCGCCGCCGAGCTGCGGGGACTCGGCGCCGACGTCACCATCGCGGCCTGCGACGTCGCGGACCGCGACGCCCTCGCCCGGCTGCTCAAGGACGTCCCGGCGGAGCATCCGCTGACGGCGGTGATCCACGCCGCCGGGGTCCTGGACGACGGGACGTTCGACGCGCTCACGCCCGAACGCGTCGGTGAGGTGCTGCGCGCGAAGGCCGACGCGGCGTGGAACCTGCACGAGCTGACCGCCGGGGCCGACCTGTCGGCGTTCGTCCTGTTCTCGTCGGTCGCCGGGGTCCTGGGCTCCGCCGGGCAGGCCGGTTACGCGGCCGCGAACGCCTTCCTGGACGCGCTGGCCCGGCACCGCCGGGCCGAGGGGCTGCCCGCCACGTCCCTCGCCTGGGGCCTGTGGGACAACGGCTCCGGAATGGCCGGGGACCTGGACGGCGCCGATCTCGCGCGAATGCGGCGCACCGGAATACGCGCGCTCTCCCCCGAGGAAGGGCTCGCCTTGTTCGACGCCCGCGACGCGGGCCCGGCGGTCCTCATTCCCGCCCGTCTCGACACGGCGGCATTGCGGGCGCAGGCCGAATCCGGCGTGCTGCCCGCCATTCTCGGACGGCTCGTCCAGCGCGGCGCGCGGCGGGCGGCGGCGCCGTCCGGCGAGACCGGCGAGACCGGCGAGACGTGGCGGCGGCGGCTCGCGGAACTGGCGGAGGACGATCGCCGCGAGGCGCTGGTGGACCTCGTGCGCACCGAGTCCGTCGCGGTGCTCGGGCACGACTCGCCGTCCGTGCTGAAGAGCGACCAGGCGTTCAAGGAGGCCGGGTTCGACTCCCTCACCGGCGTCGAGCTGCGGAACCGGCTGAGCACGCGCACCGGGCTGCGGCTGCCGTCCACGCTGGTCTTCGACCATCCGACGCCCGCCGCGCTCGCCGACCACCTGCTGGCGCTCTTCGTCCCCGGCGACGCGGCGGCGGGCCCGCCCGCGCTCGCCGAGCTGGGACGGCTGGAGTCGGCGGTGCTCGCCGCCGCGGCGGATCCGGGGACGCGCGCGGACGTGACCGAGTCCCTGACCGCGCTGCTGCAGAAAGTGCGCGAGATCGGCGACGCGGCGGACGACGCCGACTCCGCGGACATCGCGGCGCGGCTCGACGCGGCGACCGACGAGGACCTCTTCGATTTCATTGAGAACGAACTCTAGGGCTGGCGGGACAATGAGCAACGAGGACACCCTGCGCGGCTATCTCAAGCGCGTCACCGCCGATCTGCACGACGCGCGCCGGCGCCTCCGCGACATCGAGTCGAAGAACCACGAGCCCATCGCCATCGTCGCGATGGGATGCCGTTTCCCGGGGAACGTCAGGTCGCCCGGGGAACTGTGGGATCTCGTGGCGCGCGGCGACGAGGCCATTTCCGGGTTCCCGGAGGCGCGGGGCTGGAACGCCGACGACCTCTACGACCCGGACCCGGACGTGCCGGGAAAGACGTACTGCGTCCGCGGCGGTTTCGTGGCGGACGCCGAGAAGTTCGACGCCGAGTTCTTCGGGATCAGCCCGCGCGAGGCGCTGGCGATGGACCCGCAGCAGCGCCTTCTCCTGGAGTCGTCATGGGAGGCCCTTGAGCGCGCCGCGATCGACCCGGCCACGTTGCGCGGCAGCCGGACGGGCGTCTTCACCGGAGTCGCGACGGCGGAATACGCGACGATGCGGTACGGCGGCCCGCCCGAGTCCGAGGGCTACCTGCTGACCGGAATTCTCGCCAGCGTCGCGTCCGGGCGCCTCGCCTATTCGCTCGGCTTGGAGGGCCCGGCGGTCAGCATCGACACGGCGTGCTCGTCGTCGCTCGTCGCCCTCCATCTGGCCGTCCAGTCACTGCGGAACGGCGAATGCGACCTGGCGCTCGCGTGCGGCGCGACGGTCATGACGTCGCCCGGCGTCTTCGTGGAGTTCAGCCGCCAGCGGGGCCTGTCGCCGGACGGGCGCTGCAAGGCGTTCTCCGCCGCCGCCGACGGGACGGGCTGGGCCGAGGGCGCCGGTGTCCTGGTGGTCGAACGGCTGTCGGACGCCCAGGCGAACGGCCACCCGATCGTGGCGGTCGTGCGGGGTTCGGCGGTCAACCAGGACGGCGCGAGCAATGGCCTGACGGCGCCTAACGGGCCGTCGCAGCAGCGGGTGATCCGGGCCGCGCTCGCCAATTCCGGACTGAAGCCGGAGGACGTCGACGCCGTCGAGGCCCACGGCACCGGAACCACGCTCGGCGACCCGATCGAAGCGCAGGCATTGCTCGCCACTTACGGGCAGGAACGGCCTTCCGACCGGCCGCTGCGGCTCGGCTCGATCAAGTCGAACATCGGCCACACCCAGGCCGCCGCGGGCGTCGCCGGAATCATCAAAATGGTCGAGGCGATGCGCCACGGCGTCCTACCGAAAACGCTGCACGTGGACGAGCCTTCACCGCACGTCGACTGGGAATCCGGCGCCGTCAGCCTCCTCACCGAGCAGATCGACTGGCCGGAGATCGACCGTCCCCGGCGCTCGGCGGTCTCGTCGTTCGGGATCAGCGGGACGAACGCGCACGTCATCCTCGAACAGGCGCCGGAGGCTGACGTCCCCGAGCCGGTGCGGCCGGAGCACCCGCTGCCGGTTCTCCTGTCGGCCAAGACCGAAACCGCCTTGCGGGAGCAGGCGGCGCGGCTGCGCGAATTCGTCACTTCCGAGCCCTCGGCCGAACTCACCGACATCGCCCACACGCTGGCGACCGGACGCGCCCACTTCGAGCACCGCGCGGCCATCGTCGCCGCCGACCTCGCCGAACTGCGGCACGCCCTTGAGGGGGAGGTCGTCGGCGAATCCGTCCGGCACTCGGGCAAGGTCGCGTTCCTTTACTCGGGCCAGGGTTCGCAGCACGCGGGAATGGGCCGGGAACTGTATGAGACGTTCCCCGTCTTCGCCGAGGCCCTGGACGCCGTCTGCGAACACCTCGATCCGCGACTCAAGCAGATCATGTTCGCCGACGACCCCGAGGAACTGAACCAGACCCTTTACACCCAGCCCGCCCTGTTCGCCTACCAAACAGCACTCCACGCCCTCCTCACAGACTGGGGAATCACCCCCCACTTCCTGGTCGGGCATTCGCTGGGCGAGATCACCGCCGCCCACACCTCCGGGACGCTCTCCCTCGCGGACGCGTCCGCGCTGGTCACAGCACGCGCCCGCGCCATGCACGACACCCCCGCCGGGGCCATGGCCGCCATCAACGCCTCCCCCGACGAAATCACCCTCACCGACGGCGTCAGCATCGCGGCCGTCAACACGGCGCACAGCACGGTCATCTCCGGCCCGCGCGACGCCGTAGAGGAAATCGCCCAGCACTGGAAGGACCAAGGACGGCGCACCCGCCTGCTCACCACCAACCGCGCCTTCCACTCCTCCCTCATGGACCAAGCCGTCGAGCCACTGACCGAAGCGGCCCGCGCCATCACCCACAACCCGGCGTCCATTCCGGTGATCTCCAATCTCACCGGACAACCCGCCGAACACACCCCCGAATACTGGGCCGAACACCTCCTCGGCACGGTCGACTTCCACAAGGCCGTCCAATACCTGGATGAGCAGGGCGTCACCACCTACATCGAAATAGGACCCGACACCACGCTCACCGCCCTCACGGCGGACACCACCACCGCGACGACCATTCCGCTCCAGAACCCGAAGCAGCCGCAGACCTCGACGCTGCTCGGCAACATCACCCAGGTCCACAACACCGGAGTCCCGGTCGACTGGACGAAGATCATCCCGGCCGGACGCCACACCGACCTCCCCACCTACCCGTTCGAGGAGAAGCCCTACTGGATCGACGCGCCCGCGACAAGTGCCGATCTGCGCACCGCCGGGCTGACGTCCACCGGGCACCCGCTCCTCAGCGCGGTCGTGGAACTCCCCGACGACCAGGGGCACGTCTTCACCGGGACGCTCTCCCTCAAATCGCAGCCGTGGCTCGCCGACCACATCGTCTACGACACGGCCGTCCTGCCCGGGACGGCCTATGTCGAGTTCGCCCTTCACGCCGCGAACTACATCGGCTACGACACGGTCGAGGAACTGACCCACCACGCCGCGCTGGGCGTCCAGGACGGCGAGGTCTTCCAGATCCGGCTGGCGATCGGCCCGGAGGACGGGAACGGCGGGCGTTCGTTCACCGTCCATTCCCGTCCGGAGGACGCGGCGCGCGACACCGAATGGACGCGGCACGCCACCGGCCTGATCACCTCCACGTCCCCCGAGCCCGTGGCGCTGACCGCGTGGCCGCCCGCGAGCGCCGAGCCGCTCGACCCCGACGAGATCTACCGCTTCCTCGGCAATCTCGGATTCGACTACGGCCCGATGTTCCTCGGAGTGCGCGCCGCCTGGCAGCGCGACCAGACCTTCTACGCGGAAGTGGCGCTCCCCGACGACGCGCGGGCCGGGGCCTTCGGCATCCACCCGGCCCTACTGGACTGCGCGCTGCACACCTTCGTCGTCCAGGGCGCGGACCGGTTGAGCGTGCCCTTCTCGTGGAGCGGCGTGTCGCTGCACGCGCCGGGCGCCGACCGCCTCCGGGTGCGGATCGACGTGCGGGCGTCCGATTCGGTGCGGCTCGTGCTGGCGGACGGCTCCGGCGCCCCGGTCGCGACGATCGGCGGCCTCGCCGTCCGGCCCATGCCCGCCGACCGGATCGGCTCCGGCGGCGGCGACACCGTCTACCAGGTCGACTGGACGCCGATCGAGAGCGGCGCCGAAACGGAATGGGCGCTCCTCGGCGAGCCGTTCCCCTCGCTGGCCGCCGCGGGCGTTCCCGCCTTCGCCGACCTCGCCGTGCTGACCGAGGCCCTCGACAACGGCGAGCGGCCTCCGTCGACCATTCTGGTTTGCCACGGCACCGGCGACGGCAACGGGACGGGCTCCGCGGAGCAGGCCCGTTCCGCCACCCGGCGGCTCCTCGGCCTCGTCCGGGAATGGCTCGCCGACGAGCGGCTCGCGGACGTCCGGCTCGCGGTCGCCACGCGCGGCGCGGTGGCCGTCCGCCCGGGCGACCCCGTCACCAGCCTGGCCGCCGCGCCCGCCTGGGGCCTGATGCGCGCGGCGCAGTCGGAGCACCCCGGACGTTTCACGCTCATCGACCTCGACGCCGAGGAGGCGAGCGCGGCCGCCCTCCCGGCGGCGCTCGGCGTCGGCGACGAATCGCAACTCGTCCTGCGCGACGGAACCCCGCACGCCTTCCGCCTCCCGCGAGCCGACGTCGCCGCCGCGCCGTCCGCGAGCCCGTTCGGCCCGGACGGCACCGTCCTGATCACGGGCGGCACCGGCAGCCTCGGCCGCCTCATCGCGCGGCACCTGGTGGACGAGCACGGCGTCCGCCGCCTGCTCGTCATCAGCCGCCAGGGCCCGGACGCCGCGAACGCCGCCGAACTCCACGAACTGCAGGCCGAGGTCACGGTCGCCGCGTGCGACGCCGCCGACCGGGAGGCCCTCGCCGACCTCCTCGCGCGGCACCCGGTGACGGCGGTCGTCCACGCCGCCGGTGTCCTGGACGACGCGACCATCGCGAACCTCGAACCGGAGCGGCTCGACGCCGTCCTGCGCCCGAAGGTC
>NZ_BCQP01000050.1 GCF_001552135.1 Actinomadura chibensis NBRC 106107 | reverse complement strand
GGCGACGGCACGGCCTGGGTGATCGGTGGCGGCGGTTCCATCTACCGGTGGAACGGCAGCGCCTGGGTTCAGATCGACGGCGAGGCGTCGCAGATCACTGTCGACCCCTCGGGTCTGCCCTGGGTCATCGGCAACGGCGGCTCCATCTACCGCCGGACATGCTGACTCGTCCAGGTGCGGGAATTCCCACCTGAACGCCACGCGAAGACGGGGCCGGAAACAGCGCGTTGCGCTGCTCTTCCGGCCCCTTGGCGTGCCTTCTGTTTCGCGCACACCCTCGACACCTGGCTCGCCGGGATGGTCACCTGGTCTCGCCGTGGGCCGCCGTGGTGCTCATCCATTACTGGTACGTCGCGCGTCAGGGCGACACGCCATCGACCTTCGCGGAGACGGTCAGGGGAGGGTGGGGATCCTCGGCGCGCTGTCGGTCCAGCCGACCTGGAGGTACAGCACCTTCTCGACCTTGCCGGGGACGTCGGGGGCGGCGCGCGAGGTGCTCAGCACGAGCGAGCTGCCCGGGTCGATGATCACGGTCTCGGTGACTCCGCGCAGGACCCGCACGTGCAGCCCGACGCCCTTGCGTCCGCGCTCGTCGGTGACCTCGCCGAGGGCGGTGACCCCGGGCATGGCGGCGAGCATCCGGTAGGCGGCGGCGCGCACCTTCGGGGACGCGGGGACGAAGCTGAGCAGGTCGGTCGCGCAGTTCTTCACGACCTCGTCCGCGGTCCGGCCCGCGGTGCGGTGGTCGCGCGGGATCGCCCGCCGCAGCGCGCTCCTCAGCTCGCCGGGGTCGGCGGGCAGGGCCTGGACCTGCTTGAACGTCAGGTCGCTGTCGCAGACCAGAAAGGTCTTGGTCTTGGTGTCCTTGTCGAGGACGGGGGAGATGGGGTTGGGGTCGGGCGAGCCGTCGCGACGGAAGGCGGGCGCGTCCTTGGCGGACATGGGGACGGCGCCCAGCCCCCGGTATCCGGTCCAGGACCGGCCGTCCGGGCGGCTCCACTGTCCGATCAACTGCTGCCCGAGCGTCCAGTACTTTCCGCGCTCGTTGTAGAAGGCCCTCGACTGCACCTCCAGGACGTGCCAGTACCGGCCGGTGGCCGGTGCCGCCTCGGCGTGCTCGGCGGCGGCGAGCAGTACGGTCTTCGCCGACATCGGCCGGGCGGCGGGCCCGCGGCCGGGGTCGGGCGCGCGCGGGCCCGTCCCGGACGACAGGACGACCACCCCTGTGACGGCGGCGGCGGTGGCGGTCAGGCCGAGGCCGCTCCACAGGGCGGGACGGCGCCAGGCGCGCCGCGTCGGCCGCTCGGGCTCGCGCATCCCGTCGAGGAGGCGGTGACGGACGGCGGCCTCGCCCTCCGGCGTGGGCGGCTCGTCCAGCATCGTGGCGATCATTTGCAGCTCGTCCATGGTCACGGTCCTTCCGTGTCGGCGGGCAGTGCGGCGCGCAGCTTCCGGCGCGCCCGGTTCAGGCGGGACCCGACGGTGCCGTAGGGGATGCCGAGGACGTCGGCGATCTCCTCGTGGGTGAACTGGGCGAGGGCCTTGAGCAGCACGACGTCGCGGTCCTCGCGGGACAGCGCGGCGAGCGCGCGGGCCAGGGACGGCTGGAGCCGTTCGGCCGACACCGAGGCCGCGACCCGGTCGTCGTGGCCGCCGGGATGGCGGTCCGCGCCGACCTGCGCGAGCGCCTGGTAGCGGCGGGTCTCGGTGCGGCGGTGCTGGGCGATGAGGTTGGTCGCGATGCCGAACAGCCAGGGCCGGACCGACCCGCGGGACGGATCGAAGGCGGCGCGGCGGCGGAACGCGGCGAGGAAGGTCTCGGCCACGACGTCGTCGGCCGTCTGCGGGCCGAGGCGTCCGGCGACGTAGCGGTGGACGTCGGCGTAGTGCCGGTCGTAGACGGTGGTGAAGCGGTCGCTGTCGTGGACGGACGCGGCGAGCAGATCCGCGTCCGTCGGGGCCGTGTCGGGTGGGGCGGTCACGCTACCGCCCTTTCGGTGGGGTCCGTCATGCGCACCTCCGGGAGGATGGTCGTCACCTCTACTCCGCTCGCCCCCCGGATCGCTTTCACGCCGAAGGGCAGCCCACGGCTGTATTGGAGCGCGCTTTACTCCGGTGTGGTCACGTCGTCCAGCCACAGGCGGCGGCTGAAGCCGCCGCGTTCGGCGCGCTTCCGGTGCGCCGCCTCCCGCACCTGCTCATCGGAGAAGCCGTGCGCTTCGGCGAGGGCCGCCAGCACCTCGTGGATGTCGGCCAGTTCCCCCAGCCGCTCGTCGGGCGCCGCATCCCGCAGCTCCTCGGTCTCCTCGGCGAGCTTGGCCATCAGCGCGCCGACCAGCTCCGCCTCGGCGAGGACGCGGACCTTCGCCGTTCGGCCCCCGGCCTCGATGATCTCCGGGATCCGGTCACGGACGAGCTTGCCGTAGACGATCGTTCGCCGCTGGCTCAAAGTGTCACCCTCCTGCCCGATACTGCTGGCGTGGACCGCCCGGCACGCCACCCTCCGACGGGCCTACCGGAGCGCGACAGAACTACTCCCGACCGTATGGAATCCGCCCGTAGGAGTCCGCAACCCATCCTGAGCCCACCGCCCCGGACACGGTCGGCCCTCGGCTCCACGAGCGTGAGCGTTGCGACCGCATGCCGAAATCCGCCTATCTCCGCCTGGTGTCATTTTCACGCGTCGATACTTCGCGATAAAGGCGGCGTGCGCATAAGGAAACCGGTCCCGCAACCGCGGGGCGGTTGCGGGACCGGAGAACGGGCCGGTATTCGACCTAGCGGATCAAACCTGCTTCACGACCGGCTTTGCCTTGCTGCCAGCGGTTTGGAACTTGAGCTGGGTCTTGTTGCTCACCACCGACTTGTCGGCTGAGCCGCCGCCTTTGACGATCACGCTGACGCTGACCGCCGTGCCCTTCGGCGGTGCCACCGTGAACGTCTTGGTCTGGCCCTTGCCGACGTTGTCGGCGCACCGGGCCTCCAGAATGTCGCCGACGCAGATCGCGGCGGTGTAGTTGCCCTTCTGCGTGACCTTGACGGTGACCTTGGCGGGGGCGGCGGCGTCGGCCGCGGAGGCCATGCCGAGTCCGATGGCCGCGGCGGCGCCGACGAGGGCGGCGCAGGTGGTGATTCGGCGGGCCGGGGAACTGCTTGCGGACATTACCTCTCCTCGATTCCTGATAAGGCCGAAGATCGCGGTCTCCGTGCGACCTCCGTGGGCCCTGGAGTACGAGGACCCGATCAAACTGGTTCAGCTTTATCGACCAATTTTTTTGATCGGTGATGCCGGTCGGTCGGCGGTAGGGAATTGTCCCGTTCCCAGCTGCGGCTGCGGTTTGCTCGCGTTTCGTCTGGTGCCGTGAATCGGGACGGGGCGGAAGATCAGACGGGGATGCTCAGGAGGTCTCTGGCGCCGTCGGCTCGGACGACGAAGCGTGCGATGTCGCCGAGCGGGATCGCCGTCCCGCCGTGCACCTGGAGGTGGTCGGGCGAGCCGATCGCGCCGTATCCCGTCGCCGGGACGACCCAGCCGGTCACCTCGCGCTCCTCGCCCTCGGTGGAGACGGCGATCAGGCGGCAGGTGCGCGGACCCGTGAGGTTGCCCAGGTCGAGGGCCACATGCGTGCCCCACCCCTTCTCCTGCATCGCCACGACGGCCGCCAGGCCGGACTTCGCGTCGTCGGCCGACCGGATCTCGCCCCAGCCCCGCAGGTCGGCGGGGACCGACCCGTGGCGCTGGGTCGTCCCGACGGCGACCCCGCCCGCGAAGAGGAGCACAGCGGCGGCGGCGAGCAGGAGGCGGGTGCGCCGGGCGCCACGTCCGAGCCCGCGTCGCTGCCGTCCGGGGTCGGTCGGGGCGTCGTCCCGCACGGGTCCGAGCCCGGTCAGCAGGTCGCCCGCGCCGCGGAGGCCGGGGAGTTCGGCGGCGCACCGCTCGCAGGCGGCGAGGTGGCCCTCGAAGGTCTTCGCGTCGGCGGGGGACAGCAGCCCCAGCGCGTAAGCCCCGACGTCGCTGTGCTCGACCCCGGCCGTCACGCCGTCACCCCTCTCTCCTCAAGGGCGACCCGCAGCGCTCGAAGCGCGAAGTAGACGCGTGACTTGACCGTTTCGACGGGGATCCCGAGCACCTCGGCCGCCTCGTCCACGGTGCGGCCGCTGAGCACCGTCTCGTTCAGGATCTCGCGGTGAGCGGCCGACAGCGCTCGGACGGATTCCACCACCAGGACGGTGCTCACGACAGTCTCCCACCCGCCGAGCGCGCCGCTCTGCGGCGTGAACCGCCCCTGACGATACGACGCGCAAGGATGATCCGCCAGGTTTTCGCGGGTTTGCGCGTCGTACCGGATCACCCCGGAGCGGTCGTCACGCTTCCTGTTTGACGAGCTTGCCGTCGGCGCCGACGACGAACCATTCGTCGTCCACGCCCTGGCCGCCGAGGTCGCCCGGCTTTTCGTCGCCCGCGTAGTAGTAGAGCGGCCAATCCCCATAGGTGGCCTGAAAGGTGCCCGCTGACCGCTGGGAATTCTTCAGCAGCGACTTGTCGATCCCCTGACCGGGCGAGACCTTCGTTTTGCTCGCGAGCGCGGGCCACGTGGCGATGCATTCGTCCTCGCAGACGCTGGTCCCGGCCCTGTCCTTGGTGAAGGCGTACAGGGCCCGTCCGTAGCGGTCGGTGATGATCGGCCCGAGTTCGGACCGGCTGACCTTGACGGCGACGTCCTCGCTCTTTTCCGCGTGACCCTTGTCGGACCCGCCGCAACCGGCGAGTCCGACGATCGCGACCGCACCGAGCAGAACAAAACGTGCGCGCATGAGAATGCTCCCTTTGGGTGGGCTGGAATGGATTGCACGTACCGCCCCGCTACACGTTGAGCGGACCGGGGCGGGTTCAATCCAATTCCTCTTTCTTCGGTTGAACCCGGCTTCAAGATCTCGTCGTACACCGGGGCACCTCAGACGCACGTTCACTCACTCCGAAGGAACCACCAATGCGCAAGAGCCTCATCTCATTGCCGATCACGGCGGTCTCGCTGGCGCTGCTGGGGACGGTCCCCGCGCACGCGGACGGTCACCCGACGCCCGGCTCCACCGCCGTCCAGGACGAGGGCCACGGGGCCGGTCACGGCGCGGCCCCGGGAGCCTCGGCGCGGCCCGCGCCGACCCAGAGCGGGCAGCGGCCGCAGGACGGGCGGAGTCCCGCGGTGAACAAGGCGCGCAACAAGCCGGTGTTCCTGGTGGCGAGGCTTTCCGGGGCCAACGAGGTCCCGGCCTCGGCGGGCGACGCGGACGGAAGCGGCACCGCCCTGCTCCGCGTCCAGGGCGACCGGGTGACCTTCGCCCTGGACTGGGCCGGGATCACCGCCCCGACACTCGGGCACATCCACCGGGGCCCGGCCGGTGTCAACGGCGACGTCGCGGTGCCGCTGTTCACCAGCGCGATGCCGGCGACGGTGACCTCGGCGGCGGGCGCCGTCACCGTCGCGGATCCCACGATCGCGGACGGCCTGCGCGCGCATCCGGGCAACTGGTACGTGAACCTGCACACCAAGGAGAACCCGAAGGGCGCCGTCCGCGCGCAGCTCGCGCCGCTCGGCGCCAGGCGCGACGTCCTGCGGCTGCTCAAGACCGGCGGTCGGCGCGCCTTCATGTCCGGTGACCAGGAGGTGCCGGTGAAGGGCGGCCCCGCGGTCGGCGACCCGGACGGCCGGGCGATCGCCTTCGTCCGCCCGGCGGGAACCGGCTCGCTCCGGTTCTCCATGGCCTGGATCGGCGTCGTCCCGAGCCTCGCCCACCTCCACCGCGGCGGGTTCGGAACCAACGGCCCGGTCGCCGCCGACCTGGTCACCACCGCCGTGCCCGGCACGATCTTCGCGGTGGCGGGCACCGCCACCGGGGTCGAGCCGAGCGTCGTCCAGGGCGTCCGCGCCAACCCGCGCAACTGGTACGCCAACATCCACAGCACCGAGTTCCCGGGCGGCGCCGTCCGCGGCCAGCTCAACGGCTGACCCGCTGCCGGACGGGGCCGGGGCGCGGAGGAGGACTCCCCGCCCCGGCCTTCTCCCGTGCCCGGCGGCGGTCACGTTCGCGCGGCCGCCGCCGGGCCTCTGGCTACTCAGGCGGCTCGTCCCATCGTCGGGGGAGCGGGAAGAGAAAAGCTCGGCACGGTGTGGTCACCGTGCCGAGCGCTCTGCCGGACGTGGGGTCAGACCGGAATGGTGAGCAGCGTTCCGCCCCCCTCGATCTTCACCTCGAAGCGGTCGAGGTCCTCGCGCTGGATCGCGGTGCCGCCGTGGGTGATCAGCGGCGCGGGCGAGCCGGGCACGCCGTAGCCCTTCGCGGGGACCCGCCAACCGGTGACGACCGTCCGCCGACCGGTGCGGGACACCGCCTCCAGCCGGCATTCGAGCGGCCCGCGGACGCCCTTCAACTCCAGCCCGACGTGCGTGCCCCAGGTCTTGGCCTCCAGCCCCACCAGGCCGCTCGCGCCCGTCCTGGCGTCGGAGCCGGAGTGGCGCTCGCCGGAGACGACCAGCGCCTGGGCCGGGCTGTGCGCGTGCCCGCCCTCCGCGGGACCGTCGTCGCCGATCCCGGCGCCCACGCTGACGCCGGTGGCGATCAGCGCGGCGGCCGCCGCGGCGCCGATCACGTATGTCCCGCGCCGGTGGCGGCGCTCGGCGCGCCGCCGTCGGCGCCCGAGATCGATCGGCCCGTCCGCGGGCCGCTCCGGGGCGGTCCCGGCCCCACCGCCGTCGGCGTCCAGGTCGTGGACGGCTTCGGTGAACTCGTCGAGGCCGGAGAACAACCCGGCCATGCCGCTCAATTCTCGGAGTTCGGCCGCGCATGAGGCACACTGTTCGAGATGCGCCTCGAACGCGCGACGGTCGTCCTCTTCGAGAAGGCCCAAGGCGTAGGCGCCGACATCGGTGTGCTCGACCTGCGAGGTCATGCCGTCACCCCCCTTTCTTCCAAAGCGACGCGCAGCGCGCGCAGCGCGTAGTAAACGCGGGACTTGACCGTCCCCACCGGAATGCCGAGCACTTCCGCGGCCTGGTTGACGGAACGGTCGCGCAGCACGGTCTCGGTCAGCACATCTCGATGAGGGGCCGAAAGCGCGTTCAGCGCCTCCGCCACGACCACCTTGTGCAAAAGACTTTCCATCTCGTCCGCGATGGGCAGGTGCGCGAGGGCCTTGTCACCGACCTCGGGCGGCCGAAGGTCCCGGGAGCGCCGATTGTCGATCACGATACGCCGAGCGACCGTGGCCAGCCAGGGCATCAGGGAGCCGGCCGAGGGGTCGAGCCGGTCCGCGCTCTTCCACGCCCTGATGAAGGTCTCCTGGACGACGTCTTCAGCCCATTGCCGGTCGCCCGCGGTGAGCCGCACGACGAAGGACGTCAGCGGCCGGTGGTACTCGCGGTACAACTCCGCGGCGATCTGTTCGTCATCGCTGTCGGGTGAGGGCCGGGGGAAGCGGACGACGTTCCGAAACCCGCCGGTGGTTCCTGATGAAGCCATGGCCAAGCGTCTCCGGGTCTGAGGGGTAGGCCCTAGAGGAACGGGCGATCAGCAGGACGTACGAGTCGGGCCGCACATCTGGTTCAACGGATTTGAGACTTTCTTAAGGTTCCCTTCGGAGTCCAGCGCCCCCACCAAAGCACCAAACCCACCCTGACCTGCGCATTACCCAGGAACCTCGACCGTCCGCCCACCTTAAACGCAATTATGGGCAACAGAAACCAAAACCCGAATCGAACATTATGTGCGCCCACAACCCGCCGAACCCCAGCCCCATCGAGGACCCGGTCGCCGTCCCGCCGCTCGATATCGACATAACTTGAAGCTAAATCCGCCTTAATCGCGAACATGGCGCGCTGGCGCGACCTTAGCTTCGGCGTCATGAAACGTCCTCGCATCCAGTATGTCGCCGCCGGCCTGATCAGTGTGCTCGGCCTCGGCGTCACCGCGTTCATCGCCAATGGGAAGATTCCCACGGCACCCGGCTCGTCTCAGGTCCAGGCCGACCGCGTCGCGAACACCGAACCGAAATTCGCCCCGTACGTCGACGGCAGCCTCTTCCCGCCGTTCGACCTGGTGGACACCGCGAAGAAGACCGGCGTCAAGGCGTTCACGCTCGCGTTCGTCACCGCCGGCGGCGGATGCACGCCGAAGTGGGGCGGGGTCACCGACCTAAACGCGAACCCGGTCGCGAACCAGGCGAACGCGCTGCGCGCCGCGGGCGGCGACATCCGCATCTCGTTCGGCGGCGCGTCCGGCAGCGAACTCGGGCTCGCCTGCACGAGCGCGGACGCGCTCGCCGCCGCCTACGACAAGGTCGTCACCGCGTTCGACCTCAAGCGGGCGGACTTCGACATCGAGGGCGCCGCGCTCCCGGACACCGCCGCCAACACGCGGCGGGCGCAGGCCATCGCCGCGCTGCAGAAGCGGCACCCAGACCTCAGGGTCTCGTTCACGCTGCCGGTCCTGCCGACCGGACTCACGCAGGCCGGCGTGGACCTGGTCGCGAACGCCAAGGCCCAGGGAGTGGCGATCGACGCGGTCAACATCATGGCGATGGACTACGGGCCGCCGTCCTCGGCGATGGGCGACCTCGCCGTGCAGGCCGCGACGTCCACCGAGGCGCAGCTCCGCGGGGTGCTCGGCGTGCGGTCCGCGTGGAGCCGGCTCGCCGTCACGCCGATGATCGGCGTGAACGACGTCGTCACCGAGACCTTCACGCTGGCCGACGCCGCGCGGGTCGCCGCGTTCGCGTCCGCGAAGGGCCTCGCGTGGACGGCCATGTGGTCGGCGAACCGCGACAAGCCGTGCCCGGGCGGCGCGAAGCCGCAGGCCGACGCCACGTGCAGCAGCGTCGACCAGCAGCCGTTCGCCTACAGCAAGGCGTTCGTCGGCTAGGCAGTGCTCAGGAGGTCGCGATCGACCGCGCCTTGGCGTAACGCGTTCAGCGAGATCTGAGGCGGGGGTGTCACCGGAGCCGGGCGGCCGCCCGCGAGTGGGGGGAGACGGCGGCCGCCCGGGGTCCCGGAGATCAGCCGTTGAGCAGTTTCAGCATCTGCCTGATCTCACCGGTCGTGCTCAGCACGACCTGTTTCGCGTAGGCCTTGGTCGCGGGATCGGCCCCCTCCTTGATTTCCCTTTGTGACATCTCCACCGCGCCATGCTGGTGGCCGATGAACAGATTCAGGAACACGGTCTCGAAACTGGCCTTGTCAGCCTGTTCCAAAGCCTTGATCTCCTTGGCGCCGGTGGCCGGTCCGGCGCCGTGAGAGGCGTGCTCGGGCGTGTGCCCACCGAGCGTGGTCGGCTTCGACCACGCGGTGAGCCGGGACGTGATCTGCCGCAGCTCGCCCGTCTCGTCGCGCCGGGCGGCGGCGGCCAGGCTCCTGATCTCCTTGCGCCGGGAGCGTTCGGCGGCGGGGCGGAGCAGTTCCAGCGCCTGCCGGTGATGCTCGACCATCATCTGCAGGTACACGACGTCATCGGCGTTGTACCGGGCCGCCGGGCTCTTGTCCGGCGCGGGGTCCGCCGGTCCGCTCGCCTTCGGACCCGTGCCGCACCCCGTGAGCAGGGCGGACGCGAGGAGCGTCCCGGCGATCAGGTGTCGACGGCGGGTTCCGGCGAGGGGGCGGTCCGGGACGGATGCGGTGGGTCGGTCACTGCGGTCCGCGGGGGCGCCCGTCATGCCGCTTTCGCGGGCGCCCCGCGCGCGGCGCCGCCGACGTTCAGGTCGATGCAGCTGTAGAACGCGTTCGGCGTGTCGCCGATGTTCCACACCGCGAGGACGGTCCGGCGTCCCGGGAACCTGCTCAGGTCGACCTTGTGCGTCACGACCGCCGCGGGCTGCCTGTTGCCGTCGTCGATGACGGCGACGCGGGTGCCGCCGACGAAGTACTCCCACGTCGTGGTCCGGTGGCGGGCCGTGAGGACCCACGTGAACGTCGCCGTGGTGCCGACGTTCTTGGCCGACCACCCGCGGCTCTCGTCGGCGAGCACGGAGAACCGGCCGACTCCGCCGTCGCAGCGGCGCAGTCCCTTCCGTCCTTCCACGCTCTGGGGCTCGAACCGGATGGCGCCGCAGTCGGCGACCGCGCCCGCGGCGCACAGCGCCTGGCGGCTCGGCGGCGAGGAGACGTAGCCGTGCGCCGAGGCGGGCCCGGCGACGACGATCGTCGAGGCCGCGGCCGTGAGCGCGGCGAGCGGGTACGCGATGATCCTTCGCATGAATGCCTTCCCTTTCTCCGTCCGGCCGAGGGGATTTCCGGCGGCCGGTCGACAGACAGTACGAAAACCATCCATAAGGGAGGGTTAGCCCGAATGGAAAGCACTCTTAAGGGCCATCCTGTATCGGTTGGGACCAATATTGTTGATCTTGCAGGCAGTGTTCGGGGCCGAAAGGCGAAGGGATGGTAAGCCCGCACTCGACGACCCCAGGTCGCCATTCGCGGAGGCATCGCCCTCAAGCCCTGAGAAGCTCCTTGAGAGGCCGAAGGCGTGGAGAATTCCAGAGCACGGACAACCGCACCGAGATATGGGCCTCGGGTGAGCGCTCCGCCGGATCCGCGGCACGCCGGAGAAAGGTCGTGATCGCGGCGACGGCGAACCCGGCCGCGAGGATGAGGAGCAGCCCGGAGAGCGGGCGGTCCGGCCAGTCCCCGCCGTAGAGCACCGAGGCGACGATGATCAGGTAGGAGCCGGCGGTGACCGTGCACGCCGACTGGCAGGTCACCAGCCGGCAGCGCTGCAGCGCGATCGTCAGATGGACCGCGCCCACCCCCGCCGCCAGCAGGATCAGATAGAGGTAGGGCTCGGCCAGGACGGACGTCCACCCGCCCTCCGCGCCGCTCACGACGACCAGCCCCTTGACGGCCACGCCGCACGCCCCGAGGATCAGCCCGGCGCCGAGTCCGTAGGCCGTGCCGGGCTGCTGCCTGGCGTGCCGCCCCATCGCCCTGCGCTCGCCCAGCACGCACACGACCACCGGGATCACCAGCGCGGGGATCACCAGGCTGAGCAGCAGCGCCCGCGACGGCACCCGGTCGACGGGCATCTCGGCGCCGGGCAGCATCGACGGGATGCCGACCAGCACGGCCGCCGCCGCGAACAGGACGGCGCCCAGCCGCTCACGCCCGCTCGGCCGCTCGCCGAGCAGCACCGCGGACAGCCCGAGGAGCGCCGCGAGCGTCGTGCTGAAGATCCCCAGCACCTCCGCCAGCGGCAGCAGCCAGAAGGCGAGGGCCTGCAGCTCCAGCCCGATCAGGAACGTGCCGAGCCCGACGACCCACGGACGGCTCCTGACCAGCCGCGGCACCGCGTCCGCGACGCGGTCCCCGCGCAGCGGCGCCGTCACCGCCGCCGTGACCGTGAAGCCCACGACGCCGAGGTGGCAGGCGACGCCGGCCAGGAAAGCGATCATCACACCGGCCAAGGGGCCCCCTCAGGTCGGGACGTAGTCGAAGGCGTAGCCGAACGCGCGCGGCCCCGCCAGGGCCAGGCCCGCCTCGGTGCGCCATTTCGGGAGGCAGGGGAGCGTCAACACCCGGACCCACGATCCGCGGCACAGGTCCTCGGCGTTCACGACCTCTCCCGAGTCGAATTCCAGGACGCCGATCAGGTCGGGCACGCAGGCCAGGATCTCCGCGTCCTCCAAAGCGACCAGGTATTCGCTCTGCATCTCCAAGCGCAGCGTCCGTCCCGGCATGTCGGAATGTTCGAGCACCGCCGTCGCCATGACGCCCGTCGAACTGTTGAGGGCCATGCGCCGGACGTCGATGACGTTCCCGCGAAAGAGTTCGCGCGCGCCGCACCGGGCGGCCAGTCCTGGATGGTCGTCGTCGAGGCACAGCCGTCCCGCCTCCAGTGCTCGGCTTACCGTTCCCGGCTCCAATGCCGGGCTCAGGACGGCCACCGTGTGCGGGCGCATCGCGACGGCGGCCCAGCCTCCCAGCGCGGGCACGATCGATCGGACCGCCTTCTCGATGCCGACTGGACCGAGGCCATTGATGATCAGTTCTCCGCCGGTGGTGTCGGCCAAGGCCAGGGGGGTGATCGGCAGCCCGGCGAGACCGCAGCCGGTCTGCTCCAGGCTTGGAAAGGCCCGGCCCGTCGAGTCGGCGTCGACGAGCGGCAGACCCAGCTGGGACGCGGCGAGAACCGACATCAGCAGCGGACTGCCCGCGGCCGCCACGCTCACCACGGCGTCCACGCGGACGTCCATGTGCCCGGCGAGGATCCGCGCCGCCCGGAGCAGTTCGTTTCCCGCCATCGGCCGTTCTTCGGAGATCGTGCCGGAACCGATGTCGCCGATCAGGACGGCATGGCAGCCGCGATCCAGCTCGTCCAGATCGACCACGGTGACTGGACCGTTCCCAGCAAGGACATGGCGCAGGATCGCCGCCATCGTCCGCACGCGCCCGCCGCCGCCCGCGCCGTAAAGGCCCGCTCCGGCGCGCAACGGGTCGACGTCGTCGGCCTCTAACAGCCACATCCGGTGCCTCCGTCCAGGTCGCCGACAGCCCTGACGCGGACCCGGACGGCATTGCCCGGCAGACCGGCGATCGGGAACTCCTCGACCTCCACCACGCGTACCGTGCCGGGGTCGGCCCCGGCGGCGACGGTCCGATCGATCGCCTCCTGCGAGGCGGCGCTCCGCACCGCTTCGCGGTCGCCCGGTTCGACCGCGAAGACCCTGTCGACCTCGCCTCCGACGTGCGCGATCGCCGCGCCGACGGCGCCCGCCACCGCGAAGTGCTCGGGCCGGTGCACCCGCGCGGCGACGCCCAGCCGGTCGCCGATCAGCGGGCTGCCGCCGCCGACCAGCACCACGGGGTCGGGCGCTGACCTGGTCCGTATTCGATCGATGACGGAGTCGAGGTCCTCCATGGTCCGGACGTCCGGCACGCGGAGATCGGTGCGGACGCCCGCGACGACCGCCCCGCCGCCCGCCTCCCTCGGGACGCCCCGATGCAGCGTCCCCACCGCCGTCGTGGTCCCGCCTGCATCGACGACGGTGCAGGTGTCCAGCCCGGACAGGCAGGCCGCCCCGTTCAAGGAGTTCGCCGCCCTCGGATAGAGGGCCGCCGCCGGGTAGGAGCGGGCGGAGTCGACGTCCATCACCGTGCCGTCGTTCCGGCTGAGATAAAGCGCGGCGTCCAGCCCGTTCTGCCGCAGCGCGGTCGACAGATCCAGGCAGAAACGCTCGGCGATGTCCCGCAGGCAGGCGTTGACGACGGTGGCGTTCTCCCGCTCCAGCAGCCCCGTCCGCCCGATCTCGTGGGAGAGGCTGACGTGCAGGCCCTCCATCTCGGACGTCAGGATGTCGGCGGCGAGCACCTCGAACTCGGCATGGCCCGGGGAGAAGACCGAGGAGATCGCGACCGACCGGATCCGCTTGGCCGCCAGGTCGGCGGCCACCCGCCGCAGCTCGTCCGGGTCGGGGACGGAGATCACCCGGCCGTCGAACTCGTGCCCGCCACGGCACAGGTAGGAGTGTCCGCCGATGGCCCGGACGAGCCGCCCCGGCCACCCGATCAGCGGTGGCGCCGCGGCCGTCGCCGGCAGGCAGAGCCGGATCACCGCCGTTCGAGCGAGCCGCCGCGCCTCCGCCAAGGCAAGGGAGAAACAGGGTGTCGCGACCGCCACGCCGGCGACGGCGCCCGGGTCGAAGGAGGGACGGCGGCGCAGTTCGCCTATCGCCGCCGCGATGCCGGACGTCACGTCCGGAGTCGTGGTGGTCTTGACCGCCTCGACCACGGTGGCCCCTGATATCAGCACCGCGTCGGTATTGGTCATTCCCACATCGATCCCGATACGCATCGCCCGTCGAGCCCCGTCTTCGTCCTGCCCGGGCAAAACTAAACGAAGGGACGGGCGTCGAGCGATGGGCATGGTGCACAGTGGATTCACGCGCGGTGGGCGATCTGCACGGGGCGGCTCAGATCGCTGTGGCGGCCACGCCATCGCCGTCCCGTTTCATGCTGCTCAGGCGGTAGGTGCGGCAGGCGAGCTGGAGCACGAGCCGGTCGTCCGGATCGGACAGGTCGAGGCCCAGCAGCCGCTCCGCGCGGGTGATCCGGTCGGACACCGTGTTGCGGTGCACGCCGAGCTCCCCGGCCGTGGTGGACGTCGACGACTCGTGCTCCAGGTACGACTCGACCGTGCTGAGCAGCGACTCCCCGCCGGTGCCGCGCAACGTGTCCAGCAGGCCGCGAGCGTAGGTCTGGAACGACTCCGAGGTGTACCAGTCGGCCAGCAGCCGCTGCACGCCGAGCTCGTCGATGTGCGCGACCTCGCGACGGCCGGCGCACGCCCCCGCGGACGCGAGCAGGCTCGCCTGGTGCGCTTCGTGCAGGGAGAGCGCGATCCCCTCGGCCCCCGGGTGCGGACGTCCCACCCCCGCTATGAGCGGCAGATCGAGCCCGGCCAGCGCGTCCTTCAGCCGCGTCACGAGGGGGGCGGCGCCGGACGGCTCGCCCGCGTCGGTGAGCCAGAGCGCCCACCCGGCAGAACGTTCCACCAGCGGTCCGCGCAACCCGGCCTCCGCCAGGACGCCCTGCAGGAACCCCGTGTACCGGGCCAGCGGGAAGCCGCCCGGTTCGGTGACGCGGACGTAGACGCCGGTGTGCCAGCCGTCCAGCCGCCAGCCCGCCCGCAGCACCCGCTCGGCGAGGCGGCGGTCGATCACGCCGGGCCGCTCCATCAGCGCGGACAGCAGCCGGGTGCGCTCCCGCGCGTCGCGCTCCCCTTCGAGCCGCACCGCCGCGACCCACGCCGAGAGCGCCCACGAGGCGAGCAGCGCCGCGTCCCGCGCGGACCCGGCCCGCGACCTCGGCCCGGGCGGCAGCCGCACCGCCAGCCACAGCTCCGGGCCGGCGCCGTTCTCCCGCGAGACGGCCGTGACCATCAACTCCTCCCCGTCCGCGCCCGGCAGCCGGACGACTCCCGACCCGCGCGACCGCGGCTCGGCCAGCAGCTCGGGCGGCGGCAGCGGGCCCTGGCTGGCGAGCACCGTCCCGCCCGCGCCGAGCAGCGCCACCGGCGCGGACAGCAGGTCGGCGAGCGCGGCGACGATGTGCTGTGGCACGACCGGCCCCTGCCCGAGCCTCCTGAACAGCCGCATCAGCACGTCGGCGTGATGCAGCTCCGGCGCCCGGACCACGCGGTCGAGCTGCAGCGCCAGGTGCAGCGGGTCGGCGACCGCGCTGACGATGAGCGGGGTGCCAAGCTTGTCGGCGAGCCGCGCGGTCGAGGCGACGACCCACGCCGAGTCCGGCACGAGGAACGCGGCCGCGCCGCCCGCCCGCGCGGCCCGCAGCAGCACGTCCACGATGTTGCCCTGCACGGCGGCGGGCGCGGCGATCACGAAGGCGCCGGGGCCGACCGACGCCGCCGCCGCGAGGGAGGAGATCGCCGTGACCGAGGCGACCTCCCGGTCGAGCCCGGTGTGGCCGCCGACGACCCGCGCCGCCGACAGCTCCTCGACGCCGCACAGGGCGCGAACGCTCGTCCCGGTCATGTCCGGTCCCCTCCCGCCGGGCCGCCGGTGCCACCGGGCCGGGGCGCGGACGCCGGCAGCGCCAGCAGCGCCTCGACGACCGCGCGGTACCGCGCGTAGCCGTCGTCCAGCTCGGCGGACGCCGCGGCGTCCACCTCGTGCCGCCGGGCGACCCGCACCGCCCGGCGCACCCCGTCGTAGATGTCGGCGTACACCCCGCAACCGACCCCCGCCAGCACGGCGGCGCCGCGTGCGCCCGCCTCCGCGGCGTCGGTGACCTCGACGGCGACGCCCAGCGTGTCGGCCAGCAGCCCGCTCCACAGCTCGCTGCGGGCGCCGCCGCCGCACAGCCGCGCGGGTCCGCGGACGTCCAGCCGCTCCCGGAGCGCATCGACGTGGAACCGGTGGTTGAACGCGACGCCTTCGATGACGGCGCGCATCACGTCGTCCCGGTCATGCCATCCGCGCAGGCCGGCGAGGGCCGCGCCGAGCGTGTCCGAATGCGGTGATCCGTACAGGAAGGGCAGGTAGACGGGCGGGTCGCCGTGTCCGGGACGGCCGCGCTCCGCGCCCGCGAGGGCGGACGCGTAGTCGGGGGCGCCGTCCGGCCGCCACGGACCGAACCGGCGCACCGCCCACTCCAGGTTCGTCGCGCCCGACGGCGAGGTCGACATGTGCAGCCACTGCTTCGGACGGACGAACGACCGCGCCTGCCACCGCGGATCCGCGCACGGTGCGTCGGTGACGACCTGGTTGATGCTGAACGTGCCGAGCACCAGGCTCAGCGAGCCGGGCGCGACGGCCCCGACGCCGATGGCGGCGGCGTCCACGTCGTGCGCGCCGGTCACCACCGGGGTTCCGGGGGGCAGCCCCGTGGCCTCGGCGGCGTCGTCGGTCACCGTGCCGGCCGGTGCGGCGCCGTCCAGGATCGGCGGCAGCCGGTCGGACAGCGCCGCGAGCCCGAAGAGCTCCAACGCCTGCACGCTCCACTCCTGCGTGTGGACGTCGGTGAAGGACGCGCTCGCCTCGCTGGGGTCGGTCGCGACGGCGCCCGTGAGCCGCAACCGCACCCAGTCCTTGCAGAACAGCGTCCACCTCGTCCGGGCGAAGGACTCCGGCTCGTGGTCGCGGAGCCAGGCCAGCACCGCCGCCGGGGACGCCGCGAACGGCACCTGCCCGGTGACCGCGAGCGCCCGCGCCGCGCGCTCCGGACACCGCGCCGATTCCGCGTACCGGTACGCCCTGGAGTCCGTGGCGAGGATCGCGCGGCGCACCGGGCGCAGCGCCTCGTCGACGAGGTACGCGCCGTCGTTGTGGCCGCAGACGCCCACCGCCGCGACCCGGGCCGGGTCCAGCCGCGCCCGGCCGAGGCAGGTGCGGACGGCCTGGACGCACTCCCGCCACAGCGCGTCCATGTCACGCTCCTGCCAGCGCGGGCGCGGCGACTCGACGCGCGTCGGCACCTCGGCCGCGGCCAGTTCGCGCCCGCCCGGGTCGAAGAGGACCGCCTTGGTGATCGTCTGCCCGGCGTCGATCCCCAGCAGTACGGGCTCGGCGTTCACGCTCTCACTCCCTGATCGTTCACGCGTGTCCAAGGTCCGTCGCGTTCACCGCGCCGGGGGCCTTTCCGGTCTCGACGAAGGCGGCGACGACGTCGGCGACGAGGCCGGCCGAGGTGGCGTTGGTGTCCTCGGTGTCGCCGCCGAAGTGGGTGGTGATGGTGACGTTGTCGAGGTCCCGCCAGCGGCTGGCGTCCGCCAGCGGCTCCTCGTCGAAGACGTCGAGTCCGGCGCCGGCGATCCGCCCGGCGGCTAGAGCGGCGTACAGCGCGTCGTAGTCGACCAGGCGGCTGCGCGCGACGTTGATGAAGTACGCGGACGGCTTCATCAGCGCGAAATGCTTCGCGCCGATGAAGCGGTCGGTCTCCGGCGTGTGCCTCGCCAGGACGACGACGAAATCGCCTTCGGCGAACACCTGGTCCAGGGACTCCGCGTGCTGCGCTTCATACGCGTCGAGGTCGGCGGAGTCAGCGTAGGGATCGAACACCAGGGGCTTGCATTCGAAGCCGCGCAGCCGGTGGGCGAGCGTCCGCCCGACGTGTCCGAACCCGACCATGCCGATCGTCCGACGGGCGATCTCGATGCGGGCGCCGGGGAAGTCCTTGCGCCATCCGCCGGACTTCACGCTCGCGTCGGCCCGCGCGACGTTGCGCGCCTCGGCGATCATCAGCCCGATGGCCAGTTCGGCGACCGCGCCCGCGTTGCGTCCCTGGACGGGCACGACCGCGACGCCCTTCTCCGTGGCGGCGGTCACGTCGACGTTCTCCAGCCCGGCCCGCGCGACGGCGACGAGTCGCAGCGCCGGGGCCATGTTCAGGAGCGTCCGGCCGATGGGGGCGAAGTGCAGGCAGACGACCTCGGCGTCGCGCACGGCGTCCAGCACCTCGGCCGGCGGCGGGACGGCGTTGGCGCCCTGGACCTCCATGACCTGCTGGAGCATGTGCTGTTCGGCCTTCTCCGCCTGCCAGTCCACACTCCGCACGGTGATGTCGCCGGGGGCGCGCTCGGCGAGGGCGTCGACGTACGACGCGGCCGGGATGAAGCGATCTCCGATGACGAGAACGGATGTCATCGTGGCTGCCTTCCTGTCGGCTGTACCTGGATCCTGCGTCCCGCGCCCCGCCGGAAGGCGGCCCTCATTTGACGGCCCCCAGCGTCAGGCCGCGGACGAGTTTGTCCTGCGCCATCCAGCCCGCGATCAGCACCGGCAGCGACACCAGGGTCGCCGCCGCGCAGAGCCGGGCGAGGAACAGGCCCTCGCTGGTGACGAAGCCGACGAGGAACACCGGTGCCGTCCCGGCGCGGGTGGCGGTCAGGTTCACGGCGAACAGGAATTCGTTCCACGCGAAGATGAAGCAGATCAGTGCGGTCGCCGCGATCCCCGGCATGATCACCGGGCCGATGACCCGGACCAGGACGGTCGGCAGCCGCGCCCCGTCCACCTGCGCGGCCTCCAGGATCTCCCGCGGCACCTCCTGCAGGAACGAGCGCAGCATCCACACCGTCAGCGGGAGGTTCATCGCCGTGTAGAGGACGACCAGCGTCCACACGTTGTCGAGCATGCCGAGGTGCTTGACGACCAGGTAGACCGGCAGCAGCGCCGCGATCGACGGCAGCATCTTGGTCGACAGGAAGAAGAACAGCACGTCCCGCCATCGCGGCACCGGCCGGATCGCCAGCGCGTACGCGGCGGGCAGCGCCAGCGCGACGGCCGCCGCGGTCGACAGGACGCCCGCCGTCGCCGAGTTGATCAGGTACGGGGCGATGCCGCGGTCGAGGACGAGGGAGTACTGGTCGAGGGTCGGCGCGGCCAGCAGCGTCGGCGGATCGGTCGCCGCGTCGGACTCGGTGCGCAGCGACATGAGCGCCATCCACAGCACGGGGAAGAAGAAGAAAACGGCGGCGAGCCAGGCCAGGAGCGTCCACACGGTGCCGCGCCGGTTTCGGGTCGTCATCGGGTCGCCTCCCGGAACAGGGACGAGACGGCGCGCAGCGCGAACGTGGCGACGACGATGGTGCCCGCCACGACGACCACCCCGGCGGCGGCCGCCTCGCCGTACTCGTACTTGCGGAAAGTGGTCAGGTAGATCTCGTACGGGAGATTGGTGGTGGCCGTCCCCGGACCGCCCTGCGTGATGGTGAACACCGCGTCGAAGGTCTGGACGAGGTAGATCGAGCCGAGCAGCATCCCCAGTTCGATGTAGCGGCGCAGGTGCGGCAGTGTGATCAGGCGGAAGATCTGCGCCTGGTTCGCGCCGTCCACCCGCGCGGCCTCGATCACCTCGGGCGGACGGCTCTGCAGCCCGGCCAGGATGATCAGCATCATGAACGGCGTCCACTGCCACACCAGCGACGCCGTCACCGAGGCCATCGGATAGTCGGTCACCCAGTCGATCCGCGTGGGTGGCGCGCCGTCGCCGAACAGCTGCCGCACGGCGTTGACGGTCCCGTTGAACAGGCCGTACGTCGGGTTGTAGATGACGTGCTTCCACAGCAGCGCGGACGCCATCGGCATCACCAGGAACGGGGCGATCAGCAGCGTCCGCGCCACCCCGCGTCCGCGGAACCTCCGGTCGAGCAGCAGCGCCAGAGCGGTGCCGAGCACCATCGACACCACCACGACGCTCGCGGTGAGGACGACGGTGTTGACCACGGCCGCGCGCAGCCGTTCATCGGTGAACACCGTCGAGTAGTTGTCGAGCCCGGTGAAATGCCGGTCGCCCGGACGCAGGATGTTCCAGCTGAAGGTCGAGACCACCAGCGTCACGAGGAACGGCAGTTGGGTGACGGCGACGGTGAACAGCAGCGCCGGCATCAGCGGGAACCGGCGCGACCAGCGGTCGGGACGCTTCGGCGTCGGCGGCGGCTTCTGGACGACGGGTTTCTTCGCGGGGGATGGAGTGGTGATCGTCATGGTGGTGTCTCCCGTGGGGGTCGGGGGCGCCGTGACGGCCGCGCCGGGGCCTCGGCGGTGCTCGCCGGGCCGCTCAGCGGTACTTGGCCGCGACCTGGTCGGCGAGCTTCTGCCCGGCGGAGAGGGCCTGGTCCACCGACGTCCGCCCGGCGATCGCGGCGGACACCGACTGCGACACCTTCGTCCCGAGGTCGGCGAACTCGGGGATGCCGACGAACTGGATGCCGACGGTCGGCCGCGGCTGCACCCCCGGGTTCACCGGGTCGGCCTGGACGATCGAGCTGAGCGTCACCTTGTAGAAGGACTTCGCAGCCCGCTGGTACTCGGGGATCTCGTAGGTCGACTCGCGCTTGCCGTCCGGCAGCCGCGACCAGCCGAGCTCCGCGCCGACGAGCCTCTCGTACTCCTTGCCGGACGCCCAGCTCATGAACTTCCAGGACTCGTCCGCCTTCTTCGTGGTCTTGGGCATCGCCCACGCCCACGTCCACAGCCAGCCCGAGGACTTCGTCCGCTCCACCGGCGCGTAGGCGTAGCCGACCTTGCCGGCGACCTTGCTGGTCTTGGCGTCTTCCAGGGACGCCGCCGCGGACGTGGCGTCGTACCACATGGCCGCCTTGCCCTGCCCGAAGGTGTTCAGGCACTCGGTGAACCCGGCCTGCGCCGCGCCGGGCTCGCCGTGTCGGCGGACCAGGTCGACGTAGAAGCCGACGGCCTTGGCGAAGTCCGGCGCGTTCACCTGGGCGCGCCAGTCCTTGGTGAACCAGGTGCCGCCGAAGGTGTTGACGACCGTCGTCAGCGGGGCGAACAGCTCGCCCCATCCCGGCAGCCCGCGCAGGCAGATCCCGGCGGTGCCCGTCGACTTGTCGTCCAGCTTGGCGGCGAAGCCCGCCACCTGCTGCCAGGTGGGGTGCTCGGGCATCGTGAGACCGGCCTTGGCGAAGAGGTCCTTGCGGTACATCAGGAACGACGACTCGCCGTAGAACGGGACGCCGTACATCTTCCCGTCGGCGCCCGACACCGACTCGACCATCGGCTTCAGCAGGTCGGCCTGGTCGAAGGCGGCGTCCTTGCCCGCGTAGCCGGACGTCTCGTGCAGCCAGCCGTTCTTCGCCCAGATCGGGACCTCGTAGGCGCCGACCGTGACGACGTCGTACTGGCCCGCGCCGGTCGCCACGTCCTGGGTCACCTTGTCGCGGAGCTCGTTCTCCGGCAGGACCGTGAAGTTGACCTTGATCCCGGTCTGCTTCGTGAAGTTGCCGGCGGTCAGCTTCTGCACGTCCGCCATCTGCGGGTTGCCCACCATCAGCACGTTGATCGACTTTCCGCCGGACGACCCCGCCGCGCCGCCCGCTCCGGCGCACGCGCTCGCCGTCGCGACCAGCGCCACGGCGACCGCCGCGATGTTCCATCGGGAGAGACTCTGTGACCTCACGATGACCTCCTGGTCTTTTCGGCCGCCGTCCCGGCGGCCGCGTGGTCGATCGAATTCCCCGAGTCCGATGCCGCCCCCGCTCCGGTGGCCCGGCGGACGGCGACGTCCGCCGGTGAGAGGAGCAGGTCGGGCAGTTCCGCGGTGCCGTGCACGAGGCACGCGCTGGTCCCGAGCGCGACGGCGGCGGCGAGCCGCCCCTCCGGACCGGCTCCGCCTTCGGAGGCCGCGGCCAGGTAGCCGGCGAGCAGGGTGTCTCCCGCGCCGGTGGTGTTGACGGGTCCGATCGGCGGGGGCGTCGCCCACAGGCAGGCGTCCCCGTCGACCAGCACGGCGCCTTCGGCGCCGATGGAGGCCAGCACGATCGTCCCGCCGCTCGCCACGTCGCGCGCGGCGGACACGACGGCGCCGACCGTCCCCAGGTCCCGGCCGGTGAGCTCGGCGAGCTCCTCCCGGTTGGGTTTGACGAGGTCGGCGCCGGCGGACAGGGCCGCGGGCAGCGCCGGGCCCGAGGTGTCCACGGCGGCCCGCGCGCCGGCCGCGTGGGCCGCCTCGACGAGCCGGGCGACGAGGTCCGGGTCGGTGTCCGGAGGGAGCGAGCCGCAGACCGCGACCCAGGAGGTGGCGCCGCTGCGGGCGGCGTCCCCGGTCCGGCGGACGAGGGCCCGCTGCTCCGCCGCCGTGAGCGGCGCGCCCGGCGCGTTGATCTTCGTGGTGCGGCCGCCCGGCTCGATCACGGTGATGTTCACCCGCGCCGCCCCGGTCACGCCGACGACCCGGTGGCACAGCCCGGCCGAGTCGAGGTGGGCGGCGAGGTCGCGGCCCTCGCTGCCGCCCACCGGGACGACCGCCATCGTCGGGACGCCGAGCGCGGCGAGCACCCGCGAGACGTTGACGCCCTTGCCGCTGGCCTCGACCGTCACGAACCCGGCGCGGTGGAGCGTGCCAGGGCGGAGCTCGTCGATGCGGTACGTCCGGTCGAGGCTCGGATTGGGGGTGACGGTGACGATCATGTGCCCTCGCGAGGTCCGGTGGGGACGGGCGTCTGAGTTGCTAGTCGTTGGTTATAGTTGTGTTTGCTTGGGACGTCAATAGTCCGGCTTGTACTTGTTTGGGCAGGTCAACGGCTGATCTTGGAACGGGCGGGTTCGTCCCGGACGCCATCCCGTACGCTCGGAGGGCGTGGAATGCTTGGACGTCCGGCGGATCCGGGCGTCCGGTCGGCGGCCCTGACCCGGGCCCGGGACGAACGGAGCGGCGATGAGCGGGGCGAACGACGCGACGCCATCGCGGCGCCGCGCCGATCAGGGGCTCTACGCGTCCCAGCGCCAGCAGGTCCTGTTGCGGACGGTGCGCGGCACCGGCAGGGTCGACGCGGCCGCCGCGGCCGAGGAGCTCAACGTCTCCACGGAGACCATTCGCAAGGACCTCATCGGGCTCGAACGCCTGGGTCTGCTGCGCCGGGTCCACGGCGGCGCCGTCGCGGTCGACGAGTTGTCCTTCGAACCGTCGGTCAGCGCCCGGACCGAGTTCATGGACGAGAAACGCCGCATCGCGCGTGCCGCGCTCGACGAACTGCCCCAAGAGGGGACGCTGTTCTTCGACAACGGGTCGACGACGTCGCGCCTTGCCGAGGTCTTCCCGTCCGATCGCGAACTGACGGTCTTCACCAATTCGCTGCCGATCGCGCTGATGTTGGTGAACCGGCCGCGGCTGACCGTTCACACGCTGGGCGGACGCGTCCGCGGCCGCACGCTCGCCGAAGTGGACAACTGGGCCGTGCGCGCCCTTTCCGAACTGCGCGTCGACGTCGCCTTCCTCGGCACGAACGGGCTGTCGGTCGAGCGTGGCCTCACCACTCCGGACGGGGCGGAGGCGGCCGTCAAACGCATGATGTACGGCGCGGCGCGGCGGCGGATCCTGCTCGCCGACCACAGCAAGGTCGGCCATGTCAGCATGCTGAAGTACGCCGACCTGTCCGACGTCGATCTGCTCATCACCGACGACGGGGTGGACGACCGCGAGCTGAAGAAGCTCAGGGCCGCCGGCCTCGCCGTGCGTTGCGTCTGAGCGCATTCCGCTAGGCGCTTCGCACAACTCGGTTCCGCCGACCGGGCATGGTGCCCGGTCACCGGCTGCGAACCGCGCATTCTCGGCGGGCGCGGCGCGGTCCAACTCAGCAGTGTGTCGAGAACCCCATGCTGAGCTGTGCAAAGTGCAAGTGGCCGCTTGTAGACCCGGAACTTATCGTCGGGCCATCCGCTCACGAACAACTTGTTCCCAACTCCGTTTAGAGAGCAACCGGGGTAATGGAGCTCGATGAGGAATCTCAATCACATTGGACGTCCCACCATTGCGCGGACCTATGACTACCTGCTGGGCGGCAAGGACAACTTCGCCTGCGATCGCGATCTGGCCTCCCAACTGCTGGAGGTCGCCCCGCACATACCGGACGTGCTGCGGGCGGCCCGGAGATACCGGCAGCAGGTCGTCCGTTACCTGGCTGCCGAATGCGGGATCAGGCAGTTTCTCGACTTCGGCATCGGAATACCGATGCTCAATGGGAACGTCCACCAGATCGCGCAGCGGATCAATCCGGGGGCGCGGGTCGTCTATGTCGACAACGACCCGGTCGCATTGGCGCACGGGCGGGCCCTGCTGGCTCAGAAACCGGGAACCGCGGTCGTCGAGGGGGACCTGCGGAAACCTCGGCAACTGCTGGACCATCCGGCCGTCGGCGACATGATCGACTTCTCCCGGCCGGTCGCGGTGATCATGCATTCGGTGCTGGAGTTCATCGCCGCCGAGCACGATCCGCACGACATCGTCGCGGAGATCCGCCGCGCGATCAGGCCCGGCAGCTACCTCACCATCTCCCATCTGGTGTCGCATCCGCAGACGAGGGAGAGCGCGAACCTTTGTCGTCTTGAAACGGCCGAACCTATGACCGTCCGCTCATTGAAGGAAATCGCCGGGTTTTTAAGCGGCCTCAACCTGGTACCGCCCGGACTCGCACCGGTCACGCGATTCAGCAGACCGTCGAGGCCGTCCGAAGACGTGTGGCTGTACGGCGCCTTGGCCACGAGTCCGGACAGATGACCATCCCCTCTGGAGAGCATCGATGACCAGTCACCCCGACCAACGCGGATCCGGCGTCCTGAATCGTCCAGGCCGCTCCACCTGGATCGGCCTGCTGGCCGGCGTCGTCGGCCTGGCGCTCGTGGCGGGCGTCGGCGTCGCCGTCATGAGCAAGATCAGCTCATGTTCCGGGGACGCGGCGACCCGGCTGGACGTCGCCGCCGCCCCCGCGGTCGCGTCCGCGGTCCGCGCCGCGGCCGAGCGCGTCAACGCGGCGAAACACGAGGTGGAGGGTCACTGCGTGCAGGCCGATGTCAGGGCGGTCGACCCGGCCGAGATGGCGCTGGTGCTGTCGGGCACCGGGACGTCTCCGCGCGCCGGGAAACGTCCCGACGTGTGGATCCCGGACTCCTCCCTCTGGACATCGCTGATCCAGGCGCAGCGGGGGCCGGGCTCCCGCGTCCGTCCCACCGGGACGTCCGTCGCGCGGACGCCGGTCGTCGTCGCCGCGCCCCGCCAACCCGCCGCCGCGAGCAGCCGGCGGTTCCTCCGGGCGAACCTGACCTGGATGGGCCTGCTGAAGGTGATCACCGATGGCGGCGCGGGGGGCACCGCCCGCGACCGCCCCGGCTCCGTCCGGTCCACCCGGGTGGTGATGCTCGACCCGACCCGCAGCGCGGTGGGCATGGCCGCGCTGATGATCGCCGCGCAGTCGCTGGCCCGCACACCCGACCCGCGGTCGGCTCTCGCCAACGTCATGCGGAACCTGCGGGAGAGCATCGTGCCGGACGTCGACTCGCAGTTCGCCGAGTTCGCCAAGCCGCGGCGGTCCAGGGAGGGCCGGGACGTGCTCGTCCTCGCCCCCGAGCAGGCCGTCTGGCGCTACAACCGGTCGAACTGGGTGGCTCCCGCCGTCGCGTACTACCCGGCCGAGGGCACGCCGTTCCTCGACTACCCGTTCACCGTGACCACCGACGTCCCCTCCAGCGGTCGCGCGGCGCGCGTGCTGGAGCGGGAGGTCGGCGGCGCCGCCACGCGCGACCAGTTGACCTCGATGGGGTTCCGCGGCTCGACCGGCCGGACGCCGCCGTCCTTCGGCGCCTCGACGGGCGTCAGCACGGCACGCCCCGGGGCGCTGCCGCCGCCGCGACCCGCCGAGCTGGGGCAGTTCATGCAGGTGTGGGCGCAGCTGACGCAGCGCGTGCGGATCCTCGCGATGTTCGACATCTCCGGCTCGATGGCCTGGAAGGCGCCCGGCAGCCGGCTCACCCGGCTGCAGGCGACCGTGCGGGTCGCGCAGAAGGGTCTGGTCCTGCTGCCGGACGACTCCGACGTCGGCGCCTGGGTGTTCTCCACCGACCTCGGCCGGGGCCGGGACTGGCGCGAGGTCCTGCCCGTCGCGCCGCTCGGGGAGCGGACCGGATCGTCCACGCACCGGCAACTCGCCTTTTCCACACTGGCAGGGCTGCGTGCCAAGCGAAACGGCGACACCGGGCTGTACGACTCGCTCCTGGCCGCCTACCGGATGATGAAACGCATCTACAAACCGGAACTCGTCACCTCGGTCGTGCTGTTCACGGACGGCAAGAACGAGGACGCCGACGGCATCGGCTTCAAACGGCTGCAGGCGAGACTCAAGGCCGAATACGACCCCTACCGCCCCATCCAGGTCATCATGATCGGCTTCGGCGAGGGCGTCGACACCGGCGCGGTGGCGAAGATCGCCGAACTCACCCACGGAAACGTCAATGTCGCCAAGACCGTCCAGGACATGGAGAACATCTTCTTCACCCAGATCTACCGCAGCCTGTGCGACGTCAAGTCCCAATGCTGACACGTCTTCGGTTGGAGGTCACATGCGCACGGAATTGGGCCCGCTCTACGTCGCACACGCCGACCGCCTTTACTCCTACTGCTGGTCACTCGTCGGCGAGCAGCTCGCGCCGACGGCCGTGGGGAGCACGTTCAGTGTGGCCGTCAACCAACGAATGCGCATCGACAATGTGCTGTGGCTGTACTCGCTCTCCCGCGCGGTGTGCGCCGAACTCGGGGCGTTCACGGACACCTGGCTGGGATTCGAGGACGACGATCCGCTGCTGCGCGCCGCGAGCGAACTGCACGCCCACCACCGCGAGGTGCTCCTGCTCAAGGCGGGCGAATGGCTCGACGTGCACGACATCGCCCGGCTCCTCGGACTCGCGCCCGACACGGTCGCCCACCTCGTCATCCACGCGCGGATGCTGCTGGAGCAGGCCATCCTCGACATCCTCATCCGGGACCCCGCCCAGTCGCAGTTGGACGTGATCTCTGCCTTCGAGGACAACAGGCTCCCGAACCTGCTGGCCAGGCGTGCTCCGGCACGTGCCCCCGGCTGGTTGCGCGACCAGGTCACCGCCATCTGCGAACAGGAGTCCGGCTGGACGCCGCCGCCGAACATCATCGAGCCGGCCCCCGGCGCCGTCGAACGCCCGAAGCGGGAACTGTGCGTCGGCGTCCGCGCGGGCGTCGCGGCATCGGCCGCCCTCATCGGCCTGACCGCGTTCGTGCCGGTGGCGAACAAAGGCGTCGACTCCCTGGTCCCCGCCGCCATCAAGGAGCACATCACGCCGGGCCCGGAACACGAGATGGGCGCGATGCCGAAGGCGCCGCACCGCGCCGAGAAGGACGACCCGCCGCCGCCCCGTCAGGAAAAGCCGCCCGTCCCGCCCGGCCAGTCGGACAGCCCGCCCGACCATTCCAAACCACCGCCCCGCAAGCACGGCCCGGGCCACAGGTTCAAGCCACCGGGCCATCGGGCGCCGCATATACCGCCGGTGGTCGTCCCCAAGACCCCGGCCCCGCCATCCCGCCTCCCGAAAAACCGCCTCCCTCGCCTCCCCGAAAGTCGAACTCCGAAACCTGGCCTACTCGACCCGACCATTCCATGGCGCTTTCCGAACTCACCCAACTACTTCGGAATGTACGACTACCCGTCATTGACGCGAACGACGGATACCGATGGCCTCTACGGCCAGGGCGTGAGGGGATGGTGGCCGTGAGCCTGGCTGGATTCGACTTGCGGTAGCACTACCGGACCTTCGACCAGCGTGGAAGCACGAGATGCCGGGTTGGGAGTCGCCTTCGCCCGCCCAGCCTGAACCAGACTGACGCAGCTCGACCCACCTGATCATCCACGTTCTCAGGGCCCCGGACGCGGCGGCAAGGCCGCTCGTCCGGGGCCTCATGCGGCGCGGTATCTGCTCGCCCACCACTTCGACCCGTCCCCGCCCAGCGGCCCGGTCCGCCCCGCGATCCTCAAGGCAGGGTGCTTGGGGCGTGTCGTCGGCGCCCTCCGGTCACCCAGCCTGGCAGACCGGCCGAAGGTGTCCCTGCGGCGCGATCACTCATGACATGTCGTGACCGCCCCGTCTCACTGCGGATTTCTCTAGCGTGGCGAACATTTTCCAGTAGAACGATGGTCATCGAAATTTCAAGCGGTCATTCGATTCTTGGCGATCAGATGGGGACTCGCGGCCCTGGTAGTTGAATTCGTTCAGGTAAAGAAAAGTTAAAAACCGCCGATTGACTGTTCTGGGCCCGCTAGTTACGCTCCATTCACCCCTCCGAATCACGCCCGGCCGACGGTGCCTCTGATTGAAGCCGCGTTGCCGGGCGTCCGCCTCTTCGATATCCGAAGAACGCGCTCATTCCCAGCGAAGAGGAATCCCATGCGCAAAGGCATCGCGGTTTCCGCTGCGGCAGCCGCCGCAGCCGCCCTGACCGCCGCATCGGCCGCGCCCGCGGTCGCGTCCACGCCCCTGCTCGCCCCCGGCCCCGACGGGGTCACGATCGAGATCGCCACCGTCAACGGCTCCGGTTGCCCGATCGGCACCGCCGCGGTCGCCATCTCGCCCGACAAGGAAGCCTTCACCGTCACCTACAGCGACTACATGGCCCAGGTCGGCGGTTCGTCCAAGCCCACCGACTTCCGCAAGAACTGCCAGATCGCCATGAAGGTGCACGTTCCGCAAGGCTTCACCTACGCCATCTCGCAGACCGATTACCGCGGATACGCCTACCTGGCGAAGGGCGCCAAGGGCACCCAGAAGGCCAGCTACTACTTCCAGGGCAACTCCCAGACCGGAGCGATCACGCACTCGCTGCCGAGCCCGCTGGACGACAACTGGCAGTTCACCGACAAGGTGCCGGTCGCCCAGCTCATCTGGAAGAAGTGCGGTGAGGAACGCAACTTCAACATCAACACCGAACTGCGGGTCGACAAGGGCACCTCGGACGCGTCCAAGACCAGCTTCATCGCCATGGACTCCACCGACGGCACCATCAAGACGACCTACCACTTCGCCTGGAAGAAGTGCTAGCAACCCGCGCCCCCCGCTCGCGACTCCCTCCCGGAAGGAGAACGATTAATGCGTAATGGAATGACCATTGCGGCGGCCTGCCTGTCAGGTCTGGCGCTGACCGCGGGCCTGGCCCCGTCGGCGTCCGCCGCGGCGGACCCGCCGCCCCCCGGCAAGATCACCATGAACGTCCTCACGGTGAACGGCTCCGGCTGCCGCGCCGGAACCGCCGCCGTGGCCCCGGCCAGTGACAACACCGCCTTCACCGTCACCTACAGCGACTACCTGGCCCAGGCCGGCGGGAACTCCAAGCCGACCGACATGCGCAAAAACTGCCAGCTCAGCCTGGCCGTCCACATCCCGCAGGGGTTCACCTACGCGATCGCCAGCGCGGACTACCGCGGCTACGCCAACCTGGCCAGCGGCGCCACCGGGCTGGAGCAGGCCAGCTACTACCACCAGGGCATGTCCCAGACCACGCCCATCAGCCACACCATCAAGGGCAAGTACTCCAACAACTGGCAGTTCACCGACCGCACGGACGTGGCCGCACTGGTGTGGAAGCCCTGCGGCGAGGACCGCAACTTCAACATCAACACCGAACTCCGCGTGACCGCCGGCTCCGACAAGTCCAAGACCAGCTTCATGGCCTTCGACTCCGCCGACGGCAGCGTCAAGACCGTCTACCACTTCGCCTGGAAGAAGTGCCCCGCGCACTGACCCAGGGGAAGCATCGGGCCGCGCCCCCGCAACACGCGGGGGCGCGGCTCGGCTTTTTCTCGCAGGCAAGGTCTCCCTGCGACACCACGCAACTACCCCTAAGGCTCCGGGAGCGGGCTGTTTCGGGGGCGAGCCCGCTTTGGAGATGGCGCTGTGGCAACGCCATGGGCGAAGCCTTGTTCAGCTCACGGGTCCCTGGCTGGACGTCCGCTCATGCCGAGGCGGAGCGTGGAGGCGATTTCGGGCGTGCCGATGAGTTCTGTGCGGGTCCGTGGTCGATACGGGTGGACACACCGACAGCGGTGGGCCTGTGCTGGGGACGATCCAGCGCGGGAGGAAGCACGTGGAGGCAGTGGTGAGCGTCGAGGACTCCGAGCAGGAGCACACCGTCCGGACCGGCGAGCGGGGGACGCGGGTGAGCGGTCCCCGGGTGTTGGTGGCGGGGGCGAGCATCGCGGGGCCCGCGCTGGCTCACTGGCTGCGTCGGCGGGGGGCCGAGGTGACCGTGGTGGAGCGGGCTCCCGGGCTTCGTCCCGGCGGGCAGGCGGTGGACGCGCGCGGGGTCGCCAAGGAGGTCATCGGGCGCATGGGGCTGGACGCGGCGGTGCGCGCGGCGTGCACCGACACCGCCGGCGCGCACACCGTGGACGCCGACGGGCAAGTGCTGGAGACCTTCCGTGCCGACGACCACGGCGGCGACGGGTTCATCGCGGACATCGAGATCCTGCGCGGGGACCTCGCCCGGGTCCTCTACGACGACACCCGCGACGGCGTCGAGTACGTCTTCGGCGACCGGATCGCGGAGCTCGCCCAGGACGCGGACGGGGTCGACGTGGTCTTCGCGAGCGGCGCCCGGCGTCGCTTCGACCTGGTGGTCGGGGCCGACGGGCTGCACTCGGAGCTGCGGGCGATGGTCTTCGGGCCGCATGAGCGGTTCCTGCGCCACCTCGGGCACGTGCTGGCCTTCTACAGTGTGCCGAACGAGTTCGGGCTGGACCGCTGGCTGCTTGAGCACCAGGACCAGGAGTCCGGGCGCTCCGCCCTGCTGCGGCCCATCCAGGACGCCACCCGGGCGATGGCCATGTTCTACTTCCCCGCGGGCGACTTCGACGTCGACTACCGTGACGTCGCGGCCCAGAAGGCCCTGCTGCGTGAGCGGATGGCGGGCCTGGGCTGGTTGACCCCGGACATCCTCGCGCACCTGGACGACACCCCCGACTTCTATCTCGACCAGGTCGCCCAGGTGGTGATGGACCGCTGGTCGAGTGGACGGGTGGGGCTGCTCGGGGACGCGGCGTTCAGCTCCTCGCCGATGTCCGGGCAGGGCACCGGGCTGGCCCTGGTCGGCGCCTACGTGCTGGCCGGGGAACTGGCCGCCGCCGGATGGGACCCCGCCGCCGGGTTCGCCCGCTACGAGGCGCGGATGCGCTCGTTCGTCGAGGCCAACCAGGAGATCGGCCGGTTGAACGCGCGCAGCCGCGACGTCCCCGGGCCGGACGCCGAGCCGCGCCCCGATTTCACCGGCGAATGGTTCACCGAACTGGTCGGACGCGCGATCAACGGCGTCGACCTGCCCGACTACGCGGGGGTACCGGACTCCGCGGCCCCGGCCGGATCGCCGATCACCTCGTCGGCCAGGCCGTAGGCGTCACCTAACGTGTCGAGAGACCACGCTTCGGTGGCCCTAGGAAGGCATTCGATGGGACTCATACAGCGCTTCGACCACGTCGGCATTACCGTTGCGGACCTCGACGCCGTGACGGCGTTCTTCGTCAGCCTCGGCATGGAGGCCGATCAGAAGATGGCCGTGGAAGGCGATTTCCTGGACACGGTGATCGGCATGACCGGCGCCGCCACCGAGATCGTGATGCTGCGGACACCGGGCGGCGGAACGACGTTGGAGCTTTCGAGCTTCGTCCGGCCGGACCACCTTCCGGGTTCGCCGGCCGCACCGGCCAACGAACTGGGCCTGCGCAACGTCGCGTTCGAGGTGCAGGACCTTCAGGCCGCCGTCGACCAGGCCGCAGCCGACGGCTATGGCCTGGTCGGAGGCGTCGGCGAATATGAGGGCTCGTGGCGGATGGCCTACGTCCGCGGGCCTGAAGGGATCATCGTCTCATTGGCCGAGCGCGTCCAGAAGTAGAGGAGAAAACGTGAGCACGACGGTGACCGACGAACAGATTCAGGCTCTGGCTTCGACCGCGAAACCGTACAGCCTGGCGCTCCTGCAGTGGACACCGGAGCGAACCATGAACGGCGCAGATGCCATAGAACTCGAGCATCAGCGACGCATGGTGTCGCTTCGTGCCGATGGGGTGATCGCCATTCTCTGCCCGGTCGCCTCCGACACCGTGGCCGGCGTCGCGATCATGACCGTGTCGGCCGAGGAAGCCACTGAGATCATGGCCGGAGACCCCTGCGTGCAAGCCGGAATGATGCGCTGCGACGTACATCCGTGCCACGGCTTCCCTGGAGACGCCCTCCCCATCTGAACGATCCGGCCAGGCCGAAGTGCACTTCACCAGGGCGGCTCTACCTGCATCGGCCGCTCAAGCCGCTGGTCGCATGCTGTGCCGACGTGGCGGACGACCTTCATGGCTTGTGGAGAGATACCGGGCGGACTTTGATCCGGTCGGGTGCGGTGGTCGCGACGGTGTCGGTGGACGCCGGTCGGGGCGGCGCGGCGGGGCGGGCTGCGGCGAGCCGGTGGACGCCGGAGGCCATGGCCGCGGCGCCGGCCAGCATGAGCGCCGCTCGCGGGCCGGTGATGTCGAGGTGCTCGTGGAAGGCGGTCAGGCCGATGAGCAGGGCCGTCAGCGGCTCGCTCAGCGTGATCGCGGTCAGCGGTGCGGTGAGCGAGCCGGTCAGGAAGGCGTTCTGGTTGAGCAGCAGGGCCGCGGCGGCGCAGGCGAGGTAGGCGTAGGGCGCCCAGTTCGTCACGAGCGCGACCGGGTCGTCGAAGGTCCCGGCGCCCGCCTTGAGCACGGCCGCGGTGAGCCCGAACGCGATGCCGGTCGCGGCGCCGAGCGCGGTGCCCGCGGCGGCGGGTCGGTACCGGGCCGCGGCCAGGCAGCCGGTGATCGTCAGGGCGCACGCTCCCGCGACGGCGGTCATCGTGGCCGCCGTGGGTGCGCGGTCGCCGGCGGCGGGCTCGGCGACGATCATGAAGACCGTCAGGCCGCTCGTGGCCAGCAGGGCGGCGCCGAGGGTGCGGCGGTCGGCGCGGTCGCCGCCGAGCCGGGGTTCGAGCACGACGCACAGGGCCAGCCCGATCATGAGCAGCGGTTGCACGAGGGCCAGCGGCGCGGCGCGCAGGGCCAGTGCCTGCAGGACGACGCCGAGGACGGCGGCCAGGCGCCCGCCCAGCCACAGCGGGCGGCGCACCAGGCGGGCCAGCAGGCGGGGGTCCAGCGTCCGGGACGTCCGGGACGTCCGGGCGTCGCGGCGGATCTCCCGGTGGGCCGCGTGATGCTGCAGGGCGGCGCTGAGCGCGAAGCAGCCACCGGACGCGACGGCGATCAGCGCGGCCAAGCCGGTCACGAGACCACCCTCGCGACCACCGGGCCGCACCGCCCCGTGGCTTTCCCGGCGCGCCCGGTCACGACGCCGCTTCGTGCTCGCGCCTCATCCTCCACCGTCCGTCAGTGGCACGGCCGTCCGCCCGTCGTCAGGCCGATGATAGGCGCCGTTTCCGGCCTGGCCGTCTTGCCTCCGAGCCAGGACTTCGGGCGGCCGGGTACCGCGCGCCGGCGGCGGGGGGACGGCCGCGCCGCCGCGGGTCAGCGGCGGCAGGGCCTCCACCGGCACGCTTCGGCCCGTCTCGAACGAGTGCCGGGCGGCGAGCGCGACGTGCAGGGCCGTCCGGGCGTCCTCCACGCCCGGTGAGGCCGGCGTCCCGTTGGCGATGGACGCCGCGAACGCCTCGACGGAGTCGCGGTAGGCGTCGCCGAACACGTCGAAGACCGACGCCCCGTCGCGGGTCGACGGCCGGACCAGCACCGCCCAGTCGCGTTCGCGGCCGAACTGCACCATGCCCTCGGTGCCGACGACCTCCATCGCGATGTCGTAGCCGTAGGTGGCGTAGCGGCTCCACTCGGTCAGCGCCATCGTGTCGCCGTCGAGGTGCAGGGTGGTCGAGCAGGTGTCGATGTCGCCCTTGTCGCGCAGGGCCTTGTGGACCAGCGCCGCGCCGGTCGCGGTGACGGCGCGCACCTCGCGGCCGAGCAGGAACCGGGCGGCGTCGAAGTCGTGGATCGCGCAGTTGAGGAACAGCCCGCCGTTGCGGTCCAGGCCCCAGTTCGCCGGGTTGGAGGCGTCGGGATCGCGTCCGTGCGTCTTGAACAGGACGGGTTCGCCGATGTCGCCGGAGTCGATGATCCGCTTGGCGTGCAGGTAGCGGGAGTCCCAGCGGCGCTGGAAGCCGATCTGGAACGGCACGCCCGCGTCCACGACCTCCTGGAGCACCCGGTCGGTGTCCTGGAGGGTCAGGCAGACGGGCTTCTCCACGAAGATCGCCTTGCCCGCGCGGGCGGCGGCCAGGATGTGCCCGGCGTGCGCCTGGGTGCTCGACGCGATGACGACGCCGTCGAACGGCATGGCGAGGAATCCGTCGAGGTCGGCGGTGACCGGGACGCCGTGGGCGGCGGCCGTCGCGAGCGCGGCGGGTTCGGTGTCGCAGACGGCGGCGAGTTCGGCGCCCGGGCAGGCGGCGATGTGCCGGGCGTGGACGGCGCCGAGCCTGCCGTGCCCGATCAGGCCGAGCCGCACCGGCCGGGACCCGGGCGCGGCCGGGGCGGCGCCGGGCGCGCTCATGCGGCCGCCGTGCAGGCGGCGGTGAACCGCTCGGCGACCGAGGTGATCTCGGCGTCCGAGGAGGTGATGTTGATGCCGAACCCGGCGCCGATGCCGGTGTCGACGACCCCGACGCTGATGTTGACGGCGCGGCCGAGGATGTCGTCGGTGCGCGGCAGGTCGCCGGGCTGGGCGTACCGGGCGGGCTCCGACCACCCCGGCACGGGGGTCTTGTGCTCGACGATCTGGTCCATCAGCCCGTACACGTGCCAGCCGGATCCGGCCACGGTGCGGACGCCGAGGCGCTCGGCCACCGCCTCGGCGTGCGAGCGGTCGTCGAACAGGTAGGTCAGCAGCGAGGCGCAGTCCCCGGCCGGGTCGTTGAGCACCCGGGGGCGGACGCCGGGCAGGTCGGGGATGCGCGCGCGCAGAGTCGCCTTCTTCTCCCGCAGGGTCGCGACGATCTGGTCCACCTTGCGCAGTTGGGCGAGCGCGACGGCGCCGGTCAGCTCGTTCATCTTGAAGTTGAGCCCGATCAGGCTGCGGGCGTGGCCGGCCGTCTTGCCGCCGCTCCGCAGCGGGATGTGGCCCTGGTCGTGCAGGGCGAAGACCCGCTCGTAGAGCCCCTGGTCGTCGGTGACGACGATGCCCCCGTCACCGGCCGTCATCATCTTGTACCGGTTGAACGAGAACGCGCCGAGCGCCCCGAAGGAACCGAGCGCGCGGCCCTCGTAGGAGCCGCCGCCGGCCTGGCAGACGTCCTCGATCAGGACGAGGTCGTGATCCTCGACGATCTTGCGGATCGCGCGCATGTCGCACGCGTTGCCCAGCATGTGCACGACGAGCACGGCCCGGGTGCGCGGGGTGATCTTGCGGCGCAGGTCCTCGGGGTCCATCGTCAGCGACTCGTCGACCTCGACCAGGACCGGCACCGCGCGGGCGTGCACGACGGCGCCCATGGTCGCGACGTAGGTGAAGCCCGGGACCAGGACCTCGTCGCCGGGGCCGATGCCCGCGGCGAGCAGCGAGATGAGCAGGGCTCCGGTCCCGGAGCTCGTCGCCACGGCGTGCGCGACGCCGCAGTGCGCGGCGAACTCGCGTTCCAGGGTGTGGACCTTCTGGGTGAAGCCGGGGTCGTCGCCGGAACCGTACCGGGAGAGGTGCCCGCTCCTGAGGACGTCCTCGACCTCGCGTCTTTCCTCGTCGCCGAACACATAAGCCCCTGGACCTGCCATGGAGCGCCTCCGCATCCCCCAACGACGTTGATCCGCAAAAGTTTACTGATCTTTCAGTGGCGGGCGGGGTGGCGCTGGATCGCGCATGCTAGGGCGCGTGTCGCGGGCCGGGCGTAAGATCATCTCGTGACGTCCGATGACGGCGCGGGCGCGCCGGTCGGCCCGGTCCCGTCGCCGCGCTCCTGGGCGACGTGGCGGTACGCCCTGCGGCACGGGCTGATCCTCGCCGTGCTCTGGATGGTCTACACCCTCGGCAGGGCGGCCGCCGGGCGGCACATCGGCCGCGCGTTCGCCAACTCCGACGACGTCTGGCACTTCGAGCGGTGGCTGCGCATCCCGAGCGAGGCGGCGTTGCAGCGGTGGGCGCTGGGGTGGGAGCCCGGAATCCGCGCGGCGGATCTCTACTACAAGTACGTCCACCTCACCGACTTCGTGATCATCTGCGCCTGGCTGCTGCTGTGGCACCCGGAGCGCTTCGGCTGGTTCCGCCGGGTGATCGTCCTCATCACCGGCCTGGAGCTCGTCGGGCACTTCGCCTACCCGCTGGCGCCGCCGCGGATGCGCCCCGACCTCGGGATGACCGACACCGCGCAGGTCTTCGGCCACGCCGTGTACGGCGGCTCGTACGAGAACCACGGCCTGTTCAACCAGTACGCCGCCATGCCCTCGATGCACGTCGGATGGTCGTTCTTCTTCGCGATCACGGTCGTGACGATCGCGCGCGGCCGGTGGCGGTGGATCATCGTGGCGCACCCGCTGCTGATGACCTACACCGTCGTGGTGACGGGCAACCACTACTGGTTGGACGGCATCGTCGGCCTGCTCCTCCTGGCCATCGGACTGTGGCTCTTCCGCCGCGACAGCCCATGGCGTCATCGGCCCGACCGGCACGCCCCCAGTGACTCAAGTCCGAAGGCGGACGCGGAGGCGGAGCACCCCACCTCGGGTTGAGCGTCGCCCAGGGCCCGTGCGGTCGTCTGGCTGGACGATCGCGCCTGGTGGCCCGCCCGGCGGCGGAGCCGCGACAAACGGCCTGCTACAAGTGTAGTTTGAATGCGGTCCGGGACGTCGAGCATCACATACGCGGGGGGACTCTGTGAGCGCCGAAGGAAGCACCAAGGCGGTCCTCACCGCGCTGGCCGCGAACCTGGGGATCGCGGTCACCAAGTTCGTGGCGTTCGCGTTGACCGGGTCGTCGTCGATGCTGGCCGAGGCGATCCACTCGGTGGCCGACTCCAGCAACCAGGCGCTGCTGCTGATCGGCGGGAAGCGCGCCGGGCGCCGCGCGACCGAGGAGCACCCGTTCGGGTACGGGCGCGAACGCTACATCTACGCGTTCCTGGTCGCGATCGTCCTGTTCAGCCTGGGCGGGATGTTCGCGCTGTACGAGGCGTGGCACAAGATCCGCGATCCGCACTCCATCGACGAGTGGCAGTGGGTGCCGATCGCCGTGCTGCTGGTCGCGATCGCCCTGGAGGGGACCGCGCTGCGCACGGCCGTCAAGGAGTCCAACCGCAGCCGGGGACGGTCGAGTTGGGTGCAGTTCGTCCGGCGGTCCAAGTCGCCTGAGCTGCCGGTGATCCTCCTGGAGGACACCGGTGCGCTCGCCGGGCTGGTCTTCGCGCTGGCCGGGGTGAGCCTGACCCTGATCACCGGCGACGGCGTCTGGGACGGCATCGGCACCGCGGCGATCGGCGTGCTGCTCGCGGCCATCGCGATCGTGCTGGCCACCGAGGTCAAGAGCCTGCTCGTCGGCGAGTCCGCCGGGCCCGAGCAGGTGCGGCTGATTCGGGCGGCGATCACGGAGGGCCGCGACGTCCCCTCGGTGATCCACATGCGCACCATGCACGTCGGCCCGGACGAACTGCTGGTCGCCGCCAAGATCGCCGTCGATCTCCAGGACGACGCGCGCGAGGTCGCCGACGCGATCAACGACGCCGAGGCCCGCATCCGCGCGGCCCTGCCGATCGCGCGGTGGATCTACCTGGAACCGGACGTCCTGCGCACGAAGGGGTGAGGCTTCGCGCGCGCCACCGAATGCCGCACCGACCCGGGAACGCCGCCGTCACCTATTCTTCGCCCTCGAATTCCTCGCCGGAGGATTCCGCGGCGTCCTCGCGCGCGTCCTCATAGGCATCCTGATACGCGTCCTCGTATGCCTGTTCGTACGCGGCCTGCCGATAGGCGTCCTGGACGGCGTCCTCGGCCGCCTCGGCGAACACGTCACCGACCGACGGCTCCTCGTCGCTCTCGTCGTCATCGTCGAGCATCTCGTTGACGACGGCACCCGCCACGAACCCGGCCGCCACACCACCGACCGCTCCCGCGGCCACTCCACCCCAGCCCGGCCCGTGGCCGCCGGAGTGTTCACCGTGGTGACCGTATGTATCGTGCGGCGCATGGTGGGCCAAGCCGTGGCCGCCGTGATGCCCGGCGACGGCTCCCAGCCATCTCTCCAACTCGTGTTCCCACGTGGTGCGCAACGCTTCTTCATGGGAGACGTGGAAACGACCGAAGACGTCCTCTCCTTCGGAGAACATGTTTCCGCGCCGATCCGCTTCCAGGATCACGACCAGCCCGTGCGGATCGGTCACGAAGGTGAGCTCCACCTCGTTGATCTGCCCGCCGTATCGCGGCGGAGCGTAGAACTCGATCTCCTGGTAGAACGGCAGTTCCTGGTGGACGCCGGCGATATGCCCCTCCTCCACGTCCGCGCTCTTGAACCCGAACCCGAGGGCGCCGAAGGCGTCCAGGACCCGCTGCTGGGAGGGCAGCGGGACCACCGAGACAGGGTCGATATCCCCGGCATCGACCGCTCCCGCGACCTCCAGTTCCGTGCGGACGCCCATCGCCATCCCATGCAGATGCTGCCCGTACACCTCCGTGACGGGCAGCTCCCAGGGCAACGGCATCTGAAACGGGATCGCATGATGCTGACCCGCCCCCAGAAGGAACGCGCCCGTGATCGCGCCACGGTGGAATTCGCGGGTACCGCCGGCCTCCTCGTCGCCGTACTCGTCCTCAGAGCGGGTCACAAGACCGAGCACCACCTGGTGGATGTGGACCTCGTGCTCTCCGCCCGTTATCCGGACCTCCCCGGCCAGGCGGTCACCGGGCCGGACCTGTGAGGTGGCGAGCACGGTCTCCACCGAAGGGCCGCCAACGCCGAAGGTGCCGAGTAGCCGTCTGAAGCCCATGGGTCCCTCTCTTCTGATGTCATCGCCACGACCGTGCGACGGACGGGTGACGGAACGCCGCTACGACACTTGTAGCAGCTCCAGGTGAGATCTAACCAGCAGATCACTCCACGCGAAACTCTCCACCCATTCGCGGTGCGCCAGCGGCCTCAAGGCGGGGAGCGGCGCCGACGGCCGGTGAGCTGCGTGGCGGTGGAGCCCGGCGGTGCGGTGACGTAGTCGGCCTGGTCGAGCAGCGCCCGCGCGACTTCGGACATCGACACTCGAAGGAGCGGCCGAATCGCCGCCCGGGTGCCATTTAGCGCCGAAGATACAAGGCCATCAAACGGGCAGGGTCAGACACAAAACGCTGCCGGTCGGCGGGTTTCCTTATCCGCTATGCCGAGGGGGTGTCGACGTCCGGGTGGTCGACCTCGAACATCCTCGCCACCTGCAATTGGACGGCCGGAATGTCGAACAGTGCTCCGACCTGCTGCGCCTTCGTCGCGCTGTCCTTGTCGCCGCGGTCGACCAAGGCGATGACGTGCGGAAACGCGACGATCATCGTGTTGTCGCCGACCAGGTGACCGTAGTACCTGGTCGGCAGCAGGTTTTCGGAAAGCGTCCTCGCGAAGGGGAGTGCGTCGTCGTCCGGCACGTCGTACTCGACCAGTTCCACCGGGCCGTTGTTGAGCGTGAAGGGGTAGCGCCGATCCAGCGTCCCGGGAAGGGCGTCCAGAATGCCGGTGTCGGTGAGGCTCTCTACCACGATAAAGGCGCGCACAGGGTCCTCCCTTTCATCGACTGAACGACCTGGATTGGAATGTCCGGTTCCCGTCGCGGGCGGGACGGGACCCGGCCCCGGGCAGGCGCGTGAAGGAGCATCGGCGCGGCTGCCTGGCGGCGGGCCTGACCTGCGCAGGCTTGACACATACTTTTCCTACCATAATTATGGGGATATGTGCACTGACTGTTCGGCGTGTGGTGGACCACATGCGGCTGGACAGCACTCTCTGTCGCTGATCTGCCCTCTCCCCTCCTTCCCCCGAGTTCTCCTCCCGCGAGAACCCGCCGTTCCGTCCTGCCCGGACGCGGCGGCGGCCGTCTCGCTCGTTCGTGAAGGGCCACGTCAGTCATGTCGAGTTCAGTTCCGCACGCCTCCCGCGCGAAAGCCCCGCGTCGTCGGCGACCGTTGGTCGGCGCCGCCCTCGTCCTCCTGCTGGGCCTGGCCGCCGCCTGCGGCGGGTCGGCCACGGCGGGCGGCGGCTCCGGGCGCGGCACGGTGATCAAGCTGAGCGACCCGGGCAACGCCGGGGTGCTCGCCTATGCCAAGCGCGAGAAGATCTTGGAGGAGCGGCTCAAGGCCGTCGGCGCGCGGGTGGAGTGGGGCGGCTCGTACGCCTCGTTCACCGCGACGATCGACGCGGTGCGGTCCAGGTCGGTGAACGTGCTGGAGGGCGCGATCTCACCGGCCGTGGGCTACCTGGCCAACGGCCGCGACCTGCGCATCTTCGCCGCCGCCGACCGGGTGACCGACAAGGCCGCGCCGTATGAGGACGGCCTGGTCGTCAAGGCGGACAGCCCGATCCGGACGGTGCGCGACCTGGTCGGCAAGCGCGTCGCCGTCAACAGGGCCGGACGCGGCGAGTACCTGCTGCTCCTCGCGCTGAAACAGGCGGGCATCCCCGCCTCGCAGGTCCAGCGCGTCTACCTGAACCCGGCGCAGGGCGCGTCGGCGTTCGCGACCGGCAAGGTCGACGCCTGGTGGGCGATCGTCAACGCCTATCCCGAGGTCGTCGCCAAGGGCGCGCGGGTCCTGCTGCACGGCCGCGACCTGCCCGACCAGGACCTCACTATCTTCGCCGCCCGCACCGAGGTGCTCCAGCGCGGCTCGCGCGCCGTGCGGGTCTTCCTGGACGTGCTCCGCGAGCTGACCGAGCAGGAGAAGCGCGACCCGCGCAAGTTCCAGAACGTGTTCCTGGACAAGGGCCCGACCGCCCTGTCCGGCGCGCGGTTGGACGAGGCGATCGCCAAGGCCCGCTACCAGAACGTGCCGCGTCCCGTCACCGACGCCGACGGCGCGCACGTCACCGCGGTCGCCGGTCTGTTCCGGGAGCAGGGCGTGGTGCCCAACGCGATCCGGCCCGAGGACGTCCTGGTCAAGTTGGGGGCCGCTCGATGACCGCCGAGATCGCGTCCGACGCCGGGGCGGTGACGCGGCGTCCGGTGGAGGAGCCGGTCGGCGAGCTGCGCCCGCCGCCCTGGCTGGGACAGCGCCGACGGCGTCCGGCGGTCTCGCTGGCCCTGCGGCTGTCGGTGCCGCTGGCGCTGCTGGTCGCCTGGTGGTGGGGGGCGCGCAGCGGCCGCATCCCGGCGGACGTCCTGACCGGGCCGGGCGCGGTGCTGTCCGCGCTGCGGGAGCTCGCCTCCACCGGGCAACTCGCCGACTACGTGCTCGCCTCGGCGCGCCGCGCGGCCCTCGGCGTCCTGGTGGGGTGCGGGGCGGGGCTGGTGCTCGGCGCGGCCGCCGGGCTGTCGGCGCTCGGCGAGGAACTGATCGACCTGACCCTGCAGATGAAGCGGGCGGTGCCGTTCCTCGCGCTGGTGCCGCTGTTCATCTCCTGGTTCGGCGTCGGCGAGACGTTCAAGGTCGCGCTCATCGCGGTGGCCGCCTCCGCGCCCATGTACGCCTACGTCTACCTGGGGGTGCGCGGCGTCGACCGCAAGGTGGTGGAGGCCGCGCGCGGGTTCGGTCTGCGCGGCGCGCGGCTGGCGGTGTCGGTGGTGCTCCCGTCCGCGCTGCCCAGCGTGCTGATGGCGCTGCGGATCAGCCTGTCGGTGTCGCTGACCGGGCTGATCGCCGCCGAGCAGCTCGGCGCGACCGAGGGCATCGGCTACCTGGTGACGCTCGCCCAGCAGTACTACCGCAACGACTACATGGTGCTGTGCATCCTGATCTACGCGCTGCTCGGGCTGCTCATCGACCTCGCGATCAGAGGTCTGGAACGGCTCGCCACGCCGTGGCGGGGGCAGGTGACGGCCCGATGACCCGCGACGTGCGCGAGGTGGCGGTGCGGGTGCGGGGGCTGCGCAAGGCGTTCGGCGCCAAGACCGTCCTGGACGGGATCGACCTGGAGGTCAGGCGCGGCGAGTTCTTCGCGCTGCTCGGGCCGAGCGGCACCGGCAAGACGACGTTGCTGCGCCTGCTGGCCGGGCTGGAGCGGCCCGACGCGGGGACGGTGCTGACCGCGCCGCGCGTCACCACCGTCTACCAGGAGCCCCGGCTGGTGGTGGCCAGGCGCGTGCTGGCCAACGTCACGCTCGGGCTGCCGCGTTCGACGAGCGACAAGGGCCGTCGCGCGCTCGCCGAGGTCGGGTTGGGCGGACGCGAGCGCGCCTGGCCCGCCACCCTGTCGGGCGGGGAGGCGCAGCGGGTGGCGCTGGCCCGCGCGCTGGTCCGCGACCCGCAGGTGCTCCTGCTGGACGAGCCGTTCGCCGCCCTGGACGCCCTGACCCGGTTGCAGGCCCAAGATCTGGTGGCCGAGTTGTGCGCCCGGCACCGTCCCGCGGTCGTGCTCGTCACCCACGACGTGGACGAGGCGGTGCGCCTGGCCGACCGGGTCGCGGTGCTGGACGGCGGCTCCTTCGTGGTGGACCGTGCCATCGAGCTGCCCCGTCCGCGCGGCGCGTCGTCGGCCTCGTCCGACCCGGCGGCGCTGGAACACCGTCGTGAGCTGCTCGCCCGCCTGGGCGTCTCCCCGCCGTCCGACCGAGTCTCCCCGCCGTCCGACCAAGCCGCCCTGCCCTCCGACCGAGCCGACCTGCCCGCTGACCGAGGAGTGATCGCATGAGCAGCCCGCGTACCCGTGGCGTCGACAAGATCTGGTTCACCCGCTGCCCGGTTCCGACCGCCAGCGGCCTCGCCCACCGGCGCGGCGGGCTGGCCGAGGCGTTCGCGCCGTACGGGCTGGAGGTGGGCGTCCTGCAGGACGCCGAACCCGAGCTGGCCCGCCACCATTTCGACCACGACCTGCCCGGGCTGTTCCGCGAGGGCGGCAACGTCCCCGCGCTGGCCGCCCGCAGCGAGGGCGCGCCCACCAGGCTGATCGGGCTGACGTGGATCGAGGAGTGGCAGTCGGTCCTCGTCCGTCCGGGCTCGGGCATCGAGGGGCCGGGGGACCTGCGCGGCGCCCGCGTGGCGCTGCCCGGCTGGGCCCGGACCAGGGCGCAGAGCTTCCCGCGCGCGATGGCGCTGCACGGCATCAAGGGAGCGCTCACCCAGGGCGGTCTCAACCTGGACGACGTCACGTTCGTCGAGGTCGCCGCCGACCTGTCGCCGTCGGTGGGACGCGACGCGCGCGGCGGCCGCATCGCCTGGCCCGGCCTGGACGAACTCGTCCGCGGCCAGGTGGACGCCGTCTACGTCAAGGGCGCCCGCGCCGCCGAGCAGGCCGCCGAGCTGGGCCTCGTCGTCGGCGTCGACCTGGACGCCCACCCCGACCCGTCGACCCGCGTCAACAACGGCACGCCGCGGCCGATCACCGTGCACGAGCGGCTGCTGGAAGAGCGGCCCGAGCTGGTGACCGCGTTCCTCACCGCCACGCTCCGCGCGGCCGACTGGGCCGCCGCCGACCTGGACGGCGTGCGGGGGATCCTTGCCGGGGAGACCCGGTCGGGCGCGTCCGGCGTGCGCACCGCCTACCGCGACGGGTTCCACCGCACGCTGCGTCCCGACCTCTCGCCCGAGCGCCTCGACCTGCTCGTGAAGCAGAAGGACTTCCTGCTGCTGCACGGCTTCCTGGCCGCCGACGTGGACGTCGCGTCGTGGGCGGCGCCCGAGCCGCTGCGCGAGGTCACCGCGAGGACGGCGGCATGACGCCCCCCTCTCCTCCCGGGACACCGCCCAGGTTCCTGCTCACGCTGCCGACGACCGGGCCGGACGCGGCCCCGGCGCCGCTGCCGGAGTTCGTCACCGACCTCCGCCGGGGCCGGTACGGCGCCTTCGACACGATCGCCGAGGCGGGACGCGCCGCCGAGGTCACCGGGTTCGACGGCGTCGTCGCCCCCTTCGCGCCCGACGCGGAGGAATCGCTGGTGGTGGTCGCGGGCCTGCTGCGCCACAACCGCTGGATACACGGAGTCGCGGGCCTGCATCCGGGCGTCGGGACCCCGGTGTACGCGGCCAAGCTGGCGGCGTCGCTGCAGCGGTTCAGCGGGGACCGCTTCGGCTGGTGGCCGGTCGTCGACCTTCCCCCGGCGACGGCGCGGGCGCACGGCGACTTCCTGGAGGGCCCGGACCGGTACGCCCGCGCCGACGAGTTCCTCACCATCGCCAAGGGCGTGTGGGAGCACGAGGACTTCACCTACGAGGGCAGGTTCTTCCAGGTCCTTGCCGGCGGCTTCCAAGGTCCGCTGGCCGCGCGGCGCTTCCCGGCCGTCCACCTGTCCGGCGTCTCGGCCGACGCGCTGGACCTGTCCGCGAAGCACGCCGACGTCCACGTCTTCGACGTGACCGGCGACCTCGACGCGCTCATCGCCGACCTGGGCGAACGGGCCGCCGAGCGCGGCCGGACCGTCGCCTGCGGCCTGCGGCTGAGCGTGGCGGCGCGGGAGGACGAGGACGAGGCGCGCGCCGTCCGCGACGTCCCCGAGCACGCCGTCACCGGGTCGTTCGAGCAGGTCGCGGCGGAGCTGCGGGGCTATGCCGAACGGGGCGTGAGCACGTTCGTCCTGGAGCCGGCGCCGCACGTCGAGGACATCTACCGGCTGGGGGAGCGGTTGCTACCCCTCTTCGTTCGGGAGCACGCCCATGTCGATTGACATCTACTGGCGCATCGGGACGCACGGCGACCAGTCGTCGCTGCGCCGCCGCCTGGTGACCCGCGGCGACTGGTCGCCGGTCGTGCCGGGCAGCATCACCCCGGGTCTGCGCGAGGGCCGTCCGGACGGGTACAGCCACCTGGACCACATGGCCGACGTCGCGCGCTCCACCGAGCTGTCGGGATTCGTCGGCGGGCTGCTGCCCTCGTTCCCCTTCACCGACGACCCCTGGGCGGCGGCCGCGAGCCTCGCCCGCGAGACCACCACCTACCGCTTCATGATCGCCTTCCAGCCCGGCTTCCTGCATCCGGTGCAGGCGGCGCGGATGTCGGCGAGCCTGCAGCGCGCCACCGGCGGACGCGTCGTCTACAACATCATCTCCGGCGGCGGCGGCCCCGCCCAGCTGTGGTGGGGCGACAAGGTCGGCCACGACGACCGGTACGCCCGGACCTCGGAGTTCCTCGACGTCCTCAAGGCCGTGTGGTCCGGCGGCCCCGTCACCCACGAGGGCCGCTTCTACCGGGTCGAGGGCGCGGGGCTGCCCGAGCGCCTCGCCGGGCAGCCCTTCCCCGAGATCTACTTCTCCGGCTCGTCCAAGGCCGCGATCGAGGCCGCCGGGCGGCACGCCGACTACTACCTGTCGTGGCTGGAGCCGTTCCCCGCGCTGGCCGCCAAGTTCGACCAGGTCCGCGAGCACAGCGCCGCCATCGGCCGGTCGCCCAGGTTCGCCGTGCGCATCGACGTGCTGGCCCGCGAGACCGAGGACGAGGCGTGGGCGGAGATCCGCCGCGGCTGGCGGCACGTCGACCCGGAGCGGCTGCGCGGCCCCGAGTCCACCGGCGACTCGGTCGGCTGGCTGCGCAGCTCGCGGTTCGTCGACTGGCCGGTGCGCGCGCCCCGCGAGCTGGAGGCGAGCCCCAACGTGTGGGGCGGCTTCCACCTGCTGCGCGGCGGTCCCGCGTTCGGGCTGGTCGGCAGCTACTCGCAGGTCGCCGCCCGGCTCGACGAGCTGATCGCGCTCGGCGTGGACGCGTTCATCCTCGCCGGGGTGCCGCATCTGGAGGAGGCGCGCCGCGTCGGCGAGAACGTCCTGCCGTTGCTGCGCGGCCGCTGGCCGGACACGGCGCCCGACACGTCCGTCCCCACCCTCGAACCGAAAGGATCGACTCGATGACCCGCGTCGGCTTCTTCCCGCACAACAACTCGCTCTGGGTGCTGCGTCACCGGGGCATCCTGGAGCGCTCGCTACCGGACGTGGAGTGGGTGGACCTGCGGTCGCTTCCCGCGGGCGACCGTCCCGCCCCCACGCAGGGCCTGCCGTCCCTGCACGGCGACCACCTGTTCGACGGCGGCTACGACTTCATCGGCACCGGCTCCACCCCGCCGGTCACCGCGCAGGCCCGCGGCCACGACATCGTCTACGTCGCGATCTCCGGTCCGCGGGTGGACAACGGGCGCCTGGTCGCCCTGCCCGGCTCCGGCATCGCCTCCCCGGCCGACCTGGCCGGCAGGCGGGTCGCCCTCGGCCACGGCTCCTGGCAGACGACGCTCCTGCTGTTCGCGCTCGACCAGGCCGGGCTGACCTGGCACGACATCGAGCCGGTCGACGCCGGGAACGAGGGCGCGCGACTGCTCCTGGACGGCAAGGTCGACGCCTGGACGGGCAGCTACCCCGCGCTCGCCGAGGTGGAGAGCGAGACGCGACCGGTGACGCTGATCGAGACCGAAGGGCTGTTCAGCCACCGCTCGCTGTGGTTCACGCGGCGCGACTTCGCCGTCCGGCACCGCGACGTCCTGGCGGCCATCGTCGGGGCGCTGCAGGAGTCGGACGCCTGGATCCGCGCGAACCCCCGGGAGGCCGCCGCGCTGTTCGCCGCCGATGACGGCGCCGACCTCGACGCGTGGGAGCACGCGCTGCGCGGCCGCCCGTTCGGGCTGCTCCCGGTCAGCGACGACTTCGTCGCCGAGCAGCAGCGGGCCGCCGACCTGCTGCACGCCAACGGCCTGCTCGACCGGAAGATCACCGTCGCCGACGCCGTCCTCCCGGACCTGGCCGACCTGGTCACCCGCGCGTAGAAGACGACCGCCAGCCCGATTCCGGAAAGCGCCGTCCGCCTCACACCGACCGCAAGAGGCGGACGGCGCTCGGCCCGCTTGGACATCCGCGAGTATTGGTCGCGTCTCATTTTCACATACTGAAATGCATTGTCGCAAAAAATTTGTGGCTCTTTCTGAAGATTGACCGTCAGTTAATCTTGAGATCTGTGATCGTTTCTGACTTGTGCGAAAAAACCTTGAATGTGGGTATTGTCTTGCTTTGCGGTCGGGTCTCATAATTGCAGAACGGTGCTCTTTGGATGAGATGCGACCCGGGAGAAGGCGGTGATGGTCGGAGGTCGGGCGGCTGCTGGGCTGGGACGGGTCGTCTTGGAAGGAGCGCCTAGCTGGCCACCGCCGCTGGACGAGGTGGGTCGGTGCGAGTACGAGGTTTGCCAATGGTCGTATCGCACGTAAGTGGCTGAGTAGCCCGTACTCATCGAATATCGGGTGCCTTGGACGGCCGGCCGTCGGTGCGGCCGGGGGAGCGACGCGTGTCATTCCGGCCAGTTTTCCGCCTGGAGAAGAGGCTCGTGATGTCTGCTGCCTGTGATGTACCGATCGCGATTATCGGTGTGGGCTGCCGGTTTCCCGGTGGAGTGGAGACGCCGGCCGGATTGTGGCGGTTGGCGGCCGATGGCCGTCAGACGGCGGGCCCGGTGCCCGCGGAGCGGTGGGACGCCGGGAAGCTGGCACTGCTACACGACCCGGAGCTGCGAGAACGGACCGCCGTGGGCTGCTTCCTCGACGGTGACGTGTGGGCGTGGGAGCCCGAAGCGCTGTCCGTGGCGCCCGCGGAGCAAGACTGGGTGGATCCGCAGGCGCGGGTGCTGATGGAGACCGCCTGGGAGGCGGTGGAGCACGCCGGGATTCCGGTGGGCGGGTTACGCGGCACCCGTACCGGGGTCTACGTCGGCACCTACGCGGTGGACAATCTCTTCCGCGAGGAACGGCCGGTGGAGGACGCGCCCAACAGCCCCTATCTCTTTGGGAACTACCATGCGGGGCCCGCGGGCCGAGTCGCGTTCTCGATGGACCTGCGCGGCCCGGTGATGGTGATCGGCACGCACTGCTCCGCCGGCATGGTGGCGGTGGACACCGCCTGCGGCGCCCTGACCCTGGATGAGTGCGATGCCGCCCTCGCGGGCGGCGTGATGCTGATGCTCGCGCCGCAGACCCACTATCTTGAGGCGCCGCTGCTGCTGTCCGGGCGCGGCGCCTGTCACGCCTTCGACGCCCGTGCCGACGGGTACGTGCGGGGCGAGGGCGCGGGGGTGCTGCTGCTCAAGCGGCTGGTGGACGCGCGGCGGGACGGGGACCGGGTGCTCGCGGTCATCCTCGGCAGCGCGGTCAACAACGACGGTCAGGCGGCCCGGCTCACCGCGCCGTCGAGCGAGATGCAGCAGGCGTTGTTCCGCGACGCCGTCGCCAGGGCGCGCGTCGACCCGGGCGACGTCGGGCTGGTCGAGGCGCACGGGCCGGGCACCATGGTCGGCGACCCGATCGAGTACGCCTCGATCAACGCCGTGTACGGCCGGGGACGGGGACGGTGCGCGCTCGGCTCGGTCAAGACCAACATCGGGCACACCGAGCCCGTGTCCGGCGTCGCCGGTGTCATCAAGGCCATCGAGTGTCTACGGCGGGGCGCCGTCCCGCCCAATCAGAACTTCGCCGAATGGAACCCCGCGATCGTCCGCGACGACCGGTCGCGGTTGTTCGTCCCGACGAGCGTGACCGCGTGGCCCGTGCCGGACGCGCCCCGGCTGGCCGCCGTGTGCTCCTACGGTGTCGCCGGCACCAACGGGCACTTGGTACTGGAGGCGACTCCCGCACGTCCGCGACGTGTAGCGGCGAAGCGGCGCACGCCGGCCGCGGGCCCCAGGCTGTTCCTCCTGTCAGGCAATTCCGCGCCGTCGCTCGCCGCTTCGGCGACCCGGCTGGCCGGCTGGACCGAGAGGGAAGGCGCCCAGGTCCCGCTCCAGGACGTGGCGCACACCCTGGCTCTGCGCCGCGGTCATGCCGATCACCGGCTGGGGATCGTCGCCCGGGACCACGCCGAACTCGGCCGCCGGTGCCGGTCGTACGCCGCGGGGGAGGGGAGCGAGGGATGGGCCGAGGGAACCCCCGTCCTGCCGCCGGATCACCGAGGGCCGGTGTTCGTGTTCACCGGACAGGGGTCGCAGTACGCCGGCATGTGCCGGGGGCTCCTCGCGCACGAGCCGGTGTTCGCCGCGGCGATCGACGAGCTCGAACCGCTGATCCGAGCCGAGTCCGGCTTCTCCCTGCGCGAACTGATCCTCGAGCCGGGCGGGCTCACCGGCGTCGACCGTATCCAACCCACCTTGTTCGGCATCCAAGTCGCGCTCGCCTCCGTGTGGCGGTCCTGGGGCCTCGAGCCCGCCGCGGTCATCGGCCAATCCCTCGGCGAGGTCGCGGCCTCGGTGGTCGCGGGCGTCCTCGCCCCCGAAGACGGGGCCAAGGTCATCTGCCGGCGGGCCGCGCTGCTCGCCCGGATCGCGCACGGCGCCATGGCCTCGGTCATGCTCGACCTCGACGCGGCCCGGGAGGCGATCGAGGCGGCGGGCGCCGACGGCGTGTCGATCGGGGTCGTCACCGCGCCCCACAGCACCGTGGTCTCCGGTGACGCCCGGCAGGTACGTGCCCTGGTCGAAGCCTGGAACGCGTCCGGTGCCGTGGCTCGGATGGTCGACGTCGACGTGGCCTCGCATTCCGCGCAGGTCGACCCGATCACCGACGAACTCCGAGGCGTCCTCAGCGATTTGGGCGCCCAGGAGCCAGGCTCCATCGTCTTCTACTCCACCGTCAGGGACGATCCCCGGGAACCCGGTCCGCTGGACGCCTCGTACTGGGTTCGCAACCAGCGCGACACGGTTCATTTCCAAAGGGCGGTCGAGGCCGCGCTCGCCGACGGCCACCGGTTGTTCATCGAGTGCACCCCCCATCCGCTCGCCACCGGTCCCGTCCAGGACACCGCACGCGCCGCGGGCCTCGATGACGTCGTGGCGGTGGGGTCCCTCCGGCGGGGCGTCGGCGACCCGGAGACGTTCCTGTATCACTTGGCCACCGCGCACGCCGCCGGGTGCGACGGGATCGACTTCGGCAGTCGCTATGGCGACGGCGACCTCGCCGAGCTGCCCGGCACGGCCTGGAACCGCACGCGCCACGGTGGCGACCATCTGCCGCATGTCCTCGTCGCGCCGCGGCTGCCCGCGGCCGGTGAACACGCTCTGCTCGGCGGCTCTGTGACCGACCCGGAGGATCCCGACCGGCATCTGTGGCAGACCCCCGTCAGTCCCCGGACGCTGCCATGGCTGGGTGACCACAGGGTGGCGGGAACCCCTGTTCTGCCCGGCACCGGCTTCGCCGAGATGCTGCTCGCGGCGGGCGCCGAGGTCTTCGGGACGCGCTCGGTCGCGCTCGGCGATCTCCGGATCGAAAGGCCGCTGGTCCTCGATCCGGAGCCCAGGGTCACGACGCTGCTGGTCCGCGCCGGGGACCACGCCCTCGGGCAAGTCCTCACCCGAGGCGAGGACGGTCGTGTCGTGCACGCACACGGCACCGTCCGGGCGCTCGATCCCGTAAACCAGGCGCCGCCTTGTTCGGGCGTCCTGCACAGCCCGGACGAGGAATGGAGCGATTCACCGCTCGCGGCCCTTCAGCAGGTCCTGCGCGGCCGCCATGACGTGTTCCACGGTCCCGCCTTCTCCGCGCTCTCCAGGATCCAGATCGGCCCCGACCATGATCGGGCCGTCGCCAGGCTCTCTCTCGCCGACGGCGCTCGGGTGTCGGCCTCCCGGTTCTTGGCACACCCGGCCCTGGTCGACGAGATGGTGCAGACCGTCGTGGCCGCCTGGCTGGACCACTGTGCCCTCAGCCCGGGGCCCGTCGTGGTCTCGGATTGCGGGGAGATCATCGTCCACGGCCCCACCGGGCGCACCAAGACCGCGCACGTCCGGCTGCACGAGGCCGACGATCTCGGCTGCCGCGCGTCCGGGGTCCTCGTGGACGGTGACGGCGCGGTTCTCGCCGAGGTCCGAGACCTGCGCCTGACCAACATCACCCCGGCCGAGGAGCGGTACACCGCACGGCTGTACCACCTCGACTGGGTTCCAGAGGAACCCGCCGGAGCGCCGGTCTCGACCGGCCAGCGATGGTTGGTCGTCCATCCGCGGGGATGCCTGTGGGCCGAGCGGCTTGCCGAACTGCTCGGAGTGCGGACCGCCGGCAGCGCCACCCTGGTCCACCCGGCCGCCCCGCTGGACTCGGCCCGGCTCCGCGCCGCCCTGGATGGCGGGTCCGCCGCGCCCACCACCCACGTCGTCATCGCCCTCGACGGCGAGGACGTCGCCCCGACCCCGCAGGCCGCCCGCTCCGCGGTGGCCCGGACGCTGGCCGTGCTCCGGGAGCTCTCGGCTCGGCGGAAGCCGCCACGGCTGTGGGTGATGTGGCGAGGCGATGATCCGCTCGCCGCCGCGGGTGTCCGCGGCCTCCTCCGGGCCGCCGCGTTCGAGCACCCCGACCTCCTGCCCAGCGCGCTGGAGGTGGCCGCCGCGACCCCGCTGGAAGCGGTTCTGCCGGACCTGCTCGGCGACCCGCCCGCGATCACCGAGATCGCCTGGCGGCACGGCGTCCGTACCGTCGCCCGCGTCAAGGCCGGCCGCGCACCGGATACCGTGACCGGCTTGCCCCATCCCGTTCGGGAAGGTGCCGCTTACGTGGTCAGCGGCGGGCTGGGCGGTCTCGGCCTCCTCGCCGTGCGCCGCCTCGCCGAACGGGGCGCCGGCCGCGTGGTCGTCTGCGGCCGCCGCGAACCAGCGGAGCCGGCGGCCGAGGAACTCGCCCGGCTGCGCGCCGCCTTCGGTACGGAACTCCCGGTCGTCACCGGTGACGTCGCCGACCCCGCGATCGTCCATCGGCTGGTGGACGTCGCGACCCGGGGCGGGCTGCCGCTGCGCGGGGTCCTCCACGCGGCGGGTGTGGTCGAGGACGCCACCCTGGTCAATCTCGACGACGAACTCCTCGGCCGGGTATGGCGCGGGAAGGCCGAGGGTGCCTGGGCCCTGCATCAGGCGACCCGCACGACAAACCTGGACTTCTTCGTCGTCTACTCGTCCATCGCTTCCCTCCTCGGATCCCCGGGGCAAGGCGCCTACGCCGCCGCCAACGCCTACCTCGACGCCCTCGTCGCGCACCGCGTCACCGAGGGGCTGCCCGCCACCGGGATCCAGTGGGGCGCCTGGGGCCAGGTCGGACGAGGGCGGCACCTCGCCCAACGAGGCTTCGTCACGATCTCCCCCGAGGACGGCGCGGACGCACTCGAACGCATCCTGAAGGAAGGGCACCACCAGATCGCCTACTCGGCCCTCGACGTGGACGCATGGACGGCGCCCTATCCGGCCACGCGCTCCTCGACCCTCCTCGCGTCCCTGTGCGGCGAAGGACCTTCCCCCGCGACAACCACATTCCCGGCGCGCCTGCGGGTGCTCGCGACGCAGGACAAGGGTGAACGCCGCCGAATCGTGGAGGGGCTCATCATCGGGGAGATCCGTGACCTTCTCGGCGGCACCGCCCGCTACGTCGGGCCCCACACCAGCATGGTCATGCTCGGCATCGACTCGCTCGGCGCGATCCAACTTCAACAACGCCTCCAGAGCGCGCTGGGGATCGACATCAAACCCGGGGTGATCTGGGTCAAACCCACCGCGGCGAGCCTCGCCGACTGGATCCTCGGGCAACTGGACTCCGGTGACGTCGACCCTCACACGACGGGGTCCTGACATGAGGTGCCACAAGCATCTACGCCTTGTCCAGAACGCGGCGGGCCTGGCCGATCGGCTCCCGCAGCGCCTGGGCGCAGCCGAGGCCCTCCAAGTCCCTGGAGCGCCGCGATGAGAACCGTCCCGGCCACGCTCCCGCGCGACCAGGCCGTCGTGCTGGGCGCGGGCATCGGCGGGCTGCTCGCCGCCGCGGCCCTGACCGGCTACTTCACCCGCATCGTCGTGGTCGAACGTGACGTCCTGCCCGACGAACCGGTGACCCGCCACGGAGTACCGCAGGCGACGCACGTCCACGCCCTGGCCGTCCGCGGCCAAGCGGCCATGGACGCCCTCCTGCCCGGCTTCACCGCCGACCTCGCCGCCCGCGGACTCCTCGTCGGCGACTTCGCCACGCAGGTCGCCATCCACAACTCCCACGGCTGGGCCAGGCGGTTCCCGTCCAACCTGCGCGCCTACGGCCTCAGCCGCGCCCACCTGGAATGGCTGCTCAGGCGGCGGGTGCTCGCCCACCCGCGCGTCGAGCTGCGGCAGCGGCGCAGCGCCCAGGGACTCCGGCTGCGCGGACGAACCGTGGAAACCGTGCTGACGAGGGAACCCGGCGGCGACACCGTGACCGAGGTGCCCGCTGACCTGGTCGTCGACGCGACCGGCAGGAGCTCGCGCATCGACCACTGGTTGCACGAGGCGGGTCTTCCCGCGCCACCCGTCACGATCGTGTCCTCCGGGCTGGGATATGCCAGCCGCCAGTACCGGTCGTCCGGTAGGGACATGGGATGGCGAGCCTGCTACGTGCAGCCCGGCGCGCCCGACCATCCGCGCGGTGCGGTCCTCATGCCCATCGAAGACGACCGGTGGCTGGTCACCCTCCTCGGCGTCGGCGAGCACCGGCCGACCCACGCCGACGATGCCTTCGTCGGCTTCGCCCAAAGCCTGCACGCGGGCGCCATCGCCGACGCCATCGCCGACGCCGAACCGCTCTCCCCGGTGACCGTCACCGCCGGCACCGACAACCGCCGCCGCCACCTGGACCGTCTCACCCGCCACCCCGGCAACCTCATCTGCCTGGGCGATTCGGCCTGCACTTTCAATCCCCTCTACGCCCAGGGCATGAGCACCGCCGCGTCAGGGGCGCTGCTCCTGGCGCGGTGCCTCGACACCGACCCGCGCCCCACCGGTTTCTCCCTCCGCTATCACCGGCTCCTCGCCCGTGCCAACCGGCCGGCCTGGCAGGTCGCGACGACAGCCGACCTGCGCTGGCGCGCCGCCGCCGGCGAGCGGCCGGGGCTCCGCCAGCGGATCCAAGGCCGCTACCTGGAGCGCGTGCTGGCCGCCGCGACCCACAGCGACACGGTCCAAGCCGCCTTTCTGGAGGTCATGCATCTCACCCGCGGGCCGGCCCGCCTTCTCACCCCGCCGGTACTGACACGGTGCGTGCTCTTCGGGGCCGACCGGCGCCGCGCAGCGTTCAGGAGCCCGCCATGACCCCCTCCAGCGGCCCGCTGCACGGAAGCATCGAGCAGCAGATCGGCAACGCCCTGGTCGTCGCCGCCTTCGCCGCCGCCACGACCGCTCTGACCATCTGGGCCATACGGGAATGGAGACGGCGCCGCAGCCCCGACCTGGGAATCTTGCTTCTGGGGGCGGTACCGTCCACGCTCAGCGACGCCCAGGCGCGCCTGCTGGCCGGCCTGCACACCGCCCCGGCCACCGACCACCCCGTGTACTACCGCGCCTTCGATGTCACGATCTCGCCCTATATGGCGACCGCGTTCCCGGTCTATATCGCCGGAGCCGGATACCTGGCCTTTCTCGCCCTCACCAACCACTGGCCACGGGCCCGGTTCTGGAAAATGGCGGCAGTGCTCTACGCGACCGAATTCGCCTTCGAACAATGCGCCATCAACCTCTTCCACCTCTACACGTATCAGGGAAACCAGCCCTACAAGATTTTCGGGCTCCCGCCCGCATGGCCTGCCGCGTTCATCATGACCGGCCTGCTCACGGGAGCACTCCAGTTCCTGCTCGGTGGTCGCCTCCACGGCCCCCGAAGGCTGCTGCTACTACCGCTGCCCGCGGGCGCCTACGCCGCCGCTTACGGCCTGGTCTGCTGGCCACTGGCCGCCGCGGTGCACTCCGCCGCTCCCGCCCTCCTGGTCGAGGGCGCCTCCACACTTAGTCTCGCGACCATGGGCGTCCTCTGCTACCTGATCACCACCTTCCTTCCTTGCTCTTCACCGACCAGGGAACTCGGCTGACTCCGGGGGCGGTAGCCGAACCCGACCAGTCGAGCCAACGGCAACCGGCCCTGTTCCTGGCTCAGTTCATCGCGCGTCCGCGGTCCGGCAAGGGACGGCCGCGGGCACGGCGGACGCCCGGCTCGACCGAAGCACCTGGTCCCGCGCCATGCACGTGACGGAGGCCCCCGGCGCGCGGTACCGCTTCACCGTCCGCAGACGGCCAGTCGGGCTATGCGGCGAACCGCCGTTCCTCATCGGCACGGTCCGGTCGCGTCGCGATTCCGGAGCGCAGCGCCTGAGCGGTCCAGCCTCCGTCCACGACGATGCCCCGCCGGTGGCGAAGGCACTGGCGCTGGACGCTACGAGGACGGCCACCGGCGCGATGTCGGCCCCGGTGCGGCCGCACGCTCCCTCGTCCCCGCGGCGGCGATCGAGGGCGTGGAAGCGGTGAGGCGCAGCTGAGGGCCTGACCAGCCGCACCATTGCCCTGCGTCGACGCGCCCAGCCAGAAGCAGGCCGACGTCGCGATGGAGCGCATGACGCAGGAACTCGACCGGCTCTCCGACCACTTACGCGCACGAGACGCGCTCGACGAGTTGATGGCCGTCGCCAGAGCGCACCGCGAGACGCTTTCGACGGCGGCGACCACCTGACGGGGCGTGGGGCTCTGCTGCTCTGAGCAGATCTGCCGCCAGCGGATCTGGCCGTGACCGGTGCGCGCCTCGACGCAGAGTTGAAGCATGAGCGAAGAGGAGAAGGTCCCGGTATTCAACGAGCGAGTGCGGCGTGAGCTTTATCAGCAACGCGTCCTGGTACTGGACGGCCCGCTCGACGACGACAACGGCACGCTTCTGGCGACGCAACTGATCACTCTGGCGAGGGAGGATTCCTCGACCGACATCGCGCTGTGGATCCATTCCCCCGGCGGGTCGGTTCCGTCGATGCTCGCCATTCGCGACGTCATGCGCCTCATCCCGTGCGACGTGTCCACGATGGTGCTGGGCATCGCCTACAGCGCCGGCCAGTTTCTGCTGTCGTCCGGAACCCGTGGAAAGCGCCGCGCCATGCCGCACGCCCGCGTCCTGATGCACCAGGGCTCCGCCGGAATCGCCGGGGCCGCCGTCGACATCGAACTGCAGGCCAACGACCTGCGCCACACTCGCGACACCGTCCTCGGGCTCATCGCCGAGGACACCGGACAACCCGTCGAGCGCGTCTTCGAGGACTCCCTGCACGACCGCTGGTACACGGCGCAGGAAGCTCTCGAATACGGCTTCATCGACGCGATCGTCGGCGCCTTCGACGAGGTCGTGCCGACCAGTCATCGCACCATCGGACTCGGAGTCCCTTCCGAAGGAGCCGCCCGATGAGCTCTTACACGATTCCGAACGTCATCGCGCAGCACCCTCGCGGTGAACGGATAATGGACGTCTATTCGCACCTTCTGACGGAGCGGATCATCTATCTCGGCACCGCCATCGACGCGGGAGTCGCGAACGCTCTCGTCGCGCAGTTGCTGTACCTGGAGGCCGACAGCCCCGACCGCGACATCCAGTTGTACATCAACTGCGAAGGCGGCGACCCGAGCGCGATGCTGGCCGTTTATGACACGTTGCGCTATATCCGCCCGCAGGTCGCGACGACCTGCGTGGGACAGGCGGTCGCCGTCGGCGCCGTGCTCCTCGCCGCGGGCGCTCCCGGCAAGCGTGCCGCGCTGCCGCACACCCGCGTCGTCCTGCACCAACCGGTCGGGCAGAGTCGCGGCGCGATCCCCGACCTCATCCTTCAGGCGGACGAGGTCGTCCGCGTGCGCGCGGACATCGAGCACATCCTTTCCCGGCACACCGGGCAGGACACCGCGACGCTGCGCGCCGACACGGACCGCGATCGCGTGTTCACCGCGAAGACGGCCCTGGACTACGGCCTCATCGACCAGGTGATCGAGGAAAAGCAGCCCTTGCCCGCGTAGAACCCGCTCTATGCGGCCAGAGCGTAGGCGGCCCGGCAGGTCGCGCCCATCGGAGCGGTTCCGGTCGGCGCGGCCAGCAGGGTCGTCGCGACCGCGAGCGCCAGGTCGGCGAGCGTCGTCTCCAGGGCGCCCGCGACCGCGGCGATCATCTCGCTCGACGGCTCCTTGACGCCGCGCTCCATCTCGGAGAGGTACTGCGGCGACACCCCGGCGCGGCGGGCGGTCTCGACCAGCGTCTCGCCGCGGTCGAGGCGCCGACGCCGCAGGCACTGGCCGAGCGCGTCGCGCCACAAAGGCTCCGCCTCCCGGCGCGCGGCGGCCCGCTCGTGCGGCTTCTCGTCGGTCGGCATGGGCGGTCGAACGGTCTCGGCCATGCGCACATCGTAAGTCGGCACCGCCATCAGGTCCTATGCATTCCGCCGACCGCAGAACGCCGACCCAGGCCCGAACGCCCACACCGCTACCGCTGCCCCGCCCCGCACCCGACGGCCCCCGGTCCGCTGGGACAGCGTATTCGGCCTCGGCGTCCTCACTGCGACCTGCTCGCCAGATTCGGCCTCCCACCCGCCTGGGAACCGCCTCAAACCAGATGACCTGCACCATGAGACCCCTTTAGTGAATTCTTCGAGAGCGAGGCGAGCGCGACCATGCCGGTGACGATGACGTCGCAGGTTTCGGCGTGGACGTCCTGCCAGGCGAACCGGCCCGACGGGGGCTCGGGGTCGGTGAGGGGTGGGACGACAAGTCGTTCGACGCCCTGCTGGTCCCCGGCTTCCTCCCGCAGCAGGGCTAGATGCTCCAGCGATCTGGTGTCTCCGGCGTCGGTGGCCGCGGCGCGCTGGTGGTGGTCGGGCTTTGGGACGTGGGTCTTCGGCGCGGCCGGTGCTGCTGGTCGAGCCGTTCCCTGGGCGCCCGTTGCGGGGACGGAACTTGCAGGGTCGCGCGCAGGCAGGGTTCAGGGCCGGTACATCCACGTCACACAGGTGATGTGAGACACGCTGGTCTGGGAGTTGACGGAGCGGTGGGAAGCGTTCCTGGATGCTCGCCTCGCCGCGATCGTCGTGGCCGGGCTGGATGAGGCTCTTCGGGGCCGTCGGCGAGCAAAGGGAAAGGGACGATCCGGAGATCGTCCCTCAGGGGAGGGCTCTGCCCTCCGTGCCGCGCCCTGAACAGGGGGCTGGCCTTGGGGTGAGTGAGGGGACTTGAACCCCCGACATCTTGGACCACAACCAAGTGCTCTGCCAGCTGAGCTACACCCACCGTGGCCGGGAACGTGCCCGGCTCCCAGTAGTGTAGCGGTTCTCGCGGGGTGGGTCAGCCCGCGGCCACGCGGGCGGCGACGGCGCGGGCCGTCTCGGAGTCGGGGCCGGGCTGCGGGACGAAGACCGCCGCGCGGTAGTAGCGCAGTTCCTGGATGCTCTCGGTGATGTCGGCGAGGGCGCGGTGGCCGCCCTTCTTCTCCGGGCTGGCGAAGTAGACGCGCGGGTACCAGCGGCGGGCGAGCTCCTTGATGGACGAGACGTCCACCATGCGGTAGTGGAGGTGGGCGTCGAGGGCCGGCATGTCGCGGGCGAGGAACGAGCGGTCGGTGGCGATGGAGTTGCCGCAGAGCGGGGCCTTGTTCGGTTCCTTGACGTGGCTCTTGACGTACTTGAGGACGATGTCCTCCGCCTCGGCGAGGGTGACGCCGGACGGGAGGGCCTCCAGCAGGCCGGACACGGTGTGCATGTCGCGGACGACCTGCTTCATCTGGGTGAGCGACTCGGGCGGGGGTTTGATCACGACGTCCACGCCGCGGTCGAGGATGTTCAGCTCGCTGTCGGTGACCAGTGCGGCTATCTCGATCAGCGCGTCGTTCCGCAGGTCGAGGCCCGTCATCTCGCAATCCACCCACACAAGCCGCTCGTTCATGGATTCACCCTACGACCATGAGCGACTGCACGGGGCATTGAGTTGGAACGAATTAGGAGGTCACGCGCCGCGCGATGTGGGCGGGGACGGGGATTCCCTCACGCAGCGCGGGGTCGGGATCGGGAGAACCGAACGTCTGGTAGACGGGGACGACGCCGGCCCAGACGTCCAGGGCGTAGTCCTCGTCGTCGTCGCTGGGGCCGCCCTCGCGGACCTTGGCGGACGCCTCGTCCAGGGAAAGGGCCAGGACGGAGACGGCGGCCATTTCCTTGCGGGTGGGCTTGCGGGCCACGTCCCATTGGCCCGGGGTCAGGTTCTCGGTGACGACGCGTAGTCCGGTGAGTTTCTCGTCGGGATCGGTGACGAGGCGGGGCGTCCCGTAGATGACGGCGCTGCGGTAATTGAGGGAGTGGTGGAACAGGGACCGGGCGATGACGAGCCCGTCCAGGTGGGTGACCGTCACGCAGACCTCCTGGGACGGCCCGGCCCGGAGGCTGCTCGCGCCCGTGGAGCCGTGGACGTAGAGGGTGTCGCCGAGGCGGCCGTAGGCGGTGGGGATGACGCGCGGGGAGCCGTCCACGACGAGGCCGAGGTGGCAGATCATGCCGTCGTCGAGGATCGCGTCGAGGACGGAGCGGTCGCCCGCGGCGCGCTCGGGGAGCCTGCCGACGCGTGTCCGGGCGGTCGACGAGAGTGGGTTCATGGCCGTTTACGCTAGAACGCGAGTGGCCTGGTCGGTAGTGCCACTCGAAGCGTAAACCGGGAGACCACTTTGTCGATCGACCTGCCCCTCGCCGTGGACCGGGACGCGGCCGAGCCGATGAGCGCCCAGCTCGTCGGCCAGTTGCGGGCGGCCATGGGGGAGGGGCGGCTCGCGGCGGGGGAGCGGCTCCCGGCCAGCCGGGCGCTCGCGGCCCTGCTCGGCGTGAGCCGGACCGTCGTGACGGAGGCCTACGAGCAGCTCTACGCGGAGGGCTGGCTGGAGGGACGGCACGGGTCCGGGACGTACGTCACCGAGGGCGTCGCGGCCCCGCCCATGCCGAAACCGCGTCCGGTGGAGGCGGCGGCGGTGAAGCGGGCCGCCGCCCCGCACGAGATCGACCTCAGGGCGGGCCTCCCCTGGGTCGGGTCGCTGGACACGCCCGCGTGGCGGCGGGCGTGGCGGCTCGCGTCCGGGATGGCGCCGCAGCAGCGCCAGGACCCGCACGGCCTGCCCGGGCTGCGCGCCGCCCTCGCCGACTACGTCAGGCGCAGCCGCGGCGTCGCGTGCCCGGTGGACGGCCTCCTGATCACGCGCGGCGCGACGAACGGGCTCGACCTGCTCGCCGCGACCGTGCTGCGGCCGGGGGACCGGGTCGGGGTCGAGGAGCCCGGCTACCGGCGGGCCCGCGCCGTCCTCGCCGGGCGCGGCGCCGAGGTGGTGCCGTGCCCGGTCGACGAGCACGGCCTGATCGTGGACGCCCTCCCGGACGGCCTCCGGCTCGTCCACACGACGCCGTCGCACCAGTTCCCGATGGGCGGGGTGCTGCCCGTCCCGCGGCGGCAGGCGCTGCTCGCGTGGGCGCGGCGCAACGGCGCGCTCGTCGCCGAGGACGACTACGACGGCGAATTCCGCTACGACGTGGCGCCGCTGCCCGCCCTCTACGGCCTCGACCCGGACGTGGTCGTCTACCTGGGCACGACCGCGAAGATCCTCACCGCGGACATGGGGGTGGGCTGGCTCGCGGGCCGTCCCGCGCTGGTCGGGGAGATCGCGCTGCGCCGGGAGGAGCTGAACGACCGGACGGCCGTCGTCCCGCAGGACGCGCTGCGCCTGCTGCTGGAGCGCGGTGACCTGGACCGGCACGTCCGGCGGATGCGCGGCGAGTACGCGCGGCGGCGGGACGTGGTCGTCCGCGCCCTGGACGGCCTGGTCCTGCGCGGCGACACGGCGGGGATGCACCTCGTCGTGGACGTCCCGGCGCCCCTCGCCGCCGGGGTGGAGCGCGCGGCGGCGGAGCGCGGCGTCCTCGTGGAGACGCTGCGGCACCACCACGCGGGGCCGCGCGGAGCGCCCGGCCTGGTCATCGGCTACGGCGCCGCGGCGAACCGCGCGGAGCTGCGCGCGGGCTGCGAGATCGTCCGGGAGCTGGTGAGCGCCGGGCGGTGACGTCAGTTGGACATGGCCGACCGGCTGCCCACCCGGACCGGTTCGGACGGCGGGCGCGGCCGCGCCGGCTCGTTCTGCGCCGGCAGGACGGGCTCGGCCGTCCGGCCGCCCCGCGACACCCGCCGCGGCGGCCCGGCGTCGCCGAGCGGGGCGCGCGGGCGCGGGATCGGCGCGACCGGCGTGTCGGGCCCGGTGATGCGCCGGATGTCGATGCCGCCCGGGTCGGGACGCTCGGCCAGCGGCACCTGGGACGCCCCGTAGTGCCCGCCGTGCGCCCAGTCGCGGCGGCTGCGGCGCGAGTGGTAGGACTGCGGCGACGGCAGCGGCGGCCCGGCGGGCCAGCGCCGCGCGACGCCCCACGAGTCGAGCCACTGGACGATCGCGTCCAGCCCGGCGAGCAGCGCGCCGGTGAACGGCGCGCGGGACTGCCCGATCACCATGATCTGCACGCAGACGCGGCCCTCGTGGCCGATCCGGTCGCCGAGCAGCCGGGCGGCGCGGGTGACCGGCAGCAGCTGGACGATCTCACCGGTGGCCGGATGCCACACCAGGTGGGGCGGCCGGTCCTCCTTGATCAGGTCCGCGGCCACCGAACGGGCGGAGACGGTGCGCGGGTCGTGCTCGCCGGCGCACCACACGGCCCTCGGCGCCCCCCCTCGCAGAGCCCCGCCGTCCTTGCGTGCCGGCATGCGTCCGGCTCCCGGCAGCCATGCGTCTGCCACGGTGCGTCCCCCCAATCGGGTGGTCTAGCCCCCGAATGGTCTAGTCCTCGTCTCATGGCCCGGCGGGACCTGTGGTCCAACCCGCCGCCATGGGCCGGAAATGGCGGCTATCGACCTCCGCGCCGGGTAGCGACCACTCTGCTCGGGTGTCGGTGCAGATGCGTACCCCGGGTCTCCGTTGAATCCACCTTGCGTCCCCCACGTTCCCGCAGCCCCGCTGCTCGGCCGGTCGTCCGATATCGGCCACCCTAGCGTTCTCGCAGGTCAGAGGCCATCCTGAAGGTTGGGTGAAGCCCACCTGGAAGTCGGCCGGAAGTGGCCGGGAAGGCATGGGCGCGGACTGGTAGGGGGGCGGTTTCGCGCGCCGGACCGAGCCGCGTTCTAATAGGGCGTCATGACCGTTGACGCAGAGTCTCCCGGAGGGCCGCCGGCCGAGGTCCCGGGCATCGACGTGCCCCGGCTCGCCGCCTGGCTGGCCCGCGAGCTGCCCGGGTCCGGCCGCATCGGGGCGATCGACCTGATCGCCGGCGGGCGCTCCAACCTCACCTACGGGATCACCCTGGACGGCGGTCGCCGCGTCGTGCTGCGCAGGCCGCCGCTCGGGCACGTCCAGCCGACGGCCCACGACATGGGACGCGAGCACCGGGTGCTGTCCGCGCTCGGCGGCGGGACGGGCGTGCCCGTGCCGCGCACGCTCGCGTTCTGCGCCGACCCGTCCGTGCTCGGCGCGCCCTTCTACCTCATGGACCACGTCGACGGACGCGTCCTGCGCACCCGCGAGGACGCCGCCGACCTCGCCCCGGAGCAGGCGCGCGGCCTCAGCGAGGCGCTGGCCGCCGCGCTCGCCGCGATCCACACCGTCGACGTGGCCGCCGTCGGCCTGGACGACTTCGGACGCCCGGCCGGCTACATGGAACGCCAGCTCAAGCGGTGGGGCAGGCAGTGGGACGGCTCGCGGGAGGCGATCCGCGCGACCGGCGCGGTCCGCGACCTGCCCGAGTACGACCGGCTCACCGCACGGCTCGCCGAGCGGCTTCCGGCCGACGCCGCCGCGCGCGGGGAGCGGGCGCGGCTCGTCCACGGCGACTTCCGGCTCGATAACGCGCTCGCCAGACTGGAGCCGCGGCCGGAGATCGCGGCCGTGGTCGACTGGGAGATGTCGACGCTCGGGGACCCGCTGTCCGACCTCGGGCTGACGCTCGTCTACTGGGCCGAGGCGGCGGACGCCGAGGAACTGCCCGTCGGCGCGACGATCACCGCGGCGCCCGGGTTCTTCACCCGCCGCGAGTTCACCGAGCGGTACGCCGCGCTGACCGGCTTCGACCTCGCCGACCTCGACTTCTACGTGGCGTTCGCGTGCTTCAAGCTCGCCGTCATCCTGGAGGGCATCCACGCCCGCTACCTGCAGAAGGCGACGGTCGGGCAGGGCTTCGACCAGATCGGGGACGGCGTCCCGCTCCTGCTGGGACGCGCGCACCGCATCCTCGACACGCGCTCACCCTGGTAGGACGAGCCGGGACGAGCCTGGACGCCCGCGCGGGCGTCCAGGTCAGCACCAGTAGGACACCGACGCGGAGCCGCCCGGCGAGACGGTCACGCTGCCGGACTGGCGGCCGAGGCAGAGGCCGATGTCGCGCGACACCCGGACGCCGCCGGTCTGCCCCGCTTCGAGGTGGCCCGCGCCGCCCGCCGCGACGGGACCGGACGTCCCGGTCACCCGCCAGTTCACCGGGCCGCCGACGGCGGTGATGCGGATGACGCAGGAGTCCTGGCCGCTGCCCATGCTGCATCCCTGCACCGACAGGCGCCCGGCCCGCGGCGGTTCAGGACGGTCCGGAGAGGAGGGCGTCTTCGACGGCGTCTTCGACGGGGTCTTGGACGGCGACGGCGACTTCGACGGCGACTTCGACGCGGTCGGGGACGGCGACGTCGCCGACGGGTCGAGGCCGCTCGGCGACGGGTCGGGGTCGCCCGACTCGCCACCCGGGGAGCCGCTGCCGCCGGTGACCGGGCCGCCCGACGCCGCGTCCGTGCCGTCGCCGCCGCCGAGCGCGGACATCGCGCCGACGAACAGCACCACCGCGCCGACGGCCACCGCGACGGCCGCGATCAGCGGGCCGCGGCGGCGCGGCGACCGGTCGCGGGACCGGGCGGGCGACGGCTCGTAGGGGAGCGGCCAGCCGTACTCGTCGAACGGCTCCGTCCAGGCGGCGATGGCGCGGCGGTTGGCGCTGCGGTCCTCGGCGGTGGCGGCGGTGAGGACGTCCAGCCGCAGGTCGCCGGGGATCGCCGCGATCGGCAGGACCGACAGCAGCCGGTCGGTCTGCAGCGGCGGCGTCTCCCGCTCGCCGCACACCGGGCAGCTCGCGACGTGCCGGACGAGCGACGTCGCGGCCTGCGGGGACAGCGGCCACGACTCGGTCAGCGCCGAGACGCTCGGGCATTCCTTCCAGTGGTTCTGCGCGATGAGGGCGGCGTGCAGCGCGGCGCCGAGGTCCTCACGGGACTTCTCGACGAGCGCGAGCGTCTCCTCCAGCGGCATCCCGAAGATGCCGGAGAGGTCGACCTCGTCCAGCTCGTGCCGCACCGACAGGTCGATCGCCTCGCGCTGGCGGCCGTTCAGCGCGGCGAGCGCGCTGTGCGCGAGCAACCGGCGCTCCTCGCGGCGGGCGAGCTGCTCGTCGGTCAGGTCGTCGTCGGCCTCCGGCGCCTCCTGGCCGGTGTGCCGGTTCGGGCTGTCGCGGCGCCGCATGCACTCCTTGCGGGCGATCGCGTACAGCCAGCCGCGCAGCCGGTCCGGCTCGGTGAGCCGGTCGATGTGCTCGCGGGCCTGGATGACGACGTTGCGCAGCGCCCCCGCGGCCTCGACGCGGTCACGGAGCAGTCCGTGGCAGTAGTCGTAGAGGAACGGCGCGTAGGTGTCGTACACCTCGGTCAGGGCGATGACGTCCCCGGCTCGCAGCGAGTTCGCCAGCCTGAGGTCGTCTTCCTGCCCGGGCCCTGGCTCACCGGCCACGGGAATCCTCCCAGTCGAATTCGGTGTTCTTGATCGTGCCCCCGGCGAGCCCCGACGTCTGTCGGCCGACTCTGGTTGCCAGATCTTGCCACCAAGTCTCTGAGATTTCTCCCTTATGAGCGGATTTCAGTGACGGATTAGGTACGCCCCGTGGCCGTCTCGCCTAGTGGATCGCCCCTTGGACCACAAAAATGTGATCTGACCCACATTGACCTCAGCCGCCCCCGCATTCCCAGGAGACCTGCCGGCTCTCGCCGCTGGGAGAGAAGGTGACCGTCACGGACCCCGAAGGGGTGTCGCAGGACTTCAGGGTGAACGTGGCGGCGCTGCCCTGGCCTGGTGCGAGCGTGCTGCCACCGCCCCCGTTGACCGGATCCGGGGCCGACACGGACCACGTCACCGAGCCGCCGACCGCGCGTACCGGGATCGAGCAGCTGCCGTCGGCGCCGCTGATGGTGCAACCGCCGCCCATCACCCGCAAGGTCCCGGTCCTGGGCTTGGTGCGGGTGGGGGTCGGGGTGGGCGTGCGGGACGGACGGCGCGTCCGCGTCGGGGTCGGCGTGGGGGACGTCGTCGTGGGCGTCGGCGTCGCGGTCTCCGTGGGCGTCGGGGTCTGCGACGGCTCCTCGCTCTCGCTCGGCTCGGCCGAGTCCGGCGCGACCGAGGCGGGGCCGCTCGGCTTGTCCTGCGCGGCCGACCCGCCGCCGGACGGGCCCGGCATGATGAAGAACGCCCCGGCGACGATCACGACCACGGCGGCGACGGCGGCGAGCACCGGCCAGAGCGCGCGGGGCGCGCCGCGCCGGGTCCCGCCGGACGGCGGCTCCGCGTGGTCGACGGTCACGGGCCAGCCCCAGGCGTCGAACGGCTCGGCGCGGTGCGCGATCTCGGCGAGGTCGGGGGCGAGGGACGGGTCGGTCGCCGTCGCCATGACGAGCCCGCGCAGGTCGGTCGGCATCATCGCGACCGGCAGCACCTGGAGGAGCCGGGCCGCGGAGATCGTCCGGTCGCGGCGCGGGAGGCAGGTCGGGCACGTCTCGATGTGGTGGACGAGCTTGCGCACCACCGGCGGCGGCAGCGGCCCCGGACCGTCGTCGGCGAGCGCCGCGACGCTCGGGCAGTCGCGGCCGTGCCGGGCGAGGTGGGCGGCGGCGAGCGCGTCGTCGAGGCGGGCGCGCGCGGCGCCGGTCACGTCGGCGGCCTCCTGCGCGTCCAGGCCGAGGACGCCGCCGACCTCCACCGGGTCAAGGCCGTGCCGGAGGTTGAGGTCGAGCGCCTCGCGCTCGCGTCCGCGCAGCGCGGCGAGGGCGCTGTGGATGAGGCGGCGGGCCTCCTCGCGGTTCGCGACGTCGGCGTCGTTCAGGAAGACGTCCTCGACCTCGGGGGCCTCGTGCCGCTCGGCCGGCCGGGCGGGGTCGCGCAGCCGCCGCATGCACTCGTTGCGCACGAGCGCGTACAGCCAGCCGCGGAACCGGTCCGGCTCGCGGACGACGGACACGTGCGCGTACGCGGCGATGAGCGCGTCGTGCAGGGCGCCCGCCGCCTGCTCCTGGTCGCGGAGCAGCGCGTGGCAGTAGTCGTACAGGCGGGCCGCGTAGCGATCCATGACCTGGATGAGGGCGCTGGGATCGCCAGCCGCCAGCGATCGCGCGAGACGTTCGTCGTCAGCGCGGTCGAGATTGGGCCATCCGGACACAGGGTCCTCCCGCGGGCTGGGGGATACGAAAGTCCGCGTCCGCGACGCCGCGGACCGGACTGAAGATCATTTGGGGAGCGATGCGCTCTCCCTCGGGGTCCCGGCCTCCCGGCCGACGGCCCCTGAGCCGCCTCGTCAGGTGCGGCTCCGCCCCCCGTCACGGGTCGGGGAGGGAGAGCGGGTCGGAGGCCCGACGGCCCCGCTCCCCGTCGGGCCTCCACATGAATTGACGATCGAGGGGGCCGCCCGGTTGACACGGATCGCCGGAAAAAACCGGGAACTACCAGGCGCATTCGCATGATCACCGAGTGCGGAGCGGCGCGCAATTCTCACCCGGGACCCGTCCGGCCCGGCCGCGGGGACGTGACCTGCGCGACCCTGCCGAGGGTGAGGAGCGCTCACTCGATGCGCCGGGACAGCATCTTCAGGAAGATCTTCTTGATCTCGTCGGGGGTCATCGCGATCTCCACGTTCCCGTACGTGACGTTCGCGATCTGCTGGAGCTCGTTCCGGTCCACGCCCTTGCCGAACCCGATCATGTTGACCTGGATGGGCTTGTTCGGGTCCTGCATGCCCTTGAGCTGCTTCAGCGTCTCCTGCAGCGACGGGCCGCCCGGGTCGTCGTTCTTGCCGTCGGTGAGCAGCAGGATCGAGTTGCCGAACTCGGGCTTGTAGGTCCTGTTCATCGTCTTGTAGGCGGCGAGGAGCGTCCGGTAGAGGCCGGTGTCGCCGTTCGGCTTCGGCTGCATCTGGTTGAGCGCGGACAGGAACAGGCCGCGCCGCGTGGTCGAGCCGACGCGCTCGCCGAGCGGCCCGATCGGGATCGTCTCCTTGTACGGGGCGGAGCCGTTCATGTCCGTCGAGAAGAGCCACTGGCCGAGCTCGGTGTCGTTCGACATCATGCTCAGCCCGCTCTGCGACACCTGCGCGATGGCCTGGAGCCGGTTCAGGCTCGGCCCGACCTGCTCCGCCATCGAGCCGGACACGTCGATCAGCGTCAGCATGCGCAGCCCGAGCGTCAGCTTCGCCCACGCCTGCATGGTCTTCGCGACGTCCTCGGTCTGCGGCGCGGGGAGCTGGCGCGGCCGGGCCGGGCTGACGCCCGCCTTCTGGTCGAAGCCGCCGGGCGCCTTGCCGTCCGGGGTGCGGAAGCCGAGGTCCAGGACGTCGCCGCGGGTGGCCTCCGTGCTCATCGCCTTCTCCAGCAGCCGCGCGCCCTCCGCCTTGGCGTCGTCCTTGCTGGTGATGGTGAACGGGTAGTCCATCGACAGCGTGCCTTCGAGCGGGTACAGCGCGACCGCGGGCTCGCCCGGCTTCGACTGGTTGTACTGCCAGAGGGCCTGCTCGGACGACAGCGAGATCGGCTGCTTGCCCGCCCGTCCCTTGCGGAACTGCTCGAACTCGGCCGCCACCGTCGGGACGGTGCTCTCCCGCACCGTCCGCACGATGCCGGTGAAGATCGTGTCGCGGTTCGGGTCGTTCGCCAGCAGCGTGCTGGTGATCATCAGCGAGCCCATGCCCGCCGCGTTCTTCGTCGGGTCCGGCACGACGAGGCGCACCGTGCCCGCCGGGATCATCTGGTTCTTGGTGACCGCGCCGCCCGCGACGCCGCCCGCCGCCTTGAGCAGGTTGTCCCAGGACGGGGCGGCGGTGATGCCCTGCTGCTTGAGCTGCTGCGCGAGCGACTGCGGCAGCCCGACCACGATCGGGCTCGTCGCGAGGGACGTCTTCGTGGGGCTGATGCCGCCCTTGCCGATGCCGCCGCCGCTCGCCGACTGGGCGAGGGCCGTCCACAGCGACGAGTCGGGGATCCACACGTCCGGCCGCTCGTTGGCCGCGTCGGTCACCCCCTGCCCGGACAGCAGCGTCGACACCGACGCGGGCTCCGCCCGCTTCACGGTGGCCCGGACGCACTTGCCGCCGGACTTGTGCTTGGCGTCGTTGAAGCGTCCGGCCGCCTTCTCCACGACCGGCGCGATGTCCGGGGCGGCCGCGACCGTGAGGTTCATCGCGCCGTCGCCGGAGCAGCCGCCGCTCTCGGCGAACGCGTACACGCCGACGCCGAGCAGGAGCGCGAGGCCCGCGGCGCCCGCCATCGGCCCGATCAGCGCGGTCGCGCTGCGTTTGCGCTTGCGCCGCCCGTGCTCGTAGCCGCCGGACCCGCCGCCGTAGCCGCCGGACCCGCCCGAACCCCCGGAGTCGTAGCCGCCCGAGTCGTAGCCGCCCGAGTCGTAGCCGCCGGAGTCGCCGCCGCCCGTCCCGCCGCCGAAGTAGCCGGACGGGCCTCCGTCGGAGCTGCGGATCGAGTCGTACTCGCTGTACCCGGACCCGGCGAGGGGCGAGCGGGAGCTCTCCGACGGCGGGCCCGGCTCCCCGTACCCGCCTCCCGGCGCGCCGCCGTACTCACTGGGCGGGCCGTACTCGCCCGGCTGGTTGTACTCGCTCGGCCGGCCGTACGGGCCGGTGTCGGACGCGCCCGCCGCCGTTCCGTAGTCGCCCGATCCGTACACGGGCTGCTCGCCGGACTGGCGCGGCGTGAACCACTGGGGAGTCTCGCCGGACGCCCCCGGCGGCGGGCTCTGCGGGCTCGGCTGGGCCGGTGGCGGAGCCGCCTGCGGTTGCGCGGGCGGCGGCTGGAGGGGCGGCTGGTTGAGGGGGCCGCTGTCGCGGGTTCCGAACCAGTCCGAGGATCCGTCGTTGGCCGGCCCGAAGACGGGGGTGGACGGGTCGTACCCGCCGTCCCCCGTCCCCTCGGGGAAGTCATTGCGATGACGTCCGCTCATGGCCTGCCCTCGATTCACCAGAAACCCGCCGATGTTCCCCGGCACTGTAGTAGTACGAACCAGAGGTTACAAAGAACTCAAAAGTGATAATGACGCAGGTCATCAGCGCCTGTCCTGACGTTCCCGTTGCTGGTCAGAGCGGTGACGGTGCGCGAGCACGGGGGTGCGCACGGTGGCGTCCCGCGCGGAACGGTCACCGCCCGTCCGGAGGTGATCGCAACGTTCCACGTATATAAGGCGTGCGGCGGCGGACCGGTACCGTCCGTGTCCGATCACATGGGACGGGTGACGAACCGTTCGGCGGCGACCTTGGAAATTTCCTGACGTGAAATGGCCATTCTCGGCCGTGCCGCGCGTGGCCTCGGCCGTTCTGGTAATGGCGTCCCATTCCGTTCATCGGCCTTCAAGATCTGGTTCTGGAACGTGCCCGGAACGCCATTCGCGAGGACGCGGCCGCGGCGCCGGTCAGCGCGGGGCGGCCGCGTCCGCGACGGTCGGTCCACCACTGGAGACGGCCTCCGGTCGGAGGCATCGGAAGCGTCGTCCATCACATTCGACGGAATGCGCGGCCCTTTCCCGCAGATTCCGACAACGGGCGGCGGCGAAATCCGGCGGTCCGAGTCGGGGCGCCGTGCCCGGGGTTGGCAGACTTGGGGGATGGCCAGCCTGGTTCCCGTCACCGACCCCGCAGACCCGCGCCTCGCCGACTACGTGCGGCTCCGCGACGTGAACCTGCGCAAGAGCCTGGAGGCCGAGCACGGCCTGTTCGTCGCCGAGGGGGAGAAGGTCATCCGGCGCGCGATCGCGGCGGGGCATCCCGTCCGGTCGGTGCTGATGGCCCGGCGCTGGTTCGAGCCGCTCGCCGACGTCCTCGACGGCGTGGACGCCCCCGTCTACGTCGCCGACGACGCGGCCCTGGAGGCGGTCACCGGGTTCCAGGTGCACCGGGGCGCGCTCGCGTCCCTCGAACGGCTCCCGCTGCCCGGCATGGACGCCGTCGTCGCGGAGGCCCGGCGCGTCCTCGTCCTGGAGGACCTCGTCGACCACGCGAACGTCGGCTCCATCTACCGGTGCGCCGCCGCGCTCGGCGTCGACGCGATCGTCCTGTCCCCGAGGTGCGCCGACCCGCTGTACCGCCGCGCGATCAAGGTCTCCATGGGGGCGGTGTTCGCGATCCCCTACGCCCGCATGGCCAACCGGCACGACGACCTGGCCAAGCTGCGCGCCACCGGGTTCACCCTCCTCGCGCTCACCCCCGACCAGGCGGCCACGCCGCTGGACGTCGCGGCGACCGGCGGCCGCGTCGCCCTCATGCTCGGCTCGGAGGGCGACGGCCTCTCGTCCCGCTGGCTGGACGAGGCCGACCAGCGCGTCTGCATCCCGATGAGCGCGCGTGCCATGGCGAACGGCGTCGACTCGCTCAACGTCACCGCGGCGGCCGCGATCGCCTGCCACGCGCTCGTCCGCGACCTGCCGTCCTGACCCGGCTCAGCCGCCGGTCACTTGCCGAAGACGCCCTTGCGCGGACGGCGGTGCGTCCCCTTCAGGCGCTTCGGGTCCCCGGCGGGCTGCCGCCGGCGGCCGAGCCGCACCTGCGTCAGCAGCAGCGAGAACGCCACCATCAGCGCCGCGAGCCACGCGATCTGCGTGCTCGCGATCCGCTCGAACGTGAGGTCCTGCGCGACGGGCGCGTTGTTGCCCTGCAACCGGCTCTGCGGCGTCACCGCCGGGCTCGGCGCCACCGACGGGTTCTGCGGGACGGGACTCGCGATGGGCGGCAGCGCCACCTGCGGGTTCCGCGGGTCGAACGACGAGTTCGGCGCGGGCGGCAGCACCCCGCCCGTCCCCGACCCGGACCCCGTCCCACCACCGCCGGACCCGCCCGATCCGCCACCGGACCCGCCGCTCCCAGAACCGCCCCCATTGCTCGACGGCGACTTGCTGGGCTTCTTGGTCGGCTTCTTAGTGGGCTTCTTCGTCGGCTTGCCCGGCGGCGGCTTCGTCGGTGGGAGGGGAGTGAATGTGAGCTGAGGGGACTCGTTGACTCCCGCCAGGGACTTGCCCTCCGAGGCGGTCCCCGACAGGGTCACCTTGTAGATCAACGTGACCTTGGACTTCGTATCCTTGGGGACGCGGACCAACGTGGTGATTGTCTCGGGCTCGGTGCCCACGGTCCCCAGCGTGCAACTCGGGGCCTTCGGGGGCGGGGGACATGCTCCCTGGTACTCAAGCTTCGTCTTTGGCGGCATCGTCAGGTCGATCGCCGTGACCTTGACGCCCTTCATCTCACCGGCGTCGGTCTGGACGGTCGTCGTGACGGTTATCCAATCGCCCGCCTTGGCGCTCGTGGCATCCACGACGACTTTTACCTTGAGGCTGGTCGGCTGGGCGGGGAGCGGTGAGGACGAGTCTGTGGCGGTGGGCGACGTCGAGGGGGTCTCGGCGATCGCGATGGCGGACGCGCCGCCCGCGGCCAGGATGGCGGCCGTGCCGAGCCCCACAAAGATCGGTTTCACCGCTGGTCGGCAGATCACTGCCGCAGCACCTCCGTCGCGTCGCCGTTGTACGCATGCGCCGTTCTGGGTCGAGGGTTCGCCTCGGGAGCCATGCGAACACGGATCAATGGACCAAATCAACCCCGTTCAGGATTAGATCATCTCTTCCCGGACGTCTTCGACTTCTGACCTCGGTGCCCAGGATTGCCAGACTCCCAGGTCGACCCGGTCGAGCCCGAGGCCCTCGGCGACCGTCGCGCGTCCGCCCGCGAATTCGACGCGCAGCCAGGTCTCGTGCTCACCGACGATGACGAACCGCTCACCGCGCCAGCGGCACGTGGTGCGGACGTACCGCAGTTCCTCCACCTCGGACGCGGGGACGATCCGCCGGAACCGTCCGGCGCGGATCTCCTCGAACCCGTCGGTCGGGGCGGGCGCGTACAGCCTGACCTCGCCGTCCGCGCCGGGCGCCGCCTCGAAGTCGCGGCCGAGCCAGCGCGCGACGTAACCGTCCCGGATCACTCCGCGGCCTCCGTCCGTCCGTTCCACGACTGGGCGTTCGCGTCCGGGCGCAGCCAGGCGAGCCGGTCCGGGTCGTACATGGCCACGAACCGCTCGGTCCGGTCGCCCGAGAGGTAGTACATCTCCGCTCCGTAGGGGAGCCGGACGCTGTCCACCTTGTACTCGCGGATGGACCCGGCGCTGCCCGGCGCGAAACCCGTGCCGAGGAACGGCGGCCGTTCGATGACCCAGCCCGCCTCGCCCCAGGACGCCAACTCGTCCTCGTTCCGTCCGCCGAAGGGGATCCGGTAAAGGTCGGGGCAGTACGCGGGCCAGCGGATCACGTACACGCCCTCGTCGCCGGGCGAGAACGGCGTCCCCTCGTAGAGCAGCCCGAGCGCCTCGTACAGCTGGACGGGCGTCTGCAACTCGCCGACGTCGTTCGTCGAGTGGACGAACCCGCCCACCCTGTCGTAGCCCTGTTCCAGGTACCAGGCGACGTGCCCGTGCGGCACGACCTTCTGCATGACCGTCGGGGACGCGACCCGGTCGTCGAGGTCGGTCGGCTGCTGCGGCTCCGGCTGGTGTACGGGCTGACGCCCGGCCGCGAAACCCGGCTCGGGGACGAACTCGGGCTCGGGCTCGGGCCGCGTCGGAGCGGGCACCTCAGGACGCACCAAGGCGTCGGCCCGGTCAGCGACCTCCGGTCCACTTGGAACCTCGGACAGGGCCGCAACTTCCGGCTGCGCTGGAACCTCGGGAACGCTCGACACTCCGGGCCGAGTCGAAACGTCCGGCTGGGCTGATGTTTCGGCCCAGGCTGAGAGTTCCTGCTGGCTCGGGACTTCGGGGCGACTTGGGTCTTGGGGTTGAGCCGAGACGTCTGGCTGCGCCGGTGTTTCGGCCCAGGCTGAGACTTCCTGTTGACTCGGGTCCTCGAAACGGCTCGGGTCCGCGGGGTGAGCCGGGACGTCCGGCTGCGCCGGGAGGTCGGAGTGGCCGGGGGCCATCGGCTGGGGCTGTGGCTCCGGTTGGGGCTCGGGCGGGGCCGGGGGCTCGGGGCGGGACGGGACTTCTGGGTGGGGGTTGGCGAGGCCCACGCGGGCCGCCCACTCGCTGAGTTCGCGTACCTGGTCGCCGCGCAGGGACGCGCCGATGTGCGTGCCCGGGTTGAGGAGCATCGTCCATTCGTCGCGGGGCCAGCCGCTGATCAGCTCGCGGAAGTCGGCGTACACGAACCGCGACTGCGGCAGGACCTCGCGCAGCCGCACCAGCGAGGTGAAGACCTGGACCGCCGACTCGGTGCGCAGCGCCGCGTCCCAGCGGAAGTCGCGCTGGATCGGGGTGACTTCGAGGGGGGCGTCGTCCGGGATCGGCACCAGCACGTTGGCGTTGAGCAGCACCCGCAGGAACCCGTCGGAGTCGCCGCCGGACGCCGCCTCGTACAGCTCCTGGTCGATCCGGTTCCCGGGCTCGAACGCGGGCTCGGGCTCGGCGGCGGGGCGGGGCGGCCGGGCGTCGTCCGGCGCGGCGGCGGCCTCCTCGGCGTCGGGCGCCGGTCCCTCCGTGTCCCGGGGCGCGATGCGCTCGTCGTGCGGTTCGGGTGCGTTCGGCAGGGCGGACGGCTCGGGGACGTCCTCCACCGTCTCGTTCGGGTCGGCGGGGACGGCGGCGGCGTGCCGTCCCGGCCTTCGCGGCGCGGCGGGCTCGGGTGCGTCCCGCGCGGGCTCCTCGGCGGGCGCGCTCGGCACGGCCGCCTCCGGCTCGGCCGGAGCGGCGGATGCCGGAGCGGGGGACGCGGGAACGGCGGGCGCCACCGGGACCGCGGGCGCCTCCGGGGGCGGCGGCGTCGCGGCGGCCGGAGCGGCGGCCGGAGCGGCGGCGGGCGACGCGGCCGGGGTGTCCGGGCCGCGCAGCGCGCGGACCTGGTCGCCCGGCAGGCTCGCGTCGATCGGCGTCCCCGGGTTGAGGACGAGGCTCCACCCCGCCTCCGGCCACGCCGCGACGACGTCGACCAGCGTCGGCATCACGAACCGGGACGAGCCGATCGCCTCGTTCATCCACTTCAGCGAGGTGAAGATCTGGATGGACGTCCGCCCGTGCACGGACACCGGCCGCCACGGGAAGCCGGGATCGGCCGGGTCGATGCCCCACGGCGTGTCCGGGTCGGCGGGGACGAGCACCTGCGCGCCGAGCAAGATCGAGTAGAACGCGTCGGTGTCGCGGCGGCGCGCCGCGTCGAACAGGCGCTGCTCGATGTCGTTCTGCGGCTCGAAGCCCGCGGTCATGCGCTGCGCGGCGCGCTGGTCGGCCCAGGCGGCGAGGCCCGGCAACTGCTGCGCGAGGACGGTGCCGCCCGCGGGCGACCCGGAGTTGATGGCGAGCAGCCAGCCGTGGTCGGGCCAGTAGCGCAGGACGACGGTGAACGGCAGCCTGATGTACTCCGTGCCGGTCCCGGCGGCGTGGGCGGCCTCGATGAGGCGCTCGGGCGAGGTGAAGACGGGGACGACCGTCGCCCCGTCCACCTCCCGCGTCTGCCAGGGGAACCCGGGACGGCCCGGACGCAGCGCGTAGTCGGTGTCGTCCGGGATGGGCAGCAGGACATCCGTCGCGGCGAGCGTCTGCAGGAAGAGGTCGTGGTCGTTGTTGGCGGCGGCCCGGAGCAGCTCGCGCTCCACGTCGTTGGCGGGCTGGAACTCCGCCCGCGCCGCGCCGCCCTGCGCCTCGCCCGCCCGCTCGGCGACCGGCTCGGGCACCGCCTCGGCCGCCCGTTCGGCCACCCGCTCGGGCGCCTGTTCGGCTGCCCGCTCGGGAACGCGGCCCGGCTCGGGCGTGCGACCCGGCTCCGGCGCGCGGCCCGGTTCGGGGGTCGCTTCGCCGATCGGTTCGGGCGCCGTCTCGGGGGACGGTCCGGTGGCCGGTTCGCGGGGGAGTTCGCGGTGCTGCCCGCGCAGTTCCTCCCAGGGCGGGGACGCGCGGCCGACCTGCGGCGGGCGGCCGTCCCCGGCCGCGACCTGCCGGACGAACCAGGCGGGCAGCCGCGACTCGATCGGCAGCGCGGCCGTCGCGCCGCGGGCGGGCGCGTCGACGGCGAGCCACCAGCGCTCGTCCGGCCACGTCTCCGCGATGTCGCCGAACCGGACCGTCACGAAGTGCTGGTAGGACGGCCCGAGGCAGGCGCGCATCGCCGCCGCCGACGTGTAGGCGAGCACGTGGACGCGGCCGTCCTCCTCCTGGGTCGGCCAGGACGGCTGCGCCTCGCCCGCGAGCATCCCGTCCACGAGGTCGGGAGGCACGGGGACGACGAGCTCGCTGTCCGCGAGGAGGCGGAAATAGCTCTCCTGGTCCCCGGCCCGGACTGTCTCCTGGAGTCGGCGCTCCAGTTCCGACGTGGGACGCCACGCGTCGGCCACGGTCGCCACCCCCTGTTTCCTCCGTGCTCGTCCCCGCGCGTCTGCCTACGCTACATGGGCGAACAGCACCAAAGCGCACCATCACCTGACAGTGCGGGTGAGCGCGCTGGTCAGCGTCCCGTCAGCCCGGCGAGGGCGGCGAGGAGCCGATCGACGTGCTCCTCGCTCGTGCCGATGCCGAGGCTGGCGCGGACGGCGGTGTCCCGGCCCCCTGCCGAGAACCCCGCCCCGTCCCCGTCCCCGTCCAGCAGGTGCCGGACGAGGGGGTGGGCGCAGAACCTCCCGTCCCGGACGCCGACGCCGTACTCCTCGGACAGCGTAAGCGCCACGTCCGACGCGTTCCAGCCGTCCACGGTGAACGACACGATCCCGACGCGTGGCGCGCGGTCGCCCCACAGGCTCAGCTCCCGGACCGACGGCAGCGCGGCGAGCCCCGACCGGAGCCGTCCGAGCAGCGCCTCCTCGCGGGCGCGGACCGCGTCCCACGACCCGCGCAGCGTCTCGCACGCGGCGGCGAGCGCGATCGCGCCCAGCACGTTCGGGGAGCCCGCCTCGTGCCGCTGCTCGGCGGACGCGGCCCACCGGGTCGTCCGGCCGACGGACGCGCTGGCCCCGCCGCCCTTCAGGTACGGCTCGGCCGCGCGCAGCCAGTCGGCGCGCCCGGCGAGCACGCCCGTCCCGAACGGCGCGTACAGCTTGTGCCCGGAGAACGCGACGTAGTCGAGGCCGAGCGCCGTCATGTCCAGCGGCCGGTGCGGGACGAGCTGCGCCGCGTCCACCGCGATCCGCGCGCCGTTGCGGTGCGCGACCTTCGCCAGCTCCTCGACCGGCCACAGCTCGCCGGTGACGTTGGACGCGGCGGTGACGACGAGCAGCCGCGACCCGATCGGGGACTCGCGCAGCGCCCGGTCGGCGGCGGAGATCGCCTCGGCCGGGGTCGCGGGCGCGGGCAGCCGCACGGCCCGCCGCCACGGCAGCAGGGCGGCGTGGTGCTCGGTCTCGAAGACGACGACGCTCGTCCCGCGCGGGACGGCGTGCGCGAGCAGGTTCATCGCGTCCGTGGTGTTGCGCGTGAACACGACCGCCGAGCGCCGCCACGCGCCGAGGAACGACCGGACGGCGTCCCGGGCCTCCTCGTAGGCCCGCGTCGTCACCCGCGACGCGTACCCCGCGCCGCGGTGGACGCTGCTGTAGTAGGGCAGCGCGCGGGTGACGGCCTCGTGCGCCGCCTCCAGGCACGGCGCGCTCGCCGCGTAGTCGAGGTTGGCGTAGGGGACGTGCCCGCCGCCCTTCACGGGGACGGGGACGTCCGCGCCGATGATCCGGGGAACCGGGCGAACCCGGACCCCTTCGGCGCGCGTCACAGCAGGAGTGAGGGGGGAGGGGGCGAGCAGCGTGGACACACCGGAACCTTCCGGGTCAGGGACCCCGGGGAGTGGCCAGGGTCCGCGCTTGCCGGGCCGCGGAGCCGCGGCCGGCCTGGTCCTCACCCGGGGCACCCCATCGCGGACGAAGGGTTGCCGGCCAGCTAGCCGGGGCTTGGCGCTGGCACTCATGACCTGATGCGGAATTATATGCGGGTCTGGTCGGGGATCAAGGCGGCCGGACGGGGACCGAGCTGGAGGGTGCGATGCGGTACGGGGTTGTGCGGGCGCTGGCGGCGGGCGTCGCCGCGCTCGGCGCGTCCGGCCTGCTGGGCGGGTGCGGCGCGCTGGGCGGCGACTCCGGCAAGGTGTGCGACGACACCAGGCAGGCGTTCCAGCAGTACATCACGCAGGTGCGGAGCGTCCCGGCGGCGGAGCCCGGGCAGTGGCGGCAGGCGACGGAGAAGCTCGCCGGACGCCTGGACGCCCTCGCGAAGGACACCGGCGACAGCGACCTGCGCAAGGCCCTGAAGGCCGAGGCGGACCGGCTCCGCGCCGCCGCCCCGGCCGTCGGCGGCGGCGACGTCGCGCAGCTCGACACCGTGCTGAAGGAGACCCCGGCCAAGATCGGCGAAGCCTGCGACTGACCCCGGCCGGGGCCGGGGCGCGCTAGTCGTGCTGGGCGGGACGGCCGCCGCCCCCGCCGTCGCCGGGTCCGTCGGTGGGCCCGCCGCCTCCGCCGTCGTCACCGCCGCCCCCGCCGGGCGGGGTGGGCAGCAGCGTCGGCAGGTCGGTCGGCGGGGTCGGGAGGTCGGGGCCCTCCGTCCCGGTGGAGGGCGGCGGCTCCTCCGGTCCGGTCGAGGGCGGCGTGTCCGTCCCGCCGGGGCCGGTCGAGTCGGGCGGGGTGCTCCACCCGCCGCCGGGCCGCATCGACGGCGACCCGAACGACTCGGGGTCGTAGCCCTTGATGTTGACCGCCTCGCTCATGTACGACCGCCAGATCTGCGCGGGGAGCTGCCCGCCGTACGCGCCGAAGCCGGGGATCTGGAGCGGCTTGCCGTCGCTGCGGAACATCGCCACCGACGTCGCCATCTGCGGGATGAAGCCGTTGAACCAGATCGCGCGGCCCTGGTCGGTCGTGCCGGTCTTGCCCGCGACGTCGCGGCCGTCGGGGAGCTGCGCGCCCGTCCCGGTGCCGCCCCGGACGACCTGCTGCATCGCGTACGTCGCGTCCCGCGCGTTCTGCTCGCTGAGGGCCCGCTTGCCCTTCTCGCTGAACGTGCGCTTGTGGCCGTCGTCGTCGGTGACGGACTTCACCACGAACGGCGTCCGGTGCACGCCCTCGGCGGCGAACGTCGCGTAGACCCCCGCCTGCTGGACGGGGTGCAGCGACACGACGCCCAGCGGGAACGTCGCGGCGGACCGCTGCGCCGCGTTCATCTGCGCCGCCGGGATGCCCATCTTCTCCGCCATCTCGGCGATCTTGTCGTTGCCGATGTCGCGGCCGAGGTTCACGTAGGCGGTGTTGACGGAGTGCTGGGTCGCGGTGACGAGGTTGATCGTCCCGAAGTTCTCGCCGCTGTCGTTCTCGATGCGCGTGCCGTTGAAGTACTGCGGCGAACTGCCGTCGTAGGACGTGCTGAGGGACTTGCCGTCTTCCAGGGCGGCGGCCAGCGCGATCGGCTTGAACCCCGACCCGGCCTGCGCCCAGTCGCCGAAGGCGCTGCTGAGCGCCTCGTCCAGGTAGCCGCGGCCGCCGTAGAACGCGAGGACCTGCCCGGTGGCCGGGTCGACCGACACCGCGCCCGTCCGGATCTTCTGGCTCATCCCGCTCGGCGCGTTCTGCGTCACGGCCTGTTTCAGCGCGTCCATCAGCCGCCGGTCGAACGTCGTGGTGATCTTCAGGCCGCTGCGGTTGATCTCGTCCTCGCTGTAGCCGCGCCGCTCGACCAGCTCCTTCTTGGCCACGTTGACCATGTAGCCCTTCTGGCCCTTGAGGACGTCGGTCAGCCGCTCCTTGCGCGGCGTGGGGAACGCCAGCGTGGCGGACTGGGCGGAGCTCAGCGCGCCGTCCCTGACCATGTTGCCGAGGACGGAGTGCCAGCGCTGCTCGGCGTACCCGCGCCGCGCTCCGGTCGGGTCGGCGAAGTTGCTCGGCTGCTGGATCGCGGCGGCGAGGTAGGCGCCCTCGGCCGGGGTCAGCTCGGAGACGTCCTTGCCGTAGTACGCCTTGGCCGCGGCCTGCACCCCGTAGGCGTCGCGGCCGAAGTAGATGGTGTTCAGGTACTGCTCGAGGATCCAGTCCTTGGACTTCTCGCGGCCGACCTTCAGGGAGACCATGATCTCCTTGAGCTTGCGGGTGACCGACCGCTCCTTGCCGATGCCGCCGTAGTAGTTGCGGACCATCTGCTGCGTGATCGTCGACCCGCCCTGGAGCTGCGAGCCCGTCACGGTCGACCAGAGCGCCCGCGAGGTGCCGGAGACCGACACGCCCGGGTCGTCGTAGAAGCTGCGGTTCTCCGCCGCGATCACCGCGTCGCGGGTGCTCTTCGGGATCTGGTCGAGCTTGACCGACTCGCGGTTGACGCCGGTCTTCGCGATCTGCGTCTTGCCGTCGGAGTAGTAGAACGTCGGGCCCTGCGCGACCGCCTGCTCCTGCGGCGACGGGACGGGCGTGAGCAGGTACGCGATCGCGAACGCGCCGACGACGAAGGCGATGAGGCCGAGCAGGGTGAACAGCGTCCGGCGCAGGAAGCGGGCCTTGCGGCTGCGCGGCTTGCGGGGCCCGCGCGGCCCCTTCCCGGCGGGGCCGCCGGGGCCGCCTCGTCCGCCGCCCGGGCCGTGCCCGGGCGGCTCTCCTCGGCTGGACGCGGCGGAAGACATGGCTCTGGTATCTCCGTTCGGGGACGTCTCGACACTCCCGGGGGCGCCGCCGCCGGACGCCGCGCCCACCTGCGGGCCGTCCTGGACGGCGATATCGGCGTCCGCACCGGCGTCCGCATCTGGGGTCGCGTCGGGGTCCGCGTCGGCGTCCGCATCGGTGCGGGCGGAATCGCCGCCGTCCGGACCGGACGCGTCCTCCGCGGGGCTCTTGTCGCCGTTCTGAGATATGTCGGACCGGTCCGGGAATTCCGGGTCTGTGGCGGTTTCTTCGGTGCCGGCGGTCAGCGTGGCCGCCGCGCCGCCGTCCCGTCCGACCTGCGGCGCGGCCCCGGCGCCCGGCCGGCCGGTTTCGCCGGGAGCGGTGTGCTCCGTGCCCTCCGCACCCTTTTCTCCGTTGCTCACAAGCCCCCCGTGATTAATGCGTGACCGACGATACCTGAGGGGATCAGTGGGATGAGCCGCCCATGAACACTCCCATGGCCTCCCATTAGGAGGACGGGCCATGCGCCGTCCCGGTTGTCGTGACGGACGTCGCACCGCCGGATCCCCCGGGAACGCCGAACGGCGGGGACCCGCCGGGTCCCCGCCGTTCGCGTCGCCGTGCCGCCGTGCGGCGGCCTTCCGTCACCGCCCGGCCGGACGGCTCACTTCTTGAGCTTGGCGAGAATGTCCACCACGAAGACGAGGGTGTCCGTGCCCTTGATCGCGGGCGGGCTGCCCTTCTTGCCGTAGCCGTCCGCGGGCGGGACGACGAGCAGCACCCGGCTGCCGATCTTCGCGCCGGTCAGCCCCTTGTCGAAGCCGGGGATGGTGCCCCCGGTGCCGATCGGGAACTTGGCGGGGGAGCCGTTGGCCTTGAAGCTGGAGTCGAACTCCTTGCCGGTGTTCCAGATGGTGCCCTGGTAGTTGACGATCGCCTCGTCGCCCTTGGCGAGCGCGGGGCCCGTCCCCTCGACGAGGGTCTTGATCTGGAGCTTGTCCGGGGCCTTCTTGTCGGGGATCGTCACCTTCGGGGCCTTGCCCGCGCCCTTGTCCTCGACCTTCGGCAGGCTCTTGTCGTCGAGCGGCTTCGCCGTCCCCTGCGGCCCGGGGTTCTTGTGGACGACCGCCTGGACGTCCACCACGAACACCACCCAGTCGCTCTTGCTCAGCCCGAGCTGCGCGCCCTGCTCGCCGAAGCCCTGCGACGGCGGGATCTGCAGCACCACCCGGCTGCCGGACTTCTGGCCGATCATCCCCTGGTCGAAGCCCTTGATGCCGCTCTTGCCGACGGTGAGCGGCTGCGTCCCCTCGCCCTGCGCCTCCTGCTTGTAGGACGACCCGAGCTGCTTGCTCTTGCTCTTCTTGGAGCTGTCGTCCTCGTCCTTGTCCTTGGACCACTGGTAGAAGACGTACTTGACGTAGAGCGTGTCGCCGTCCGCGATGGGGGTGCCGTCGCCCGCGATGGGCGTGGTGACCTTGCGACCGCCCTCGGGAGACAGGTCGGTCGGGATCTTGACCTTCGGCTCGGCCGCGAACTTCCCGGTCACCTCGATCTTGGGGCCGGGGCGGTTGACCCACCACACGACCACACCGGCGATCGCCACCGCGACGGCGACCAGCCCGGCGATCACGGCGATCCGCCGCTTGCGGGCCTGCTTGGCGGTGAGCCCCGACGGACGGTTCAGCCCGCTGCCGCGCCCGGCGCTGATGCCGTGCGGCGTGAACTGCGGGCTGCGGATGCTCTTGGCGTTCGGTATCGCCGACTTCGCCTTGATCGCCGGCTTGCCCCCGGGCTTGTCATCCTCGGACATGGTTCCTCACTCGCTCCGGGTTCGACGACATCAGGAAAGTGCCACCCTGCCAGGGCCGGTCTAAGCCCAGCGTGAAATCCGCGCAAAGGAGGCCGACCCGCAATCTACCGGCACGCGGAGCCGACACGATACCGCTGTCGGCGCCCTCTCTCACGCCCGCGCGCCCGCGCGGGGTGGCAGGCTGGGATAATGCGCCTCGCGACGTGGAACGTCAATTCGGTGAAAGCCAGGCTGCCGCGGCTGCTCGGCTGGCTGGAGGAGACCCGTCCGGACGTCGTCTGCCTCCAGGAGACCAAATGCCGGGCCGACATGTTCCCGGCCGCCGAGGTGGGGGAACTCGGGTACGAGACGGCGGCGCACGGCGACGGCCGGTGGAACGGCGTGGCCGTCCTGTCCAGGGTCGGCGTCGCGGACGTGACGCGGGGCCTCCCCGGTGAGCCGGTGTACCAGGGCGCCGCCGAGGACGATCCGCAGACGAGGCTGACCGAACCCGTCCTGACCAGGCCGGAGGCCCGCGCGATCGGCGCGACCTGCGGCGGCGTGCGGGTCTGGTCGCTCTACGCGCCGAACGGCCGGACCCCCGACTCCGCGCATTACCTTTACAAGCTGGAATGGTTCGCCGCGCTACGCGAAGCGCTCGCCGCCGAACTCTCCGAAGGGGCGCCGCTCGTCGCCTGCGGCGATTACAACGTGGCCCCCACGGACGAGGACGTATGGGATCCGGCCGTATTCACCGGCTCCACCCACGTCACACCGGCCGAACGCCGCGCACTCGCCGAACTTCGCGCCCTCGGCCTCCACGACGTGATCCCCACACCAATGAAGGGCCCCCGCCCATATACGTATTGGGATTATCGCGCTGGAATGTTCCACAAGGACATGGGGATGCGCATCGATCTCTTCTATGCGAACGACGCGGTGGTCCGGCGGGTTCGGTCCGCCTATGTCGATCGGGAGGCCCGCAAGGGGAAGGGGCCGTCCGACCACGCGCCGGTCGTCGTCGACCTGGACACCGACCCGGGCTAGGCGCGGCGGGCGAGGAGGCGGCGTTTGCCGGTGGCGTCGTCGTCGGCCTCGTCGAGGACGGTGAAGCCGTCCGGGAGCAGGGACGCGGGCTCGCCCGGCGCCAGGCACCAGTCGGCGGGCAGGGACGGGCGGGCGCGCCGGGCGGCCGCGGTGAACGCCTCCCAGGCGAGCGCGCCGCCGGGCGCGACGGCCCCGGCCGCGCGGGCGAAGACGGCGCGGTCCCAGAAGCCGGTGCACAGGACGAGCGCGTAGCCCTCGGGACGCGGCCGCCAGGCGCCCAGGTCGTCCTGGACGAGCGTGATCAGCGAATCGAGGCCGCGGCGCCGCGCCTCCGCCCGGAGCCGCTCCAGGGCGACCTCGGAGATGTCCACGGCGGTGACGCGCCGCCCGCGCGCGGCGGCGTACACGGCGCTGCCGGACGGCCCGGACGCGATGTCGAGCACCTCGCCGTCCGGCAGCGCCAGGGCGAGCGCCCGCTCCGCCAGCGGATGCGGCGGCGACATCGCGGGCGCGTCACCGTACTTGGCGTTCCAGCGGAGCCTGTCCGGGTGCCCGGCCTGGCCGCCGCTGGAACCGTCGCTCTCCGAAAAGTCGTCGGGTCGGTCGTCCATGGGGGCGACTCTACGTGGGCGGCTACCTGCGCTCCGCGATGAGCAGCATGAACATCGCGGTGGGGAAGCCCTTGCGCCACCACGGATCGTCGCGCATCATCCCTTCGGAGGGGTGCGGCTCGCGGAGGTCGGCGATGACGAATCCGGTGTCTCGGAGCGTTCCAGCGTAGAACTCCAGCGGCCGGAGCCACGACGTGACCTCGGCCGGCGACTCCAGGCCGTCCACCAGGAACCGCTGGTCGATCCCGCGCGACGAGAAGTACTGCGCCGCGGGGACGCTCTGCGCCGACCCCCGCTCGGAGTGCTCGACGTAGAAGCACGGGTGCAGGGTCAAGAGGACGAGCCGCCCGCCGCTCTTCAGGACCCGGCCGATCTCGCGCAGCGCGTCCGTCGGGTCCGGCAGGTGGCTGAACAGGTGGTTGCAGACGACCAGGTCGAACGTCCCGTCCGCGAAGGGCAGGTCGTCGACGGTGGCGTGGGCGAACCGCGCCTTGCCCTCCGGCGAGGGATGGGCGGACGCCGCGTCGATCAGGCTCTGGCAGGCGTCGACGCCGTCGACGTCCGCGCCGAGCCCGGTCAGCGTCCGGGAGAGGTACCCCTCGCCGCAGCCCGCGTCGAGGACGCGCAGGCCCTCGCACGGCCCGATGGCGTCGAGCACGGCGGCGTCGGTCAGCTCGGTCCGGTACCGGTCGCGGCGCTCCCTGATGACCTTGACCCAGTAGTCCGCGTTGGCCTCCCATCTCTCCTGCGTCTGAATCGCGATGGCCTGCGCCGTGTCCTCCACCGGCTCCCCATTCCCCACGCGCCGGTTCAGGCGATGCCCTTGAGCCGCCGAACCAGCGTGTTGCACGTCTGTCTCGTTCGTTTGTCCTTGCAATCGGCCCCGCGCAGTTCCAGTGCCTGGATCAGCTCGGCCAGCTTGCCGCCGAAGGCGGGGTCGCGTTTCATCGCGAGCGGTATGTACGTCGACACCAGGTAGTAGAGGTAGGCGTCGTTGTAGGCCACGATCTCGCGCAGTATCTCGACGGCGGTGTTGCGCAGCGACAGGGAGCTCGGGAGTGTGAAGTCGCTGCTGACGCGGCCGTCTTTGCTGTAGGTCGGGAAGGCCCATTCCTCGACGGCCGCGTACAGCGGCGTCGTGTCCAGCTCCCGGCGGTACTTCTCGGCCAGCTCGAAGTCGTTCGAGCTGATCAGCTGTCCCATCACGACGCCGCGCATGGTGAAGGCGTTGCCGCGCCCGGCGCCGTCCAGGCCGAGGTCGGCGTCCAGCGTGCCGGTCACCTTGCTGACCTGGTGCGTGATGACGTTGAGCGCCAGGATGGAATGGAGCGAGTACGCCTTGCGGGTGAGCCGCGGCGCCAGGTCGATGGACGAGTCGTGAAGGGCCTGCGGGTCGCGCAGGATTCCGCGGCCGGGCTCGGCGGAGTAGAGCGTCTCCAGCGCGCGGTCCTGCTCGCTGCCCCAGAACCGGGCGATGAAGGAGGACGTCTTCTGCGTCGCCTGCCCGCGGACGATGTGCAGCGCCGCCTCAAGCGCGTTCAGCATGAGCTGCTGCGGAACGGGCGAGTTCTGCAGGGCGTTCAGGTCGACCGAAAGCCCTTCCCGCCGCAGGTCGCCGATGAGTTCGTCGCGCCTTTTCCGGATGGAGTGCGAGACCGAATACTCGGCGATTCCCGGGATGGACGACATGAGGCTCTGCAGTGATCGTCCGCTGACCCGGTCCAACCATTCGACGTTGTCCCACAAGCGGAAGACGGTGCTCTCGTCCAGGCCGGAGAAGGCCGCCACGTCGGACATGTTGAGACCCATGTCCCTGGTGATTTCGGAGAGAGACTTCGGCTCGCCGTCGGCGGTCATCGCTCGCCCTAGATGTGGCAGTTGTCGACCCTTCGATCGTAGCGAAGGGCCGGGCGCCACGGGCACGCGGCGGACGGATCTTTCCGTCCCGTCATCGATCAGCGTGAGCATGAGGGGGTCACCCGGGGAGTCGGACGGGCGGACGAGGGGGCGAGAGGGCGGCCCGGCGGGGTCGCGTGCGGCGGCGTGGTCCAGGAAGCCCCTGTTCGCCTGGACGATCCGCCCCGCGGTCGGGCGCCATCTCACATGGACACTCGCCGTCGCCGGCCGTCCCCGGACGCCAGGTTTCCGAGGACGTGCCGGACGGGGAGTGTCCTCCGCTCCGGCGGCGACCGGCGCGCGATGCCGTCCGCGGGCGCGCGTCCCCTGGACAGGGGGCGTCCGCCCGGGGCGGTCCCGGCGCCGGTCGGGCCGTCACGGCAGCCGCCAGCCGTCCCGGACGCCCACGCCGAACCAGAACGTCGCCGTCCCGTTCCTGCCGCGATGGGTGCCGAAGTCGGTGGCGAGCGCTTTCATCAGGACGAGCCCGCGGCCGTGCACGGGCAGCGGCTCCTCCGCCCCGCGCGGCTGCCCGGGCGCGGCGCCGCCGTCCGTCACCTCGACGCGGACGTACCGGTCGATGTGCAGGACCGACAGCGTGATCGTGCCGTCCCGGCGCGGCCGCGCGTGCAGCACCGAGTTGGTCATCGACTCACTGGTCAGCAGTTCCAGGTCGCCCAGCTCGGACCGGTCGGCCCCGAAGTGCTGGCCGACGAGCTCCCGGACGTAGGAGCGGGCGAGCCGGACGGCGGCGGGCGTCGCGGCGAGGTCGATCTCGCCGATCAGCCGCCCGCACGACTTTCCGTTGTTCCAGGGCGACGGGATCCCGAGTTCCAGCGAGGGGGCGGGGGCCGGGACCAGGACGGGTGTTCCGGACCACGCGTCAGATGCGTTCATGGCGGCGTCGGCTTCACGTCTCCGTGTCGGGCTGTAAGCGAACATGTGCTCTTCGGCCAAGTCGAATTCGGACGTGGAAGGAAAACAACACACACTCTGACGCACGGCGCGCAGGGGAGTCACCGACGCTTGCGCGCATGCAAGGGCCTTACCGCATCCTGCGGACTGTCGCCGTCCGTCCAAGATCCAGCACGGTGTGTCATCGGCCGTTTACGAGGTCACCTGAGAATCCCATCATTTCGGCCCGGCGGGGCCGTTCTGGAACGTGTCAAAAGTGCGCGCGGCGGACCGGTCGGCGATTTCCATCGGCCGCCCGGCCAGAAATGCTGGAATCCGTCGTCAAGCGTCGAAAAAATAGAGGAATTACGGTTTCTCGGGCGGCTTCACGCCCCACGCGGAGATCAGCGGGGCGAGGGTCAGGTCGAGCCGCCCGGCGGCGATGGCGGCGAGGAGGCGGTCGATCTCGTCGTCGGTGGCGTGGCCGCCCGCGACGAGCTTGCCGCGGACCTGCCGGATCGTCGCCGCCTCCAGGATGCCGCACGCAGGCGACACGATGGGGGAGAACGCGTCGGCGCGGACGCCCGTCAGGCCCGCCTCGCGCAGCAGCCGGGGGAGGCGGCGCCCGTAGGAGAGGTCCGCGCCGCGCTCGGCGAGCAGCGCGCGGAAGCCGCGCCGGACGTGGTTGGCGAGCCGCTCGTCGGGGCCGTGCTCGTCCGGGCAGGCGAGCGGCTGGAGCGCGGGGTCGGCGTCCTCGACCAGCAGGACGCCGCCGGGGCGCAGGCCGTTGACCATCGTCCGCAGCGCGCGGTCGCGGTCGGCCAGGTGGACGAGGACGAGGCGCGCGTGGACGACGTCGAAGAGGCCGTCACCATGACCCGGACCGGCGGGCGGGCCGTCCCGGACGATGTCGTGCCGCGCGACCTCGAACGGCGCGTCGGCGGGCAGCCAGCTCACGTCGATGTCGGTGGCGAGCACGCGCCCCTCCGGGCCGACGCGCCGCGCCAGCCAGGCCGGGACGGTGGGCCCGCCCGCGCCGACCTCCCAGCACCGCCAGCCGGTCGTCAGGCCGATGCCGTCGAAATGACGGAACGTCCACGCGTCGAACAGTTCGGCGATGGCCTCGAACCGTTCCCCGGCCTCGATCTGGCGGTTGCTCAGCAGATAGTCCACGCCCTGATGATGCCGTGCGCTCAGGGGATCAGGGCGGGCAGGAGGGTGTCGCGGAGTTCGGCGAGGGTCGCGCTCTCGGACGTCGCGGCCTCGACCCGCCGCGCGAGCGGCCGGACGGATTCGTCGAACTCGCGCGCGCGGTCGTCGCCCGGCCAGGGGACCTCGAACCCGGCGAGGTCGGACCATTTCGCGCGCGGCATCCGGGTGCCGTCCCCGACCGCCGACGCGTGCGCCACGACCTCGTCGCTCGACAGCGCGGCGAGCAGCCAGCCGCGCCGCTCCTCGCTCTCCGGCCGGACGACGAGAATGTCGGTGGACGCGACCCCGTCCACGAACGCGAGGCCCACCTTGTGGAAATGGGGACGCAGTTTCCCGAAGAGCACGTCCCCGGCGGCGAACCGCCGTTTCCCGCTGGCGACCCCGGCGGCCGTGCCCCAGGCCGAAAGCCACATGCGGCGCCTCGGCATGTGCTCCAGCGCGATGTAGTTCTCGTCGTGGCCGATCCGCTCGGCGGGGACGCCCGACCGCACCGGGGAGCCGAGTTCGCCGATCCGGACCGAGCCGCCGGCCAGGGCGGACGCCTCCTCGAAGCGGGCGCGGACCAGGCCGTCGGCGAGGGCGGCGATCCGCTCGTTCGCGGCGATCTTGTCGTCCAGCGCGCCGAGCACGGACACCGCCGACTCCTGCTCCGCGCGCGTCAGGCGCGGGACGCCGAGCCGTTTCAGAATGCCCTGGGTGAGGAGCGGCTGGCCCGACCCGATCCGGTACCGGTTCAGGCCGAGCCTGGTGAGCAGGTAATAGACGTAGCGGGGGTGCACGCCGTCCTTCGCGGTGGCGATGAGGGCGTTGTCGGTGACCCAGCACGGCTCGCGGCTGTAATGGACGGCGCCGCAATACGACCCGACGCGCCCGACGATGGTGGAATCGGGACCGGCGTTGAACCGGTCCGATGTGCCGATGACGCCGTTCGCCCCGTAGACGCTGTATCCGGAGCCCTTCTCGGAAGGCCGCGCCTTCCCGGTGGAGAAGGCGACGAGTTCCCCCAGCGTGCCGCTATTCACTGAGGCGTCGCAGTTCGTCTCGGACGACCTGGTCGAGGCGTTCCGACTCGTCCAACTGCGCGAGGAGTTCCTTGGTGAGGCGCTCGATGCGGTCGGCGACGGGCTCGCCGTCCGCGGAATGCGGGACGGCGGCGCCGACATAGCGGCCCGGCGTGAGGACGTGGTCGTTCGCCCTGATCTCGTCCAGCCGGGCGGAATGGCAGAAGCCCGGGACGTCCGCGTGGGAGCGGTCGCGCCAGGAATGGTAGGCGTCGGCGATCCGGCCGATGTCGGCGCCGGTGAGGACGCGTTCGGTGCGGTCGACCATCGTCCCCATGGCGCGGGCGTCGACGAACAGGATTTCGTTCCGCACGCGCTTTCCCTTGTCGAAGAACCACAGGCACGCCGGGATCTGCGTGCTGCGGAAAAGCTGACCCGGCAGCGCGACCACGCACGCCACCAGGTCGGCGTCCACCATCGCCGCCCGGATCCGGCGCTCCGCCGACTGCCGGGACGACATCGACCCGTTCGCCATCACCACCCCGGCCGCGCCGTCCGGGCCGAGTTTCGCGACGATGTGCTGCATCCACGCGAAATTGGCGTTCCCGGCCGGGGGGACGCCGAAGCGCCAGCGCGGGTCGGCGGGGTCGCGATACCAGTCCGACATGTTGAACGGCGGATTGGCGAGGACGAAATCGGCGCCGAGCCCGGGATGCGCGTCGGCGTGGAAGGCGTCCGCCCGGCGGATGTCACCGGCGATCCCGTGGACGGCGAGGTTCATCCTGGCCAGCCGCCAGGTCCGCTCGTTCGCCTCCTGCCCGTGGACGGCGATGCCGTCCAGCCGTCCCCGGTGGCTCCGCACGAACTTCTCCGCCTGCACGAACATGCCGCCCGACCCGCAGCACGGGTCGTAGACGCGTCCTTTGAAGGGGCGGAGGATTTCGACGAGCAGTTTCACGACGCTCGGCGGGGTGTAGAACTCGCCGCCGCGTTTCCCCTCCGCCCGCGCGAACTTCTCCAGGAAGTACTCGTAGACCTCGCCGAGGACGTCCCGCGCCGTCCTCCCGCCGACGTCGCCGAACCGGGCCGTGCCGATCAGGGCGACAAGGTCGCCGAGCCGCCGCTGGTCGACGTCCCGGAAGATGAGCGGCAGCACGCCGTCCAGCGACGGATTGGCGCGCATCACCGCGTCCATGGCCGCGTCGACGCGCGCGCCGACCGCGTCCGGATCACCGGCCGCGACGTCCGCCCAGCGCGCGCCGTCCGGCACCCGGAAGGCCCCGGGACCCGCCGAGTCGGACACGTACTTGAGGAAGACCAGCCCGAGGACGAAGTCCTTGTACTGGGCCGCGTCCACCGATCCGCGCAGCTTCGCGGCGGCCTTCCAGAGCACCTCCGTGAGTTCCGCCGTCATGGACAGGATCATCCCAGGACGCGGCCGGACCTCAGAACACCGTGCGCCGCAGTGTCAGCCTGACCTCGCCCGTCCGCTTGTCGGTCTCCTCGGCGGCGACGGTGAAGCCGTTGGCCTCGGCGTAGGCGAGGGCGGTCAGCCGCCCGTACCTCCGCGCCACCTTCCGCAGCCATTCCGCGTCGTACTTCCGGCGGTCGTACTCGCTGATGATGGCCTCGAACGTGCCGTCCGAGGTCCGGTGGAACCCGATGTCGTTGCTCGCGCTGCCGACGTGCCGCCGCCGGATGGCGACCTCCGCCTTCTCCGGACGGACATCGCCCCGATACCCGTAAAGCGGCGTCGGCCGCGCGTGCGACTCGACCTCGGGAAAGCCCAGCTCGCGCAACACGGCGACGAGCCGGTCCTGATCGGTGATGGCGGTACGGACCTTCGTGAAATGCGACATGGGACTCCTCAGGAAAGCCGGACGACGGGCTGCTGGTCGAGGACGAGGAGGTTGCGCTGGATGTCGTAGGCGGAGACGGTCAGGCGCTTCTGCGCGTCCACCCGGAAGTCGAGCCGGAACCGGTCGACGCCCGCCTTCGCCGGGGGGTCGGCCTCCAGGAACGTCGGGCTGTCCTCGTTGAGCCACAGCCGCGACCGCTGCTGCATGCGCTGCGCGGTGACCGCGACGGTCCGCGCGCCGCCGTTCGCGTCGAACATGATCTCCAGGTCGGAGCTCGCCTCCCGGTAGCTCGCGTGGGCCAGCTCGTAGACGGCGATGCCGAGGTTGCGCTGCCCGTCCCGGATCGCCTTGATCGTGAGCATCTTCACCGGCTCCGGCGTCGGGTACTCGGTCCCCGCCCGGACGAGCGTCTCGAACTCGTAGGCGCCGGTGTCGCGGTTGACGTGCCGGATCGCGTAGTCGTGCTGGATGTGGTCGCTCAGCTCGTACCCGCCCGCGATCCCCGCCGCACCGGCGGCGACGGCCTCCAGCGGACGGTCCAGGTGCAGGGCGTCCGGCGGGAACTGGAGCGCCAGGACGTCCCGCACCGCCGGGATCAGGCTGGTGCCGCCGACGAGGAACACCTTGCCGATCTCGTCGGCCGGGAAGCCCTTCGCGGCGGCGCCGTCCAGCGTCTTGCGAAGCGCCCGGCTGACCCGGCCGAGGACGTCCTTCCGCCGGAGCAGCCCCTCGAAGTCCGCGCGCCCGACCTCCACCCGGTACGGCCCGGACTCGACGACCGCCGCGTCCGCCGCCGTCAGCGCCACCTTGGCCCGCTCCGCCGACCGCAGCAGCTCCCGGAACACCCGGTTGTACTCCTCGGTGTCGCCGAACGGGACGCCCGCCTTCTCCGCGACGTGCTCGGCGAGCATGGCGTCGATGTGGTCGCCGCCGAGGTCGAGGCCCGCCTTGGAGATCGTCCGGACGGCGGCGCCCGCCGTCGCGTTGGACGGGTCGAGCACCTTCACCACCGACGTGTCGAGCGTCCCGGCGCCGAAGTCGAACACGAGGAACACCTCGCCCGGGTTCAGCCGCGCGCTGTACCCGACGGCGGCGGCGGTCGCCTCGTCCACCACGCGGAGCCGGGCGCCGCCGCCCGCGTCCTCGCCGACCTCCCGGACGAGCCAGTCGCGGTAGGCGTCGAACGACTCGACCGGCGCGGTCGCGACGATCTCCAGGTCGCCGGAGTCGACGGCGAGGATCGCGCTCGCCATCACGTCGGACAGGAACCGGGTCGCCGCCTCCCGCGCCGTCACGGTGCGGTCGCCGCCGAGCCGCCGCGGGATGTCGACGGCCCGCCCGGTCACCGCGCTCTTCGTCGACTGGAACACGACCGCGCCCGGTCCCGCGGCGACCTCGTCGGTCACCTGCGCGCCGATCCAGCGCCGGTCGTCCGTCGCGGAGAAGGCGATCCTGGACGGCACGACCCGCTGGTCGACGCCCCGGCTCCCCTCCCGCGACAGGTCGAGCCCGGGCAGCGGGATCGGCTCGCCCCTGTCCAGGGTGTGGTCCCATCCGGCGACGACGGTGTTCGCCGTGCCGAAGTCGATCCCGATGCGGGTCGTCATGCCGTTCCTTCCTTCCGCCCGTGCTCGACAGGCTGGTACTTCACAGGCTGATGTCGTGGACGCCCGCCGCGAGCTGGACGGCGCCGCCCAGCTCCACGTCGAACCGGAAGCGGTGCTCCAGGCACGCCTGGAGCAGTTCGAGGACGGCCCGGTCCCGTCCCCGGACCGCCGGGGCCGACAGCGCCGCGCCCACCGGCCCGAGGTGGCGCGGCACCAGCTCCGCCAGCGGCCGCCGCGCGATCCGGGGCACCTCGCGGAGGCGCAGATCGTACAGGTCGACGTGGCCGTCGCCGTGCCCGGCGGCGAGGAACTCCCCGTTCGGCGACACGGTCAGGCCGGTGGGCCGCCCGCCGCCGGGGCCGTGCTGGGTGTCGAGGTGGTCGAGCGTCGTGCCGCTGAGGAAGTGCAGGTCGCCGGACCTGTCGGTGATGACGGGCTCGCCGAGGTGCGGCAGCACGCCGAGGCCCGCGCACCCCTGGATCCGCGCCTGCCGGGACGGGACGCGGTGCCCGTCCTCCACCCGCAGCAGCGTCGCCCACCCGTGCGGGTCGGCGCACACGACGGTGTAGGCGTCGATGAACTCGGCGAACCTGACGGCCCGCCCGGGATGGGCGCTGACCGCGGACTCGCCCCCCGGGTGCACCAGGTGGACCGACCGGCCGAGCAGGGCGAGCCGCCCCGAGCCGCGGTGCGCGACGACCTGCCGCGGCCACTGCCGCCGTCCGAGGCCGAACTCGGAGACGTGCCGCACCCGGACGCGGCCGTCGGGCGAGCCGAGCAGCACCTCCCCGTCGCGGGTGCCGCCCGCGAAGCCGCCGTCCGCGCCGACCAGCGCCAGCGACGTGATCGACGCGGCGCCCTCGTGCAGCGGCCGGACGTCGCCGCCGGCGCACCGCAGCACCCGGCACGCGGCCGCCTGCCCGGCCGACCGCTCCCCGGCGACCACCGCGCCGTTCCCGACGTGCAGGACGCTCCCGACCGGCGCGTCGAACCAGTCGTAGCGTTCGGTGAGCCGCGCGGTGCGCAGGTCGAACACGCCCGCGACGCGGGGCCGTCCGGCGATGGCGAGGAACGGGCCGTCCGGCGCGAACGACACGCTGTCGACGTGGTGGCGGAACCGCAGCCGCGCCCGCCGGACCGCGCGCCACGTCCCGTCGTCGGCGGGGTGGAGGCCGGCGCGGACGGCGGCGAGGTCGGTGGCGCGGAACATCTCGAACAGGCGGCGGCCGTCGTCGTCGCGCGGCGTCCAGCCGTCGAACAGGCGGAACAGGGCGGCCCCGGTGGCGATCGGCACGTCCCGGACGAGCGCCCAGAGGTCGTCCCAGGCGCGGCGCGCGGCGAGCTGCTCGGCGATGTAGCGGATCTCCTCCGCCGTCATCGTCGGGATGCGCTCCCGGCGGTCCTCGCCGACGATGACCCGGACGAGGTCGAGGTCGCCCTCGGTCAGCATGGCCTTCCGGGCTAGGGCGCGCTGGTCGTCGGACGCGGAGGTGTAGGCGAGGGACAGCAGCCCGCCGTCGGGGTCGAGCGCGCGGTGCTGCTCAGGCTGGCCGGTGAGCAGGTAGAACAGGGCGCGGCGCACCGGGGCGGCGGGGGCGAGCCGGTGCTCGACGCACAGCTCCGCCAGCTCCGGCCGGGTGAGCGCCCGCTCGCACACCTCCTCGACGAGCGGACGGACGTCCAGCTCCCGGATCCGCGCGGCGGCGATCTCCCGGACGGGATGCCCCCGCCGCTCCAGCGCGTCGAGCACCGCCGCCCGGCAGGGCGGCCGGAGCAGCACGTCCGCGTCCGGCTCCAGCGCGATCACGCTCGTCGCCGCCAGCCGCTCGTCGGCCGCCGGACGGCGCCAGCGCACCAGCGCGTCGAACACGTCGTGGGCGGGGGACGTCAGCCATTCGTCCCACAGGAGGTCGAGCGCCGGGCCGGGCGGCGGGGCGGCGTTCGCGAGCAGGACGCCGCGCAGCCGCGAGCCCGGACCGCCGCACGCGGCCCACAGGGCGGCGAGGTGCGGGCCGGTGGCGTCCCGGCACGCGTCCTCGGCGTGCCGCCGCACGTTGGGGTCCGGATCGGCGAGCAGGGTGGGCGCCCACTCGGCGTCGGACGGCGCCCATTCGCCGAGGCGGCCGACCAGGGCGAGGGTCTGCAACCGGGACGGCGCCTCCGCCGCGACGGCGCCGGTCTCCAGCACGGCGGCGCGCAGCCCGGCGTCGCGGGTCCGCGCCCAGCACAGCGCGATCGTCTCCTTCGCCCGCTCGCGGTGCCGGTGGCCGGGCGTCCGCGCGATGCGGGCTGTCTCGGCCAGCGCGCGGGCGTCCCGCGCCGCCGCAGCCGCGAGCAGCCGCCGCGCGGCGCGGGCGCCCCACGGGCCGCGCCGGGCGCTCGCCGCCGCCCAGCGCCCCACCCGGCGCTCCGCCCGCCGGTCAGCCCGTGCCTGGTCCGTCATGCCTCCCACCTCACAGGCTGATGTCGTGTTCGCCGGCCTTCAGCCGCTCGGCGGCGCCCAGCTCGACGTCGAACCGGAACCGGTGTTCCAGGCACGCCCGGAGGAGGTCGAGCGCGGCCCGCGCCGCCCCGTCGACCCCGGGCTCGGCCGCGAAGGCGTCGACGAGCGCCAGGTCGCGCGGCACCAGGTCGGCCACCGGATGCCGGATCAGCTCGGGCACCGTCTGCAGGCGCAGGTCGTACAGGTCGACGCGGCCGTCGCGGTGGCCGAGCGCGAGGAACTCGCCGTCCGGCGACAGCGTCAGGCTGGTCGGCTTCCCGGGCCGGGGCGCGGCGAGGACGCCGGCCGCGGCCAGCTCCGCGCCGCGCAGGAGGTGCAGGTCGCCTTCCCCGTCGGCGACGATCACCCGGCCGGTGCGGTCCTGGACGCCGAGGCCCGCGAAGCCGGGGACCCGCGTCCCCGCCGCCGGGACGTTCGCCGCGTCCTGGGCCGTCCCCAGGGGCGCGCGGGTGATCGTCCCGTCCTGCCGCGCGCAGACCATGGTCTCGGCGTCGAGGAACTCGGCGTGCACCAGGGACGTCCCCGGGAACAGGGTCGTGGCGCCTTCGGCCGCCGCGTCGAGGACGTGCACGGACCGTCCGAGCAGGGCGATCCGCCCGGAGTCGCGGTGGGCGGTGATCAGCCGGGGCCACTGCCGCCGGCCGAGCCCGAGCTGGGCCAGCGGCCGGACCCGCGGTTTGCCGCCGGGCGCGCCGAGCAGGAGGTCCCCGGTGCGGGTCGCCGCCGCGAAGCTCCCGTCGCGGCGGGTCAGCGCCAGCGACGTGACCGCCCCCGACGTGGTGTGCAGCTCCCGGACGCGGCCGGGCGAGCAGCGCAGCAGGCGGCACTCCGCCTGCCCGTGGTTCGGCTGCTCCCCGGCGATCAGCGTGCCGTCGCCGAGGTGCAGGACGCGCCCCACCGAGGAGTTGAACGCGTCGTACCGCGCGACCAGCTCGGCGGTGCGCAGGTCGAACACGCCCGCCGCCTTGGTCATGCCCGCGACGGCGAGGAACGGGCCGTCCGGCGCGAACGACACGTCGTTGACCCGGCCGTGGAAGAGCAGGCTCGCCTGCGGGACGGCCGTCCGCCGCAGCCCGCCGAGGCTGGCCGCGCCCGTCGCCACCTCCGCCGGGTCGGCCGCGCGCAGCAGGCCGAACAGGCGGCGCTCCTCGTCGGTGCGCGGCAGCCACCCGTCGAACAGCCGGACCAGCTCGATCGCCGCCGTGACCGGCAGGTCCTGGACGAGCGCCCACAGCGCGGGCCAGTCGCGCCGCTCGGCGAGCCGCTCGGCGAGGTAGCGCGCCTCGGCGGCGGGCATCGCGGTGACGCGGGCCCGCCGGTCGTCGCCGACGATCACCCGGACGAGGTCGAGGTCGCCCGCGGTGAGCATCGCGTCCCGGACGCGGGCGCGGTCCCCGGCGGGCGCGGCCGCGTACGCGAGGGACAGCAGGCCCGCGTCCGGGTCCAGCGCGCGGAGCTGCTCGGGCTGCCCGGTGAGCAGGTAGAACAGGGCGCGCCGCACCGGGTCGGACGGGGCCAGCCGGTGCGCGGCGCAGAACCGGGCCGCCGCGTGGTCCGCCAGCGCCCGCTCGCACAGCTGGTCGGTGAGGACCCGGTCGCGCAGCGCGTGGAACTTCGCCACGGCGATGTCGTGGAGCGGGTGGTCGTCGGCGCGGACGATCTCGTCCAGGAGCGCCGCGCGGTTCGGGGCGCGCAGCAGGACGTCGCGGTCGTTCCCCACCGCGACGACCGTCCGCGGGACCGACCGTCCGGCGGTCGCGGGCCGTCCCCAGCGCAGCAGCGCGTCCCCGGCGCCGGGGGAGGGGACGGTCAGCCACTCGTTCCAGAGGACGTTCAGCGCCGAGTCGGGCGGCGGCGTCCCGTTCCGCAGGAGGGCGTCCCGCAGCGGCATCCCGGGCTCGGTGTAGAGGCTCCACAGCGCGCGCAGCATGGGGCCGGTCGCGTTCTCGCAGGCGGCGGCCGCCGCCGCGCGGACGCCGGCGTCGGTGTCGGTGAGCAGCGCGGACGCCCACCGGACCTCGGACATGAGCCACTCGTCCAGCCGGTCGTGCAGGGCGAGGGTCAGCAGCCGCCCCGGCTGCCCCTCCGCGACGGCGCCGGTCTCCACGACGACCCGGCGCAGGGACGGGTCGCGCGTCTCGACCCACCATCCGGCGACGGTCGCGGCGGCCCGGTCGCGCAGCCGGTGGCCGGCCGTCCGCGCGATCTCGACGACGCCGGCGCGGGCCGCCGCGTCGCCGTCGCCGGCCGCGCGGAAGAGCCGCCCCTCCGCCCAGCGTCCGAGGGGCCCGCGCTTCGCGGAGCGGGCCGTCCACCGCTCCGCGCGCCGCCGTTCCGCCATCGTCGTCCCGTCCCCCTCACAGGCTGATGTCGTGTTCGCCCGCCGCGAGCGCCACGGCGTCCCCGATCTCCACGTCGAACCGGAACCGGTGCTCCAGGCAGGCGTGCAGCAGCCGGAGCAGCGCCCGCGCCGCGGCGCTCGCCGCCGGGTCGGCGAGGGCCGTCCGGGCGATGCCGAGGTGCTTCGGCACGAGGTCCACGACCGGCCGCCGGACGATCCGCGGCACCTGCCGGACGCGCAGGTCGTACAGGTCGGTGTGGCCCGCCGCGTCGCCGACCGCGAGGAAGTCGCCGCCGGGCGAGACGGTCAGGCTGGTCGGGGCCCGCCGGTGCGGCGCCCGGTGCCCGCCCGTCGGCGCGAGCGTCAGCGGGTCGAGGAAGTGCAGGTCGCCGGACTGGTCGACGAGCATCGGCTCGCCCGTCCCGGACGGCGCGACGAGCCCGCCGAGGCCCGGGATCCGGGCGCGCGGCGCAGGCCGGGGGACGCCGCCGTCCCACCGCAGCCGTGTCACGTTCCCGGACAGGTCGGCGTACACCAGCGTGTCGGCGTCGACGAACGCGGCCCGCGCGGCCGTCCTGGCCTCGTCCGGGACGACCGGGCCCCTGCTGGTCGCCGGGTCGAACACCACGAGCCGCCGGCCGACCACGGCGAGCCGCCCGGACGCGGTGTGCGCCGCCACCGACCGGGGCCACCGGCCGCGCCCCATCCCGAGCGCGCCGACCGGGCGGGCCTCCACCGCCTCCCCGCCCGGCGCGCCGAGCAGCAGTTCGCCCGAGCGCGTCCCGCCCGCGAACGCGCCGTCGCCGCTGCGCGCCGTCAGCGACGTGATGGAGCCGGGCGTCGTGTGCAGGACGCGGACGTCGCCGTCCGCGCAGCGCAGCACCCGGCATTCGCGGTCGACGCGGTTGGTGCGCTCCCCGGCGACCAGCGTGCCGCCGCCGATGTGCAGGACGCGCCCCACCGACGAGTTGAACCCGTCGTACCGTTCGACCAGCTCCGCCGTCCGCAGGTCGAACACGCCCGCGACCTTGTTCGTCCCGGCGGCGGCGAGGAACGGGCCGTCCGGCGCGAACGACACGTCGTTGACCCGCCCGTGGAAGAGGAACCTCGCTCGCAGGACGACCGGCTGCCAGTCGGGCCTGAGGTGCTCCAGCGCGGTCGCCACCGTCGCCGGGTCGGTCTCCATGTACATCTCGAAGAGGCGGCGGCCGTCGGCGTCGCGCGGCGTCCAGCCGTCGAACAGGCGGAACAGCTCCACGCCGGTCTCGACGGGGACGTCCTGGACGAGCGCCCAGAGGCCGTCCCAGTCGCGGCGCGCGGCGAGTTGCCCGGCGAGGTAGCGCACCTCCTCGGGCGGCATGTCCGGGATCCGCGCGCGCCGGTCGTCGCCGACGATGACGCGGACGAGGTCGAGGTCGCCCTCGGCGAGCATCGCGTCCCGGGCGCGGGCGCGCTGGTCGTCGGAGGCGGAGGTGTAGGCGAGGGAGAGCAGGCTCCCGTCCGGGTCGAGCGCCCGGTGCTGCTCCACCTGGCCGGTCAGCAGGAAGAACAGGGCGCGCCGCACCTGGTCCTTCGGCGCGAGCCTGTGCTTCTTGCAGAACCAGACGAGGTCGGGACGTTCCATCGCCCGCGCGCAGATCTCCTCGGTGAACTCAAGGTCCAGCAGCCGCGCGGCCTTGGCCTCGGCGATCCCGCAGAGCGGGTGGTCGCCGAGCGTCAGCGCGGTGATGAACGCCTGGCGGAACCTGGGGTCGGCCATCGGCGCGCGGAGGTCGTCCTCCAGCGCGATGACGCTCAGCGCCTCGGCGTTCCCGCCGGTCGCGGGACGTCCCCAGCGGCGCAGCGCCTCCCACAGCGACTCGGACGGCTCCCGCACCCACTCGTCCCAAAGGGCGTCCAGCGCGTGACCGGGCGGCGGTGTGCCGTTCTGCCGGAGGACGTGCCACAGCGGCGACTCCGCCGCGATGGCCCAGAGCGCCTGGAGCACGGCGCCCGACGCCTCCCGGCAGAACTCGGCCGTCCCCTCCCGGACGCCGGGGTCGGCGTCGGTGAGGAGACGCCGTGCCCAGTGGACGTCGTACGGGGTCCAGTCGGTGCCGAGGCGGCCGAGGAGCGCGAGCGTCAGCGACCGCGCCGGTTCCGCCCTGCCGACCGCCCCGGTCTCAAGGACCGCCCAGCGCATCGCGGGGTCGCGGCTCTCCGCCCACCACGCCGCGACCGCCTCCCGCGCCCGGTCGCCGCGCCGGTGCCCCGGCGTGCCCGCGACCAGGGCGACCCCGGCCCGCGCGGCCGGGTCGCCGCGCTCGGCCGCCGCGAACAGCCGCCACCAGGCCCACCGGGCCCACGGCCCCCGCCCGCCCGACGCGGCGGCCCGGGCGGCCCGGCTCACGCCAGTTCCAGCCGGACCTGGTTCTCGGCGGCCGTCGTCGCCTCGGCGAACGACGCGGACTGGGCGCGGCCGTCGCGCAGCCACGCCCGCAGGTCCTCCACGCGCTCCCGCTGCGACCTGCTCAGCGGGACGAGCCGCCCGATCGCCGCCGCGATGTCGTCGGTCGTCACGTCGCGCGGGCCGTCCGCGAACGCCCGGTGCATGGCGTCGACGATCGCCTGCTCGATCTCCGCGCCGACGTAGCCGTCCGACAGCCGGGCGAGCCGCATGACGTCGAACGCCGACGGGTCGCGCCGCCGCTTGCGCAGGTGCACGGTGAAGATCTCGCGGCGCTCCTCGTCGGTCGGCAGGTCGAGGAAGAACACCTCGTCGAACCGGCCGCGGCGCAGCGTCTCCGGCGGCAGCGCGCCGACGTCGTTGGCGGTCGCGACGACGAACACCGGCGCCGTCTTCTCCTGCATCCAGGTGAGGATCGTGCCGAACACGCGCTGCGACGTCCCGCCGTCGCCGCCGCCCGACGCCATCGACTTCTCGATCTCGTCGATCCACAGCACGCACGGCGAGACCACCTCGGTGATCTTCAGGGCGAGCCGGAGCCGCTCCTCCGACTCCCCGACGAGCGACCCGAACAGCGCGCCGACGTCCAGCCGCAGCAGCGGCAGCCGCCACAGCCCGCTGATCATCTTCGCGGTCAGGCTCTTGCCGGTCCCCGGGATGCCGATCAGCGCCATGCCCTTCGGCGCGGGCAGCCCGAACCGGGCGGCCTCCTCGCCGAACGCGCTCTCGCGCAGCGTCAGCCACTCCTTCAGCAGTTCGAGGCCGCCGACGTCGTCGAGGGTGTCCTCCGAGGAGTAGTACTCCAGCGCCTGCGACGCGCGGATGACGGCCTTCTTCTCCTCCAGGACGGCGGGGATGTCCATCTCGTCCAGCACCTTGTCGCGGACGATCGCCTTGGAGAACGCCCGCCGCGCCTGCGCCGCCGTCAGCCCGAGCGCCGCCTGCGCCAGCCGCGACCGCCCGTGCTGGGTCAGGTCGCACTCCACCTTGGTCTGCGCGATCAGCGCGTCGAGGTCGGCGCGCAGCTCCGGCAGGTCGGGGAGCGGCATGTCCAGCACGACGACGTCGTCCCCGAGCTCGGCCGGGACGTCCGCCGAATGCGTCGTGACCACCAGCGACGAGTACGTCGACACCAGCTCGTGCGCGAGGTTGCGCAGCTTCCGCTTGACGGCCGGGCTCTTGTGCCAGAACTCGTGGAAGTCCTTCAGGACGTAGAGGTCCTTGCGGTTCGGGTTGCCGCGCGCCATCTCGGCGATCTTGTCGAGGGCGGCGTCCGGGGACGCGGCGGTCGGCAGCGAGCGGCCGTCCCTGGACGTCAGGCCGCGCGCGATGTCCCACATCACGAGGTCGGACCGCGCGGACGCGTCCCGCCCGACCCGCACCTCGTTGAGCACCTCCAGCGCCCGCCGCTCCTCCACGGTCACGAGGACGATCATCGGGACCCGCGCCCGCAGGTACAGGTTCAGATCATCGTGGACGCTCATCGTCTCCCCATCCGTGCATGCCCGTCACCGCCACCGTCCCGTCCGGGGAGATCACGACCTCGCTCTCCGGGACGGCCGCGAAATCGTCCGCCGAATAGCGCGGCGTGATCGCCCAGTACTCCTTGTTGGACGACCCCCGGAGCCCGGCCGCGATGTGCAGCCGCCGGTTGTAGCGCCCGGCGACGACCATGTCCGCGTTCTCGACCGCCGCCAGCATTTCGGGGCTCGCCTCGATCTCTTTCCTGGCGAATCCGCTCAGCACCACGATCCCGAGCCCGGACGGCCTGACCAGCGCGCAGAACTCGCGCAGCGCGGCGGGCTGCTCCAGCGGTTCGCCGCCTGACACCGTGACGCCTTCGACGTCCTCTTTCACGCCGAGGGCCTCGGCCGCCACGTCCCGGACGTCGCGCGGCTCACCGCCCGCGCCGTGCGTCTCGGGATTGAAGCAGCCTTCGCAGCCCAGCGAGCACCCTTGCGTCCACACCACGAAACGCGTCCCCGGGCCATTGGCGGAACTCCGCGAAAGGACGGCGTGAACCCGCCAAGCCGTCAATGCCACAACCGGTCCTGCTGCTCCTGCGTTTCCTCGGCGGTGTTGTACGCCTCGGCCGTGAGTTCCTGCGACTCGACCTCGCCGCCGAGCAGCGACACCAGTTCCTCGGTGGTGGCGAGGCACGCCATGCCGTCGACGCCGGTCACATGGATCTCGACGCTGCCGTCCTTCTTGATGGTCACTTCGACGGTCTCGTCCACGCCCTCACACCGCCACTCGCCGGAGGACGACCCTGATGTCCCCCGATTTCTCGTCCACGCTCCGCCGGTCGACCTCGAATCCCCGTTCCGCCAGCGTCGACAGGGTGCTCACCAGCGCGTACTTCTGCTTCAGGTCCCGCACGAACGGCTCTTCCCGCAGCCCGCGAATTCCCCACCAGTCGGCGACCAGCACATAGCCCTCGTCGGACGGGGCGAAACCGATCTCGTGGTCGCCGCCGGCCGGCCGGATCTTGAACTCCGCCTTCGTCCGGCGGCCCAGATATCCGCGCACTCCGCGCCCGGCGGGCTCCACGGTGTGCCCCATCTCCGCCAATGCCCGGCGTAACACCTCGCCGTCGGCCAGCCGGGTCCGCACCTTGGTGAAATGAGACATCCGCCCCTCCGGGAATCCGCGACCAGGGCCAGCATATTGCGGGTTGATCGGCACGGACAGGTCATTCGACGCACATCCCGCCGCCGCGCCTCATGGACGGGCGCCGCCCGCGATGCGACGCTGCCGGACGTGGTGGTCGTGGGAATCCTGGCATTGGCGGCGCTCGCGGGATGGCTGTACCTGGCGTGCGGCCACGGCGGGTTCTGGCGCACCGGACCCGGTCTTCCGGACGGCGGCGCCGACCCGCCGGAATGGCCGGACGTCGTCGCGGTCGTCCCGGCCCGGGACGAGGCGGCCGTCCTGCCGGAGACGCTGCCGACCCTTCTGGCGCAGGAATACCCGGGGCGTTTCCGCGTGGTCCTCGTCGACGACGCGAGCACCGACGGCACCGCCGAGACGGCCGGGCGCCTCGCCACGGAAAGGCTTCTCATCGTCCCCGCCGCGGAACGCCCGGACGGATGGGCGGGCAAGGTGTGGGCGATGTCCGAAGGCGTCCGGGCGGCGGGCGACCCGGAATTCCTGCTGTTCACCGACGCCGACATCGCCCATGGCCCGGGCGCCCTCAAGAAACTGGTGCGCGCCGCCACGGAAGGCGAACGCGACCTCGTCTCCCAAATGGCGACGCTCAGAACGCACACCGCCTGGGAACGCGCCATCGTCCCCGCTTTCGTGTACTTCTTCGCGCAGCTCTACCCGTTCCGCCGGGTGAGCCGCGACGGGGCGCGCACGGCCGCGGCGGCGGGCGGCTGCGTGCTCGTCCGCCGGGCCGCCCTCGACCGCGCGGGCGGCCTCGGCCGCATCCGCGGCGCGCTGATCGACGACGTCGCGCTCGGCCGCCTCGTCAAGCGCTCCGGCGGCCGCTGCCGCCTCGACCTGTCCCGCGACGTGGCCAGCCGCCGCCCCTACCCGCGCCTCGCCGACCTGTGGACGATGGTCGCCCGCAGCGCCTACGACCAGCTCAGGTACTCGCCGCCGCTGCTGGCGGGCACGGTCCTCGCCCTCCTGCTCACCTACGCGGTCCCGCCCGCCGCGACGCTCGCCGGCCTCGCCGCGCTCGCCCTCGGCGGCGGAGCCCCCGCCGCCCCCGCCGCCCCCGCCGTGCTCGCCGCCGGAGCCGGGGCCCTCGCCTGGACGATCATGACCCTGACCTACGTCCCCATGCTCCGCTTCTACGGCCTCTCCCCGCTGCGCGCCCCGGCCCTCCCCCTGGTCGCCCTCATGTACGCGGCCATGACCGTCGACTCCGCCCGCAGGCACTACACGGGAGAGGGCACCCCCTGGAAGGGCCGCGCCCCGCTGACCCCCGCCGGGCCGCCGCGCCCCCGGTGATCCCACTATTCGGAACACATCGGGGTCATCCCGTCGGATCAGCGTGCAGGATGGCTCCATGGACTTGGTGGAGTTCCTCCGTGCCCGGCTCGACAGGGACGAGCGGATAGCCCGCGACTGCACCGGCCACGCGTGGAGGGCCGCGCCGTCAGGGCGGGTCGAGGCCGACCCCGGGCCCGGCGCCGGGGAGGCCGTCGCCGTCGCGCGGGCGGAGACCGGCGCCTACGCCGAGCACATCGCCCGCCACCATCCGTCCAGGACGCTCGCCGAGGTCGCGGTCAGGCGGCGGATCGTCGACGACTACGAGAAGCAGGCATGGGTCCTCGACCAGGGCCACCGGACCCCGGAGCTGGAGGCGGCGCAGGCCGTCCGCGAGAACGTCCTGCGCCTGCTGGCGCTCCCGTACGCGACCCATCCCGCCTACCAGCAGGAATGGCGTCCCTGACCGCGTCCGCCACTGGCGACGCTCTGATCGATGCGGGACGCGCCTGACACAACGGACGCGGGGCCTGTAATCTCGGTGGGGGAGCCGAGAGGCGCTGCAACGGGCGTCCACCGCCCGCCACGCTCGGCCCCGCGAACCGGACCACGTAACAAGGGCGCCTCCCACGTCAATGGGAGGTGCTCGAAAAAAATGACCGGAAACGACCTTCGCGACCTTCTCGACAGCAGGATCGCCGTCCTGGACGGCGCCTGGGGCACGATGCTCCAGGGCGCCGGGCTCGCCCCCGCCGACTACCGCGGCGACCGCATCGGCGACGACCATCCGAAGGACGTCACCGGCGACCCCGACCTGCTGAACCTGACCCGTCCCGACGTCATCCTGGACGTCCACCGCCAGTACCTGGACGCGGGCGCCGACATCACGACGACCAACACGTTCACCGCGACGAGCATCGGCCAGGCCGACTACGGGCTTGAGGGCCTCGTCCACGAGATGAACGTGCGGGGCGCGCGGCTCGCCCGCCAGGCCGCCGACGAGTTCGGCGGACGGTTCGTCGCGGGCTCGGTCGGCCCGCTCAACGTCACGCTCTCCATCTCCCCGGACGTCGATGACCCCGCGTTCCGCGCCGTCACGTTCGACCAGGTCAAGGACGCCTACGCGGAGCAGATCCGCGGCCTCGCCGAGGGCGGCGTCGACCTGCTGCTGATCGAGACGATCTTCGACACGCTGAACGCCAAGGCCGCGATCGCCGCCGCCCGCGAGGTCGCCCCCGACCTGCCGCTGTGGATCTCGCTGTTCGTCGACATCTCCCGCCGGACGCTGTCCGGCCAGACCGTCGAGGCGTTCTGGCGCTCGGTCGAGCACGCCGAGCCGCTCGTCATCGGCCTCAACTGCTCGCTCGGCGCCGACGAGCTGCGCCCGCACGTCGCGGAGCTGGCGCGCCTCGCGGGCACCTACACCGCGAGCCATCCGAACGCGGGCCTGCCGAACGCGTTCGGCGGCTACGACGAGACCCCCGAGGAGACCGGGGCGAAGCTCGGCGAGTTCGCCGCGTCCGGCATGGTCAACATCGCGGGCGGCTGCTGCGGGACGACCCCCGCGCACATCGCCCGCATCGCCGAGGCCGTCCGCGGCAAGGCCCCGCGCGAGATCGCGCGGCCGGGGCGGGCGTCCCGGTTCAGCGGCCTGGAGCCGTTCGAGATCGGCCCCGACACCGGCTTCGTCATGATCGGCGAGCGCACCAACGTCACCGGGTCCAAGCGGTTCCGCAGGCTGATCGAGGCGGGCGACCACCAGGGCGCCGTGGACGTGGCGCTGGAGCAGGTGCGCGGCGGCGCGAACCTCCTCGACGTCAACATGGACGCCGACCTGCTCGACAGCGAGCGGGAGATGACGACGTTCCTCAACCTGATCGCGACCGAGCCCGAGGTGGCCCGCATCCCGATCATGATCGACAGCTCCCGGTGGAGCGTCCTGGAGGCGGGGCTCAAGGCCGTCCAGGGCAAGGGCGTCGTCAACTCGATCAGCCTCAAGGAGGGCGAGGGCCCCTTCCTCGAACAGGCCCGCCGCATCCGCGACTTCGGCGCGGGCGTCGTCGTGATGGCGTTCGACGAGCGGGGCCAGGCCGACACGGCCGACCGCAAGGTCGAGATCTGCGGACGCGCCTACGACCTGCTCACCCAGGAGGCCGGGTTCCCCGCCGAGGACATCATCTTCGACTCGAACGTCCTGGCCGTCGCGACCGGCATCGCCGAGCACAACGGGTACGCCAAGGCGTTCATCGACGCGCTGCCCCGGATCAAGGAGCGCTGCCCGGGGGCGCGCACCAGCGGCGGCATCTCGAACCTGTCGTTCTCGTTCCGCGGCAACGACGTCGTCCGCGAGGCGATGCACTCGGCGTTCCTGTTCCACGCCGTCCGCGCCGGGCTCGACATGGGCATCGTCAACGCCGGGCAGCTCGCCGTCTACGAGGACATCCCGGCCGACCTCCTCGAACTCGTCGAGGACGTCCTGTTCGACCGCCGTCCCGACGCCACCGACCGGCTCGTGTCGTTCGCCGAGAACGTCAAGGGCAAGGGCACCAAGCGCGAGGTCGACCTGTCCTGGCGGGACGCGCCCGTCGGCGAGCGCATGACGCACGCGCTCGTGCACGGCATCATCGACTTCATCGAGGAGGACACCGAAGAGGCCCGGCAGCAGGCCGCCCGGCCGCTCGACGTGATCGAGGGCCCGCTGATGGACGGCATGAAGGTCGTCGGCGACCTGTTCGGGTCCGGCAAGATGTTCCTCCCGCAGGTGGTGAAGAGCGCCCGCGTGATGAAGCGGTCGGTCGCCTACCTGGAGCCGTTCATGGAGCGGGAGAAGGAGGAGGCGCTCGCCGCCGGGCGCCTCACCTCCGACCGCGGGCAGGGCAAGATCGTCCTCGCGACGGTGAAGGGCGACGTCCACGACATCGGCAAGAACATCGTCGGCGTCGTCCTCGGCTGCAACAACTACGACGTGGTCGACCTCGGCGTGATGGTCCCGGCCGCGACGATCCTCGACACCGCCATCGCCAAGAACGCCGACGCGATCGGGCTGTCCGGGCTGATCACCCCGTCCCTGGACGAGATGGTCGCGGTCGCCGCCGAGATGCAGCGCCGCGACCTGAAGCTGCCGCTGCTGATCGGCGGCGCCACCACCTCGCGCCAGCACACCGCCGTGAAGATCGCGCCCGCCTACGAGGCGACGACGGTGCACGTGCTGGACGCGTCCCGGGTCGTCGGCGTCGTCTCCGACCTCCTCGACGAGGACCGCGCCGCCGCGCTCGCCGTCAGCAACCGCGCCGAGCAGGCCAAGCTGCGCGAGCAGCACGAGAACCGGCAGCGCAGCCCGCTGCTCACCATCGACCGCGCCCGGGCGAACCGGGAGGAGGTCGACTTCTCCGACCTGCCCGTCCCGGACTTCACCGGCGTCCGCGTCGTCCAGCCGGAGCTGGCCGCGATCCGCGAGATGATCGACTGGCAGTTCTTCTTCCTGGCCTGGGAGCTGAAGGGCAAGTACCCGGCGATCCTGGACGAGCCCGTCGCGCGCGAGCTGTTCGACGACGGCAACGCCCTCCTCGACCAGATCGTCGCGGACGGCTCGTTCGAGGCCAGCGGCGCCTACGGCTTCTGGCCCGCGCACTCCGACGGCGACGACATCGTCCTGCCGGACCTGCGGTTCCCGATGCTGCGCCAGCAGACGAAGAAGCCGGAGGGCCGCCCGAACCGCTGCCTGGCCGACTACATCGCCCCGGCGGGCGACCACCTCGGCGGCTTCGCCGTGACGATCCTCGGCGCCGAGGACCTCGCCGCCAAGTACGAGGAAGAGAACGACGACTACAAGTCGATCATGGTGAAGGCGCTGGCCGACCGGCTCGCGGAGGCGTTCGCCGAGTACGTCCACCTGGAGGCCCGCCGCGCCTGGTTCGAGCCCGGCGCCGAGCCCGCCCTGGAGGACCTGCACGCCGAGCGGTTCCGCGGCATCCGCCCGGCCCTCGGCTACCCGGCGAGCCCCGACCACAGCCTGAAGCAGCGGCTCTTCGACCTCCTGGACGCGGGCCGCCTCGGCATGAAGCTCACCGAGTCGTACGCGATGGCCCCGGCGGCGAGCGTCAGCGGCCTGATCTTCGCGCACCCGGAGTCGCGCTACTTCACGGTCGGCCGCGTCGGGAGGGACCAGATCGAGGACTACGCGTCCCGGTGCGGCCTCCCGGTCGCGGAGGTGGAACGCTGGCTGGCGCCGAACCTGGCCTACGACCCCTCCTGAGACCGCGCCGCACGGCGCCGACCGACACGACGGCCCACGCGATGACGGCCGGCCAGACCAGCGCCTTCCCGAGGCCGACCAGCCACGGGACGCGGCACACGGTCCCGGCCGTCATCGTGCACGTCGCCGTCATGCCCAGCGGGAACACCGTCGACCAGCGGCGCGGGTCGTAGCGGAGCCTTGGCCGGGCGGCCTCGAACACGGCCAGCACCGCGTACCAGCCGAGCACCGCCGCGAGGACGGCGAGCGTCAGCCCTTCCAGCGGCGCCCGCGCGGGCGGGCCCGCGGCGGCGGTGACCCGCGCGGCGGCGACCGTGGAGATCGCCAGGCTGCCGCCCGCCACCCAGTGGTCGCCCGCCCCGGCGGCGACCTGCCCGAGGTCGAACCGGGCGAGCACCACGAAGTACAGGGCGAGCCCGCCGCCGAGCAGCACCCCCGCGGGCCACGCCAGCCATCCAGGGCCGGGCCGCGCCGCCAGCATCGCGGCGAGCACGGCCACCGACTGCGTCGCGACCGTCACCAGGTACGCCGCGCCGGGCAGCGGACGCTTCAGCCCGCGCACCACGCGCGGCAGCAGCACGACCCACAGCACCGTCGCGACGCCGAGGAGGGCCGCCGCCGTCGCGGCGTGCCCGGCGAGCTCGGCCGTGTCCCCGACGACGCCGGTGCCCGCGACGCTGGTCAGCACCGCCGGGGCGGACGCCTCGTCCCGCCAGCGCGCCGGGTCCCCGGTGATCGACCGGCCGAACGACACGGCCAGCACGACCCATAACGCCGCCGCGGTCGCGGCCAGCGTCCGCCACGCCCACCCGAACCCCGCGAGGCGCAGCGCGATGGACACGATGCCCGTGGCCATCACCGTGGCTCCCCAGGGGACCCCGGCCCCTCTCCCACCGCTCACCATCCCCTTGTACCCGCCATTCCGCTCCATCGCGAACCGAGATCGGGAAGGATGCGTCGGAAAGGGAACGTGGCCGACTCGGAAAGGAAATGGATGCTCAACGTCGAGGGCTGGAATGCGATCGATGCCGCGCTCAAGGACCGTTACGGGGACGCGGAACGTCTGGAATGGGACGCGCCGACACCTTACCGTCCCATGGGCCCGATGCCGATGGGCCAGTTCGTCACGAACACCATCGCCGTCTATCCGCGGAATGAGCCCGTCCCGCACTGGCACCTCATCGGCTACGCGCTGACCGCGCCATTCGAGGAACGCGGCTACGAGTTCACGTTGCGGGTGCCGCGCCTGCCGGGGGAGACGGCCGCGCCGAACTGGGCGATGGGCCATCTGGAGAACCTCGCCTCGTATGTCGCGAAGAGCGGCAACGACTTCGAGGCGGGGCATTACATCGAGTTCCCGAACCCGATCGACCCCGACCGTCCCGGCTCGGCGATCCGCGCGGGCGGCTTCGTCCTGGACCCCGAGCTCGGCCGCGCCGAGACGCCCCTCGGCGAGGTGGCGTTCCTCCAGTTCGTCGGCATCACCACCGACGAGTTGCACGCGGCCCAGTCGTGGCACGTCGAGGGCCTCATGACGGCGCTCGCGCCGCACCTGCCGCTCCTCCTGACGAACATGGACCGGCTGTCGCTCGCCGACGTGCCCGGCGTCGCGAACGCCGTCCGCGAGGGCTCCCGGCGGGACGGCTCCGGCACCGGCTTCCTGTTCTTCCACCGGCTGGACGTCGACACGTCCGACGGCGTCTCGCTCGAACTCGGCGCGGAGCACGTGCCGCAGTTCACCCGGGTGCTGCCCGCCCGCGTCCCGCACGGCAACCCGCTGATCCTGCGCGGCGCGGACCAGCCGATCGTGTTCCTCCCCGGCGGGGCCGTCACCCACAACGACACCGGGCAGGCGCTGGAGATCACGCTCCCGGACGCCGTCAGCCACGCGATCGCGGCCGCCGTCCGTCCCGAACCGGGCCGCTACACGGTCGACGCCCTGACCGTGAACGTCATCGCCTGAAGTTTCCGGCGCGGCGTGTCCCGGTCACGGCCCCTCCTCCCCGTGACCGGGACACGCCGCAGCCCTTTCGGGTGAGGATTCGAGCCTCGGGACGGGTTGTTGAACCGTAAAGCACTCTGGGACGTGGTCAGGAAAAGGCCGCCGTGGACGCGGAAGACTCCCATCGGTGCGCGGCGGCGTTCCTGCGACGATGGAGGAACCACCGTGAACCTCACCAGAAGGTGCGTACGTCGCGGCGTGGTCGCGCTTGGAGCGGCGACCTTGCTCGGGACGGCCCTGTCCGCGCCCGCCTGGGCCTTCGCGCCCGTGGGCGCGCCGGTCGGCGGATTCGGCTCCAACGACTTCGGCGACGCCGCCACGGGAGCCAGGCTCGCCCTGTGCTCGAACCAGTTCTCCGGCCGCGTGACCGTGGACAACGGCACCGGCAATGGCGGCGAAGCCGGGATCGACGCGTTCTCCTTCAACTGCGACAGCGGCGTTTCCGTGTCGCCCGCCCTGCCCTGGACGCTGAAACTCGATTCCAGCGCGGCCCTCACCATCGAGGGCGTCGACCTGAATCTCGCGACACCGCAAGGAACCTGCCATTACACCGGCGCGCTCCAAGGCGCCCGCAGCTTCGACGGCGTCTACAGCATCGGGGGAGCCCTGGACAGGCGTACCTCCGGATGCCAGGGGCCGTCCCGGCTCGGCTTCAACGCCTTGGCCGAGAACGTCTTCACCACCGACGGCGCGCCACTGAACCCGTGACGGGCGAGGTCATCCCGAAAACGAAGGCCGGGCCCGAGGCCCCGGCCTTCCGTTGTCCGAGATCGTGGCGCGTGACCGTTGCCCATTTCCCTTGAGCGGTCAGTCGGAGGCGGCGGCGAAGAGGAGGAGGCCATTGCGGGTGGGGTTCAGGATCAGAAGGGTGTAGCCCCAGAAGACCGGGTAACCGGGGAGGCCGCGGCAGCCGCCCGCGTAGACGACCGACTCCGGGTTGATGAATTCGCGGACGTGGGTGCGGTAGCGGTCCTGGAGTTCGCGCAGTTCGGACTCTTGGGCGGCGGCCAGGTCCATTCCGCTTCCGTCGGACGGGTCGCCGCGGTAGGCGAAGGCGTGGTCGATCTCCTCCCACACTTCGGTGGCGTCCGTGCGCCTCGGTCCGGTCAGTTCGGCCTCCGGGTATTCCTCTGCGATCGCCGCCTCTGCATCGTCCAATGACGTGCCCGGGGGCAGGGGCAGCAGGACGAAGGTCGTCACGAAGTTCAATCCGGACATCAGATGCTCAAGCCGCGCCGACAACTCGTCCACGCGCGGCATTCTGCTACGTCCGGGGATTCGGCGGGGGAGTGAGGGGCCTCCCGCGGCAACGGGAGGCCACCTCGTGCCAATCGGTCCCGCCCGAGCCATCAGACGGACGCATCGATTGGGTCATGGGGCGCAGGCTTCGGCCGGCCGCCGTGCCAGAGCGCAACCCCAAAGGTAAGTGCGCCGGGGCGCCGTCCGGCAAGCCCTTCGACCGCCGGATGCTCGTCCGGTCCGGCACGAGATCGCGAGAAGGCGCGGTGAGCTGCGCGAATGTGCGATCCGGTGCCGCTTGTCCCGTTGTTTCAAGTTGTCTTTCGCCCGGCGTCGTACGTGCGGCTGCATGAGCGTCTGCGTGTGTCCGGCGCGATATTCGAACAATGACGTCTTGACAGGGATGGCGGGCGAGCGGTATCCGGAGCGGTCGTTCAGATTTCGAACAACGTGTCCGAGCCGAATGCTTCCCGTCGTCAAAGGGAGTCCGCAACCATGTGGCATGGGACGAGTGACGGGCCGGGCCTTCCGCGGCGGCAACCGCGGTGAGGCGATACCGCGCCCGGTGACTCGTCGAACACCGCCCGAGCCATCAACAGACAGTCCGAAAGGCGGACGCATCGATGTGCCTTACCGTCCCCCCGCTTCAGCCTGCCCGCCAGGCCCGGATCACGATGTCGCTCGTCATTGTGATCGTCATTCTCGTGCTGCGGGGATTCGACCCGTACCAGGCCACCGCCGTCGCGGCTTACTGCGCGTCGGTCGCGGCGCAGCTCGCCGTTCTGCTGGGCGGCGAGCCTCAGCTCCGCTGCCCGTCGGTGAGCCGTTGAATCGCGCGGTCCGTCCGCGAGGCGAATCCTGACGGGTCCGCTCATGCCACGACCAGAGAATCCGCTCGACCCGGACGCGGGGCCGATCTCGGCGTTCGCCGTACAACTGCGCCTGCTCCGCGCCGACGCGGGAAGTCCGAGTTACCGCGCAATGGCCAAGCGGTCGTTTTACGGCTACACCACATTGGCCGATGCGGCCGCGGGCCGCCGTTTCCCG
>NZ_BCQP01000049.1 GCF_001552135.1 Actinomadura chibensis NBRC 106107 | reverse complement strand
CCCCCTCGCTCGTCGGTCCGTGCGACCTCCGGGCGTGGCCGCCCTCCGGCCGCACGAACCGCTACCCCGGCTTAGGCGCCTGTTCCATGACCTCGCTGACGGTTGGCAATCGCTAACGGGCGAGGTGGTGTGTGCCTGGGAGGGGATGGTGAGACAGGTCTCGGCGGTCGTTCGCTTGTGGCATGACGTCCGGGAAGCGGCGTTGTCGTCCGAGTTGTGGGCGGGCGTTGCCGGGCGCTGCGCGGCAGGACGCGGTGTATTGCGGCACAGCATGTCGGGCGCGGGTGTCGGTGGGTGCGTCAGAGCTGAGCGCGGGTGGCGGTGCTACCTGCCGAGTCGCCGGCGCGCCGGGCGAGGTGCCCGGAGTGCGGGACGGTCCGGGTGGCGGGTGCCGAGCGCCAGGCGGGGGCGATGTGCCCTCATGCGCCGCCGCCGCTCTCCCTCCGACACCACCGCCGCCGAATGGACGCTGATCGAGCCGCTGCTGCCCGTCCCGGCCTGCCAGACCATTGGCGGCCGTCCCGAGGCCCCCCGCCGCGAGATCGTCGACGCGATCCGCTACGTCTCGGACAACGGGAGCAAATGGCGAGCCCTCCCCCGCGACCGCGCGGGGGCGTGTGGGCTCTCGTAAGGCGGATGAGTGGGGAGCTTCGGTCGCTCGTTCGATCGGCCGGTCGGAGTCTCGCTCGTCCGGGTTATGCGAGGGGGGTGTAAGTGCGGACGTCCTCCTTCACCGCCGCCCACAGGCGGTTCAGGGGGTGGCCCGCGTCGTAGCGTTCGAGGTCGGCGCGGCGGACGAACGCGCCCGTCATCAGCTCGGCCTTGGGCTCCAGGTCGTCGTCCAGGGCGATGGCGCGGAGCGGGACGGTGCCGGGCTCGTCCTGCGCCGCCATGCCCCGGCCGATCGAACCGGTCACGATCATGCAGCCGCGGACGAAGCCGGAGCGCAGCAGCGACAGCCCGTAGTGCACGTCGTCGATGTCGGCGACCACGTTCAGCCGCTCGCGGAAGTTGGGCCCGTACCAGGTGGCGAGCAGGTCGGCGACGAGCCCGGCGGGCGGGACGACCAGCGGCACCCCGCCGAGCCTGCTGGTCTCGACCGGCATGTCCGGCAGCTCGCTCTCCAGCAGGTTGGTCAGCAGCCACGCCTGGCCGCGCGCGTACTCGACGACCTCGTACTCCGAGAGCCGCAGGTCACCCTCGGGGGTGCTGACGATACTGCCGCAGATCAGGTCGACCTGCCTGGTCTCCAGACGGGACCACAGCTCCTTCGTCCGGACGTGGGCGACCTTGAACTCGACCTCGCGCTGCCGGAACTCCTCCGACACCCGGTTCCAGGCCCGCGACACGATCGGCAGCGTGAACTCGGTGGTGCCCACGGTGAGCATCCGGCCGAGCCTGCGCCTGCTCCAGTGAATGGACTCCAGCCATTTCTCGAACGTCAAGCGCGCCAGTTCGACCGTGGCCTCACCGGTCGGCGTGAACAGGAAGTCCTTGCCCCGCCCCTGCCGGACGGTGAGTACCTCGCCGCACAAGGTCTGGCTGTTGCGGTTCAGGGTGTCGAGCTGCTTCTGGACGCTCGACTGCTCGCGTCCGAGCGCACGGGCCGCCCGGAGCGCGGACCCGGACTCGTGCACAACCAGAAGGGTCCGAAGCTGATCGAACGTCATATCGAGCAGCCCGGACGGGCAGTCGAGGAGCGCGTCAAGGGTCGGTGACACGGGGTCGGACATTACTACCTGTTCCGTCGTCCCGCTGAAATGGCCGAGCGGTCATCTCGCCGGGAAATGATGACATTTCCCGCTGAACTTATCTCAAGATGTTCTCCTAAACAACTGGACAGACTTTTCTAACCTCTAGAACACTTTCGTCTCGGGCCGCTCCTCGCCGCCGTCAGCCGTCCCATCCAACGACGGCGGCGCTCCCGGGCGCGCCCCGGCGGTGCCGGCCGCCGGGGCCGCCGCCCGGGGACCCGACCCCCGTTCGCCGCGGCTCTTCTCCGCCGCGGCGCCGGGACCGGACGCCGACCCGTGCGCGGGGCCGCGCGCACGGGTCGGCCACCCCACCCGCGTCACAGGGGCACGCGGGCCGGGGTGGCACACACCCGCCCACCCCAAGCGACCCACACCGCCCGACTCCCACCCACGTCAAGACAGGACGCGGGCGCCCAACGGAAGGCCGCAAGATTCAGCCCACCCACACCCGCGCCACAAGAGGCAGGCACCGCCCCAAAATGCGCACGGGTCGGCCACCCAACCCGCATCACAGAGGCACGCGGGCCTGGAGTAACACGCACCCAGCCACCCCACACGGCCCGACTCCCGCCCACGTCAGGCCGAGACGCGGGCGCCCGCCGAAGGGCCGCAAGGTCCAGCCCACCCACACCCGCGCCACAAGAGGCAGGCACCGCCCCAAATGCGCACGGGTCGGCCACCCAACCCGCGTCACAGGCGCACGCGGGCCCGGGGTGGCACGCACCCCCCACCCCAGGCGCCCCACACCGCCCGACCCTGCGCCCGCCTAAGGGCGGGCGGGCACCCGCCCGAGCTAGCGGCATGTGGCTCCCGTCCCGGGCCACCCGCACAGACCAACCCACCGCCCGCCCGCTCGCCACCGAAGGCTCGCAGGACACCCACCGACACGGCGCAGGCAGACCACTCGTCCAGAACACTCGCACGTATCGCCCCACCGTCCGCCCACGTCAGGGCGGGACGCGGGCGCCCGCCGGAGGGCCGCAAGGTTAGCTCTCACCTCCACCCGCCGCGGAGAGCGCGGGGGTACCCGCCCGGAGGCCAGTGAGGTGCGACTCTCCGCAGCCCCGCGCCGCAGGGCAGGCGGCCCGTCCAGAGGCCCATGGGGGTGGCCTGTCCCACTCGGAAGGCGGGGGACGCGGAGGACGCGGGACGCAAAGGAACGCGGAACCGCGGGCGGGATCGCCGGGCGCGACCGCAAAGCGCGGGGAGCGCGAGGAGCGCGAAGAGCATGGGAAACGCGGGCAGCGTGAAGAGCCCGGGGACCGCGAAGAGCCCGAGGACCGCCAGGACCGCGAAGAGCGCGAAGAGCGCGAAGAGCATGGGAAACGCGGGCAGCGTGAAGAGCATGGGAAACGCGGGCAGCGTGAAGAGCATGGGAAACGCGGGCAGCGTGAAGAGCCCAGGGACCGCGAAGAGCCCGAGGACCGCCAGGACCGCGAAGAGCGCGAAGACCGCGAAGAGCGCGAAGACCGCGAAGACCGCGAGGAGCATGGGAAACGCGGGGAGCGTGAAGAGCCTGGGGACCGCGAAGAGCGCGAGAAGCGCGAAGAGCGCGAGGAGCTCGCGGGGAGCGTAGGACTGCCGGGCGCGAGGCCCGTTGTTTATCGCTCGGCCGGGTCGCAGGGCGGCGAACACTCCCAGTGAAGGCGTGCATGGTTGGGCTCGCATCCAGCTGCGCCCGCAGACAGGGGAGCCACCTCGGCGCACGCCTCCGCCGCGAGGGCGAGGCGGGCGGACGGGAGACCTGTGGGGACGACCCACCGTGCACGCGCGCGTGGCGGGCAAGCGGGCGGGCCGCTTTGCCCGGGTTGGTCTGCCTCTGCCTGCGGGGCAGGGGGACGTGGGGACGTGCTGGGCAGGGCCATGCGGGATGGTTCGCTTGGCGCTCGCGCTGTGGAGTGGGGGCGCAAAGGTGGGCCTCTTGCTAGTGGTGGCTCGTCGTGTGGCCCCTTCTGTTGGGTGTGGGTGGACGCCGGGTGATGGGGTTCGCGGGGCGGGGTGGGTTGGCGGAATGGGTGGGGGGTCGGCGGAACGGGTGTGAGGTTCGCGGGGTGGGTGGGGGTGGGGTTAGGTCGGGGTGGCCAGGGTTAGGGGGAGGACGGTTTGTGCTCCGGCTTCCTTTAGGAGGCGGGTTGCTACGGCCATCGTCCAGCCGGTCTCGACTCGGTCGTCGATCAGGAGGAGGGGGCCGGGGGTGTTGGAGACGGTGGCGGCCAGGTCGGGTGGGACGGTCAGTGAGTGCCAGACCGAGCGGAGGCGCTGGGCGCTGTTGTGGCGGCGCGGGGACGGGTCGCCCACCGGGGCCAGTTCGCCCAGGTAGGGCAGGCGTCCGACCTCGGCGATGCGGTGGCCGAAGGTGGAGACCAGGCGCGGACGGGAGCGGGAGCCGATGGTGACGACGCCGGTCGGGCGGGCGGGCCAGTCCCAGGCGGCGAGGACCTGGACGACCGCGTTGAGCATGTCGGCGGGAAGGTCGGTGTCGTCACCGGCGAACAGGGCGCGCAGCCGGTTGCCCCAGCCGATGTCGGTGAGGCGGCCGAGGGCCCGGCCCACTTCAGCCTGGAGGGCCGGGTCGATGCGGCCCGCGACGCCGAGGTCGTCCTTGACGCCGGTGGGCCACATGCGGCGGGGCATGATGTCGACGCCCGGACGGTGCAGCCGCTCGCGGGCCTCGGACGCGCTTTGCCCGGTGACGTCGGCGGACCAGTGGCGTCCCGTGCAGTTGTCGCAGCGGCCGCAGGGCGCGGCGGCCGGGTCGTCCAGTTGGCGGCGCAGGTACTCCTCACGGCACGCGGTGGTCGAGATGTAGTCGAGCATCGCCTGCTGTTCGCGCCGCCGCTCGGCGGTGACGCGCTCGTAGCGTTCGCGGTCGTAGGACCAGGGGATGCCGGTCGACGTCCAGCCGCCCTTGACGCGGCGGGCCGCGCCGTCGACATCGAGCACTTTCAGCATCATTTCGAGCCGCGTCCGGCTGAGGTCGACCTGGGGTTCGAGGGCCCCGGTGGAGAGCGGGCGGCCCGCGTCCTCCAGGACGCCGAGGGTGTGCCGGACGACGGGCTCCGGCGGGAAGGCGAGGCTGGCGAAGTAGGCCCAGATGTCGCGGTCTTCCCGGCCGGGCAGGAGGATGACCTCCGCGCGGTCGACGCCGCGGCCCGCGCGTCCGATCTGCTGGTAGTAGGCGACCGGTGACTGCGGGGCTCCGACGTGGACGATGAAGCCGAGGTCGGGCTTGTCGAAGCCCATGCCGAGCGCGCTCGTGGCGACGAGGGCCTTGAGCTTGTTGTCGAGCAGATCCTGCTCGGCCTGGAGCCGTTCGGCCTGTTCGGTCTGCCCGGTGTAGGCGGCGACCGCGTGGCCGCGGTCGCGCAGATAGCCGCTGATCTCGTGGGCGGCGGCGACGGTGAGGGTGTAGACGATCCCCGATCCGGGGAGTTCGTCGAGGTGTTCGGCCAGCCACGCGATGCGCTGCTCGGCAGTGGGCGGCGTCACGACGGCGAGGTGCAGGGACTCCCGTTCGAGCGGGCCGCGCAGCACGAGCGCGTCGTCGCCCGCGAGCTGCTCGGCGACGTCCTTGGTGACGCGGGCGTTGGCCGTCGCGGTGGTGGCGAGCACCGGGATGCCGGGCGGCAGCTCGGCCAGGAGCGTCCGGAGCCGGCGGTAGTCGGGACGGAAGTCGTGCCCCCAGTCGGAGATGCAGTGCGCCTCGTCCACCACGACGAGGCCCGCGCCGGCGGCGAGCTTCGGTAGGACGAGGTCGCGGAACTCGGGGTTGTTCAGCCGCTCGGGACTCACCAGCAGGACGTCGACCGCCCCCGCGTCGACCTCGCCGAACACCGCGTCCCAGTCGCCCGTGTTGGACGAGTTGATCGTCTGGGCGTGGATGCCGGCGCGCTTCGCGGCATCGATCTGGTTGCGCATCAGCGCCAGCAGCGGCGAGACGATCACCGTCGGGCCGGCGCCGCGCTCGCGCAGCAGCCGGGTCGCCACGAAGTAAACGGCGGACTTGCCCCACCCGGTGCGCTGCACGACGAGCGCCCGCCGCCGTTCGACGACGAGGGCGCGGATCGCCGTCCACTGGTCGTCGCGGAGCCGCGCGTGGTCGCCCGCCAGCGCGCGCAGGCAGCGTTCGGCCTGCTCCCGGAGTCCGTCGGATTCAGTCATGCGTCCTTGGTACCAGCGCCGTCGAAGCCCCCGCACCAGAACCGCGTTCTGTGGACAACGCGGCCAAGCCTCGATGATCATGTCCGTGCGACCCGCGCGCATATCGCCATCCGGCCCGACATCGCTGACCGGATGGAAAGGGCGCGGCGTCCCGCCTGCAGCGCCCGCGGACTACCCCGACAGGTGTCCGCGTAGGCGGGTCACGCCACCTCCAACCAAGTCCTGGCCTGGTCAGACATCTCCGCACTCAACAACAATGTCACTCTATGTAACTGAGCATACGCGCTAGGTTCGGAGGGTCGGACTCACCGACTTCACCGGAAGGAACCCGATCATGAAGACAGTCGTCCTGCCGATGCTGGCCGCCGCCGTCCTGGCCACGGTGGCCGGGCCCGCCGACTCCGCCGTCGCGGCCGGCCCGCCGTCCCCGACGATCATGCAGGCCAGCACCGACCATGTCGCTCACCGAACGGTCGGCTTCGAGCAGTGCAGACGAGGCGGCGGCCATCCCGTGCGGAAGAGCGGGTACTGGTGGTGCGAGGGCGGGAGATACGACGGCCAGATGATCAGCGGCGGCTGACCGGCGATCCCCTGTGTGACATCCGCGCCGAAGGGCGATCCCCGGCCTCACCCCGGCCGGGGCTCGTCCCCTTCGTCCAGGCACACGGCCCCGCCCCTACCGCGCTCAGCGACTCAGTAGGCAGACCGGACGCCAGGCAGGACGCCTCCCGAACGCTTAGCCCTCAGGCCAGCGGGCATCCCCGCACGTGACGGGGCGACACCCGATCACTTGGACGCCGTTCCCCAGAGGTGACCGATTCTCTGCGGAGAGCCTGCCCGGCGAGGCCGCCGAGTCGCGGCGAGAGGCACGCGGGTAGCCTGCCATCAAGATCGGTCACGGGTGCGGAAGGAACTCGGGCGGCGTAATGAGCGCGGCTGAACGCTTGCGGCGGACGTGGCGGGTCCTCATGGACCACTCGCCCCCGGAGCCACCCGAAGAGGAGCCCAGCGAGGTCGTCGATCCGCGTGCGGTCGACCTCGTCCTGCGTGTCGGCGAGCTCCTGTTGGCCAGCGGCGAGACCACCGAACGGGTGAACGAGGCCATGCTCGGCCTGGCGGTCGCCTATGAACTGCCCCGGTGCGAGGTACAGGTCACGTTGACGAGCCTCCTGGTGTCGGCCCACCCGGGGAAGGGCGCGCCGCCCATGACGGGGACGCGGGCCATCCGCCGCCGTGTCCCGGCGTTCTGGCGGCTCACCGCGCTGCACCAACTCGTCCAGGACGCGTCCATCGGCATGCTCGAACTGGACGAGGCCCACCGGCGGCTCGCTGAGATCAAGCGGGCCCGTCCGCCATACCCGGCTTGGCTGCTGGTCGTGTCACTGGGTCTCATCGCCGCGTCGGGCAGTGTCCTGTCCGGTGGTGGACCGCTCGTGGCGACCACGGCGTTCATCGCCACCCTCCTCGGCGACCGCACCGCGGCCGCGCTGGCTCGGCGCGGCATAGCGGAGTTCTTCCAGTTGACCGTGGCGGCGGCCATAGGCGCGGGGGCCGCGGCGGTGGTCGTCGCCATGGGCAACCCGGGCCAGGCGGCCACCATCGTCACCGGTTCGATCCTCGCGCTGCTTCCGGGGCGGCCGCTCGTGGCCAGCATCCAGGACGGCATCACCGGAGACCTCGTCAGCGCGGGCGCGCGCGTCCTCGAGGTCTTCTTCATGATCGCGGCGATCGTCGCCGGGCTGGGCGCGGTCGTGTACCTCGCGGTCAACCTGGGCGTGGAGATCGACGTCCGGCACCTGCCCACCCCGGCGGCGGAGCTGCGGCCGGTCGCGGTCATCGCGGCGGCGGGGATCTCGCTGACCTTCGCGGTGTCCCTCGCCGTGCCGCGGGACGTGCTGCTGTCGGCGGCGCTGGGCGGGGCCCTCATCTGGGCGCTGTACGTGATAGCGCGTGGATGGCACGTTCCACCCGTCCTGGCGGCGGGGATGGCCGCCACCGTCGTCGGCATCCTGGCGAACTGGCAGGCACGCAGGAGCGGCCAACCCGTCATGCCCTACGTCGTCCCGTCCATCGGGCCGCTCCTGCCCGGGACGGCCCTCTACCGGGGCATGGTCGAGCTCAACACGGGCTCCCCCGAGTCCGGCGTGCTGAGCCTCATCGGGGCCGTGTCAGTGGCCCTCGCGCTGGCCGCGGGCGTCAACCTCGGCGGCGAGCTCGTGCGCGCGTTCCAGCACGTCGGGCTGAGCGCGTCCGGCCGCTGGGCCCGTCCCGCCGCCCGCAGGACGCGCGGGTTCTAGCGCCGCGACCAGCGCGAACGTGTTCTGTCGGTGGGGGGCGCTACGTTCGCGGCATGTACCGACAGGGAGACATCCTGATCTTGCCCGTGCCGGCGGAGGCGGTCCCGGCGGGCGTCCGCGACCTGCCGCCCGCGCCGCGCGACGGGCGGGGCCGCATGGTCCTCGCGCTCGGCGAGGCCACCGGGCACGCGCACGCGCTGACCGCGCCCGGGACGCTGCTGCGCTCGCCCGACCCGCTCGCTCCGGACCACCTGCACCTGCCGTCCGGCGGGCGGCTCGTCCACGAGGAGCACGCGGCGATCACCCTGCCGAGGGGCTGGTACCGGGTGATCCGCCAGCGCGAGTACGTGCCCGGCGCCGTCCGCGTCGTGGCCGACTAGGGGGACGGGATGCTCACCGCGACGGCACGCGAACCGCACTACGTGGTCGGCGACTGGCAGTCGGCCGCCTATGACACCCGTCCCGCCGACCGTGCCCGGGCCGAGGCCGGTGTCGCCGCCGCCTACACCGCCGCCGGGCTGGACGCCCCCAAGCGCTGCGTGTGGGTGCCCTCCCCGGCGCGGGGCGCCGTGGTGGCGGCGGTCCTGGCCGGGCACGGCGACGCGCTGCGGGCGGCCGGTCTCGGCGACCTGGTCGACCAGGCCCGCGCCGACCTCGGCGCGGGCGCGGCGGGCAAGAGCGTCCTCTCGGACGTGCGGACCCGTCCCTGGGAGGCGGAACGCGCGGCGGCCTGCTCCGAACAGGGGCCGGAGCAGTGGCCGCGCACCTGGGCCGAGACCGGCGGGATGCTCTGGAACCAGGTGCAGGCGCTGGTCACGCGCGTGCGCGCCGCCGTGGGCGAGCACGCGCGGCGCGCCGACCCGCCCGGCCCGCGGGAGGACGAGGCCGTCGCGCTGCTGCGGGGCGCCACGCTCGACGCGGTCCTCGGCCAGCACGACGCGCCCTGGCTGGCCCTCTTCGAGACGCTCGGCCGCCTCGACGGCCCCCTCGCCGGGCTCGCCGAGGCGGCCCGGTCGGCGGGCTGGTGGTGGCCCTACGAAGACCTGGTGATCCTGTCGGAGCGACCCTGCGAACTGCACCGCGACGAGCCCGGACGCCTCCACCGCGGCGACGGCCCCGCCCTCGCCTACCCGGACGGTTTCGCCCTGCATGCCTGGCGCGGCATGCCGATCCCGCCCGACTTCGTCGAGTCGCTGACCGGTCTCACGCCCGACCGCATCTCGGCCGAGCAGAACGCCGAGCTGCGCCGCGTCATGCTGGAGATCTTCGGCTACGACCGCTACCTGGCCGAGACGGGCGCGCGTCCCGTGCACCGGGACGAGACGGGCGTGCTCTGGTCGATCGACCTCCCCGGCGACGAAGCGGTCGTGATGGTCGAGGTGGTGAACTCCACCCCCGAACCCGACGGCACTCACCGCACCTATTACCTGCGCGTCCCACCCGACACCCGCACCGCCCGCGCGGGCGTCGCCTGGACGTTCGGCATAGCCGAGGCCGACTACCACCCCGAAAAGCAAACCTGACCATCGCTGTGAACACGGACTCCGAAGGAGGTGAGGCCCACGACTCCCACGGACCGGGGGCCAGCCTGGCCACGCTGAGTTCACGCCGGTGAAGGGACGTGGAGCACGTGACGGCCATGGGCCTCGTTAGTTGGTGTGGGTCCGGGCCCAGGTGACCTTGCCCGCGCGGGTGGGGCGCCAGCCCCACGAGCGGGACAGGGCGCCGACCAGCATCAGGCCACGGCCGCTCTCGGCCTGGAGGTCCACCGCGGGCTCGGCGGGGACCTCCGGGTTGTCGTCCCAGACCTCGACCATCGCGGTCGTGTCGTCGGGCAGGGACAGGACGACCGTGATCGCGTTCGCGTACCGGATCGCGTTGGTGACGAGTTCGCTGGTGATGAGTTCGAGGTCGCCGTTGACGTCCTCCCGGTCCCAGCGCTCCATCACGGCGCGGACCGTGTCGCGCGCCGCGCGCACCGCCACCTCGGCGGGCGTGAGCGCGAGGACGAAATGGGGTTGGTCTAAATGGTCCACGTGTCCGCCTTGGTTCACCGGCCGATGCCAGGGTGCGCCGTACCCCGCAGTCCGGCATGGCATTCCGCCGCCTTGCCGGGATCGGCGCTACCTGCGCGGATCGGCCTGGACGAAGGTCACGGGAATAGCGTCGGAATGCGTTCGAGGACGCCTCCCGCGAACGTGTCGTAAAGGCCGAGCGGCTCCAGGTGGACATAACCGATGTGGCAGTCGCAGACATCGAGGGGGCACGGACGCGGAGCCAGCGCGTCGAGGAACGATCCGTCGTAGAGGTTTCCCAGCACTGCCGGGACGAAATGGCAGCGCCGGACGGTTCCCTCGCCGTCCACCGACACGACGGTGTCGCCCGTCCGGCACGGGAGGCCGCGGCTCGGGTGCGGGCGGCGGCTCACGGGGAACAGCGGGTCGATCGCGGTCCACTGGTCGGCCTCGGCGTCGTCGTAGGCGCGGCCCTCGGCGGCGTTGACCCACAGGTAGGTGCCGGAGGGCAGGTCGGCGCGGAGGCGGCGGGCGGCGTCGAGATGGTCGGGCTGCCCGACGATCCCGACGCTGAACCGCACGCCGCGTCCCGCCAGCTCCCGGCATTTGCCGAGGAACCGGTCGTAGGGCACTTGGCCGGGGTGGTAGGTCGCCCAGAGCGCGAGCCTGGTGAGGTCGGCCTCGGACGTCCACGAGACGCGGTGGCTGAGATTGGTCTGGATCGCGACGCGCTCGACATGGGGCAGGTGGCTCAGCTCGACCAGGGCGCGCCGGTACCAGGAGCGGACGAGCCCCTCCCCCCACGGCGTGAACAGGACGGAAATGCGAAAGCTCTGCCCCGAGACCCATTCCGTGAACCGTTCGAGGGCCGCGCGGTCGGCGCGGAGCTGCTCCGCCGAGTCGCGGCGCTTGGCGAACGGGCAATAGGGGCAGTCGTAGTCGCAACTGGCCAACGGGCCCCGGTAGAGGATCGTCAGGTGCTCCATTACCGCACCTTGTAGGACTTCATCCGCGCCCGGACGTTCGGTGAGAACAACGCGGGGCCGATCGCGTCGGAGTAGGCGAGCCCTTCGGCGGTGAGGCGCAAAGCGTCCCCGGACTTCTCCAGCCATCCCCGTTCGTCGAATGAGCCGAGTTCCACGGAAAAGTGGTCGTGGGGATCGGCGTCGAAGCGCGATCGGTAGAGGCCGAGGTCGAGCCCGCTCACCTGCAACAGCGACTGGACGAGATGGCGGCGGCGCCGTTCGTCGTCGTCCAGTTCGAAACCGACATGGGCGAACCCGAAGTCCTTCTCTGCCACGTATTCGTCGATGATGGAACGCACCAGCCTTGTCTCGACCGCGTACTCGAACGAGTAGTGCAGGCGGGACGTGTACGAGCGGGCTCCGCAGCCGAGGCCGACCATTCCGTCCGTCTGGCAGCAGTATTCCGTCCCGTTGGCGGTGGCTCCGGGGAGGCGGAACATCCGCATCGACACCTGCTCGTAGCCTTCGGCCAGGAGGTGGTCGCGGCCGATCCGGTAGAGGGTGAGGCGCTGGTCGTCCCATTCTCGGGTGCGGTGTTCAAGCCCTGTCTTGGGCCGAACGTAGAGGGGATACAGGTAGATCTCCTCCGGACGCCAGGCGAGGGCGGCGTCCAGGGAATGCGTCCATGTCACGGGCGTCTGGCCGTCGATGCCGTAAATGAGGTCGATGTTGAGGATCGGGAAGCTGGCCGCGCGAATCCGGTCGAGAGCGGCTTCGACTTCCGCGCGTTTCTGAGGACGGACGGCCGCCCGCGCCTCCTCGTCCAGGAAGGACTGGACGCCGATGGAGACGCGGCTCGTCCCGCGTTCGGCGAGCACGGTCAGCCGGTCGGTGGTGGCGGTGGCCGGTGACGTCTCCACGCCCAGCGGAATGGCGCCGAATCCCGGGAAGCGGCCAGCGATGTCGCAGAGCCGTTCCAATTCGCGCGCGGTGAGAAAGGTCGGAGTGCCGCCGCCGAATGCCGCCGTCTCGAACGACGCGTCGCGACCCGTCGCGCCCAGGGCGTCCAGGACGGCGGTGGCCTGCCGGTCGAGCGCGTCCAGATAGGCACTGGTCAACTCTTCGGGCGCGCCCGTGCGGGTGAACAGATTGCAGAAGCCGCACCGCATTTCGCAGAAGGGCACGTGGAGGTAGAGGAAGAGGGTGTCGAGCGGCTCGTCCGCCCACACGTCGCGCAGCGGACGCAACGGCTCCAGCGGACGGTAGGCGGTCTTGTGCGGATAGGCGTACACATACGCCTCGTAGGGATTCACGGCAGAACGAACTCCCCGTATGGAACTGTCCAGATGACCTCGTGGCCGAAACGGTGGCCGGTGTGGCCGCCCTCGCCGTACGCCGTTCCGTGGTCGGAGCAGACGATGACGAAGCAGGGGCGGCGCATCAGCGCGAACAGCCGCCCGATGTGTGCGTCGACATGGCGGAGCGCGGCGGCGTGGCTGGCCCGCGTGTCCTCCTTCGAACCCGAAGCGTCGTCCAGGTAGAACCAGTTCGGCTGGTGCAGGGACGCGACGTTCAGCAGCAGGAAAAGACGGCGTTCGGCGGGCAGCCTCGCCACGATTTCGGCGACGCGGTCGATCTGGTTGGGCAGCGAATCCGGGTCGGTCACGCCGAATTCGCGTTCCCAATGGCTCTCGGCGAACAGCGAGGGAAGGGCGCTTCCCAGCGGCGTCGCCTTGTTGAAGAACCCGACGCCGCCGACGCAGGCGGTGTGGTATCCGGCAGCGGCCAGCCCGGACGGCAGGTCGGCCGCGTCGAACGTCCACGTGCCGGACGCGGTCGTCTCGCTGCCCGGGAACGTTCCGGCGAAGAGCCGCGGGTGCGGCCCGGGAGACGCGGGCGTCGGCAGGAATCCGGCCAGCATCGCGGCATGGGCGGCGTAGGTGAAACTGCCCGGCGTGTGGCGGCGTTCCCAGCGCCCGCCCGGGAGAAGCCCGGTCAGAGTCGGGGTCTGACCCGACTCCGCCAATTCCTCGGCCACGTCGTACCGGAGCGTGTCGAGCGTTATCAGCAGCAGATCGTGCGTGCCGACGATGCGGTTCATGTCATGCATGCGGTTCATGTCGTGCATTCGGTTCACGCCGTACACGCGGAGGGCAAGGCGGCTCGGACCTGGGCGGCGTAGGTGTCCAGCCCTTGGGCCGGGCCACCCGGGAAGCCGGTCAGCCCTGGAAGGAGGTCGCCGAACGCGTTGACCTCACCGACCTCCATGTGGCGCATGCCCTGGCCGATGAGCAGGTCGACGCCGACCATCAGGCTGCCGGGGAAACAGGCCGCTGCCCGCGCGCACACGTCCATGGCCCGTCGCCACCCAGCCTCGCCCAACGCGCCTCGCACGGCGGACAGGTCTCCCCTGGCTCCACCCAGGTGAAGGTTCGTCATCGGATGGCGGCTGGTGCGGACGACCGCGTGCGTGGGTTCGCCGCCGATGACGACCACGCGGAGGTCGAACACGCGTCCGCCCACCGTGGCCTTGGGCAACCACCGCTCGACGTGCAGGCCGTCCGGGGCGAGCGCGTCGATGAGGGCGGCGACCTCCTCCTCGGCCTGGTAGGTGCGGACGCGCAGCGAGTTGACCCACAGGTCGCCCGCCATCAGGGCGGACGTGACCGCCCGGACGCGTCCCGGCGCGGTCTGCACGGCGACGACCCCCGAGGCCGACGAGCCGTGCGCGGGTTTGACGAACACGCGCCGCAGCCCCGCCTCGGCCATCCGCGCGCGGAGCGCCGCGTACCCGTCCACCCGCGGCAGCGCGGGCGGGACCGGCACCCCGGCGGCCCGCAGCCGCGCGTGCGACGACCGCTTGTCGAACATGGTCCCGATCTCGTCGACGTCGCCGAGCAGGCGGGCCCCGGACGCCGACGCCGCCGCGGACAGCCTCCGCAGCGCGGCCGTGAACGTCCGGTGCCAGCGCGCCCCGCCGCCCACCCGGGCGGGCGGCCCCGGGCCGCGCAGCAGCGCGTCGGCCTCGGCGTCCTCGCCCGGGGAGTCGACGCGGAGCAGATCGCCCGGCGCCAGGACGATCTCGGCGCCGCGCAGCACGTCCGTCCAGGGAACGAGCCGCGGCTCGGGCAGCCCGGCGGCCCGGCACGCCGCCGCGAACAGCGCGGGACGCCGGTCGCCGGGCGTGCCGACGACGGCGAACGTCATCCCGCGCCCACGGGAGGACGGCGCGCGGCGGTCATTCGGACACCGCGATGTACTGCCATTCGCCGTCCGGCTTCTCCTGGTCGTCGAGGTCGACGTCGACGCCGGGCAGCGCGGCCCGCACCCGCTCCACCATCGCGTCCGAAAGGAAGTGGTGGTGCAGGTCGAGCTTGCGCAGATGGGTGAGCGGCTGGCCGGACAGCAGCGCCTCGGCGCCCTGGTCGGTGAGGATGCCCATCGCGAGGCTCAGCGACTCCAGCCGGGCGACGACCGGCGCGCCCGCGACGGCGGCGGCGATCTCGTCCTGGACCTCGCTGTCCTCCAGGCCGAGGTGGCGCAGGGCGGGGAAGCGCTCGCCGCCGAGGAACGGCGCGAGGTCGGCGACGGTCGCGTCGCCGCCGTAGTTCTCCTCGCCGAGCCACAGGTCGAGGTGCTCCAGGTTCGGCAGGTCGCTCGCGCCCACCGCGCGGACGACCGTGGCCGGGAGACCGCCCGACTCGAACCGCAGCGTCGTCAGCTTCTCGCTCCGGATCGGGTCGAGCGACAGGCCCTGCGAGCCGCGGACGTCGAACCGCTCCAGGCCGGGGAACGCGGTGAACAGCGGCGAGATGTCGGAGTGCTCGATCCAGGAGATCTCCGACTCCTCGCCGGTGATGTCGCCGAGGAAGAGCGACCGCAGCTTCGGGAAGGACGCGGCGGCGTCCGCCAGCAGCGCCACCGGGTCGGCGACGTTGTCGTCGTAGGACGCGCCCCAGTAGCCGATGACGAGCGCGGTGACCTCGGTGGTGTCGACCGTGGCGAGGAAGCGCTGGAAGACGTCGGCGAAGGGCTCGTCGTCGAAGAACGTCCCGACGTGCCAGGCGGCCTCGGCGGCGGGCGGGAGGCCGTCGGCCTTCGCGGAGCCGGAGCCGGATTCGTCGTCCGACCCCGGCTCCGCGTTGAATACGGCCACCGGCAGCCCGGCGTACTCCTCAAGATGCTGATAAACGCCCATGGGTCCCCTTCATGCGATCGTGGATCCATGTCCTATCAGGAGCGGAGGACAGAACGCCGCGCTTTCCGGATCAAGAGGCGATCAGCACCGACCCCTTGTACTTGTCCTCGACGAACTTCTTGACCTCGGGGCCCTGCAGCAGCTTGACGAGCTTCTTCACGCGCTCGTCGTCCTTGTTCTCCGGCAGGGTGACGACGCCGTTCGCGTACGGGTTGCCCTCGGGCTTCTCCGCGGCGAGCGCGTCCTTGTTCGGCGCGAGGCCCGCCTCGATCGCGTAGTTGCCGTTGATGACCGAGAGGTCGACGTCCTCCAGGGAGCGGGGCAGCTGCGCGGCCTTCAGCGGCTTGAACTTCAGGCCCTTGGGGTTGCTCGTGATGTCGCGCTCGGTCGCGCTGGCGGGCGCGTCCGGCTTCAGGGTGAGCAGCCCGTTCGCGGCGAGGAGCTTCAGCGAGCGGCCCTCGTTCGCCGGGTCGTTCGGGACGGCGACCGTCGCGCCCTTCGGGACGTCCCGCAGGCTCTTCAGCTTCTTCGAGTAGACGCCGAGCGGCTCCAGGTGGACGGGCGCGACGAACGCCAGCTTCTTCCCGGACTTCTTCTCGAACTCCTCCATGAACGGGACGTGCTGGAAGTAGTTGGCCGTGACCTGCTTCTCCGTCAGCGCGGTGTTCGGCTGCTGGTAGTCGCTGAACGTCACGATCTCGATCTTGAGGCCCTCCTTGGCGGCCAGATTGTCCTTGACGTAGGACAGGATGTCGCCGTGCGGGACGGGGTTGACCGCGACCTTCAGCGGCGCGTCCGGATCGTCCGACGCCGCCGAGGAGCCGCAGGCGGTCAGCCCCGCGAGGAGACCGACGGAGGCCAGCGCGACTGTGATCTTGCGAAGCACGACAGGTGCCCTTCTCTTGGTTAGCGGTGGGTCAGCCGGCGGGACACGAGATCCCCCGCCGCCTGGATGACCAGGACGATGACGATGAGCAGCGCGACGGTGGCGACCATGACCTTGGTCTCGAAGCGCTCGTAGCCGTAGACGACGGCGAGGTTGCCGAGCCCGCCGCCGCCGACCGTGCCGGCCATGGCGGTGTAGCCGATCAGCGCGATCACGGTGACGGTCAGCCCGGACACGAGGCCGGGGCGCGCCTCGCGCAGCATGACCTTGCCGACGATCTCGCGGCGGGTGGCGCCCATCGCGTCCGCGGCGGCGATCACGCCGGGGTCGACCTCGCGCAGCGCGATCTCGACGAGCCGCGCGTAGAACGGGATGGCGCCGACGGTCAGCGGGACGATCGCGGCCGCGTTCCCGATGCTGGTGCCGACGATCGTCCGGGTGAACGGGATGATCGCCACCATCAGGATCAGGAACGGCAGCGACCGCCCGATGTTGACGATCACGCCGAGCGCCCGGTTGACCGGGGGCGCGGGCAGCAGCCCGCCGCGCTCGGTGATCACGAGCAGCACGCCGAGCAGCAGCCCGAGGACGGCGGTGAACAGCGTCGCGACGCCCGTCATGGAGAGGGTGTCGACCGTGGCGGGCCACAGCAGCGGCATGACCTCGTCCCAGCTCATCGGACGTCCTCCTCGGGGGCGCGGAGTTCCACGGGGGCGCGGAGTTCCTCAGGGGTGTGGGGTTCCAGGGGGCTGCGGAGTTCGTCGGGGGTGCGGAGTTCCACGGAGAGCCCGGCCTCGCGGAGGAAGGCGAGCTGGGCGGCGTTCAGGGACGGGTCGCCGGGCAGTTCGAGCCGGAGCCGTCCGACGCGCTCGCCGCCGACCGTCTCGACGGCGCCGCCGAGGATGTTGACGTCCACCGAGTACTTACGGGCGAGCGCCGACACGAACGGCTCGTCGGTGGCGCCGCCGGTGAAGGTGACCTCGACCAGGGTCGTGCCGGGACGCGGCTCGGCGGGCGGCAGCGGGAACAGGCCGCGCGCGAGCTCCGATCCCGGACGGGCGAGCAGGTCGGTCACCCGTCCCGACTCGGTGATCCGGCCGTCGCGCATGACGGCGGCCGAGTCGCAGATGCTCTTGACCACGCCCATCTCGTGCGTGATCAGCAGGATCGTGAGGCCGAGCCGCCGGTTGAGGTCGCGGAGCAGCGCGAGGATGGACGCGGTCGTCTCCGGGTCGAGCGCGGACGTCGCCTCGTCCGACAGGAGCACCTTCGGACGTCCGGCTAGCGCGCGGGCGATGCCGACGCGCTGCTTCTGCCCGCCGGAGATCCGCGCCGGGTACGCCTTCGCGTGCTCGGTGAGCCCGACCAGGTCCAGCAGTTCGGCGACCCGGCGGGCGCGCTCGGCGCGCGGCACGCCCATGACCTCCAGCGGGAACGCGACGTTCCCGGCGACCGTCCGGCTGCCGAGCAGGCCGAAGTGCTGGTGGATCATGCCGATGCCCTGGCGGGCCCGGCGCAGCCGCCCGCCGCGCAGGGCGAGCAGGTCCCGGCCGTCCACGACGACGCGCCCGGAGTCCGGACGCTCCAGCAGGTTGACGCAGCGCAGCAGGGTGCTCTTCCCGGCGCCGCTGCGACCGAGCACACCGAAGACCTCACCCTCGGCGACGGTCAGGTCGACGCCGTCGACGGCGGTCACCTCGCGGCCACGGCCGCGATGGACCTTTCTGAGTTTTTCGATCTGAATCACAGGAAACCAGTCCATGGGGAGTCGCCGGACGAGCGGCGACGGCGGGCAAGAGCGGACGGAACACACGCCGGACGCGAACGACCACGAACACCGGCCACCTCACGACCCGCGACGCGCCACCGGAAGGCGACGGCCGCGACCGCGAACCGCGACGCTCCGGCTCCGCGATTCGCGACGTGATCTCGCGGCGTGCCGCGGACGCACCGGCGACGCGACCGGGAGCGCGACCGTGATGGCCGCGAACCGCGAGCGCTACGCCGGGCCGCGCCCCGAGGCGAACCGCGAACGCGACGCCGGACCGCGACACCGCGACGCGCACCGCGAACGCGACGCGAACCGCGAACGCGACGCGGACCGCGGCGCCGGGATGCGCACTGTGAACGTGGTGCGAACCGTGAACGCCGCGATGTAGGCCGCGAATCCGACCCGGGCCGCGATCAGTGCTAGCCGGAACGCATTTCGGAGCGCGCAACGCGACGCGATTCGCGCAACGAACGTGAATTGCGAATGCAATTCGGATCGCGGTGTGACGCGGAGTGCGAAGGCGGTTGGCTCAGCCGGGTTTGGGCCTGGTCAGGAGAGGCCGGGCGGGTAGGGGGCGTGGGCCAGGAGGTGACGTTCGAAGTTCATGACGGCTCGTGTGTCGGGGACTCGCTCGCTTCGGGGCGCGAGGCTCAGGCGGCAGGCAGGGGCCCTCAGCGGTCACACATTCGACGACAGCGCGCACGTCGAGCGGACCGCGCGGCCGACATGGCCGGCGGGCGGTGCTCGGAGAACGGGCGCACGAAAGTCACGTCAGCAGTAAACCCTCTCGACACAAATGACGCAAACCTCGGCGGTGTTGCCTCCGCCACAGACACGACCGGGAGAAGGCGCCACTAGTCGTCGCGGTAGTCGACGTAACTCGAACCCGAATTGCTGTAGACGGAGATCCGCCGCGGCGAGGCGTCGTCCACCACCGCCGGGTTGAGGTGGGCGGAGCCGGAGCCCGTCCACCCGAGGACCTGGTACTGCGACCCGGGCGGGACGATGACCTTCACCGCCCCCGAGCGGACGGTGGCCGTCACCAGGTCGGGCGGCTCGGCGAAGCGCAGGTCGAGCGCCCCGGACGACGCCTCCGCCACCACCTTGCGGGACGCGAGCCCGGTCGCCCTGACCTCACCGGACCGGGCCTGGAGGCGGAGCCGTCCGCGCACGTCCGCGACCTCGACCTCCCCCGAGCCGGTGCGCAGGTCGAGGTCCCCGGCCAGCCCGCGCACCACGACGCGGCCGGAGCCCGTCACGGCCGACACCCGCACCCCCGGCGGGACCCGGACATCGACGTCCGCCCCGCACTCGCGGCCGATGACCGGGCCGGGACGGTCGCAGCGGAAGGTGACGAACAGCACGTCCTCCACCAGCGACTCGGTGACGTCCGGCTTGTGGAGGCCCCAGGTCAGCCGCTTGTAGACGCGGGCCTCGCCCTCGGGTCCCGGCCCGACGGAGACCTCGGCGTCGTCCATGTCGAGCCGCAGCTCCTTGATCGCGACGTGGTAGGGCGTGACCGACTCCGACGTCCGCCGGACGAGCCGTCCGAACGCGTACAGGCCCGCCGGGACGACCACGGCCAGCGCGGTCACGACGGCGAGGACGATCCACACGCCGCGCCGCCGCGCCGCCGCCTCCGGCTCCGGCCCAGGCGGCGGGGGCGGAGGGGGCTTCGTGCCGTCGGTCATGCTTCGCCGTCCAGGAAGCGAAGCACGGCGAGGACCCGCCGATGGTCCCCCTCGGCATGCGGCAGGTCGAGCTTGGCGAAGATGCCGTTGATGTGCTTCGCGACCGCGCTCTCGCTGACGACCAGCGCGGCGGCGATCCCGGCGTTGGAGCGTCCCTCCGCCATCAGCGCGAGGACCTCCCGCTCGCGCGGGGTGAGCCGGTCGAGCGGGTCGCGGTGGCGGCGGAGCAGGAGTTGCGCGACGACCTCCGGGTCCAGCGCGGTGCCGCCGGAGGCGACGCGGCGCAGCGCGTCCAGGAAGACCGAGACGTCGGCGACCCGGTCCTTGAGCAGGTAGCCGATGCCGCTGGTGCTGGTGGAGAGCAGGTCCGCCGCGTACCGCTCCTCGACGTACTGGGACAGCAGCAGCACCGCCACCTCGGGCGACTCGCGCCGCATGACGAGCGCCGCGCGGACGCCCTCGTCGGTGAAGCCGGGCGGCATCCGGACGTCCACGATCGCCGCGTCCGGACGGTGCTCGCGCACGGCCGCGAGCAGCCCCTCGGCCTCCCCGACCGCCGCCGCGACCTCGAACCCCGAGGTCTCCAGCAGTTTGATCAGCCCGGCCCGGAGCAGCACCGAGTCCTCGGCGATCACAACGCGCACGGCAACTCCACGGTCACGGTCGTCGGGCCCCCGGCGGGGCTGGCGATACGGAACGTACCGTCCACGGATCGCACACGCCGTGCGAGGCCGGTGAGGCCCGTCCCGGCGGACGGGTCGGCGCCGCCCAAGCCGTCGTCGCAGACCCGCACCCGCAGCGTGTCGCCTCGGCGGAGCACGGCGACGTCCACCTCGCTCGCCCGCGCGTGCTTGACCACGTTGGTGAGCGCCTCCGACACGACGAAGTACGCGACCGCCTCCACCGTGGACGACGCGCGCGGCTCCGCCTCGACCCTGAGCCGGACAGGCAGCGGAACCCGCGCGGCGATGCCGGACAGGGCCGCGTCCAGGCCGCGGTCCTCAAGGACGGCCGGGTGCAGCCCGCGAATGAGCGTCCGCAGCTCGCTGAGCGCCTCCTTCGCCTCCTCGTGCGCCTCGACGATCACCCGCATGGCGTCGTCGGGCACGCCGGTGAGTGTCTCGCGGGCCAGCCCGAGGTTCAGCGCGAGGGCGACGAGCCGCTGCTGCGCCCCGTCGTGCAAGTCGCGTTCGATGCGGCGGCGCTCGATGTCGGCGGCGTCGACGACGCTGGCGCGCATCTCGGCGAGGTCGTCGACGCGCCGCTGCAGCTCCTTCGCGCGGTCCGGGCCGAGCAGGGACGCGACGGCGCGGGCGTCCACCCGGCGGACGGCCGCCGCCGCCCACGGCGCCGCGCCGAGCAGAAGCACGCCGATCGCGGTGAGCAGGACGACGCGCGGCGGGTGCCCGGCCAGGTCGGGGCCGCCGGGCGGCAGCGCCCACGCGTACCCGCCGGAGACGGCGAGGGCGGCCCCGCCCGCCCAGGCGGCGATGACGGCGAGTCCGCCGACCGCGAGGAACGGCCCGACGACCAGGTGGTACTGCAGGACGCGCCACAGCTCGGGCGAGCGCAGGTCGCGCAGGGCGTCCCACGCGCGGCCGTCCTCGAAGCCCGGCATGCGCGGGACGCGCAGGCCGAGCAGCGCCCAGCAGCGCTCCCGCTGCCAGGACGTCAGCGGCCGGAGCGCCAGCAGCAGGAGCATCACCGACGCCCCGGTCAGGACGAGGATCGGCAGGACCTTGACCGGCGTCCAGACCGTCCAGAGGGCCCCGACGATCAGCCATCCGGCGGACTGGAGCGGCACCCCGGAGGCGACGAACGCGGTGTCCCGCCACGCCGCGGGCGACCACGGTGCGTGTGCGCGCGCACGCCGCGTCGCCGCGGTGATGGATGCCATGGCGCAACGGTAGGGGCGCGGCCCGCGAGCCCGCCATGGCGAAGGCACCAGGGCGGAGGGTGAACCTAGTGCCACCCCAAGTCGGATAGCCGCGCTACCGACCGTGACCCGCCGGGAGGCGAGGCTTGGACTCGCATCGATCGACGTCTCGCATCGAGCACCGTTCCCAGGGGGTCTCGCCATGGTCGCCGGTACCGCGCCGCCGCTCACGTCCCGTCCGCCGCGCCCCGTCCGCGCGACACGTCCGGCGCGCCCAGCGCGGCGGGCGCGCGGACGGCGGGCGCGCGGACGGCGGCTGGGCTGGGCCTTCGTCGGGGGCGCGGCGGCCATGGCCCCCTGGATCTGGGGGCTCGCGCGGACGATGCCGTCGACGGCCGTCGTCCAGAACTGGTCGACGGCGTGGGTGGGGCTCGACCTGATGGAGGCGGCGGCGCTGCTCGGCACGGGCGTGCTGCTCCTGCGCCACGACGACCGGTACCGCACGGCCGCAGCCGTCGCCGCGACCCTGCTGGTCACCGACGCCTGGTTCGATGTGACGACCGCCACGCCCGGCGCCCACCGCGCGCTGTCGGTCGCGCTCGCCGCCGGGGCCGAACTGCCGATCGCGATCTTGTGTGCGGCCCTCTCCGTGCGGGCGTTCACGCCCGGTGGGGCGGCGGACGGCGCGCCGGTGAAGGACGGGTGGCGAGCCGCCGACGAAAGAGCACCCGACGGGTGAAACCAGACAAGCCGGACCTCTAGAGTGTGTCCGACGCCGGGCCCTTCCGCGGGAGGGCCCTTCGCCTTCCCACCCCAGGTCGGTCCACGGCGTCCACCCCGCCCGCACGATCCAGAGGTCCCCGACATGAACCACCACGAGGTGCGCGAGGAGTGCCTGCGTCTCCTCAGGGACGGCCTGCCCGACCCGGCGCCCGCCGCCTTCGAGGACGGCCGGGACTTCCTTCCGCTCGGGCTCGACAAGGACGGCGACGTCGCCGTCGTCACGATCCTCCACCAGTGGGGCGACCCCGCGTCCGGGCCGGGCGCGTTCATCGAGGGCTTCACCTTCCACCGCCGCGACGGCGAGTGGATGGAGCTCGGCGGCGGGGGCGGCTCGGCCCCGGACGACGCGCTCGCGCGCCGCTCGTCCGGCGAGATGGGACGGCACCTGCTGAAGTACGGGTCAGGCCGGACGGTCCGCAACGCCGGGCGCCTGCTGCCGTGGGGCGCGAAGTGGGTGAACGAGGCGCGGCTGCGCGCGTCGGCCGAGGTCGCCCGGGTCCGGGTCGGCGCGCGGCTGCTGGACGTCCCCGCGCACGGCCACGTCGCGGTCGTGTGGGGCGCGCGGCAGGGCCCGCTCGTCGAGGCGCTCGCCGCCGACGGCTCGGTGCTGGACACGCTGGACCTCGGACGCTCGGCCGTCCCGGCGCGCTCGTCCGGCTGATATTTGACCGATCGTTCTTGATATGCGATCGTCCTGCCCATGGCACGGACGAAGGAGTTCGACCCGGACGCGGCGCTCCACCGCGCCCTGGAGCTGTTCTGGGAACGCGGGTACGAGGCGACGTCCATGGCCGACCTCGTCGAGCGCCTCGGGGTCGCCCGCGCCAGCATCTACGCGACGTTCGGCGGCAAGCACGAGCTGTATCTGAAGGCGCTGGAGCGCTACCTGGAGACGACCGACCCGGCGATCGCGGAGGCGCTGGCGCGGCCGGGGCCCGTCCTGCCCGCGATCAGGCGGCTGATCGAGCGGTACGGCGAGGAGTCGGCCCGCGACCGGCCGCGGTACGGCTGCTTCGTGGTCAACTCGGCGGTGGAGCTCGCCGCCCGCGACCCGGAGGCCGCGCGCCTCGTCGAGGCGAGCTGGAACTTCCTTGAGGCGTCCCTCACCTCGGCGCTGACGCGCGCCCGGGCCCAGGGCGAGCTGCCGCCGGACCGCGACCCGCGCGCGCTGGCCCGGTTCCTGGTCGTCTTCTTCCAGGGCGTCCGCGTGCTGGGGCGCGTCCCCGCCGACGACGGCCGCCTCCGAGACGCGACGCGCCAGGCGGCCGCCCTCTTCGACTGACCCCTCCCCCGTCCGGGGCGAGGGCCTTTTCCTGCCCTTATTCAAGAACGATCGATCTAGTTGAGGAGCCACCATGACGACCTTCGACGGCCGCGTCGCCCTGATCACCGGCGGCGCGGGCGGCATCGGCCGCGCCATCGCGCACGCGCTCGCCCGCGCGGGCGCCACGGTCGTCCTCGCCGGACGCGACGAGGACGCGCTCGCCACAGCGGCCAAGGAGGTCGGCGCCGCCGGAACCGGCGGCGCCGACCACGTCGTCGCCGACGTGACCGACCCGGCCGCCGCCGCCCGCATGGTCGCGGCCGTCGCCGCCCGGCACGGCGGCCTGCACATCGCGGTCAACAACGCAGGCGTGCTCGGCGCGGCCGGGCCCGTCGCCGACATCGACGAGGCGGCCTGGGACGCCGTCCTCGCCGTCAACCTGACCGGCGTGTTCCTGTCGATGAAGCACGAGATCGCCCACATGCGCGGGCACGGCGGCGGGACGATCGTGAACGTCTCGTCCAACATCGGCGCGCACGGGCGGCGCCCGGGGCTCGCCGCCTACGCCGCGTCCAAGGCGGCGGTCAGCGTCCTCACCCGGACGGCCGCGCTCGACCACATCACCGACGGCGTCCGGATCAACGCGGTCAGCCCCGGCCCGACCGACACGCCGATGTCGCTGCTGCCCGGCGAGACCCCGGCGGAGCGGGCGGAGCGGATGCGGGCGGCCGCCCCGTCCGGCCGGGTGTCGGACACCGCCGAGGTCGCCGAGGCGGTCCTGTGGCTCGCCTCGGACGCGTCCCGCAACGTCGTCGGGCACGACCTGGTCATCGACGGCGGCGTGACCGCCTGACAAGGCACCGCCCCCGCCCCGGCGGCTTTTCGCGGCGGTCGTGCCGGGCAGACTCAGGGCATGGCCCGCACACCCGAGCACGACTCCGACACCGAGTCCTTCCGCCTCGCCGCCAGGGTCACCCGGAAGTACCTGATCGGAGCGCGGAGCCTGCACGACCACATCGCCGCGAAGCTGCTGAACGACGGGCCGTCCCGGGTGCTCGACATCGGCTGCGGGGAGGGCGCGCTCAGCGACGCCCTCCCCGACCCGCCGCCGTTCCGGCTCGTGGGGCTTGACGCCTCCGCCGTCCTGCTGCGCGCCCACCGGCCGCCGCGCGTCCGGGCCGACGCGCTGCGGCTGCCGTTCCGCGACGGGACGTTCGGCGCCGCCGTCGCCGTGAACCTGCTCCACCACCTGGACGATCCCGGCCGCGCCCTGCGGGAGGCGCGCCGCGTCCTCGCGCCGGGCGGCGTCCTGCTCGTCACCGCCGTCTGCCGGACCGACAGCCCGGAGCTCGCGCCGGTGTGGCGGCCCGAGCCGTCCGGGTTCGACGCCGAGGAGGCCCCGGCCCGCGTCTGCGAGGTGTTCGGCGAGGTCGAGGTGGAGCGCTGGGACGCGCCGCTGATCACGCTGCCCGACCACGGCGCCGTCCGCGACTACCTGGTCGCCCGGCGCGTCCCCCGGGCGGAGGCAGCGGAGGCGGCGCGGCGGCTGCGCACCCCGCTGCCGGTCACCAAGCGCGGCAGCCTGGTCGTCGCCCGCCGCGCCGTCGACCGCTGAGACCCGAACCGGGTCACGCGCGCACGAGGAGTTCCGGCGTCAGCTCGTCCGGACGCGCGATGCCGGAGAGCGCCAGCGTCAGTTCCAGCTCGGCCTGGAGGCAGCGCAGGACGTGCTGCACGCCCGCCTGCCCCGCGAGCGCCAGCCCGTAGGCGTACGGACGCGCGACCAGCACGGCGTCCGCGCCGAGCGCGAGGGCCTTCGCGACGTCCGCTCCCGTGCGGACCCCGCTGTCGAAGAGGACCGCCGCCTGGTCGCGGACGGCGTCGACCACGCCGGGCAGGGCGTCCAGGGACGCGACGGCGCCGTCCACCTGGCGTCCGCCGTGGTTGGAGACGATCACGCCGTCCATGCCCGCGTCGACGGCCTGGCGGGCGTCGTCCGGATGCTGGACGCCCTTCAGCGCGATGGGGCCGTCCCAGTGCTCGCGCAGGAAGAGGAGATCGTCCCACGTCAGGCTCGGGTTCCCGAACGTGGCGACCCAGTGCAGGATCGCCTGGTCCCGGTTGGCGTCGGTGATCGGCCCGCCGACCATCGCCTGGAACACCGGGTCGCTGAAGTAGTTCGCGACGCCGATGCCGCGCAGGAACGGCAGGTACGCCCGGTCGAGGTCGCGCGGGCGCCACGCCAGCGTGAACGTGTCGAGCGTGACGACGAGGGCCGTGTACCCGGCCGCCCTGGCCCGTTCCAGGAGGCTCACGGCCAGGTCCTGGTTCTTCGGCCAGTACAGCTGGAACCAGCGCGGCCCGTCGCCGTTCGCCTGGGCCACGTCCTCGATGCTGTACGAGGACGCCGTGCTCAGCACCACCGGCACGCCCTCCTCGGCCGCCGCCCGCGCGACGGCCAGTTCCCCGTCGTGGTGGACGATCGACAACACGCCGATGGGCCCGAGCACCACCGGCGACGGCATCCGCGTGCCCAGCACCTCGACGGACAGGTCGCGGTCGGAGACGTCCCTCAGCATCCGCGGCACGATCCGCCACCGGTCGAACGCGGCCCGGTTGGCCCGCGCCGTCGCCTCGCTGCCCGCCGATCCCGCGACGTACCCGAACGCCCGCGCCGACAGCGCCCGCTCGGCGAGGCCCTCCAGCTTCGTCAGGTCCGTCGGAAGCGGCGGGACGACGTCGCCGAGCCCCTGCAGATAGATCGAGTTCTGGAAGTCGGCCAGCGCGCTCAAGGGAACCTCCGCCTGCGGGAACGAAACACCGTCCTGCCTCATTGAACACTTCCGCGAAGGCGACGGAACGACACCGAATTCTCGGAGGCGGGCGGCCGAACCGGTGGGGCGGGCCGAAGATGTCCGTGGGACCGGCCACAATGTGGGGCATGGCACGACGCGGATCCCAGGCCCCTCCCCCGCCGGACTTCGAGGAGAACATCGTCGACGTCGACGTCTCCGAGGAGATGCGCGGCAGCTACCTCGAATACGCCTACTCGGTGATCTACCAGCGGGCCCTCCCCAACGCCCGCGACGGGCTGAAGCCCGTCCAGCGGCGGATCCTCTACTCGATGAACGAGATGGGGCTGCGCCCCGACCGCGGGCACGTCAAGTGCGCCCGCGTGGTCGGCGAGGTGATGGGCAAGCTGCACCCGCACGGCGACAGCGCCATCTACGACGCGCTGGTCCGGATGGCGCAGCCGTGGGCGATGCGGATGCCGCTCGTCGACGGGCACGGCAACTTCGGCTCGCTCGGCGGCGACGACCTGCCCGCCGCCATGCGGTACACCGAGGCCCGGATGACCCGCGCCGCGATGCTCATGGTCGAGTCCATCGACGAGGACACCGTCGACTTCCGGCCGAACTACGACGGCCAGGAGACCGAGCCCGAGGTGCTCCCCGCCGCGTTCCCGAACCTGCTGGTCAACGGCGCGTCCGGGATCGCGGTCGGGATGGCGACGAACATGGCGCCGCACAACCTCGGCGAGGTCGTCGCCGCGGCCCGGCACCTCATCGACCACCCGGACGCCACGCTCGACGACCTGATGCGCTTCGTCCCCGGCCCCGACCTCCCCACCGGCGGCAAGATCGTCGGGCTGGACGGCATCCGCGACGCCTACGCGTCCGGACGCGGCACCTTCCGCACCCGCGCCACCACGTCCATCGAGAACGTCACGCCGCGCCGCAAGGGCATCATCGTCAGCGAACTGCCCTACGCGGTCGGCCCGGAGCGCGTCAAGGGCAAGATCAAGGAACTGGTCAACGCCAAGAAGATCCAGGGCATCGCCGACCTGAAGGACCTCACCGACCGCACCGTCGGCCTCCGCCTCGTCATCGAGATCAAGAACGGTTTCAACCCGGAGGCCGTGCTCGCCGACCTCTACCGGCTGACGCCGATGGAGGAGACGTTCGGCATCAACAACGTCGCGCTCGTCGACGGCCAGCCCCGCACGCTCGGGCTGCGCGAGATGCTCCAGGTCTACGTCGACCACCGCATCGAGGTCGTCCGGCGCCGCTCGATGTTCCGCCGCAAGAAGCGCGAGGACCGCCTCCACCTCGTGGACGGCCTGCTCGTCGCCCTGCTGAACATCGACGAGGTCATCCAGGTCATCCGGCAGAGCGACGACGCCGCGCAGGCCAAGGCGCGGCTGATGGAGATCTTCGACCTCTCCGACATCCAGGCCCAGTACATCCTCGACACGCCGCTGCGCCGCCTCACCCGCTACGACCGGCTCGAACTGGAGAAGGAGAAGGAGCAGCTCGCCAAGGAGATCGCGAAGCTGACCGCGATCCTGGAGTCCGAGCGCAAGCTCCGCGGCGTCGTGTCCAAGGAACTGGGCGACGTCGCCAAGGAGTTCGCCACCCCGCGCCGGACGATCCTGCTCGAATCGTCCGGGCACACGGCGGCCGAGGCCGTCCCGCTGGAGGTGGCCGACGACCCCTGCACCGTCCTGCTCTCCTCGACCGGGCTCCTCGCCCGCACGCACGGCGCGGGCCCGCTGCCCGACAGCGGCCCCCGCTCCGCGCACGACGTGCTGACCTCGGTCGTGCCCGCGACGGCGCGCGGCCAGGTCGGCGCCGTCACCTCGCTCGGCCGGATGATCCGCGTCGACGTCCTCGACCTGCCGACGCTGCCGCCGTCGGCGACGCCGCCGTCCCTCGCGGGCGGCGCCCCGGTCACCGAGTACGTCGACCTGGAGCCGGACGAGACGATCGTGGGCCTCGCCGCCGTGGGCGAGGAGGGCGGCGGGCTCGCCCTCGGCACCGCGCAGGGCGTGGTCAAACGGGTCGTCCCCGACTTCCCGGCCAACCGCGACGAGTTCGAGGTGATCGGCCTCAAGGAGGGCGACCGGGTGGTCGGCGCCGTCCAGTTGCTCTCCGAGGAGCAGCACCTCGTGTTCATCACCACCGACGCGCAACTGCTGCACTTCGCGGCGTCGCTCGTCCGTCCGCAGGGGCGGGCGGCCGGGGGGATGGCGGGCATCAAGCTCGGCGCGGGCGCGCGCGTCCTGTGGTTCGGGGCGATCGACCCGGCCCGGGAGGCGCGGGTGATCACGATCTCCGGTTCGTCGTCGGCGCTGCCCGGCACCCAGACCGGCGCGATCAAGCTCGCCGACTTCGCCGACTTCCCGTCCAAGGGGCGCGCGACGGGCGGGGTCCGCGCGCACCGCTTCCTCAAGGGCGAGGACGTCCTCCTCCAGGCGTGGGCGGCCCCCACGCCGCTGCGCGCGGCGGCGGCCGGCGGGCGGCCCGCGATGCTGAACGTCACGCTGGGCCGCCGGGACGGCTCGGGCGAACCGCTCGACAGCCCGCTGACCGCCATCAGCGGCCCCCTCGGCCCGCCGCCCCCGGACGAGCCCGAACCCGCGGAGTAACACGGAAAGTCCCGGCGCCCCGCGGCGCCGGGACTTTCTCACTGTGACGGAGCGGGCTCTCCATGCTCCAAGGCTCCGGACGATTCGCCCGCGGAATGGTCACGGCGCGAGGCCCACAGGGCCAGCCCGCCCAAGGGAAGAAGCGCCCAAGCACCGGACGCGGGTTCCAACACGCAGATCGGAACGGCGGCGGACAGCAGGATCCAACCGGTCTCGGGCGGCAGCGCGCCGGTGGCGATCACGGACCGGCGCATGAGGACCGCGAGCCCGCCGAGGGCGATTCCGCCGAGCATGAACCACAGGCCCGCCCTTCGGGCGTCGTCGTCGCCCGAGACCGTGTTCCACAGCCCCTCCGACACGATGCCGCGCCACCGCGCCCGGTCGTCGACCAGCCCGATCGCGACGTGCCCCGCGGCGATCGCGAGCAGCAGCCGCGGAACCCACCGATCGACTCCGCCTGCCCGCGCGGCGGACGGACCGCGCGCCCCCGACCGGGCCATCCCCGCGACGATCAGATGGTGGAACGGGCGGATGACGGCGAAATAGACCGGCCCCGTCCAGCGGTGGTATTTGACGATGGTCGCCATTTCGAACCGGGCACGCCCGTCCGCCGCCGGTTCCCTGGCCATCGCCAACCAGCACGACAGATGGTTGTCGCTCGCTTCGAGGACGACGAACCGGTCTTCGGACGCGTCCCTGACCGTGAAGAACGCGACGCGGTCACCGGGCGCGAACGACAGTTCCTCCGGACGCCGAACCGCGCGGATCGGGATATCGGGTTCACGCAAGCGCAGAACCCTGCCCAGCACTCCCCTGGCGCGGAAGAGCCCGCGCATCCAGGCCGGGTTCCGCCCCATCGCCCCGGCGACGAACTCCCGCAGGCTCGCCCCCGACTCGGCTTCGCGCACGTCCACGTGGTCGGCGTCCGCCAGCAGCCCCCGCAGTTCGGGGACGCGGTCGATGATCCTCACGATGCGGCCTCCTCGGCGTCCAAGAGTGGGAAGAGCAGTTCGTACAGGCCGCGCATCTCCTCGCCGCCCAGCGGGGGCGTCACATGCGCCCCGCCGATCAACACGAGATAGATGAGCGTGGCCATGCGATCCGGGGCGGCGTGCCCGATCCCCGCGCACAGGTCCCGCAGGTACGCGATCCGGGTGGCGTCCACCCGCTCCTGCATGGCCGCCGCCTCCGGGTCCTGTTTCGCCCAGGCCCGCACGGCGACGCCGAGCTCGGCTCCGGTGTCGCCGACGGCCTCGGCCGCGAGCCGCCCCAGCCGCGCCCGCGGCGAGAGGTCGCCGGCGCCCTCCACCCGCTCGATGATCGCCGTGGTGTGCCGCTCCTCGTAGTGCGCGAGCAGCCTCGTCCGGAACTTCGGCATCGACCCGAAGTGATGGTAGAAGGCCCCCTTGGACATCCCCATCCGCTCGCACATCCGGTCCAGGGTCACCGCGGGCGCCCCCTGCTCCGCCAGCAGTGCGAGCCCCTCGTCCAGCCAGTCCTCGCCGCTCACCCACACCTCCATACCAAACCTTTTGGTATGGAGGCTAGCAACCGGTGGCCCGGGCGCCGGAAGCGGGTCGGGTCTCCGGGTCGGCGCGCCGCCGGTGGGTGATGATGGGGGCATGGCGATCGCATCGTTCATGGTGCCGCTCGGGTCACCGCTCCCGGCGTTCAGGCTCCCGTCCGTCGAGGGCGGGACCGTGTCGGACGAGGACTTCCCGCAGGCGGCCGCCCTGCTGGTCATCTTCATGTGCAACCACTGCCCGTACGTGCGGCGGGTCGAGGCGGGGATCGGCGCCCTCGCCGCGGAGTACGCCGCGAAGGGCCTCGCCACCGTCGCCGTGTGCAGCAACGACGGTGAACTACCCCGACGACGGCCCCGAGCACCTGCGCGAGCAGGCCGAGCGCGCCGGGTTCGGCTTCCCGTACCTGGTGGACGAGTCGCAGGAGGCCGCGAAGGCGTTCAAGGCCGCCTGCACCCCCGACTTCTTCCTCTACGACCGGGACCGGCGCCTCGCCTACCGGGGCGAGTTCGACGGCGCGCGGCCGAGCAACGACGTCCCGGCGGACGGGACATCGCTCAGGGCCGCGCTCGACCTCGTCCTGGCCGGGGAGGACGTCCCCGAGCCGCACACGCCGAGCCTCGGCTGCGGCATCAAGTGGAAACCCGGAAACGACCCGGTGTAATTACGCCGCCCGAACCACACCAGGGGAACCACAGCGGCGGAACCACACCGGCCGAATTACGCCGGGGTCGTCTCGCCGGTGCGCGGGCGCGGGAACGTTCCGATCTCCGTCCGGCCGGAGCGCAGCCCGCGCTCGGCGCAGGCCGCGAGCGCCTCCAGCAGGTCGGCCGGGCTCCCCGACGCGTCGTCGTAATGCCAGAAGCGGATGATCCGCTCCCCCTCCGGGCCCGGGTCGAACCGGCCGCCGCGGAAGCAGCCCGCGACGATCAGCCGGATGATGACGCGCTCGGCGTCGTCCAGCTGCGCCGCATAGGCCGCCGCGTCGATCAGGCCGATCGCGGCGCGGGCGTCGCGGTCGTCGCGGTGGGAGTCGGGACGGTTGATCCGCCACTGCGCGTACGGGCGCAGGTAGTCCGCGATCATGCAGGTTCTGAGCACGGTCCCATGCTGGGCGCGCCCGCCCGGGCGGGGCCGGGCTTTGACCGAGGTCTTGCCGCCCGCTGACCGATGATCATCCGGCGAGGCCGTGTTTGAACGCGTAGGTGACGGCCTGCGCCCGGTCGCGGAGGTTCGCCTTGGCGAACAGGTTGTTGATGTGCGTCTTCACCGTCGCCTCGGAGATGAACAGGTCACCGGCGATCTCGGCGTTGGAGCGCCCCCGGGCGATCAGTGCGAGCACCTCGGCCTCGCGGCGGGTGAGCCCGTCCGGCAGCCCGCCCGCGGCCGGACGGCGCGGCCGCTCCTCGGTCGCGACCGCCTCGACCAGCCGCCGCTGGACGGCCGGGTCGAGCTGCGCCGCTCCGCCGCGCACGGCGGCGACGGCGCGGGCGATCTCGTCGGCGCCCGCGTCCTTGGTGAGGTAGCCGCGGGCCCCGGCGCGCAGCGCGGCGAAGATCGACTCGTCGTCGGCGTAGGTGGTGAGGACGACGACCTCCACGTCCGGGTGGTCCCGCTTGATCCGGCGGGTGGCCTCCACGCCGTCCACCCGGGGCATCCGCAGGTCCATCAGGACGACGTCGGGCCGCAGCTCGGCGACCATCGCGACGGCCTGCTCGCCGTCCCCGCACGACCCGGCGACGTCCAGGCCGGGCAGCAGTTCCAGCAGGAGGACCAGGCCCTCGCGCACCACGGTCTGGTCGTCGACGACCAGGATTCTCGTCTTCTCGCTCACCGCGTCCAGTCTCCCGTCACACCGGCACCTTGAGGGACACCCGGAAGCCCTTGCCCTCGGGGCCCGTGATCAGCGTCCCGTCGATCAGCTCGGCGCGCTCGCGCATGCCCACCAGGCCGTAGCCGCCGCCGTCCAGCTCGATGACGGACTCCGTGGCGCCGCTGTCCGTCACTTCGAGTTCGACCCTGTCGCTGAAGTAGCGCAGGACGACATGTGCGCGCGCGCCCGGAGCGTGTTTCCGGACGTTCGTCAGCGCCTCCTGCGCGGTCCGCACGACCGTGAGCCCGGCCTGCGCCGGCAGCTCGCGCGGGACGCCCGTCACCCGCACGTCGCAGGGGCGGCCCGTGCTCGCGTAGAACTCTTCCGCCAGTTCGGCGATAGCGTCCTTGGGCTCCGGTATCTCGCCCCGCAGGGTGGCCAGCGCGCGCTTGGTCTCCTCCAGGCCGGAGCGGGCGAGGTTGCGGGCGCGCTCGACCCGGTCCAGGGCCTGGACGCGGTCGCCGTCCCGGGCCAGCAGCAGCCGCGCCCCCTCCAGGTGGACGATCTGCGCCGACAGCGAGTGCGCGAGGATGTCGTGGATCTCCCGGGCGATGTGCGACCGCTCGGCGAGCACGGCGTTGGCGGCCTCCGCGCGCCTGGTCGCCTCCTGCGCGGCGACGCCCTGCCTGCTCGCCACCGCGCCCATGGTCACGCCGACGAACGCGACCATCAGCCCGTAGTCGGCGCCGCGGTCGCGGAACACCTCGCCGAGGACGCCGAGCACCACGATGGTCAGGGCGCTCGTCGCGACGCCCCACGGCAGCGGAAGCCGGGTGAACAGCGCCCAGAGCGCGATCATCGGGACGATGAAGGAGCCGCCGAACTCGGGGTCGAGCCCGTAGAACGCCAGCGAGGTCGCGAGGGCGGCGCCGAGCAGGACGATCGACGCCGTGCGCCACCGCCCGTCCCTGCGGTGGTTCGCGCGGGCGCCGGCCGCCAGCAGGGCGATCATGACGAGGTTGATGGCGAGGACGGCGAGGCCGGACCCGTGCAGCGCGGGCGGCTGGTCGGAGCGGAGCAGCCCGCGCAGGTACGCGACCGCGCCCCAGGTGATCAGGATCACCACGAGGACCCGCGAGACGATCCGCTCCTTGGACCTCGGGATGCCGCAGTTCACGGTATGACGCTAACCGCTGCGGGCCGGTGCGCGGTCCGTCCCAAACCGGGACGCCGCCCGGCGGGGCCGTCCCGGTGGAGACCGACGATCACCGTGTGCCGTGTGCGCCCGTCCGCGCACCGTGGGACGGTGCGGGCGGGGCGCGTGCTGCCCTGCGCGTTCATGCGTCCGACGCTAGGGAACGCGGGCGGCGGACGGATCGGCGCTCGGCTGGAGTTCGCCTTCTCCACCGCCGGGTGGACACGCCCGGCCGGACACCAGCGCGGACGCCGCGCTGACCGCCGGGGTGGGCGCCGCGCCGTCGCCGCCGGTCACACGTCGATGCGCTCGGCGTCCAGTTCGGACGCGCCCGCCGTGATGAACGCCCGCCGGGGCGCGACGTCGCTGCCCATCAGCAGGTCGAAGATCTTGGCGGCCTCGTCGGCGTCCTCGATGCGGATCCGGCGCAGGATGCGGTGCCGCGGGTCCATGGTGGTCTCCGCGAGCTGGTCGGCGTCCATCTCGCCGAGGCCCTTGTACCGCTGGACGGGCTCCTTCCAGCGCTGGCCCTTGCGCTCGAACTCGACCAGCTTGCGGGTCAGCTCGCCGTCGCTGTAGCAGTAGACGTACTTGTCCTGGCCCTTCTTGGGTTTGATCAGCTCGATGCGGTGCAGCGGCGGGACGGCGGTGTACACGCGTCCGGCCTCCAGCATGGGCCGCATGTAGCGGTACAGCAGGGTCAGCAGCAGGGTGCGGATGTGCGAGCCGTCGACGTCGGCGTCCGCCATCAGGATGATCCGGCCGTACCGGGCGGAGTCGAGGTCGAAGGTACGGCCCGAGCCGGCCCCGATCACCTGGATGATCGCGGCGCACTCGGCGTTCTTCAGCATGTCGGCGACGGACGCCTTCTGCACGTTGAGGATCTTGCCACGGATCGGCAGCAGCGCCTGGAACTCGGAGTTGCGGGCGAGCTTGGCGGTGCCGAGCGCCGAGTCGCCCTCGACGATGAACAGCTCGCTGCGGTCGTCGGCGGTGCGGCAGTCGACGAGCTTGGCCGGAAGGGCGGAGTTCTCCAGGGCGTTCTTGCGGCGCTGGTTGTCGCGCTGGGTGCGGGCCGCGATGCGGGTCTTGGCCGCGCCGACGACCTTCTCCAGCACGGCGCGCAGCGGCTGCTTCTGCCCGCGCGGCGGGTTCTCGAAGATCTCGCGCAGCTCGCGGGTGACGACCTGGGAGACGATCCGGGTCGCCGCCGACGTGCCGAGGACCTCCTTGGTCTGGCCCTCGAACTGGGGCTCGGGCAGCCGGACCGTGACGACCGCGGTGAGCCCTTCGAGGACGTCCTCCTTGATGACGTCCTCGTCGCCGTTCTTGAGCAGCCTCGTGGAGCGCAGCTGCTCGTTCAGGACCTTGAGCACGGCGCGGTCGAAGCCGCGCACGTGGGTGCCGCCCTTGGGGGTGGCGATCACGTTGACGAACGACTTGGTGACGGTGTCGTAGCCGGTGCCCCAGCGCATCGCGATGTCGACCTCAAGGTCGCGCTCGACGTCGGTGGGGGTCAGGTGGCCCTGGTCGTCCAGGACGGGGACCGTCTCGGTGAAGTGGCCCCGCCCCTGGAACCGCAGGACGTCGACGATGGGCTCGTCCTTGGCGAGGTAGGCGCAGAACTCGCTGATGCCGCCGTCGAACCGGAACGTCTCGTCGACGACCTCCTCGCCGCGCTCGTCGCGGACGTCGATCGTGAGGCCGGGGATGAGGAACGCGGTCTGCCGCATCCGGTCCAGCACGAGCGACTGGTCGATCGTGGCGTCCTTGAGGAAGATCTGCAGGTCGGGCCAGAACCGGACGCGGGTGCCGGTGACCTTCTTCGCGACCTTGCGGACCTGGCGCAGCCCCGACTTCTTCTTGAACCTGGCGTTCGGCCGCCCCTCGTCGGCGAACTCGCCGGGCAGGCCGCGGCGGAAGCTGATCGCGTGGGTGTACCCGTCGCGGTCGACCTCGACGTCCAGCCGCGCGGACAGCGCGTTCACCACCGACGCGCCGACCCCGTGCAGCCCGCCGGACGCGGTGTAGGACACCCCGCCGAACTTGCCGCCCGCGTGCAGCCGGGTCATGACCAGCTCGACGCCGGGGAGGCCGGTCTTCGGCTCCAGGTCGACCGGGATGCCGCGGCCGTTGTCGGACACCTCGAAGGACCCGTCGGCGTGCAGCGTCACGCCGATGTGGGTGCAGTATCCGGCGAGGGCCTCGTCGACGCAGTTGTCGACGATCTCCCACAGGCAGTGGGCGAGGCCCCGGCTGTCGGTCGACCCGACGTACATCCCGGGTCGCTTGCGCACGGCCTCCAGCCCCTCCAGCACCGAGAGGTGCCGGGCGGAGTAGCCGTGCGGGTCATCGGTGGTCGCTTCGGCGGTCGCGGCGGTCAACGTGCGTGCGCTCCTCGGGGGTGGGACGGTCGGCAGAAGGGTACCCCCGGCCACCGACAATCCTCCGAAAGGCTCGCCGCCGCGGACGTTCCGGCACGCCCGGCGCGGCGGACCCGGTCGACTCGCCAGGCTACCGCGCTCCGGCATCTAGACCCGAACGTCCACCTTTAGGTGGGTGTGCGGTGATGCGCGGCTTCCCTATCGTCCTCCGCATGGCTCAAACGATCGAGGTCACGGGCCTCCGCAAGCGTTACGGGGACGTCCGGGCCGTGGACGGGGTGACGTTCGGGGTCGAGGAGGGCGAGTTCTTCGGCATCCTCGGCCCGAACGGCGCGGGCAAGACCACGACCCTGGAGATCATCGAGGGGTTGCGGGAGGCCGACGAGGGGGACGTGTCCGTGCTCGGCCTGCCCCCATGGCCGCGGAACTCCAAGCTGCTCCCCCGGATCGGCGTCCAGTTGCAGGCGTCGTCCTTCTTCGAGCGGCTCACCGCGCGCGAACAACTGCGGACGTTCGGCTCCCTGTACGGCGTCGCCTCCAAGAAGGCGGACGCGATGCTCGACCTGGTGGGGCTCGGCGACAAGGCCGACGTCCGGGTGGAGAAGCTGTCGGGCGGGCAGGCGCAGCGCCTGTCCATCGCGTGCGCGCTCGTGCACGACCCGGAACTCGTGTTCCTGGACGAGCCGACCGCCGCACTGGACCCGCAGGCTAGGCGCAACCTGTGGGACGTCCTGCGGGAGATCAACACGGAGGGACGCACGATCGTCCTCACCACCCACTACATGGACGAGGCGGAGAGCCTCTGCGACCGCGTCGCCATCATGGACGCGGGCCGGATCCTCCAACTGGGCCCGCCCGCGACGCTGGTACGCGGCCTGGACGCCCCCGCGCGGATCAGCGTGGCCACCGGCGTCCTCACGGTGGCGGACGCGCGGCTCCTGCCCGGCGCGGACGACGCCGCCGACGACGGCGTCTCGCTGATCATCACCACCCGCGACCCCTCCGCGGTCATCGCCGCGATGGCCGCCAAGGACGCCCTGGACGGCGTCCAGATCCACGGGGCGACGCTGGAGGACGTCTTCCTGGAGCTCACCGGACGGGAGTACAGGGCGTGAGCACGTTCGAGAGTTTCAAGAGCCTGTCCCGGGCCATGTTCCTGGGCTTCCGCAGGGACCGGACGGCGCTCTTCTTCACGGTCCTGTTCCCGCTCATGTTCCTGGTCGTGTTCGGGGGCATCTTCGGCCACCAGACCACGTCGAAGGTCAAGGTGCTGGAGGTCGGCCCGTCGGTCGTCCTGGACCAGGCCGTCGCCCACGGCGACCTGTCCAAGGTCATGAAGGTGACCAAGACGTCCGACCGCGCCGACGCCCTGCGCAAGGTGGAGAAGGGCGACGCGGACGCGGTCATCGAGCAGCACGGACCGGAGCTCGTCGTCCACTACTCGGCCGCCGACCAGGTCAAGTCGGGGACCGTGCGCGGCCTGATGGACTCGATCGTCCAGTCGGCCAACCTCGCCGCCACCGGCAAGCCGCCCGCGTACAAGGTGACCAACCAGCAGGTCGAGGACGACTCGCTCAAGGCCATCCAGTTCTTCACGCCCAGCCTGCTGGGGTGGGCCCTGGCGTCGGCGGGCGTCTTCGGCGCCTCCCAGACGCTGGTGACGTGGCGGACGAAGGGCATCCTGCGCCGGCTCCAGCTCTCCCCCGCCCCGATCCCCACCGTGTTCGCCGCGCGTGTCGCGGTCAGCCTGGCCGTGGCGCTCGTGCAGTTCGCGCTGTTCGTCCTGGTGGCCCAGCTGCCCATGTTCGGGTTGCAGCTCGGGGGCTCGTGGTGGATGGCGATCCCGATGGTCCTGTCGGGGGTGCTGGCCTTCCTGGCGATCGGCATGCTGATCGGCGCGTGGGCCAAGACGCAGGAGACGGCTCAGGCGGTGACGCAGTTGGTCGTCCTGCCGATGGCGTTCCTGGGCGGTTCGTTCTTCCCCCTGGACGACGCACCGACCTGGCTCAAGGGCCTGTCGTACATCTTCCCCCTGCGCTACCTGAACGACGGGATGCTGAACGTGATGGGACGCGGCCTAGGCCCGATGTCCGCGCTGCCGCAAATCGGCGTTCTGCTGGGTGTCGCGGTGGTAGGCACCCTGATAGCCATGCGTTTGTTCCGGTGGGACGCCGCTTGAGGCGATGTTGCCCGCTGTGACGTCAGTCACTAATTGGGCCATTCTGCTGTGGGCGTACGAAGAACCAGGTTGGGAACGTCAGCGTCGGGTTAGATGTTGTCCTAAGTACCGACCCCGAGCATGAGGAAGGTGCCGTGACTGGAGCCCTTGCCCCAACCAAGCCGTTGTCCGTCGCAGACCGCTGCGACCGCTGCGGCGCTCAGGCCTACGTCCGTGCAGTCCTTGTAGGCGGCGGCGACCTTCTGTTCTGTGCCCACCACGGGCGCAAGTACGCAGAGGCTCTCCGCGCCAACGGGGCCGACATCCAGGACGAGACCGACCGGCTCAACGAAACCCCGGCCTCCGCCCCGGTCGAGGAGCGGTAGTTCCCCATAGACAGGGCCCGATGAACGGCGGCCACCGGAAACGGTGGCCGCCGTTCGCATTCCCTGACGGGAACACAATGACTTCACAGAGTAATTGTCTGATCACTCATTGTGAGTCGACGGTCGTATTCTTCACTCGATAGTGGTAGATCCCGGCCCGCTCGAAGCCCTCCGCCTCGTACATGGCGACCGCCGGGGCGTTCCGTTCGACGACGACCAGGTACGCGCGTTCGCATCCCTGGCCCCGTCCCCACGCGAGGAGTGCCCGCAGGACGCGCCGTCCCAGGCCGCGTCTGCGCGCGTCCGGCGCGACGGCCATCGCGTACACGCCGAGCCACTCCCCCTGGGGGACGGCACGGCCGACGGCGACGCCGTCCAGGGACGCGTACCCCGCCCGTATGCCGGTGAGGATCCGCTCCGCCATCGGGAGCTCGTGACCGTAGCGGCCGTCCACGGACCACCAGAGGTCCAGCCATTCCGTGGACGGCGTGTCGGCGATCCGCACACCGTCCCGCTCGTGAACGTCCGGTAGGGCCGCCACCATGGCGAGCGTCGGATCCACCAGCTCGTAACCGCGCGCCTCCAGGAACCCGTCCAGTTCCGCGGGCTTCGCCTGGGCGTCGATCGAGAACACGGTCGGCAGGCGCAGCGCCGTGTAGAAGCGCTCCGCCTGATCGACGGCGTGCCCCACGTCCCCCGGGTCACCCAAGGGCAGGACGGAGTTGGCCCGCTTGGTGACGCCTCCCGCATGCCGGAGCAGCCAGCCGCCCATATCCTGATTGGACGGCGCGGGCCACGCCTCGGCGACCAGCCGTCCGACCTCGGGAAACCGCTCCATCAGCCACCGCTTTCGGGGGGATCGTGCACATCCTGCTGCCGCCGTCGGAGAAGAAGGCTAGCGACGGGGACGGTCCGCCCCTCGACCTGGGGTCGCTCAGCTTCCCCGGCCTCAACCCCGTGCGCGAGCGCGTCCTGAAGGCCCTGACGCGGGCGAGCAAGCGGAAGAACGCGTCGGAGGTGCTCGCCCTCCCGCCCGGCCAGGCGGACGAGGCCCTGGCCCGCAACCTCGCCCTGCGCGAGGCCCCGACCCTGCCCGCCGCGCGGCTCTACACCGGCGTCCTCTACGACAACCTGAGGCTCGCCGACCTGGACGCCGACGCCGCCGAGGCCGCCGCCGAGCAGATCATCGTCTTCTCGGGGCTGTGGGGCGCTCTGCGGCTCACCGACCGCGTCCCGCCGTACCGGCTCGCCATGGCGGTCTCGCTGCCCCCTGCCGGCCGTCTGGGGACGCTCTGGCGCCCGCCCATGCGCAAGGCCCTGCGCCTGGACGACGACCTGGTCGTCGACATGCGCTCGGGGCCGTACGCGGCCGTGTGGAAGGCGCCCGGCCCGGCCGTGGCGGTGCGGGTGTTCCGGGAGCGGCTCGTCGGCGGCGTCCCCAAGCGGACCGTGGTCAGCCACATGGCCAAGGCGACCCGCGGGCAGGTCGCGCACGACCTGCTCAAGGCGGGCGCCTCGCCCCGCACCCCGGATCAGCTCCTCAAGATCGTCGCCGGGCTGGGGCACACCGCCGAGCTCAACGGCGCGAACCTGGACATCGTCCTGCACGACTGACGGATCGCGGCCGGGCGGCACGCAGCGGGGCCCCTTCCGGAGAAGGGGCCCCGCGGTCGCGTACCAATCGGTCGAGTCAGGCGCGTCAGTCGAGGTAGTCGCGCAGCACCTGGGACCGGGACGGGTGGCGCAGCTTCGACATCGTCTTGGACTCGATCTGCCGGATGCGCTCCCGGGTCACCCCGTACACCTTGCCGATCTCGTCCAGGGTCTTCGGCTGGCCGTCGGTCAGGCCGAACCGCATCGACACCACGCCCGCCTCGCGCTCGCTGAGCGTGTCCAGGACGGAGTGCAGCTGCTCCTGCAGCAGGGTGAAGCTGACCGCGTCCGCCGGGACGATGGCCTCGGAGTCCTCGATGAGGTCGCCGAACTCGCTGTCGCCGTCCTCGCCCAGCGGGGTGTGCAGGGAGATGGGCTCGCGGCCGTACTTCTGGACCTCGACGACCTTCTCAGGGGTCATGTCGAGTTCCTTGGCCAGCTCCTCCGGGGTGGGCTCGCGGCCCAGGTCCTGGAGCATCTGGCGCTGCACGCGGGCCAGCTTGTTGATGACCTCGACCATGTGCACCGGGATGCGGATGGTGCGGGCCTGGTCGGCCATCGCGCGGGTGATCGCCTGCCGGATCCACCAGGTGGCGTACGTGGAGAACTTGTAGCCCTTGGTGTAGTCGAACTTCTCGACGGCGCGGATCAGGCCGAGGTTGCCCTCCTGGATCAGGTCCAGGAACAGCATGCCGCGCCCGGTGTAGCGCTTGGCCAGCGACACCACCAGCCGGAGGTTGGCCTCCAGCAGGTGGTTCTTGGCGCGGCGGCCGTCCTCGGCGATCCACTCGAAGTCTTCGAGGTCCTCCTCGGACATGGCGGCAGCGGCGGCGGCGAGGCGCTCCTCGGCGAACAGCCCGGCCTCGATGCGCTTGGCGAGCTCCACCTCCTGCTCGGCGTTGAGCAGGGGGACCTTGCCGATCTGCTTCAGGTAGTCCTTGACCGGGTCGGCGGTCGCGCCGGCGGCGGCGATCTGCTGCGCGGGCGCGTCCTCGTCGTCGTCGCCGAGGGTGAAGCCCTCCTCCTCGGACGGCGGGCCGTCGGTCGGCTTGCCCGGCGCGGCCTCCTTCGCCGCGGGGGCGGGCACGACCTCCTCGTCCTCGGGCTCCGGGGAGTCCTCGGCCTCGGCGGCGTCGTCCTCCACGAGCTCGACGTCGTCGAGATCGGCGAGGTCGGCGTCGAGATCGACGTCGACGTCGTCCTCGACCTCGGGGTCGTCGGCCGCCTTGGAGTCGGCGACGGGCTTGGCCGGGGCCGGCTTGGCGGCGGCGGCCGCGCGCTTCTTGGCGGCGGCCTTCTTGGACTTGGCGCCCTTGGCGGGCGCGGCGGCCTTCTTCGGCGGCGCGGGCTTGACGGCCGCGGGACGCGGCTCTGCCGCGATCTCCTCGGCGGCCGCGTCGTCGCCGACGACGGCGGTCACCGTGTCGGGCTGCTCCTTGGCCGCGGCGGCGGTCCTGGGCCTGCGCGCCGGCGGCGTCGCGCGCTTGCGCGAACGCTTGGGCGCCGCGGAGTCGGCAGCGCTCACCATGACGGTCACACCCTCCTTGCTGAGGCTCCGCAGAATGCTGGAGGCCGCAGACACGGGGATGTCGGCCTCCTCGAACGTACGTCGTACGTCGTCGGCTTCGAGGCGATTGCCCTGGGACCGTCCACGCTCGATCAGTTGCGCGATGACGTGATCGTGCAGATCTGACGCTTTCGAGGTCGAGCTAGCAGGCGACACAAATACCTCTCGAACGAACGTGTGGCTTGGCTGACCCAAGTGCCCTGACGGGCCCGGCCTCACACTGGGTGGGACCACACACGGAACGAACCTCCCGGTGCGGGACCGCAGCGTACCCGCTCTCTCTGGGTCAAGCATTCTGGCACTGCTGCGCATTCCGCCTTGGAGGTCCTACCCGGTAACTCTCCACCTTAGAGGGCGCGGGACGGTCCTTCGTACGCGCGACGCGATTCTTCGGCCGTTGCCGGCGGGCGTCACCCGGACTTGGGCGGGACGTGCAGGGCAAGCACGGTCACATCGTCTACCTGCTCATACCCGGCAAGCATCCGATCGACCAGGAAGTCGACGAGTCTTTCGGGATCTCCTACCACTTCAGGTGGGGCGTCCGCGGCCACGGCGACAAGCTCCTCCAGCCCGGCGTCCACCCCACGCCTACGGTTCTCCACAAGTCCATCGGAATAGAACACCACAGTGTTGCCGGTCTCGATGGAAAAACTTGTCTGCTGTCGCTGGCTCGGCCAGCCGAGGGGAGTCCCGGGCTCGCGCGTGCTGACCCGCGCGGGCGTGTCCGGAGAGATCAGGAGGGGCGGCGGATGACCCGCGTTGCTGAACTCGCCGTGGCCCGTCTCGGGGTCGATGACCGCGTAGGCCACGGTGGTGAACTGCTCTTCGTCCTCGGTCGCGCTGAACAGGCGGTCGAGGCCCGCGAGGACGGCGGCGGGGCGCGGATCGTTCAGGGCGAGGGCGCGCAGGGCGTTGCGGACGCGTCCCATTCCGGCCGCCGCCAGGACGCCCTTGCCCATGACGTCGCCGACGGCCACGGCGAGCCGGTCGTCGGGAAGCCGGAACACGTCGTACCAGTCGCCGCCCACCTGGACGTGGCGCGTGGCGGGGTTGTACCGGGCCGCGAGCACCATTCCGGGCAGTTGCGGGAGGTCGCTCGGAAGGAGGCTGCGCTGGAGCTCCTCCGCGGTCTTGTGCTCGCGTTCGAACAGGAGGGCTCGTTCGACGGCCAGGGCGCACTGCCCGGCGAGCGCCTCCAGGAAGACCCGCTCCTCCTCGGTGATCTCCCTGGGGCGGGTGAACGAGAACCGGAGCGCGCCTATGGGCGCACCGGCCGCCAGTAGCGGAAGACCCACCCAGGCGCGTTCCTCCGTGTGCTGGGCGAACAGGTCGCGCTCTCCGTGCCCGAGCTGCAGGCGCAGGCTGTCGGGGTGCTCGGCCAGAAACGGACGGCTCTCGCGCACGGCCACCGACATCACGGTCTGGTCGCTGACCTTGATCTCGTCGCGGGAGGCGAGCCCGGCCTCGCCCTCGGCGCCCGGCTGGCCGACGATGCTGAGGCGGAGCTTGTCGTCGTCGAGCAGGGCCACGGCGGAGTAGTCGGCGCCGATGGCGGACCGTCCGACCTCGGTGATGACCTGGACGACCTGCGACACGGTCAGCGCCTCGGCGAGCATCGAGGTGGCCTGCTGGAGCCGCGCCGTGCGCAGCGCCGCCGCGGAGAGCTGCTCCGTCAGCCGCCCGCGCATCTCCTCGGCCTCGCGCTGCCCGGTGACGTCGGTGTTGGCGCCGACCCACTCGATGACGGCGTCGCCCTCCCAGATGGGCACGGCCCGTACGTCGAAGTGCCGGTAGGTGCCGCTCTTGGTGCGGACCCGGTAGTTGGTCTCGAAGACCCGGTTCTCGTCGACGCACTCGGTCCAGATGGCCTCGATGCGGGGACGGTCCTCCGGGTGGACCACCGAGAGCCAGCCGCCGACCGCGTAGTCGTCCGGCGTCTGGCCGGTGATCGCCCGCCACTCCGGCGCGTCGTCGATCACGCCGCCGCCGGGCGCGGCGACCCAGACCACCTGGGCGCTGGCCTCCACGAGCGAGCGGTAGCGCTGCTCCTTGCGGCGGATGACCTCCTCGGCCCTGCGCCGCTCGGTCACGTCCAGGGCGGTCAGGACGACGCCGACGTGCTCGCCGTCGGCGCCCCTGGCGGGCAGCCAGGTGCAGGCGAGGATCCGCTCCTCGGTCGCCGTGGACACGCCCGACGCGTCGGGCGAGGCCGTCGGGACGGACGGCGGGGGCGCGGCGGCCGGCGCGACGGGTCCGCCGGACGGGACGACGAGGTCGAGGTCGCTGAGCGGGCGGTCCTCGGCGATGACCTTGCGCAGGGCCGTCTCGAAGGCCGTCGCGAGCGCCTCCGGCAGCACCTCGCCGGGTCTGCGCTTCTGCAAGTCCCGGACGGGCACGCGCAGTAGCGCGGCAAGGGCGTCGTTCGCCCTGCGGCAGCGCATCTCGCGGTCGAAGAAGGCGAGCCCGGCGGGCGCCTCGGTCAGCAGGGTCGCGTACAGCGCGGCGTCGGACGCATCCATGGGCTGGCCCTCCACCCCTGAGACGCGAGGATGCGGGACGGACGTCTCGGTGCTCATGGACAACACCTCCGCCCCAGAGGGTCCCGTACCGCGCGGCAAGTTTTCATCACTATGAGTGAATGGGAGCAGGCTAGCGCTCCCGCCTCCATCACAACACCGGTCGGAGTCAGGTATTCATCATCCCGATGGTTCGCCGTGGACGGAAGCCCTGATGAACATCATCGTCACTTCGACACCAAGCGAACACGGTCGGATTCGGGCACCGTCGCCGGGGACACGGGGAGGCGGTCCGCGAGGACGGCGAGTAGGAGATGTTACGGCGATCGGGCGTCACAGGGCGTCAACTCGGCGGGTTCGGCGCGTCCGCGCACGCGAGGCCGCACGTGCGGGGGCGATCCCGGGACGCATCGGCCTCGGCTGGCGGACCCTGGCTGGCGGGTCTTGGCTAGCAGGCTGGCGGGTCTTGGCTAGCGGGCGTTCTTGGCTGCGGACTTCATCTCCTGCTTGAAGGCGCGGACCTTCGCGAGCGACTCGGGCCCGGTGATGTCGGCGACGGAACGGTGAGAGCCCTGCTCCCCGTAGGCGCCGGCGGCCTCACGCCAGCCGTCGGGCTGGACGCCGTACTGCTTGCCCAGGAGGGCGACGAAGATCTGTGCCTTCTGCTTGCCGTACCCGGGGAGGCCGTTGAGGCGCTTGAACAGCTCTTTGCCGCTGTCGACGCCCTTCCACACGCGCTCGGCGTCCCCGTCGTAGTTCTCCACGAGGTATTGGCACAGTTGCTGCACCCGTTTGGCCATGGATCCGGGGTACCGGTGGACGGCGGGCTTCTCCGACAGGAGCGCCGCGAACCGCTCGGGGTCGTAGGCGGCGATCTCGTGCGCGTCCAGGTCGTCGGAGCCGAGCCGCTGGGCGATGGTGTAGGGCCCGGTGAACGCCCACTCCATCGGGACCTGCTGGTCGAGCAGCATGCCCACCAGCGCGGCCAGCGGGCTGCGTCCGAGCAGCTCATCGGCCTCGGGACGCTGGGCGAGTTGTACCTTCGTGGCCATGGGGCCAGCTTAGGGCCGCTCCCGGATCTGTCAGAAGTCTTACGGGGACCCCCGGAACCTGGCGCGACCAGGGCCACGGTGCTCGAATGGGAGCGTGGACGAGGACGAACGAGCGGAGGGCAGCCCCGTCGGACGGCGGGTCGTGCTCGGGATGCTCGGCCTCGGCGTCGCGGGGGTCGCCGTGGGGGCATCTCTGCAAGACAAAGTGAGCCGCGCCCTGGCGCCGGCGGGGCCGATCGGGGACGTCCTCCCGGCGGCGGGCGGTTTTCGCTACTACTCGGTCACGGGGAGTGTGAAGCGGCACAGTGCCGCCACCCATCGCGTGACCGTTAGTGGCCTTGTCGACAGGCCTCGCTCTTTCGGGATGGCCGATCTGGCGGGGTTCCCCCAGACGGCGCTCGACAAGGACTTCCAGTGCGTGACGGGCTGGCGTGTCCCGGACGTCCGCTGGGTGGGTGTCGCCCTGCCCGACCTCCTGGACGCGGTGGGAGTGTCGCCTCAGGCCCGCGCGGTGCGGTTCACGTCGTTCGACGGCGTCTACACCGAGTCGCTGACGCTGAGCCAGGCGCGCAGGCGGGACGTCCTCGTGGCGACGCAGATGGACGGCAAGCCCGTCTCGCACGATCACGGCGGGCCCACCCGCCTCTACGTGGCGCCCATGTACGGCTACAAGTCGCTGAAATGGCTCGGTGGCATCGAGCTGACGGATCGGGTCCGTCCCGGCTACTGGGAGAACCTGGGGTACGACGTGGACGCCTGGGTGGGGCGGTCGAACGGGCGCGATGATGCACCGACATGACGTCGCGCCGCCCGCGCGGACATGGTTGCTGCGTTTCACCCGCGCCGAGCGCGCGATCCACCACGTGACCGGATCGCTGATGCTGATCTGCATAGCGACCGCCGCGTGCCTGTACCTCCCGGCGTTGTCGACGCTGGTGGGGCATCGGGAGACGCTCAAGACCGTCCATGTCTGGTGTGGGTTCGCGTTGCCCGTTCCGATCGTCCTCGGTCTGGTGTCCCGCGCGTTCAGGGCCGACCTCCGCCGGTTGAACAGATTCGCTCCGCACGATTGGGAGTGGCTCAGGCGCCGCGACCGCAGAGCCGTCCGGGGTGGACGCGGAGTCCTGCCCGTGGGCAAGTTCAACGCGGGTCAGAAGTTGAACGCGGCCTTCGTCGCGGGCGCGATCCTGCTGATGCTCGGCACCGGCGAGGTCATGACGTTCCCCGATCCCTGGAGCGACCGGTGGCGGACGGGTTCGACGTTCGTCCACGACTGGCTCTTCCTCGTCATCGTGGTGGTGACCGCAGGGCACCTCTGGGAGGCGCTACGGGACCGGGGTGCGCTCCAGGGGATGCTCACCGGGCGCGTTGACCCCGACTGGGCGGCACGGCACCACGCGGGCTGGGCGGACGCACTGGGCGAAGAGAACACCCAGGTCAATGACATGGACTCGGGTATGGACAAGTCCTCCGCCGAAGATGACCCAGAATTTGCGAAACGACGGCCCGGAATGTATTGACTCTCCTCGCAGAAGCGCTGGAATGGGACATCGGATCCCCGTGCGCGGAGGTGTGCGCTCATGCATGCACTGGCCGATCACCGCAGCGTGACCCGTGAGTCGCTCGCGCGACGGCTCTGCGACGAGTTCACGAGCTTTCCGTCGGACACGGTGCACCGGTGCGTGGCCGACGTCCAGGCGTGCATGACCCATCTGGGTCTTGAGGCCACTCCCGCCAGGGTGGAGCGGATGGCCCGGGAGCACCTCACCGGGATACTGAAATCCGAGCCGCCGTCCGGGCGGAGCCCCGCCACGGGCGTGGACGGCTGAGCGGACGGAGCGACCCCTCGGCACCCCTGTCTTCGGACGTGTCCTGGACATGGCGCACGGCCGATCTGAGAGGCTAGAAGGGTGAGTCCCCGCCACCGCCACCGCCCCTCCGGGGAACCGGGCCGGGACCGTCCCCCACCCCCCGACGAGGTCTCGGCGATATTCGACGGAATGCTGCTGCATGCCCGCGAACTGCTCGCCCTGCGCAGCCCCCTGGACGCCGAGCTCATCATCAGCGAGATCCTCGGTTCCTGGTGGGGGCGACGCCTGCCGGACGGCGACGTCGAAGAGGTCATCGGCGAACCCCTGATCGACTACGCACGGGACGCGGGCACCCCTGCCGCTCTCGCACTGCTCATAGGGATGGCCTACATGGGCACCCCCCGGCAGGCCGCGAAGGCGGAGGGCGCGGCACTCGAACTGATGGAGAACGGCGTCGCCAGACCGGGATGGGCCGACCGCGTGGGGATGGTCGCCCCCGAAGAGTGCTACGTGTCCAGGGACGTCTACGGCGACCAGGACTCCGTCGTCTGCACCTACACCTACGGCGGCGCCGAACGGCACGCGCTGGTCATCCTCGTCGACCGCAACAAGGGCGGGGCCCTGCCGCCGGCGGGCGATCCGTTCGCGCCCGCCGCGCGCCCCGGACGGCGCCCGTCGGTCGGGATGGTGCGGGACGCGTGGGTCTCGTCCAGGGTCGACACCCTTCTCGAGCACTGCCGCCGTGAGGGACGCGAGAACCCGCTGATGCGGTTCGAGGAGTACGACCCGCGCGACGCCAAGGCGCTGCTGCAGAGCGCGCTCGACCTCACCGACGACACCGACGACCCGCCCGTGAACGAGAACTTCGGCTCGTACCACGCGTTCGTGCGCGCGCGTGTGGACATCCTGCCCCCGGGCGGGCGGCTGCCCCAGGCGCCGGTGTACGGGCGGGACAGGCGGGCCACGATCGCGGCCCGGTTCATCGCCTCGGACGAGGCGGGCGGCCTCTCCGACCTCTCGGCGGCCAGCCGGTGCGTCGACCGCATCATCGAGTACGGCTGCGCGCACGACTTCGGAAGGCCGCTTCGGGTCAGCCCGGTCAAGTGCGAGATGTTCCTGCTCGACTGGCTGCCGCGGAAGGTCCTGCTGTCCCCGTCGGAACAGGAGGCCGTGCCCCACGTCCTCGCCGCCTGGGTGAGGTGGGCGGGAAAGCGCACCGGGCTGCCTGAGGAGGGGATCAGGGCGACCTTGGACGCCCTGTGGGACGCCACCGCGAAGTTCGCCGAGGCCTACCGCGACCCGGCCGCTTTCGGTCTCGACCGCGAGCTGGTCGACCGGTTGCTGCCCGACGGGGACCTGGAGGCGCTTCCGCGCAGGGCCTTCGCCCTGCCCTTCCTGTCCGGGACCCACAGGCGGTCGGGACGGCACGGATTCATCAACCTGTCCACCCTGGACCCCGCCGACCCCGACGACCGGCGCGCCATCCTGGAGTTCGAGCATCCCGGCGCGGACGAGGAGCACATCGCCGCGCACGAACGCCTCACCGAGCGGCTCTGGAACGGCGAGCCCCCGCAGCTATGGGAGACCGCCCGATCACTCCTCGACGTGGGCTACGAACGGCACGAGATCCTGCACAAACTCATCGCTGTGCTGGACCGCGACGAGGACGGGCCGGAGGCCCTCAGGGAGGCGCTGCGTGTGCTTCGTCACGAACCCCCGCCGGAGTGAACTCCCGGTTTGCGTGCGGCGTCCCCGGCGGTAATCATCGGGTCTCGGGCATGGTCTCGCGGGGCCCGGGGGCCCGCCCCCGGCCGTAGGGAGTGATCTTGTTGGAGTGGTCCGAGTTCGCCTGGCGGCTGGGACGCGAGCTGGCGGGGCTCGAACGGGACACGATCCTCATCGTGCGGGAGCGCGACGAGAGCCGACACTACGTGCAGGCCATGCGCGAGCCGGACCGGCTGTACGCCGAGGCCGTCAGCAACAACTTCCTCGAAGGCCCGCTTCTGCTCACCCTCGCCGACGAGGAGGTCATGAGCGAGGCGGGCTGGCGTCCGCCGTCCGACCCCACTCCGCGCAACTGGTGGACGGAACTGCCCGAGTTCGGGACGCCCGGCGGGATGCGGTCCGTGACCGAGGGCGACTTCTCGCGGCTGGCCGACGTGATGGTCACCGCCCTGCGGGACGTCCAGGGCGTCCGGCGGCCGTCCGATCTGGTGTACGAGTCGTTCCACCGGCACGGCACGGGCCTCATCGAGCTGACCGATTTCGGTATCGACGTGGCCGACCCGTCGCGCGTGAACAAGCGCCGCGCGTCGTCGCCGGGTGCTCCGCCCGCGGCCGACGCGCTCGCGGGGGCGGCTCCCCCGTCCGTCGGCACGCCCCCTGCCGGGACGTCCATGCCGCTTGAGGGCACCGCCCGCGTGAACGCCGAACTGCTGGAGCCTCGCCTGGCCGAAGCCAAGGCGAACGGTGACAACACCACGTACTTCCGGTTGCTCGCCAACGCCGATCTGGTGCTCCCCGCGAGCGCCGGCGCGGTGGAAGACCCGGACCGCGCCGAGTTCCCCACCATCAGCATCGGCAGCAGTACCTACGTCACGGTGTTCACCTCTCCCGGAGCACTCGCGCGCACGGGCGACCGGCGTCCCGGCCTCTACCGGCGGACGTCGTTCGCGCAACTTGCGTCCGGGTGGCCCGACCCCACCTGGCGGCTGGCCATCAACTGGGGGCTCCCCAGTGAAGTCCTCCTGGACTCGTCCGTCCTCGACCGGTTGCACGGGGAGTTGCACGGAGCCTCGCGCCCGACGCCTCCGCCCACGCAGGGCGACCCGAATCCCTACGGGACGGTCGATCCGACCGCGCTCGCCGGGCCGAACCCCGTCGCCGGTGAGCCCAAGCGTCCGAGCGGTGCCCTGAACGGTTCCGCGGCAAGTCACGCTGGACGGAGCACTGAGGCGCACGACGATTCCCACACGGCGATCGATCCGTACTCGGCGGCCGACCTGAACGCCGCCCTGGATTCCGGGATATCCGACACCCGGCCCGCCGAGCGGGTGGCACCCGAGCCCATTCCCGTCGAACCCGCGCCCGTCGAAGCCGCGCCCAGTGAGCCCGCACCCAGTGAGCCTGTGTCCGTCGAGCCGGTGTCCGCCGAACGGCAGCCCGCTCCCCTGGGCGCGCCCACGGACGGGCCGAGGGCCGCCCAGGAGCCGACCGGCGTTCCGCTGCGGCCGCCGCACGGCACGCGCCTCTGGTACTCGTCCGGCGAGGGCGACGAGACCCCGCTGGCGGTGTACGACGCGATCGGCGGCGCGTGGACCCCGGTGAGGGCCGACGCGGTTCCCGCTCCGCGATCCGAGTGAGGCGCCACTCGCCCGCCGCCGATTCGGCTACCGTCGAGTAAGGCATCCCCGCCCCCACATACGTGAGAGTGGATCCGAGTGGACTGGAACGACTTCGCCCAGCGGCTGACATTGGAACTCTCACGCCTGCCGGTCAATTCGTTCGTCATCGTCCAGGGGCAGAGCGGGCTGCCCTACGTCCAGGCGATGCGGGCCGAGGGGCTGCTCGACGCGGAGGCCGTCGGCAGCGCCTTCCTGCCCAGGCCGCTCGCCCCGGGGCAGGAGCGGCGGCTCAGGGCGCTCGGCTGGGAGCCCCCGGACGAGGAGGAGCGCAGGAACTGGTGGCGCCAGTTCCCCCTGCGCGAGCGCGGCGGACGTGCGGCGGCGGAGCAGCGCGCCGCGGCCGAGCGACTGGAGACGTGCGCCCTTCTCGCCGGGCAGATGGTGGGCGCGTTCCGCGACGCCTACGGGATCGAGTCGCCGCTCGGGCTCGTCTACCAGGCCAGCCGGTCGGGACCGGACGGCGGCCCGCTGCCGCTCCCCGGACTCGGGATCCCGCCCGCCGTTCCGGAGGGGGGCGGACGTCCGGCCGCACGGCGCGCGCGCCCGTCCGGCTCCGCGTTGGAGGGCGCGCTCGCCGAGGCCCGGGAGCGCGGCGACCAGAGCGGCTACCTCGAACTGCTGGCGCGGGCCGTCCTGTACCTGCCCGCGCCCGGCGAACCGGGGGCGGGCGGGCACCAATTCGCCACGGCCCGGTTCGGAGACGGGACGTTCGTGCTGGCGTTCACCTCGCCCGAGGCGATGGACCGCTCCTTGCAGGGGCAGGCGGTGCACCACCGGGAGGCGTCGCTGTCGGAGCTGGCCCGGCGGTGGCCCCACCCGGACTGGCAGCTCGCGATCAACCCCGGCCTGCCCAGCGCGTCCTTCCTGGACGCCAAGGCGCTCTTCGAGCCCGCGGAGCCGCGCGCGGCGAGCGCCCCGACGCCGCCCGTCCCGACGGACGTCCATGTCGCGGGCGCGTCGGTCCGGGCCCCGTCCCGCGGCCGGAGCGGCGGTGCCAAGCCCGCCCGCGAGCGCCGCGCCGCCGCGCGGAAGGCTCCCAGTCCGCCGGAGAGCGCCGCTCCCGCGCGGGCCGAACCTCGGCCACCCTCCGCCGCCCCCGCCGCCCCACAGGCGCCCACGCGTCCGCCCGCGCCGCCGGTTCCGCCGGTTCCGCCGGTTCCGCCGGCCTCGCCGCGCGAGACGCCGAGCGACCCGCTGGGGCTGCCGGTGACGCCGACGCTCGAGCGCGGGCCGAGCGTCACCGCGCCCGACGCCGTCGCGGACGCGCCCGCTCCCCCAGAGGGGCAGCGGAACGCTCCCACGGCGAGGTCGCAGACGGTCCCGTTCCCCAGAGAGCACATGTCCGTGGAAGGCACGGGCCAGGCCGAGGTCATGCAGAAGGTGGTGCGGCCCGAGCATGTGCAGCACTACCTGGAAGGCGGCTACGACCTCGTCGCCGGGTACGTGCACCGGCTGCGGGACGTCGCCGAGATGACGACCCCGGCGGCGCTGATCCACGGCCTCGGGCTGCTCTACGAGGGGTCGCCGTTCACGCCCGCGGACGAGGAGGTCTTCGCGATCCGCTGGCCCGCGGTGAAGCCGCCGTTGTTCCGGCGTGCGCCCGGCGGGTCGGGGCACACGCCGGGTGACGGACCCGCCGTTCCCGAGTTCAGGATCGAGAGTCAGCGCCTGCCGCACGGGGCCGAGCTGTACCGGATCGTCGCGAACGGTCCCGAGACCCTGGTGGCGTCCTACGACGCCGACTTCCGCCGGTGGCTCGTGCGGCTTCCCGGGGGACGGGGATGAGCGTCCGGCACGGTTTCTACGCGGCCTGGCACGGCGGCGAGTACGAGGCCAGCCCGGACGGCGACTGCGTGCGGCTCTACGCGTCGCGCCAGGTCGAGGGGTTCCGGCAGGTAACGCCGGACAGGTGGGTCCAAGTGGTGCCGCGGTCGGCGGTCGAGCGGTTCCGGTACGTCCTGACGCACTGCACCTGGCGGGGCGAGCCGTTCGTGGTGCTCGGCGAACACGAGGGCTGGCTGCGCGTGGAGTACAGCGGCGGCGAGGCGTCCGTGGCCGAGGCACTGGGCCTGGAACTGTTCGACCGGGGCGTGTACCAGGCGTGGGCGTCCAGGCACGAGGTCGAGGACGTGCGCGAAGAGGCCGTCTGAGTCCCGGGATTCGGTGGTAGGTCTTGGGCATGGCGATCATGGACATCAACGCCGACCTCGGTGAGGGGTTCGGCGTCTGGGAACTGGGCGACGACCTCGCGCTGCTCGACGTCGTCACGAGCGCGAACGTGGCGTGCGGGTTCCACGCGGGCGATCCCCTCATCATGCGGCGGGTGTGCGCGGCGTCCGTGGAACGCGGTGTGACGATCGGCGCGCAGGTGTCGTACCGGGACCTGGCGGGGTTCGGAAGGCGCGAGATGGACGTCGCCCCAGCCGAACTGACCGCCGAGATCCTGTACCAGATCGCCGCCCTGGACGGGATCGCCCGGGCGGAGGGCGGACGGGTCGCCTACGTCAAGCCGCATGGGGCGCTCTACAACCGGGTGGTCCGTGACGCAGGGCAGGCTGGGGCGGTGGCAGACGCCGTGCGCGCGTACGACCCTTCGCTGCCCCTGCTGACGCTTCCCGGCTCCGCGGTGCACGACGCGGCCCACGGGCTCACCGTGGTCGCCGAGTGCTTCGCCGACCGGGCTTACACGCCGTCCGGTGCGCTGGTGTCCCGCCGTGAGCCAGGAGCGGTCATCCACGACCCGGACGCCGTCGTCCAGCGTGCGGTCAGGATGGCTGTAGACGGAACGGTCGCGGCGGTGGACGGGGGTGAGGTCGCGTTGAAGGCGCGCTCCATGTGCGTGCATGGCGACACCCCCGGCGCGGTGGAGTTGGCACGGTCGGTGCGGTCGGCCCTGTCCGGGGCAGGCGTCACGCTGGAGTCGTTCGCGTGAGAGTGCTCCGGGCGGGTGACGCGGCCCTGCTCGTGGAGACCGAGGATCCCGCCACCGCGCTCCGCCTCAACGCCGCCCTGCGCGACCAGAGCCTCCCCGGTGTCGTGGACGTCGTTCCCGGTGAGCGGACGGTCCTGGTCATGGCGGACCCGTCCGCCGACCTGGACCGGCTCGCCGCGCGGCTCCCGCGACTCCCCCTGCCCGCGGACGCGGCGGACGACGCCGAGCCGGTGGAGGTGCCGGTCGTCTACGACGGGGAGGACCTGGACGAGGTCGCCCGGCTGACCGGGTTGTCCCGCGAGGATGTCGTCCGGCGTCACTCCGCCGCCTCGTACACGGTGGCCTACCTCGGTTTCTCCCCCGGTTTCGCCTATCTGACCGGCCTCGACCCCGTGTTGCACGTGGCGCGCCGCGCGTCGCCGCGGACGTCGGTCCCGGCCGGTTCGGTGGCGATCGCCGGTCCGTACGCGGCCGTCTACCCGTCCCGGTCGCCGGGCGGCTGGCGCCTGCTCGGACGGACGGACCTGCGGCTGTGGGACGAGACGCGCGACCCGCCCTCGCTGCTGCGTCCCGGGACGCGCGTGCGGTTCGTACCCGGGGAGCGCTCGTGATCGAGGTCGTCCGGTCCGGGCCGCTGGCGACCGTCCAGGACCTCGGCAGGCCCGGGCATGCGCATCTCGGCGTTCCGCGGTCGGGGGCCGCGGACGAGCGCGCGCTCCGCTTGGCCAACCGGCTGGTGGGCAATCCCGAGGGCGCGGCGGGCGTGGAGTTCACGTTCGGTGGGGCGGCACTGCGTTTCCAGGGGCACGCCTGGATCGCCGTCACTGGCGCGCCAGTGCCGCTGTGCGTCAACGGACGCGAATACGGGACCAACGCGCCCTGCCATGTTCCGGACGGTGCGCTGGTCGAGTTCGGTACGCCTTCGTCCGGGCTGCGCAGTTATCTCGCTGTGCGCGGTGGCGTCGAGACAGAGCTGATTCTCGGGAGCCGCTCGACCGACCTTCTGTCCGGCCTCGGGCCTGCACCACTCTCGCCAGGTGACCGCCTAGCGCTGGGCTCCTCCGAGGGGCTCGCGGATATCGCCGTGGACATCGCCCCCACACCGCCACTGGCCGAGACACCGGTACTGCGCATCCTGCCCGGACCGCGCGACGACTGGTTCACCGAGGACGCGTTGGCCACGCTCACGTCCGCGACATTTGAGGTGTCGCCGGACAGCAATCGCGTAGGCGTCCGCTTGAACGGGCCACCGCTCGCCCGTGTCCGGGACGGAGAACTCGGGAGCGAGGGCATGGTCACCGGGTCGCTCCAGGTGCCGCCCAACGGGCTGCCCATCATCTTCTTGGCCGACCATCCGACGACCGGCGGCTACCCGGTGGTCGCCGTACTGGCGTCATCCGCCGTCAACGACGCCGCGCAGTTGCGTCCTGGCCAGCACGTCCGTTTCCGTACCTAGGTCAAAGGGGCGGGCGCGGACCATTCCAGATGCGACACGTCGTTGAAGCCCCGAATGGACGACACGCCCCCGAGCCTCACCAGCCGCGAGACCGAGCCGTTGTCGGGCGTCATGAAGGCGAACGGCCTCGCCCCGGTCGCGGACGCGAGCGCCTGCGCGATCACCCCGCCGTGGGTGAACACGGCTATGCGCCCGCCCGCGTGGACCTCCGCCAGGCGGGTGAGGGCCTCGTCGATCCGCGCGACGAACGCCTCGTTCGATTCGGCGCCGGGAATGACGTCCCAGCGCTCTTCGGCGAACATCCGCTGCGCCACCGGATCGTTCTCCGCGACCTTCTTCCGGAACAGGCCGCCCTCCCATTCGCCGAGGTACACCTCGCGCATGCCGCGCTCGACGCGCGGCTCCAACCCGAGCCTGCGCGCCAGGGGCGCGGCGGTCTGCGCGGTGCGGCGCAGGGGCGTCACGTAGACGGCGTCGATGCGCTCCTCCGCGAGCCGGTCACCGACACGGTCGGCCTGGTGACGGCCCTCGGGGGCGAGCGCGGGATCGCCCTGGCCGTCCACGAGCGGGAACGGGCGGTCCGGACGGGCGGGCTCGGACGCGCCGTGCCGGATCAGCAGGATCTCCGCCGCGCCCTCCGGCGGCTTGTAGCGCTCCTGCCGGTACTCGACCGGATCGTCCCGTGTTTCCCGCTCGTCCATGGTCGGTCACGCTAGACGAGCGCTTTCGGATCGTTACGCGCGCCCTGGATCGAACCCCGTCAGGCCAGCAGAGCGCGCATGCGGGCGACCTCGTCCTTGAGCGGCGCGGCGGGGACGTCCTCGAACGTGGTCACGGCGATGTCACCGTCCTTGGCCTCCCAGACGCCCGCCACTCGCCCCTCGTACACGACCACGGGTGAGATCCATCCCGCGGCCCGGCTGACCTCCTTGCGGCGTTCGGCGGGCACCAGATAGGTCGCCCCCGTCCCGGCCCCGAGGACGTACTGGTCGAACGCGCCCAGCAGCCGCACAGACGTGCTCGGCTCGGTAGCCAGGAGCTCATCACGGTGTTCTTCCAGTACGTACATCTGCGCGCCCTCCACTTCGACGGTGGACAGGCCCTCCTGCGCAGCGGCGAACCATTCCTTGACGTCCTTCTTGCGGCTCGTCTTGCGCATCAACCAGTTGTCGAACATGTCAGGGGTGGCGGGCCCATGCGCGCCGACGAACGCGTGGACGACCGTGCGGGCGGCGTCCTCCACCGAGGGGATCCCCGTCCAGCCGGGCAGCCAGCGCCCCGGCGAGGTGAACGTCACGCGCGTGCCCTGCGGAGGCCCGTAGCAGAGCACACCCCACCAGGCGAGCGGCTTGAGCAGCGTCCCCCAGCCCGACCCGAGTACCTCGGCGAGATGCTGCGACCCGGTCTCGTCGACCACCGCCGTGGTGAGTTCCTCGCGGGTGAGTGCCGCTCCGCCCGACAGGGCGTCGGTCGCGGCGGCCGCGATCTCCTCCAGATCGGCTGGGGTCGCTCCGAAGGTCTTCTGCCAGCTCGCCTTCTTCCAGGGGCGGGCCGTGGCGCACAGGGCGAGATAGGCGGCCGCCTCTTCGGCGGGGAGCACGTGCAGGGTTCCGCGCATGGCCCACGTCTTGACGAGGGTGCGTTCGTCGGTCAGCGCCCGTGCCACGGCCCCTGGCTCCGGGGTTGTTCGCCGTACCGCCACGGCGAGTTCCGCGGCGGAGGCGACCTGCGCCTGGACTCCCGCCAAGCGCCGCGCTATCTGAACCGCCGTCACGTCCCCGGGGCGTTCGATGAACTGCCGCCGCATCCGCCAGGCCAGCACCTGCGCCCATGTCACCGAGGTCATGCCCTCGATTACAGCGCACGCCCCGGACAGAACACGCCCCCGAACAGAGAACACGCCCGGGGTCAGGCCAGGCGGTGGGCGAGGTCGGCGAAGGCGTCGCGTACGTCCTCGGCGGTGAGGACGGTCAGGTCATCGGTCGTGGCGGCGTCGCCCAGACCGGCCGCACGCAGCGCCCTGCACGCGCACGCCTTCTCGTACAGCGACCGGGCGAAGCGTCCGTTGCCCAATTCGTCTATGCGTCCCGCGCCGCAAACACGCTGGAACACGAGGGCGAGGTCGTCCAAGGCGCGTTCTTCCCAGTGGTCGCCCCCCTCCTCGGCGATGAGCTGTGCGATGCGCAGCAGTTCGTCAGGCCCGTAGGAGGGGAAGTCGACCCGGACGTCGAACCGTGACGCGAGCCCAGGGTTGGACGACAGGAACCGGTTCATGTCGTCCTCGTAACCGGCGAGGACGACGACGAGCCGGTCGCGGTCGTCCTCGGCGCGCTTGAGGAGGGTCTGCACCGCTTCGGCGCCGAAGGCGTCCCCGCCCGAGTAGCCCGGATTGCTGAGCGAGTACGCCTCGTCCACGAAAAGGACGCCGCCCAGGGCGGAGTCGATGACTTTGTTCGTCTTGAGAGCCGTCGCCCCCAGATGCTCGCCAACGAGGTCGGCGCGCTGGGCCTCGACCACTTCCGGGCGGGCGAGCAGCCCGGACGCGGCGAAGATGCGGCCGAGCACGCGGGCGACGGTCGTCTTACCGGTGCCGGGCGGTCCGGTGAACACGAAGTGCCGGGTCGGCGGGCGGGTCACGAGGCCCTGCTCCTGCCGCATCCGGGCGACCTGGAGCTGCGCGGCGATCTCCCTGACCTGCCGTTTCACCGGTTCGAGCCCGATCATCGCGGCGAGCGAGCCGAGCGCCTCGTCCAGCGTCGGGGTCTCGGCGTAGCCCCGGTACCGCTCGGTGACCTCGGCGAACGCGGCCTCGACGTCCGCGGCGCGCAGGGTGACGAGGTCGTCGGCGCTGGGCCGCGCGGGCACGCCGGACGCGGACACGGCGTCGACCACCCGCACGTCCCGCGCGCGCGCCGCCGCCTCCGTCAGCGACCGGACGAACCGTCCGTTGCCCAGTTCGTCGACGATGCCGCGCCGTTCGACCTCCTCGAAACGTTCGGCAAGCCTCTGCCGGGCCTCCGCGTCGAGCCGGTCCTCCCGGAGGCCGGTGTGGTAATCGGCGATCTGCAGCAGTTCCGTCGGACGGTACGACGGGAAATGCACGCGCGTGCCGAACCGCGACGCGAGGCCGGGGTTGGAGTCGAGGAACTCGGCCATCTGCGCGTCGTATCCCGCCAGGATGATGACGAGGTTGTCGCGGTCGTCCTCGGCGCGTTTGAGCAGTGTCTGCACGGCCTCGTCACCGAACCGGTCGGGCTGCCCTTCGGCGGAGTTGGCCAGGCTGTACGCCTCGTCGATGAACAGCACCCCGCCCAGTGCGGAGTCGACGAGCCGGTTGGTCTTCAGGGCGGTGGCCCCAAGGAACTCACCGACGAGATCCGCGCGGTGGGCTTCGACCAACGTCGGCTCAGGCAGCAGCCCGAAGGCATAGAAGATTTTGGCGAGCACGCGTGCCACGGTGGTCTTGCCCGTACCGGGCGGACCCACGAACACGAAGTGCCGCATCGGTTTCTCTGTGGGCACCCCGGCGGCGGCCCGCATATGCGCCGCCTCGATGGACGCGGCGATAGAGCGGACCTGGCGCTTGACCGGTTCGAGCCCGATCATCGCCTCCAGTTCGGCGAGCGCCTCCGCCACGGAGATCTCCGGAGTGTTCTCCTTCCGGGTCTCCCCCGGGACGGTGCGCTCCGGAGCGGCGGCGGCCTCGGCCGCCTGCGCGGCGGCGCGCTGCCCATGGCCCGCGGGCACGGCCGCGGCGACGCCCGCGTCGTCCTCGTCGGAGTTCCGCCCGTCGGAGTTCCGCCGGTCGGGCCTGCCGGACCGCCCCGGCCGGTCGGCCTTCTCAGGCCGATCCCGCTTGTCGTTGCCCGACTGATGCTTGCGCGGCCCCACGCCTGCGTCCCCCTTGGGTCCGGCCTGTTCCTGCACCCATCCGGTCTCGTACGCCTCCGCGGGCACCGTGCGGCGCGCCCGGTCCCACCGGTAGACGAGGACCGCGAGGGCCGCCGCCCAGGCCGGTGCCGCGCTCGCCTGCGGCAGCGGATGCGCCAGCGCGGCCGCGGCCGCACCGGCTCCGCCCAGCGCGATGAGTGCGGTTCGCCATGGCGTGTACCCGCGCAACCGGAACGCGATGAACGCCACCGGTAGGGCGAGCAAGGCCAAGAGGAGGTCGGGACGCAGGTACGGCGGTCGGTCCTCGTCCGGGTAGAGCCCGCCCAGCGGGATCGACAGCGTGAGCCAGGCGACCACCACGGTGACGAGTGCCATTCCCGTGGGCGAGCGCAGGGTCAGGTGGACGACGACGAGCAGGACCACCGCGAACGCCGCCGTGGCGAGGATCGGGCCGCCGAGCACGATCGCGCCCGACAGCGCGAGCGCGACGAACAGCACCCCGGCCAGGAAACGGACGCCCGGGGTGATCTGGAAATAGCGCCAACGAAGGCGCTCGAAAAGATCCCGTGCCGCGGCGTCCTTCGCCGGGCGGGAGCGGGACCTGCCGAACAAAGCCATCAGAAGCGAGTAAAGCGCAGGACCGCCCGGAACGGGACTCCCCGCGCCCGGTTCGTTGGTGTCACGCCCGCCGAACTGCTGCGGGACAGGGAAACGCCGGTCCCGAGACCAGGACATTTGGACTGTCCAGAAGTGCCCGTTCAGGACTCGCAGCCGACTCCGGCCGAATTCGTCGCGCCGCCGCCACGCCTTCGGCGCGGACGGCGGCGGGGACCCTACGATTTGGAGGCGCGCCGCGTCCCCGAGGCGCATCCCTTGGACGGCCCCTGAGGAGATCCCTTGACCGACTCCACCCGTGCCCTGCCCGGACTGGCCTCCGGCCCCGCCGATACGGCCAGGACGGTGTCGCGCGTAGCGGGCTACGAGATCGAGGACGAACTCCAGGCCATGTCACAAGCGGGTCGCAAGATCCGCATAGCCGGAGTGGACGAGGTGGGACGCGGCGCCTGGGCTGGCCCCGTCGTGGTGTGCGCGGCGGTCACCGACCTGACTCCCCCGCCCGTCCTCCAGGGGCGCGGCAAGAAGACCATCGGCCTGACCGACTCGAAACTGCTCACCGAAACCCATCGCGAGGCGTTCGCCGAAGTCCTCTCTGGGTGGCTTTCCGGTTACGCCATCGGCGCTTCCGGTCCAGAGGAGATCGACGCCGTGGGAATGACGGAGGCGCTGCGCCGCGCGGCCGTTCGGGCACTGGAGGCGCTGCCCGTCACCCCGGACGTGGTCATCCTGGACGGAAAGCACGATTTCCTGAGCCGCCCCTGGCGGGTGCGCTGCGAGGTGAAGGCCGACCAGCGCTCGGTCAGTGTCGCCGCCGCCTCCGTCTTGGCGAAAGTCCACCGCGACGGTCTCATGGCGGCGCTCGACGGCGAATTCCCCGGATACGGGTTCGCGGACAGTGCGGGATATCCGTCGCCCGTCCACCAGAAGGCCCTTGAGGAGTCCGGGCCGACCCCGCATCACCGGATGTCGTGGTCCTACCTGGACGACCTCCCGCGCTGGAAGCACCTGAAGAAGCACCGCGACCCGCTCGCAGGCGAAGGTCAGCTCAGCCTCCTGTGACCGGGTTCGGCGTCCGCACATGAGTCATCTCCGCCGACCCGGGTAGGGGCGGCCCCAACGGGAGGTGCACGCCATGGACGCCGTTGTGAAGAAACTGCTGAACAAGTCGGGCGAGACGTTCGCCGCGGAGGCGGGCATCACGCTGAAGGACCAGCCGGCCGCGTTGTTCAAGCTGCTCGTCCTGGCCAACCTGCTCAGTGCGCGCATCTCGTCGGACATCGCCATGGCGGCGGCGCGCGAACTGTTCGACGCCGGGGGCGGCACCCCGCGCGGCATGAGCAAGCTGACCTGGCAGGAACGGGTCGACGCCCTCGGACGCGGCCACTACGTCCGGTACGACGAGAGCACCGCGTCCCGGCTGGGCGACGTCGCCGACCTCGTCCAGGACAAGTACAAGGGCGACCTCCGGCGACTCGCCGTCGAGGCCGGGCGCGACCCCGAGAAGGCGGCCGAACTGCTCCAGGAGTTCCCCGGCATCGGCCCCACCGGAGTGGACATCTTCTGCCGCGAGGCGCAGGCCATCTGGCCCTGGCTCCGCCCTTACGTGGACGGCCAGGTGAAGAAGGGCGCCGAGCGGATCGGCCTCCCGACCGAGGCCGACCGGCTCGCGTCCCAGGTGCCCGACAAGGACCTCGCGCGGCTGAGCGCCGCCCTGGTGCGGGTCGCGCGCGACAAGAAGCTGGCCGACGCCGTGAAGGCCGCCTGACGGCGGCCCCGCCGGAATCGGGGCCCTGCCGGGGTCAGAGGCGGACGATGACCTCGTCCACCGGCTTGCGGGTGATGTCGGGGACCATCGCGTCATCGGCGGGGTAGCCGACCGGGATCACGACGTAGGCGCGTTCCTCCTGCGGACGCTCGCACACCTCGTTCAGGAACCTCATGGGGCTCGGGGTGTGCGTGAGGGTCGCCAGACCGGCCTGGTGCAGTCCTGCCAACAGGAACCCGACGGCGATGCCCACCGACTCCTTCACGTAGTAAGGGCGGGGTGTCTCCGGCCCCTTGTGCACCTCGAAGACGATGATGACCGCGGGGGCGTCCTCCAGGAACGGCTTGCGCCAATCGGTGCCCAGCGGGGCCAACGCCTCAAGCCACTCCTCCGACGCGCGCCGCTCGTAGAACTCGCGCTCCTCCCGCTCCGCGGCCTCCCTGAGCAACCGCTTGCGCTCGGGGTCGGTGACGACCACGAAACGCCACGGCTGGAGGTTGGCCCCACTCGGAGCGGTCGCGGCGGCGCGGATCGCATGGTCGATGACGTCCGGCGGCACCGGGTGGGGCGAGAAGTCGCGCACGGTGCGGCGCAGCGTCATCGTGTCGGCGAACGCCCGCGCGCGCTCCGCGGCCTCCCTGGCCGGAACGTCGAAACGGGGTGCGGGGACGACGGGATACTGCCGCTGAGTAGTCATGCGACGTTCCTACCGTCGGCGCCGGGCCCGGGACAATCGGCAGGAACAGCCAATGTTCCGGGCCCGGCCTAGCACGTGCGCGAACCCGACGGTCAGTCCTTACCGCGGGACGCGACCCACTCCAGGTTCCAGTTGTAGGCCTGGTCGACGGTCATCTTCCCCCAGCGCGGACGTCCGGGCGGCGGGAGGATGAACCGGCCCTCCCGGCGGACGACCAGTTCGCCGTTGACGTTCTCGATGAGCGCGAGGACGGCGTCGCGGGAGGCGTCGACGCAGTCGTCCATGCGCATGTCGATGGGCGGCGCGCCCACCGGGAACAGCGTGGCGACCGCGCCGAGGCCGCGGAAGTCGTCGGCGCCCTCGTAGATCTCGGCGAACACCAGGATCCGCTTGAAGTCGCGGGTGTGGTCGAGGTTGATGTGGAGGTTCTCCCCCGCCTCGATCGCTCCCGTGCGGTCGTCCTTGTCGAGCTTGATGTAGGGCGGGCGGTCGAGCGCGCCCATGTCACCGAGCGCGTGGATGATGCCCTTGCGTCCGTCCTGCAGCTCCCACAGGCAGCAGAGGTCGAGGTCGAGGTCGACCCCGCGGCGGCGCTTGCCGAGCAGTCCCTTGGCGACGCCCTCACGCGCGGTCCAGTTCAGGTTGACCCGCATGTGGCCGGACGTCGCGCCGTGCTTGGTGAGCGACACCGACGGCGCGTTCTTCGTCAGCGACACCGCACCGCCCTGCTGCTGCTGCGGCGGCTGCGGCGGCGGTACGGCCCCGGGCTGCGGAGGCGGGGGCGCGTACTGCCCGGGCGGCGGAGGCGGCGTGTACTGCCCACCGGGAGGCGGCGGGGCGTACTGCCCCGGCGGCGGAGGCGGGGGCGGGGCGTACTGGCCCGGCGGAGGCGGGGGCGGCGTGTACTGCCCGGGCGGGGGCGGCGGCGCGTAGCCGCCGCCCGGCGGGGGCGGCGGAGGCGCGTACTGGCCGCCCGGCGGAGGCGGGGGCGGGGCGAACTGCCCGCCGGGCGGCGGGGGCGGCGTCTGAGGCTGCTGAGGGGCGGGCGGGGGCGGCGGAGGGGCCGCCTGGCCCGGGTCGTCGACCGAGATCCCGAAATCGGTGGCCAGGCCGCCGAGGCCCGAGTCGTAGCCCTGGCCGACCGCGCGGAACTTCCACGCGCCCTGCCGCCGGTACAGCTCGCCCAGCACGAACGCGGTCTCGGTGGTGGCGCCCTGGCTGTCGAACCGGGCGACCTCCGTCCCGGCGGCCGCGTCGACGACCCGCACGTACAGCCCCTGGAACTGGCCGAACGTGCCGCCGTCCGAGGACGCCGCGATCACGATCTTGTCGATGCCGGGCTCGACCCGGTCCAGGTCGACGGCGAGGACGTCAAGGACGGTCGGCCCCTGCTGCTTGCCCTCGTGCCGGACCGCGCCCGACTTGTGGGCGGGCTGGTTGTAGAAGACGAAGTCGTCGTCCGAACGCACCCGGCCCGTGTCCGCCAGCAGGAGTGCCGACGCGTCCGCGTCGGGCACGCCCGGGCCGCTCTGCCAGCCGAGCTCGACCCGGACGGAGGGAACCGGCACCGCGGTGTTGGCGCCCTTCTGCATCGACATGAACGCTCCTCATCATCGGCCGATCTGCCCAACCTACGGGGTGGCCGCTCGGCCCCGCGACCTGCATGAGGGGAGGACGCACGGAAACGACCGTGAGTTCCGTCCGGCTATGGCGCTCGGTTCGTCGTCAGGGGACGCGCGCGGTCCACTCGGGGGTGTCGAACTTGTCGCCGACGTATTTGTGGGCGAGGCGGAGTTCGTCTTCGGTCACGTGCCCTTCGGCCAGGCCGTACCGGGCGCGGAAGTGCTTGATCATGCGGTCGATGATGTCCTCGCGGGCGAGCCCGGTCTGGCGGCGGAGCGGGTCGACCCGTTTGACGGCGCTCGCGATGCCCTTGTCGGAGATCTTCTCCCTGCCGATCCGGAGCACCTGCAGCATCTTCTCGGCGTCGATGTCGTAGGCCATGGTCACGTGGTGCAGGACCGCTCCGGCGGCGAGCCGTTTCTGGGCCGCCCCGGCAATCTTGCCTTGGTCGGACGTGATGTCGTTCAACGGCTGGTACCAAGCCCTGATGCCGAGTTCGCCCAGCGCGCCCAGGACCCAGTCGTCAAGGAAGGCGTAGCTCTCCGCGAACGACATCCCGGCCACAAGCGTCTCGGGCGCGTACAGCGAGTACGTGATGGTGTTGCCGGGCTCGATGAACATCGCGCCACCGCCGCTGATGCGACGCACCACGTTCACTCCGTGGCGTTCGGCCGCCTCTGCGTCCACCTCGTTCCGCAGGGATTGGAAGCTCCCGATGACGACGGCGGGGGAAGCCCACTCCCACACCCGCAGCGTCGGCGGTCGGCGTCCCGCGCCCACCTCCTCGGCGAGGACCTGATCGAGCGCCATGTGGAGGGCGGGCTCCTGCGGCGGTTCGTGGATCAGCCGCCAGTCGTGGTCCCGCCAGTCCGAGGCGCGCGTGACCGCCCGGCGGACGGCGATCCCCACGGCCTCGGCGGTGATTCCCAGCATGACCGTGTGGCGCGGCAGGCCCGCCTCCACGCGGGCGCCGATCGCCTTCGCGTCCAGCCCCGCGGGGAGGCCGTCCAGGATGTGGTTCATCCGCTCTAGGGCCTCATCCGGTTCGAGAAAGAAGTCGCCGCTGATCCTGGGATCGCGCAGGAGGCCGTCCACGACATCGACGTCCGCGACGACGAGCTTGCCCCCGGGAACCTTGTATTCACCGTGCATCACGTAGATTCAAACCCCACCGTCCTGGCCCTGATTCCGGGGCCGCTTGGGGGAGGCGACGCTGGTGAGCAATCTTGATGTGCGGCCGAAGCCGGTCCAGTGCGGCGGACGGGACGACGTGCCGGGCGGCCCGGTCCACGAGCTCCTGCCGCCGCGCCGGGTGCCGCTGGGCGAGAGCACGGTCGTCCGCAGGCTCCTGCCCAGCCTGGGGCGGCGCATGGTGGGCGCCTGGTGTTTCGTCGACCACTACGGGCCGGACGACATCGCCGACGAGCCGGGCATGCAGGTACCGCCGCACCCGCACATCGGGCTGCAGACGGTGAGCTGGCTGCACGACGGCGAGGTTCTGCACCGCGACAGCCTCGGCAGCCTGCAGACCGTCCGCCCGAAGGAGCTCGGGCTCATGACGGCCGGGCGTGCCATCGCGCATTCGGAGGAATCGCCCCGCGACCATCCGTCGATCCTGCACGGGGCGCAGTTGTGGGTGGCGTTGCCCGACGGGCACCGCCACACCGATCCCGCGTTCGAGCATCATGGTGACCTGCCCGTCGTGGACGGTCCCGGCTTCAGCGCGACGGTCATTCTCGGTGACCTCGACGGCGCCTCCTCACCCGGCACGGCGTTCACGCCGATCGTGGGGGCCGACCTCGCCCTGGCCGACGGAGCCGACGTGCGCCTCCCGGTCGAGCCGGACTTCGAGTACGCCGCGCTCACCATGTCGGGCGTGACCGAGATCGACGGGATGCGCGTGGAGCCCGGCTCCATGCTGTACCTCGGGTGCGGACGACGCGAACTCCCCTTGCGCGCCGACGGCGACAGCGGCCTGGTCCTGCTGGGCGGGGAACCGTTCGAGGAGAAGCTCGTCATGTGGTGGAACTTCGTCGCCCGGACGGGTGAGGAGATCGCGCGGGCGCGCGAGGACTGGACCACCGGCGACCGCTTCGGCGAGGTGCACGGCTACGACGGCCCGCCCCTCCCCGCGCCCGCGATGCCCGCCACTCCCCTGAAAGCGCGAGGGCGCACGCGCTAGACCGCGCGCGTCCTAGCGGTCGGCGGGGAGGAACTCGTCCAGGGCCTCTGCGACCAGGTCGGGTTGTTCGAGCGTCTGCATGTGCGGCGTCCCGGGAAGCTCCCGGTAGGTCGAGCCGGGAATGCGCTCGGCTATGCCCGACATGATCTCCGGTGTGGTCGAGGCGTCGTGCTCGCCCGCGAGGACCAGGACGGGGAAGTCGGCCCCAGCGAGCCGTCCCTGAACGTGAACGTTCTTGAAGGCGCGCCAAGCGGCGGCCCAGTCGGACGGGTCGAAACGCCGGATGTGCTCACGCGCGTACCGCACACCCCAAGGATTCGTGGCGAGCGCGGCAGGCGTGAACCAGCGCGTCAGCGTCGGGACGATCTGCGCCTCCATCCCGTCCACCTCGCCAGAGCGCGCGCGGCCCTCGAACGCATCAAACGGGTGGTCGGTCGTGGCGAGCAGGGACAACGACGCCACCCGCTCTGGCGCGCTGACGGCGACGGTCTGCGCGATGCCTCCGCCCATGGACAGACCGACAACGTGCGCACGGTCGAGGCTGAAGGCGTCCATTACGCCGAGCATGTCGGCCGCGAGGTCGTCCATGGTGAACGGGCGGGCCATGCCCCTTGCGGCGCCATGGCCCCGGAAGTCGTACGCGAAGACGCGGCGGCCGTGGGCCAGGCGATCCATGACCGGCTCCCACATGCGCCAGTCCACGCCCAGGGAATGCGACAGAATTACCGCCGGTCCGTGGTCTCCACGCTGGGCCACCACCGTCTCGTGGTCGGCGAGCGCGACTCGATGCAGGCGCGGAGGGTCCGGAATCTCCTGCTGCACAAACACGTCGTTCACCACGGCGAGTGTGTCAAGCGCGCGCGGGAAACCCGCGTACACCGAGAGGTGCTCGGAGAGCGCCAGCAACTCGGACGGGGCGACCCCCTGCCGCAACGCTCCCCGCACATGGCTGGCCAGACGGCGGTCGGCTCCGCCCCCGGCGGCGATGACGGCGACCGTCACCAGCTCGCGCTCGCGGCGGCTCAGTTCCGGCCGCGACAGGGGGCCGCCGAACGCCCCGTCCACGACCGTCTCGAACATCTGCGGGGAGGTCCGCAGCACTTCGGCGAGCGCCCCCTCGGGATCGTCGCCCATCAGACCCTGGAATTCGTGCCTACCGCGCTTCATGCCGTGCCCCTTTTTCAGGAATTGCCCGCACCCCGCGGACACGCCAATCTTCGACCGCCGCCGGGCCAGATGTCCAAGGCATGATCGATCTATTGGTGATATTCGATGCTTATGAGGCCAGGTCGGGGTGCCGCGCCATGAAGTCGATGAACGCGGCCAGCGCCGGACCGGGACGGCGTCCGGCGGGCCAGGCCAGCGACGGCGCCCAGGTCGGCTCCGGATCGAGCCGGACGACGCCGACCGGCTGCCCCGGCTCCTCCGCCACCGAGCGCGGCATGACGGCCGCCGCGAGCCCTACCGACACCATGGCCCTGGCCGTGCTGTACTCGCGCGTCTCGAAACGGATGTGCGGCGTAGCGCCCGCGTCCGCCAGCGCCGACAGGACGATCTCCCGTATGACCGACCCCTGCGGGTAGCACACCAGGTCGATCCCGTCCAAGGACGCGACAGGCACCCGGTACTTTCCGCCGAGCGGCCCAGAGGGAGCCGTGACGAGGACCAGTGGTTCTTCACCGAGCGGCAGGAAGGAAAGGCGTCGTCCCTCTTCCTGCGGAGGTAGACGTACGACGGTCGCGGCGTCGAGCCGTCCGCCGTACAGGCCCGCGACCATCTCCTCGGTGTTCATCTCCAGCAGTTCCACGACGATCGCCGGGTACTGGCGGGAGAACTCGGCGAGCAGCCGCGCCAACCGCGCCGTCAGCCCGCGCGCGCCCCCGAGGCGTATCCGCCCGCGGGTGCCCTCCGCCCATCCGCGCATCTCGTCTTCGACCGCGGCCATGTCGGCCAGGATGCGTTCGGCGTGCTCCAGCAGCGCCGCCCCGGCCGGGGTCAGCTCCACCCGGTGGTTGTTCCGCTCGAACAGCGCGACGCCGAGCTGCCGCTCCAGCTTGCGGATCTGCTGGGACAGCGCGGGCTGCGCGATCCGCAGCGCCTCCGCCGCCCGCGTGAAGTGCAGCTCACGCGCGACGGCCCGGAAGTATTCGAGCTGACGAGACCCCATCATGCGTCCAGCATCTCACCAACCCACCAGCTCATCACAATGACTTCTCACCTTACGAAGAACCAGATCAGAACTCCGGCTCGTGCCGGACGGGGAAATTCATCGAGTTGGCGATGAAGCACAGTTCGTGCGCCCGGTCGTGCAGTTCGGCGGCCCGTCCGGCCTGCCCGGCGTCGGCCAGGGTCGCCCGGGGACGCAGGACGACCTCCTCGAACCGCCCGCCCCCGTCCGGAGTCTCGACCATGGTGCCGCGCGGGCTGTCCTCGTACGCGGTCACGACGACCTTCTCCACCGCGCACAAATGCAGGAACCACAGCATGTGGCACTGCGACAGGGACGCGACGAGCAGTTCCTCCGGATTCCAGCGCGCGGCGTCACCGCGGAACGAGGGATCGGAACTGCCCGCGATCGGCGGCTTCCCGTCCGCCCGGATCTCGTGGGCCCGCTCGTAAGCGCGGTAGGAACTCGTCCCCGAACCGGTGTTGCCCGTCCAGGTGACCGACACCTCGTACTGGTGCTTCTTCATACGGCTCGCTCTCGTCCGATCTCGGCGCGGGCAGCGCCACCCCGGCACCACGCTAACGCCCTCTCAACTGCGCGACTCGCGGGATACCGGCCAGGACGTCATACTCTCGGTCGAATCGGCCATCTCCGGCTAAAGGAGCCGACGTTATGCGCACTCGGCCGCTCTACGACGTCGTGGCCGCCCTGGCCCGGCTCGGCGTCGGGATCATCTTCATGGCGCACGGCTGGCAGAAGATCGAAGCGGGCATCACCGCGACGGGCCGCTCGTTCGACTCCCTCGGCGTGCCGCTGCCGACCGCCGCCGCCATCTACTCCGCGTTCGTCGAGGTGCTCGGCGGCGCCGCGCTCATCGCCGGACTGGGCCTGCCGGTCACCGGCGTCCTGCTGTTCATGGACATGGCGGGCGCGTTCCTCTTCGTCCACGCGGAGAACGGCGTCTTCCTGGTGGACGACGGAAGGATCCGGAACGGCTACGAACTCGTCCTCGCCCTCGGCCTCGCGAGCCTGCTCTTCGCCGCGGGCGGCGGCGGCCGCCTCACCGCCGACCGCTGGCTCGTCGCCCGCCGCCTGCAAAATCCGGAAACTGAGGAAGAGGACGACGCGGCAAGCTTCGTCGACTCACTCCGCGGAACCGAAACCCAGCCCGCAGAGCAACCGCCGAAGAAACGGCGCCGCGCGGCGAAGACGCCCCCGGAACCCGCCGAAACCCCCGACCCCGACGGCTCCGAAGAGGACGTCATGGTGGCCGGAGCCCGCAAAGCCGCCCGCAAACAGCGCACCCCCGGCCTCGCCAAGGAGCTCTGACCGAACCCAGCACCAGAACGCGACGAAGGGGGACCGGCCCACGGCCGGTCCCCCTTCGCACACTTCGCTCAGCTGCAGCCGCTGGTGGAGCCGCAGCCTTCGCAGACGTAGCAGCTGCCCGCGGGGCGCATCTTGGTGCCGCAGGTGAGGCAGAGCGGGGCGTCCGCGGTGCGGCCCTGGCGGCTCTCGATGACCTCCATGGACGAGTGGGCCTCGGCCGCCGGGGCGGGCGACGCGGGCGCGGGCCGGGTGATCTCGGCGGTCTGGGCCAGGGACTCGTGGTCGACCTCGTCCTCGGCGTGCAGGGCGGCAGGGTCCTCGCCGTTGGCCTGCATGGCGCGCTCCTCCGCCGTCAGGATGCCGAGGCCCGCGCGCTCCTCGTAGGGCAGGTGGTCGAGCGCCAGGCGGCGGAAGATGTAGTCCATCACCGAGGTGGCCATGCGGATGTCGGGGTCGTCGGTCATCCCGGCGGGCTCGAACCGCATGTTGGTGAACTTCTCCACCCAGGTCTCCAGCGGGACGCCGTACTGGAGGCTGATGGAGATCGCCATGGAGAAGGCGTCCATCACGCCGGCGAGCGTGGAGCCCTGCTTGCCGAGCTTGAGGAAGACCTCGCCGACGCCGTCGTCCGGGTAGGACGAGGCGGTCATGTAGCCCTCGGCGCCCGCGACGGAGAAGCGGGTCACGGTCGCCGGGCGCTGCTTCGGCAGCCGCCGGCGCACCGGACGGGTCTCCACCGGAGCCTCCTTGACCTCCTCCTTCTTGCCCGCGGCCGACAGCGGCTGGCCGACCTTGCAGTTGTCGCGGTAGATCGCGAGGGCCTTCAGGCCGAGTCGCCAGCCCTCGAAGTACACCTTCTCGATGTCCTCGATGGTGGCCTTCTCCGGCATGTTGACCGTCTTGGAGATCGCACCGGACAGGAACGGCTGCACCGCCGCCATCATCCGGACGTGCCCCATCGGGCTGATCGCGCGCTCGCCCATCGCGCAGTCGAACACCTCGTAGTGCTCGGGACGCAGGCCCGGCGCGTCCACCACGTGGCCGTGCTCGGCGATGTACTCGACGATCGCCTCGATCTGCTCCTGCTGGTAGCCGAGCTTCTCCAGGGCGCGCGGCACCGTGTTGTTGACGATCTGCATGGACCCGCCGCCGACGAGCTTCTTGAACTTCATCAGCGCGAGGTCCGGCTCGATGCCGGTGGTGTCGCAGTCCATCATCAGGCCGATCGTCCCGGTCGGGGCGAGCAGGGACGCCTGCGCGTTGCGGTAGCCGTGCTTCTCCCCGGCCTTCAGGCACTCCTGCCACTGCTTCGCCGCGGCGGCGTGGATCGCCTTGTCCATCGAGTCGAGCGTGCGGATGCCCTCGTTCGCGGCGGCGTGCTTGCGCATGACCCGCTTGTGGCCCTCGGCGTTGCGGGCGTAGCCCGCGTACGGGCCGACGACGCCCGCGATCTCGGCGGACCGGCGGTAGGCGACGCCCGTCATCAGCGACGTGATCGCCGCCGCGAGGGAGCGCCCGCCCTCGGAGTCGTAGGCGTGCCCGGTCGCCATCAGCAGCGCGCCGAGGTTGGCGTAGCCGATGCCGAGCTGCCGGTAGTCGCGGGTCGTCTCGGCGATCTTCTCGGTCGGGAAGTCGGCGAAGGTGATCGAGACGTCCATCGCCGTGATGATCAGCTCGGTGAGCTTGACGAACCGCGTGACGTCGAACGTACCGGCGTCGGTGAGGAACTTCAGCAGGTTGATGCTGGCCAGGTTGCAGGACGAGTTGTCGAGGCTCATGTACTCCGAGCACGGGTTGGACGCGGTGATCCGCCCGGTCTCGGGGTTGGTGTGCCAGTCGTTGATCGTGTCGTCGTACTGGATGCCCGGGTCGGCGCACTCCCACGCGGCCTTCGCCATCAGCCGGAACAGGTCCTTGGCCTTGACGGTCTCGACGACCTCGCCGGTCATCCGGGCGCGCAGCGCGAAGTCGCCGTCCGCCTCGACGGCCCGCATGAACTCGTCCGACACGCGGACGGAGTTGTTGGCGTTCTGGTACTGGACGCTGCCGATGTCCTTGCCGCCGAGGTCCATGTCGAACCCGGCGTCGCGGAGCGCGCGGATCTTGTCCTCCTCGCGCGCCTTGGTCTCGATGAACTCCCCGATGTCGGGGTGGTCGACGTCCAGCACGACCATCTTCGCGGCCCGCCGGGTCGCGCCGCCGGACTTGATCGTCCCGGCGGAGGCGTCGGCGCCGCGCATGAACGACACCGGGCCGCTGGCCGTCCCGCCGGACGACAGCAGCTCCTTGCTGGAGCGGATGCGGGAGAGGTTCAGGCCGGCGCCGGAGCCGCCCTTGAAGATGACGCCCTCTTCCTTGTACCAGTCGAGGATCGACTCCATCGTGTCGTCCACCGACAGGATGAAACACGCCGAGACCTGCTGGGGGGACTTGGTGCCGACGTTGAACCAGACCGGCGAGTTGAAGCTGAACATCTGGTGGACCAGCGCGTACTTCAGCTCGTGGTCGAAGATCTCGGCGTCCTGCTCGGACGCGAAATAGCCCTCGGCGAGCGCCGTCTCCACATATCCGCGGACGACGCGGTCGACGAGCTGCTTCAGGCTCCATTCGCGCTGCGGCGTGCCGACCGCCCCGCGGAAGTACTTGGACGTGACGATGTTGACGGCGTTCAGCGACCAGAAGTCGGGGAACTCGACGCCGCGCTGCTCGAAGTTCACCGAGCCGTCGCGCCAGTTGGTCATGACGACGTCACGACGTTCCCAGCGCAGCTCGTCGTACGGATGCACGCCGGGGGTGGTGAAGATCCGCTCGATCTTGAGCCCCTTCCGGCTCCCCTTGCCGCGCCGTGCCGCCGAGCCGCTCACCGTCTCCGTCATGACCATCTCCCCCTCTCGGACCCACCCGCCGGGCCCTGTCCAGGAACAACCCCGCCGCCGCACGGGCCATGCCCGCGCGGAAGCGCTCTCACTTGTGCTGCTGTGTTTTCGGAACCGCCCCTACCGGGACGGGCCGGGCTCCCCCGAGGCACCGGCCTTACGCAATGCTTCGATCTCCTTGGCGAAGTCGTCCAGCGACTCGAAGCTCCGGTAGACCGAGGCGAATCGCAGATAGGCGACCTCGTCGAGTTCGCGTAGCGGACCCAGGATCGCGAGACCCACCTCATGCGAGGGGATCTCCGCGGATCCGGCGGATCTGATCTCCTCTTCGACCCGCTGCCCGAGTTTCGCGAGCGCATCCTCACCGACCGGACGGCCCTGGCAGGCCCTGCGCACCCCGGCGATGATCTTTTCCCGGGAGAACGGCTCGGTGACCCCGCTGCGCTTGGCCACCATCACGAGCACGTTCTCCTGCGTGGTGAAGCGACGCCCGCATTCGGCGCACGAGCGGCGGCGGCGAATGGCGCCCCCGTCGTCGGTCGAACGGCTGTCGATCACTTTGGTGTCAGGGTTGCGGCAGAACGGGCAATGCACGCTCGATCCCTCCCCTGACGATAACGCTTCACACCGCCGAGCACTTCCATATATAGGTGAAGTACAGCGGTGTGACTACTAGATGTTGTGGTCAACGGTACGGCGCGGCGCAGGCGTACGCAACCTGATCGGATGCCTCACGCGTCACATCCGGCGCGTCCGCGCAGGTCATCTCGGTCGTCCCGAATTTCCCTCCGGGCGTGTCGTCACACCGGGTCGCCGGCGAGCACGGAGCGTGCGGTCGGCGCGGCCGCGCCGCGAGGCGTCACCCGGCCGGGAGGCGGAGCTCCTGACCTGGCCGGACGGTCGGATCGCCGCCGAGCCCGTTGAGGTCGATGATGCGCTGGACGACGCGGCGCGGATCGGCGCCGGGGTCGGCGGCGGAGGCGATGCCCCACAGCGTGTCGCCCGGCCCGACGACGACCGTCCGCGCGGGACGGGACGAGCCGGACCCGCCGTCGCCCGCGAACGCGCCCTGCCCGACGTTGCCCCAGAGGGCCACGAGCGTGACCGTGGCCGCGAATCCGATCAGGGCGGCGCGCCCCCGCCGGGTCAGCCGGACCGGGACCCGGTCGCCGCGGCGACGACCCCCATGGCGGCGGTCACCGTGGGGTGAATCCGACATCTCTCCCCTCCTCGCCGTCGAATGCATTTTCGATCGAACGTCTGTACGATGTTCTACCGGAGCCGCCGATAAAAAGCGAGCACATCTTCGAACAATTGTTTGATCATTGGCCCCTGACGCGATAGCGTTCGTTGACAAGGAGTGACGGATCGAGGCGCCCGGGAGGCGACGAGCGATGAGCAAGGTCCGGGAGCTGCCCGACGGCCCCATGGACGAGACGGGGCTGACCCAGCGGCAGCGCATGGTGCTGGAGGTGATCCGCGACTCGGTGCAGCGTCGCGGGTACCCGCCGTCCATGCGCGAGATCGGCGAGGCCGTGGGGCTGACCAGCACCTCCAGCGTGTCGCACCAGCTCCGGGCGCTGCAGCGCAAGGGCTTCCTGCGCCGCGACCCGAACCGGCCGCGCGCGGTCGAGGTGCGGGTGCCCGGCGCGACGCCGGTGCGCACCGACGAGGAGCCCTACGAGGCGGCGGGCGGCCAGCCGGGCTCGGCGCAGCCGGCGCCCGCGTACGTGCCGCTGGTCGGCCGGATCGCCGCCGGTGGCCCGATCCTCGCCGAGGAGGCCGTGGAGGACGTGTTCACCCTGCCCAAGCAGCTCGTCGGCGAGGGCACGCACTTCCTGCTGAAGGTCACCGGCGACTCGATGATCGACGCGGCGATCGCCGACGGCGACTGGGTCGTCGTCCGGCAGCAGCCGGTCGCCGAGCAGGGCGACATCGTGGCCGCCATGATCGACGGCGAGGCGACGGTGAAGACGTTCAAGCGCCGCGACGACGGCCACATCTTCCTGATGCCGCAGAACTCCGCCTACGAGCCGATCCCCGGCGACGAGGCGACGGTGCTCGGCCGGGTCGTGGCGGTGCTGCGCAAGATGTGACCACCCGCCCCGGCACGGGGGCGAGGACGATAGACGACGGGAACGGCCGCCGGAGGACTCTCCGGCGGCCGTTCCGGCGTCCGCGCGCGGCGGCTCAGCGTCCGCTCAGCGCTTCGGCACGATGTTGACGATCTTCGGTGCCCGGACGACGACCTTGGCGATCTCCGCGCCGCCCAGCGCGTCCTGGACCCGGGCGGAGGCCAGCGCCAGCCGCTCCAGCTCGTCGGCGGCGATGCCGGGCGGGACGTCCAGCCGGTCGCGGACCTTGCCCGCCACCTGGACGACGCACGTCACCGACTCCTCCACCAGCAGCGCCGGGTCGGCGGACGGCCAGCCCGCGCGGATCACCGGGGCGGTGCGTCCGAGCAGCTCCCAGATCTCCTCGGCGGTGTAGGGCGCGAACAGCGACAGCATGACCGCGATCGCCTCGGCCGCCTCGCGGACGGCCGGGTCGGCGGCGCCGGGCCCGGAGTCGATCGCCTTGCGGGTGGTGCCGACCAGCTCCATGATCCGCGCGATCGCGACGTTGAACCGCTCGTTCTCGACCTGCGCGGTGGCCTCGTCGACGGTGCGGGCCACGGCGCGGCGCAGCGCGACGTCGCCGGACGCGACGTCGACGCCGGGCGCGGACGCGACCTCGGACGCGATCCGGTGCACCCGGGACAGGAACTTCGACATGCCGTGCGGGGACACGTCCGCCCAGTCGATGTCGTCCTCCGGCGGGCCGGAGAACAGGATCGCCAGCCGGACGACGTCCACGCCGAACTCGGCGATCTGCTCGCCCAGGTCGACGCCGTTGCCCAGCGACTTCGACATCGCCTTGCCCTGGTTGATCACCTGGCCCTGGTTCAGCAGCCGCCGGAACGGCTCGGTGAACTCGACCATGCCCATGTCGTACAGGACCTTGGTGAAGAACCGGCTGTACAGCAGGTGCAGGATCGCGTGCTCGACGCCGCCGGTGTACTGGTCGACCGGCATCCACCGGCGGACCTGGTCGACGTCGAACGGCCCGCCCTCGTAGCCCGGCGAGCAGTACCGGAAGAAGTACCAGGACGAGTCGACGAAGGTGTCCATGGTGTCGGTGTCGCGCTTGGCCGGGCCGCCGCACTTCGGGCACTCGACGTTCACCCAGTCGGACGCGGCGGCCAGCGGCGACGTGCCCTTCGGCGCCAGGTCGGCGCCGCGCAGCCCCTCCGGCAGCGTGACCGGCAGCTGGTCGTCCGGGACGGGGACCTCGCCGCACGCCTCGCAGTGGACGATCGGGATCGGGCAGCCCCAGAACCGCTGCCGCGACACCAGCCAGTCGCGCAGCCGGAAGTTCACCGCGGCGCGGCCGGTGCCCCGCTCGGCCAGGATCTCGATGATCCGGGCGATGGCGTCGGCCTTGGTCAGCCCGTCGATCGGCCCGGAGTTCACGATCGCGCCGTCGCCGGGCGTCGCGACGCCGGTCTCGGCGGGGTCGGCCTGCCCCGTCTCGACGACGACGCGGACCGGCAGCCCGAACTTCAGCGCGAAGTCCAGGTCGCGCTGGTCGTGCGCCGGGACGGCCATGATCGCGCCGTGCCCGTACTCGGCCAGCACGTAGTCCGACGCCCAGATCGGCAGCCGCTCCCCGTTCACCGGGTTGATCGCGTACCGGCCCAGGAACACGCCGGTCTTCTCCCGCTCGGTGGACAGCCGCTCGATCTCGCTCTCGCGCGACACCTCCTCGCGGTACGCCTCGAACGCGGCGCGCTGGTCGGGGGCGCAGACCTCCTCGGCCAGCGCGGCGTCGGCGGCGACGACCATGAACGTCGCGCCGTACAGGGTGTCGGGGCGCGTCGTGTAGACGGTGACGGGCTCGTCCCGGCCCTCGATGACGAAGTCGACGTCGGCGCCGGTGGAGCGGCCGATCCAGTTGCGCTGCATCAGCAGGACGCGGTCGGGCCACTTGCCCTCCAGCTGCGCCATGTCGTCCAGCAGCCGGTCCGCGTACTCGGTGATCTTGAAGTACCACTGGGTCAGCACGCGCTTCTCGACCAGCGCGCCGCAGCGCTCGCAGTGCCCGCCGACGACCTGCTCGTTGGCCAGGACGGTCTGGTCCTTCGGGCACCAGTTGACGTGGCCGCCCTTGCGGTAGGCCAGGCCCCGCTCGTAGAAGCGCAGGAACAGCCACTGCGTCCACTTGTAGTACTCGGGGTCGGACGTGTGCAGGCGCCGCGTCCAGTCGAAGGAGGGCGCGTACCGCTGGAACGACGCCGCCTGGGTGTCGATGTTGGCGTAGGTCCATTCGGCCGGGTGCGAGTCGCGCTTGATGGCGGCGTTCTCGGCGGGCAGGCCGAAGGAGTCCCAGCCGATGGGGTGCAGGACGTTGTAGCCGCGCTGGAACCAGTAGCGGGCGGGGACGTCGCCGATCGCGAACGCCTCCGCGTGGCCCATGTGCAGGTCACCGCTGGGGTAGGGGAACATGTCCAGCGCGTAGCGACGCTCGCGGGCGTCGTCCTTCTCGTCGGCCGCGAAGGGTTCGAGCGCAGCCCAGCGAGCCTGCCACTTGTCCTGAACCGCCCGTGGATCGTAGTGCTCGTCGCTGCTCACGCTTCCGACTCCGGTTTCTTGCTCGTTCGCTGGGTGCCGTCACAGGTCGCGGCCGTCCTCCGACATGAAAGGGCCCCTCGCGCAGGAGGGGCCACCACGTTGACGGTCAGTGCGTCAACGTGGTCGTTCGAGGAGCAGCCTTGCGGACATACAGCAAGAGTAGCGCAACCGCAAGCCCTCGCGCCGGTGCTCGGAATGCTCGATTCCGGCTCAGTGGCCGGACTCCTGGCGGGCCATGGAGACAACGCCGGTCACCTGGACGCGGGTCAACTGCAGGTCGGCGCCGACGGCGGACAGCGTCTCCTCCTCGGACACGCTGAGCCGCCCGTCGATCAGCGCGATCTCGGCGGCGGCGCGCAGGATGCTCTCGCGGGCCTCGGGGGCGAGCGCGGAGGCGGCGTGCCCCATCTCGACCCTGACCTCCTCGAACGGGCGCCCGAGGTCGGCGGTCAGCCCGGCGTCGTCGTAGCCGGCGTCGCCCGCCTGCCGGACGACCGCGACCGCGCGGGCGCGGGCCGCCGCGTCGGTGTAGTCGCCGGAGCGCAGCACCTGCGCGATGGCGAGGCGCAGGAGCATCGCGGGCATCTGGGCGAGCTGCGCCGTGGTCGGCACGCTGAGCACGCCGGGGTTCCAGCGGCCGCGGCAGGTGTCGCACTCGATGAACTCGCCGCCGGTCTTCGTCAGCGGGATGACCGGGATGAAGAACAGGGTGAAGAAGTTGCGGCCCTGCCGGCGCCGGTAGTCGCGGTCGCCGCCGCAGTCGGGACAGTGGAAGGTTCCCCTGGTCAGGGTGAAGAACACCACCCGCCAGCCGAAGATGATCAAAATAGCGCGCCCCTTTGTCGGTGGAGCGCCTCATCGTAACGGGGACCTGCGACACCGCGCGGGGCGCGGCCGGGGACGGGCGGGGACGGCCGGATACGGCCATGAAACCTGGGGGTTGACGGGGCGGGCGGCCATCGTCCATGCTCTACTAATAGGAAGGTTTCCTATAAGAAATCTTGCTCGCCGGCCAACTGAACATCCCGCTCGACCACCCGGTCGGCTCCCCGTCCATCCGTCCGCCCCGTGGCTACGACTCCGATCACGGTCGCTTCCACCCCCCGCCAGGAGGAGCGCGTATGCCCGCCAGAATCCGTCCGCCCCGAAAACGGACGCTGGCCCTCGCCGCCGCGGCGTCCACCGCCGCGTCCGCCGGGCTGGTCGTCGCGACCGCCGCGCCCGCCTTCGCACACGGATACACCACGTCCCCCGTCAGCCGCGCCCTGTTCTGCAAACAGGGAGTGGCGAAGAACTGCGGCGGCGTCCAGTACGAGCCGCAGAGCGTCGAGGGCCCGAAGGGGTTCCCGAAGGCCGGTCCGCCGGACGGACAGATCTGCGCCGCGGGCAGGGGCGGCTTCGCCCCGCTCGACGACCCGCGCGGCGGCCAGTGGCCGGTCAACCGCCTCACGGGCGGCCAGTCCTACACCTTCGCGTGGACGCTCACCGCGGCCCACGCGACCACCTCGTGGCGGTACTTCGTCACGCGGGACGGCTGGGACCCCGCCAAGCCGCTCACCCGCGCGGCGCTGGACCCCCAGCCCTTCCTCCAGATCAACGACGGCGGCAAGCGCCCGCCGTCCAGCGTGTCCCAGCGGGGCACGCTGCCGAACAAGCACGGCAGGCACCTGATCCTCGCCGTGTGGGACATCGCCGACACAGGCAACGCCTTCTACCAGTGCTCGGACGTCGAGTTCGGCTGACACAGACCACTCCTCCGCGGGCAGCGTCGCTCTCCGTCGCCCGCACCCCAGAGGGGACCGGGCGGGACCGCGCTCCCGCCCGGTCCCCGCTCCCATCTCCGGGCCCGTTCGCCCGGCAATCACTCTCCTAATCCACGCAAGGACGGAAACGGCACGTCAAAGCCGCGTCCGGGGATGGCGCACGCGTATCCCCATGCAGCAGGATGTGTGGAACGGTTCATACACTCGCCGGTAACAAGCCGGCCGGTCACCATTCCGCCCAAGGAGTGTCATGCTCAACCTGTCCGTGCTGCTGGAGGACGCCGCCCGGGAGACGCCCGACCGGGACGCGGTCGTGTTCGGCGACATCCGGCTCTCCTACTCGTTCGTCGACGGGGTGGCGAACCAGGTCGCGAACCTGCTGCGGTCGCGGGGCATCCGGCCGGGCGACAAGGTGGCCCTGTCCTGTCCGAACCTGCCCTACTTCCCGATGGTGTACTTCGGGGCGCTCAAGGCGGGCGCGGTGGTCGTCCCGCTGAACGTCCTGCTGAAGCCGCGCGAGATCGCCTACCACCTCGCCGACTCCGACGCCAGGGCGCTGTTCTGCTTCGAGGGGACGCCCGAGCTGCCGCTCGGCGAGATGGGCAAGGCCGGGTTCGACCAGGCCGAGGCGTGCGAGCACCTCTTCCTGCTCCCGGCGAGCCTGGCGGCGACCGAGTCCCCGATCGAGGGGGCCGAGCTGTTCTGGGCGGCGCTCGGCGGGCAGCCGGACACGTTCGACGCGGAGCTGACGGAGCCGAACGACACCGCCGTCATCATCTACACCAGCGGGACGACCGGCCAGCCCAAGGGCGCGGAGCTGACGCACCACAACCTGCTCACCAACGCCATGGTGGACGACACGCTCTTCTACCGGACGCTGCACGACACGTCCCTCGTGACCCTGCCCCTGTTCCACATCTTCGGGCAGACGTGCGTGATGAACGTCGGCATCTACCGCCGCGCCACGCTCGTCATGCAGGCGAGGTTCGACGCCAAGCAGGCCGTCGAGCTGATGGTGAAGGAGAAGGTGAACATCTTCGCGGGCGTCCCGACCATGTACTGGGGCCTGCTGACGGACGAGACGTCCGCCGAGGACGTCGCCGCCATCCGGGAGAACCTGCGGGTCGCGGTGTCGGGCGGCGCCGCGCTGCCGATGGAGGTCCTGAAGGGGATCAAGGAGAAGTTCGGCGTCGACGTCCTGGAGGGCTACGGGCTCTCGGAGACGTCGCCGGTGGCGTCGTTCAACCGGCCGGACCGCCCGACGCGGCCCGGCTCGATCGGCCTGCCCGTGTGGGGCGTGCGGATGAAGCTGATCGACGACGAGTGGAAGGAGATCGAGGGCGAGGGGCCCGGGGAGATCGCCATCCGCGGCCACAACATCATGAAGGGCTACTACGGCCGTCCCGAAGCGACCGAGGACGCGATCAGGGACGGCTGGTTCCGCACCGGCGACGTGGCCCGCCGCGACGAGGACGGCTACTACTACATCATCGACCGCTCCAAGGACATGATCATCCGCGGCGGCTACAACGTGTACCCGCGGGAGCTGGAGGAGGTCCTGCTCACCCACCCGGACGTCTCGCTCGCCGCGGTCGTCGGCGTCGCGCACCCGACGCACGGCGAGGAGATCAAGGCGTACGTGATCCGGAAGCCGGGCGCCGCGGTGACCGAGGACGAGCTGGTCGCGTGGAGCAAGGAGCAGTTCGCCGGCTACAAGTACCCGCGGATCGTCGAGTTCCGCGACGAGCTGCCGATGACCGCCACCGGCAAGATCCTCAAGCGCGAGCTGCGCTGACGCGGCGCGGCGAGGCGCGGCGACGGCCCGGGGCCTCAGCGCGGGCTGAGGTCCTGGGTCCCGATCACGCGCAGTAGCTGGAACGCCTCGTGCGACGGCGTCCCCGGCTCGACCGTATAAAGGACGACTTTCTGGTCCCTTTCCGGGACGTGCAGCACATCGCAGTGCACTTCGATGTCCCCGACCACGGGATGCCGCATCCATTTGCTGGACCCGCGCCGCACTTCCACATGATGCTGCTCCCACAGCCGCCGGAACCGCTCGCTGCCCGCGCTCAGCTCCGCCACCAGCGACGTCACGCCGGGGTCGTCCGGGTAACGGCCTAGCGCGGTTCGCAGATCGGCGACGCTCAGGCGCGCGAACGTCGCGTATTCGCCGTCCTCCTCGGTGAGGCGTGAATCGGGGTTGAGGAAAAGCCAGCGCAGCGGGTTGCGGTCGCGCGGTTCCAGCGCGGAGAAATCGATGATGAGCGCGGCGGCCATGTCGTTCCACGCCAGCACGTCGTATTTCGCGTCCAGGACGTAGGCGGGCGTGTCGTCCAGCCGTTCCAGCAGGTGCAGGATTCCGGCGGGCACTTCCTGCGGCGGCCCCGGCGATGGCGCGGGCCTTTCCCCGGCGAGGTTGAAGAGATGGGCGCGCTCGTCGTCGGTCAGCCGCAGCGCGCGGGCCAGCGCGGCGAGGATCTGCCGGGACGGACGCGGCCCCCGCCCCTGCTCCAGCCGGACGTAGTAGTCCACCGACATCCCCGCGAGCCGCGCCACCTCCTCCCGGCGGAGCCCCGGCGTGCGGCGCCGGACACCCGGCTCAATCCCCACGTCCCCGGGCTGGACGCGCGCCCGCCGCGCCCGCAGGAACCCCGCCATCTCCCGCCTGTCCATGGGCCCGCGTCACCAGCGGGGCCGGGCGGCGGACGTCTCCAGGCCACCGGTTCGCCCGGCGGCGATCTCGCGGAGCCGCTTCAGGCCCGCGTGGGACGGCGTCCCCGGCGCGACCGTGTACAGCACGACCCGCTGGTCGCGTTCCGGCACGTAGAGGACGTCGCAGTGCAGCTCCAGCTCCCCGACCAGCGGATGGTTCATCGACTTGCGGCTGCCGCGCCTGATCCCGACCTCGCCCTCGGCCCACAGCCGGGCGAACAGCGGGCTGCGCGCCGAGACGTCGGCGACCAGCGCGGCGATGCCGGGGTCGTTCGGGTAGCGGCCGGACGCGGCGCGCAGGTCGGCGACCGACTCGCGGGCGAGCTGCGCGATGTAGGCGTCGGTGTCGTAGCGCTCGATCGTCGGACCGGTGAACAGCCACCGGATGACGTTGCGGTCGCCGGGCTCCATCGCGGCGAAGTCGGTCATGAGCGCGGCGGCGAGGGGGTTCCAGGCGAGGATGTCGTGCCGGGGGTTCAGGACGTAGGCGGGCGTGTCGTCCAGCCGGTCGAGCAGGTGCAGGATGCCGGGCGGGACGTCGCGCGGCGGTCCGCCCGGCGGCTCCGGCGGCTCCCCGGCGAGGTGGTGCAGGTGGCCGCGCTCGTCGTCGGTCAGCCGCAGCGCGCGGGCCAGCGCGGCGAGGATCTGCCGGGACGGACGCGGCCCCCGCCCCTGCTCCAGCCGGATGTAGTAGTCGACCGACATGCCCGCGAGGTGCGCGATCTCCTCGCGGCGCAGGCCGGGGGTGCGGCGCCGCGTCCCGGTCCGGAGCCCGACGTCGGCCGGGCGGATGCGGGCCCGGCGCGAGCGCAGGAACGCGGCCAACTCCTGCCTGTCCATGGCTCCAGGATGTCCGACGCGGCGGCGCGGCCGCCACGCGGAGGGTGGTACCGCCGGTCCCAGCCTCGGCCGGTCTCTTCTCGGCCGGGCCGCCGCCGACGAGCCTGGGCGGCATGACAGCACAGATCGCGCTCATCACCGGAGCGAACAAGGGGATCGGATTCGAGACGGCGCGCGCGCTCGGCGGGCGGGGCATGACCGTCCTCGTCGGGGCCCGGTCCCCCGACCGCGGGGAGCGGGCCGCCGCCGCGCTCGCCGCCGAGGGGATCGACGCCCGGTTCGTCCAGGTGGACGTCACCGACGCCGCGTCCGTCGAGGCCGCCGCCAAGCGGATCGGCGACGCGCACGGACGGCTCGACGTCCTCGTCAACAACGCGGCGATCACGACGACGGACGCGACCGGTCGCGCGCCCTCGCCGCCGCCGAGCGGGGTCGCGCCGGAGCTCGTCCGGGCCGCGTTCGAGACCAACGTCTTCGGCGTCGTCGCGGTGACCAACGCCATGCTCCCGCTCCTGCGCCGCTCCCCCGCCGGGCGGATCGTCAACGTGTCCAGCGGCCTCGCCTCGCTGGGGTGGCTGACCGACCCGGCCGACCCGCTCGACGGTCCGAACCTGCTGCCGTACAACGCGTCCAAGACGGCGCTGAACGCGGTGACCGTCGCCTACGCCAGGGAGCTGGCGGACACGCCGATCAAGGTGAACGCGGTGGCCCCCGGCTACTGCGCCACCGACCTGAACGGGCACTCCGGGCACCGGACGGCGGCGCAGGGCGCGGCGGTGATCGCGGGCGTCGCGGCGCAGGGCCCGGACGGCCCGTCCGGCGCGTACCTGGCCGAGGAGGGCCCGCTGCCCTGGTGAGCCGGAGCCGGGCGGGTCAGAGCGCGTAGGGCAGGCGCTTGATCCCGTTGATGAAGTTGGACTCCAACCGCTCGGGCTCGCCGGACGCGCGGACGCCGGGCGTCCGGCGCAGCAGCTCCCGGAACATGACGGTGATCTCGCGCCTGGCGAGGTGCGCGCCGAGGCAGAAGTGCGGCCCGGGCCCGCCGAACCCGACGTGCGGGTTCGGGTCGCGCAGGATGTCGAACCTCTCCGGGTCGGTGAACACCGTCTCGTCGCGGTTGGCCGACCAGTAGTAGAGGACGAGCTTGTCGCCCTCCTTGACCTCGTACCCGTTGAGCGTGGTGTCGCGGGTGGCGGTGCGCCGCATCCAGATCACCGGCGACACGTACCGGACGATCTCCTCGACCGCGCCGGGCATCCGGGCGTCGAGGTCCTCGGCGAGCAGGGCCCGCTGGTCGGGGTTGCGGGTGAAGAGGTCGAGGCCGTGCGCGATGGCGTTGCGGGTCGTCTCGTTCCCGGCGACGACGAGCAGGATGAAGAACGAGCCGAGTTCCTGGTCGGTGAGCGACTCGCCGTCGATGTTGGCGTTGACCAGGGCGGACGTGAGGTCGTCGGTCGGGTCGTCGCGGCGCCTGCGGCCGAGCTCCTCGACCAGGCCCCTGAGGGTCTCGCCCGCGCCGAGCAGCGCCATCGCGAACTCCTCGGGGTCGTCGGACGGGACGAACTCCGCGTCGTTCCCCGCGAGGATCACGTTGGTGGCGTCGAGCACCGTACTGTAGTGCTCCTCGCCGATGCCCATCATGTCGCAGATGATCTTCAAGGGGAGCCGGGCGGCGACGTCCGCGACGAAGTCGCCGGTGCCGCCGCCCGCCGCGACGCCCTCGACGATCTGCCCGGCGACCGCCTCCACCCGGTCCTCGAACCGCTGGATCATGCGCGGCGAGAACGCCCGGGACACGATCCGGCGGATCTTGGCGTGCCGCGGGTCGTCCATGCTGATCATGGAGCCGAAGTACTCATGCATGTCGCCGGGCATGTCCGGGATGCTGATCGCGCCCTTGCCGGAGCAGAAGTCCTGCGGGCGCCGGGACGCCTCGACCACGTCCTCGTACCTGGTCAGCGCGTAGTAGCCGGGGCCCTGCGGCATGATGACGATGTCGGGTTCCTCGAACAGCACCAGCTCGGGGTGCCACCGGAGGGCCCTGAACGCGTCATGGCGGTAGTCGTGCGGCCGCCGCCAGAACTCCCAGTCCGTCAGGTTGATGTCCTCGACCTTGGGCACCCGCCACCACCTCGCCACTTCCGAACTCGATTCGGTTTACACGCACCCTCTCAAAGTAAAGCCGCAAGCGCACGCTTATCGCCACGGTGACGCGCGTCACAGCAGCCGGCAAGGGCCGATCGGGGTCAGAGGCGCGCCCACGCCTCCGTCAGGACCGAGCGGAGGATCCCCTCGATCTCGTCGAAGTGGCGCTGGTCGCAGACCAGCGGCGGCGCGAGCTGGACGACCGGGTCCCCGCGGTCGTCGGCGCGGCAGTACAGGCCCGCGTCGTACAGCGCCCGGTCGAGGAACCCGCGCAGCAGCCGCTCGGACTCGGCGTCGTCGAACGTCTCCCGCGTCTCCTTGTCCTTCACGAGCTCGACGCCGTAGAAGTAGCCGTCGCCGCGGACGTCCCCGACGATCGGCAGGTCGAGGAGCCGTTCGAGGGTGGCGCGGAAGGCGTCCTCGTTCCGCCGGACGTGCCCGGTCAGGTCCTCGCGCTCGAACAGGTCGAGGTTGGCGAGCGCCACGGCCGCCGACACCGGGTGGCCGCCGAAGGTGTAGCCGTGCGCGAACATCTCCGTCCCGCGGCCGAACGGCTCGAACAGGCGGTCGGCGACCAGCATCCCGCCGAGCGGCGCGTACCCGGACGTCACGCCCTTGGCGAAGGTGATGACGTCGGGCGTGTAGCCGTACCGCTGCGCGCCGAACATCGCGCCGAGGCGGCCGAACGCGCAGATCACCTCGTCCGACACCAGCAGGACGTCGTGCCGGTCGCAGATCTCCCGGACGCGCCGGAAGTAGCCCGGCGGGGGCGGGAAGCAGCCGCCCGCGTTCTGCACCGGCTCCAGGAACACGGCCGCGACGGTCTCGGGCCCCTCGAACTCGATGGCCTCCTCGATCCGGTCGGCGGCCCAGCGGCCGAACGCCTCGGGGTCGGCGCGGTGCTCGGCGGCGGCCCGGTAGGCGTTGGTGTTCGGCACCCGGAACCCGCTCGGCACGAGCGGCTCGTACGGCGCCTTCAGGCCGGGCAGGCCGGTGATCGACAGCGCGCCGTGCGGGGTGCCGTGGTAGGCGACCGCGCGGCTGATGACCTTGTGCTTGCCCGGCTTCCCGGTGAGCTTGAAGTAGTGCTTGGCGAGCTTCCACGCGCTCTCCACGGCCTCGCCGCCGCCGGTGGTGAAGAAGACGCGGCGAAGGCCGTCCGGGGCGAGGCCCGCGAGCCGCTCGGCCAGCTCGGCGGCCTTCGGGTGCGCGTACGACCAGATCGGGAAGAACGCCAGCTCGGCTGCCTGCTTGGCGGCGGCCTGCGCCAGCTCCTCGCGGCCGTGCCCGGCCTGGACGGCGAACAGCCCGGACAGCCCGTCCAGGTAGCGGCGGCCCGCCGCGTCGTACACGTAGGGCCCCTCGCCGCGGACGATCATCGGGATGGCGCCGCCGTCGTCCCGGGAGTGGCGGGCGAAGTGCATCCACAGGTGGTCGCGCGCCGCCCGCTGCAACGCGTCGTGCTGGTGGCTCGTCACGTCCGGCTCTGTCATCACGATCCCTTTGAGAGCGATTGATCCAGTTGCGATGATGCTAAATGAGTACGGAATCCGCTGTAAACACATGGTGTGACACTGGTATCCGAAGGAGATGATGATGAACACCTCCGTGGTGGGAGCGGGCCGGGTAGCGTGCGCCGCGAACCGGAGGAGGGCCCCATGGACGAGATGGACGACACGGACGAGATGGACGACACGGACGGCGCCGGCGACACCGGCGGCGTCGCCGACATCGAGGTTGGATCGGTCCGCGCGGGCGGGCTCGACTTCGCCCTCCTCACGGCGGGCCCCGAGGACGGGCCGCTCGCGCTGCTCCTGCACGGCTTCCCCGACTCGGCGCACACCTGGCGGCACCTCATGCCCGAGCTGGCCGCCGCCGGATACCGCGCGGTCGCCCCGTTCACGCGCGGCTACGCGCCGACGTCCGTCCCGGCGGACGGCGTCTACCAGGCCGGGGCCCTCGCCGCCGACGCCGTCGCCCTGCACGAGGCGCTCGGCGGCGGGCCGGACGCCGTGATCGTCGGGCACGACTGGGGCGCCTTCGCCGCCTACGGCGCCGCGAACACCGCCCCGGACCGCTGGCGGCGGACCGTCGCGCTGTCGGTCCCGCCGATCCCGGTGATGGCCGGGGTGTTCTTCGACTACGAGCAGCTCAAGCGCTCGTTCTACATCTTCGTCTTCCAGACGCGGTTCGCCGAGGCCGCCGTCGACCGGGGGTTCATCGAGAACCTGTGGCGCGACTGGTCACCGCCCGGCGCGGGCGAGCGCGCGGAGGACGTCGACCACGCCATGGCCTGCCTCGCCGCCCCGGACAACGTCTCCGCCGCGCTCGGCTACTACCGCGCGATGTTCGACCACTCGCGGCATTCCGAGCGGTACGCGGCCGAGCAGGAGGCCGTGTCGGCCAAGGGCGAGGTCCCCGTCCTCTACCTGCACGGCGCGGAGGACGGCTGCCTCAGCGCCGACGTCATCGCCCCCGGCGGGGACCTCGGGCCCGTCCTCGCGGCGCTGCCGGACGGGTCGCACGCGGAGCTCGTCCCCGGGGCGGGGCACTTCGTCCAGCTCGACCGGCCCGACCGGGTGAACGAGCGCGTCCTCGCCTGGCTGCGCTAGCGCCCAGCCTCGGCTCCGGCCCGCGCCTTCGCCTGCTTGATCAGATCGGCGGCCTTCTCGCCGATCATGATGGCGGGCGCGTTGGTGTGCCCGCGGGTGATCCGCGGCAGGACGGAGGCGTCCGCGACGCGCAGCCCCGCCACGCCGCGGACGCGGAGGTCGGGGTCGACGACGGCGTCGCCGTCGGTCCCCATCCGGCAGGTGCCGGTCGGGTGGTAGAGCGTCTCGCTGGTCCGCCGGATGTACCCGGCGAGGGACGCGTCGCCGTCCGCGCCGGTGTAGGGGTCCATCGGCGGGCCGATGTAGGGCTTCAGCGGCTCGGCCGCGAGCAGCTCCTCCGCCCGCCGGACGCCGCGCATCAGCACGCGGAGGTCGCGGTCGGAGGTCAGGTAGGCCGGGTCGATGGTCGGCGCGGCGGCCGGGGCGGCGGACGCGAGCGCGACCCGTCCGGACGACTCGGGCTGCAGCAGCACCACGCCGACCGTCACGCCGTGCTCGGTCGGCGGCGTCAGCCCGTGCCCGACGAACGGGGCGGGCGCGAACACCAGCTCCAGGTCGGGCGCTTGCAGCGCCGGATCGCTCTTGGTGAACACCACCGCCTCGCCCACGTTGGACGTGAACGGCCCGCGCCGCAGCAGCAGGTAGCGGGCGACGTTCGGGAGCGACTCCGCGCCCGCGAGGGTGACCGCCCGCGGGCAGCGCCGCACGACGCCGACCGCGAGATGGTCCTGGAGGTGCCGTCCGACCGCCGGCCGCTCCACGACCGGCTCGACGCCCACCTCGCGCAGGTTGTCGGGGTCGCCGACGCCGGACAGCATCAGCAGGTGCGGCGAGCCGATCGCCCCCGCCGACAGCACGACCTCGCGGCGGGCCGTGACGCGCTCCCCGCCGTACTCGACGCCGGTCGCCCGGCCGTCCTCGATCAGGACCCGCGCCACCTGCGCGCCCGTGACCACGGTCAGGTTCGGGCGCCTGCGGGCGGGGCGCAGGTAGGCGTCCGCCGCGCTGCACCGCCGGCCGCGCCGCTGGCTGACCGGCGTCAGCGCGTACCCCTCGTTGGACGGCCCGTTCAGCTCCGGCAGCCGCGCCAGCCCGGACGCCGCGCACGCGGCGAGGAACGCGCGGGTCGCCTCGTTCGGGCTGCGCTGCTCGGAGATCGTCACCGGGCCGGACGTCCCGTACACGCCGCCGTCGTTGCTGCCGACGCGTCCCTCGGCGCGGCGGAAGTACGGCTCGACGTCGTCGTAGGTCCAGCCGGGGACGTCCCAGCCGTCGTAGTCGGCGGCGTGGCCGCGCACCCACATCATCGCGTTCATCGACGACGAGCCGCCGAGCATCTTGCCGCGCGGCCAGTACAGCCCGCGCCCGTCCAGCTCGGCCTGCCGGACGGTGGTGAAGTCCCAGTCGTACTCGGTCTTGAACAGCCTCGGGAACGCGGCCGGGACGTGGATCTCGCTCTTGTCGTCCGGCCCGCCCGCCTCCAGCAGGGCGACCGTGACGGAGGCGTCCTCGGACAGCCGCGCGGCCAGGGCGCATCCCGCGGACCCGGCGCCGACGATGACGTAGTCGTGTTCCATGAGGGCTCCCGCGCTCCGCGGGCCGTGCCGGCGGCCCGTTCAGGACGGGCTTACCATCGGCGGGCCGCCGCGTCCATGTGTCATGCGCCGAAGAAAGGCGCCTCGCCGGGATCGAGGTCCGGCCGGACGCGCACGAACCTGACCCCGTGCCGCCACCGCCCGTGCTCGACGGCGGCGTCCGCGCTGAACTCGACGACGACCTCCGGCTCCGTCCGGACGTAGCGGATCGGCGGGTGCGCCCCGTACGGGCCGCCCGCGAACCCGGCGGGCAGCTCGGCGGGCCACGGATGGTCCTGGTCGGCGTGCCGCAGGACCTCCGCCAGCTCCACGCGGGCGGCGGGCGGGAGCGGCGTCGTCCGCGCGACGACGCGGAGCCTGCCGTCGGCGTCGTACCGGCCGAGGATCAGCGACTCGGGCGCCTGCCTCGTCCCGGTCACGCCGCCGACGATCGCCTCGGTGGTGATCCGCCGCTTCACCTTCCGCCAGGCGCGGCGCCCCTCCCGGTAGGCGCCGCCCGCGTCCTTGACGACGAGGCCCTCGACGCCCTGCCCGGCCAGCGCGTCGAACCAGACCCGGGCCTCCTCGACGTCGGCGGTCTGCGGCGTCGCGACGACCCGCGCGCCCGCCGGGGCGCCGCCGAGCAGCGCCTCCAGGACGGCGCGCCGCTCCCGCAGCGGGCGCGGGCGCAGGTCGGCGCCGTCCGATTCGAGGACGTCGAACACGACGTAGTGGCAGGGCTCGGTCCGGGCGAGGTCGCGGCGGCGGCGTCCCGCGACGTGGCGGCGCTGCAGGGCGGCGAAGTCGAGGCGGCCGTCCTCCCCCCAGCGGACGGTCTCGCCGTCGACGACCGTCCCCGGCCGGAGCTGCTCCGCGACCGCCGCGACGATCTCCGGGAACGCCTCGTCGAGCCTCGTGCGGCGGCGCGACCACAGGTTCACCGCGCCGGAGTCGGTCACGATCGCGACCGTCCGGAAGCCGTCGAACTTCGGCTCGTACACGCAGCCGCCGGGGCACGACTGCGGCGGCGGGATGCGGTCGACCGTCGTCGCCAGCATCGGCTTCACCGGGGACGTGATGTGCATGGCGTCCCCCCGGGGTCGGCGTCTCGTCCCCCGCCTACCCCCGTTGACCTGGGGAGATATCCGGCCGGGCGGAATGTTGACCCGGCGTTGGGCGGCCCGAGGTCAGCCCGAGAACCGGCGGACCAGCAGGGCGAGACGGGCGTCCCGGTGCTCGGGGGGCAGGCGTCCGGCGCGGGTGAGCGTGACGAGGCCGTGCAGGGCGCTCCAGAACGTCTCGGTCAGGAGGTCCAGGTCGTCGTCGCGGGCGAGCGGGCGCAACGCCTCGCGCAGCTCGCCGAACCCGGCGTGCAGCGCGGCGGGCGCCTCCGGACTCGCGAACGGCAGATCGACGGAGTGGGTGAACATGGCGTCATAGAGAGCGGGCCGCCGCTCAGCAAACCCGACATAGGCAGCACCCACCGCCGCAACCTCCCCCACCCACCCGGCCCTGTCCCGCGCCTCCCCGCCCCGCTGCCCGGCCCCGCCCCGCACCCGCCCAGCACCGTCCCGCCGCTGCCCGACGCCGTCCCGCACCTGCCCAGCACCGTCGCGCCCCTGCGCAGCATCGTCGCGCGCCTGCGCAGCATCGTCGCGCGCCTGGTCAGCACCGTCCCGCGCCTGTCCGACGCCGTCGCCCCCCTGCCCAGCGTCGTCGCGCCCCCGCCCGGCAGCGTCGTGCGTGTGCCGGGCGTTGTCGCGCGCTTGCCTCAGTTCTGCGGCGAGGTCGGCGAACCCCTCGACCGCGACCGCCGCCATGATCGCGTCCTTGCCCTTGAAGTGGCTGTACAGGACGGGCTGGCTGTACTCGATCTCGGCGGCGAGCCGCCGCGTGGTCACCGCGTCCCAGCCCTCGCTCTCGGCCAGCTCGCGGGCGGCGGTGACGATCAGCCGCTCCCGCTCGGCCCGCTCGCGCTCTCGGCGCTTCTGGATCGACATGACCGCGATTCTAGCACCGCTAGCGCTTCTGCCATCGCTATGCTAGCGTCGTTCTTGTTCCTAGCAGTGCTAGATATTGGAGATACCGATGCTGACCCCCTTCGCTTATGGACTGGCCGTCGCGCTGACGCTGTTCGTCGCCTTCATCGGCGCGCGGTTCCTCATCTCGCCCCGTCCGGCCGCGGCCGGATACGGCGTGCCCGCCAAGGCAGATGGCGACGCCGCCTACCTGGAGATCAAGGGACTGCGCGATCTCGTCTTCGGCGTCCTCGGCCTCGCGCTCGCCGCCTTCGCAAGCGCCCATGCCCTCGGGTGGTACATGCTGGTCGTCGCGCTCGTCCCGGCCGGGGACGCACTGATCGTCCGACGGCACGGCGGAACGTGGGCCGCCGCCCTCGGCATCCACGCCGCCACCGCCGTCGTCGTCCTCGCCAGCGCCGCCCTACTGTTCGCCGTCTAACCCCCACCCGCGCCATCCATGCCCGCTCCGTCCCCGCGCCCACCCGAGTTGCGCCCATCCGCCCCGCGCCCATCCCGCGTTCCATCCGGCGCACGCCCCTCCGTCCCACGCACGGACCGGTCCGCGCCGACCGGCTCGCGCCCGTCCCACGTCCGATCCGTCCCGCGCACCGCCCGGCCCTCGCCCGGCCCGCGACCATCCGTCCCGCGACCCGCCCGGGCCACGCCCCGTCCGACTCGCGTCCCATCCGTCCCGCGCATCGTTCGGCCCGCGCATCGTTCGGCCCGCACCGCACCGCACGCACCGCAGGGGCCGCGCGCAGGGCCCGCGTCCATCCGTCCCGCGACCCGCCTGGGCCGCATCCCAACCGGCCCGCGTCCCAACCGGCCCGCGCGCCGACCGGTCCGCGCCCGTCCCACGTTCCATCCGTCCCGCGCATCGTTCGGTTCGCACCGACCGGCTCGCGCCCGTCTCACGTCTCATTCGTCACGCGACCTGCCTGGGTCGCGCACCGTCTGGGCAGTGTTTCGCCCGGCCCGCTCAGCCCGGCCCATGCTTCATTCGGCGGGGCACCGCTCGGTCCGCGCTCGTCGTCATCCGGGAGGCCGTGCTTCATCTGGGGTGTGCGGTGTCCGGGCTGCATTCTGGCCGTCTCGGGCTTGAGTTGTACTGAAACCGACCCGCGTTGAACCGATCCGCGTCGCACGTTGTTCGTGCCGCATCGAGGAGTGACCCACATGTCATTGATCGCACCGGACTTCGACGAGTCCGTCATCGTCCGTTCCGCCGAGGCCGAGGTGATCGGCCGGTCGCCGACCACGATCCGGCTGCTGGCCGACAGCAGCGCGACCGGCGGGGCGCTGTCCACGCAGCGCGTCACCCTCGCGGGCGGTGCGGACGGCGCCAAACCGCACCGCCACGACGGCTCCGCCGAGCTGTTCTACATGCTGGACGGCGCGGCCCAACTGCTGTCCGGCGAGCAGGTCGTGACGGCGGAACGCGGCGACCTCGTCGTCGTCCCGCCCGGCCTGCCGCACGCCTTCGCCGCCGCGCCCGGCGAGGACGCCGACCTCCTCATCGTCATCACGCCGGGCGTCGAGCGGTTCGAGTACTTCCGGCACCTGGAGCGCATCGCCTACGGCAAGGTCCCGCCGGAGAGCCTGCTCGACGTCCAGGAGCTGTACGACACCTACTTCCTCAACAGCGCGGCGTGGGACGCCGCCAGATCCTGACCCGGACGCCGGACGGCGGGTCGCGCGGGGTCGTCCCCGGCGCGGCCCGCCGTCATCGGTGTCGGGAGCGGTTCAGCCGTCACGATCCCCAGTCGGGACGCAGCGGCATGTGGCTCACGCCGTCGTCGTCCAGCTTGACGCCGAGGGTCTGGTGCAACTGGATCCAGTTCTGGTTGAAGCCGAGCACGCAACCCGCCATGTAGACGCGCCACACGCGGGCCGTGCCCTCGCCGACCTCGGCGACGGCCTCGTCCCAGTGGGCGTCGAGGTTGTCGCACCAGCCGGTCAGCGTGCGGGCGTAGTGCTCGCGCAGGTTCTCCTGGTGCCGGATCTCGAAGCCCGCGTCGTTCATCTGCATCTGGACGTAGCCGGGGCCTTCGAGCTCACCGTCCGGGAACACGTACCGGTTGATGAACCCGTTCTCCTTGCGGGACGGCAGCGTGTTGTCGGGACGGGTGATGGTGTGGTTCAGCATCCGCCCGCCCTTCCTCAGCTTCCCGTACAGGAACGAGAAGTAGGCCGGAAGGTTCTTCTTGCCGATGTGCTCGGTCAGCCCGATGGAGCTGATGGCGTCGAAACCCGTCTCGGTGACGTCCCGGTAGTCGAGGTGCCGCACCTCGGCCAGGTCGGACAGGCCGCGGTCGGCGATGGCCTTCTGCGCCCACTCGGCCTGCTGCTTGGACAGCGTCACCCCGAGCGCCTTGACCCCGTACTCCTTCGCGGCGTGCATCACCATGCCGCCCCAGCCGCAGCCCACGTCCAGCAGCCGCATCCCCGGCTTCAGCGCGATCTTCCGCGCCACCAGGTCGTGCTTGTTGAACTGGGCCTCCTCCAGCGTCGCGTCCTCCCGGGGGTAGCACGCGCACGTGTAGGCCATGGACGGGCCGAGGACCCACTCGTAGAAGGTGTTCGAGACGTCGTAGTGGTGCGAGATCGCCCGCGCGTCCCGCTTCTTGGAGTGCCGCAGCCACGACGGGATGCGGCTGAACGGCGCCTCCTGGGGCGGCGGGTCCAGCCGGCGGGTCGCCGCGGCGCGCAGCAGGGGATCGCCCACCACCGCGCCGACGATCCGCGCCTTGTCCACCCGCGTCACGTCGCTCAGCACCTGCTGCATCGTCGTCAACGCCCTGATCATGTCGCCGTGGACGTCGAGCATCCCGGTGACATAGGCGCGGGCGAGCCCCAGCGCGCCGGGCGAGTGCAGCAGGTACGACACCGCGTACGGCGAACGGACGTCCAGCCGGATGTCGGCGCCGGGCACCCCCGCGCGCGACCCGTCGTACGCCGTGAACTCCACTGGCGCCTCAGCCCCGGCGAGCTGCTCGAAGACCCTCGCCAGCGTCATGTGATCCCTCCTGTCTCTCCGCCCCGGCGCCGATGGACGCGGCCGACCGGGACACTCCCCCGAAGCGGGCGCCTGGTCAGCGTCCGCGTACGCACTTGTCGTAGAGGCCCAGCAGTCGCCCGGCCGGATCGTAGCCGCCCTTGAGCCGCCGGTAGGTCTCCCCGTCGTAGTAACGCCAGAACTCGTCCCTGCCGTAAAAAGCGGTCGAGTAGAGGGACTTGTGGCCGTCAAGGGCCGCGACCTTGCGTTCGATCAGCCGGTTGTGGTGTTCGGGGATGCGGCCCGGGGGAAGCCTCACCGTTCCCCAGAAACCCACGTTCACGTAGGCGCGGCCTACTTCGAGCGGGTACAGGGGCCACCGCTCCTTCGCCTTCAGCGGGCACAGCCACACCGGGCTCATGCCGACCTCTTCGTGGAAGAACTCCAGGAACTCGGGGAGGCGCTCGACCGGGACCTCGATGTCCTGGATGACGTCCTCGCGCGGCCTCAGCCCCCGCCACCGCTCCACGTGCGCGACGACGTGGTACCGGCGGTCGTAGGCGACGAGCTTGCGGTACACGTCGGAGCGCTTGTACTTGTCGGGCCAGAGCCTCCGGACCGTCGGGTTCTGCACGCCGAACGCGCGCGAACACCAGAACCAGTCGGTGTCCCAGCGCCAGATGTAGTCGCGGACCGTCAGGAAGTCGACCGACCGCTCCCGGATCGACTTGTAGTAGATCCCCTGGCCCGTGTAGTCGGACGTGTACGGGGCCGAGTCGGCGAAGAAGCCCAGGGTGATGTACTGCTCGCCGGGACTGAAGTACGTCCCGTCCATGAAGTCGACGGTCTCGCCCTCGAACGTCCCCGCCTCGGTGATCTCGCCCATCGCCTTGGCCAGTTCGGCCGCGTCGCCGAACCGCAGATGGCGCAGCCGCACGTACGGGCGCACCGGCCGCAGCTCGATCTTCAGGCGGAGGGAGTAGCCGAGCGTCCCGTAGGAGTTGGGGAAGCCGTAGAACAGGTCGGCGTGCTCGTTGTCCCTCGTCGCGGTGACGACGCGTCCGTCTCCGGTGAGGACTTCGAGTTCCAGGACGCCTTCGTGGGGCAGGCCGTCGCGGAACGACGTCGACTCGATGCCGAGGCCGGTGACCGCGCCGCCCAGCGTGATCGTCTTGAGCTGCGGGACGACCGTCGGCATCAGCCCGTGCGGCAGCGTCGCGTCGACGAGGTCCTCGTAGGTCGTCATGCCCTGGACCTGGGCCGTCCGCTCCTCGGGGTCGACGCTCAGCACCCGGTCGAAGCCGGACACGTCCAGCCCGGGCGCATCCGAGGGGTCGCGCCACCGGAACAGGTTCGAGGTCCGCTTCGCGAGCCGTATCGGCGTCCCCTCGGGGATCGCCTCGTACGACCTCCTGAGCGCTTCCACCGCCCGCTGGTGATCGCCCCTGACCGCAAGTTCCGTCATCTACCCCTCCCGAACACAGTTAATCGATCATCCCATGCACGGTCCACACAACCCGGACGTTAGGGGAGTCACAGGCACGGAGGGGAATAAGCCCACACGCGCACACCATCGACGTCTTTTCATCTCCTGCAGGCCACACCACCGCCACAGCCCAGCCACGTCAACCTTTCCCCAAAGCCCCACCCTGACAAACCCCACGTCCCGTCCCGTGGACACGTGGCCGCGCAACTCCCCCACACGCGCCGTGAACGCCGCCACGACACACCGAACCACAGCCCTCCGACATTCCGCGCGCACGGCGGCGCGGCGCGGCGGGCGGGCGTCAGACCTGGCCGCCGGGCGATCCCCGGCGAGGCATGCGCGTACCCCGAGTGCGCGACGTCACCCGGGGATGGACAAGCAGGCGTAAACCGCGCTCGGTTCCTGGTCGCGTCTCTGGCCGGTGGACGCGTGAAGCGTGAGGCGCGCTCGGGGCCGCCCCTACTTGATCAGGCGGAGGATCCAGGGGTAGCGGAAGGTCTGTCCGCTCAGGGCGAAGATGGCCGCGATGATGGAGAGGATCCACGCGACGGCATAGAGCGCGCCGCCGATACCGAAGGTGACGATCGTGACGAGCAGCAGCGTCACGTGGAAGTTCACGGCCTCCGCCGCCTGCCGCCGGACGTACCCCGACCGCTTTCCGCTCACCAGCATCAGCACCAGCGGCCCCACGAACAGCGTCGGAATGGCGACGGCATGGGACACCGCGGCGAGCATGCGGTCCTCTCCCGTGGGCGCCTCGCCGTCCCAGTGGACGGGGGCCGAGGGGACGGGCACCAGGTCGCAGGTCACCGCGCCCAGGTCGTTGCGGGTCTTGGCGGTCATCGCCAGATGCATGCGCAGGTCGAATTCGTCGTGGTCGAGGCGGCCCTCGGCGTACGCTTCCTGAAGGCGCTCGATGACCGGTTCGCGTTCGGCGTCCGAGACCCTCAGATCCCCCACCGCGTAGCTGCTGTCCATGTCTTCATGGTCGGCGCGGAAAGCGCGTCGGGCCATCAGGGAAGTCCCTGACCCTCCCCTGAGTTCCGCCGGTCGTACTCCTCCCCCGGGATCAGCCTGCCGCCGAAGAGCTCCGGCACGGTGACGAACGTGTAGCCCTCGCCCGCCAGCCGGTCGATGATCTCCGGGACGGCCTTCACGGTGGTCGGGTGGATGTCGTGCATAAGGACGATGTCGCCCGGCTTCACCGCCTTCAGCACCCGGCGCTCGACATATCCGGTGTCGCGGTGCTCCCAGTCGACCGGGTCGACCGACCACAGCACCTGCGCGAGCCCCAGTTCGCGGGTGAGTTCCGCCAACCGTTTGGACGTCGACCCATAAGGCGGACGGAGCAGCACGGGCGTGTACCCGGACGCCTGCCGGATCGCGTCCTGCGTCCTCGTCAACTCCGAAAGCGTCTGCTTCTTGGACGCTCTCCCGAGGTCGGCGTGCGTGTAGCTATGGTCGGCGATCTCGTGCCCGGCGTCGTGCTCGCGCCGCACCAGATCGGGACGCTTCACGACGTTCTCCCCGATCAGAAAGAAGGTCGCCCTGACCTTGCGGGCGGCGAGGATGTCCAGCAATTCGGCGGTGCTCTCGCTCGGACCGTCGTCGAACGTCAGCGCCACACATTTCGCACGCGCGCAATCGGGAGGCGGCGGTTTGGGCGGTTCCGGCGGACGTTTCGGCGCCTTGTGGTCGGGCCCGCGGCCGTGCGCGGCGGTGAGCTCGACACGTTCCGCGCCGGGGGCGAATGTGCTCAGCCATCCGCAGATCGCGGCCGCCAGCACGGCAGCGGCCGCCCGCCGGACCAGGACCGGCCCGTCCATCAACACCCCCGCTGGTGGTCCCCCTAGGCTCGCCAGTCTAGGACGCGGTCCTCGTCCTGCCGGGTATGTCGGCGCTGTGTCGGGAACCTCCGGACGCCGAAAGCTCGTTATTGTCGTACATCGCAACCGGCTTCGGAATGGTTCCGGAGCCCTTCGGACAACGGGGCAGGCAATGAGGTTCCGGGATCGATTCGGGATCCGCAAGAACCGCGGATCGACGGTGACGAAGCTCGACCGCGAGGCGACGGACGCCGACATCGAGGCATTGATCGCATTCGCCCGCTCGCGCCGCGGCGTCGAATTCTTCGTCGAGCCGGAGACCTTCGCCACCGACACCACCGCCGTGGCCGTCGCCCACGACGGCGAATGGACGCGCCGCCGCGTCGGCTCCCCCAAGGTCATCGGCAAGGTCGCCCACGACCTCGGCCTCCCGGTCTACGACGTCCAGATCGTCGGCTACCCGCCCCGCATGCGCGCCTGGAACGCCCGCAACCCGGACCGCCGCATAGACCCCGGCACCCCCGGCCAAGCAGTAGCCCCCTAACCCCAACCACCGGCTACCCACCCGCCCATAGCACCACCCGCCGCACGCAGACCGAACGATCCTCAGGTGGGTCAACCGGTCCGGCGGATGAGTGTGAAGCCGTCCCACCCCTTGATGCCCACCGTCTGGAGCGTGGTGGCGTCCAGGCGCGGATCACTTGCGATGTCGGCCACGACTGCCCGCACCCCCTGAACCCTGGCGTCGGAGCTGCTCGGATCGGTGACCGCACCGTTGCGGACGACATTGTCGATCACGATCACGGCACCCGGACGGGTCAGCGCCAGCGACGCCCGCAGGTAGGCCGGGTTGCTCGGCTTGTCCGCATCGATGAACACGAAGTCATACGGCGCGACGCCATCGTCGATGAGACGTTGTGCGGATTCGGCCGCCGGGCCCACCAGAACCTCAACGCGATCGGCGACCCCCGCGCGTTCGAGATTTCGCTGGGCGACCTCTGCGTTCTGTTCCTCCAGTTCCAGGGTGGTCACATGTCCGCCCTCACCGACAGCGCGCGCCATCCATACCGTGCTGTACCCGGCAAGGGTGCCGAACTCCAGAACGCGACGCGCCCCGGCGACCTGGCAGAGCATCGCAAGGAGCTTCCCCTGGTTAGGCGACACCTCCGCCTGGGGCATCGTGGTGCGCGCACCAGACGCGCGGGCTTCACTGAGCGCACCGTCCTCGACAACAAGAGACTCGATGAAGTAGGCGTCAACCTCACGCCACACCTGTTCAGACGCATACATGGCCACTACCTCCCCTGCCGGAGTCAACCATGATCCACTTCCGAGGGCGACCAAAAAAGCAAGCCCGACCACGCCCGATCCCAACACCCCCACCACACACCACTAAGCAGGCACAAGCGACGAAGGCACCGCCCACGCGCCGCACTCCCCAGCGCGCGCAGGCACCCACGACAGGCCCGGCAGGCAAACCGGCCGACACACCAGCAGCCACAACGCCGCCGACACGGCCTGCACACACAGACCAGCACACAGCAAGCACCGTCCACGAACACGGCGGGAACACACAGCGCAACCGGCGTAGCGCGGCATGGCGCGGACGGCGCGAACAGCGCAGCATGGCGCAATTGGCGCGGGCGGCGCGGCATGGCGCAGACGGCACGGCATGGCGAGACGGCGCAGCATGCGTGAGGCACACGCGCGGCGCGGCATGGGCGACGCGGCAGGCGAAGACGTCCGGGCGGCGCGGCGCGGGCGGCGCAGCATAGGCGAGGCACACGCGGCGCGGCAGGTACAGCGCGACAGGCAAGGTTGAGGCGGCAGCCGAGGCCAACGGCACGGCAGGCGCGGCGAGCAGAACGGCCGACACACCAGCAGACACAACGCCGCAGGCACGGCATTGCGCGCCCAGACGACACAGCATCACCCAGCACACAGCAAGCACCGTCCACGAACACGGCGGGAACACGCAGCGCGAGCGGCGCAGCGCGGACGACGCGGTGTGGCGAAGACGTCCGGGCGGCGCAGCGCGGGCGGCACGGCATGCCGCAGACGGCACGGCATGCCGCAGACGGCACGGCATGGCGCAGACGGCGCAGCATGCGTGAGGCACACGCGCCGCGCGGCATGGGCGACGCGACAGGTACAGCGCGGCAGGCAAGGTTGAGGCGGCAGCCGAGGCCGACAGCACGGCAGGCGCGCCGAGCAGAACGGCCGACACACCAGCAGACGCAATGCCGCAGGTATGGCATGCGCGCCCAGACGACACACCATCACCCAGCGCACAGCAAGCACCGCGCGCAAACACAGCCTGAACACACAGCGCGAGTAGCGCGGCTCGCATGCGCACGGCCCGGCATGCGCACGGCGCATGCGCGGCGCGGTGTGGGCGGCGCGGCAGGTACAGCGCGGCAGGCAAGGTTAGGGCGGCAGCCCCGGCTAGACGGCCGCAGGCGCGGGCGGGGACGGCGGGTAGCGCGCGGCCTGGTGGGAGTGGCAGTGCAGCACGGCGCCGTGGGTAGGCGGTATGGCGCGGTGCTGTGCGGGTGGGGCCGTGCGGGCGGGACGTGGGTGTGGCTGGTCTGTTGTGGGCGGTCGTCTGGGGTGGTGCCCTGGCGGCAGGGGGTCTGCGCAGGGGGTGGGGTGGTCAGGTTAGGCGGGCTCGTAGGAGGCAGAATTCGTTGCCCTCTGGGTCGGTCAGGACATGCCAGGTCTCCTGGCCGGTCTGGCCTATGTCGGCTGGGCGGGCGCCGATGGCCAGGAGGCGCTGGAGTTCGGCGTCCTGGTCGCGGTCGGTGGGGTTGACGTCGATGTGCAGCGGCAGCTTGCCCGCTTTGGGGTCGGTGCTGGGGCTGAAGATCAGGGTCGGTTGCAGGCCGCCGAACCCTTCGGGCGGCCCGATCTCGATCGCGCCGTCCTCCGTGTCGAGGACGCTGAACCCCAGAACCTCGCACCAGAACGCGGCCAGCGTCTGCGGGTCCCGGCAATCGATCACCAGCTCGGAAATGCGACATGCCATGATCAGCACCCTAGGCGAGGCACCGGGCGCGAGAACACGGCCCCCTGCTCACAGCGGGAAGCGCCGGGGGCCGCATCCGGCCCGGCGGCCGCCGCGAAGGGTGTTCGCCACGCTCCGCGACGGCGCTATCGGCGGCTCCGCTCGTCCGTGGACTCCTCAAGTCAGACGTTTGGCCAGCAGTGCACCGCACCAGCTGGGGGGGCGGGTGTTGCGGGTCAGCTTGCTGCTTGGCGGTGGTCCTTTCGGCATTTGTGGAGTTTGGACGGGGGGATGCCCGCGTCGATGACCTCGTGGAGCAGGACGGCCATCGTGTAGGACGGGTCGGCGTTCAGGGCGCGTTCGAGGGCGACGTTGGCCAGGCCGCCGTCGCCCGCGCTGTAGGCGGCGTAGGCCAGCAGGGACGCCGGGGCCGGGACGTACCGCTCCTCGACGCGGCGCAGGACGTCCCGCCAGAAGACGATGTCGGCGGCGGGGGCGTCCTCGTCCAGCCGCAGCCAGGCCTCGTCGCGGACGCGCAGGTCGGTGAGGTGGACGCCGAGCCGGGCCACCTCGTCGTCGGTCGCGAGGACGCCTACGTGCGCGCGGGCCAGGACGCGGTCGAGAAGGGCCAGTGGGTCGGAGTCCGGCCCGGGCTCGACGCGTTCGGCGCGCTCGGTGGCGCGGCGCATGGCGGCCCTGCCGGGGCCGTCGAGCGGCTGGACGGAGCGGACGAGCGCGTCCCGGTCGGCGAGGACGACGCGTCCCGCGAAGGTCGCCTCGGCGGCGATGGCGCTGGCGGAGACGTCGTAGGGGACGCCCTCCGCCGGGCAGTCGGGAGTGAGCGGCCAGTAGCGGCCGTCGGCGACGCGGGCGGCCCCGGCGACGGTCACGCCCGCCGAGCCGAGGGCGGCGTGCATGGCGGCGGCGGACTCGCCGACCTCGGCCGCCGGGCCGTAGCCGAGCAGGAGGGCGCGGCGGAAGCCGTGACCTGCGAGGACGACGGCCGTCCGGTCGGCGGCCGCGCACGCCGGTAAGTCGAGCCGGGCCGCGCAGGCGCCGGGCAGGGAGCCGTCGAAGCCGATCACGACGAGGCTGCGGGACGGGTGGAACCCGAGCAGGTACGGCACGGCCGCGATGGCGTCGAGCAGGGTGCGGATCACCATTGATGTCATGCCGTCGACGCTCGCAGCCGGGCGGCACGCGGCGCCCCGGATCCGCCACCTGTGGATAACTTCGGGCGGTCGGGTAGCGGACGCGGGTGTCCGCCCCGGACGGTAGCGTTGGGCGACGTGCCCGCCCCTGATCTGCTGACCGGCAGCGATACCCGGATTCCCGACATGGCGACCCTGCTCGCCGCCGCCGTCGCGTCCATCGGGGGCGCCGAGAGACCGGGCCAGATGGAGATGGCCAGGGCGGTGGAGAAGGCGATCGAGTCCGGTGAGCACGTCGCCGCGCAGGCCGGAACGGGGACGGGAAAGTCGCTGGCCTATCTCGTCCCGGCGGTCCGGTACGCGGTGGAGAAGCAGACGACGGTGGTCGTGTCGACGGCGACGATCGCGTTGCAGCGCCAGCTCGTCGACCGCGACCTGCCGCGCCTGGCGGAGGCGCTCGGCCCGCTGCTCGGCACGGAGCTGAAGTTCGCGATCCTCAAGGGCCGCCGCAACTACCTCTGCCTGCACCGTGTGCAGACGGGCGTCCCGGAGGAGGACGAGGGCCCGAGCCTGTTCGACCCGCAGCAGCTGTCCACGCTCGGACGCCAGGTGAAGCGCCTCAACGAGTGGGCGGACGAGACCAAGACCGGCGACCGCGACGAACTGGTCCCCGGGGTGAGCGAACAGGCGTGGCGGCAGGTCGCCGTCACCGCGAAGGAGTGCCTGGGAGCGCAACGCTGCCCGCACGGCACGGAGTGCTTCGCCGAGCTGGCGCGGGCGGAGGCGGGCGACTCGCACATCGTCGTCACCAACCACGCCCTGCTCGCCATCGACGCGCTGGAGGAGTTCCAGGTCCTTCCTGAGCACGATGTCGTCATCGTGGACGAGGCGCACGAACTGGTCGACCGGGTCACGTCCGTCGCCACCGGCGATCTGAGCGCGGCCGGTGTCGAGACGGCGGCCCGCCGGTGCGGACGTCTCATCGACGAGACCACCGCCGACAGGCTGAAGGAGTCGGCGGAGGGCCTCGGCCTTCTCCTGGAGGAGATGCCCGCCGAGCGTATGGACGTCCTGTCCCAGGCGCTTGGGAACACCCTCGCCTCCATACGCGACGCCGCGCACGCGTGCGTCACCTCGCTCGGCCCGGAGAGGAAGGACGCCGACCCGGGCGACGCCGCCGCGCGCAAGGCGGCACGGTCCTCGCTGGAAGACCTCCACGACACGGCCGTGCGGATGCTGGACGCGTTCAAGCCGGAGATGGCGCAGCGCTTCGACGTGGTCTGGCTGGAGAAGCCGTTCGTCCAGGACGGGCGCCCGAAACGTCCGCCCACGCTGCACGTCGCGCCGATCGGGGTGGGCGGCCTGCTGCGGACGACCCTGTTCGAGCAGCGCACCGCGATCCTCACGTCCGCGACGCTGACGCTGGGCGGGTCGTTCGAGCCGCTGGCGCGCCAGTGGGGCCTGCCGCCGCTGAACGAGAACGGCCCGCGGGACGCGAAGACCGCCGCCGAGGGCCTCGCCCGGACCGCGACGGAGACCGAGAAGGCCGCCGAGGCCGAGGACATCGCCTGGTCAGGGCTCGACGTCGGCTCCCCGTTCGACCATCCGAAGGCGGGCATCCTGTACGTCGCGCGCCATCTCCCCCAACCCGGGCGGGACGGCCTCGCCGACGCCTACCTGACCGAGATCACCGAGCTGATCGAGGCGGCGGGCGGCCGCACGCTCGGCCTGTTCTCCTCGATGCGGGCGGCGCGCCGGGCGGCCGACGAGCTGAAGGACCACCTGTCGCATCCGCTCCTCTGCCAGGGCGACGACTCCACGTCCCTCCTGGTCAAGCAGTTCGCCGACGACGAGCGGACGTGCCTGTTCGGCACCCTGTCGCTCTGGCAGGGCGTGGACGTGCCCGGCCCGTCGCTGCAACTCGTCATCATGGACCGGATCCCGTTCCCGCGCCCGGACGACCCCGTGTCATCGGCGCGGTCGCGGGCGGTCGCGGCGCGCGGCGGCAACGGCTTCATGGCGGTCGCCGCGACGCACGCCGCGCTGCTCCTCGCCCAGGGCGCGGGACGCCTGCTCCGGTCGATGGACGACCGGGGCGTCGTCGCCGTCCTCGACCCGCGGCTCGCCACGGCGCGCTACGGGGGTTTCCTCAAGAACTCGCTGCCGCCGTTCTGGGCCACGACCGACCCGGACGTCGTCCGCGGAGCCCTGCGCCGCCTCGACGCCGCCGCGTCCAACCCGGCCTAGGACACCACCGGTCAGCGACGGTAGGTACTGAGGAATTCGCCTATGCGGCCGACGGCGTCCTCCAGGTCGTCGGCGTATTGCAGGGTGACGATGCGGAAATGGTCCGTGGACGGCCAGTTGAACCCCGTCCCCTGAACGATGAGCAGTTTCTGCTGTTCGAGAAGGTCGAGCGCGAACCGCATGTCGTCCTCGATGGGGTACATCTCGGGGTCGAGCCGGGGGAAGACGTAAAGCGCGCCCATGGGCCGTACGCAGCTCACCCCCGGCAGGTCGTTCAGGAGTTTCCACGCGCGGTCGCGCTGCTCGCCCAGCCGTCCGGTCGGCAGGACCAGGTCGTCGATGCTCTGGTAGCCGCCGAGCGCGGCCTGGATGGCGTGCTGCCCGGGGACGTTCGGGCACAGCCGCATGTTGGCCAGTATGTCCAGGCCCTCTATGTACGACTCGGCGTGCTCCTTCGGCCCGGACAGCGCGACCCAGCCCGCCCGGAACCCCGCCACGCGGTAGTTCTTCGACAGCCCGCCGAACGTGAGGCACAGCAGGTCGGGGGCGAGGGACGCGATCGGCACGTGCTCGGCGTCGTCGTACAGGATCCGGTCGTAGATCTCGTCCGCGAAGACGATCAGGTTGTGCCGCCGGGCCAGCTCGACGATCCCGGTCAGCACCGCGCGCGGGTACACCGCGCCGGTCGGGTTGTTCGGGTTGATCAGGACCAGCGCCCGCGTCCGGTCGGTGATCTTGGACTCGATGTCGTCCAGGCCGGGCGCCCAGTCGGCGGCCTCGTCGCACAGGTAGTGGACGGGCGTCCCGCCGCACAGCGACACCGCGGCCGTCCACAGCGGGTAGTCCGGGGCGGGGATCAGCACCTCGTCGCCGTCGTTGAGGAGCGCCTGCAGGGTCATCACGATCAGCTCGGAGACGCCGTTGCCGAGGTAGACGTCCTCGACGTCGACGCCGGTGACGCCGTCGTCCTCCAGCCGCTGCACGATGGCGCGGCGGGCGGGCAGGATGCCCTTGGAGTCGCTGTAGCCGTGCGCCTCCGGCAGGTTGCGGATCATGTCCTGGAGCAGCTCCGGCGGCGCCTCGAAGCCGAACGGGGCCGGGTTGCCGATGTGCAGCTTGAGGATGTTGTTGCCCTGCGCCTCCAGCTGCTTGGCCCGCTTGAGGACCGGCCCCCGGATGTCGTAACAGACGTTGGTCAGCTTGCCCGACTGGTTGACCTGCATGGACTCACCATAGCCAGGCGACGCTCCCCCACGCCCGTCCCCCCGGCCGTCGACACGGCCGGGGGGACGGCGGATCACGGCGCGGAGATCGCCGACAGGATCGCCAGCCGGGCCGCGCGCCGCGCCGGGCGCACCGCGGCGAGCGCCCCCGCCACCGCGCCGACCGCCCCGACCACGGCCAGCGTGACGACCGGCGGCGCGAACGGGTTGCCGAGGGCGGCGCCGAGCCCCCAGCCGAGGAAGAGCCCGAGCGCGATCCCGCCCGCCGTGCCGAACAGCGCGACGATCACCGATTCCCAGCGGACCATGGACCGGATCTGCGGGCGCGTCGCGCCGACCGCGCGCAGCAGGCCGAGTTCCCGCGTCCGCTCGTGGACGGCCAGCGACAGCGTGTTCGCGATGCCGAGCAGGGCGATCACGATCGCGAGGACCAGCATCCCGTACACGACGGTGATGAACCCCCGCTGCTCCTCGGTCAGGGACGACACGAAGTCGTCGCGCGTCTGCACGTCCGGGCCGCCGTAGGGCTTGGCGAGCGCGGTCAGCGCCCGCTCCGCCTCCGCGACGGACGCGCCGGGCTTCAGGTCGACGAACACGCGCGTGTCGAGCGGCTGCCCGGTGTGCGCGTCGAACACCGTCCGCGGGACGACGTAGTCGCCGGTCAGGTCGGTGTTCTCGTAGATCGCGCCCACGGTGAGCCGCTGCGACGCGCCGTCGGCGAACGTGACAGGCACCGTCGAGCCGACCCGCCAGCCCTTGTCGTCGGCGACGCCCTTCGCGACGGCGAAGGTGCCCGCGTCCGACAGCGCGCCCCGCTTGACGTCCAGGTCGAGGACGCGTCCCAGCGCGGCCGGGTCGGCGACGCTCACGGTGGAGGCGTCGCCGTCCACCCGCATGGCGCCGCCGCCGACGCCCGCGACCCGCTCGACCTGCGGCAGCCGCGCCGCGTCCCGGGCGAGCCCGGTGCCGAACCCGCCGGTCTCGTTGTTGCCGGAGTTGACGACCAGCGGGCCCTTGAACGACCCGGCGACGCTGTCCTCCAGGGACGCGCCGAGCGACCCGATGAACACCGTCAGCAGCGTCACGACGCCGACGCCGATCATCAGCGCGGTCGCGGCGCCCGCCGTGCGCTTCGGGCTGCGGGACGCGTTGTCCCTGGCCAGCGCCCCGGCGACACCGCGCGTGCGGGCCGCGGGCGCGCCGATGAGCGCGGCGGCCGGACGCGCGGCGACCGGGCCGAGCACGACCGTCGCGACCACGCACAGGATCGCGCCCGCGCCCGCCATCGCCAGCTGCTCGCGGACCGCGCCGAACACGACCGTCCCGGCGGCGACGGCGGCCAGCACGCCGCCGACGATGACGCGCGTGTCGGTCGGCCGGGCCGACTCCGCCGCCGTCTCGCGCAGCGCCGCGAGCGGCGCGACCCGGGACGCCCGGAGCGCGGGCCCGAGCGCCGCCACCAGCGTCACCACCAGGCCGACCGGCACGGCGATCAGGAGGGAGGTGGCGGACACGCTCAGCCCCTCCATCGCGATCCCGATCCGGAACGCGCCGAACAGCCAGCGCAGGAACAGCGCGAACCCGATCCCGCCGGCGAGCCCGGCGAGCGTCGCGGCGGCGCCGATGACGAGGGCCTCGAACCCGACGATCGTCATGACCTGGCGGCGTCCGGCGCCGAGCGCGCGCAGCAGCGCCGACTCGCGGGTGCGCTGCGCGATCGTGATCGCGAACGTGTTGTGGATGCTGAACGCGGCGACGAGCAGCGCCACCCCGCCGAACGCGCCGAGCACGGTCCGGAAGATCTGCAGGAAGCCGGACTCGACCTTGGACATGCCCTCGTCCACCTGCGCCTTGTTCGTGATCGCCTCGGTCCCGCCGGGCAGGACGGGGCGGACGCGCGAGGCCAGCTCGTCCTGGCTCACGCCGTCCGCGGCGCGGAGCGAGACCTCGCTGATCCGGTCGGGCGACTTCGCGACGTAGCGGCGGGCGTCGTCCAGGGTGAACGCGGTGAACGACGTCTCGCCGAAGGCGTCCTCGTCGCCGAACTTGCTGATCCCGACGACGGTCACCGGGACCTTCTCCGGGGTGAGCACCGCCGTCCGGTCGCCGACCTTGAGCTTGCCCTCGTCCGCGAACATCTTGTTGATGACGACCTCGTTCGGCGCGCGGGGCGCGCGTCCCTCGGCGAGCCGGTAGGGGTTGAGCTTGGGGTCGGTCATCCAGTTCCCAGCGGTGCGCGGGCCGCGCGAGGCGATGACGGTGCCGTCCTTGGCGAGGAGCTGCCCCGAGCCCCGGATGACGGGTTCGGCGTTGGCGACGCCGTCCACCCGGCGGACCTTGTCCAAGACGGACGCGTCGATCTGCCCACGCGACCCCCACGGCTCGTCGCTGACGCTCACCGCGTTGCGGACGGTCACGTCCGTCTTGCCGAACGCCTTGGAGTAGTACCCGTCGATGCTCCCCGCGAGGGTGTCGCCGAGCACGAGCGTTCCGGTCAGGAAGGCGACGCCGAGGAAGACCGCCACCAGCGAGCCGACCATGCGGCGCTTGCGTCCCCACAGTTCCTTGAAGACGAGCCCTGTCATCGGACGTCTCCCAGACCGCGCATCCTGTCCAGCACCCGGTCGGGTGTGGGCGCGTCCATGACGTCGACGATCCGGCCGTCCGCGAGGAACACGACCGCGTCGGCGTGCCCCGCCGCGACCGGGTCGTGGGTGACCATCGCGACGGTCTGGCCCAGGTCGTCCACCGCGTTGCGGAGCAGGTTCAGCACCTCGCCGCCGGTGCGGGAGTCGAGGTTGCCGGTCGGCTCGTCCGCGAACACGATCTGCGGACGGGTGACCAGCGCGCGCGCGAGCGCGACTCGTTGCTGCTGCCCGCCCGACATCTCCGACGGGCGATGCGACAGCCGCTCCCCCAGCCGCAGCACGCGCACCACCGTCGCCAGCCACTCCTTGTCGGGCGTCGTGCCCGCCAGCGTCATCGGCAGGAGGATGTTGTCGCGCGCGGTCAGCGTCGGGAGCAGGTTGAACGCCTGGAACACGAACCCGATCCGCTCGCGCCTGAGCTTCGTCAGCCCCCGGTCCGACAGCGCGCCGAGCTCCTGGTCGCCGACGTAGACCTTGCCGGACGTCGCGTCCTCCAGCCCCGCCACGCAGTGCATCAGCGTGGACTTCCCGGCCCCGGACGGCCCCATGATCGCGGTGAACCGGCCCGCCGGGAGCTCCACGCTGACGTCGACGAGCGCCCGCACCGCCATGTCGCCGGAGCCGTAGACCTTCGTGAGCCCTTCGGTCCGGGCGCCGCCGCCGCTGCGCGCCGCGCCCGTGTCGTCGTCGATCGATCGCCTTGCCTCTGCTGCGTTTCCCATGCCCGGGATCGTGGCGGCGCGGCATGCCGCCCGTCGTCGGGTCAGGAGATGCACCGCGCCTGCTCCCCCGGACGCAGGGCGGGCGCGCCGACTACGTCCCGCGCGGTACGCGGCGGGGGCGCCCGGCGATCAATAAGACTCGATGTCCAATTGTGACGCGGACAACATACATGCAGGCTTGCTTGCTTGTATGTCGGCTCGTACCGTCGGGGGCATGGCAGTGAGCAGCCGCCGACGGCGCGGGCACCGCCCGCCGCGGCGCCGTACGCAGGAGGAACGCCGGTCGCACACGCAGGCGCGCCTCCTGGAGGCGACCATGGAGTGCCTCGTCGACCTCGGCTGGTCCGGGACGTCCACCACGGAGGTCGCGCGGCGCGCCGGGGTGTCGCGCGGCGCGCAGCAGCACCACTACCCGACCAAGATGGTGCTGGTCGCGGCGGCGCTGGAGCACCTCCTCGAAGCGCAGCGGCTGGCGTACGAGACCGCGTTCGCGGTGCTGCCGCCCGAGCGGCGCGACGTCTCCGGCGCGCTCGACCTGCTCTGGGAGGTGTTCCGCGGACGTCCCGCGAAGGCCCTCATGGAGCTCGCGGTCGCGGCCCGCACCGACGACGAGCTGCGGCCGCTGTGCCGCGACCTGAACGAGCGGATCCTCCAGGTCATCCTGGAGACCTTCGAGCGGCTGTTCCCGGCGAACACGCTGCCCGCCGACCTCGTCCCGACGATGCTGCGCGGCGTGTTCGCGATGTTCGTCGGGCTGTCCATCCAGAACGCGCTGGACGACGACGCCGACGGCCACCAGGCCGCCGTGCTGCGCCAGGTCAAGGACGTGGCGCGGCTGATCGTCCCGGGCCCCGGAGTCCCCGCGGCCATCCCTGACACCACCCCCTGAACGTCCGTCGGCCCCGGCCGACCGCCCCTAGGGAGCGCCCCGAAATGCCCGAAGCCCCCACCGAACTCGCCGAAGAGGTCCGCGAGCAGATCAAGGACAGGAAGTCCTACCTCGGCGTCATCGACCGCCTGAACAAGGCGTCGGTCGACAAGCACTGGGAGGCGTACGCCGACATCCCGTGGGACGACCCCGAGTTCACCGTCGACAAGAACGACCCGCGCTGGGTGCTGCCGCCGTTCGACCGGCTCGGCGAGACCGAGTGGTACCGGTCGCAGCCGCCGGAGATCCAGGCGCAGATCGGGCTGTGGCGCGTCGCCACCGCCATGAAGATCGGGCTCCAGTTCGAGAACCTGCTGAAACGCGGGCTGCTCAACTACGCCTACCGGCTGCCGAACGGGCGCCCGGAATTCCGGTACGTCTACCACGAGACGACCGAGGAATGTCACCACGGGATGATGTTCCAGGAGTTCGTGAACCGCACGAAGATGCCGATCCGCGGGATGCCGCGCTCGCTCAGCTTCATCGCGCAGGCCGCGCCGTGGATCCCGCTGGTCAGCACCGAGATGTTCTTCGTGTTCGTGCTCGGCGGCGAGGACCCGATCGACTACGTCCAGCGCAAGTCCCTGAAGGGCGGGCACATCAAGCACCCGCTCGAAGAGACCATCATGCGGATCCACATCGCGGAGGAGGCCCGGCACATCTCGTTCGCCCGGCACTACCTCAAGCACCGCGTGCCGAAGATGAACCCGCTGCGCCGCCGCATCCTCGGCGTCGCGACGCCCGTCGTGCTCGGCGTGATGGCCCGGATCATGCTGTCGCCGCCCGGCCCGATGGTGCGGCACTTCGGCATCCCGAAGGACGTCGTCCGGCAGGCGTACCGGAGCGAGGCGTCGCAGGCCGAGATCGCCAACTCGGTCGGCAAGATCCGCGACCTGATGGCCGAGCTCGGCGTGGTCGGCCCGGTCGGCAAGCAGGTGTGGCGGGCGTTCGGCATCTGGGACGAACCGAAGCAGCGCCGCGCCGTCGCGGCCGCACCCGAGCGGAGCGCGCGATGAGCGTCGCGATCGTGACCGGAGGCGCGTCCGGCATCGGCCGCGCGATCGCCACGTCCCTGGTGGCGCGCGGCGACACCGTCGTGGTCACCGACGTCAACGCCGACGGCGCGGCTCAGGTCGCGGACCGGTTGAACGGCCTCGGCAAGGGCAAGGCGTCCGCGACCGCGCTCGACGTCACCGACGCCGACGCGGTCAGCGCCGTATACCAGTCCGTGAAGGACGACCACGGGCGGCTCGACCTGGTGTTCAACAACGCCGGGATCGCCATCGGCGGCCTCGCCGAGGAGCTCACGCTCGACCACTGGAACCGCGCGATCGACATCAACCTCAAGGGCGTCGTGCACGGCGTCCACGCCGCCTACCCGATCATGCTGGAGCAGGGACGCGGCCACATCGTCAACACCGCGTCGCTGGCGGGGCTCGTCCCGATGCCGATCGGGATCCCGTACACGGCGACCAAGCACGCCGTCGTCGGGCTGTCCCTCGGGCTGCGCGCCGAGGCGGCCGGACGCGGCGTGAAGGTCAGCGTCGTCTGCCCGAGCTTCGTCGACACCCCGCTGCTGCACAACGTCAACCCGGACCTGCCCGAGACACCGATGAGCGGCGACGCCACGGGCGACATCGCGAAGGCGTCCCCGCGCCTCTACACGGCGGAGAAGCTGGCCCGCGACATCATGCGCGGCGTCGCCCGCAACCAGGCGCTCATCGTCGCGCCCGCGCACGGGCGGCTGGCGTGGCGCGGCGTCCGGCTCAGCCCCGGCGCGGCCGTCCGCGTCGCCCAGCTCGCGGTGAACCGCATCCGCAGCTGACGTCGCCCATTCCAGGGAATTGCCGTGGGATCGTCGACGTCCACCGGCGTGGCATGCCTTGCCGTCCGGTGTAGAGGAAGAACAGCGTCGACACGCCGAGCAGGAAGGCGCCCGCGCTGGACACCCGGTTCAGCGCGGTGAACTCGTCCGCGTAGCGTCGCGGCATCCCTTCCGCACCCAGCCAGTACTGGACGAGAAACGTCGTGTGGAAACCGACGAACAGCGCCCAGAAACCGCGACCGTGCCGCGAGGACGGCGCGCACGGTTCGCCTCCAGAAGTGGACAGCCGAGAAGGGCCATGCCGGGCTCCCGGCGGACGGGGGTCGCCCTCCACTATTCGCCGGGGCCGTCGCGGGAGGTAAGACATTCGCTCGACCTGCATAGGCTGGGGTGCGTGGAACGCATTCTGGTCAGCTCCTGCCTCGTCGGACGGCCCGTCCGCTACGACGGCGCGGCGAAACCGGTCGGCGGGGAGCTCGTCGAACGGTGGCGGACCGAGGGGCGGCTCGTCCCGTTCTGCCCCGAGGTGTCGGGCGGCCTGTCCGTGCCGCGCCCACCGGCCGAGATCGTCGGCGGCGACGGGCACGCCGTCCTGGACGGGACGGCCCGCGTCCGCACCGACGGCGGCGCCGACGTGACCGCCGAGTTCCTGCGCGGCGCCCGCCAGGCGCTCGACGCGGCCCGGCGGACCGGCGCGCGCATCGCACTGCTCAAGGAGGGCAGCCCGTCCTGCGGCAGCAACCGCGTCTACGACGGCACCTTCACGGGCACGTCGATCCCGGGCGAGGGTGTGACGACGGCGCTGCTCGAACGCGAGGGGATCCGCGTCTTCAGCGAGAACGACCTGGCCGCCGTGGCGTCCCTGCTGGAAACACTGGAATCCGGCTGAGCGGCCGGGCCTCGGGGGTCATCGGGGCCCGTCGTGCCTGCGGTCGATCTGTTCCTCGGTCAGCGGCCGGACGTCGATCGGGTGCGCGGCGGTCGCGCGCAGGCCGTCGAGGTAGAAGGCGAGGCAGCGCCGCCAGGCGTCCGGCGCGACGTCGATCGACTCGCGGATGACCTGCGACATCGCCCACATCAGCGTCGCGACGTCGGACGCCTCGAAGTCGTCGCGGAGCTGCCCGGACGCCTTGGCTCGCGCCATGATCTCGACCAGGTTCGCGAAGCCGCGTTGGCATGCCGCGCTGACCTCGGCCGCGAGCGGGAAGCGCCGGACCAGCGCGTCGTTGAGCCCGCGGTCCTCGGCCTGCAGGGCGAAGAGGCCCTCGATGAAGACGACGAAGCCGTTCCATGGGTCGGGGTCGGACAGCGCGGCCTCCGCGATCCGGTCCAGCTTGGCGAGCCGCTCGGGGAAGATCGCGTCGAAGAAGTCCTCGCGGGCCGGGAAATGGTTGTAGAGCGTGCCGATGCTGACTCCGGCGCGGCGCGCGACCTCCTCCAGCGGAGCGTCGAGCCCGCGCTCGCCGAAGACGGCGGCGGCCGCGGCGAGAAGTCTCTCCCGGTTGCGCGCGGCGTCGGCCCTGCGGGGTCTCGTCGTCTCGGCCATACCCCCATCCTATGAATTTGAGGGCACCCTCAAGTTATGTGCTAACTTGAGGGCCTCCTCAAGTTGAGTGCATGGAGGTTTCGCGTCATGTCAGCAACGACCGTCGTCATCGGTGTCGGGCCCGGCCTCGGCATGTCGATCGCGCACCGCTTCGGCCGTGAAGGCCACCGGATCGCGCTCGTCTCGCGGAACGGCGCCCGGCATGCCGGTTACGTCTCCGCGCTGGCGGACGCGGGCATCGAGGCGACGTCCCATCCGGCCGACGTCCGCGACCGGGACGCCCTGCTCGCCGCACTGCACACGATCACCGAACGGCATGGTGGGATCGACGCCGTCTACTACGGCCCCGGCGCCGCGGACCCCGCCGCGCGCCCGGCACCCATCACGTCCACCGACGTCGCCGCCGCCAAGGAAGCGATGAGCTGGGTGTACCCGGCGATCGAGACCGTCGGCGCCGTCCTGCCCGGGATGGTGAAGCGCGGCGACGGCGGGCTGCTGTTCGCCGGTGGGCTGAGCTCGGTCGTCCCCATGCCCGCGATCGGGAACCTGGCGATCTCGTCCGCCGCATTGCGGAACTACGCGCTGACCCTCAACGCGGCCCTCGCGGACCAAGGCGTCTACGCCGGGACGCTCACCATCGGCGGCCTGATCGAGCGCGGTGACATCCACCAAATGGTCACCTCGCAGCCCGACCACTTGGACGGAATGGTCGTCGGCACACTCAACCCGGACACCCTCGCGGACGCCGCCTGGAGCCTCTACACGAAACGAGACGCCCCAGAGGCCGTCTTCAACGCGTTCGCGTAGACGGGCTGAGCTTCGGGAATTCGGGCGGGTCAGAGCACGTCATCTTCTGGAGGTCTCTGGTGGGTGCCGCCGACGCGCTCTGCTCGCAAGCGGGGGTCACTTTCGAGGAGTCCGGCAATGGCTTCGGCCGCCTGCTCTTGCGGGTCGGCCTCTGTCACGTCCAGCCGGAACAGATACTGACTCCACAAGGCGTCACGGGCGGACGGCCCCGCGGGCAGCCGAGGCGTGAAGAAGGAGACGCGCACCTCGCGGCGCTCCCACGGAAGGCATTCGACGAAGGCGAGTTCACTTGTCCAGCGGGCGAGAATATCGGGGCGTCCCCGCAGTTCCTCGCGAAGGAGGCGCGCGACCACGCGGCCGGGCCATTCCCAATCGCGTTCGCTCTCGGCACGTCGGAGTTCAGCCAGGTATGCGGCTGCGTCGAAGCGGAACGTGTCCAGGGCGAGGGCGGGCTTGTCGGGGTTTCGCCAGCCGTCCCAGACGACCGTGTTCCCGTCCCTCCGAACTCGTACATAGAGCGCGCCACAGCACTCTTCCGTGCATCGAGCCTCAGCCAAACGCACCGTGTTGACGCCACTGCCAGGACGCAGTGAGCCGAGTAGACGATCGGGGTCTTCTGCGGGGCCGGCGTCGAAGGCTTCTGCGATGATGTCCCGCCCGTCGATGAGCAGCTTCGTCGTGACGAGGTCGTCTGAGTGTTCGTCCGGTGCGACGACTTCGATCTCTAGGCGATTCACCGTCTGACCCAATCCAGCGTCCGCGAGCAACACAACCCTAGAAATGAGGAAGGCCCCGCCGATAACGGCGGGGCCTCCCCTTAATAAATGTCCGGCGGTGTCCTACTCTCCCACACAGTCTCCCATGCAGTACCATCGGCGCTGAAGGGCTTAACTTCCGGGTTCGGGATGGGACCGGGTGTTTCCCCTCCGCCAAAACCACCGAACGCCCAACGCACCACCCCACACGGGGCGGGCAAACCTAGCGTCCGAACAGCCAAGCTCGGAGCAATATTCACTTAACAAACTGGTTCCCGTTTGTTTTCC
>NZ_BCQP01000048.1 GCF_001552135.1 Actinomadura chibensis NBRC 106107 | reverse complement strand
GGCCGCACGACCCGAGGAGCGAGGGGCCGTTTCCCGGGCCGCGAACGCGGAACGGGAAACGGCCCCTCGCGACCGACGGGGGTTCCAGGGGGTCGCCCCCCTGGGCAAACACAGTCCCTCGCGACCGACGGGGGTTCCAGGGGGTCGCCCCCCTGGGCAAACACAGCCCCTCGCGACTGACGGGGGTTCCAGGGGGTCGCCCCCCTGGGAATTAAAGAGCTACGAAGGTCATCCCGCGCTTCTTCAGCTTGGGTATGGCTGCCTTCAGTGCCCGGTGTGTCTGCGACCGGTCGCCGCCGCCGTCGTGGCAGAGGAGGATGTCGCCGTCCTTGCCCTTCAGCAGCTCGCGGCGGATGTGGGCGACGCCGGGCCGGGCCCAGTCGCGCGGGTCGACGGCCCAGTCGATGGGGATCATGCCGTGCTCGGCGGTCAGTTCGAGGACGGTCTTCGACCACGCCCCGCCCGGCGACCGGAAGAACTGCGGGACGACGCCCGTCACGTCCGAGATCCGGCTCTGCGCGTCGAGGATCTCCTTGCGGACGCGTTTGCGCGGCAGCCCGGCGATGGTGATCGGGTGCGTCTCGGTGTGGTTGCAGATCTGGTGGCCCGCGTCGGTGATGCGGCGGGTGAGCTTCGGGTACTCCTCCACCTGCTCGCCGATGACGAAGAACGTGGCGTGCACGCCGTGCTCGGCGAGGAGGTCGAGGATGCGCGGCGTCCAGGTCGGGTTCGGGCCGTCGTCGATGGTCAGCGCGATCGACTTCGGCGGCGGCGGGGGCGACAGCTCGGTCAGCTCGCGCACGGGGGTCTCGGCCGCGGTGAGCTTCACCGGCGTCCAGGAGGCGGGCCGCGCGGTCGGCGTCGGAGTCGGTGTCGGGGTGGGGGTCGGATGGATGACGGGACGGGCCCGGGGCGTCGCCGCCGTGGGCGGTACGTGCCGGGTTCCGCCGTGCGGATGGACGCCGTCCGAACCGAGCGCGGTCAGGCCCGCCGCACCCATCAGCCAGAGCGCCCTGCGGCGGGTCAGATGAGTCGCCAAGGCGGCCGGGTCAACCTCCACAAGTCCCACGCTATCGAGGTTTAGCGGGGTAGGAGAACGCTATGGGATCTTCGGCCCGAATGGGCGGACAGGTGCGCAGGTGAGCGCGGGTCCGGCGGTCGGACCGGCGCTCGCGATCGTGCTGGTCGCGCTCGCGTCGGCGGCCGCGCTGCTCGTCCGGGTCGGCGCGCTCGGCCTCGGCCGGGACATGCTGGTCGTGGCGCTGCGGGCGGCCGTCCAGCTCACCGCGGTGTCGCTGCTCATCGCCGCCGTGCTGCGCAGCGCGGGGCTGACGGCGGCGTTCATCGCGGGCATGGTCGTGATCGCGGCGGCCACGTCCGGACGCCGTGTCACCGGCTCGGTGCGCGGGCGGGCGTGGTGGACGGCGCTGCCGATCGTCGCGGGTGTCGGCCCCGTCCTCGGGCTGCTGCTGGCGACGGCGCTGGTGCCGCACCGGACGGTGTCCGTGCTGCCGATCGCGGGGATCTTCATCGGCGGCGCGATGTCGGCGACCGGGCTGACCGGGCGCCGCGCGCTCGACGAGCTGAGGCTGCGGCGCGGCGAGTACGAGGGCGGGCTCGCGCTCGGCCTCCCGCCCCGGGACGCGGCCCTCGAACTGTGCCGTCCGGCGGCGGCGCTGGCGCTGTTCCCCGTCCTCGACCAGACCCGGACGGTCGGGCTCGTCACGCTGCCGGGCGCGTTCGTCGGCGTCCTGCTCGGCGGCGCGGACCCGGTGGAGGCGGGCGCGGTCCAGCTCCTCGTGCTGGTCGGGCTGCTCGCCGTCGAGTCGGTCGCGGTGCTCATCACGCTGGAGCTGGTCGCGACCGGGCGCCTCACGCGCTAGCCCTCGGCGTGGCCGCAGTCGGCGGAGACGGCGCGGACGGTCTCCAGCAGGCGGGGGAGCAGGGCGAGCACGCCGTCCCGGTCGAGGACGACGGCGGGCACGGAGATGGAGACGGCGGCGACGACCCGTCCGGTCGCGTCGCGGACGGGCGCGGCGATGCAGCGGATGAACGTCTCGTGCTCGGCGTCGTCGAGCGCGTAGCCCTGGGCGGCGACGCGGGACAGCTCGTCGAGCAGTTCGGCCGGGCCGGTGACGGTGTGCTCGGTGAACCGGGTGTACTCGATACCGTCGGCGACGCGGCGGCGGCGCGGTTCGGGCAGGTCGGCGAGCAGGACCTTGGCGATCGCGGTGGCGTGCAGCGGCATGCTCAGCCCGACCCGCGAGTACATGCGGATGGCGTGCCGCGAGTCGTACTTGTCGAGGTAGACGACGCTTCCGCCCTCGTACACGCCGAGATGGACGGTCTCGCCCGTGTCGTCGTTCAGCCGCGCGAGGTGCGGGGCGGCGACGTCGCGGACGCCGCGCTGCTCCAGCGCCGCCCCCGCGAGCGCGAACAGCCGGGACCCGAGGTGGTAGCGGTGGTTCGCGTCGCCGTGCACGAAACCCTCGTCCTGCATGGTGCGCAGCAGCCGCAGCACCGTCGTCTTGTGGACGCCGATCTTCGCGGCCAGCTCGTCGAGTCCGCGCGGCCCCTCGCCCAGCTCACCGAGGATGGCGAGGGCGCGGCCGAGGCTCTGGCTCACCGTTCCCCCTCTCCTTTTCGGAGGGCCCGGATCGTTGACCGATCACCGGCCGCGATGCTACAACCACATCGGCGCAAGGCGCAATTATCGTTGCACATTGTGCAACATCGGAGGTCAAGATGGTCGCGACCAGGTCCGGTGAGGCGATCGACGGGGCGGCGGTCGACGCGCTCAGCGACGAGCGGCTCGACTGGCGCTTCAAGGCGGTCCCGGTGTCCGCGCACGGGACGACGGTCGCGGAGCTGCGCGCCGCCCGCGTCCCGCTCTCCGACTTCGGCACCCCGCTGATGACGCTCGACGCGGGCGCGCTCGATCACAACGTCGGCGCGCTGGCCCGCTGGACGGACGCCGCCGGGGTCGCGCTCGCCCCGCACGGCAAGACGACGATGGCGCCGCAGCTCTGGCGGCGGCAGCTCGACGCGGGCGCGTGGGGGATCACGGTCGCGAACCTGCCGCAGATCCGCGTCGCGCGCGCGTTCGGCGTCCGCCGGGTGATGCTAGCGAACGCGCTGCTGGACCCGGCGGGCCTCGCCTGGCTCGGCGCCGAGCTGGACGAGCACCCGGAGTTCGAGTTCGTGTCGTGGGTCGACTCGCCGCGCACGGTCGAGCTGATGGACGACGCGCTCCGCGCCGCCCGCGCGCAGCGTCCGGTCGACGTGTGCGTCGAGCTGGGCGGGCCGCACGGCCGGACCGGCGTCCGGGACGACGGCGACGCCCGCGCCCTCGCCGCCGCGGTGCGCGAGGCGCAGACGCTCCGCCTCGCCGGGCTCGCGGGCTACGAGGGCGCGCTCGCGCACGACGCGTCCGACGCGGGGCGCCACGCGGTCGACGCCTACCTGCGCCGGATGGCGAACCTGTTCGGCGGCCTCGACTACGAGACGGACGAGCCGTTCGTGACGGCGGGCGGCAGCGCCTTCTTCGACCAGGTCGTGGACGTCCTCGGCGCGACCGGCGGGCAGGTGGTGCTGCGGTCGGGCGCGTACATCGTCCACGACGACGGCTTCTACCGGGAGATCTCGCCGTTCTCGCGCGGGACGGGCGACGCGCCGCTGCGGTCGGCCATGCACGGCTGGGCGCGGGTCGTGTCGAAGCCCGAGCCCGCCCTCGCCCTGCTCGACGCGGGCAAACGCGACCTGCCCTTCGACGAGGGCCTGCCCGAACCGCAGTTCGTCAGGGGAAAGGGCGCCGGGCCGGTGGAGAACGCGCGGTCCACGGCGATGAACGACCAGCACACCTTCCTTGTCGACTCGTCGGTGGAAATCGGAGACGTGGTCAGGCTCGGGCTGTCGCACCCGTGCACCGCGATGGACAAATGGACGCTCATCCCGGTCGTGGACGACGCCGACGCCGAGAACCCGGTCGTGGTCGACCTCATCAGGACGTGGTTCTGAAATGCCCGGCACGGTGATCCGAGGCGCGGTCGTCGTGGACGGCACCGGCGCCCCCGGCCGGGTGGCCGACGTCGCGATCGACGAAGGCCGCATCACCGATATCGGCGCCGGACTGACCGGGACGACGACGCTCGACGCGGACGGGCTCGTCCTCGCGCCCGGCTTCATCGACATGCACGCCCACTCCGACCTGGCACTTCTCACCGACCCCGAGCACCTCGCCAAGGTCGGCCAAGGCGTGACGACGGAAGTCATCGGCCAGGACGGCCTTTCCTACGCCCCCGCCGACGACACGACCCTCGCCGAGATCCGCCGCACCATCGCCGGATGGAACGGCGACCCGCCCGGCTTCGACTGGAACTGGCGGACGGTCGGCGAATACCTCGACCGCCTGGACGAAGGCGTCCCGGTCAACGCGTGTTACCTCGTCCCGCAGGGCACGGTCCGGATGCTCGCGATGGGATGGGACGACCGTCCGCCCACCCCCGCCGAACTCGACCGGCAACGCGAACTCGTCGCGGACGGAATGCGCGACGGCGCGGTCGGAATGTCGAGCGGGCTCACCTACGTGCCCGGCATGTACGCGGACGACGACGAGTTAACCGAGCTGTGCCGCGTCGTCGCGTCCCTCGGCGGCTTCTACGCGCCGCACCACCGCTCCTACGGCGCGGGCGCGCTGGAGGCGTACGCCGAGATGGTCGAGCTGTCGCGGCGGTCCGGCTGCCCGCTGCACCTCGCGCACGCGACCATGAACTTCGGCGTCAACCGCGGCCGCGCCCCCGACCTGCTCCGCCTCCTGGACGACGCCATCGCCGCGGGCTGCGACATCACGCTCGACACCTACCCCTACCTGCCCGGCTCCACGACGCTCGCCGCGCTGCTGCCGAGCTGGGCGTCGGCGGGCGGCCCCGAGGCGCTGCTCGCCCGGCTCGCCGACCCCGCCGGGCAGGCCGAGATCCGGCACGCGATGGAGGTCGAGGGCTCGGACGGCTGCCACGGCGTCCCCGCCGAATGGGACACGATCGAGATCTCCGGCTCCCCCGACCCCGCCGTCGTCGGACGGACGATCGCCCAGCTCGCCGCGGAATCCGGCCGCGCGCCGTTCGAGGTCTACCGCGAGCGCCTCGTCGCCGACGACCTCGCCACCACGATCCTCCAGCACGTCGGGCACGAGGAGAACGTCCGGGCGATCATGCGGCACCCGTGCCACACCGGCGGCAGCGACGGGCTCCTCGCCGCCGCGAAGCCGCACCCCCGCGCGTGGGGGACGTTCCCGCGCTACCTCGGGCACTACGTCCGCGAGCTGGGCGTCCTCTCGCTCGAAGAGTGCGTCTCCCACCTCACCGGGCGCGCCGCGCGGCGGCTGCGCCTCGACCGGCGCGGGCTGATCCGGCCCGGATACCACGCCGACCTCGTCCTGTTCGACCCGGCGGCCGTCCGCGACGCCGCCACCTTCGACGACCCGAAGCGGCAGGCCGAGGGCGTCCCGCACGTGTTCGTCGCCGGGACCGCCGTCGTCGCCGACGGGCGCCGCACCGGCGCGCTGCCCGGCCGCTCCCTCCGCCGCTCCCCAGACGGCACGACCCGCTGACCCTTCGACTCCCCCCACCCCCCGCCAACCGAGAGGGCCCACCCCCATGGTCCATTGGCTGCAACACGAGACAGGCGGCCTGCTGCTGCTCTGCGCCGCGTCGATCGCGGTCCTGCTGTTCCTCATCATCAAGGTCAAGCTGGAGCCGTTCATCGCGCTGCTCGTCTCCGGACTCGCCCTCGCGCTCGCCGCCGGGCTGAGCGTCGAGGAGATCGTCGGCACCGCGCTCAGCTCCAAGGAGTCGGTGCTGGAGAAGGGCTTCGGCGGGCTGCTCGGGCACATCGCGCCGATCGTCGGGCTCGGCACCATCCTCGGCGCCGTCCTGGAGCGGTCCGGCGGCGCGGACGTCCTGACCCGCCGCCTGCTGGGCGTCGCGGGCGAACGCGGCGCGCCCCTCGCGATGGGCCTCGCCGGGCTCATCTTCGGCATCCCCGTCTTCTTTGACGTCGGCATCTTCGTCCTGGCGCCGCTCGTCTACATCACCGCGCGGCGGGGCGGACGGTCGCTCGTCCTCTACGCGCTGCCGCTGCTCGCCGGGCTGTCGATGACGCACGCGTTCCTGCCGCCGCACCCGGGGCCGGTCGCCGCCGCCGGGCTGCTCGAAGTCCCGCTCGGCTGGCTCATCGTGTTCGGCCTGATCTGCGGCATCCCGGCGTTCCTCGTCTCCGGCGTCGCGTGGGGCGCGTGGATCGGCAAGCGCGTCTTCGTCGAGGTGCCGGAGGAGTACGTCACCGCCGAGACCGAGAAGGAGAAGGACGAGGCGGAGCCCGAGCCGTCCCTCGCCCTGGTCGGGCTGATCATCGCGATCCCGCTCGTGCTGATCCTGCTCGCCACGTTCGGGACCGTCTGGTGGGAGGACAGCCCGGCGCTGCCCACCCTCACCTTCCTCGGCAACCCGGTCGTCGCGCTCACGATCGCGGTGCTGCTCGCCATGTACCTGCTCGGCATCCGGCGCGGCGTCCCGGCGGCGGAGCTGTCCGACCTCGCGACGCGGTCGCTCCGTCCGATCGGCATGATCCTGCTGGTCATCGGCGGCGGCGCGTTCTTCGGCGCGGTCGTGTCCGCGACCGGCGTCGGCAAGGCGCTCGCCACCACGCTCTCGGACGCCGGGCTGCCCGTCATCGTGCTCGCCTACCTGATCGCCTGCGGGCTGCGGCTCGCGCAGGGCTCGGCGACCGTCGCGATCGTGACGACCGGCGGGATCGTGGCGCCGCTCGTCAAGGACCACGACTACTCCGACCCGCACGTCGCGCTGATCGCCATCGCCATCTCGGCCGGGTCGATCATCGCCTCGCACGTCAACGACGGCGGGTTCTGGATCATCTCCCGCTACTTCAACATGTCGGTGCGCGACACCCTGAAGACGTGGACGGTGCTGGAGACGATCCTGTCCGTCGTCGGCTTCGCGACGGCGGCGCTGCTCAGCACCTTCATCTGACGGCTAGTGGTCGAGGAGGGCGCTCACGTGGGCGAGGATCGGCGCGCACAGCTTCGGCAGCGTGGCGTGCTCGCCCAGCGCGACCTTGCCGGTCACCATCGAGGCGATCCCGCCGATCAGCATCCCGCAGGCGAACTCGGGGTCGGGCTGCGCGCGGAACCGCTCGTCCTCGATCAGCAGGGTCGCGATCAGCTCGACGAAGCCGCGCTGCACCCGGAACCGGAGCGCCGCCGCGGCGGGCCCGGCCGCGTACACCTCCAGCAGGAAGGTGCGGGCCGCGCCCCCGTCGGCGGCGAGCTCGCGCAGGTACGCGCGGAGCGCGGCCTCGAGCCGTCCCATCACGGGCACGCCGGTGTCGGCGAGCGCGTCGTTGACGACCCCGACGATGCGGTCGGCGGCGGCCTGGTAGGCGGCGAGGAAGCACGCCTGCTTGTCGCTGAAGTGCTCGTAGAACGTCTCGCGGGACACGTGCGCGCGTTTCAGCACGTCGGCGACCGAGGTGCGGGCATAGCCCTTTTCCCCGACCGCGTCCGTCATGCCCTGGAGCATCCGCTCCCGCTGGGAGGCCGAGACCTGTTCGCGCGTGAGGTGATGACGGCCGCGCGGCAGCGAGGTGTAGCCGTCGGAGTCCACAGGCACAAGCTACCAACGGGATGCGGGCCGCCGAGGTAACCCATTTACGGAGCAATCCATGAACAATGTTGTTCGCCGAGATGTTACGGTTTTCTGCGTATATCGGGGGACGGACGTCCCCGCCCGGACGAGGCGGGACGGCCGAACGATCACGGCCCGGCGCAGCCGGCGTGGGGTGAGCGTTCCGTCCAGGCAGTGCGCCACGGGGGCCGATCTGTACTGGACGACGCGCGCCGCCGCACGTACGCGCTGACCCCGTCGCCGGGCCCGATCCCCGGGAACACCGCGCGGCCCCGCGGTACCTCCCGGCGCACCGCCGTGCAACCGTCCGGGGGCGGACGGGGTTCCACCGTCCGTGATCTCCAAGACCCCCGCCGCCGGGATGCTGGCGGTGCTGCTCGCCGGCCAGTTCATGGTCAACGTCGACGTCGCGGTCGTGAACGTCGCGGCGCCCGCCGTCCAGGACGGGCTGCGGCCGTCCGGCGGCGCGCTCGAACTGGTCGTGTCCGGCTACCCGCTGGCGTACGCCGTCCTGCTGGTCACCGGCGCCCGCCTCGGCGCCGCGCGCGGCCACCGCCGGATGTTCCTGCTCGGCCTCGCCGGGTTCACGCTCGCGTCGCTCGCCTGCGGGCTGGCCCCGTCCACCGGCGTCCTGATCGCCGCGCGGCTCGCGCAGGGCGCGGCCGGGGCGGTGATGGTGCCGCAGGTGCTGTCCGGCATCCAGCTCCACTTCACCGGACGGGCACGCGCGCGGGCGCAGGGCCTCTTCGCGGTCGCCCTGTCGGGCGGCGCGGTCGCGGGCCAGGTGCTCGGCGGCGTGTTGGTGTCGGCGGACCTGGCCGGGCTGGGCTGGCGCCCGATCTTCCTGGTCAACGTGCCGGTGGGGCTCGTCCTGTTCATCGCTGGCCTACGGCTGCTGCCCCCGGACCCACGCGGCGCGAAGCCCAAGCTGGACGTAGTCGGCGTGGTCCTGTTGTCGTCGGCCGTCCTGCTCGTGGTCGTCCCGCTGGTATTCGGACGCGAGACGGGCTGGCCCGCCTGGACGTGGGCGTCCCTCGCGACCTGCCCGGCCGTCTTCGCCCTCTTCGTCCGCCGCCAGCGCCGCGTGGCCGCGCCCCTCCTCGACCTCTCCGTGCTCGCGCGTCCCGTCGTGTCATGGACGCTCGCCGCCCTCGCCGCGGCGACCGGAACGTACTTCGCGATGCTGTTCGTCCTGGCCCTCTACCTCCAACAGGGCCTAGGCCGAAGCGCCCTGTTCTCCGGCCTGGTGCTCGTGTCCTGGGTCTCCGCGTTCGGGGTAGCAGGCCCGCTGACACCGCGTCTCCCCGCATGGGCACCGGTCGCCGGATACGTCCTCCTAGGGTCCGTCTACCTGACGATCGGCCTCACGCACCCGGACGGAGCGGCGCTGGTCGCCCTCCTCGGCTTCGGCGGCCTCGGCCTGGGCCTGGGCTTCGCCCCCCAGCTGGGACGCCTCACGTCCGCCGTCCCGCCGAGCCAGGCCGCCGACCTCAGCGGCCTGATCAACACCAACTTCCAACTGGCCGGAGTGACCGGCGTAGCCGCCTTCGGCGCCCTCTACCTAGGCGTCCCCGGCAATCCCGCCCACGCCTTCACCATCGTCATGCTCGCCTTCACCGCCACGGCGGTCGCCGCCGCCTGCGCCGCGTTCGCCGGACACCGCACCGCCCGCCGCGACGGTCAGGGGAGGAGGCCGGTGCGGCGGGCTGTGGTCACCGCTTCCAGGCGGGTGTGACTGTCCAGCTTGCGCATCGCGGAGCGCAGGTAGCTCTTCACCGTTTCGGGGAGGAGGCCGAGGCGGGCGGCGGCTTCGGCGTTGGTGCAGCCGATCGCCACGTAGGAGAGGACGTCCAGCTCGCGGGGTGAGAGGGCGGGACGCGGGGACGTGTCCGGGGCGTCGTTCAGTCCGGCGGCGGCGAGGCGCAGGGACGCCTGGCGGAGGCGTTCGCGGGTCGGCTCGTCGGTGACCTCGTCGGCCAGGGCGCGCAGCTCGGCGTGGACGGCCCGCACCTCCTCCCAGCGGGCGGACGACGTGGCGGGCCGGGCGCGGGCGAGCGTCTCGTCGGCGCGGTCGCGGACGGCGAGGTCCTGTTCGAGGTCGCGGGCCGCCTGGACGGCCGCGCCCACCACCCGGTCGGCCAGCGACAGCGGCTCCCGCAGCGCCCCGTACAGGACGCCGCGCACCCGGCGCCGGACGACGATCGGCACCGCGAGGATCGACAGCAGCCCCTCGCGTCCGACCGGCTTGTCGTAGTCGTGGCTGATCGACGCCGAGCACGGGTAGTTGCTCACCCAGAGCGGGCGTCCCATCGCCATGGCCTTGCCGCCGAGCCCGTTGCCGTTGTGGACGACGAGCCCGTTCAGCGAGTCGGTGGTGTTGCCGACCAGCTCGGTGATGCGCAGGCGGTCCCGCGCGGCGGACGACACGGCGCCGCCGAACACGACGGGAAGGCCGGTCGTGCGGTGCAGCGCCAGCACCGCCGACCGGACGGCGCCCGCGTCGTCGGGTATTCGTCCCGATCGAGAATCTCCCAGGTCCCCCGGTCGCGCAGCCATGGGGAGAGCATGCCCCGCCGGAGGCGTGTCCGGAAAGTCGTGCGGGTGAAAAGGGCGCCGCGCGATCAGCGGGCGTCCTCGGGTGGCGGCGCACGCGGCGGGGTACGACACCGTGGGCGGAACGCGACGAAGGGGACTGCAATGGACAACGGATGGTTCATCGACACGCGCTGCACCAACTGTGACGTGGCCCGGCAAATCGCTCCGGAGTTGGTCGGCGAGCGCGACGGCCGTTCGGTGTTATTGCGGCAGCCGCGCGACGAGGCCGAGCGCGCCGCGCTGCACGCGGCGGCCTTCGCCTGCCACACCCGGTCCATCCGGCATTCGGCGGGGCCGCTGGATCAGGCGCTCGACCCCTACCCCGCGCGCCTGGACGACGGCGTCCACCTGTGCGGGCACAACTCCCGGCGGACCGCGGGCGCCAACTCCTACCTGGTGCGCCGCCCCACCGGGAACTTATTGATCGACACGCCGCGCTGGGCGGAGCCGGTGGCGGCCCGGCTCGCGGAGCTGGGACGGGTGAGCGACGTCCTGCTCACCCACCGGGACCACGCCGCGCACGGCCGCCGCTTCGCCGACCGGTTCGGGGCCCGGCTCTGGATCCACGAGGGCGACCTCGACGCCGCCCCGGACGCCGACCAGGTCATCCGCGGCGTCGAACCGATGGAGATCGCCGAAGGCGTGATCGTCCATCCGCTTCCCGGGCACACCGAGGGCAGCGTGCTCTACCTGGTGGACGACCGGTTCTGCTTCAGCGGCGACAGCTTCTACTGGTCGCGGACCACGGCGGACATCGAGGTCGCCGAAACCGTCACCTGGTACTCCATCGAGGAACTGGCCGCGTCGCTGACCCGGACGGCCGACCGGCTCACCTTCGAGTGGCTGCTGCCCGGACACGGAGACCGCAAGCGCCTTCCGGCGGAGGAGATGCGCCGACGCCTGCACGGGCTGGCCGAGCGCACCCGCGCCCTGCGTCCCCGGCCCGTGGACATCTCCGCCGTGCGGTGGTGACCGCTACCTGTCGGTGAGGCCGAGGATGTCCACGGCCTCGGCGCGCATCTGCACCTTGCGGATCTTCCCGGTGACGGTCATCGGGAACTCGTCCACGACGTGCACGTAGCGCGGGATCTTGAAGTGCGCGAGCTTGCCCTCGCAGAACGCGCGCAGCTCCGCCGCCGTCATCCCGGGCACGCCCTCGCGGAGCCGCACCCAGGCCATGAGCTCCTCGCCGTACTTCTCGTCCGGGACGCCGATGACCTGCGCGTCCACGATGTCCGGATGGGTGTAGAGGAACTCCTCGATCTCGCGCGGATAGACGTTCTCGCCGCCCCGGATCACCATGTCCTTGATGCGGCCGGTGATGTTGACGTAGCCCTCGTCGTCCATCACGGCGAGGTCGCCGGTGTGCATCCAGCGGGCCGCGTCGATCGCCTCGGCGGTCTTCTCCGGCTCGTCCCAGTAGCCGAGCATCACCGAGTAGCCGCGCGTGCAGAACTCGCCGGGCACGCCGCGCGGGACGGTGACGCCTGTCTCCGGGTCGATCACCTTCACCTCCAGGTGCGGCAGCACCCGTCCGACCGTGGACACGCGCCGGTCGAGCGAGTCGCCCGCGCGGGTCTGCGTCGACACCGGGGACGTCTCCGTCATCCCGTAGCAGATCGCGACCTCGCTCATTCCGAGCCGGTCGATGACCTGCTTCATCACCTCGACCGGGCACGGCGACCCGGCCATGATCCCGGTGCGGAGGCCGGACAGGTCGAGGCCGTCCAGCGACGGCTCGTTCAGGACGGCGATGAACATCGTCGGCACCCCGTACAGCGACGTGCACCGCTCCGCCGCGACCGCCTCCAGCGTCGCCTTCGGGTCGAACGCCGGGGCCGGGATCACGACGCACGCGCCGTGGCTCGTGGACGCGAGGTTCCCCATCACCATCCCGAAGCAGTGGTAGAACGGCACCGGCACGCAGATGCGGTCCTCCTCGTCGTAGCCGCACAGTTCGCCGACGAAGTAGCCGTTGTTCAGGATGTTGTGGTGCGAGAGCGTCGCGCCCTTGGGGAAGCCCGTCGTCCCTGACGTGTACTGGATGTTGATCGGGTCGTCGGCGGTGAGCGTCCGGCCGATGTCGGCGAGGACGCCGGGGTCGCTCTCCCGGCCGGATTCGAGGAGCGCGTCCCAGTCCGGGGTGCCGAGGAGGAGGACGTCCCGCAGCGCGGCGCACCTCGGCCGCACCTCCGCGATCATCGCCGCGTAGTCGGACGTCTTGAACGCGGACGCCGACACCAGCGTCCGGACGCCCGCCTGGTTCAGCACGAACTCCAGCTCGTGCACCCGGTAGGCCGGGTTGATGTTGACGAGGATCGCGCCGAGCTTCGCCGTCGCGTACTGGACGAGCATCCACTCCGCGCAGTTCGGCGACCAGATCCCGACCCGGTCGCCCTTCACGACGCCGAGGTCGAGCAGGCCGAGCGCCACCGCCTCGACGTCGTCGGCGAACTGCTCGTACGTCCAGCGGCGGCCGGTCGCCCGCTCGACCAGCGCCTCCCGCTCGGAGTGGGCGGCGACGACCCGGTCCAGGTTCGCGCCGATCGTGTCGCCGAGCAGCGGCGTCGTCGCCGTGCCGGACGCGTAGGCGAGCGCCGTCATCGCAGGTCCTCCTCGCGGAACTCGCCGTCGGGACGGGCGTCCCCGGCGGGATGCTTGTCGATCTCGCTCGTCCGCAGCTCCACCCGGCGGATCTTCCCGGAGATCGTCTTCGGCAGCTCGCCGAACTCCAGCAGCCTGATCCGCTTGTACGGGGAGAGTTGCGCCCGGCTGTGCTCGAAGATCGCCTTGGCGGTCGCGGCGTCCGGCTCCCATCCGGCGGCGAGCGTCACGTACGCCTTCGGGACCGCCGCGCGCACCGGGTCGGGCGAGGGCACCACGGCCGCCTCCGCGACCGCCTCGTGCTCGATCAGGACGCTCTCCAGCTCGAACGGCGAGATCTTGTAGTCGGACGCCTTGAACACGTCGTCGGCGCGTCCGACGTAGGTGATGTAGCCGTCCGCGTCGCGGGAGCCGATGTCGCCGGTGTGGTAGTAGCCGCCCGCCATGGCCTCGTCGGTGCGGGCCTCGTCGCCGTGGTAGCCGGTCATCAGGCCGAGCGGGCGGTCCTCCAGGTCGAGGCAGATCTCCCCTTCGTCGGCGGGCTCGCCGGTCAGCGGGTCGATCAGCGTCACCTTGTAGCCGGGGACGGGACGTCCCATCGACCCGGGCTTCACCGGCTGGCCGGGCGTGTTCGCGATCTGCACGGTGGTCTCGGTCTGGCCGAAGCCGTCGCGGATCGTCCGGCCCCACGCCTCCTTGACGCGCTCGATCACTTCCGGGTTGAGCGGCTCGCCGGCGGCGACCACCTCGCGGGGCGGGTTGGCGAGGCGGCCAAGGTCGGCCTGGATCAGCATCCGCCACACGGTCGGCGGGGCGCAGAAACTCGACACTCCACAGCGTTCGAGGGTGTCCAGCAGGCGGTCGGGGTCGAAGCGCGTGTAGTTGAAGATGAAGACGCAGGCTTCGGCGTCCCACGGGGCGAAGATGTTGCTCCAGGCGTGCTTGGCCCAGCCCGGTGACGAGATGTTGAGGTGGACGTCGCCTGGTCTTAGGCCGATCCAGTACATGGTCGACAGGTGCCCCGCCGGATAGGACGCGTGCGTGTGCTCCACCAGCTTGGGCTGCGCCGTCGTCCCGGACGTGAAGTAGAGGAGCAGCGTGTCCCGCGACATGGTGAGGCCGTAGGGCGTGAAGTTCTCGGCCTCCTCGTAGGCGTCGGAGTAGCGGATCCAGCCGTCCACCGGGTCGCCCGCCGCGATCTTCGTGTAGTCGCCCTCGACGTCGTCGAACTTGCCCGCGTCCGCCGAGCCGACCACGACGTGCTTGGCGTTCCCGCGCGTCAGCCGGTCGCGCAGGTCGGCGGCGCCGAGCAGCGGCGTACACGGGATCAGGACCGCGCCGAGCTTCATCGCGGCGAGCACCGTCTCCCACAGCTCGACCTGGTTGCCCAGCATGAGGATGATCCGGTCGCCGCGCCGCACGCCGGACCGCCGCAGCAGGTTCGCCACCTGGTTCGACCGCCGGGCGAGCTGGGAGAACGAGTACCGCGCCTCCGAGCCGTCCTCCTCGACGATCCACAGCGCGGGCGAGTCGTTGCTCTCGGCGATCTTGTCGAACCAGTCCAGCGCCCAGTTGAAGCCGGTGAGCACGGGCCAGCGGAACTTCTCGTACGCGGTCGCGTAGTCGTCGCGATGCGCGAGCAGGAAGTCGCGCGCCGCCCGGAACTCGACTGCGGGCATGTTCTCTCCTCGTAGCCGCACGGACACCCGGTAGCAGGATCGTGTCCACCCCGAGTGACCCACGCCACCCCCGAACGGGGGTAGTCCGGATCTTCATACCCACCCGGGCCGCTCTCCGGACGGTCCGCGCCCTGATGGCGCCGTTTCGCGGACGAGGTCGAACGCCTCGGCGCCATGCCCGGCTCCGTCGTCACCCCGGCACAGGCGCGACAGGCCGCCGCGAAACACCGCGAACTGGCGGACGAATTCTCTGGGTCCTGAGCCCGCGGTCCCGTTGCCGCTGGGCGGGCGGGACGATGCGAGATACGCTCGACCGGCACAACCCTTTGTCGCGGACCGTTCGGCGTGTGCGGGAGTGGCCACGGTGGGCTTCTCGGAACCACGGAGCGTAGTCATCGTCGGAGCCGGGCTCGGCGGTACCGCCACCGCGATCCGCCTCTTACAGTTCGCCCGCGAGCCATTGCGGGTGGTGGTGGTCGAGCGGCGGCCCGAATACCGGAGCGCCGGAGTCGCCTACCACCCGGCGGGCAACCACTGGCACCACGTGTTCAACATCCAGGCCGGACGCATGTCGATGTTCCGCGAGGACGTCGACGATTTCATCGACTGGGCCAACAACGAGGCCGACCGCGCGGACTGGCCGCCGGAATGGAGCGGTATAACGTTCACCGAGTCGGGGCCCGCGCCCCGCCGGATCTACGCCGACTACCTGGCCGCCCGCCTCGCCGGGGCGGCGCGCGAGGCCGCGAAGGGCGTGACGCTGGTCGAAGCCGACGGCGAAGTGGTCGACCTGGAAATCGGCGGCGGCCGGGTGGGCGTCGTCGTGGAGTCCTTATCGGGTTCTCCGGGTCGGACGGTGCTCCAGGCCGATCACGTCGTGCTGGCGACGGGTCTGGAGGAGCGCGACCTGCCGTTCGCGGCCGGTGTGAAAGACCACCCCGCGTTCGTGCGGCACCCCTATTCCAAGGACGGAATCGAGCGAATTACCAGTACTCGGCGGGACGCCGTCGTCGCCATCGTCGGCACGTTGCTGAGCGCGTACGACTCGGCGTCGCTGCTCCTCCGCCGCGGCCACACCGGGACGATCCACATGATCTCGCGGTCCGGCCTGACACTCCGCACCTATCCCTCGGACCATCGGCACCACGTGCTCGACCTGCCCGCTCCGCGACTGCACGCCGACGCTTATGAGGGACGCGACGAACTCGTCCGGCGCGTGACGAGCGAATGGCAGCGGGCCTGCGACATCGTCGCCCGCGACCATCCCGCCGTTCCGCGCGCGGTGGTGACGGAACGGGTCGCCAAATCCTGGGAGCCGTTTCTGCCCGAGGCTTTGGCGCGCGTTCCGTCGTCCGACCTCCGCGCGCTGCTCGACGGGTACGGGAGCCTTCTCGCCACGCTGCGGGTGAACGCCGTCGCCTACATCACCCATTTCGTGGATGCCGCCTTGGAGTCCGGGAGACCGATCGTCCGCACCACCGGGAAGGTCACCGAGATCGTGGGCACCACGTCCGGCGGCCTGCGGCTGACGGTGTCCGGCCCGTCCCCGACGCGGACGATCGAGGCAGACCTCGTGATCTCCAACTTCGGCCGCGAAACCGACTACGCGCAGGTCGGCTCGCCTTTATGGAAGAACCTGCTGCGCAAGGGGATCGCCGTGCGGCACGGGCGCACCGGACGCGGCGTCGAGGTGGACGCCTCCGGCGGCCTCCTCGGCCCGTGCGGCGTCCCGGTCGCCCCGATCTCCGTGGTCGGCTGCCCGCGCGAGGGCGACGAGATCGTCCGCCACGGCCGGATGGGCGCGTTCGCGTTCAACCTCGCCGCCATCAAGAACCATTCGGTGGGCGTCGCCGCCGCCGTCCTGCGAAGCCTCGAATCCTGCTTCGACGACACGTCCCCCGCCGATGCCAGTGCGTTTCCTCGCCTGATCGACCTCGATGTGCGCCGAATGGCCGCCCGCCGCCGCCGCGACCGCGAAGCCTGGACGGTGAGGTTCGAGGAATGCCTCCACTCCGTCCGCGACGGACGCGTCACGGACCGTGCGCTCCGGCGTGCCGTGAACACGGCCGCGACGACGAAGCTCAATGACCTTTCCGTGACGCCGCGCGACCTCCGCTCCCTGCTCGGGCTGGACGAGCCGCGGGAGGCTGATTAGCCGGAAAGCACCACGGCATTCGGGAAGGTGCGCACCCGTTACCGGCACTGCGAGCCTTTCCCCATGAGGACATCCGCCAGCCCTCGCGAAGTGCCCGGGGTATTGCTCGTCGATTCGCCCAGGCGAAGCGTTCACGGGCCCTGCAATCGCACCGGAAGACCGGTTCAAGGTGCCATTCTGGTGGCCGACTCGCTCGGCCCCGAACTCTATGACGCCATCGTCGCCTCTTCCGCCGTGATCTGCGCGAGAGGCGGCCGGACCGGGCACATGCAGTCCCTCTGCCGCTCCCGCGGCATCCCCGTCCTCCGGATCGAGCCGTCCGACCTGGACGCCCTTCCCGCCGAGGTTACCGTCCTACTGGACCGAGAATCAGTAATCCTGGGCGAGGCCGAACCCGCACCCCACCCCTCAACACTCCGGCCCACCGCCCTGGACCAAATCGAGTCGATCTGCGTGGTCATCGCCGACGCCACCGACATCCAATCGACGAACGCCCTCAGGCCACCCGTCCACCAGGCGAGTTCCTTCTTCGTCCGCGAGGAGTTCGTCTGTTTCGCCGCCGGTCTCAGCCCCATCGACGCCCTCCGCGCGGGCGCCCGCGAAGCCGAGCGCTACGGTGCGGCCATAGCCGCCGAGATCTGCTCGATGGTGGATGAGCTGCTCCCCGGCCAACGCCTCGTCATGCGACTCCTGGACCTCCGCTCGGACGACGCCGCCAAGATCACGAGCGCCGCACACGTGGACGACGAGCCGAACCCGGAACTAGGCCGCCACGGCGCCCGCTGGCTCCTACACGAACGCCATTACCCGCAAGCCTTCCATTCGCTCCGCGCCCACATCCGCGAACACCTCGGCGCGGACGCCGCCCGGGTGAGATTCGCCGTCCCCTTCATCAACGACAGCGACGAATTCCTGCGCCTCCGCCGCCGCCTCGGCCTGCGATACGACACACCGCTGGGCGTCTTCGTCGAGACCCCGGCCGCCGTCCATTCGGCCGCGGAATTCTGCGCATCCGGGGCCAGCGAACTGTTCGTCGGCACCAAGGACCTGATCCAGTTCTACCTGGCCGCCGACCGAGGAAACCACCTGGTATCGGCCACCTACCAGACCCGGCACCCGGCCGTCCTGGCCGCATTGCGCCAAGCCGTAGAATCCGGCCGCGCCGCCGGAGTCCCCGTCCACGTATTCGCCTTGGGCGCCGACCTGGACCACTACGTCCACCACATCCCGACCCGGAACCTAATGATGTGCACCGCCGAACTAAAACACCTGGCCAACGCCCGATGCTCACTCGCCGGACAGTTCCGATAGCCGTCGCCGGAGCACAACACCGTCCGTCGCCTTGATGAACACATCGCCTCGAACCGCCATCCATATGGGACGCCACGGATCGGCGACGATCCCGAACCCCGGGAAGTCGCGCCGCAGCTCGGCGAGGTAGGCGGCCGGGTCGGTGCGCCACGTTCCGTCGTCGCCGCACGTCACGCGGGCGCCCCCAGGTAACCCTTGATCATCACCAGCGCGTCGGTGATGCGGTCGGACTCCGCGATCGGCTGCTGCCAGGAGGTGAAGAACCAGTAGCGCCCCTCGTCGTCCTCGTGCGGGCGGCAGCTGATCACGTCACCTGCGACCCCGGCCGACCCGCACAGGCTCCGCGCGGTCATGTTCCGGACGACCAGCGAGCCCGCCACCATCTGCGTCGCGAACCCGTGCGCCCTGAGGTGCATTTCCAGCGACCTCAGCCGGACGTACGACTCGACGGCCGGGGCCTCGTGCTCGGGGACGCTCACGGCCGCCTCCCCAGGGCCTCGGCGAGCGCGACCCGCTCGGACAGCCGGGTCTGCGCGTCGCACAGCAGCCACAGCTCGCCCTCGTTCCGGGCCCGCACGCTGGCCAGGCAGCCGTTGGAGCGCTGGTACTCGCTCAGCTCGCTGACCCGCCGCGCGACGAACCCGCCGTCCCTCCGCTCGCCGAACCATCCGGACATGAAGGGCATTTCCCTCACTCTCCCGAAATTGGCCGATACCGTCATGTAGAAGCCCCATTTTCGATTGCCGCCGTCGAAAAGCTTGCAATCACACTCACAGCCAAGGTAAAAATCAGCTAGCGACCGTTCCACACTTCCAGTCAAGTCGCGCCAAGATCGCATCAACCAGTGCCCTGGTGAACTCCCCGGAGGCTCCCGATGACTGAGAATCGAGCCCGCGTCTTCTTCGGCGGAGAACTCCGCCGCATGCGCGACAAGGCCGGGCTGACGGGCAAACAACTGGCCGACGCCCTGGGCTGCACCCCTCAATGGATCAGCATGATGGAAAGCGGCCGCAAGCTCTCCGAACAAAGCGCCCACGACCTTGACACGTTCTTCCAGACTGACGGGACCTTCCACCGCCACTGGAAGCTCGCCAGCGAGATCGAGGTCCAGTTCATCCTGCCGCCCGGCTTCCCGGAGTACCTGGAGTACGAGAAGGAGGCGACGTCCTACCGCATCTTCTCCGCGCTCCTCATCAACGGCCTCTTCCAGACCGAGGACTACACGCGCTCCATCCTCCTTGCCAGTGACGGGACCAACGTCGCGGAGCTGACCGCGAAACGCATGGAGAGGCAGGCGGTCCTCACGCGCGAGAACCCGCCACACACGTGGCTCGTGTTGGATGAGACGGTGTTGCGCCGCGTTGTGGGCAGCCGAGCCATTATGCGAGAGCAGCTCGATTACTTGCTCACGGCATCGGACCGAATCAACACGATGATCCAGGTAGTTCCGAACGGATCGGGCTATCACGCAGGGCTCGGGGGCGAATTCACCATCCTGGGATTCGAGGACAGAGTGGATCTGGCCTACACCGAGTCGGCGGGCGAAGGTCTCTTGATCGAGAGGGCTGCGAGGGTCAGAGACAAAGTCGTACGCTGGGACCTGCTCCGAGGTTACGCACTCCCCGTCGAGGAGTCGCGAGCCCTGATTAGGACGGTAATGGAGAGTCTATGAAAGACGTGTCCAGCGTGCTCTGGCGCAAGAGCAGCTACAGCGACCACAGTGGTGGCAACTGTGTTGAGGTGGCGGACCTCGCTCGTGTGATCGGTGTGCGTGACTCCAAGGACCCGGACGGTCCGAGGCTGGCCTTCTCCCCGTCCGCATGGAGTGCCTTCACTGCCGAAATCAAGTCAGGCGCACACGACCCGTCCTGACGTCCCCCCTCACCCACGAGCCCTCGGCCGAAGTTCGCCGGGGGCTTCGCATGGGACGGTCGGGGCCGGACCGCGTGTCCTCGACCGGCCCCGACCGCCGGTCAGACGGCTCTCACATGCCCGTGAGCTGGGTCAGGGTGGTCTGGGCGACCTCCCAACTTGTGTTCACCATCGCGTCCTCTTGTGCGCGGGCCTGAATGATGCTGTCGCCTCGATTGCCGTTGTAGGCCGTGCAGAACCACAGCTTTTTGTGGGAGTCGGCGTCGTAGAGCTGGGAGCACCTGGGTGTCAGTCTGGTGCGGATCTTCTGGTTGGAATCGCGGAGAACCGGGATGAGAGTGTCGTTGTGCAGGCCGGCCTTGCTGCGTGCCATGAGCGCGATGGGGCCGACGGCGTTGACCGAGAAGCCGAGTTGATCCACGGCGGCCCCGCTGGTGACCGCGGACATCAGGCTGTTGATCTGGGTGATACAGGAGGTCGCGTTCAGCGCGAAATTCTGCTTGTTGTCCGTGGTCAGATTGTCGAAGTCGGGGAAGTTGATGACGGCGCTGTGCGCGCAGGCGCGCGCGTCGGCGGCGGCGACGGCGTCAATGTGGTTGATGATGTCGCGTTGGGCGGACTGGATCGCGGCGATGATCTGTGCGGTGGCGGCCGCCGATGAGCCGCCACCGACGAAGGTCTTGTACGCGTCGTACGCGGCCTTGATCGCCGCGGCGGCCGTCGCGGGATCGACACTGGGTTGGACCTTGGAGTTCGCTTCTTTGAAAGTGGCTGCCCGGGCCGGACCGGCCGTGGCCGTGACGGTCATGGCGAGCGCCACGCCAACGCCGATGAGTTTCCGCAACACTTCGTGCCTCCTTGACTGACGAGAAGACCTCTTCTGGAAGTATGCGTCCGGGTTACACGAACACGGTCATGAGCCATCGGCTTTGAAATGCCACGGTGTTTCGGCGCATCGGTCGCCAGGCTTGCAACCGGCCCCTAGTGATCAGCGAAGACCTCTGTCAAGCGGCGGCGATCGGCGTGGAGCGGCATCCGCGCATCGGCGTGGGCTAGGAGTCCGTCAGGTGGTATTTCATGCCCATGTGGGAGGGGCGGAAGCCTAGTTTTTGGTAGAAGCGGATGGCGGCGGGGCGTTGGCGGTCGGTGGTGAGTTGGACGAGGCGGCAGCCGCGGGCGCGGGCTCGGTCGATGGCGAAATTGATCATGTCTTGGCCGATGCCGGTGCCGCGCTGGGAGGCGGCCACGCGGACGCCCTCGATCTGGGCGCGTTCGCCGCCCGTGTAGGTGAGGCCGGGGATGAAGGTCAGTTGGAGGGTGCCCGCGACCTCTCCGGCGACCTCGGCGACCAGGACGGTGTTGTTCGGGTCGTTCTGGATGGCGGCGAACGCGGTGAAGTACTCCTCCGGAATCGTGTCGCCCGGCGTTTCGCGGGTCGATCCGAGGGGATCGTCGGCCAGTAGCCGGACGATCCCCGGCAGGTCGGCGACCGTCGCCTCGCGGAAGGTCACTTCTTGATCACGCTGCACACCCGACAGGTTATCCGCACGCTAACTTGCAACGTTCACGAACGTCCTGTAGTACTACGGGTTGTAGTACTACACTGAGTGGAGACCACCCTCGAAACGCACCCGACTGCCGGTGGTCACGTCACCGCGCAGGGAGAAGTCGATGTACCACAACGAGAACGAGGAACACTGGAGCGACCACGCCATCTGCCGTGGTGCCGATCCCGACCTGTTCTTCCCGATCGGGTACTCCGCGCCGGTGCTCAAGGCGCAGGAGGACGCCGCCAAGGCCATCTGCGCGAACTGCCCGGTGAAGGCAGAGTGCCTGTCCTGGGCCCTCCAGGTCGGTGAACCCGACGGCGTCTGGGGCGGGACGACGCCCGAGGAGCGCCGCTACCTGCGCCGCACGGCCGACGCGCCGGTCCGCAAGCCGCTGCCGGTCATCGTGGTGCGCGGGGACGCGTCGGAGTCGGAGCACGCGTCGGCCGCCTAGGCCCCGTGGCACGTTCCGGACGGGTCGCGCGTTGACTGGACAGGGTCGTCCAGACTTACGGTGGCTGACATGAGCTATACCCCCGAACGGCGGCGCTCGGAGTCGCTGGCCAGGCACGGGACGCGGGCGCTGTCCGCGGCCGTGCTGGTCGGGTCCGTGACCGCGCTGATGTGGGTCCTGGAGGCGTTCGACTACACGACCGACGGCTGGCTCGACCGGTTCGGCATCCAGCCGCGCGACGTCAACGACCTGCCCGACATCTTCACGGCGCCGTTCATGCACGCCGGGTTCGGGCACCTGATGGCGAACACCGTCCCGTTCCTGGTGCTGGGGTTCATCGCGGCGGTGCGCGGCATCGCGAAGTTCCTCGCCGCCAGCCTGATCGTGATCGTCGTCGGCGGGCTCGGGGTGTGGTTCACGAGCAGCGCGAACACGCTCGGGTCCAGCATCCTGATCTTCGGGTTCTTCGGCTACCTGGTCGGACGCGGGATCTTCGAGCGCCGCCTCGCCGACATCGCGATCGCCGTCGCCGTGGTCGCCGTGTACGGGACGATGCTGCTCGGCGTCATCCCCGGCGACCCCGGCATCTCCTGGCAGGGCCACCTGTTCGGGCTGATCGGCGGAGTCCTCGGCGCGTGGTTCCTGCGCCGCTCCCCGAGCGCGCCTAGTTCGGCCTGACCGTCACCTCGGAGACGACCGCGTCCCGCGGCGTCTCCAGCGCGGACACCAGCACCCGCGCCACGGTCGCGGGCGCGGCGAAGTCGTCCTCGGCGTAGGGGTGGCCCTCCTGGGCGCGCACCTTCCGCTGCATCTCGGTGGCCGTCCGGCCGGGGTAGACGGTCGTGACGCGCAGGGACCGCTCTTCCGCGCGCAGCGAGTCGGCCAGCGCGCGCAGCCCGAACTTCGACGCCGCGTACGCCGACCACTCGGGGTTGGCGCGCAGCCCGGCCGTCGAGTTGACGAACACGACGTGCCCCTCGGCGGCGCGCAGCGCGGGCAGCAGCAGCCGGGTCAGCTCGGCCACGGACACGAGGTTCACCGACAGGTGCTCGATCCACTCGTCCGCGCCCAGGTCGGAGACGGGCGCGAGGTGCACCATGCCCGCCGCGTGGACGACGCCGTCCAGCCGCGCCGGGACGTCCGCCATCGCGAGGGACGCCTCGATCCGCAGCGGCTCGGTCAGGTCGACCGGGATCGTCGTGATGCGCGGCGTCGGCCGCGGCCCCGTCGCGGCCCCCGGGTTGAAGACCTGCGTCGCGGCGTGCGCGCCGGTGCGCAGCGTCGCGGCCAGCGCGTCGAGGCGCTCGGCCGAGCGTGCCGTGAGGACGAGGTCGTGCCCCCGCTCGCGCAGCAGCTCGGCGACGGCCGTCCCGATCCCGCCCGTCGCCCCCGTGATCAGATACGTGCCCATGACCGTCCATTCTCGTCGGGTCCGTCATGCGTGTGGACGCCGGGGGCGTCCCCCGGGTTCGCCGCCACCGGAAGATCAGCCCGGCCCGCCCGCCGGGCGCAGCACCCGCGTCGCCCCGGCGATCAGCGCCGTGGCGAGCACCCAGCCGATCGCGACCAGCCCGTAGCCGATCCAGCGCGACCAGCCGACCGCGTCGTAGGAGAGCTGCTGCCCGAACGTGTCCAGCGGGATCAGCAGGTCGAGCGTGTAGATCAGGGCGTGGAAGGCGGGCAGCTCGTCCGGCGGCTTCACCGCGCGCGGCTTCTCGATGGAGAACACCGTCGTCCCGATCGCGACCAGGGTCGCGAACCAGGCGAACGCGAGCCACGGCCGGTAGCCGAACCCGACCGTCCAGTCAAGGACGTGGTTCCACGCCCTGCCGACCGCGTTCAGGTTGCGGCGGCGGGCGCGCAGCTTCGCGAGCTGCACCTTGCGGGCCAGGTCGTCGTGACCGGCGGCGTGGTACCAGGCGGCGAGCTGCTCGTACGGCTGGAGGTGGAAGTCGGGGTCGCGGGACACCCAGTCGAGCCGGTCGCCGCCCTCGACGCTGCGCAGCGTCTCGTACGTCAGGCCGTTCAGGAACAGCTCGTCCGGCCAGGCGGCGTCCATGTCCATGATCAGTTTGATCCGGGAGTAGGACAGCGACACCCGGCCCTTGATCTTCCCCTCCGGGAGCAGCAGCAGCTCGTCGGCCACGATGTGGCTCGCGTGCAGCGCCATCCGGTCCGGGTCGCCGGAGTCGAGGCGTGCCAGGGAGAACGACAGGATCCCCTCGAAGCGGGCGCTGCGCAGCCGGACGGTGCCGAGCGCGGAGAAGCCGCGGCTGAACTCGGCGGCGTCCTCGACCACCATGTTCTGCGCGTCGAGCGCGATGCGGCCCGGGTTGACCAGGCTCGTGCCCTGCATGAACAGGCCGCCGTTCATCCGGCCGCCGACCAGCCGCATCCCGCCGGTGATCGTCGCGTTCTGGACGAACATGCCCGCCTCGACGACGAGCCCGCCGGTGAACACCGCCCACGCCTCCGGGTCGGGCGCGGTGACCGTCGTCCGGTTCATCCGCAGGCCGCCGCCGATCACCGCCCGCGTCAGCTTGACGGTGCCGTCGACCCGCGACCCGGACAGGCTGACGTAGCCGTCCGCGCGCAGGCCGCCGCCGTCGAAGCCGGGCATCCGGCAGTCGGCGAACCGGAGCTGCCGGGTCTCGGCGTTGGAGAAGTCGGGGGGCTCGACGAGCCTGCACTGCTCAAGGCGGAGTTCGTGTTCGACCGTGCCGCCGGAGACGTCCAGCATCCCGGTGATGTACGCGCCGCGCAGCCGGACGGCCGCGACCGCGCCCGGCCGCGACTCGCCCGCGCCGAGCAGCAGCTGCGTGATGACCTCCGCGCGGACGATCCGGTCGGGGAGCGGTCCGGCGGGGAGGTCGTCGCCGAGCACGACCTTCGTGCCGGTGGGGAAGGCGGCCCAGAGCCGCCGTTCGGCGTGGTTCAGTCCGGGGGGCTGGGGCACGGACACCCTTTCTACACCGACACCCTTTCTACGCGGCGATCCCCTCCGCGATCAAGCTCGCGGAGGGGATCCCGGGGGCTAGAAGAAGCCCCGGCGGCGCCCGGCGTCCTGGAGGAGGCCGTCGAGCTGCCGTTCCCAGTCGGTGTGGTCGACGGTGGCGTAGTCGACCGTGAAGCGGCTGAACGCGTCGTGCCCCTCGGTGAACACGCCGCCGCGCTTGTCGAGCTCCAGCACGACCTCCATCGACTGCGGGTAGGACACGAACGTCACTTCGAGCTGCTTGATGCCGCGCGCGTACTGGCCCGGCGGGTAGAACTCGATCTCCTGGTAGAAGGGCAGCTCCTGGTGGACGCCCCAGATCCGCCCCTTCTCGCAGTCGGCGTTGCGGAACTGGAACCCGAGGTTGGAGAACGCCGCGAGGATGCGCTCCTGCGCGGGCAGCGGGTGGACGGCGATCGGGTCGAGGTCGCCCGGGTCGAGCGCCCCCGCGACCTCCAGCTCCGTGGCGAGCCCCACCGTGGTGCCGTGCAGGGGGTGCCCGTACATGTGCGTGAGCGGCGCCTCCCACGGGATGGGGAACTGGAACGGGATGCTGTGGCGGGCCCCCTCCTGGAGGCTGAATCCGCCGGCGACGGGCATCTTCGAGTACTCCAGGTTGGACGTGTACTCGTTGTCGCCCGACTCGACCTCGACCTTGGTCCGGAGGGCGAGGTTGACCGCCTTGATGTCGGAGTTGAACTGCCCGCCGATGATGGTGATCTCACCGGTGACCACACGTCCGGGGGCGGTGTTGGGGTCGTGCAGGGTCGTTTCGATCGACGGGCCGCCGATGCCCATCGCCTGGCGCAGCTTCTTGAAGACCAAGGTCCGTCCCTCCCGTATACGAGCGCCCCCAGATGCCTGGTTGGGGGCGCTCTCGTCCCATAGACGCTGTTAGGGGAGAGTACGTTCCGGAGTACCCGCGTGACCTGCGAATGGCCACGTCCGGTGACGGCCGCGGGAGCGGGTTTCGGCGCCGGTCCTCAGTGCCCGCCGCCCGCGAGGTTCAGGCCGACGACGCCGAGCACGATGAGCGCCAGCGCCGCGATCTTCAGCGCGGACACCTGGTCGCCCATGGCGAGCATGCCGAGCGCCGCCGTCCCGACCGCGCCGATCCCGACCCACACGGCGTAGGCGGTGCCGACGTCGAGGTTCTTCAGGGCCAGGCTGAGCAGGCCGAAGCTGGTCACGGCGAAGACGGCGAAGCCGGCGGACGGCAGCGGCTGGGTGAAGCCCTTGCTGCCCTTCAGGCACAGGGCCATCGCGACCTCGAAGAGGCCGGCGGCGATGACGAGGATCCAGGCCATCGTGTACTCCCGGAAGGCGAGACGGTCAGGTCACGCGCCGTCTTCGCCTGCCGGGTACGTCGCACCTCGTCCGGGAGGACGCCCTGGTCCTCGGGGGTCCTCGTCTTGTCCAACGGCCCTGCGCCGTGGGGTGTTCCGTCAGGAGCGGCCGAGGGCGCGGTACTCCCAGCCCGCCCGGCGCCACTGCGCGGCGTCGAGGGCGTGGCGGCCGTCCACGATCCGTTTGTGCTTGACGACCTCCGCCAGCGCCTCCGGGCGCACCTCGCGGAAATCCGACCACTCGGTCAGCAGGACGACGACGTCGGCGTCGCGCGCCACGTCGAACGCGCTGTCGCCGTAGCGCAGTTCGGGCGCGGCGCGGCGCGCGTTGTCCAGCGCGGCCGGGTCGTGGACGCGGACGTCGCCGCCGAGGCCGTGCATGGTGCGCGCGACGTCCAGCGCGGGCGCGTCGCGGATGTCGTCGGAGTTCGGCTTGAACGCGGCGCCCCACACCGCGATCCGGCGGCCCGCGAGGTCGCCGCCGAGCACCTCGCGGACGAGGTCGACGGTGCGGGCGCGGCGGCGCCGGTTGATGTCGTCCACCTGGCGCAGGAACGACACGGCCTGGCCGACGCCGATCTCCTCGGCGCGGTGCGCGAACGCGCGGATGTCCTTCGGGAGGCAGCCGCCGCCGAAGCCGAGGCCCGGTTTCAGGAACTTGCCGCCGATGCGGTCGTCCAGGGCGAGGGAGTCGGCGAGGTCCTTGACGTCCGCGCCGACCGCCTCGCAGACCTCCGCCATCGCGTTGATGTAGGAGATCTTGGTGGCGAGGAAGGAGTTGGCGGCGACCTTGACCAGCTCCGCCGTGGCGAGGTCGGTCCTGATCACCGGGGTGCCGAGGTCGAGGACGGGCTTGAACGCGGCCCGCAGCCGCTCGTCCGCCCAGTCGGAGGCGACGCCGAACACGAGCCGGTCCGGACGCATCGTGTCGTCGACGGCGAAGCCCTCGCGCAGGAACTCGGGGTTCCAGGCCAGCTCGACGTCCGTGCCCGCGGGAGCGAGGTCGTGCAGGACGCCGGTGAGCCGCTGCGCCGTCCCGACCGGGACGGTCGACTTGCCGACGACGAGCGCGCGGCGGCGCAGGTGCGGGGCGAGGGAGCCGATGGCCGCCTCGACGTAGGACAGGTCGGCGGCGTCCGATCCGGGGAGCTGCGGTGTGCCCACGCACACGAAATGGACGTCGCCGAACTCACCGACCTCCTCGTAGGAGGTGGTGAATCGCAGCCTGCCCGAGTCGAGCGCCTTGGTGAGCAGCTCGGGCAGACCGGGTTCGAAGAAGGGCACCTCGCCGGACGCCAGCCTGGCGATCCTCTGCCGGTCGACGTCCACGCCGAGGACCTCGAAGCCCAGCACCGCCATGCAGATGGCGTGTGTGGCGCCGAGGTAGCCGGTCCCGATGACGGTCAGTCGCGGGACCTCGGCCGTCCTCTGATCCATGCGCACCTCCCTTTCGCGTCGCGGGGTGTCGCGGGGTGAATGGCACGTCCGATCTTCCCACCGGAAGGGTGCCAACCCGCGCCGGGTGCGGTGCTGGCGACGGTGCGTGAACAGTGTGTGAACTAAGCGGTAACTCGACCCGGGGGTGCCGCCATTGGTTACCAGCGGGTAGCATGTGGGTGAGTTACCGACCAGTACGAAGCGGGACCGCCGGTCGCCGCAAGACCGAACGGAGTCTCGAATGGGGCACTACAAGAGCAACCTCCGAGACCTTGAGTTCAACCTCTTCGAGGTGTTCCGGCGCCAGGACCTCCTGGGCAAGGGCCCCTACGAGGAGGTCGACGAGGACACCGCGCGCAGCGTCCTCGACGAGGTGAACCGGCTGGCCGAGGGCCCCATCGCCGAGTCCTTCGAGGACGCCGACCGCCACCCCCCGGAATACGACCCCGCCACCGGCGCCGTGACGATGCCGGAGGGCTTCAAGAGGTCGTTCAAGGCGTGGATGGACGCCGAGTGGTACCGGCTCGACCTCGCCCCCGAGTTCGGCGGCAGCCGCGCCCCGCGCTCGCTGACCTGGGCCGTCGCCGAGCAGATCCTCGGCGCGAACCCGGCGGTGTACATGTTCGCGTCCGGTCCCGGCTTCGCGCAGATCCTGTGGCGCATCGGGACGCCGGAGCAGAAGCGGTTCGCCGAGCTGGCCCTTGAGCGGAAGTGGGGCGCCACGATGGTGCTCACCGAGCCGGACGCGGGCTCCGACGTCGGCGCGGGACGGGCCAGGGCCGTCCAGCAGCCGGATGGAACGTGGCACATCGAGGGCGTCAAGCGGTTCATCACCTCGGCCGAGCACGACATGGCGGAGAACATCTTCCACCTGGTGCTGGCCCGTCCCGAGGGCGCAGGCCCGGGGACGAAGGGGCTGTCGATGTTCCTCGTCCCGAAGTACCTGGTCGACCTGGACACCGGCGAGCTGGGCGAGCGCAACGGCGTCCACGTGACGAACGTCGAGAAGAAGATGGGGCTCAAGGTCTCCACGACCTGCGAGCTGACCTTCGGCGAGAAGCAGCCCGCCGTCGGGTACCTGGTCGGGGACGTCCACCAGGGCATCAAGCAGATGTTCCTCGTCATCGAGTACGCGCGGATGATGGTGGGCGCCAAGGCGATCGCGACCCTGTCCACCGGCTACCTGAACGCGCTGGAGTACGCGAAGGAGCGCGTGCAGGGCGCGGACATGACGCAGATGACCGACAAGACCGCGCCGCGCGTCACGATCACGCACCACCCGGACGTCCGGCGCAGCCTCATGACGCAGAAGGCGTACGCGGAGGGGATGCGGGCGCTCCTGCTGCTCGCCGCGTCCTACCAGGACGCCGTGCAGGTCGCCGAGTTCGAGGGCCGCCGGGACGAGACCGCCGAGAAGGTCAACGACCTGCTGCTGCCGATCGTCAAGGGGTTCGGCTCGGAACGGGCGTACGCGCTGCTCGGCGCCGAGTCGCTGCAGACCCTCGGCGGGTCCGGCTTCCTGCAGGACTACCCGATCGAGCAGTACATCCGCGACTCCAAGATCGACACCCTGTACGAGGGGACGACGGCCATCCAGGGCCAGGACCTGTTCTTCCGCAAGATCCTCAGGGACAACGGGGAGGCGCTGAAGGTGCTCTCCGGGGAGATCAGGGCGTTCGCCGACTCCGACGCCGGGAACGGGCGGCTGAAGAACGAGCGGGCCCTGCTCGGCCGGGCGCTGGACGACGTGCAGGGCATCATCGACCCGATGGTCGGCTGGGCGCTCGGCTCGATGGAGGACCCGAGGGAGCTGTACCGGATCGGGCTCAACTCGTCCCGGCTCCTGCTCGCGCTCGGCGACCTGATCGTCGGCTGGCTGCTCTGCCGCCAGGCCGAGATCGCGCTGGAGCGGCTCGGCGGCGGCGACGTCTCGGGCGCCGACAAGGCGTTCTACACGGGCAAGGTCGCGGCGGCGCAGTTCTTCTGCCAGACCGTCCTGCCGCGCCTGGCCTCCGAGCGGGCCGTCACCGAGGGCACCACGCTGGACGTCATGGACCTGCCCGAGGAGTCCTTCTAGCGTGCTCGCGGCGGGGCCGCCGCCGGACCCGGCGGCGGCCCCGGGCGGGAGCGCGGCGGGCGCGCCCGGCCGCGATGGCGGGGGCCGCCGCATGTGGCTACTGTGGGCGCGTCCCCTCCCCGCTCGCCCTCCTCCCCCGACCGGAACACCGATGCGACGCGTGCTGCCCCTCGCCGTCTTCCTCAGCGGACTCCTGCTGCTCGGCGGTTGCGCCGACGCCGACCGGGCGGTGTCGAGCGACCCGCCGACCGCCGGGCCGAACGGCTCGCCCGTCCCGCGCACCGGGCCCGGCTACGCGAAGGAGGGCTGGTTCGGGACGGCGGACGGCCTGCACGCCCGCTTCGAGGTCAGGGCCGTCGAGCGGCAGGGCACGAAGACGGTGCTGCGGTACGGCGTCACGTCCCTGGACTCGGCGGTCAAGTCGGTCTCGTTCGCCGTCCAGCTCCTCGACCCGGTCGGACGCAAGCTCTACCGGCCGACCGGCTCGACCAGCGGCGACAACTTCACGCCGGGGACCGCGCGGGAGATGGCGGCCGAATTTCCGCCCTTGCCGCCGGACACGCAGAAGGTCACCGTGCTCACGCCGGGGACGGCCGGGGAGTTCACCGGCATCCCCGTGACCACCGCCACCGCGCCCGGGTCGCCGGGGCTGCCGTCCGGGGGGCTGCCGTCCGGGCCGGGCGTGCCGACGACCGGAACCGGGGTGCCCACGTGGCCCGGGCCGCCGAGCGGGTTCACGCCGCCGTCCGGGGCGCCGGACGGCGGGACGGCGCCGTCCGGGCCGTCGCTGCGGGCCGAGCCGTTCGAGGGGGCGTTCGCCGGGGCGCCGTCCCCGGTGACCTCGTCGCCCTCGTCGCCCTCGTCCTCTTCGTCGCCCTCGTCCGGGGGGACGCCGTCTCCTGGCGCCGGGACGTCGCCGCCCGCGACCGGCGCCAACCCCGCCGACCTCTACGACATCACCGAGAGCCAGACCAGGGACGTCACCGCCAGCGGCTCGCAGGTCACGTTCGCGCTGCACACCGACGCGCTCTTCGAAGGAGACAAGGCCAAGCTCACCGCCGGGGCGAAGGCCGTCCTGGACGAGACCGCGCGGCAGATCAAGGCGAAGGGCGCGCGGACGCTCACGTTCGAGGGGCACACGGACGGCACGGGCGACGACGCGAAGAACCTGAAGCTGTCCAAGGACCGGGCGGAGGCCGTCATGAAGGAGCTGAAGTCGCGGCTCGGCGGCGGCCTCACCTACACCGCGCGGGGGATGGGGGAGGCGCAGCCGGTCGCGCGGGAGGGCGGCGCGGACGACGCCGCGGCCCGCGCCCGCAACCGCCGCGTCGAGATCTCCTTCCCGGTCGGCGCGGCCCTGCCGGGCGGCTCGTCGTCGTCCAGCCCTGCGGCCGGTGCCCCGGCGGCCTTCCACGCGCAGGACGGGAAGACCGTCGCGAGCCGCTCCGCCCAGTTCGGCTCGGCGAAGCGCCGCATCGACGTCAAGCCCTTCTACCGCGACGGCCCCTACGTCGTCGCCGTGTTCGACATCGTGAACGAGGGCCCCGGCACCACCCCGCCGGACGCGTCCTACCCGAACAAGGACTACCCCGGAGGCGCGTTCACCGCGTTCTCCATCCAGGTCCAGGGCGGGAAGGAGACGTACCGGGGCGTGCGCGTCGGCGCGGAGACGGGCGCGTCGGAGGGCGGCGTCGGCGCGTACGTCGACCCGGGGCGGGCCGTGTTCCGGACGGCGGTCAACCAGCCCGTCCGCGGTTTCGTCTACCTGCCCGCGCCGCCGGGGAACGCCACGTCCGTCGTCTTCAACGCGGGGCCCTTCGGAAACTTCGACAAGGTCCCGGTGTCGTAGCCCGCGGGGCCGGTGACCGGCCCCGCGGGTCGGGTTCCGTCAGGACCAGGCGAGCATCCGGATCGGGTCCTCCAGCATCGCGCCGACGTCGCGGAGCACCTTCGAGCCCAGCTCGCCGTCCACGATGCGGTGGTCGAACGACAGCGACAGCGTCGTGACCTTGCGGATCGCGAGCTCGCCCTCGTGGACCCACGGCATGTCCCTGATCTGGCCGAACGCCAGGATCGCCGACTCGCCCGGCGTGAGGATCGGGGTGCCGGAGTCGACGCCGAACACGCCCACGTTGGTGATCGTGATCGTGCCGTCGGAGAGGTCGGCGGGCGTCGCCTTGCCCGCGCGGGCCTTCTCCGTCAGCTCGGCCAGCGCCCGGGCGAGGCCGGGGAGGTCGAGGTCCTGCGCGTCCTTCACCTTCGGGACGATCAGCCCCCGCTCCGTGGCGGCCGCGATCCCGAGGTTCACGTAGCGCTTGACGACGATCTCCGCGCCGTCCGGGCCGTCCGCCCAGGACGAGTTGACCATCGGGTTGCGCGCCACGGCGGTGAGCAGGGCCCGCGCCACCAGCAGCAGCGGGGACACCTTCACGTCCGCGAACTCCGGCAGCTCGCGCAGCCGCTTCACGGTCTCCATCGTCCGGGTCACGTCGACCTGGAGGAACTCGGTGACGTGCGGCGCGGTGAACGCCGACGCGGACATCGCCGCCGCCGTCGCCTTCCGCACGCCCTTCACCGGCACCCGCTCCTCGCGCGGCCCCGCCTGGACGGCGGGCGCGGCGGGCGCGGACAGCGCGGCCTGGACGTCCTCGCGCGTGATCGAGCCCTGCGGGCCCGACCCCTTGATCGTGGCGAGGTCGACGCCGAGGTCCTTCGCCATCTTCCGGACGGGCGGCTTCGCCAGCGGCAGTCCGTTGTCCACAGGCTGTGGACGAGGCGCGGGCGGCTTCACCGCGGGCGGCTTCACGACCGGGGCCGCGGGGGCGGGGGCGGGGGCCGCCGGGGCGGTTCCGTTGGACGCCTTGCGCGGGCGCCGCTTGGTCGCCGCCTCCTTCACCCCGTAGCCGACGAGCACGGGCTGCCGCTTGGGCGGCTGCTCCGGCGACACCATCCCCGGCTCGTCCGGGGTCGGGACGCCCTCCTCCGCGCGGCGCGCGGGCTCGGCGGGCCGTGCGGGCTCGGGTGCCGCGCCGCCCTCCGCGTCCACCGAGATGATCGGGGCGCCGACGTCCACCGTCTGGCCCTCGGCGACGTGCAGCTCGGTCACCACGCCCTCGAACGGGCAGGGCAGCTCCACGATCGCCTTCGCCGTCTCGATCTCGACGATCGTCTGGTTGATCTCCACCGTGTCGCCCGCCTGGACGTGCCACTTGACGATCTCGGCCTCCGTCAGGCCCTCGCCCACGTCCGGCAGGTTGAAGACTTTCGGCTGGCTCACCGGCGTCACCACGCGAAGGTCCGGTCGACCGCGTCGAGGATGCGGTCGAGGTCGGGCAGGTACTGGTCCTCGATGCGGGACGGCGGGTACGGCGTGGAGAACCCGCCGACGCGCAGCACCGGCGACTCCAGCCGGTAGAAGCACCGCTCGGTGATCCGCGCGGCCAGCTCGGCGCCGAACCCGTTGTAGACCGGGGCCTCGTGGACGACGACGCAGCGCCCCGTCCGGTTGACGGACTCGACCACGGTGCCGATGTCGAGGGGGTTGAGCGAGCGCAGGTCGATGACCTCCAGGGAGCGTCCCTCGTCGGCGGCAGCGGCGGCCGCCTCAAGGCACGTCTTCACCGACGGCCCGTACGCGAGCAGCGTCACGTGCTCGCCCGGCCGGACGACGGTGGCGCTGTGCAGCGGCGTCCAGTCCGTCGAGTCGACGTCGACCTCGGCCTTCTCCCAGTACCGGCGCTTCGGCTCGAAGAAGACCACCGGGTCCGGCGACGCGATGGCCTGCTGGATCATCGAGTAGGCGTCCACCGGGTTCGAGCACGCGACGACGCGCAGCCCGGCGGTGTGCGTGAAGTACGCCTCCGGCGACTCCGAGTGGTGCTCCACCGCGCCGATCCCGCCGCCGCACGGGATGCGGACGACCACCGGCAGCGACACCTTGCCGAGCGACCGCATGTGCATCTTCGCGAGCTGGGTGATGATCTGGTCGGCGGCCGGGAACACGAACCCGTCGAACTGGATCTCCACGACCGGGCGGTAGCCGCGCAGCGCGAGCCCGATCGCCGTCCCGACGATGCCGGACTCGGCGAGCGGGGTGTCGATGACCCGTTCTTCGCCGAAGTCCTTCTGCAGGCCGTCCGTGATGCGGAAGACGCCGCCGAGCTTCCCGACGTCCTCGCCCATCACGAGGACCTTCGGGTCGTTCTCCATGGCCTTGCGAAGGCCCTCGTTCATCGCCTTCCCAAGGGTCAAGGTCGTCATCTCGCCCTGCCTTTTCTGGGGGACGACCCCCAGGCCCCCGAGGTGGAGTCCCGAAGATCCTCGCTTCGCTCCGGTCATCGGGCCTCCTCTTCGAACGACGCCAGATAGGCGGCGAACTGCTCCTGCTCCTCGGTCATCAGGGGGTGCGGTTCGGCGTAGACGTGCTCGAACGCCGACAACGGCTTCGGGTCGGGCATGGCGAGGCAGCCCTCGCGCAGCTCGCGGGCCGTCTGCTTGGCCTCGTCCTCGATCTTCTGGAAGAACGCCGCGTCCGCGAGGTCGTTGCGCACCAGGTACGCCTTGACGCGCTCGATCGGGTCCTTGAGCTTCCACGCCTCTTCCTCGGCCTTGAGCCGGTAGCGCGTGGGGTCGTCCGTGGTGGTGTGGGCGCCCATCCGGTAGGTGAACGCTTCGATGAGCGTGGGGCCCTGGCCCGTCCGGGCGTTCTCCAGTGCCTTGCGGGTGACGGCGAGGCAGGCGAACACGTCGTTTCCGTCCACGCGGAGGCCGGGGAACCCGTAGCCCTGCGCGCGGCGGTAGAGCGGGATGCGCGACTGCCGTTCGAGGGGCTCGGAGATCGCCCACTGGTTGTTCTGGCAGAAGAACACGATCGGCGCGTTGAACACGGACGCGAACACGAACGACTCGTTGACGTCGCCCTGCGAGGTCGCTCCGTCCCCGAAGTAGGCGATCGTCGCGGCGGCGGACGGGGTGCCGAGCACGCCGTCCCGCTGGACGCCCATCGCGTAGCCGGTGGCGTGCAGGGTCTGGCTGCCGATCACGACGGTGTAGAGGTGGAAGTTGTGGTCGGCCGGGTCCCATCCGCCGTGGGTGACGCCCCGGAACATGCTGAGGAGCTTCAGCTGGTCGACGCCGCGGCACCACGCGACGCCGTGCTCCCGGTAGGTCGGGAAGACCATGTCGTTCTCGGACAGGGCCCGTCCGGACCCGATCTGCGCCGCCTCCTGTCCCAGCAGGGACGCCCAGAGCCCCAGCTCTCCCTGCCGGGTGAGCGCCACGGATTCAAGGTCCAGCCGGCGGACGATCACCAGGTCGCGGTACAGGTCGCGGACTTCCTCGGCGCTGAGGTCCAGGGGGTAGTCGGGATGCTCGACGCGCTCGCCCTCGGGGGTGAGCAACTGGACGAGCTCGGGCTCGGCGAGCTCGGGGGTGTCTGGCGCGCCGCGCACGGAGTCGATCGTCATCGATGACACTCCTCGTTCGGGGCCGGCACACGGGATCGCCGCGCATCGGCCGATGTCCACGGCTTAGGGCCCCGGTAAGGGACAAAAGCCGCTAATGCCATCGTGGCAGACATCACACCCTGCGATGCAAGTCCCACCTGTGACCGTCCCTACCCCGGCCGGACGCCGTTGACGCGGACGTGACGCATGCCACCCGAGGGCAAAACCGCGCCGTTCGTCTCGCAAGCCTGGACCACCTGACTTGTCCCGGTCTTAGGCGCGCCTTGCGTCGGTGCGGAGAGTCGTCCGGGTCATTCGCGCGAGAGCGCTCGGGTGGCTCCGGCGGCGACGGTCAGGCCGAGGACGAGACCGGCGGCGACGATGAAGTTCGCGATCCACTGGTAGACGCCCTTCGGCGCGAACTCGACCTCCTGGCCCAGGCTGCCGATCGGCAGGAGCAGGTCGAGCGTGTAGAAGAACGCGTTGAAGTGCGGGTGGTGGCCGTCGTCGAGGACGTCCGGCTTGTGGACGGAGAACACGATCGTGCCGAACGCGAGCAGCCCGATCAGCCAGCTCGCCGCCCGGAACGGACGGTAGCCGTAGCCGACCAGGACGTCCTGGAACCAACCGACGATCTTGCGGGTGGGGCCCTGCGTGCGGCGCCGGTCGCGGGCCTTGGCGAGCAGCACCGAGCGCCCGTCCGCGTCCAGGCCGAGCGAGCGGTAGGTCTGGGCGAGCCGCTCGTACGGCTGCGGCGCGTAGCCGTCGCTGTCGCGGCGCAGCCAGGCCAGCCGCTCGCGGGCGGTGAGCGGCGGGTCGAGCGTCTCGTACTGGAGGCCGTCGAGCTGGAGCCGCTGCGGCCAGGACGCGGCGTCGTCCCGCAGCAGGTTGATGCGGGCGTAGGAGAGGTCGGCGGTGCCCTGGATCGGCTCGGAGGTGCGCAGCAGCAGCTCCTCGGCCTGGAGGCGCTGCAGGCTGAGGGCCGTCCCCTCGTCGTGCTGGAGGCGGGCGCCGCGCAGGCTGAGCTGGCCGGTGATCCGCGCGCCGGAGAAGCTGACGGCGCCGACGGCGCTGAACCCGTCCGAGCAGTAGACGTCGGTCTCGACGGCGAGGTCGTCGGCGTTCAGCGCCGTCCGCCCCTGCGCGGACAGCTTCGCCCCGACGAACGACAGGTACCCGCCGACCCGCGCGCCGCGCAGCCGCACCTCGCCGTCCGCCGTGAAACCGCCGTCGCAGAACACGTTGGCCGCGACGTCCAGGCGGCTCGCGTACAGCGCCGGGCCGGACGCGTTGTGCAGCCGCGCGCCGCGCAGGATGAGCTGGCCGCCGATCCGGGCGCCCGGCACCCGCACCTCGCCCTGGGCGGAGAAGCCCTGGTCGCAATACACGTTCGCCTCGACGGTGAGGCGGTCGGCGAGCAGCGCGTCCCCGCTCGGGTTGTGGAGCTGGACGCCCGACATGTTCAGGATGCCGGTGATGTTCGCGCCGTCCAGCCACAGCCCGCCCGAGATGCGGCTGCCCTCCAGCCACAGGTGGCCGTCCACCCGGGTGCCGGACGCGATCAGCCCCGGCAGCCGGCACCGCATCAGGTGGACGCTGCTCATGTTCGCCCAGTACAGGTGCGGCGCCTCGTCGAAGGAGCAGCCGGTGAGCGCCAGCGGGACGCTCACGTCCGCGTGCCCGAGGTTCAGCGACCCGACGATCCGCGCGCCGACCAGCCGGACGGCGGCGACCTGCCCCGGCTCCGAGTCGACCGCGCCGACGAGCAGCGCGACGAGCACCTCGGCCCTGATCACCCGGTCGCGTCCCCAGGACTCCGCCCGCCCGACGTCGTCGAACGTCTTGTCGCCGGACGACAGGTCGACGGATTCGCCCTTCGGGAACGCCTCCCAGAGGCGGCGCTCCGACGGGGTCAGGTCCTCGATGTTCATCGGGCGGCTCCGGGGGGTGCGGTGGAGGGGTTCGGCGGGAGCGGGTGGGTCCGTGTCCGGCCATGGTGCCGTACGCTTCAGGATCGTAAGCAGTCGTACCGAAAAGCGCAGATCAGTGAGGGGGCGGCCGTGGCGCGTGTCGTCGTCGACGTCATGCTCAAGCCGGAGATCCTCGATCCGCAGGGTCAGGCGATCGCCCGGAAGCTGCCGCAGATGGGATTCGACGGCGTCGTCGCCGTCCGGCAGGGCAAGCGGTTCGAGGTGGAACTGGAGGGCGAGGCCGACGAGGCCGCCCTGGAGCGCGTCCGCAAGATCGCGGAGACGCTGCTCGCCAACCCCGTCATCGAGAACTACGAGGTCCGGGTCCTCTAGCGGGCCCGGCCCGGGTCGTCGGCGGCCGGGTGGTGGAATGCCGTTCGGTCGCCGGGCGGCGTTGGCGCGTTCCAAGCGGCACCCGGCCGCCGTCCCGGCCGCCGAGACCTCCGTACGCGACCCGCGAGTCTAACGATTACGGAAGATTGCTCCGGGGAAGTGTTAGCTGCGTCGAGTCGTCGAGCACGCTCCGGGACCGGGGGAACGGTCGTTCCGGGGCATGACACGAGGTGTCCGGGTGGAAATGAGGTTCTCGCTCGCGCTGCCGTGCGAGGCGCTGAGCATCCCGGTGATCCGGCGGGTGGTGGGGGACGCGCTCCGCGGGCTCGGCGTCACCGCCGACTGCGTCGACGACGTGCTCGTCGCCGTCTCCGAGGCGTGTACGAACGTCGTCCAGCACGCCCGCGTCACGGGCGACTACGAGGTCACCGGACAGGTCGACGACGGCGTCTGCACACTCAAGATCATGGACTGGGGACGCGGCGGCCCGCGGCCCGCCCCGCGCGATCCCGACCCGTTGAGCGAGTCCGGTCGCGGCATTAAGATCATGCGGGCGCTGGTGGACGACCTGGACATCGACTCGGCGCCCGACCGGGGCACCGTCGTCCACCTGCGGAAGCGGCTGACCTGGCGCGACGGGGCGCTGGTCCGGCGCCTCGACCGCAGCCTCATGCACAGCGCCGGGTAGATTGGTACGCGCGCGGGGGGAAATGCGACGCGCATCGGGGTGATCGGCGGAACGACCCGCCCGTCCCGGCCGCCCCTCATTTCGGAGGAACAGAAGAGATGGACGCTGCCCGGGTCGGGATCATCACCTTCCCTGGTTCTCTGGACGACAAGGACGCCGCACGCGCAGTGCGGGTGGCCGGCGCGGAGCCGGTGCCCCTCTGGCACGGCGACCACGATCTGCGCGGGGTGGACGCCGTCGTCCTGCCCGGCGGGTTCTCCTACGGCGACTACCTGCGCGCCGGGGCCATCGCCCGGTTCGCCCCGCTGATGACCGAGCTGGCCGCCGCGGCGGAGGCGGGCCTGCCCGTCCTCGGCATCTGCAACGGCTTCCAGGTGCTGTGCGAGTCGCACCTGCTGCCCGGCGCGCTGCTCCCGAACGCCGGCCTGCACTTCGTGTGCCGCGACCAGCGGCTCCGCGTCGAGAACGCCGACACCGCCTGGACCACCGAGTACCGGGAGGGCCAGGAGATCGTCATCCCCGTCAAGAACCGCGACGGCCGCTACACCGCCGACCGGGAGACCCTCGCCGAACTGGCCGACTCCGGCCGGATCGTCGCGCGCTACGTCGACCTGAACCCCAACGGCTCCCTCGACGACATCGCCGGGATCTGCAACGAGGCGGGCAACGTGGTCGGGCTCATGCCCCACCCGGAGCACGCCGTGGAGTCGCTGACCGGTCCGTCCACGGACGGTCTCGGGTTCTTCACTTCGATCGTTAAGAGACTGGTCAACGCATGAGTGAGCAATCTCACGGCTCCCCGCGAGCCACCCGGGACGGTTCGGACGAGCCGTCGATGGAGTGGCTCGGCGAGCTCAAGTCCGACGCCGACGACCCGGAGCTCCAGCCGGTCGACCCGTCGGTGACCCAGGCCTTCGAGGCGATGCTGGAGGAGGCCAAGCCCGCCGACCCGGCCGCGCCGCGTCCGGAGCCCGCCGTCTCCCCGGCCGCCTCCCCGGCCCCCGCCACGCCGGAGCCGCCGCTGCGGCCGGAGCCGATGATCACGGTCGACCCGGACGTGCGGGAGGCGCTGGAGGCCGCTCAGGCGGCGCTGGCCCAGGCGCAGAACGCCGTCCCGGCTCCCGCCCCGGCCCCGGCGGCCGGTGTCGGCCAGAGCCCCGAGCACGAGTTCGCCCGGGCGCTGGCCGAGGAGCGCGCCGCCGCCCCGGCCGACCCGACGCTCACCACGCCTGACCTGGACGAACACAACCCGCCCCGGCGTCCGACCGGCCCCCAGCCCACCATCGCCACCGGCACCGGCCCGCTGCCCGCAGTAGGCACCGGCACGGGCCCGCAGCCCGCAGTAGGGACGGGGACGGGGACGGGCCCGCAGCCCGCGGTGGGCACGGGCACGGGCCCCCAGCCTGCCGTCGGCCCGGGGACGGGCCCGCAGCCGGTCGTGGGTCTCAACACGGCCCCGCAGCCGGTCGTCCGCGAGGAGGGCCCTGGCACGGGCCCGCAGCCCGCCATCGGGTCCGGCACGGGTCCGCAGCCCGCCGTGGGCACCGGCACCGGCCCGCAACCGGCGGTCGGGACGAGCCCGCCGCCCCCCTTCGGCACCGGCCCCCAGCCGACGGTCGGCCATGGCACCGGACCTCAGCAGGCAGTGGGCCAGGGCACCGGTCCGCAGCCCGCCGTCGGTCTCGGAACCGGCCCGCAGCCAGCGCTCGGCCGGGGTACCGGCCCTCAGCCAGCAGTAGGCCAGGGCACTGGCCCGCAGCCCGCGGTCGGTCACGGCACCGGCCCGCAGCCAGCCGTGGGCCAGGGAACGGGCCCGCAGCCCGCCGTGCGCGGCGCGACGGGCCCGCTGCCCGCCATCGGCGGCGGCCCCGGCACCGGTCCGCAGCCCGCGATCGAGGCGCCGACGCCCGTCCCGGTGTACCCGGGGACCGACACGGTCGCGATCGCCGCCGCGTCGCCCGAGCGTCCGCAGCCGTTCGCCGAGCTGGGCATGAACGAGGAGGAGTACCAGCGCGTCCGCAACATCCTCGGACGCCGTCCCACGTCCGCCGAGCTGGCGATCTACTCGGTGATGTGGAGCGAGCACTGCTCCTACAAGAGCTCCAAGGTCCACCTCCGCCAGTTCGGCGACAAGGCCCCGAAGACCGACAAGCTGCTGGTCGGGATGGGGGAGAACGCCGGTGTCGTGGACATCGGCCAGGGCTGGGCGGTCACCTTCAAGGTCGAGTCGCACAACCACCCCTCCTACGTGGAGCCGTACCAGGGCGCGGCCACGGGCGTCGGCGGGATCGTCCGCGACATCATCTCGATGGGCGCGCGGCCGGTCGCGGTCATGGACTCGCTGCGCTTCGGCCCGGCGGACGCCCCCGACACCCAGCGCGTCCTGCCCGGCGTGGTGGCGGGCGTGGGCGGCTACGGCAACTCGCTCGGCCTGCCCAACATCGGCGGCGAGACGGCGTTCGACGCCTGCTACGCGCAGAACCCGCTCGTGAACGCGCTGTGCGTCGGCGTGATGAGGCACGAGGACATCAAGCGCGCCGTGGCCCCCGGCCCCGGCAACCGGGTGATCCTGTTCGGCGCCCCGACCGGCCCGGACGGGATCGGCGGCGCGTCCGTCCTGGCGTCGGCGACGTTCGACGAGGAGTCGCACCAGAAGCGGCCTTCGGTCCAGGTGGGCGACCCGTTCATGGAGAAGCTGCTGATCGAGTGCTGCCTGGAGCTGTTCGGCGAGGACCTCGTCGTCGGCATCCAGGACCTCGGCGCGGCCGGGGTGTCCTGCGCGACGACGGAGCTGGCCGCGGCCGGCACCGGCGGCATGCACGTCGACCTCGACGCCGTCCCGCTCCGCGACGCGACGCTGCTCCCCGAGGAGATCCTCATGAGCGAGTCGCAGGAGCGCATGATGGCGGTGGTCGAGCCGGGCAAGGTCGACCGCTTCCTGGAGATCTGCGCCCGCTGGGAGGTCCCGGCCACCGTGATCGGGACGGTGACCGACACCCGCCGCCTCGTGATGACGTGGCGGGGCGAGACGATCGTCGACATCCCGCCGGTCACGGCCGCCGACGAGGGCCCGATCTACAACCGCCCGCTGGAGCCGCCGCAGGATCTCGGTGCCCTCCAGTCGGACACGCCGGGGCGGCTCACGCGTCCGTCCAACGGCGACGAGCTGCGCCGGACCGTCCTGTGGCTGGCGGGGTCGCCGAACCTCGCGAGCAAGACGTGGGTGACGTCCCAGTACGACCGCTACGTACTGGGCAACACCGTGATGGCCATGCCGGAGAACGCGGGCGTGGTGCGCGTCGACGACGAGTCCGGCCTGGGCATCGCCCTCTCCCTGGACGGAAACGGCCGCTACACCAGGCTCGACCCGTACGCGGGCGCGCAACTCGCCCTGTCCGAGTCGTACCGCAACGTCGCCGCCACCGGCGCACGCCCGATGGCCGTGACCAACTGCCTCAACTTCGGCTCCCCGGAGGACCCGGGCGTCATGTGGCAGTTCGCCCGCGCGGTCGAGGGCCTGGCGGACGCCTGCCAGTACCTCGGCATCCCCGTCACGGGCGGCAACGTCAGCTTCTACAACCAGACGGGCGAGACCCCGATCAACCCGACGCCCGTCATCGGCGTGCTCGGCGTCCACGACGACGTCCGCCGCCGGGTGAACATGTCGCTGACCACCGACGGCGCGACGATCGCGCTGCTCGGCGAGACCCGCGAGGAGTTCGGCGGCTCGGAATGGGCGCACGTCGTCTACGGGCACCTCGGCGGCCTGCCGCCGCTGGTCGACCTGAAGGCGGAGGCGGCCCTCGCGTCCGTCCTGGTCAACGCGGCCCGCGACGGGCTCGTCACGGGCGTCCACGACCTGTCGGACGGCGGCCTGTCGCAGACGCTCGTCGAGTCGTGCCTGCGCGGCGGCCTCGGCGCCCGCATCACGCTGCCCGGCGACCCGTTCGTCACGCTGTTCAGCGAGTCGGTGGCCCGCGCCATGGTCGTCGTCATGCCGGGCGCGGAGACGCGCCTCGCGGCCCTGTGCGAGTCGGCGGGCGTCCCGGTGGCGCAGATCGGCGTCGCGGGCGGCGACGCCCTCAACGTGACCGGCCGCACCCCCGAAGGCGACCAGCAGGAACTGTTCAGCATCCCGCTGCACGAACTACGCGAGGCCCACGAACGCACCCTCCCCACCTACGCCGACTGACGGCCACGCCGACAAAAGAAAGGGCGCCCCTCCAAAAGAGGGACGCCCTTTCGCCGTCACGGCCCCGTCAGAAGACGGAAATGTGGACGTGGTCGTAGTGGTTGGCGGTGACGCCGCCGCGGTTCTCCATGGAGCGCCAGCCGGGGCTGCGCAGGTCGTAGATGCGCTGGCGCCAGATGATGTACTTGATGCCGAGGGCGCTCGCGTGGGCGATGGCGTAGTCGGCGGTGCGGTCGCCGAGGGCCTTGGCGCTGCCGGTGGCCATCGTGCCGCCGGTCGTGACCATGAAGTCGCAGGCGTGGCCGGTGCCGTGGTCCTGCGGGTCGCCGGTGCTGCGCACGCAGCCGATGGTGGGGAACGGCCCCTCTTCGAGGTCGATGGTGTTCTTGACCTTCAGCATGCGGGGCGTGACGCCGCCCATCCCGACGCTCGGCGACTCGGGCTTGTACTGCTTGACGAGCTGGGTGATCCGGGACTTGCGGCTGAGCAGGTCCTTGATCTCCTTCTTCAGCTCCGTCATCTTCTGCTGGGCCTCCTTGCGGGCCTGCAGCTGGTCGTTGACGAGCTTCTGGATCTGCGCGACCCGGGCCGCCTTGTTGCGCGCCAGGTGGCTGACGAGCGTGGCGTTGCTCAGCAGGTCGTTCGGGTTGGCGTCGGTGACGAACGTGACGGTGGGGTCCTCGCCGTTCGTCATGTACTGGCTGGCGGCCATCTGGGCGACGAGGTCGCGGGCCTCGGCGAGGTCGCGCTGGAGGTCCCTCGACTTCTCCAGGGCCTGCTGGGCGGCGTACTGGGCGTCCTTGAGCTTCGCGAGGTCGCCGCCGTACTCCTTGTCCAGCTTCTCGATCTGCCTGTTCAGCTGGGCGAACTTCTTGCTGTCGCCCGGGTCGGCCGCGTAGGCCGTGTAGGCGGCGGGCGCGGCGCCCGCGGACGGCGTGGCATGGCCGATCAGCGGCAGGGCCGCGGCGAAGGCCACGAGAGCGACGGCGGCGCGCTGGCGGACGTGCCGACGGGCGGAGGCGGGGGTCTCCACGTGTTCTCCTCTCGTCATGGCCGGGGGGATACGGTGACGGTCGATCGTCTGGGAGCGCCGTCGGTGCCTCGCCAAATCTAAACCCATGGGCCCGGCGGGACGGCGCGAAGCGCGAGAAGCCCGGCTCCCACGCTGGGAGCCGGGCCATCTTACGTGACAGGTATCACAGGCTGCTCTTGTACACGAGCCGGTTCGCCTGCTGCTTCAGCCGCTTCAGGCTGTGGGTGGAATTGTCGTTCAGCCATTTCTGCACTTGCGCGAACGTCGCCGTCTTGTGGGTGGACAAGTACAGCGCCGCGACGCCGCTCACGTGCGGGGCGGCCATGGACGTCCCGGAAAGCGACTTCGTGCCGCCGCCCGGCCACGTGGAGGGGATGCTGTAGCCGGGGGCGTTGATGTCCACGCACTTGCCCCAGTTGGAGAAGTCGGCGCGGTTGTCGTAGACGGTCGTCGCCCCGACCGTCATGACCCAGCTCGCCCCGGACGGCGAGAACTTGCAGGCGTCCTTGTTGTCGTTGCCCGCGGCGACGGTCACGAACACCCCGGACTTGGCGAGGTTCGCCACCGCCGTGTTCACCGCCGCGGAGCTCGGTCCCCCGACCGACAGGTTCGCGACGGCCGGCTTGACGGCGTGGCCGCGCAGCCAGTTGGCGGCGGCGACGATGTCGGACATGTAGCCGTAGCCGTCGCAGTCCAGGACGCGCAGCGCCCGCAGGTTGACGTTCTTGGCCACGCCGTAGGTCTTGGAGCCGATCGTGCCCGCGACGTGGGTCCCGTGGCCGTTGCAGTCGACGCCGTCGCTGAAGCTGGACGCCCACCAGGCGATGGACGCGCGCCCGCCGAAGTTCGGGTGGGTGACGTCCAGGCCGGTGTCGATGACGTACGCGTTGACCCCGCTGCCGGTCGACTTGTAGGTGTAGCTCTTGGAGAGCGTCCGGGAACGCTGGTCGATGCGGTCGAGGCCCCAGGACAGCGGCGCCTTCTGCGTGGTGTTGATCGAGATGACCTGGTCCTGCTCGATCGCGGCGACCCGGCTGTCGTGCCGGAGCTTGCCGAGCTGGTCGCCGGTCAGCCGCGCGGCGAACCCGTTGAGGACGCCGTCGAACCGCCGCACCCCGGCGGCCTTGACGTTCTTGGCCGTGGCGTCGGGGGACGCCCCCGCCTTCAGCGTGACGATGTACTGGCCGGGCACCGGCTTGCCCGTCGCCGCCGTGACCTTGACGGCGGCGGAGTCGTCCGAGGCGAGCACGGGAAACGCCGCGGCGCCGCCGACGCACGCGGCCACCGCTCCGATCAGCAACAGCCTTCGGTGGACAGCCCGCAAGGCTTCTCCTTCCCCCGTGGGCCGCATCGCAGGGGCCCGCTAGATGATCGAGGATTTCGATCGAGGGAACCTTAGCGGAACTGTCCTGATTTAGGACGCTAAAGCGGACGAATTACCACCTGTGGACACGCGGATCTTCCGGAACCCGCCCGTTCCGGAGCGAATCGGGAATTCAGCCGCGGTTCAGGCGCCCGCCGTAGCCGAGGGACGTGCCGGGCTTGCTCCACGTGTACTGGAGCGTGCCGTCCGGCTGCCGCGAGACCTGGACGACCCCGGCCGTGCAGGGCTTCGCGATGGACAGCGACATCTTCAGCGCGCTCTCCGTCCCCCTGGTCAGCGTCAGGGTGCCGGTGCACCCCTCCCGCTGGTAGAAGGCGGTGCCGGTCGTCCCGCCCGCCTCGAAACGGACCACGACGGGGAACGAGACATTGCGCGTGGTGTTGACCAGCGTCCCCTTCCAGGTGCCCGCGAACGAGGACGGGATCGTGGTCACCGGACGGTTGTTCGACGCGTTCGTGCTCTCCGGCGGCGAGCTCCCGTCGTCGGCCTTGAGCTGCGGCCACAGCACCAGCGCGATGATCGCGATGCCCACGCCGACCCCGATGACCAGGGACAGCGCGACGCCGAGGACATGGCTGCTGGGCCGCCGCATCCGGGACAGGGAGGCGGCCGGAGATGGCCGCCGCTCCGCGCCCGTCTCGCGTCCGTGCCCCAGGCCGGGGATGAGATGCGGGGACGAGTCGGCGGTGCCCGGAGGGTCGTCCATGCCGACCGCGTCGAACGTGGCGGTCGGGTCGGGGGCGAGCGGCTCGAAGCGCGCCGTCTGGCCGCTCTGGTCGCGCCCGTGCGGCTCGTCCGCGCCGAAGGCGTTGAACGTGGCCGTCTCCTCGAAGGCGGCGGGATCGAGGTCGGCCGCCGGTTGCTCGGCCATGGGCTGGGGCTGGGGCGCCGCCTTGGGACGACGCGTCCGCGCCAACTTCCCTAGGAGCGGAACCTTCTGCGCGTGCGCTGGCGCACCGGGAGGGGGCGGACCCATGGGCGGCCGGGGCGGAGGCATCTGCACGGGCGGAGGCGGCCCCCCAACGGGGGGTGACCCCACACCAGGAGGCGGCGGCCCCACGACAGGCGGCCCCACGACAGGCGGAGGCGGGGGCACAGGCTGCCGCGGTGCGGTCGTCGGTTCCGCGACCGTGCCGTAGGCGAGCGCCCGCCCCTCCTGCACCATCGAGGACGGCATGCGCGCGGAAAGCGGGTTGGCCTCGTCCAAGAGGCGCTGGAGCAGGTCCTTGGGGGACGGACGGTTGGCCGGGTCCTTGGCAAGGGCGTCGGTGATGACGTCCCGCAGCGAGTCGGGCACCTCTGACAGGTCGGCCTCGTCGTAGACGATCCGCTGCATCACCTCGGACGGCGAACCGTCCCCGAACGGGGCCCTGCCCGACAGGGCGAACAGGAGGGTGGAGGCCCAGGCGAACACGTCCGCCGCCGGTCCGATGCCCATGCCGCTGAGCTGCTCCGGCGCCTTGTAGGCGGGGTCGTCCGTGATGTGGCCGGTGAAGGAGACGTTCACGGCCTCCAGCGCCTCCGCGATGCCGAAATCGCTGAGGCGCGGCCCGCGCCGTCCCAGAAGAACGTTCCCGGGCTTCAGATTGTGATGAACCGCACCCGCCCGATGGACGGCCGCCAGCGCGATCGCCATGCCGACCGCCACGCGCTCGACGACCGCGTCGCCGCGCGGGCCCTCCTCGTCCACGAGCTGCTGGAGGGACGGCCCGTCCACCCACTCGCTGACCACGTAGGGACGGTCGCCCTCCACGTCCGCGTGCAGGATCGCCGCCGTGCAGAAGCCCGACACCTTGCGGGCGGAGGAGAACGCGCCCGCGAACCGCGTCCGCGCCACGGGCTCGCCGCTCAGCCGGACGTGCAGGACCTTGACGGCGACGTCGCCGCCGGACGGGTCCCGGCCGAGGAAGACGGCGCCCTGCTCGCCGACGCCGAGCCGGCCCGTGATCTCGAACGGGCCGAGTCTTCGCGGGTCACCCGGCTGCAGGGGCAGCGCCTCGGGCATCTGACGAAACCTCCGTGTCCGCCGGGGACGGCGTCCCCGGCCTCCCCGTTCCCTTCACCTTGCCTGGCGCCGGGGTCCCTTTCTATCGCCTGCGCGGCGGCGCGGTGGCACCGGCCGCCAGGTGTTCACCGGCCGACCGCCGCCGCCCGGACGCGACACGGTAGCGTCGGTGGCGATGCCGCGAAAACCGCTGACCCGCGCCGTGCTGGACGAGCGGCGGGCCGCGCTCGGCCTGCCGCCCTACGGCGGCCCGGACGAGCCCGCCGCGCTGCGCCGCGCGGCGCTCGACACCGTCCTCGCCGCCGCCGAGGCGGGGAGCGCCGAACCGTCCCGGCCGGTCGTGATGGGAGCGGTGCGTTTCCTGCTCGACCGGCTCGCCGAGCTGGCGCCCGGCCGTTCGGTGGAGGTTCGGGTCCCTCCCTACGCCGCCGTCCAATGCGTCGACGGCCCGCACCATACCCGTGGTACACCACCGAATGTGGTGGAGATGGACGCCGTCACATGGATCGACCTGGCCACCGGACGGCTGGCCTGGGCCGACGCCGTCGCGGACGGACGCGTCCGCGCCAGCGGCGCCCGCGCGGACCTATCGGCGCATCTCCCGCTGCCCCTCGACCGCGAGCCGCTCGCCTGACCTCACGGGCGGGTGCTCGCCTTGGCGAAGGGGAACTCGCGTTCGACGCAGCCCCGGCGGGACGTGTCGTCCGGGTAGCGCGCCTCGTCCCCGCACTGGGCGGCCTTGCTCAACAGCCAGAAGAGGGCACCCGCGCCTATGGCGAGGGCCAAGGACGAGCAGACGACGCCCACCAGCGCGGGACGGCGGTCGGCGTCCCGGCGGACGAGGCACACCGTCCCCAGCACGAGCCCGCCGAGCGCGGGGATCATGCCCGCGAAACAGAGCAGGAGCCCGGCCAGACCGGCGATTCCGAGCACCTGCGAGGTCCTCGCCAGAGCGCTCCGCCGGGGCGGAGCGGGCGGCGAATACGTCTGGTACCCGGGCAGCGTCATGCGTTTCCACCTTTCTGGGGGGCGCCCCCCAGACCCCCGAGACGGAGGACGCATGATCCTCGCTTCGCTGCGGTCATGCGTCCTCCACGTGTCGGTCACCAGAGTCCCCGCTACTACGTGATGCCCAGGCTTCACGAGCGTAAAGGTCGGTTAAGGAGATGCCACCGATCGGAGCAGGTGAACCGGGCATCTAGACTGGCGGACGTGCCTCTCCGTGACGGTCGACTGAGCCACGACATCGATCCCTCCGACCGCCCCCCGCAGGACGCATGCGGGGTGTTCGGCGTCTGGGTCCCAGCGGACCAGGCGTCCAGGGCCGAGGTGAGCAAGCTCACCTACTACGGCCTGTACGCGCTCCAGCACCGGGGGCAGGAGTCGGCGGGCATCGCCGTCAGCGACGGCTCCCGCATCGTCGTCTTCAAGGACATGGGCCTCGTCGCCCAGGTCTTCGACGAGTCGGTCCTGAACACCCTCCGCGGCCACATCGCGGTGGGTCACTGCCGCTACTCCACGACGGGCTCGCCCACGTGGGAGAACGCGCAGCCCACGTTCCGGTCGTCGGACGCGGGCGGGCTGGCGCTCGTCCACAACGGCAACCTGATCAACACCCCGGAGCTGGCCGCGCGGCTGGCGCCCGGCGTGCTGACCGCGACCACCGACACCGAGGTCCTGACCGCCCTGCTCGCCACCAGCGGCGACGGCGGCCCGCTCGCGGCGGCGCGGGAGATCCTGCCCGCCACCCGCGGCGCGTACTCGCTGGTCTTCATGGACGAAGGAACGCTCTACGCCGCCCGCGACCCGGAGGGGATCCGTCCCCTCGTCCTCGGCGCGCTGGAGGACAGCGGCTGGGTCGTGGCGTCCGAGACCGCCGGGCTGGACATCGTCGGCGCCCGGTTCGTCCGCGAGATCGAGCCCGGCGAGCTGGTCGCGATCGACGGCGACGGCGTGCGGTCGGAGCGGTTCGCCGAGGCCCGTCCCAAGGGCTGCCTGTTCGAGTACGTGTACCTGGCCCGTCCCGACACCACCATCGCGGGACGCAGCGTCCAGGCCACCCGCGTGGAGGTCGGCCGCCGCCTCGCCCGCGAGCACCCGGTCGAGGCCGACATGGTCATCCCGACGCCCGAGTCGGGCACCCCGGCCGCGATCGGCTACGCCGAGGCGTCCGGCATCCCCTACGGTCAGGGCCTGGTCAAGAACTCCTATGTGGGGCGGACGTTCATCCAGCCGTCCCAGACGATCCGCCAGCTCGGCATCCGCCTCAAGCTCAACCCGCTGCGCGAGGCGATCGAGGGCAAGCGGCTGGTCGTGGTGGACGACTCGATCGTCCGGGGCAACACCCAGCGCGCCATCGTCGGCATGCTGCGGGACGCGGGCGCCGCCGAGGTCCACGTCCGGATCTCCAGCCCGCCGGTCGCCTGGCCGTGCTTCTACGGCATCGACTTCGCCACCCGCGCCGAGCTGATCGCGGGCAACCTCTCGGTGGAGGAGATCCGCGACTCCATCGGCGCCGACTCGCTCGGCTACATCTCCCTGGACGAGCTCATCTCCGCCTCGCACATCGCCAAGGACAACCTGTGCCGGGCCTGCTTCGACGGCGTCTACCCCATCCCGGTGGAAGAGGCCGCCCGCGGCAAGCACCTCCTGGAGGTCGGCCGATGACGTCCTACGAGGACGCCGGGGTCGACATCGGGGCGGGCGAACGCGCCGTCGAGCTGATGAAGTCCCGGGTGGCCAGGTCACGCCGCCCCGAGGTCGTGGACGACGTCAGCGGCTTCGCGGGCCTCTTCGACGCCTCCGCCTTCCTGCGCTACAAGCGCCCCTTGCTCGCGACGTCCACCGACGGGGTCGGGACCAAGGTCGACCTGGCCCGGCGCCTCGGCGTCTACGGCACGATCGGGCACGACCTGGTCGGCATGGTCGTCGACGACCTCGCCGTCTGCGGCGCCGAGCCGCTGTTCATGACCGACTACATCGCCTGCGGGAAGGTCGTCCCGGAGCGGATCGCCGACATCGTCGGCGGTGTCGCCGACGCCTGCGCCCTGGCCGGATGCGCCCTCGTCGGCGGCGAGACCGCCGAGCACCCCGGCCTGCTGGAGGCCGACGAGTTCGACCTCGCGGGCGCCGGGACGGGCGTCGTCGAAGCGGACGACGTGCTGGGCCCCGACCGGGTCCGCCCGGGGGACGCCGTCATCGCGCTGGGGTCGTCCGGCATCCACTCCAACGGGTACTCGCTCGTCCGCCACATCCTCGCCACCACGGACCTCACCCTCGACTCCCGTCCCGGCGAACTCGACCGGACGCTGGGCGAAGAGCTGCTCACCCCGACGCGCATCTACGCCCAGGACTGCCTGGCCCTGGTGAACGAAGGCGGCGTACACGCGTTCGCCCACATCACGGGCGGCGGCCTGGCGGCGAACCTGGCCCGCTCCCTGCCGCCCACCCTGGACGCCGTGCTGAACCGCTCGTCCTGGGAGGTGCCCGCGCTGTTCCGCGTCCTGCAGGCGGGCGGCGACGTCCCCTGGCCCGAGATGGACAAGACGTTCAACCTGGGCGTGGGCATGGTCGCCGTGGTCGCCCCCGACACCGCCGACGCCGCACTCCGCCTCCTGGCGACCCGAGGCGTCCCCGCGTGGCCACTCGGCGAGATCACCCCAGGCACAGGACAGGCGGCCTACGCCTGACACCCCCGCGAACGCCCCTCAGAGCCACGCTGAGGCTCCCACAGACCCCACCTGCCACACGGGCACCCGCGGCCAACCCCACCCCGCGACAACGGCGCTCAGCCGCGAACGCCACTGACCAGCAATGACGATCACAACACCAAGCCGCCAGAACCCGACCTCGGCCACGGTTCACGTGTGGGGGGCCGGAGGCGCCCAGCGTCGGAGGTCCCCCAACACGCCGGACGGTGGGGCGTTTCCCGAGCCGCGAACGCGGTCTCGGGAAACGCCCCACCGTCCGTAACGGGGGTTCCAGGGGGTCGCCCCCGGGAGATCAGGGCCCGTCTTTGCGGTCCTCTGTGCCGTAGTCATCGGCGTAGTCGGCGTACTTCTCGGCGAGCTCGTCGTAGGAGTCGTCGCCAGACTCGCTGACTCCCAGTTCGCTCTTCAGGCGGTCGAGGTCCGTGTTGCCGCTGTTGTACTTGAGCTGTCGGGCAACCTTTACCTGCTTGGCCTTGGCTCGGCCGCGACCCATTGGCTCGACCCCCTCGATGGTCAGGGCTTTCGTGGGCCCATCAACGCGCGCGTGTACCACACGAACCGGTGCCTGATGAGCCATGCGTCAGTCACGGGTACAACCGTACCCGTTTTGCGCCCGGCTCGGTACATAGACGGAACGTGGCGGCGCCCATGTTGCTGATGGCAACAGTGTATCCGGTGGTCACGGGTACGTGCCAAAGGCCGCCATGGGGGCGTCCCACGGCGGCCGTTCGGCGGTCCGAACACGCGAAGGTTCAGATTCCGGGTCAGAGCAGGATGGTGCGGAGCCTTCCGATTTCGGTCATTCGCCGCTCCGCGAGCCGATCGGCGGCGACCGCCGGGGGGACGCCCTCGTCGTCGGCCAGCGCGAAGATCTTCCGCGTGGTCTCGTAGATGCCGGTGGCCCGCGCCTTGGCACGGTCGAAGTTGAAGCCTCCGATCTCGTCCGCGACCTGGATGACGCCCCCGGAGTTCACCACGTAGTCGGGCGCGTACAGCACGTCGCGGTCGGCGAGGCTCTTCTCCACGCCGGCGTGGGCGAGCTGGTTGTTGGCGGCCCCGCAGACCACCTTCGCCTTGAGGGCGGGCACCGTCTCGTCGTTGAGGGACCCGCCGAGCGCGCACGGCGCGTACACGTCGAGGTCGGTCCGGACGATCGCGTCGGTGTCCGCGACGACCTCGACCTCGGGGTGCGCGGCGCGGACCCGTTCGACGGCGGCTTCGTTCACGTCGCAGATCACGACGTCCGCGCCGTCCTGGATGAGGTGCTCCACCAGGCGGTGGCCGACCTTCCCGACGCCCTCTACCCCGACCCGCCGACCACGGAGCGTGGGACGGCCCCAAACCGTCTCGGCCGCCGCGCGCATGCCCTGGAACACGCCGAACGCGGTGAGGATGGACGAGTCGCCCGCGCCGCCGTGCGCGACGGTCCGTCCGGTGACGTAGTCGGACTCGCGGGCGATGACGTCCATGTCCTCGCTGAACGTGCCGACGTCGCATGCGGTGTAGTAGCGGCCGTTGAGGGACTGGATGAACCGTCCGTACGCCCTCAGCATCGCCTCGTTCTTGTCGACGGCCGGGTCGCCGATGATGACGGCCTTGCCCCCGCCCAGGTCGAGCCCCGCGAGGGCGGTCTTGTACGCCATGCCCCTCGACAGGTTCAGCACGTCGGTGAGGGCCTCGTCCTCCGAGGCGTAGGGGAAGAAGCGGGTGCCTCCCAGGGACGGGCCGAGCGCGGTGGAGTAGATGGCGATGATGGCGCGCAGGCCGCTGGCCTCGTCCTGGCAGAAGACGACCTGCTCGTGGTTCCCGAAACGGGAAGCTCCGGGGGAATCGGCGGGGTCGCCCCCCTGAGTGGCGTGTCCGGTGCCCTTGTGGGGCGTCCCGAAGACATTAGGCACGGTAGTGCCCTCCTCTCTGTCTCTAAGATCAGCCTAGGACGCGGGATAGCGGCGCGCTTGGGTGAATCTCATGTCACGATGCGATGGTGCTTCCGTACGCCGCGTACCTACGGGTTTATGAACCGGTGACCGCCTTCCCGGAGCCCGCGCGGACACTGTGGACGGTCTACGCCGACTCCAGGCGGCGCCCGCGGCGGATCCACGCGCTCGGCGTCGAGCACCGCGACGCGGCGCGCAGGCTGACCGCCTCACCGGCCGAGGCGGTGCCGGAGCGGGAGAGCCGGGACGCGTACGTGCGCCGCCTCGACGACATGGTCTACGTCTGCCCGTGGGAGACGCGGCTCCGCTCCTGGCTGGCCTTCGAGCGGTTCCGGGACGAGCACGCCGCGGACGTCGCGGCCGCGTTCGTCCCGCCGCCGGCGGCGGAGCGGGCGACGGCCGAGTTCGAGCGGTGGAAGCGGTCCGGGCGGACGCTGCGCCCGCACATCCTGACGAGCACCTGGCACATCCCGCTGGACTGGTTCGTCCCGTTCACGCGCGGTGAGCGGTGCCTGATGCTGGGCACGCCGGGCACCGGGTACCGCCGGTCGGACGAGGCGCCCGAGCAACACGCCGAACCGCCCGTCCCAGGTCAGGGCCCTGCTACGGCGGCGCCCGCGCGTACCCTCATCTACGTCACCTCGATGGGCGAGGCGCGGCGCCGGGTGTCGGCGGCGCTGCCGGTGGTCCGCGAGAACCTCGGCGACGGGACGGGCGACGTGTACCTCCTGTCGGCCGGGCGGCTGGACACGCTCGGCCGGTGGCTGGAGGCGTTCCACCCGCGGTCGCTCGTGGAACTCGACTACGGAGGGCTCGTCCACCTGCTGGACGACCGGTCCCTGAGCGCGGACGAGTCGGTGGCCGAGATGACGGTGGCCCTCACCGGGATGGAGCGCGGTGAGGTCGAGCTGACCGTCGCGATGTACAAGCGACTCCTCGCCCGATGGCGCCCCGTACGGGCGCTGGAGGCCGCGAACTAAAACAAATTTCCCGAATCCGCGCGCGATACGACTATACGTGTCGCTAGAATCACGCAGCGTGACCCACTCGCCGCCGGAGACGCGCCGCTCCCCGCACAGGGGGGGATGTTTGCACGCAACTACCGCCAGGAACTTGCTTGTTGCGCTGAGTGGTGGCAAGGTTACACGTTGTGATGTCATAGTGGCTCTTTCGGGCCATAGGGGACATCAGTGACCGCGCGAGGATCAATCGCAGGATCGCTGTCATCGGTCCACGGAGGAGAGGCCGCAAACATGTCAGCACGTACGCCAGAGGCCGAGCCCCTGCTGACGCCGGCGGAGGTGGCGACGATGTTCCGCGTCGACCCCAAGACCGTCACGCGGTGGGCGAAGGCGGGGAAGCTCACGTCCATCCGTACGCTCGGCGGGCACCGCCGCTACCGCGAGGCGGAGGTCCGGGCCCTGCTAGCGGGCATCCCGCAGCAGCGCTCGGAGTGACCGCTGCCGTGCTCGGCGCGGCGGCCACGGCCGCAGCCGGTTGAGACCGGCGGCCGGGGCCGGCGATGACGTGGGGGGACGGCTGCCGCAGGCGTTGCTGCAGCCGTGCACGTTCGCGTCGCCCTTGGTGCGGGCCTTGAGAGCGTCCCGCACCAAGGGCGGCCCGTGTTCGCGCCTGGCCGGTCGCATTCGGTCGTTCCGCTCGCTGCCGGTCGCGTTCGGTCGTTTCGCGCGCTGCCGCCCGCCGCGCTTGCCCGGGGGAATGTTCACGTACCGTGGTCGCGCCGCTCGTCGCGGCGCGTCAGGGAGCCGCTGCGGGGAGTCCGAAGGCCCCGCTGACATGCACGGAATTTGGGACACGAGTGACTTTTTGTCCACATGAGGACAGGGCCTGAGCAGGGCGACGCGGAGTCCAAAATTGGATAAAGCGTCCAAACAGTGACCTGCGGGGGGCGGGTCCGGGGCTCAGCCCATCTCCTCGTGGGCGAGGCGGTCGAAGAGCTTGCCCGTGCCCGGGTCGTGGCGTCCGGCGGCGTGGAACATGACCACGAGATGGTCGACGAGCAGGGCCTCAAGCTGCGGACGGGTCACGTCGCGGTTGTCCAGCCAGTCCAGCCCGGCGGTCTCGACGGCGGCCATCCATGAGCGGAGCGTGATGCGCAGGACGGGCGTCGGGGTCACGACGTCCAGCGAGTGGAGGATGCGGTCGAGCAGCAACTGGCGGATGCCGTCGACGATCTCGCCGACCTCGCCCGAGCGGTCGGCGGGCCCGCCGCGCAGCAGCGCGGTGTAGCCGGCGGCGTGGCTCTCCACGAAGTCGAAGTAGCGGCTCAGCGAGATGCGCAGCCGGTCCAGCGGCTTGCCCTCGGTCGGCGGCTCCAGCAGCACGGACAGTTGTTTCGCGGCGCTGCCGAGCGCGGCCAGGTACAGCTCGTACTTGCCGCCGAAGTAGTGGTAGACCAGCGCGCGGGACGCCCCGGCCGCGGCGGCGACGTCGTCGATCGAGATGTCCTCGGGCGAGCGCGTGCTGAACAGCTGCAGCGCCGCCTCGATCAGCTCGTCCCGCCGCTCGTCGACGCTGAGCCTGCGACGTGCGCGTCCGCCGCCCTGCCGGCCTCGCGCCTTGCCGGCCACCGCTCGATCACCCACCCGGGAAGCGTATCCGAGCCGGGGACTCCGAGACCCTCCGGCAAGGTGCGGACCGGGCTTTTCACCGGCTCGTGATCAACATTCGGCGGGCCTGTGATGCGGAACACCACAGCCCCGAACCACCATTGTCGGATGCCCGTTACTCGCTGTTGCGGCAGTTTGGGGGGAAGGCGCGGCATCATGGCATCTCCTCCCGAGCGGAGGACGGTCCGCGCGAGACTCCCACCGCGCGTGTCGTCGCGGCAGGTCCTGCAGGTCCCCCTGGACGGAGTGCCATGTCAGCTGATGAAGCGAATCCCCCGCACGACAGGCGGGGCGAGGGTGCGGTCCCCCGGCCGCGCAGCGAGCCCTCTCCCGTCCCACGCGACGAGGGGAGGGCGGTGCCCGCGCCGAAACCGACCATCCGTAACGTCGCGGAGCGTGCCGGCGTCTCCAAGTCGCTCGTCTCACTGGTGATGCGGGGGTCACCCCATGTGAGCGAACGCCGAAGGCAGGCCGTCCTGCAGGCCGCCAGGGAACTCGGCTACCGCCCGAACGCCGTGGCGCGGAGCCTCGTCGAAGGACGCACCCGGCTGATCGGCGCGATCGTCGCCGACCTGCACAACCCGTTCTTCGCCGAGTTCCTCGACGGGTTGCAGGAGAGCCTGCACGGCGCGGGCCTGCGGATGCTGGTCGGCAGCGGCCGCTGGGACCCGCTGTTCGAGGCCGAGGCGGTCGAGGCGTTCCTGGAGATGCGCGTCGACGGGCTGGTGCTGCTGAGCGTCGTCCCCGAGTCGCTGAAGGAGGCGGCGGCGAGCGTCCCGGTCGTGGTCGTCGGTGAACGCGACGTGGTCGGCGTCGACATCGTGGTGGACGACGACGAGCTCGGCGCGAGCCTCGCCGTCGACCATCTCGTGGAGCTCGGCCATCGCCGCATCGCGCACATCGAGGGCGCGCGCTCGACCACGGCGCGTTACCGCCGCGCCGGATACGAGAAGGCGATGCGGCGGCACGGCCTGGCCGACGAGATCATCGTCGAGGCTGGCGACTTCACCGAGGACGGCGGCTACCGCGCCGCGGGCGCGCTGCTGCGCCGCGACCGGCGGCCGACCGCGATCTTCGCGCCGAACGACCTCGTCGCGACCGGCGCGCTGTCGGCCGCGGACGAGCTGGAGATGCGCGTCCCGGTCGACCTGTCGATCGTCGGCTACGACAACACCCACCTCGCCGCCATCCGGCACATCTCGCTGACCAGCGTCGACCAGCCCCGCCGCGACATGGGGCGGGTGGCCGCCGAGATGCTGACCGCGCGCATCGGCGACCCGGCCCGCGCCGCGCGGCAGAACCTCGTCGTCCCGCACCTCGTGGTGCGTTCGACGACGGGCCCGGCTCCCGAGTTGTGAGCGGGCGGCCCGCCGGCCGCCGGAACGTCCCCCCGCCTTGATGTTCGCTCCCGTCTCAGTGCTTCGTACCGGCGCCGTTCCGTCGTGCCCGGACGTCCGCGCCCGGCAGTTCCCCGAACCGGTGTGGACGCGGTAAGGGGCCGGTCAAAACTGCCGGATTCCCCGGCCGGTGGCCGGCCGCCGGCGGGTTAATGGGGACTCCAACGTCCGGACGGGCGGGTCCGGGTGGCCTCGGGGGGAGGCCGCCCGGCCGGGGACCCCGCCGGACGGAACCGGGAGAGTCCATGAGGGGGTCAGCTCGTGCGTGATCCGGAACTGGTGTCGTGCGCGCAGCGCGCGGCGAGCGAATTGGAGCGCGCGTGGTCGGAGTGGCGGCACGCGCGCGGCCTGGCCGACGAGGTCGCCGAGTCCGTCGCCAGCTATGTGGCCCACTCGATCGACCATCCCTGGGGACGTCCGCGCGTGGTCCTCGGCCTGGACGCCGACGAGGCGCGCGCCCTGGCCGCGCTGCTCGGCAAGGACGATCCGCTCGGCTGAGCCCGTCCCCTCCCGCGGACCGGTTTCGCGGACTTCGTTTGACGAACCTCCGGGGGCGTGCAGACTGTCAGGGTCGGTAACGGCGACGTCACGGAGGATGCGGCCGGTGCGAATCCATCGAGGCGGCCTCGCGGTCGCCTGCCTCGCGCTGTGCCTCGGCGCCCTGACCGCGTGCAACGAGTCGGGCGACCCGGCGGGCGGGGCCGAGGCGGCCGATCCGCCCGCGGCGTCCACGGCGCCCCCCGGCTCTCCGGGCACGGGCGGGAAGAACGGGACGAAGGGCACCGGCGGCGGCCGCGCACTGGCCGGGAAGGTGATCGTCATCGACCCGGGGCACAACGGCGGGAACGCGTCCCATCCGGCCGAGATCGGGAAGCAGGTCCGGATCGGCAACGGCACCAAGGAGTGCGACACGACCGGGACCGAGACCCGGGACGGCTACGCCGAGCACGCCTTCACCTGGGACGTGTCCAACCGCCTCGCGAGGCTGCTGCGCGCCAGGGGCGCGAAGGTCACGCTGACCCGCCCTGACGACAAGGGCGTCGGCCCCTGCATCACCGAGCGCGCCGCGCTCGGCAACCGGCTGAAGGCGGACGCCGCCGTGTCGATCCACGCGGACGGGGCGTCGCCGTCCGGGCACGGCTTCCACGTGATCGAGCCGGTCGCGGTCGGGAAGAACAGCGGGATGGTCGCGGGCTCGGCGCGGCTCGGCAAGGCGCTGCGCGACGCCTACCACCAGGGCACCGGCATCCCGTACTCGAACTACCTGGGCGAGAACGCCATCGACCGGCGGGACGACCTCGGCGGGCTGAACCTGTCGACCGTCCCGAAGGTCTTCATCGAGTGCGGCAACATGCAGAACCGGGCGGACGCGGCCAAGCTCGCCAGCGCGTCGTTCCGGCAGCGGATCGCCGAGTCGCTCGCCGCCGGATTCGCGGCCTACCTCGGCTGACCGCCGGGCGGGCGGGCCCGGTGAGCGGGCAGGATGGGCGGGTGCCCGATCTTCTTCTTCGTGTTCGCGAGCTGCTGACCGGCGCCGGTTACACCGTGGCGGGGGTGCGGGAACTGCTCGGGCCCGTGGCGGGCGGCGCGCTCGCGCGGGACGAGATCGTCCCGGCCCTGCGGGCGACGCGCGGCGGCTCGCCGCTGGAGGCGCTGACGCGCCTGTTCTGGCTCCAGGTCCCGGTGGACGCGGCGGCGCTCCCGGCGGACGCGCTGCGGGGCGCGGGCCTCGTGGAGGAGTCGGGCGGGGAGCTGCGGGCGCGGCTGCGCGTGGAGCCCCTGGAGTCGGTGGAGGCAGCGGACGGGGCCGGGCACGCCGGGTATGTCGTGTCCGATCTGAAGATCAGGCCGGGGTCGGGGCGCGTCCCGGCGGGCGATCACGTGGTGGGGGCGGGCGGCGCCTCCGCGAACCTCGCGCGGCTCGTTGTCCACAGGGCTGTGGATAACCTGCTGGACGTCGGGACGGGCTGCGGCGTCCAGGCGGTGCACCTCGCGGCCCGGAATCCCGGCGCGCGGATCACCGCCACGGACGTCAACCCGCGCGCCCTCGACCTCGCCGCGATGAGCCTCGCGCTGTCCGGCGACGGGGAGCGTCCGGAGTTTCTTGAGGGGTCGCTGCTGGAGCCCGTCCGGGGCCGCCGGTTCGACCTGATCGTGTCGAATCCGCCGTTCGTCGTCGCGCCGCCGGGCGGCCCCCGGTTCACCTACCGGGAGTCGGGTCTGCCGGGCGACGAGTTCTGCCGCCGCCTCGTCGCGGACGCCGCGGCCCACCTGACCGAGGGCGGATACTGCCAGCTCCTGGCCAATTGGCTGCACGTCGACGGCGTCCCCTGGGACGAGCGGCTCGCCTCCTGGACGGACGGGTGCGACGCGTGGATCGTCCAGCGGGACGTCCAGGACCCGGCCGAGTACGCCGAGTTGTGGCTGCGCGATTCCTGCGAGGCGGGGACGCCCGAATACCGCGCCCGGTACGACGCGTGGCTCGACCACTTCGAGCGGCAGGGCGTCACGGGGATCGGGTTCGGGTGGATCACGCTCCGGCGGAGCGACCGTCCGGTCGTCCGGGTGGAGGAGGTGCGGCACGCGGTCGAGCAACCCGTCGGCGGGTACGTCGGCGACGTGCTCGACGGCCTCAAGGCGGCGGCAGGGTTTTCCACAGGCTGTGGACGGCCGTTGGCGGCCGTGCCGGGGCTCGTCCAGGAGCAGCTCGGCCCGCCCGGCGCCGAGGACCCGGAGCGGATCGTGCTGCGCCAGACGGGGCGGCTCCGCCGCGCCGCCGACGTCGGCACGGTCGCGGCCGGGCTCGCGGGCGTCTGCGACGGCACGCTGCCGCTCGCCCCGCTGCTCGCCGCGATCGCGCAGCTCACCGGCATGGACGAAGGCGAGGTCAGGGCGCACGCCGACACCGTCCTGCCCGAACTGATCGCGGACGGCTTCTTCACCTGACGCCGGGAGGCGGGCGGTTTAGCGGCGGGCGTCGTCCAGGGTGCGGAACGCGCTGGCGCGGAGGCGGCGGGACAGGCCCCGGTTGACGCGGTGCGCCCACAGCGGCCCGCCGTAGAGCATGCCGGTGTAGCCCTGGACGAGCGTCGCGCCCGCCCGGACCCGCTCCCACACGTCGTCGGCCGTCTCGACGCCGCCGACCGAGATCAGCGTGAGCCGTCCGCCGGTGCGGGCGCGCAGGCGGCGCAGGACCTCCAGCGACCGCTCTTTCAGCGGCGCGCCGGACAGCCCGCCGGTCTCCTTGACCAGGGCGGGCGGGCTGAGCAGGGCGTCCCGGCCGATGGTGGTGTTGGTGGCGATGACGCCGTCCAGGCCGAGGTCGAGGGCGAGGTCGGCGACGGCGTCGACGTCGTCGTCCGCGAGGTCCGGCGCGATCTTGACCAGCAGCGGGACGCGCCGCGCCGACGCCCGGTCGGCCGCCTCCCGCACCGCCGTCAGCAACGGGCGCAGATGCTCGACGGCCTGGAGGTCGCGCAGTCCGGGGGTGTTCGGGGAGCTGACGTTGACGACCAGGTAGTCGGCGTAGGGGGCGAGGCGCTCGGCGCTCGCGACGTAGTCGGCGGCGGCCTCGGCCTCCGGGACGACCTTCGTCTTGCCGATGTTGGCGCCGACGATGGTTCCGGGGCGCCGGTCGCGCAGCCGCCGCGCGGCGGCCTCCGATCCGGCGTTGTTGAAGCCCATCCGGTTGACGACCGCCCTGTCCGGGACGAGCCGGAACAGCCGGGGGAGCGGGTTGCCGGGCTGCGGGCGCCCGGTGACCGTCCCGATCTCGACGTGGCCGAACCCGAACGCGCCGAGCGCCTCGTAGGCGACGGCGTCCTTGTCGAACCCGGCGGCGAGCCCGAGCGGGGACGGGAAGTCCAAGCCCAGCGCGTGCACGGCCAGCCCCGGGTCGCGGGGCGCGAGCAGCCGCCGCAGCAGCGGCACCGCCCCCGGCACGGACTGGATCACGCGCAACGCGCGCAACGTCAGGTGATGGGCGGTCTCCGCCGGGACGCGGGTGATGACCAGTGAGAACAGGAGTCGATACATCGCCCCGCGATTATCTCAGCCGCCCGCGCCGGACGCCGTCGCGGGCGGGCGGTCAGCGTCCCCGGAACGTGCGGCGGAGCTGGAGGCGGACGTCGCGGACCGCGTCCCGCATGGTGCGGCGCGCGGCCCGGACGGGGTCGCCCACGGTCACCCGCCACGCCGTGCGGACGCCGTGGCCGAGGGGGCGGAGCACGGCCGTCCCGACCCAGCGCGCCGGTCCGACGACCAGCACCCGTACGGGGACGACGACGAGCGTCCGCCAGAGCCAGCGCAGGAGGCGCGCCGCGAGCCGCCACGTCCCTCTGACGCCCGCGACGGCCGGGGACAAAAGGTAGCGCCAGACCGTCCTGGCCGGGACGACGATCAGGACGCGCGCCAGCCAGCCGAAGAACCGGCCGAGCAGCCGCCACGACCAGACGATCCCCGCCGCGAACGCGCGGGCGAGCGCTCCGAGCGCGCGCAGCGTCGGCCACAGGGCGTACCGCCACAGGATCGACGCGGGTAGGACGACGAGCACACCGAACACCAGCGCGATGCCCGCGAAGAGGAGTCCGAGCGCGCGGCCGGTAACGGTCAGCAGCCACCGCAGCGGCCGGAGAACCAGGAGACCCGCGAGGCGGCCGAGTTGCCGTCCGACGAACGCCAGGAACGTTCCGATCGGGACGAGCAGGACACGATGGAGCCAGCGGGAGAGGCGTCCCGTGCCGCGTCCGAACCAGCGCAGGAAACCGAGGACCACGACGACGGCCAGCCACCGCACCGGCCGTAGCACGAGCAGCGACAGGACCGCGCCGATCCCGCGCAGGACGGCGCCGAGCAGCCGCCCGGCCGGGGCGAGCAGCCCGGTGCGGACGCCCCGCGCGACCAGCCTGACCAGGTCGTAGCCGACTCGCAGCGGCAGCACCACGACCAGCGCGACCATCCGCGCGGGCACCACGATCCACGCGGGCCCGGCCGCCGGTTCCGGCGGCTCCTTGCGTAGCGTCACCGGGTTCTTCGCGGACGTCTCGTCGCCGATGCCCACCACTGCCCGCCTTTCCGAGGCCGTCCCACCGGCGCCGACGGAACGGATCATGCCTCTGACCCCGGCCGAGGCCGGGCGGTTCCGAGTGTTTCCGGGCGGTTGAACCCGTTCCGAGGGGATCACCGTACTGCTCGTCGATCCAGGAGAGCGGTGCGGCGGCTCGCCTCGATCGGTGTGCGGGACCTGGAACCGGAGCCGGGGACACAGACGACATGGAGGACACCCACGATGAGATTCCCGCGCTGGGCGATACCCGCCGCGGCCGCCCTGACCGCGTCGGGGCTGGTGCTCACCGCGTGCGGGCAGGAGAACGCCGGGAAACGGCAGAACGCCGCGGCCACGCGGACCCAGCCGCAGGCGGACCCGTCGGCCGATCCGTCCGAGTCGCCCGCCCCCGAGCCCGAGCCGACCACGCTTGAGGTGGCGAGCATCACGAGGCTCGGCAAGGTCGTCACCGACGGGAACGGCATGACGCTCTACCGGTTCGACAACGACACGGCCCGTCCGCCCGCGTCCACCTGCGCGGACGCGTGCGCGAAGGCGTGGCCGCCGGTGACGGCGGGCGGTGGCGACACGCAGGTGAAGGGCGTCGAGCAGTCCCTCGTCGGCAAGGTGAAGCGGCCGGACGGCCAGTGGCAGGTCACGCTCGGCGGCTGGCCGCTCTACCGCTACGCCAAGGACGGCGCCCCCGGCGACGTGAAGGGCCAGGGCGTCGGCGGCACCTGGTTCGCCGCCGCTCCCACCGGCAAGAAGGCCGCCGCGGTGAAACCGGCCACCGACAACCGCTGGAAGGGCTGGACGATCGTCAAGGCCCGCAAGGACCCGAAGCTCGGCCTGATCCTCACCGACGGCCAGGGCCGCACGCTCTACCGCTTCGACAAGGACACCGGCAAGCCGCCGACCACGAACTGCTTCGGCGCCTGCAAGAAGGCGTGGCCCCCGGCCGTCTTCACCGGCTGGAAGAAGCTCAAGCTGGAAGGCGTCCCGCGCGGGCTCGTGAACTTCATCGAGCGCAAGGACGACGGCAAGTGCCAGCTCACCGTCAACGGCTGGCCCATGTACTACTACGCGAAGGACGGCAGGCCCGGCGACGTGAAGGGCCAGGGCGTCGGCGGCGTCTGGTGGGCCACCACGCCGTCCGGCAAACGCGCCATGGCCACCGGCGGGGGCGGCGGGAACGGGGGCGGCGGAAACGGGGGCGGCTACGGCGGAGGCTACTGACCGCGCCTGGCCGCCCACACAGGCGAAGGCGCGGAGGAGTCGCGGGTCGGTCGGGGTCCGCGAACCCTCCGCGCCTTCTTCCGCGCCCGGGGACGTAACTGTCACCAAAGGGCCAGATGTGCTCTGGTCTGGCATTGTGACAGGTGGCAGAACGTCCTATGGCGTGAATGGCCGAACCCATTACCAGTGGGTTTATCCGGCGCGGGAAGCGGTAGCTTATATGGTGCGCCGTGGCGGTCCGCCGGATGTCAGGATGCCAGGTGGCAGTCCGCTCTCCTGCCCGCCCGGCAATGATATGAACAAGCGCTCCGAGATGCCATGATGAAGACGCTCGACTTCGCCGGGCACTTCCCACAGGCACCATTTCCGGGACGAGGCGCCATGACAATTCTTCAGGCACCCGCCGCGGCCCGCGACGGCGGCCGGTCGACCGGTGGCGCGTGGCCGGACGCCGTCCTGCTCTTCCGGCCGCTCCTCGCCGTCGACATCCAGGACTACAGCGCCCGGACGCCCGCCATGCAGCTCCGGGCCCAGACGTGCCTGCGGGCCGCGATGAGCGCCGCCGCCGAGGAGTCGGGCCTCGTCCCGCAGGAGTGGTCTCAGCAGCTCAGAGGGGACGGCGAGCTGGACGTGCTGCCGGGCGACGCCCTCGTCGCCGTCACCGGCGAGTACGCCCCGGCGCTCGAACGCGCCCTCGCGCGGGCGAACCGCGAGGGCGGGGCCGACGACCGGCTGAGGGTCCGGCTCGCGCTGCACCACGGAGCGCTGGTCACCGGCCCCCCGGCGTCCTTCGGCCCGGCCGGGGAGGCGCCGGTGCTCGTCAGCCGGCTGCTCGACTCCCGTCCGCTGCGCCGATATCTGACCCTCCATCCGGAGCGGGACGTCGCGTTCATCGTCTCCGTCCAGATCTACCGCGACGTGATCTCCAGCGGCCTCTGCGCGTTACCCCCGCACCATTTCCGGTACGTCCGAACCGTGATCAAAGGATCGCCATATCAGGGCTATATCCATGAACCCGACCGACCGTGAGACGTGCCGTCGCCGAGATCGACAAGGCGCGCCGAATCGTCGGCCGGGTGAATGCGCGGCGGCGCGCGCGGTGATTCGAACTCCGCGCGGCGGGAGGCGCTCCCGCCCGGAGCGCCGCGGTTTACGCGGATCGATTCGGGATACTCCCTGGTCCCCGGGTGGTGCTTTCTCCGGGGACGGACGAGGCGGGTGGTTCTGGTGGGAGTGATGTCACCGATGGGTTCGTTCACGGTTGCCGATCACTCTTCGCAGCTCGACAGTTACTCTGGCCGGTGATCTGATGGAGATCGGAACCGCCACGGATGCGGCCCACCGGAGCGTCGCACCCGAGGTGGCGCTTTCGGGAGGTCCGATGGTGGAGCGAGCCGATCCGGCCCGGCGGAACAGGCGAACCAGGCGAGCCGGACGCGGACCCGCTGCCGCCGCCGCGCTCGTCCTGCTCGCGAGTGGCCTCGCCGCGTGCGGTGGCGGGGGCGGGGTTCCCACGCTGAGCTGGTACATCAACCCGGACGACGGCGGTCAGGCCACGCTCGCCGCCGCCTGCTCGAAGGCGTCCGGCGGCAGGTACCGGATCTCGACCTCGGTGCTGCCGCAGGACGCGACGCAGCAGCGGGAGCAGCTCATCCGGCGCTTGGCCGCCAAGGACTCCGGGATCGACATCATGAGCCTCGACCCGGTGTTCGTCGCCGAGGCCGCGAACGCCGGGTTCCTTCGCCCGTTCCCCGCGAACGAGGCGAAACAGTTCACCGAGGGCGTCTTCCCGGCCGCCGTGGAGAACTCCACCTGGGACGGACGCCTGTACGCGGCGCCGTTCTGGGCGGGCACGCAGCTCCTCTGGTACCGGAAGTCCGTCGCGAAGAAGGCCGGTGTCGATCCGGCCGCGCCCGGGTTCACCTGGGACCAGATGATCGACGCGGCCGTCCGGACGGGCACCACGGTCGGCGTCCAGGGCAACAAGTACGAGGGCTACATGGTGTGGATCAACGCCCTCGTCGAGTCCGCGGGCGGGCAGATCATCGGCGCCGCGCAGAAGGGCGACGACGCCGCGATCGAGATCGGCTCCCCGGCCGGGAAACAGGCCGCGACGATCGTGTCGAAGCTGGCGCGGTCGAAGGCGGCGAGCCCGAGCCTGTCCACCGACGACGAGGAGCGGGTCCGGTTCCTGCTGAACGGCTCGCGCGGCGGCTTCATGGTCAACTGGGGCTATGTCTGGCGGGCCGAGAAGGGCGACGCCGAGTCCGGGGTGATCCCGAAGACCATTCCGTCCGACCTCGGGTGGGCGCGGTATCCGCGGGTGAGCGCGGGGCGGCCGAGCAAGCCGCCGTTCGGCGGGATCGAGCTCGGCATCGGCGCGTACGGGAAACACCGGAACACCCTCGCCGTGGACGCGGTCAGGTGCCTCACGTCCACCCCGAACATGAAGCGGTACATGATCGACTCGGGTAACCCGGCGGCCCGCGCGGTCGTCTACGACGACCCGGAGATCAAGAAGGAGTTCCCGATGGCCGGGCTGATCAGGGACTCCGTGGAGGCGGCGGCGCCGCGTCCGATCACGCCGTACTACGGGGACGTGTCCGGCGCCGTGCAGAGCCGGTGGCACCCGCCCGCGTCGGTGGACCCGGCGACGACGCCGGGCCGGTCGGCGACGTTCATCCGCCAGGTCCTGCACGACCAGGCGCTGCTCTGAAGGGACGTCCGATGACCGCAGTCGAGACCGCCCCGGCGGCAGGGCGGCGGCGCGGGAGCCGCGCCGAGCTGTCCGACCGGAGCCGCGCCGAACGCAGGCTGGGGCTGATCCTGTCCGCGCCGGCCGTGCTCGTGATGCTGATCGTGACCGCGTATCCGCTGGTCAACGCGCTGTACCTGTCGCTGTTCCGGTACCGGATCACCGCGCCGGACGACCGCGAGTTCGTCGGCCTCGCCAACTACCGGACGGCGCTGACCGACTCGCTGTTCTGGCAGGACGTCCTCACCACGTTCCTGATCACGTTCGTCACCGTCGCGGTGGAGCTGGTGATCGGGTTCGCGCTGGCGATGGTGATGCACCGGGCGCTGGTCGCGCGGCGCACCGTCCGCACCGCGATCCTGCTGCCGTACGGGATCGTCACCGTCATCTCCGCGTTCGCGTGGCGGTACGCGTTCGACCTCCAGTCCGGGTTCGTGAACTCGTGGTTCGGGCTCGGCGATTACGCGTGGTTCGCCGGACGCTGGTCGTCGCTGTTCGTGATCGTCCTGTCGGAGATCTGGAAGACGACGCCGTTCGTGTCGCTGCTGCTGCTCGCTGGGCTGGCGCAGGTGCCGCGCGACCTCGGCGAGGCGGCGACGGTGGACGGCGCGACCGCCTGGCAGCGGGTGCGCCGGGTCGTCATCCCGAACATGAAGGCCGCCATTCTCGTCGCGGTGCTGTTCCGCACGCTGGACGCCTGGCGCATCTTCGACAACGTGTTCGTGATGACGTCCGGGCAGAACCAGACCGAGACGCTGTCGTTCCTGACCTACCGGCAGACGATCACCCGCACCGCCATCGGGCTCGGGGACGCCGTCGGGGTGCTGCTGTTCCTGTCGGTGGTCCTGATCGCGGTCGTGTTCATCCGGGGGTTCCGCGTGGACCTTTCTCAGGTGAAGGGCGAGAAGTGATGGAGAGCGCGCGGTCCAAATGGCTGTGGGGCGTGGCGTCCCTGCTCATCCTGGTCTGGACGGTCTTCCCGATCCTCTGGATCGTGATGCTGTCGTTCAAGCAGCCGGGCGAGGTGGGCAACAAGAAGGGCTTCTTCCCCGCCGACTGGACCTGGACGAACTACAAGACCGTGTTCAAGACCGACCTCTTCACCTCCGCGCTGATCAACTCGATCGGCATCTCCCTGATCGCGACGGTCATCGGGGTGGTGTTCGCGACGCTCGTCGCGTACGCGATCGCCCGGCTGGAATTCCCCGGCAAGAAGCTGATCCTGTCGTTCGCGCTTGCCATCGCCATGTTCCCGGTGGTGTCGCTCGTCGGGCCGTTGTTCAATCTGTGGCGCGACATCGGGCTGTACGACACGTGGCCCGGGCTGATCATCCCCTATATCTCCTTCGCGCTGCCGCTCGCCATCTGGACGCTGTCGGCGTTCTTCCGCGAGATTCCCTGGGAAATGGAGCAGGCCGCGCAGGTGGACGGCGCGACGACCTGGCAGGCGTTCCGGAAGGTGATCGTCCCGCTGGCGGCGCCCGGCGTGTTCACCGCCGCGATCCTGACGTTCTTCTTCTGCTGGAACGACTTCGTCTTCGGGATCTCGCTGACCTCGTCGGACGCGGCCCGCCCCGTCCCGGCGGCGCTCGCGTTCTTCACCGGGGCGTCGCAGTTCGAGCAGCCGACCACCGCCATCTGCGCGGCGGCGGTCGTCGTGACCATTCCGGTCGTCGTCATCGTCCTGGCGTTCCAGCGCCGCATCGTGGCCGGGCTGACGTCCGGCGCCGTCAAGGGCTGAAAGGGAGCCTGGCATGGCCGCCATCACCATGAACAAGATCGTCAAGCGGTACGGCGACGGCTTCCCGGCCGTGAACGAGGTGTCCCTGGACGTCCGGGACGGCGAGTTCATGATCCTGGTCGGCCCGTCCGGCTGCGGGAAGTCGACCCTGCTGCGCATGATCGTCGGGCTGGAGGACATCACGTCCGGCGAAATGCTCATCGGCGGGAAGGTCGTCAACAAGGTCGCGCCCCGGCAGCGAAACCTGTCGATGGTGTTCCAGAACTACGCGCTGTACCCGCACCTCACCGTGTTCGAGAACATCGCCTTTCCGCTGCGGCTCGCCAAGACGCCGGACGAGGAGGTGCGGCGCCGCGTCAGGGAGACCGCCGAACTGCTGGAACTGACCGAGCATCTCGACCGCAAACCCGCGAACCTCTCCGGCGGGCAGCGGCAGCGCGTCGCGATGGGACGCGCGATAGTCCGGCAGGCGGACGCCTTCCTCTTCGACGAGCCGCTGTCGAACCTGGACGCGAAACTGCGCGGCCAGATGCGCACCGAGATCTCGCGATTGCAGCGGCGGCTCGGCGTCACGACCGTTTACGTCACGCATGACCAGACGGAGGCGATGACGCTCGGCGACCGGGTCGCCGTGCTGCGCAAGGGCGTCCTGCAACAGGTCGGGAGCCCGCGCGAACTGTACGAGGAACCGGTGAACCTGTTCGTCGCCGGGTTCATCGGGTCGCCGTCGATGAACTTCCTGCCCGCGTCGGTCGACGGCGCGTTCCTCGACACCCCGCTCGGCCGTTTCGAATTGCGCGACGACCGCAAGGCCGGGGCGCTCGGCGGGCGCGAGGTGGTGCTCGTCGGCGTCCGGCCGGAGCATTTCGAGGACGCGTCCCTCGTCAGCGAGGAGAAGAAGGCGAAGGGCGCCCTCGTCCAGGCCCGCGTGGACGTGACCGAATGGCTGGGCAACGAACTGTACGCCTACGTCCCCTACGAAGCGCCCGCGGATCTGTCCGCGCAACTCCGCGACCTGTCCCGCGAACTCGACGGGGACCAACTCCGCACCCAGGCCGTCGTCGCGCTGGACGCCGCCAGCGCCATCAAACCGGGCGGCGAGTCGGAACTGTGGATCGACACGGCGAAGGTCCACCTCTTCGACCCGGCCACCGGCGAGAACCTCACCCGCGACGAGGAACACGTCGCCCGCCTCACCCGGCTCGCGGACGAATCGCGCGACGCGCACCGGAAAGCGCAACGCGGGGACTGACCGGCCCGGGCCGGGCACGCCAATCCCCGCCGGGGTTTTGACGCACCCCGAACTGGTCCTCTGACAAAACCAGTTGATGCCTCTGAGAGCATCGGAGGCATGTATGAGAGCTTCGCCCACGAGTACGCCGACCACGCCGAGGACAGCTCCTACAACGCCTTCTACGACCGTCCCGCGGTGCTCGGCCTCGCCGGGGACGTCGCCGGGCTCGCCGTGTTCGACGCGGCCTGCGGCCCCGGCCTGTACGCCCGCGAGCTGCTGGAACGCGGCGCCCGCGTCACCGGCTGCGACGCGAGCCCCACCTTCGTCGAGATGGCCGGCGAACGCTGCGGCGGCCGCGCCGACCTGCGCGTCCACGACCTGTCCGAGCCGCTGGACTGGGTGCCGGACGGCTCGGCCGACCTCGTCGTGTGCGCCCTCGCCCTGCACTACATCGACGACCGGGTGGCGCTGCTCCGCGAATTCCGGCGGATTCTCACGCCGTCCGGCGCGGTCGTTCTGTCGACCGAGCATCCGACGACGGGATGGCTCCGGCTGGGCGGCTCCTATTTCACCGAGGAACCGGTGGAGGAGTCGCTGAGCCCCGAGCGGGAATGGCCGATCCGGGCGTGGCGGCGGCCGCTGACCGCGATCTGCGCGGAGTTCCGGGCGGCCGGATTCGTCATCGACGAACTGCTGGAGCCGCGGCCCGTCCCGGAAATGGCGGAGCGCTATCCGGACGACCACGCGAAACTGGAGGAACTCCCGGCCTTCATCGCGTTCCGGCTCGTCCCGAGAGCCGTCACGGGAGCCGTCCGCCCGTAGGCGCCGGGCCTTCCGCCCGGTTCCGCCGGCTCAGGTGCCGGCGTATCTCGTGGGGGACACGCCGACCGTGGCGGTGAAGTCGCGGGTCAGGTGGGCCTGGTCGAAATAGCCGAGGTCGTCCGCCAGCGCCGCCCAGTCGAGGCGGACGCCCTGGTCGGCGCGGGCGGCGGCCTCGTGCAGCCGGGCCCGGCGCAGCACCCATTTCGGGCTCGCGCCCACGTACTCGGCGAACAGCCGCTGCAGCGTCCGGGCCGAGACGTGCAGCGCCTCCGCCGCCTGGTCGACGCGGAAGAGGGCCGGGTCGGCGGTGACGGCCGCGACCATGTCCGCCACCTGCTCGGCGACCGGATCGGGGTCGGGCAGGCCGTCCAGCAGGAAGTCCTCGACCGTTCCGACCATCGCGTCGAGGTCGGCGCCGCGCAGGACGGCGCGGGAGACCGCGTCCACCTCCGGGCCGAAGACCTCGGCGGCGGGGACCCTCCGGTCGGCGAGCCCGATCACCGGACCCGCCGCGAAGGGCCGGAAGCAGCCGGGCCGGAACTTGACCCCGAGGACGTGCCCGCGCCCCTCGAGGCGCCGGACGAACAGGCTCCGGTCCACCCCGTACACGAGCGGGCCCGGCTCCTCGAAGACCAGATGGACGTTCGGATGCGACAGCACCTTCGTCTCGTACGGCTCCGCGACGCTCCACCGGACATGCCAGTAGAACTCCACGAACCGCGCCAGGGCCGGGCCGGGCGGACGCCGGTCGAGCTCCGCGATGGCCGCGTGCTCGCGCGGATACAGCACCCCGCGTCCGAAATCGACCATCTGACCAGGCTACTTGGCGCGTTTCTCCAAGAGGCCGCCCCGCCCGCGTCCGTAACGTGGGTCCCATGAACGACCAGCACGCTCACCTGAAGGAATGCGCCGCCGAGGCCGCTCGCGTCGCCCACGCCGTCCCGCGAGAGCGGCTGGACGGCCCCACCCCGTGCGCCCAGTTCGACCTCCGCGAACTGGTGAACCACCTGGTCCTCTACACCTCGTACGGGCTGGAGCACCGCGCGCTGCGCACCGAGATCCCGGACGAGCTGACCGCGCGCGACTTCACCGCCGACCCCGCCTGGCCGCAGGAGTACGCGGCCCGGCTCGACCGCGCGGTGGCGGCCTGGGCCGACCCGGCCGTGTGGGAGGGCGACATCGACGGCACCCCCGCCGCCGACGTCGCCGCCATGATGATCATGGAGCTGGCCCTGCACGGCTGGGACGTCGCGACCGCCGTGGGCGAGGAATACCGCCTGTCACCCGAGACCGGCGAATTCGTCCTGGGAATCGTCGAGAAGTACGCCGACATGTACCGGCAGTACGACGGCTTCGCCGCCCCGGCGCCCGTCCCGGACGACGCCCCGGCCTTCGACCGCGCCGTCGCCGCCTCGGGCCGCCGCCGACCCGCCTGACCCCAGCCCGCCACAACCCCGGCGCGCGAAATCCGTTCGTCCGGCGCGCTGCCCGGCGGTTACGGTCCGCCCCATGACGACCGAACCGCCGGACACGCTCACCGACCCGCGCGAACTCCTGCTCGGCTACCTCGACCACTACCGCGCCGCCCTGCTGCGCAAGCTCGACGGCATGCCCGAGGCCGACCTCCGCACCAGCCGGCTCCCGTCCGGCTGGACACCGCTCGACCTGCTGAAACACCTGGCGTTCGTGGAACGCCGCTGGTTCCGCTGGGGCTTCGCCGCCGAGCGGGTGGAGGAGATCTGGGGCGAGTACCGTCCCGGCTCCTCCGCCTGGCACGCGGACGACTCCGACACCCTGGACGGCCTCCGCGCCCTCTTCCTGGACGAGTGCGCCCGCTCCCGCGCGATCGTCGCGGCCGCCGACCTCCAGGACACGGCCCGCACCGGCGGCGCCTTCAACCCGCCCGACCACCACCCGGCCCTGATCTGGATCCTCTTCCACGTCCTCCAGGAATACGCCCGCCACGTAGGCCACCTGGACATCGTCCGAGAACTCTCCGACGCCACGACCGGCGAATGACCGCCCCGGGCCGGGCGCGCCCGCGCTGGGTCAGGTCAGTTTCTTCAGGAGGAGTTCGAATTCCAGGTCGTCGCGCTTGGGGCGGCCGAAGCGCTCGTCGCCGTAGGGGAACGGGTTCAACCGGCCCGTCCGCATGTAGCCGCGCCGGACGTACCACGCGATGAGTTCCGTGCGTGCGTTGATCACCGTCATGTGCATCTCGGTCGCGTCCCACTCGTCGCGGGCCAGGCGCTCGGCCTCCGCGAGGAGGGCCTTGCCGAGGCCGCCGCCCTGCAGGCCGGGACGGACGGCGAACATCCCGAAGTAGGCGTGGTCCGCGCGCCGTTCGAGCTGGCAGCAGGCGTTCAGGACGCCGTCCGACTCGACGACGAGCACCAGGCCCGCGGGGGCGGAGACGGCGGCCGCGACCATGTCGGGGTCGGTGCGCTGGCCGTCCAGGAGGTCGGCCTCGGTCGTCCAGCCGGCGCGGCTGGAGTCGCCCCGGTACGCGGACTCGACGAGGGCGACGAGGGCGGGCACGTCCGAGGGGGTCGCGGTCCGGAATTCGGGCTTTCCTGCGTCCATTTGCCCGAACCTAGCGCAGCCCGCGTCATGCCTCGGCGGGTGGCCGGGTCCGGCGCCGGACGGAGAGGGCGAGGAGCGCGGCGGCCAGGCCGCAGCCGGCGACCAGGGCCATCGCGGTGCGGAGCGAGGCCAGCTCGGCGGCCCAGCCGTAGCCGACCGGCGCCACCAGCAGCGCCAGGTAGGCGGAGATCATGATGAAGGCGGTGATGGCGCCGGTGTTCGGGGCGAGCGGCGCGGCGGCGCTGAGCGCGGTCGGCTGGACGCCCGCGACCGACAGCCCGAGCACGCCGAACGCGCCGATGGCGACCGGCACGCTGTCCCAGGCCAGCAGCGGGATCGCGGACACGGTGACGCCGATGCCGGAGACGAGGAGCGAGAACGGGGCGCCGAGCCTGGAGACCATGGGGCCGTTGACGAAGCGTCCCGCGAGCATCGTCCCGTTGAAGACGGCGAGGGCGAGGCCCGCGAGGGAGATCGACGCGTCGAGCTCGCGCATGAAGATGACCGTCCAGACGACGGCGATCGCCTCGGCCGCGCTGCCGAGGAAGCAGATCAGCGCGATGGCGAGGAAGGCGGGGTTGCGCAGCAGGGCGCCGTCGCCCTGCTCCTCGTCGGCCATGCTCTCGTCGGCGGAGATGAACGCCACCGTGACGGTGATCGGGATGATCGGCGCGCAGATCACGGCGGCGGTGAGGACCGAGATCGTCTGGTAGCTCAGCCCGCCCGCCAGCGCGAGTCCGGTGACGAACGCGCCGAGCATGATCGCGCCGCTCTGCAGGCCGTGCATGAAGTTCATCCGGTGCCGTCCGGTGGCCCGCTCGATGTCCATGATCGAACTGCTCGTGGCGGCGTCCAGCAGCGCGAAGCCGAGCCCGGACAGCAGCAGCGCCGCCACGAATCCCGGCAGGCCGCCCGCGGCGGCCAGCACGAGCATCCCGGCGCCGAGCAGGCCCACGCTGAGCATCGACTGCCGCTTGTTGCCGAGCCGGGTGTAGAGCGGGCCGTTGAAGACCAGGACGACGATTCCGGCCAGGGGCAGCGCGAGCTGCGCCGTCCCGAAGACGCCATCGCTGAGCGCGAGATGCGTCATGACCTCGGCGAACACGACGCCCTGCACGCCCAGCACGATGCCGAAGACGGCGAACTGGACGGCGAGCATGGTGGTCAGGGCCCGCTCGTTCCAGGTTCGCGGGGCGGGTGCCACGGCCGGTGTCGTGTCCTGGTCCTGTGCCATCTCCTGCTTCCTTTCCGGGTGGACGGGCACGGCCCGAGGCCGGCCCCGGACGCGCGGGGGGCCGGCCTCGGTCAGCGGACTGGGCGGTGTGCCGCGCCCGCGTTTCAGGCGACGGACGCCCGCGGGTCCGCGTCGGCGACGCCGTCGAGGTCGAGGTCCAGTTCGCCGTTCACCGTGCCGTGGCACGGGATGGTGTTGACGTGGTACTCGCCCTCGCCGGTCTGGTCGGCGAGCTTCCCGCGGAACGTCCCGTAGATGACCGTGTTGGCCTTCTTGCCGACGACCGGGTCGGACGTGCTGACGAGCTGCACCGTCCCCGGCTCGACCACGCCGGTCTCCTGGTAGCGGTCGAGGTCGACGTGCGCCCAGCCCCAGAACCGGCCCCGGACGCTGCGCACCACGCCCTGCTCGCGCAGGGCGTCGCCGCGCGCCGTCTCGGCGCCGGGCGTGTGCAGCATGCTGGTGACGGTGGACGGGCGCAGCCGCTTCGTCCCCGCCGCGCGGGACAGCGCCACCGGCGTCAGGACCGCCGGGCCCTCCTTGACCTTGCCGGACGTGTAGAACGGCCGCATCGTGTTCGACTCGTACACGTGCTGGCAGACGGTGTCGCTCAGCTCGTAGGACGCGCCGCGGAACAGGAACGTCTCGTAGTGGTTCGAGCCGTCCTCGTGGTAGTTCAGCAGTTCCTTCTCGATGACGAGGTCGGTCATGAAGGTGTCGGTGTTGGTGCAGGCCATCACGCGGCCGAGGAGCGAGGCGAACCACTGCGGCGACAGCCGGGCCTGGATCCAGCCCGCGTCCGGGACGCGCACGTCGGCGTAGCCCGCGATCTGCAGCGGCAGGGTCTGGTCGAAGGTGCGGTCGGTCTCGTACCGCATCCGCTCGTAGACGAGCGGGCTCTCCTCGCCCGTCAGCTCCTCAAGGAACAGCCCGGCCCAGTCGCGGACCTCGGGGTGGGCGTCCGACCGCGCCTGGCGCAGCACCGGGATCGCGGCCCGGCCGTCGCACTTGACCAGCAGCCACAGCAGGTTCCAGCGGACGGCGGCGTCCGGCTCGGTCGCCAGGTGCCGGGCGAGCACGTCGATCGCGGCGCCCTCGTGCCGGTGCGCGTACTCCCAGAGCGCCCGCTCGCGCTCCAGGCCGGTGGCGGCGTCCGCCGCCGCGCTCAGCAGCTCGGCGTCGCCGCGCCCGTCGAAGTCGGCGAGCTTGGTGGCGCCGGGCGCGCCGAACCGGAACCGCTCGGCGAGGTCGTCGAACGTCTCGTTGACGATGAGGCTGCCGAGGTCCTCGGCGCCCTTTCCCTGCACCGTGTACTCAAGCATTTCGTGCTCCTTTCCCGCCACCGGTCTCGCCGGGGAGGGCGAGGCATTTCCCCGCCCACCCCGAGCATCCCTCCGAAGGCCCGGCGATTCTTCTTCGATTCTTCGCTGTCGGCGTCCGGGCGGGCCTTTCTCCGGCCGTCGGCGAACGGCGGCTAATTGCGGCCGACCAGCCGGACGCTTTCGAGTGTGTCGAATCCCCGGAACATGAATTCGAGTTCGCCTTCGGCGGGCGCGTCGTACACCTGGAAATGGCGTTCCACCGATCCGTCGGCGGTGACGGCGTAGACGCGGCGGCGCAGGGTCTCGGCCACCCAGATCGAATGCCCGTCCGTCGAGATGCCGGAGCCGATGAAGCCCGGCCGCGGGTGCCAGATCTCCCGCGGCGCGCCGCCGCCCGCCGGGACGTGGACGAGCACGCACTTCTCCTGCGTGCCCTCGCTCAGCGCGGCGGCGAACGAGCCGTCCGCGAGCCGGACCACCCCGATCAGCGAGGCGTCGACGCCCGTGATGTCGGCGAGCGTCTCCTTCGTCCCGTCCTGGATCCCGATGCGGACGATCTGCCCGCCGCTCGCCTTGCCGTGCGGCTGCCGGGTGTTGGCGACGAGGACGTGGTCCGGACCGTCGAGGCTCAGCGAGGACGGCTGGTCGAGGCCGTCCGCGAGCACCGACACCCGGCCCGTCTCCAGGTCGGCGGCGACGACCTTGCCGTCGCCCTGCCAGTTGTTGAAGTCGCAGGCGAGGACGCGGCGGTCGTCCGGGGTGACGACGAGCCCGGCGAGGTCGACCATCCGGTCGGCGTACGGCAGGCCCGTCTCCTCGTCGTAGGCGGTGAACGCCTTGGTCAGGCGTCCGGTCGCCGTGTCGATCTCCAGGATCGCGCTCGTCCCCGCGATCCCCACGTGGTTGGCGTTCGGGCCGCGCATGCCGCTGAGGGAGAGGTAGACGCGGCTCAGGTCGGAGTTGACCGCGGTGTCCCACAGGTGGGCGTCGCACCAGCTCGACACCTCCAGGTAGGGGCGGGCGACGCCGTCCCGGAGCACCATCACGCGGCTGGACGCCTGGTCCACGACGAGCAGGTCGCCCGCCTGGAGCCGGGCCGGGAGCCGCACCGACACGGTGAAGAGGGTGTCCACGGTGCCGTGCAGGTGGGGCAGGTGCGACTTCCCGTCCGCCTGGACCGTGGAAATGGCGGTCTCCTGGATCAGCTTCACCGCGCCCGGCGAGGCGTCGGCGGTGAGCACCGACACCGCGTACTGCGCGCCGCGCACGCTGGGCAGGCCGTTGACGTGCAGCTCCGTGCTCATGGGGGAGATCACTTCGGTCATGGTCCTCTTCCCTCGAAGTGGTGGACGGGGTGCGAGAAGACGCTCAGCAGGGGCGGGTCGGTGGCGCGCGGCGGGCGCAGCCGGAGCCGGACGGGCTGCCGCACGCGCCCGTCCCGGACGGTCAGCGGCGTCCCCGGGGAGCCGACGAGAAGGTCGTCGCGGTGCGATTCGAGGAGCAGGTAGGACCGGGCGTCGTCGTCCGACCACGCGAACGACGCTCCGAAGACGTAGTACAGGCCGTCGCGCAGCCGCGGGACCTCCTCGACGGGCGACCGGTAGGCCAGCGCGCACGCCCGCGGCCTGCCCTGCGGGACGGGACGGTCGTAGAAGCCGATCACCACGGGCAGGTGCAGCCGCCGGTACCGCGACGTCGGATGCGGCCGCACGGGGGTCGCCGGTACAGGGGTCGCCGCTACCGGGGGCGCGGGCACGGGCGCGCGGAGACCGGCGAGCCTGCGGAACTCGCGGGGCGACACCCCGACCATCTCCCGGAAGCGCGAGCTGAAGGTGCCGGGGCTGCTGTACCCCACCTCGAAGCAGACGTCGGTGACGCGGCGGCCCTCGTCCAGCAGGAGGCGCTTCGCCGACTCCATCCGCAGCGCCGCGTGGAAGGAGCCGGGCGAGACCCCGGTGACGGACCTGAAGACCTGGTGGAAGTAGCACGCGCTGAAGTTCGCCATCCGCGCCATCTCCCCGGTGGAGATCGGGACGGCCGGGTTCCGGCGCAGGAACTCGATGACCCGGCCGACGCCGTCCCGCTGCGCGGCGCGCACCGGCGTCGCGTCGTCCAGCGCGCACGCTGCCGTGCCGGTGCCCGCCATCAGGCCGGTCGCCGCGCCGGTCGTCGCGCCGGTCGTCATCGCGCCGCGCGGCCGGAGGCCGTCGGGGACGGCCCGGTGAGGCCGCGCCAGGCGTTCTCGGCGTCGAACCAGAGCTCGCGGGGCTCCCGGCGGAAGTAGCCGCTCGTCGACGGCTCGTAGATGTGGAAGTCCAGGATCGGCGTCAGGTAGACGTGGACGGTCGCCGACCATCCGGCGGTCTCGTTGGCCATGTCGTGCAGCCGCATGCCGTCGCTCGGCAGGATCGGCGTGGTCGCGCCGCCGCGCAGCACGGTCGTGCCCCCGCGTTCCAGCTGGACGCACCCGCCGGGCCCGGTCGCGCCCTCCGTGTACTTGGTCTCCCGGGTGACTCCGGTATAGGCCGCCACCATGCCGACCGTCCCGCTGTGGTCGTGGATGGGGCTGCGGCTGCCCGGCCCCCACAGCACGAGCACGACCTGGAAGTCGTCCTTCATGGAGTTGAGCAGGAGCCGGGTGTAGAGGCCGCGCGTCGCCCGCGTGAAATCGGGGCGCGGCCCCTCTGCCCCGGACCGGACGAATTCGGTCAGCATTCCGTCCAGCCGCTCGATGGAACGGTGCGGGGGACACGCCTCCCGCTTGAGCTCACGGATCTCCAGGATCAACTCCGCCGCGTTCATGCCCCTCCCCGTTCGTGAGATGGGATGCCGGTGGCGAGCGCTAGCCAAGCGCGACTATAGGACCGCCCGATGATCCTTTGAGACTTCCGCAGGAAACGCGGCACGATGGAATAACTAGGCTGACTAACTTAATTTACATATAGGTGTTATGGCATCTGAACAGGTGTGCACCCGGTAGCCTTTGCGCCGTGACGGAGCGCTTTGGAGAAGACCTCGTCGTGGACGAATCGATCGTGATCCGCGCGCCCGCGCGGCAGGTCTGGCGGACGATCGTGGACGCCGACGCCCGCGCCGGCTGGTGGGAGTACCTCGACCTCGACGCGACGCCGGGCGGCCGGTTCGAGGAGCGTTGGACCGGCGACGACGGCACGGAGCAGATCACCAGCGGGGAGGTGGTCGAGTTGGCGGACGCGCGGCTGCTCGTCCTGAGCTGGGCCGACGACGGCTGGCCCGCCGCCACCCGGGTGGAGGTCACCCTCGACCCGGGCGACGGCGGGCCTGACGATGGTGGGCCAGGCGATGGCGGGGCCACGACCGTCCGGCTCCGGCACACCGGCTGGGAGGCGCTGCCGGACGGCGCCGCCCTGGCCGCCGCGCACCGCGGCGGCTGGCTCCACCACCTGGACAACCTCCGCCGCTGCGCTGAGCGCGCCGACGCCTAGCGCGCCGACGCCTAGCGGGCCGGGGCTAGCGGGCCGGGACTAGCGGGCCGGGAGGATGCGGCCCCTGACCTCGCCGAACCCGATGCGCGAACCGGACGGCCCGGGCGCCGTGGCGCTGATGGCGACCTCGTCGCCGTCCTCCAGGAACGTGCGCGGCTCCCCGTTGACCTCGACGGGCTCCTTGCCGCCCCAGGTGAGTTCGATGAACGCGCCGCGCTGGTCCTTGGCGGGGCCGGAGACCGTCCCGGACGCGAACAGGTCGCCGGTCCTGGACACGGCGCCGTTCACCGTCATGTGCGCCAGCATCTGCGCGGGCGACCAGTACATCTCCCGGTAGGGCGGACGGGAGACGACCTGCCCGTTCCAGGAGACGGTCAGTTCCAGGTCGAGCCCCCACGGGTTCTTCTCGCGCAGGTACGGAAGCGGCTCCGGGTCCTGCGGCGGGGTCGCGACACGGGCCGCTTCCAAGGCGAGCAGGGGAACGACCCAAGGGGACACGGACGTCGCGAAGCTCTTCCCTAGGAACGGCCCCAGCGGCACGTACTCCCACGCCTGGATGTCACGGGCCGACCAGTCGTTGACGAGCACGACGCCGAAGACGCGCTCGTCGAAGTCGTCCGCGCTGACCGGCGACCCGAACGACGAGCCGGTGCCGACGACGAACCCGACCTCCGCCTCGATGTCGAGGCGGCGGCTGGGCCCGAACGTGGGCGCGGCGTCGGACGGCGCCTTGCGCTGCCCGCTCGGCCGGACGATGTCCGTCCCGGACGGGACGACCGTCCCGGCCCGCCCGTGGTAGCCGACCGGGAGGTGCTTCCAGTTCGGCATCAGCGGTTCGGAGTCGGGACGGAACAGCCGCCCGAGGTTCGACGCGTGGTGCTCGGACGCGTAGAAGTCGACGTAGTCGGCGACCTCGAACGGCATGTGCAGGGCCACCGCGTCCACCGGGTGGACGGCCGCGTCGGGCACGTCGTCCGAGACGAGGTCGAGTACCTGTTCGCGCACCTCCACCCACCGGGTGTGCCCCTGTTCCATGAAGGGGTTCAGGGACGGCGCGGCGAACACGTCGTCCAGGACGGTGAGGTCGACGACGGAGCCCCCCACGCGGACGCCGACGCGCGGGGCGGCGGCGCCCGGCGCGGAGAACACGCCGTAGGGCAGGTTGGCGAGTCCGAAGAGGGAGTCCTCCGGGATCGCGATTCGGGTCATCAGGCGGTCTCCTGGAGCGCGGACGCGATGAGCCCGAGGTCCGCGAGTTCGGTCAGGGGGTCGGTGATGCTGCACGTGCCGAACGACAGGAAGCGGGCGCGGACGGCGGCCGTCCGGTCGTCGCCGAGCGCGGCGACGCGGTCCGCCACGGCCCGCGCGTCGCGGTCGGCGAGGATCGCGGCGAGGTCGCCGCTCGGCCGGCCGATGATCGCCGCGTCGGTCGCGAGCAGCAGGTTGAGGAATCCGTGCTGGTGGAAGCCGGTCTCCGGGTCGGTGTTGCGGACGGGGTGGTGCAGCCCGGCCGTCGCCTTGAACGGGACGCCCGCGTCCACCGCCGCCTTGATCGCGGCGGCCAGCTCGTCCGGGCCGGGGTACAGGTGGGCCTTCACGCCGCCGGTGCGGAACTTCGCGCGGTGCCCGAGCGCGGCGACGGCGGCGATGATCGAGGGGCGGCGGTCGTCCCGCGGCACCTCGACGAACAGCGGCGCGTCGACGTCGCCGAGCAGGCGGAAGAACTCGTCCGCGCCCATCCCGGCGGGGACGGCGACCTCCAGGCCGCGCACGTCCAGCGGCAGTTCGGCGGCGGTGGCGAGGGCCTTCGCCGCCTCGCACGGGCCGCCCGGCGCGGTGATCGACACCTCCAGCGGGTCGCCGTGCAGCAGCGGGTACAGGTCGTCGAGCGCGGTGGCCGGGAGGACGAGCGGCCCGACGATCCCGGCGTAGGGGGCGGCGCGGTGCGCGCGGTGGGCCGGGACGGCGTCCGCCAGCGGCGCGAGACCGGGCGGGAACACGGCCGCGTCGTCGCACAGGGCGAGAGCGAATGCGGGAACGTTCACTTCTGCCGCCTCGCCCACGTCCAGGCGTACGCCTCGTCCTCGGAGGCGAGCCCGCCCTCACCCAGTTCGAGGGGGTGGAACGTGTCGACCATGACGGCCAGCTCGTCGAAGAACTCGGCGCCGATGCTGCGCTCGTACGCGCCGGGCTGCGGCCCGTGCGCGAGCCCGCCGGGATGGACGGAAACGGACCCCTGGCCGATGCCGGAGCCCTTGCGCGCCTCGTAGTCGCCGCCGCAGTAGAACATGATCTCGTCGGAGTCGACGTTGGAGTGGTAGTAGGGCACCGGGATGGACAGCGGGTGGTAGTCCACCTTGCGCGGGACGAAGTTGCACACCACGAAGTTGTGCCCCTCGAACACCTGGTGGACGGGCGGCGGCTGGTGCACGCGCCCGGTGATGGGCTCGAAGTCGTGGACGCTGAACGTGAACGGGTACAGGCAGCCGTCCCAGCCGACCACGTCGAACGGGTGCCGCGCGTAGGTCATCCGGGTGCCGGTGATGCCGCGTGAACCACGGTGCTTCACCAGGACGTCGACATCGGTTTCCTCTGACTGGAGCGGCTCGTCCGGTCCGTGGAGGTCGCGCTCACAGTAGGGGGCGTTTTCCAGGAACTGCCCGTAGCGGGACAGGTAGCGCTTGGGCGGGGCGATATGCCCGGTCGCCTCGATCGCGTAGGCGCGCAGCGGCTCGTCGCCGGTCGGCAGCCAGCGGTGCGTGGTGGACGTCGGGATGACGACGTAGTCGCCCTGCTTCGCTTCGAGCGTCCCGAAGACGGTTTCGACCGTGGCCGTGCCCGACTCGATGTACACGATCTCGTCGCCGGTCGCGTTGCGGTAGAGCGGCGACTCCTGGGCGGACACCACGTACGAGATGCGGACGTCGTTGTTGGCGAGGATGACCCGGCGGCCGGTGACGACGTCCGTCTCGTCCCACGTCTCCTTGGGGAACAGCTCGTGCAGCTTGAGGTGGCGCGGGCGGAGCGGATGGTTGGGCGTCGTCGTCGCGTCCGGGACGTCCCACGCCTGGGAGTCGACGATCGCGGACGGGATCTCCCGGTGGTAGAGCAGCGACGAATCGGACGAGAAGCCCTCCTCGCCCATCAGTTCCTCGAAGTAGAGCCGCCCCTCGCCGTCCCTGTGCTGGGTGTGGCGTTTCGGCGGCACGTGGCCGACCCGGCGGTAGTGGGCCATGGTCCATCGCCTCCGATGATTAACACATTAACTACTTTGGTGCCGACACTACGACTGTTCTTCCGTCCAGGGAAGGCCCTAACCAGCCGGCGGTCCGGGCGGGTCAGGTCCGTTCGCGGACGTCGAACTCGTGCCGTCCCTCGATGAGCTTGTCCAGCAGCATGACGAGCATCCGCTGCTCGGTCTCGGTCAGGACGTCCGCCCACTGGCGCTCGCGTTCGTGCTGGTCGGCGAAGATGTCGAGCATCGCCCGCTCCCCGCGCGGGGTCAGCGACAGCAGGACGGAGCGGCCGTCGCGGCCGCCCGGTGCGCGGGCCAGCATCTCGTCCGCGACCAGCGTCTTCGCGAGGTTGGACACGGCGGCGCGGCTCATCCCGGCGAGCGTCGCGGCCCGGCCCGGCTCCAGCGGCCCGGCGAGCCAGGTGACGAACAGCAGCCGGAACGCCGACCACGAGTGCCCGCGCGGCCGGTGCACCGTGGACTCCAGGTCGTAGGTCACGATCGCCGAGGCCCGGTTGAGGGTCAGCAGCAGCCGGGTCGCGAGCCGGTGCGGGAACCCGAACTCCCCGGCGAGCCTGCGTCCGGCCAGGTCGACGAACGACCAGAAGTCGAGCTCGTCGTCCGTTGGGGCGGTCATCGCGGGCCTCCTCGGGTGATTCATGGTTTGACTATTTAACCCGGACGGGACGCGGGTGTCAGCGGTCGATCATCGGGCATCGTCCCGGTGCGGGGCAGCCGAGGGGGTTCGGGAGGGACGATGGCGACCGTCGCCGACCAGTTCATCGAGGTGTTGCGGCAGGCGGGCGTCCGGCGCGTCTACGGGGTCGTGGGCGATAGCCTCAACCCGGTCGTGGACGCCGTCCGCCGGACGGGCGGCATCGACTGGGTGCACGTCCGCAACGAGGAGGCGGGCGCGTTCGCGGCGGCGGCCGAGGCGCAGACCACGGGGCGGCTCGCCGTCTGCGCCGGGAGCTGCGGCCCCGGGAACACGCACCTGGTGCAGGGCCTCTACGACGCGCACCGGTCGGGCGCGCCGGTGCTGGCGCTGGCGTCGCAGATCCCGAGCACGCAGATCGGCAGCGGCTATTTCCAGGAGACGCATCCCGAACGCCTCTTCGTCGATTGCAGCCATTACTGCGAGGCCATCGGCACCCCGGCGCAGATGCCGCGCATTCTGCGGACCGCGATCCAGCACGCGGTGGGGCTCGGCGGAGTCGCCGTCCTGACGCTGCCCGGCGACACGGCCAGCCAGGACGCCGTGGCGCCCACCGGGGAGCATGACTTCCTCGTCCGGAAGGGCGTCGTGCGGCCGCCGTCCGACCAGGTGGAGCAGCTTGCCGGGGCGCTGAACCGGGCGCGCAAGGTGATGCTGTTCTGCGGTTCGGGCGTCCAGGGCGCGCATTCGGCGGTGATGGAACTCGCGCACAAACTCCTGTCTCCGGTGGGGCACGCGCTGCGCGGCAAAGAATGGATCCAGTACGACAACCCGTACGACGTCGGCATGAGCGGGCTGCTCGGCTACGGCGCGTGCTACGAGGCAATGCAGGCGGCCGACCTCGTCCTGCTCCTCGGCACGGACTTCCCCTACGACCAGTTCCTGCCGGGCAAGAACACCATTCAGATCGATGACGACCCGTCGAGGCTGGGCCGCCGCACGCCGCTCGACCTCGCCGTGCACGGCGACATCGGCGAAACACTGCGGCTGGTGCTCGACAAGGTCCAGCAGAAACAGGACCAGTCATACCTGGACGACATGCTGCACCGCCACGCCCGCGCGCTGGAGAACGTCGTCTCCGCATACACGCGAGACATCGAGAAGCACATCCCGATCCACCCCGAATACGTCGCGAGCGTCCTGGACGACCTCGCCGCCGACGACGCGATATTCACCGTCGACACCGGAATGTGCAACGTGTGGGTCGCCCGCTACATCACGCCGAACGGGCGCCGCCGCGTGATGGGCTCGTTCGTCCACGGATCCATGGCGAACGCCCTCCCGCACGCGATCGGCGCCCAGTACGGCGCGCCGGGCCGCCAGGTCGTCTCCGTCTCCGGGGACGGCGGCCTCGGCATGCTGCTCGGCGAACTCCTCACGGTGAAACTGCACCGCGTCCCCGTGAAGATCATCGTCTTCAACAACGCGTCGCTCGGCATGGTGAAACTGGAAATGCTGGTGGACGGTTTCCCCTCCTACGAGACCGACCACGAGGCGGTCGATTTCGCGGCGGTCGCCCAGGCGATGGGGATCGAGTCGTCCCGGGTGGAGAACCCGTCCGATGTCCGCACGGTCATGGAGCGCGCCCTTGCGGCTCCCGGCCCTTACCTGCTGGACGTTGTGACAGATCCGAACGCCCTCTCGATCCCTCCGCACATCACCCCGCAGCAGGTGCGGGGGTTCGCTCTGGCGGCGGGCAAAACCGTTCTGACGGGCGGCGTGGGCAAAATGCTGGACCTGGCCCGGAGCAACCTCCGCAACATCCCCCGCCCCTGAGCCGCGTCAGCGACCGGAGCGCTTCTTGTAGGCGAGCCCCGCGAGGGTCTCCCAGATCAGGCGGTGGGCGTTGTTGACGGTCAGATCCGCGTGGTCGTAGGGCGGGCAGACCTCGGTGACGTCCACGGCCACCACGTTCGTCCGCAACGCGACCTCGCGGACGGCCCGGAGCAGGTCGACCGGCGCGAGGCCGCCGGGCTCGGGCGTCCCGGTGCCCGGCGCGAAACCGGGGTCGAGCACGTCGATGTCGATCGACAGGTAGATCCCGTCGGTGCCGTCGCCCGCCTCGGCGATCGCGTCGTCCATCACGTCCTTGATCCCGCGCTCCCAGATCTCCTGCATGGTGTGGTGCCGCATGCCCTGCTCGCGCATCCACTCCTGCACGTCGGGCGGGGGCCAGTAGCCGCGCAGGCCGATCTGCACGAAGTCCCGTCCCGCGATCGCGCCCGACTCGATCAGCCGCCGCATCGGCGTCCCGTGGCCGGCGAGGTTGCCGCGCAGGACGTCCGCCGTGTCGGCGTGCGCGTCGAAGTGGACCATCCCGATCCTGCCGTGGCCGTGGTGGTCGGCGACCGCCGTCCCGCTCGGCCACGTCACCGAGTGGTCGCCGCCGATCACCACGGGGACGATGCCGCGGCTCGCGACGTCCAGCACCCGCCGGTGGATCGCCGCGCGGGACGGCTCCCACACCCCCGGCGAGACGATCGCGTCCCCGTAGTCGACCACGCACAGGTGGTCGAAGATCTCGATCTCCAGGTCGAGGTGGTAGCTGCCCGCGTCATAGGCGTTCGCGCGGAGCGCGCGCGGGCCGAACCTGGCGCCGGGACGGTTGGTGGTGTTGTCGTCCCACGGCGCCCCGATCACGGCGACGTCGGGCGCCCACTCGTCCAGTTGTCCGGGCTCGGTCAGATGCGGGCGCAACCCGAACGTGGGCACTCCCATGTAGGAGGACGAGTCGAGCTGGGCCCGCATCCCGGGCGGCGGGACGGGACGGCCCGTTCCGGGTGTTTCGCGTGTCATGCCGCCAGTCCACGACGGCGGCGGGCCGCTGTCGATGAAGGTAGCGTGCGGCTTAATGATCAGCTTCGTGCTCGGCGTCGAGGACCTCGCCGCCGCCCGGTTCACGGTCTCGCCGCTGCAGGAGGCCGTGCTCAGCCTGCGGGTGCTGCGCGACCCCGGCCTGTCCGCGCCGCACCGGCCGTGGCGCGGATCGGTGCTCGGACGGCTCGGCGCGCTCGACACGGCCCTGCTGATGTCCCTGATCGGACGGCGCCTCGCCCTGCCCGACTTCCTGACGCCGCCGCCGGCGGTGTTCGCCCCGGCGTTCGAGGACGAGCTGGCCGCCGTCCGCCGCTGCCGTCCCGAGGTGATGCGCCGTGACCTGGTCGCCGCGCACGCGCCGGGCCCGCTGCCCGGGCCGCTGCGCGCGGCCGCGGGTGACGACGCGTCCGTGGCCCGGCTCGGCGACGCGATCCGCGACGTCCTGCGCCGGTACTGGCGGCTCGCCGTCGAGCCGGTCTGGCCGCGGATGCGGCTGGTGATGGAGGCGGACATGACCTACCGCGCCCGCCGTCTCGCCCTGGGCGGCGCGCGCCTGCTGTTCTCCGACATGCATCCCGACCTGCGCTGGCGGGACGGAGTGCTCACGATCGACAGGACGATCGCCGAACACCGCGTCGCGGCGTCCGGGCGGGGCCTGCTGCTGATCCCGTCGGTGTTCGCGCACCGCCCGGCCCCGCCGGTCAGCCCCACCGAACCCCCGCTGCTCGCCTACCCCTGCCGCGCAGTGGCGACCCTGTGGAGCCCAGCGCCCGCCCCCGTCCCGGCCGCACTCGCCGCCCTGATAGGCGAACCGAAAGCCCGACTGCTCCGCCTTCTGGAAGAGCCACTGGCGACGGTGGAACTAGCCCATCACCTGAGGGTCACGCCAAGCGCCGTATCCCAACACCTGCGCGTCCTTTACAACTCGGGCCTGGTGACCCGCACCCGCCAAGGCCGCCGCGTCCTCTATCACCGGACCCCACTCGGCGACCAGTTGGCACGCTGACGGAATGGCGGCGGCGGCCCTTAGCCGGTCAGTCGAAGGGGCGGGCCATTTCGGTGAGCGTTTCTTCGGCCAGTTCGGTGAGGGGGCGGAGGGGGCGTTCTTCTATGCCCGTCGAGGCGGCTATGCGGAGGGCCGTCATGAAGGCGCCCGCCATGACGCGGGAGCGGACGTCGCCGGGCGGGAGGTCCGAGCGGGCGGCGATGAGGTCGGCCAGACGGCGTTCGAACTCGGCGTACTGGCGGAGCAGGCGGGCCAGGACGGACGGGTGCTCCCGGGCCAGCCGGGCCTGCGCCGCCCATTGCGGATCGGGTTCTTCCGGCCTTTCTCGCAATGCGCTCAGCGCGGCGCGCAGGGCCGTCCAGGAGGATTCGTCGGCGGGACGCGACTCGAAGGCCGCGAGAAGGGCGGCCATTCGGCGTTCCGCGCCGTACAGAAGTGCTTCCTCCTTGCCGCCGAAATAGTTGGAGAACGTCCGGCGGGAGACGCCCGCGGCGTCGGCGATGGCCTCCACGGTGACGTCGTCCAGGCCGTGCTCCGCGGTGAGGCGCATCGCGGCCGCGTGCAGGGCGCGGCGCGTCGCCTCCTTCTTGCGTTCGCGCAGACCTCCGGGCACCGCCATGACCGGCCAGCTTACTGCGGGGGCCTCGGGAGGGGACCCGCCGGGACCGGCGCGACCGGTGCCGTGGCACGCTAGTCTTGTCAGTGTCAAGATTGAGAGGAGTCCGGTGATGGCGGACGATCCCGCGCTGGCGCGGCGGATGTGGCATCAGCTCGAACCCGTGCACGCCCTGTTCTGGTACTCGCCCGACGTGTTCGCCGAGGCGGAGGCCCTCGGCTACACGGTGGACACCCGCTGGCCCAGCTATTTCGCCTGGCGCGCCGCGCCGCTCGGGGCCGCCGGGTCCGCGCTGGTCGCGGCCGCCTTCTACAGCTTCAGCCCGCGGACGGTCGGCGCGCACGTCCCGGCGGCCTGGGCGGTCGCCGCGCCGGACCGGGTGCTAGAGGCCCGCCTCCGCGCCGTCGACCGGATGTACCGGACGCTCCTCGGCGACGGCATCGCCGACCCGGCGCTGGCGGAGGCCGCCGACCTCGCCCGGGCCGCCGCCGAGGCGGCGAGCACCGCCGGGCGCCCGCTCGCCGCCGCCAACGCCGACCTGGACTGGCCGGACGCGCCGCACCTCGTCCTCTGGCACGCGATCGGCATCCTGCGCGAGCAGCGCGGGGACGGGCACGTCGCCGCGCTGCTCGCCCACGGGCTCGACCCGGCCGAGGCGCTCGTGTCGTTCGCCGCGATCGGCGCCGCGTCCGCCGAGACGTTCGCGAGCCGCGGCTGGACGGACGCCGAATGGTCCGCCGCCCGCGACCGGCTCGCGTCCCGGGGGCTCGTCCGCGCCGACGGGACCGCCACCGATCGCGGACGCGAGCTGCGCGAATCCGTCGAGCGGAGCACCGACGACCTCGCCTACGAGCCCTGGCGGACGCTCGGCCGGGAGAAGGCCGACCGGCTGGCGGAACTGACGATGCCGATCCTCGTCAAGGTCCTGGAGACCGGGCTGATGCCCGCGCAGAACACCCTTGGGATCGGCAAGGTCCAAGCGCCGCCTCGCGCTAGCCGTTGATCACGTGCTCCACGATGTCCTCGAAGCGCACGATCTCCCCGCGGGCGCCCCAGTTCCCTTCGGGAACCTCGTTGATATGGACCCAGGCGCTGGTCGCTTCGGCGAAACGTCCTGGATCGTCGTCGGCGTCCGCGAGCACCTTGGTGACGCGCCGCACGATCTCCAGGCGCTTGTCGTCGTCCATGGAACCGGCGGGGACGCCGACCCGCACCACGTATTTCGGCTTCTCCTCGGCGGACAACGGCTTTCCGCCCACGAACCAGGCGTCGATCTCATTCACCACGAGCCAGGAAATGGACCTGGCGGCCTCGGTGTCCGGCGCGCCCTCGGCGACCATCACCTCGGAGACCAGGCGTCCCCCGATCTCCTCGCGGCGGGCCTGGTCGAGCGAACCCCTGCGGACGAACAGCTCCACGAACGGCACGAGTCAGTCCTCTCATTGAACTCTCCCCTGCTCGGACCGTACAACAGTGAGTTCAATCAATCAACCCACTACACTCGGAGGCATGCAACGGACCAGCTTCGCTGAGATGCACTGCTCGATCGGGCAGACCCTGGAGCGCGTCGGCGAGTGGTGGACGCCGCTGATCGTCCGCGACCTCTACCTCGGCCTGCGCCGGTTCGACGACATCGCCGAGAACCTCGGCATCTCCCGCAACCTGCTCACCCGCCGCCTGGAGGCCCTGGTCGCGGACGGGATCGTGGAGCGCAGGGCCTACCGGGAACGGCCGCCGCGCCACGAGTACCACCTCACCGAAGCGGGCCGCGAACTCGTGCCGGTGCTGATGGCGCTGATGGCCTGGGGCGACAAATGGGCGACGCCGGCGGGCGGCCCGCCGGCGCGCCTGCTGCACCGCGACTGCGGCGCCGAATTCACGCCCCAGGTCGCCTGCTCGTCGTGCGGGGAACCGGTGACCGCCGACAGCGTGAAGGTATTGCCTGGGCCGGGCGCCGCCGCCGGTCCCGGGACGAAAGTGCTGGCCGGTCGCGGCCTCGCCGCGCTCAAGGAGGAGTAACCGCCGGACTCTCGTCCCGTCCAATGCCGCGGTAACGGACTATCGCGCGGTCGCGACGATGGTGATATCGCTGGTGGTCAGGTTGCCGTCGGTGAAACCGGTATGGGTCGGCGGCTTGAGGACCCTGCCCGGCAGGTAGTACACGTCGTGGACGCCGTTCGGGGCGATTCCGTCGAATTGCGCGAGTTTCTCGTTGACCTTGTTCTGCAGCGTCGCGGCTCCGTCGCGCACCCGCCAGACGAAACGGTCGCGGACGTTGTCGTGCAGGGCGCCGCCGTCGACGTACCACCCGTACTGCGGGACGTGCGCGCGCACGCCCGTGCCGCTGGGATAAAGGTAGATCCAGTACTCCATCCAGACGTGGTAGTCGGTGTACGGCGACGGGACGAGCGCCATGAGATCCTGGTGGACCTTGAGGTAGGTCAGTTTCGGGTCGAGCGATCGGTACCTCGGGTCGGTGGGGAACATCTCCCACGTGAGAACGGGGTCGACGTCCCGGCGAATGGAGTCGCCCTTCATCTCGTCGATCATGCTGATCCATTGCTGGAAGAACAGGTCGCGGTAGCTCAGCCTGAGTTCGTTCTCCCCGTCCCGGGACGTGGCGACCAGCAGATAACTGCGCACGGGGCCCCAGTTTCCCGTGATGTTCAGAAGACCTCTTCCCTTGAGCGCGTACCACGACTGGTAGACGTTGTCGTACTGGTCGCCCGTGAAGAAAAGTTGGCAGACGTCCTGCACCGACGAGTCGAACAGCCGCACGGACTGGATCTGCTCGTAGAAGCCGGTGTCCTGGAGGTCGCGACCGTTCTCGTGGCCGTACCGGTCGTCCTGAGCGAGATAGCCGTACTTGGTTTCGCCGGTCTGGTCGCGGCCCTTGTAGAGAATGGTGGTCGCCTGAACGGACATCGCTCAGCCCTCCGCGGCGCGGTGGCCGGCGGCGCTGAGCCGGAACACCCGCCGCATGACGTCGTCGGTCAGCCGCTCGGTGATCAGAGCCGAGAGCTCGGCGTCCCGGCCCAGTTCGGTCAGCAGCGCGTGCGTCTCCAGCAGCGTCTTCTGGTCGGGACGGGCCGTCGCCCGCGCGATGACCGCGTCGATGAGCGCCCCGGGGTCGTCCCGGAACTCGTCGGCGTTCTCGTGCAGCCAGGCCGCGGCGGCCGCGCGGTGCGACGCGAGCACGGGCTCCGACCGGACGGCCCCGGCCTGCCGCCGCGCGAATTCCACCGCCGCTTCCGGCCGGTCGGGTCCGGGAAAGAAATGGCCGCCCTTGGTTCCGTTCACAACGACCTCGTCGCCGGGATCGCTTGAAGCATCGTTCATCGGTGCCTCCGCCGTTGTCGTTTCCGCTGTCGCGATGTGCACCCAAGCGTCACTGACCGGCGACCAAAGGCGTATCCCCAAACTTGGGGGGTGCTCCGACCCTCAGCGGGCGGCGAGGAGGAGGGCCGCCATGCTCGTACCACTGACGATCTTCCCGGCCTCGACCAAGCCGCGTATTTCGGCGAGCGGCACCCATTCGACGCGCTCGGACTCCCAGTCGTCGGCGGGCGCGCCAATACGGGTGGCGCCGTCCGCCCAGAAGATGTGATGCCGCGAATCGCTGATGCCGGGCGTCGGATGGACGACGGTGAACGGCCGCATCGCCCCCGGCCGCCAGCCCGTCTCCTCTTCCACTTCCCGAGCGGCGGCCTCGGCCGGAGTCTCGCCCTCCTCGACGCCGCCGATCGGGATCTCGTAACCCCAGGCGTCGGTGATGAACCGGTGCCGCCATTCCAGCAGCACCCGCCGTTCGGCGTCGACGACGACCGCGCCCGCGCTCGCACCCCGCGACCGGATCACCCGATGCTGCAACCGCCGTCCCCGCGTGATCTCCACATCCGCGAGCCGGACCTCCAGCCAAGGGTCGCTGAAAATCGACTCCTCGGAATGAACCTTCCACCGCATGCCCGAACCCCTTCCGCTGCCAGACCCGCTGCGGGTCCCTACCACCACTAGCAGCCGCGGGGGCCCGCGTGACGCTCATCCGCGGGTGGCGGCTCAGCGGTCTTGGGCGGGGAGGGTCAGGCGGAAGCGGGCGCCTTTGCCCAGGGACGTTTCCAGTTCTATGTCGCCGCCGTGCGCGCGGGCCAGGGAGCGGGCTATGGCCAGGCCAAGGCCCGCGTTGGCTCCGGCGGAGCGGTCCCGGGAACGGTCGGCGCGGTAGAAGCGGTCGAATACGCGGCTTGCCTGTTCCGCGCCGATTCCCGGGCCCTCGTCGGCCACTTCGAGAATGGCGCGGTCGCCCGTCACCCCTACGCCGATTCTGACCGGTGTGCCGGACGGAGTATGGGCGACCGCGTTCCCCACCAGGTTCGTGACCACCTGGCGGAGGCGCGCCTCGTCGCCGTTCACCGGGGCCGCGCCGGGCGGCCCGCCGTCCGGGCCGGTGAGTTCGACCGGGCGTGTCGGGTCCAGGGACCTGAGGTCGTGGCGGGCGTCGTTGGCCAAGGTGCGCAGATCCATGGGGGCCGGGTCGAGTTGCGACTCGGGGGCCTGGTCGAGTTGCGCGAGGAACAGCAGGTCCTCGGTCAGGACGGTCAGCCGCGCGGCCTCGCGGTCGATGCGGCGGATCGTCGCGTCGGCGTCCGAGCCGCCCATCTGGTACAGCTCCGTCGACCCCTTGATGCCGAACAGCGGGGTGCGGAGCTCGTGGCTGACGTCCGAGACGAAGTTCCGCATCCGCGCCTCGGACGCCGCCCGGTCGGCGAACGCCCGCTCCAACTGGCCGAGCATCGTGTTGAGGGACCGGGCGAGCCGTCCGACCTCGGTGCCGGACGCGGCCAGCTCGGGCACCCGGCGGGTGAGGTCGCCCTCGGCGATCGCCGCCGCGGTGTGCTCGACCTTGCGCAGCGGGCGCAGGCCGCCGCCGAGCGCGAACCAGCCCGCGACCGTCAGCAGGGTCAGCAGGACCGTCCCGCCGACGAGCCCCGAGGTCCGGACGTTGCCGACCGTGGCGTCGACGTCGGCGAGCGACGCGGCGGCGATCACCGGGCCGGTCGCGTCGCGGCGCGGCAGCCCGATGGCGCGCCAGCGCTGCGAGCCGTCGCCCGCCGCGAGCGTGACGGGCGAGCCGTCCGCCCGGACCCGGCGCAGCTCGGACGGCGGCGGCAGCGCCCCGCGTCCCTCGCGCGGCGCGTGGATGCCGTCGACGACCGTGCCGTTCCCGTCCAGCAGCACCAGGTAAGGGGTGCCGAGCAGCTCCAGCGCGGGGCCGAGCACCTGCGGCGACCTGGGGGTGCCGAGCTTGTCGCCGTTCGGGGCGAGCGCGACGATCGTGGCGAGCGAGCGCAACTGGCCGTCCATCCGGCCGAGCAGGTTCGCCTGCAGCCGGTTGGACAGGACGGCGGTGAGCAGCACCAGCCCGGCGAGCAACAGACCGGCGGTCAGCAGCAACAACCGAACGCGCAGCGACAGCCGCCGGATCATCGCCGCGGCTCGCGCATCACGTAGCCCACGCCGTGCACGGTGTGGATGAGCTTCGGCTCCACGGTGTCGACCTTCCGCCGCAGATAGGAGATGTAGGTGTCGACGATGCTGGCGTCGCCGCCGAAGTCGTACCGCCACACCTGGTCGAGGATCTGCGTCTTGCTCACCACCCGTCCCGCGTTCTCCATCAGGTAGCGCAACAGGCGGAACTCGGTGGGGGAGATGCGGACGGGACGTCCCGCCCGCGTCACCTGGTGCCCCTCGGCGTCCAGCTCCAGGTCGCCGACGCTGAGGACCACGACGGCCTGGCCCGCGGTGCGGCGGAGGATCGCGCGGATCCGGGCGATCAGCTCCTCCAGGTCGAACGGTTTCGTCACGTAGTCATCCGCCCCGAGGGACAGTCCCGTCACCTTGTCGGACTGCCGGTCGCGGGCGGTGAGGAACAGCACCGGCACCGGGCCCGCCGCGCGGAGCCGCCGGACGACCTCGAATCCGTCCATGTCGGGCAGCATGATGTCGAGCAGGACCAGGTCGGGCGGCGCGGACTCGGCCGCGGCGACCGCCTCCGCCCCGGTCGCCGCGGACGCCACCGCGAAACCCGCGAAACGCAGTGCCGCGGAGAGCAGCTCGCGGACCGTGGCCTCGTCGTCCACCACCAGCAGCCGTTCGGCCGTCACGCCCCGGCCCGCCTCGTCCATACCGGCCAGGATAGGGACGCTCCGCGACGGTGCCCGGGCATCGATCAGACCTCGCGGCGGCGGAACACGGCGAACGCCGCCACCAGCAGGATCGCGATGCCGACCGTCATTCCGAAGAGGTTCATCCACACGTGCGGATACGCGGAGTCGGGGTGGACCTTGCGCACCTCGGGGCCGCCGAGCGACGGCCAGAACGCGAACGCCTTCCGGACCCAGGACGGGAGGAGCCCGCCGAACGCCGGGACCAGCAGCGTGATCCCGACCTGGACGGCGAGCCCGCCCGCCGTCGCCCGCATCAGCGTCCCGACCGCGACCGCGAGCAGCCCGATCGCGGCGAGGTAGAGGCCGGTGCCGAAGACCGCGGGCAGGACGCCGTGGTCGCCGAGCGACGCGGTGGGCACACCGTCCTGGCGCCCGATCACGGCCTGGCCCGCGAGGAACGTCGCGAACGCGGTGACCTGCCCCGCCACGAGCGCGATCACCGCGAACACCAGCGTCTTCGCGGCGAGCAGCCGCCCGCGGCGCGGCATCGCGGCCAGCGACGTGCGGATCATGCCGGTCGCGTACTCGGACGTGACGACCAGGATGCCGAGCACGCTGATCGCGAGCTGCCCGGCGAAGAAGCTGTTCAGCGACGCGCCGGTCGGATCCCACGTCCGCTTGTCGGCCGCGCTCATGGCGCGGTACTCACCGCCGGTGTCGCTCCCCACGAGAAGGGTGATCGTGACACTGAACGCCACCATGACCAGCAGCGACCACCACATCGACCGAAGGCTGCGAAACTTCGTCCACTCAGACCGAACAAGATCACCAAACCGCACCGACGCCCGCCCACACACCTCGAAACCCCTCACCCCACCCCGCCCTCCTGAATAGCGCCCCGCAACCCCCCGAACCAGAACACGCATTCCCCGCTCGGCATCAGCCGTGCCGCCCTGCCCTTCGGCGCGGCGCCCCCTAAGCCCCCGAACCAGAACACGACGCGTTCTTTGCTTGGCTTCGGTCGTGTCGTCCTGCTCTTCTGGGTGATGCTCCCTGGGTCCCCGAGCCAGGGGGCGGTGCGTTTCTCGCGTTGGTTCGGTCATGCTGGTGCCCCCTGGTATTCGACGCTGTCTTTGGTCATGGCCATGAAGACGTCCTCCAGGGACGGGGCCTGGGGGGTCAGTTCGGACAGGGCGACGCCGTGGTAGGACGCGAGCCGTCCGATCTCGGCCGAGTCCATGCCGGAGACGATCAGCGCCTCGTCCGGGCCGCGCCGGACCGTGCCGCCCGCCGCGGTGAGGTGGCGGGCCAGGTCGTCGGTCGACTCGGCGCGGACGAGCACCGTGCCCTCGCCGTTGGCGCGGGTGAACTCGCTCATGCCGGTGTCCGCGATGAGCCTGCCCTTGCCGATGACGACGAGGTGGTCGGCGGTGAGCGCCATCTCGCTCATCAGGTGGCTGGAGCACAGCACGGAGCGCCCCTCGGCGGCGAGGCCGCGCATGAAGCCGCGGATCCAGCGGATGCCCTCCGGGTCGAGCCCGTTCACCGGCTCGTCGAAGATCAGCACCCGCGGGTCGCCGAGCAGCGCGGCGGCGATGCCGAGCCGCTGCCGCATGCCGAGCGAGAAGCCCCCGGCCCGCTTCCGCGCCACCTTCTCCAGGCCGACCAGGCCGAGGACCTGTCCCACGCGGGTGCGCGGGATGCCGTTGCTCTGCGCGATGGCGAGCAGATGGTCGTCGGCGCGGCGGCCGGGATGCATGGCCCCGGCGTCGAGCAGCGCGCCCACCTCGGTGAGCGGCACCGGAAGCCGCGCGTACTCGCGTCCGCCCACGCGCACCGTCCCGCTGGTGGGCGTGGTCAGGCCCAAGATCATGCGCATCGTGGTCGATTTCCCAGCGCCGTTCGGGCCGAGGAAACCGGTCACGGTGCCGGGCTCCACGGTGAACGAGAGGTCGTCCACGACCGTCTCCGGCCCGTACCGCTTGGTCAGGCCGCGTACCTCGATCGTCGTCATGCCGGGCAGCCTCGCCGACCGGAATGAGCGTCCTCTGGGCACGTCTGAGAGTTCCCTGTGAGCCTCGACCCCCTTTCCTGGTGATCCACCCAGCCGGACACCCCGGCACCCAGAGAACTCTGAGCCCCACCCCCGCCCCAAAGCCGCCTGGCGCCCGCGCCGCTTGGTGCCTGCGCCGCTTGGTGCCTGCGCCGCTTGGTGCCTGCGCCGCTTGGTGCCTGCGCCGCTTGGTGCCTGCGCCGCTTGGTGCGTGCGGTGCCGGGTGCCTGCGCCGCTTGGTGCGTGCGGTGCCGGGTGCCTGCGCCGCTTGGTGCGTGCGGTGCCGGGTGCCTGCGCCGCTTGGTGCCTGCGCCGCTTGGTGCGTGCGGCGCCGGGTGCCTGCGCCGCTTGGTGCGTGCGGTGCCGGGTGCGTGCGGTGCCGGGTGCGTGCGGTGCGGGTGCGTGCGGTGTGGTGGTTGCGGTGGGCGGCCCAGGACCTGTGCGCGGACCGACTTCTGCGGGTGGGTTAGGTGATCAGGGTGCCGATTTGTTTCATGGTGGTGAAGTCGCCTGCGGTGAAGCGGTTTTTGGAGACGGCTATGACCGTGTGGGAAGCGAGGTCGGTGAAGATGCCGTTTCCGCCGCTGCCGCCCCAGCCGATCACCGGGCGGCCCTCGGCGGGCCAGGGGGCGCCGATGAGGAAGCCGAGTGCCCGTGCCGCCGGGCCGCCGAACACCTCGTCGTGGTCGTCGCGGGCGACCGCCGACAGTGCGCGGAACCGCTCCGGCGAGACGAGCCGGACGCCGTCCACCTCGTCCATGAGCGCGGCCATCATGCGGGCCACGGCCCGCGCGGACATCGTCCCGCCCGCCGGGATGTCGGCCCTCAGGACGTCGGGACGGTTCCCGAACTCCGCGTTCGGCATGGCCTTCAGCGGGCCCGCCGTGTACCCGTTGACGACCTTGAAGATCGGCAGCGACGCGACCAGCTCGGCGGGCAGGTCGCTCGTGCCGGACGGGTCGTCCAGCCGCGCGACCCTCGGCAGCGCCTCTTCGGGGACGCCGAAGAACAACTCGTCCTCGATGCCGAGGGGGCGCGCGACCTCGTCGCGCAGGACGTCCGAGATCCGGCGGCCGGTCGCGCGGCGCACCACCTCGCCCAGGATGTAGCCGAACGACTGGCTGTGGTACCCGGCCTTCTCGCCCGCCTCCCACCAGGGGCGCGCGTCCTCGACGGCCGCGCACATCTTCCGCCAGTCGCACAGGTCTTCGGGCGTGGTGTCCTCGGGCAGGCCGGGCACGCCCGTCGAATGCGTCAGCGCGTGCCGGACGGTCGTCTTCCCTTTCCCGTGCGCGCCGAATTCGGGCCAGTACTTCACGATCGGGTCGTCGTAGGCCAGCGCGCCCCGCTCGGCCAGCACGTGGACGACCGTCGCCGTCATCGCCTTCCCGGCCGACGACCCGTACACCGGCGTGTCGGGCAGCATCGGACGCCGCGTCTCCGCGTCGGCCGCCCCGGCGACCGCGTCCACCACCTGCTCACCGTGCCGGAAGACGGCTACCTGCACTCCCGTCTCCGCGCCCGATTCGACGAGGCGGTCGAGCACGTCCTGGATCCGGTCCCGCATACGCCACCCCCCTGCCCCCGTGCGGCCCCCCGCCGCGCGAACTCAGGGCAGGATCGTGCCACTCACGTCCGACAGTTCTCGCGGCTCATTCCTCGGACGCGGGTTCCGGCTCCGGCTCCGCGTCCTCGATCTCGTCCTCCTCCGCGAGGCGGCGCGTCGCCTGGTGGACGCGGACGGCCAGGATCGCGCGCGCGAACCGTCCGGCCAGCTCCCCGTCCATGACCTCGGGGACCTGCTCGACCCCGATCAGCCCGCCGAGCTTGGCGGTGACCGCGCCGACGTCGCCGACCCGCACGCCGCGGCCGTCCTCCAGGTCCTCAACGGCGGGCAGGTCGAGCGCGGCGCGCAGGGTGTCCTGCAGCGCGCGGACGGTGGCGGCGTCGCGGTCGATGCGGATCTCGGCGGTTTCCGCGCGGATGTCGGCGCGGTCGGCGCGGGCCTCCGCGGTGTCGGCCCGCTGCTCGGCGCGGTCGGCGCGGGTCGCCAGCTCGGCTGCCCGGGACGCGACGGAGTCGCGCTCGACCGTCAGCCCGGCGATCTCGCCCCTGGCCGCCGACAGCTCGGCGCGCAACTGCCGCTCGTCCTCCGCGGCCGCCTCCAGCTTGGCGCGTGCGTCCGACAGTTCGGAACGCGCCTCGGCCAGGTCGGTGCGCGCGGTCGCGAGCGCGGCCTGCTCGGCGGCGAGCTTCGTGGCGAGTTCGTCGCGCTCGCGCTCGGCGTCCACGCGGCTCTGGTGCTCGGTGCTCCAGGCCGCCTCGGCGCGCTTGCGGAGCCCGTCCGCGTGCGCGGCCTCGTTCGCGGACGTGGCGCGGGCCTGCTGGTGGGCGCCCGCCTCCTTCCAGGCGTTGGCCTCGCTCTCCTGCGCCGCCGTGACGCTCGCCTTCGCGGCGGCGATGCCCTTGGCGAGTTCCTCGCGCGCCTCGGCGGCCTCCCGCAGCGCCGCCTCCGCGCGGGCCTCGGCCTCGCGCGTCCGGTCGTCGGCCTCGCCCGCCCGCTGCCGCGCGCCGCGGGCGTCGGCGAGCGCCTTCTCCGCGTTGTCCAGGACGCCGCGGACCTCGTCGTCCAGCCGCTTGCCGAGCGCGCTCGCCGCGGTGGTCAGCTCGCCGACCAGCCCGGCGAGCCGGGTGACGTCGGCCGCGAACGCGCGGACCTCCGCCTCGGACCGCTCCAGCGCGACCGGCGGGACCGCCGCGCCCGCTGTTTCGATGTCCTCCGTGGCAGGGGCCTCGTCGACCGGCGGCTGGAGCGGCGCCGTCACGATGTCGGCGCCCCCCGCGCCGCCGGCGGGCCGTCCTTCCAGGCCGTCTTGATCTCCATGCACGGAGGCATCCTAGTAAAACGGCATGGTTACCGGAATGGAGCGCGTCAAGTGGAATGGCGGGAGCCATGCTGTTTTGTCGCGAGAGGCGTCCGCACTCCGGGACGCCCCGTTTCGCTCCGCCACTCGCGGTAACCGGATTCGCGTCCGCCGTCCGATGCCCACCCGCCCGTCCGGCGCGCGGGAGCGGCGCGCCCTTCGGCGGCGGTAAGCGGCGGGCGCGCGGCGCTGAAACGCCGTCGCAAATCGCGGTTTCTACGCGGCGGAACCTCGATCGCGCTGTGAAAGGCCAGGTCGCGGCTTCCTCCGTCGGCGCGGACGGGACCCGTCCAAAGGCGCGCATTCGGCGGACGCTGAAATTTTGACCACACCCCGAAATCTGGTTACCGACAGGTGATCGAAGTACGTTGCTCCCACACGGCGCCTCCACCACCAGGTCCCGTGTCCCCCCGCCAACCCCCGAGTTGCCGCCGACGCTCCCAGGTGGTCGGTGGCGAAAGGTGGACAAAAGTGAATCGTGGTGCGCACCTCAAACGCGTCGTCCCGCTGCTGGGCGCCGCGCTGGTCACGCTCCCCGCGCTGGGGGCCGTCCCCGCGACGGCCGCCGTCCAGCCCGCGCGACCCGCAACGCCCTACATGCACGCGCAGACCGCCCTCGCGGACCAGCTCACGAGCAGGCTCGGCGACCGGCAGGCGGGCACCTACGTCGACGCGGCCGGAAACCTCGTCGTCAACGTGACGAGCACGGCCGCCGCCAAGCAGGTCACGGACGCGGGCGCGATCGCCCGCGTCGTCAAGCACGGCCTCAAGCCGCTCAACGCCGTCAAGACCAAGCTGGACAAGTTCGCCGGAACGCCCGGCGCGGTCGGCATGGTCTGGGGCGTGGACGTCGTCTCCAACGCGGTCGTCGTGCGCGTCCCGCGGAACGACAACGACGCCGCCACCAAGGCGATGGTCAAGCGCGCGCGGGCGCTGGGCGACGCCGTCCAGATCAAGCGCGTGGACGGAGCGCCGCGCGTGACGCTCGGCCCCGGCGACGCGATCCTGACCGGCGGCTCGCGCTGCTCGGTGTCGGCGATCGGCTCCGGCAGCGGCGACGTCGTCATCACCGCCGGGCACTGCACGAACATCGGCCGGTCCTGGACGACGTCCGGCGGCCAGCAGGTCGGCACCACCATCACGGGCACCTTCCCCGGCCACGACTACGGGTTCATCCGCAGCTCCGGCCAGGTGCAGGTGACCAACGCCAACCTGACGACGGTGGGCCGCCCGCCGGTCGGCAGCCAGATCCAGAAGAAGGGCTCCACGACCGGGACGACGTCCGGGTCCATCAAGGCCTACGACGTGACGGTCAACTACCAGGAAGGTGACGTCACGGGTCTGATCTCGACCAGCGCCTGCGCCCAGCCGGGTGACAGCGGCGGCTCGCTCCAGGGCGGCAACACCGCCATCGGGATCACCTCGGGCATCGCCACCAGCTCGTGCTCGGGCTCCGGCTTCGAGTCGTACTTCCAGCCGCTGGACGACGCGCTGAAGTCGCAGAACCTCACCCTGAAGCAGGGCTAGCGGAATTCGTGTGGGGCTCCCCGCGACCGGGAGCCCCACATTGCTGTGTCCGGACGGTGCGTGCATTGGCACATTCAGGTCAGTCTGAAATTTCAGTTATGACTTGAAACTGGTTGCAGGTAGCTCTTCGCACTAGCTTGGCTACTCAGCACGACGCCGAACCACCAGGCGCGTGCACCCGCCAATCCCCCCGAGATGCCGCCGGCGCTCCCCACCTGCCGGTGGCGAAAGGTGGACGAAGTGAACCGAGGTGTGCACCTCAAACGCGCGCTCCCCCCGCTCCTGACCGCCGCCGCGCTGGTCGCGCTGCCCGTCTTCGGGACCGTTCCAGCCACCGCCGCGCAACCCGCCCGTCCGGCGGCGGCGCCCGCCAAGCCGTCCCCGAAGGCGCTGACCGCGCTGTCCAACCAGCTCACCAGCAGGCTCGGCGCGCAGCAGGCGGGCTCGTACATCGACCGCGCCGGAAACCTGGTCGTCAACGTCACCAGCGCGGCCGCCGCGCGGCAGGTCAGGGCCGCCGGAGCCACGCCGCGGACCGTCGCGCACGGCAGCGGGCCGCTCGCCGCGTCCAAGTCCAAGCTCGACCGCCTCGCGGGCAGCGCCGGGACGAAGGGCCTGTCCTGGGGCGTGGACGTCTACTCCAACTCGGTCGTCGTCAACGTCCCGAAGGGCGCGGACGGCGCCGCGACCGCCGCGTTCGTGAAGAAGGCGCGGGCGCTCGGCGACACCGTTGAGATCAAGCGGGTCGCGGCGGCGCCGCGGCTGACGCTCGGCCCCGGTGAGGCCATCCTGACCGGCGGTTCGCGCTGCTCGGTGTCGGCGATCGGCACCGGCGGCGGCGACTACGTGGTCACCGCCGGGCACTGCACGAACATCGGCTCGTCCTGGACGACGTCCGGCGGCGAGCAGGTCGGCACCGTCGCGGCCAGCCAGTTCCCGGGCAACGACTACGGAACGATCCGCGTCACCAACAGTTCGCTCCAGGTCTCCAACGACAACCTCACGGACGTCGGCCGTCCCGCCGCCGGAACCCAGATCATCAAGAAGGGCTCCACCACCGGCACGACGTCCGGGACGATCGTCGGCTACGACCGCACCGTGAACTACCAGGAGGGCTCGGTCTCCGGCCTGATCGAGACCAACGCCTGCGTCCAGCCGGGCGACAGCGGCGGATCGCTCCAGAGCGGCAGCACCGCCATCGGCATCACCTCCGGCGGGACGACCGGGGGGTGCGGCGGCAACTTCCAGTCGTTCTTCCAGCCGCTGGACGTCGTCCTCCAGGGCCAGGGCCTGACCCTCAAGTAACACGCGAAACCAAAGGCGGGGCTCCCGGTCCGCTCCCGGGAGCCCCGCCTTCCTTCGGTTGCTTCAGTCGGCGCCCGGCGCCTCGCCCGGCCACGACTCCGGGGGCGTTCCGAACGCGCGGCGCCCGGCCTTCATGGTCAGGGCGGCCATGGCGGCGTTCGCGCCGCCGCCGATCACGGCGCCGATGCCGAACGGCGCGACCCGGCCGAGGACGATGATCCCCTGTTTCGTCCCGTACTTGGTGATGAAGTTCCTGCCCAGGACCTTGTTGATCTGGCGCAGGGTGTGGACGGGCACGCTGGCGACGATCTGCCGCCCCCAGTGCTGCCCCGTGCGTTCGGCGATCTTGGTGATGGTGCCGGAGGCGCCGCCGCCGAGCATGACCCCCATGACGATCGTCCGGCGGCGCTCGATCTCGTCGATCGGAACGCCGTGGACTTCGGCGATCGAGAGCGCGAACAGGGCGCTGAGCTCCAGGGACGAGAGGGTCTCGCCCGCCGACAGCGCCAGCGAGACCCCGGTGCCGACGCCGGGCGCGGCCGCGGCCCCGCCGACCACGGCGCCCGACCCGGTCAGGGCGCTGACGTACATCCGCTCCAGGTTGCGGATCACCTGCGCCGGTGTCGCGTCCGGGTTCCGCTGGCGGGCCCGCGCGATGTTCTTGCGGACGAGCGGGCTCTGGGTGTCGATCGCCCTGTCCAGGAGATCGAGGACTCGCTGCCCTCGTGCGGGTGCTGCCGAAACCGCCGGAACCGGTCCGTCGAGGGCATCCGTCGCCATGCCTTGAACCCCTTTTGTCTTCCGTCCCCAACCAAGCCCCTCATTCGACCAGGTGAGCGGGCGGCGGCGCCAGACGAACCGGGCAGGCGGAGCGTGCCACCTCCGGCCAGCGCCGCCGGTCAACCCGCCGGTCGGCCCGCCTGGTCGGGCGGGGCCGGTCAGCCGGGGACGAGGTCGGTGATCGCCCGGCCGCCGTTCCACAGTTCGGCGACGTGGTAGGCGAACCGGTCGTAGAGGCCGTCCTCCTGCTGGCGCCGGATGTGCAGCATCGGGGAGTCGTGGCCGACGAGGTGCGCGAGGTGCGGGGTCACGAGCATCTCGTCGTCGAAGACGAAGACGCTCAGCGCGATGTGGTCGTCGCCGAAGCGGGCCTCGATGCCCGGCACGTCCGCGATCTTGGACAGCTCGTCGATGGTGATCCGGATGCGGGTGCCGACGGTGAGGGGGACGCCCTCGACCTCCTCGCGGCGGCGGGTGACCGCGCTGTCGGGGTCGCCGAGCAGGAAGCGGACCCGGCAGCCCGCCTCGGCCTTCCGGCGCAGGACGCCCCGCAGGTTCGGGTTCTCCAGCCACAGGAAGTAGTTCGTGTAGCCGGCGAAGGTCAGTTCCTTGTTCGCCTCGCTGATGAGGCGGCGCCACACCGTCTTGGGGCAGGCGGAGCGGTACGGATACACCGCGATGACCTCGCGGTCGGGTCCCGTTTTGACGTTCTTGCGGATGGCGTCAGGCCACAACATGCCCTCATCAACTCCCAAGGCGTCCGAGGCTGCCCAGCGGTGCCGCGGGTGTGGCGTGCGAGCTTCGTCGGCCATCCACCGCGCCACCGTCTTCGCGTCCACTTGACAGGCTTCGGCGAGATCCTTCTCCGTCAGTCTCGCATTCGCCATCGCCTGCCGAAGCGACTCGTTGGGCATACCTACTCCGCCTCTTGCGGTGGGACGGACGGGACGTCTGCGACCGTATCCCGAGGGCGTCCCAGACGTCCTAAGAACGGTGTTCACGTGTCCGGGCGGGTAGCGAATGCTCAATGGCTCAGGAGCAGTACGGGCTTTCCGGCGATCCCGCGCCGGACGGGCCCTTGACGGAAGGCGGTTCCGGCCCATGCCGAATGTGCACGGGGGCACGCTCGTCGCGCCGTTGAGCGCGAGTGGAGAAAGGGCGTTCGCGGCCGGTTCGGCGCGTTTTCGGTGGGCGGGATGACCGGGTACCCGGCGGATTCTCCCGCCGGGACCGCCGGGGGAGTGGACGCCATATTTCCGGCATCGGCCGCGGTCCCCGCCCGGGTGCGGGCACTGCTGCGGTTCCGCCTTCTCGAATGGGACCTCCGCGAGATCCTGGACGACGTTCTCCTCATCGCGGACGAATTGGTCGCCAATGCGGTGCAGAGCACACCGGACCGGGATATCCACGTCCGCTTCCGGCGAGACGTCGAGATGGTCGAATTCGCGGTATGGGACTCGTCCGGTGAAATGCCGGTGTTGCGGCCGGTGGTGGAGTTGACGCTGGACGACGTCCGCCCCGACCCGTGCGCCCTGGAGCCGGGGCGGGTGGACGGCGGGCGCGGCCTCCAGATCGTGCGCGCGCTGGCGTCCGACTGCGGGGTGAGAAAGACCGAACCGACCGGAAAATGGGTATGGGCCGCGATCGCCTTATGACGTTGCCGACCCGGCGTTAGGGTTTGCGGGCGAGCCCGCCCCACGCGTCGATCTCGCCGGCCTCCGCCAGCGGCGGCGTGTCGGGATTCCACCGCTGGATCTGCACCAGCCCGGGTTCGAGCCGCTCGAATCCCTCGAAGTACTGGTCGAGCTGTTCGGGACTGCGCAGGTAATAGGGAAGCGAGCCGCCTTCGTTGTACAGCCGGATCGCCTCTACATAGGCCATGCTCGTATTGGTTCCGTCATAAAGCGCCAGATAGCTGCCGGGCGGGAGCGCCTCCTTCAACTCCTCGACGATCCCGAGCGCGTAGCGGTCGTCGTCCTCGATGGGGAGGTGGCCGAGCACGCCCATGAGCATCAGCGCGATCGGCTGCTCGAAGTTGAGTTTGGCGCGCGCCTTCTCCAGGATCGCCTTCGGATCGCGCAGGTCGGCGTCGATGTAGTCGGTGGCCTCGCCGTGGGCGCCGGTCAGGAGCGCGCGTGCGTGGACGAGCACGAGAGGGTCGTTGTCCACGTAGACGACGCGCGCGTCGGGCGCGGCGCGGTGCGCCACCTCATGGGTGTTGTCGTGGCTCGGCAGGCCGGTTCCGATGTCCAGGAACTGCCGCATCCGCAGATCCTCGGCGAGGAAGCGGACCATGCGCGCGATGAAATACCGGGAGGTGCGGGCCATGTCCACGATCCCGGGATAGATGGCGGCGAACTGGTCGCCCGCCTCCTGGTCGACCGGGTAGTTGTCCTTGCCGCCCATCCAGTAGTTCCAGATGCGTGCCGAGTGCGGCACGGATGTGTCGATCCCTGCCGTGAGGTCCTTTTCCGCCTCGTCCCAGAATTGCTCGTCACCGGTCATGGGGGCTACCTCCGGAAGACTGGATCCCCGGGCCGAGATCGGCCGCCACCGACCTCGTCCCAAGGAAAGGAAATCAAGCCTGCCACAGTCAGGCAATCCTACGGGTGAGATCAGATTTCCCGGAGCCGCCGAAACAGCATCCGCTGAGTCTCATGGGGTTGGTGCGCCCGGACTGAGAGCCGATCCCACGCCACGACGTAAGTGTCGCTGACGGCCTGATCGGAAGGGTAGTCACCACCGGAAACGTGCTCACGATAGACCACATCGTGCACATCGGTCTCGGCGAACCGCAGAATGGCCACCGGCCCGGCCGCGGCGATGTAGCCGCCCTCGTTCCAGTCGAAGGGCATCACCTGGATGGTGACGTCCCGCATTTCGGTCATCATGAGGAGATGCTGGATCTGGTCGCGCAGTACCCGCCGGCTTCCGTATGGCCGGTACAATGTGGCCTCGTCCAGTATCACCCACAGCTTCGGCGGATTCGGTCGGCGCAGAATCTTCTGCCGGAGCATTCTCAGTTCGAGGCGCCGTTCGATCTGCTCGGCGGGTGCGCCGTTGTGTTCCAGCCGGATGACCGCCTCGGCATATTCGGGGGTCTGTAGCAGCCCGTGCACGAACTGGGGCTCATAACCCCGGATGACCCGTGCGGCCGGTTCCAGGCTCAGGTAGGGAGCGAACGAGTCGGGTACGACGTCGGTGTACCGATCGGGCCACCAGCGTCCGCCATACCTACGCGTGGCCAGCTCCAGCAGCCAGATCCGCCACGCCTGTTGGAGATCATGGATCGGTAACCCCTGGCCCCGCCCGGTCCCCACGCCGTCGTCCGCGCCGTGGAGCGCCAGCGAATCGCTCCATTGATCGGCGTCGGCGTCGGCGTCGCGGCGGTTCGGCGGCGGGGTCTCGTCCACCCGCGCCCCGCTGGCCAGATACCGGGCGCGCGCCTCGTCGTAGCGGGCCTGCCATTCGGCCAGCGTGCCGACGACCTCGTCGGGATCCCTTTCGCGGCTGGCCGCCAGGGTGCGCAGCGTGACGATCAGTGAGAAGACCCATTCCCGGCGGGGCAGCTTCTTGCGCCTGCCGCTGCCCAGGTGATCCTGAATGGTGGCCCGGCGCAGCGGCTCGAACCTGAAGTCCCCGACCGGCCTTTTGATCTTTTCCGACCGCTTGGCGATCTCGTCGTAGCTCGCTCCGACGCGATACATCGCCTCATTCAATTTCCTGGCGAACCACCGGACGATTCGATCTCTGTCGTCGTCGGTCATCCTCATGATCCAATCTCTGCTGGCCGCGATCTCGCGCGATGACGGTCGGCAGCCTACCGCCAAAGCCTCATCCGACGCATTTCCACCATGCTTCTCCCGGCTACGGATAAGACATTCCCCGTCAAAGTAGACAAAGCAGAAACAAGTGCGTCTGCCTGTTGTCGGACGTGAGGATGACTCACGCCCATCCGGGGACGGCCGAACTCTGCCCATAGTGCGGCGAAGCGCCGCATCGACGTCCAGAGTATGACCCCTGGAACACAAGCCTGCGAAGGGAAGAAAATGAAGCCGACCGCCGCACAGCCGACCTCAGCTGAAACCGACACGCTGGCGCTCTTACTGTTCACCGCCTGGGCGGCCCGCACCGGCCGCGCCATCCCCGCCGGGCCCGTCGCCGAACTCACGCCGGAAGAGATCATCGAATTCTGGGTGGACGACCACCTCGAAGCGCCCTACACCGGCTCGGCGAATGGGGAGGACGCATGAAACTCTCACACTACTCGTACAGCCGATCGATAACGCCCACAATCCAGTGCATCCTGCTCGCCACCGACCTGGTCGCGTTCGGCACGCATTACCCGGATACACCCGCCCAGGCGGAGGCGCGGCGACGCATGTACGAGTCCCTCGAACAGACCTTCACCATGACCGGCCTTCCCTGGGCCCACTGCCACCGGGAGGATCGCGGCGACGGTGTGCTGATCGTGGCGCCGTTCCTCGTCTCCACCGACCGATATCTCGACCCGATGCTGCACCAATTGAACGTCGTCCTACGCTACGGAAACCGCGGACCCGACCCCCGCCTCCGCATGCGCGTCGCCCTCCACCGAGGCCCCGTGCATTTCGACGACTACGGCGTGACCGGCCCGGCGACCCTCCTACTGTTCCGCCTCTTAGAGGCCCAAACCCTGAGGAATGCGGTGGCCACCAGCAACGCCGACCTCACCGCGATAATCTCCGACGCCCTCTTCACCGCCGCCACCCCGATCGACCACCGCGCCTACCACCCGACCACCGTCACCCACAAAGAAACCCACCAAACCCCCGCCTGGCTTTGGCAACCCCCACTCTGAATCACTCGCCGCCGGTATCCGGGGCGGACGCGCGGCCGCCTCCCGCTGGCGCGGCGGAGCCGTCCGGACCGAGTGCCTGGGCCGAGGCGAGGACGCCCTCGGGCGGGATCGTGGTGGTGATCGCCACCAGGGCCAGCCGCACACCCAAACCCGGCACCACCGGGCATCGGCGTCGGCGACACTGTGAACATGTCCGTCCCGCCCAAAAGTCTCAAAGAGCGCATCGAACACATCGTCAATCACCATGGCACCCGGCAAAGGCCGAGGCTGGAAGACGTGACCATCACTTGGCGCGGATCCTTCGGCTACCTGATCGCCTGGGACGGCTTCCTCCCCGGCATGGACGAGCAGATCAAACTCTGCCGGATCGAATACCTCGGCGACGATGAGGAATGGGGATTCGCGATCTACGACCCGGCCACCGAAACCTACGTCCGCGGCCAGCTCACCAATGGCCGGGACACCGGCCACCCCACCGAGGCGTTCGACACCGCCGCCATCGTCCACCTCGCCGGTTACACCGGGTGATCATCGCCGTTTCACGTGGTGGACGAGTGCGGCGAACGCCTGGACGAGTTGCCCGGCGTCAGCGGCCTTGCTATCACGGAACCTCACCGTGGACGGACCGGCGGCCGTGGGGTTCGCGAGCCGGAGGGCCGGGCTAGTGGAGGTTCCCGCCGAGCGCGCCCGCCTGCTGGCCGCGAGCGCGCGCCTGTCGGACCACGAGTCGCCCGACCTCAACCGCGTCCGGGAGGTCAACCGCCGGTACCGTGCGCTGCTGCCCGACGTGACCGTGGCCTTCTCTCCCGCCACCGGCGCGCCGGTGACCTGGCCGATCGACGTGTTCGGCCTTGACGGCCCGTTCTGGGACTACGAGTCGCCCGTGCGCCGCCCGTCGTCCACGCGGCCGCCCGACTGGCTCGCCATGACGGGCGCGATGCGGTTGGCGGATCCGCTGGAGCACCCGCCGTTCGCCGTGGTCCCGGGCCCGGAGGTGCCGTTCGTGGTGCCGCGCGTCCTGGGCTGCCCCGGTGTGCGGGCGGTGATCGCCGAGGTGCCGGTCGGCAGGCACACCGGGTGGACCGTCAGCTACTTCGGACCACGACCGGAAGGCGTCCGGCTCGTGAACCTGTGGGGCACGAACACGTACCCGAAGTACGGGGAGTCAGGCGGGGGCGGCTGGGACTGGGACATACCGAGAGTCGCGAACTACGACTTCGAGCTGTCCCCCTGGCTCGACTCCGGCAAACTGCTGTGGCTCGACGCCACCTCGCTGCGGTCGGGGTCATCCGGGTGCCCGTTCGTGGACCTCCCCGGCGCCAGGCGCATCACGGTCATCAGGAACGGCCACGTCCAGCACCTGGCATCGTTCGCCGGTCACGGCGCAGGCTAACGCCGCTCCCGCGCCTGCTCACAACAACTCGTCGCACTTCACCTGCTGGACGAGAGCGGCGAACGCCTGCGGCGTAAGGACCAGGTGGCCGACTTCTGGGGCCTTGCTGTCCCTGATGCCGACGGCGGTCGCGAGTTCGGCCACCTCAACGCATTCCTGGCCGCCTGCGGCGCCGGAACCTGAGCGGCTGGACTTGCGCCATGCGGGCGTGGTCACTGGTGCTTCCTTGGTGAGGGCGTCAGTGGTGTTTCAACTGTTGGACGAGGTCGGCGAAGGCTGTGCGGGTGAGGACGAGGTGGCCGGTGTCGGGAGACTTGCTGTCGCGGAGGCCGATGCCATCGGGGAGTTGCGCGAGTTCCAAGCACTGTTCGGAGGTGCCTTGGGTGCTTCGACTGCTCTTGCGCCATGCGGGCGTGGTCACTGGTGCCTCCTTGGTGAGGGGTCAGTGGTGTTTCACCTGCTGGACGAGGTCAGTGAAGGCCGCGCGGGTGAGGAGTAGGTGGCCGGTGTGGGGGGCCTTGCTGTCGCGGAGGCCGATGCCGTTGGGGAGTTGCGCGAGTTCTACACACTGTTCGGAGGTACCACCCGTGCTTCGACTGCTCTTGCGCCATGCGGGCGTGGTCACTGGTGCCTCCTTGGTGAGGGGGTCAGTGGTGTTTCACCTGCTGGACGAGGTCAGTGAAGGCCGCGCGGGTGAGGAGTAGGTGGCCGGTGTGGGGGGCCTTGCTGTCGCGGAGGCCGATGCCGTTGGGGAGTTGCGCGAGCTCGACGCACTGTTCGGAGGTGCCCTCCGTGCTGCGGCTGCTCTTGCGCCAAACGGGGGGAGTCGTCATCTCATCTGCTCCATCGCGTCTTCGAGCAGTGCCCGGGACAACTCCACGGGCAGTGCCATAGCGCCGATGCGGTCGAACCTGTTGCGCAGGCCCGCCACCTCTTCGGAGTCCAACTCTAGTCGGCCCCCGTTTGGCGCAACAAGGTAACCGATCTCCCCTTCCTTGACCTTCAGGACCTTGAACGGTCCATCGAGGCCTTCGTTAGCTCCCGCGCTGTTCGGGACGACGCGCAAGATCACGTTTGGAAGCTTTGAGATGCGGATCAGGTGTGCGATCTGCTCGCGCATCACCTGTCGTCCGCCGATGTGTGGGACTAGGACCGTCTCTGCGATCAGCACCCAAACCTCGGGTGCGTCCGGCTTGTACAGGATCGCTTGGCGCGCCATGCGCGCGTCGACGGACTTGTCCAGATTCTGTGGCCGACCCGACAAAAGCAAAGCGCGCGTGTAGTCGGGCGTCTGCAACAGCGCTGGGATGAGTTGGCCGTCGTACATGCGGATCTCGGACGCGCGTTCCTCGAAGGCCAGGTAGTTCTTGTTCCAGTTGGGGTCGTGGCCGAGGCGCGCGAACCAGAGCAGGACGCCGAACAGGCCGCCGGTGTGCCACTTGGCGTCCAGGATCTTCGCTTCCTCTTCCTTGAGCTGCGACTCGCCGCTCTCCAGTCTGGAAATCGAGGAGCGGGAGCGGCTCAGCCAGCGTGCGACGACGTCGCCGGTCTGGCCGTGCTGCATGCGCTGAAAGCGCATGAAGAAGGCGATGGTCGCCCAGAGGTTGAGTCGGGGGTCGGGCGGATCATTGACGTTCATCTCGTCATCTCCAGCCTTGTTCAACTTCCAGGTCTTGCATGGAATAGCGACAAGCTAACTCCGGCCCGCCACGCTTGTCTCCGAAACGCACAGATGGGAGGCGGGTGAAATGGGAGCGAAAGTTGCGTCGGTGGGCGAGTTGGACATTTCTTGTTCGGCTGGTCGGGCTGTGTCGCGGCGGGTTCGGGGGCTGGTGGAGAGGCGGCTTCTTGAATGGGGGCTTTCGACGGTCGTCGATGATGTGGTGCTGGTCGTCGGGGAATTGGTCGCCAATGCCGTGGAGAGCACGCCCGGGGAGGAGATTCGGGTCCGGTTCGCGCGGGACGGTGGGTGCGTCGTCGTCGCGGTGTGGGACTCGTCGGGGCATCTGCCGGTGCTGCGGCCCGTCGTAGAGGTCGATGACGTGCGGCCCGACCCGTGCGCGTTGGAGCCGGGGCACGAGGAAGGCGGGCGCGGGCTCCAGATCGTGCGGGCGCTCGCGTCCGGCTACGGGGTCACGATGACGCGGCCGGTGGGGAAATGGGTCTGGGCGGAGATCTCGTGCTGACGCGCTGGCGGAGGCGGCGGGCCGTCCGGTATCTGGATGTGCTCGCACTCGCGGTCAAGGCACGCGGATGGCGGTGCGTGAAGCTTTACGGGCGCGAATTCCCCAAGCCGATGCTGTGGGTCTACGCGAGCGGGGTCGCGGAGGACGTCGGAATTGTTGTAGGCGTGTGGGCCGTGCCCGGTGGGTTCTGGGCCTATCACGACGTGCGGAAGGGGCGTTCCGGCTATTTGTGCCCGTGCGGGGATGCCAAGGCGGCGGCCGAGCAGATCGACCTGCTGCTGAAACACCGGATGTTCCCCTCCACCTGGTAATGGAGGGGCGTCCGGGTGACGGCCTTTCGGGCTGCCACCCGGACGATAAGGGTCAGTGGAGGGTGGTGGTGGTTATTGGGGTGCCTAGGGCGCTGCCCTTGGTCCAGGTGGGGAAGGGGAGTTGCCAGACGGCCCAGCCATTCGTCCAGGCGAGGGAGCGTTTGGTGCCGGTGATGGTGACGAAGTCGCCGCGGTAGGACCAGTGGAAGAACCACTGCGCGTCGTTCGCGGGGGAGCGGACGCAGCCGTGGCTGCAATTCCGGTTGCCCAGGCAGGACGGGTCGTCCATGTTCTGGTGGATGTACTCGCCGCTGTTGGAGATGCGGGTCGCCCACGGGACCTTCTCGTCGTACCAGCCCGGGTCGCCCTTCTTCTTGCCGGGCGGGCGCATGCGCTCCAGGCGGACGTGGTCCATGGTGAGGTGGATGCCGCTCGTGGTGAGCAGGTGGTCGACGCCGTCCGACTGGACGTCGCCGCCGGAGCCGAGGCTGACGCCCCACGTCCGGACGACGCGGCCGTTCTTCTTCACGACGGCGCGGTGCGTCTTCGCGTTGATGTTGACGGTGTGCGAGTCGCCGATCCGGAAGGTGCGGGTGACGTCGCGGTCGCCGTAGACGTCGTCGCCGATCTTGAGCCCGGCGTAGTGGACGGTCACGCTGACCCTCTGCCGCGGCTTCCACGGGTGCTTCGGCCGGAACACGATCGACGGGAGGCCGTTGAACGACTCCCCGGCGGACAGCCAGCGCCAGGCGCCCTCGGTCGGGGTGGACGAGGAGATCTCGATGCTGCGCTCGATCGCGGCCTTGGCCTTCTCCGGCACGGCCTTGTTGAACTGGACGAACACCGGCATCCCGGTGCCGACCGTCTCGTTCTCGCTCGGCACGACGTTGTTGACCCGGGTCGCGGCGGTGGCGCGGCTGGCGCGGAACGCGCTCGTCGCCGTCGTCGACTTGCCCTTCGCGGACGTCGCCGTCGCCGACACCTGGTAGCTGGCCCCGGGCCGCAGCGTCCACTGCGAGCGCCAGCGCGTCTTGTCGGCGGACAGGGTGCCGGGCACGTCCGCGCCCTTCAGCTTCACCGACACCTGGCCGAGCGTCCCGCCGGACGCGGTGACCGTGACGCCCTGGTCCGGACGGGCCTTGCCGTTGCCGTCCGCGGGGGTGATCGTCACTTTGGGGGAGCCGTCCTCGCCGCCCTTCGCGGTCGTCCCGCCGCCGGTCTCCGAGCCCCCGCCGCATGCCGTCGCCAACCCCAGGACCAGGGCCAGCACCATGGCCTTACCTCGCACCGCTCTCCCTCATCAGCCCGCCGGCCCGCACACCGGCTACAAGATCGCTCACGGAACGGCCCGGGCGCCGCCCGGCCCACCGCGGAGGGCGGGACGGTCGGATCACGGCCTCCGATGCTTGTGACGTCCATGGTCCCGCGAAGGTTCACCGCTCGTGGCCGGTTCCAGGATCTTCCGCCGTTCATTCTGACAGGGCTTTCGCTTTGCCGTCGCGATGCGGGTTCGTTGGGCTGTCAACGCAGGTCAGAACCACTTTCGATCTTCTCTTCAAGAATGCGGCGGGGGCGGTTAAAAGCGGCGGGCCGGGGCGTGGCGCGCTGCGATCCTGATCGTGGCCGCCCGTGACGGCGCCGCACAGTCACCTTCCGGTGAGTTCTTGTCTGTGAAGGGACCGCGATGAGAGCCCAGGGGTTGAGTCCGTCCGTCGACCCGGCCGGGGCCCCGGCGGACCTCATCCCGGGGGAGGGCCCGGCCGTCCTCGCCCCCGTCGTCCCCTACCGCCGCGCCGCGGGCGGCGCGCGGATCCTCGCCGTCCTGGTCCCGGTGTGCCTCGCCGTGGCGGACGGCTGGGCCATGGCGGTCGCGGTCGCGGTCGCGCGGCCGGGCGGCGTCGTCCCCGGGACGGCGGGCGTCGCGGCCGTCGCGTGCAACGCGGCGGGCGGGCTCTACCGGACGCGCCGCAGCCCCTCCCTCTTCGCCGACGCGCCGCCGCTGCTCGCCCGGATCCTGCTCGTCGGCGGGTTCGCGGCGGTCTGCCTGAACGGCGGGTACGGCACCGCGCTGCTGATCACCGCGCTCGCCGGGACGGCGTCGCTCGCCGCCCGCGCGTTCGCCAACGCCGCCGTCCGGACGTACCGGTGCCGCCGCACCCGGTCCCGCGCCGCGCTGATCGTCGGGACGGGCCGGACCGCCGCGCACCTCGCGGGCGTCCTGCGCGAGCACGGCGAGTTCGGGCTCGCGGCGGTCGGGCAGCTCGCGACCGAGCCGCCCGCCGACGGGCAGGCCGCCGCTCCGGCGGCGCCCGTGCTCGGGGAGCTGTCCGACCTGCCCGCGCTGGTCGAGGGGCACGGCGTCGACACGCTCGTCGTCGTCGCCGAGGACCTGCGCGCCGACCACCTGGCCCTCGTGCTGCGCATGTCGTTCGGGCTGCCGTGCGAGACGCTGCTCGTCCGGCCGCCGTGGGACGTCGTCCCGGTGGCGGCGTCACGGTGCGAGTACCTCGCCGGGCTGCCGTGCGCGCGGGTCACCTGGGGGCTCCGCGAACCCGTCGCGCGGCGCGCGAAACGGCTGCTCGACATCGTCGTCGGCCTGCTGCTCCTCGTCCTCGCGCTGCCGGTGCTCGCGGTGTGCGCGCTCGCGGTGCGGCTGGAGGACGGGCCCGGCGTGCTGTTCCGGCAGCGCCGGGTCGGGCTCGGCGGGGAGGAGTTCGTCCTGCTGAAGTTCCGGACGCTGAAGCACGTCGACGAGCGCGAGTCCGACACCCGCTGGACGGTCGGCGGCGCCGACCGCACCGGACGCGTCGGCCGCTTCCTGCGCGCCAGCTCCCTGGACGAGCTGCCGCAGCTCTGGAACGTCGTCCGGGGCGACATGAGCCTGGTCGGGCCGCGCCCGGAGCGCCCGCACTTCGTGGAGCAGTTCTCCCGCACCTGTCCGGGCTACGTGCTGCGGCACCGCGTCCCGGTCGGGATCACCGGCTGGGCGCAGGTCCACGGGTTCCGCGGGGACACCTCGATCGAGCTGCGCGCCCGCCTCGACAACCACTACATCGACCACTGGACGTTCGCCGGGGACCTGCGGATCCTGCTGCTCACCGTGCGCGCGCTGATCGTCCGGGACGCGGGATGACGGCCGCCGCGTCGCTGCCCGTCCGGCTCCCGGCGCCGCCCCGGCGGCCGAGCTGGCTCGTCGCCGCGACCGTGGCGAGCGTCGGGATCCCCGCCGGGACGCGGACGGTCGGCTCCGGCGCGCAGGTGACCCCGGCCGACGTCGCCACCGCCTGCCTGGTCGCGGTCGCCGCGTTCCTGCTGGCCACCGGGCGGGCCGAGCTGCCGCGCCGGGCGCTGCCCGCGTTCGGGCCGCTGGTCGCCGGGCTCGGGATCAGCACCGTGTGCTCGGCGGACACCGCGGCCAGCCTGCCGGGGTTCGTCCGGGACGCGCAGGTCTTCGTGCTCGTCCCGCTGGCCGTTGTCGTGCTCGTCCGGGACCGCCGCGACTTCGCGATCGTGTGCGGGTCGGTGCTCGGGCTCGGGCTCGCGGAGGCCGCGTTCGGGATCTGGCAGGCGGTCACCGAGCACGGCGCCGCCATGGACGGACGGAACATCCGCGCGGTCGGCACGTTCGGCGCGGTCGACGTGATGGCGATGTCCGTCGTCGCCGGGCTCGCGTTCCTCGTGCTGACCGCGCTCGCGCTCGCCGCGCCGGGCCGCGGGGTCGCCGCCGTCCTCGGCGCGCTCGCCGGGCTCGGCGTGCTCGGCGCCGCGCTCGCCCTCGCGCTCAGCCGGGGCACCTGGATCGCGCTCGGCGCCGCCGCCGTCCTGGTCCTCGTCCTGTTCGACCGGTGGACGGCGGTGAAGGCGCTGGCCTGCTGCGCGGCGCTGCTCGTCGTGACGGTCGCGGGCGCGGGCGGCGGCGCGCAGGCCGTCGTCGACCGGTCGCGCTCGCTCGCCGGGACGGTCGGCGCCCCCGACCGCTCCGTGGACGACCGCTACCACCTGTGGTCGGCCGCCCTGCGGATCTGGGAGGACCATCCGGGGACCGGCGTCGGCGTGAAGAACTTCCCCGCCTACCGCGACGCGTACGCGGGGATCGAGCTGTCGTCGGGGAGCGAGACGTCCGACCCCGTCCACGGGTACGCGCGGCAGCCGCTGCTCTCGCCGCACAACGAGTACCTGCTGTTCCTGTCCGAGCAGGGCGTGCTCGGGTTCGCGGGGCTCGCCGCGCTGGCCGCCGCGCTCGCCGCCGGGCTGTGGAAGCGGCGCGGCGTCCGCGACCCGTTCTGGCTCGCGGGCGTCGCGCTGCTCGCGTTCCTGCTGGTCAACTTCCTGTACGCGGACCTCGGCGGGCCGACCTGCGCGCTGATCGCGGTCGTGATCGGGATCGTCGCGTCCCGCTCCCTCGGGACGGTGCGGGCATGACGTCGGTGGGGCGGGCCGCCGCGCTGTCCGGGGCGCTGATCACCGCCGGGACGGGGCTCGGGTTCCTGCGCGACCTCGCGATGGCGCACCTGTTCGGCGCGAGCGGCAGCACGGACGCCTTCCTCGTCGCCTGGACGATCCCCGAGACCGTCTCGCCGCTCCTCATCGAGGACGCGATGGCGCTGCTCATGGTCCCCGTCGTCACCCGGCTGCTCGCGAGCGGGGACGGGCCGCGCCCGCTCGTCGCGGCCGCGCTGCCGCGCATGGTCGCGGGGCTGTCCGCCGTGACGGTCACGCTGGTCGTGGCCGCGCCCGCGCTGGTGGACGTCCTCGCCCCCGGCCTCACCGACGACGGGTCGGCCGTCCGCTGCGTCCGGCTGACGGCGGTCACGGTCGTGACGTTCGGCGTCGCCGGGTTCATGAGCGCCACGCTCCGCGCGCACCACCGGTTCGGGCCGCCCGCCGCGATCTACCTCGCCTACAACGCGGGCATCCTCGCGCTGATCGCCGGGCTGTCCGGGACGGTCGGCGTGACGAGCGCGGCGGTCGGCGTCGCGGCCGGAAGCGTGCTGATGGTGGCCGTGCAGGCGCCCGCGTTCGTCCGCTGCCTGCGCGCCCCCGCCGCCGGGCGCTCCACCGACCTGGAGCTGCGGCTCGGGTTCGCGGCCGTCGCGCCGATCGTCGTGTACACGGTGACGCGGCAGGCGCAGGTGTTCGTCGAGCGGTTCATCGGCTCCGAGCTGGCCGCCGGGTCGATCTCGCACCTGAACTACGCGCAGAAGGTCGCGCAGGTCCCGATGGTGATGTCGCTGCTGATCGTGACCGTGACGTTCCCGCGCCTCGCCCGCGCCTCGGCGGACGGCGACGTCCGCGGGGTCGCCCGCCGCATCCAGCGCGACCTCGCCGTCGCGAGCGCGATGGTGCTGGCCGCGACCGCGTTCCTCGTCGCGTTCGCGCCGACCGTGACGCGGGTGCTGTTCGAGCACGGCGAGTTCACCGCCGACGACACGCGCGGCACGGCGTCGATCATGCGCGTCTACGCGCTCGGCCTGTGGGGGCAGACGACCGTCGGGCTCGCGGCGCGGGCGTTCTTCGCGCGGCGGCGGCCGACCTGGCGGCCCGCCGCCGTGCTCCTCCTCGGCCTCGCGGCGACGGCGGCGATCGGCGGCGCGTTCGCCGCGTCCGCCGGGACGGTCGCGCTCGCCGCCGCGAACGCCGCCGGGATCACGCTCGCCGCCGTCCTGCTGCTGGCCGGGCTGCGGCGGTCCGTCGCGCCGATCCCGCTGCGGCGGGTCGCGGCCGACACGTCCCGGCTCGCGGTCGCCGCCGCCGGGGCCTGCGCGGCCGGGCTCGCGACCGCCGCCGCCGTCCCGGCCGGGATCGTCCAGCTCGCCGTGGGCGGGGTCGCGACCGCTTCGGCGTTCGCCGTGCTGCTCGCCGCCGCGGGGCCCGGCCTCGTCGCCTCATGGATCGCCTTCACACACCGCACCGAATCGGGGGAGAAGAGTGAGCCGTCCGACCGAACCGACCCGGGTGAGCCCGCCGCGACCGGCGGGACCGATCAGGCCAGTGCCGCTGGTGCTGATGTACCACTCGGTCGACCACTTCGATGAGGACCCGCACCTCGTCACCGTGTCGCCCGCGCGCTTCGCGCGGCAGATGGCGTGGCTGCGGGCGCGCGGGCTGCGCGGCGTCGGCATGCGCGAGCTGCTCGACGCGCACGCCGCTGGGCGCGCCCGCGGTCTCGTCGGGCTGACCTTCGACGACGGCTACGCCGACTTCGTGACGCGGGCCGTCCCGGCGCTGCTGCGGTACGGGTTCGGCGCGACGGTGTTCGTCGTGTCCGGACGCATCGGCACCTACAACGCCTGGGACGACGGCCCGCGCAAACCGCTGATGACCGCCGACCAGATCCGCACCGCCGCCGACGCGGGCATGGAGATCGCCTCGCACGGCCGCTACCACGTCTCCCTTCCCGGCGCGGACGACACCGAGCTGCGCGAGGAACTGGAGGAGAGCCGGGCCGTCCTGGAGGACCTCGTCGAAGGCCCGGTCACCGGGTTCGCCTACCCGTACGGGCACGCGACCGCCCGCGAGGTCGAGGCGGTCCGCGCCGCCGGGTACGACTACGCCTGCGACATCTCCCCGGACGAACCGGCACGGCACGCGCTGCCCCGCACCTACGTCGGCGACCGGGACGGGCCGGTGCGGCTGCGGGCCAAGATCGTCCGGCATGAGCTGCGCCGCCGGAGCCGCGTGTGACCCGAGTCCTGCACGTCATCACCGGGCTGGAGCACGGCGGCGCGGAACGCCAGCTCGCGCTGCTGCTGCGGCACCTGCCCGTGGACTGCGAGGTCGCGACCCTCACCCGGACGGGCACGCTCGGCGCCGAGATCCGCCGGACCGGCGTCCCGGTGCACGAGATCGGCATGCGCGGCAACCGGGACCTCGCCGCGCTGCCCCGGCTCGTCCGGCTGATCCGGCGGGGGCGGTACGACGTCGTCCACACCCACCTGTACCGGGCGTGCGTGTACGGGCGCGTCGCCGCCCGCCTCGCCGGGACGCCCGCGATCATCGCGACCGAGCACTCCCTCGGCGACGGCCACATCGAGGGGCGTCCCGCGACGCGCGGCGTCCGGGCGCTGTACCGAGCGACGGAGCGGCTCGGCTCGACCACGGTCGCGGTGTCGCCGACGGTCGCGGCGCGGCTGCGCGGCTGGGGCGTGCCGCCCGGCCGGATCACCGTGATCCCGAACGGCGTGGACGCCGCCGCGTTCGCCTTCCACCCGGGGCGGCGCGCCGCGACCCGGCGGCGGTTCGGCATCGCCCCGGACGAG
>NZ_BCQP01000047.1 GCF_001552135.1 Actinomadura chibensis NBRC 106107 | reverse complement strand
TGCCGAGCCGCAGCCGCGCCGCGTACGGCTCGGGCAGCGACACCGCCGCGCTCGGCAGGACGACGCCGGGCGCGCCGCCGCCGCCGACCGCCGCCTCGCTCTCGACGGGCCGCGCGTCCACCCCGGCGTCGCGGAGCCGGGCGGCGAGGCGGTCGGCGCGCTCGCGCAGCGCCCCGGCGTCGGCGTGCAGGGCCAGCGCCGTCGGGGTGGCGGGGCCGCGCAGGGTCGCCTCCAGCGCGGCGAGCGTCGTCTTCCCGACCCGCAGCGCCCGCGCGAGCGGATGCCGGGCGAGCCGCCGCACGAGGTCGGCGCGGCCGAGGGCGATGCCGCACTGCGGGCCGCCGAGCAGCTTGTCGCCGCTCGCGGTGACGAGGTCGGCGCCCGCCTTGAGCATGGACGTGGCGTCCGGCTCGTCCGGCAGCAGCGGCTCGGGGGCGAGGAGGCCGGAGCCGATGTCGGCGACGACGGGGACGCCGAGCCCGGCCAGCTCGGCGACGTCGGCGCCGCGCGTGAAGCCGGTGACGAGGAAGTTCGACGGGTGCACCTTGAGGATGAAGCCCGTCTCGGCGCCGATCGCCTCGGCGTAGTCGCCGGGGGTCGTCCGGTTGGTGGTGCCGACCTCGCGCAGCCGGGCGCCGGTCGCGGCGAGCAGTTCGGGGATGCGGAAGCCGTCCCCGATCTCCACCATCTCGCCGCGGCTGATCACGATCTCCCGGCCGTGCGCGAGCGCGGACGCGGCCAGCACGAGCACCGCCGCGCCGTTGTTGACGACGTGCGCGGCCTCCGCCTTCGGCACCCGCTCCAGGAGCGCGTCCAGCGCGGACCGCCCGCGCCGCGCGCGGCGCCCCGTCTCCAGGTCGAGTTCGACGTCGGTCGGCCCGGACGCCATGGCCGCGGCGTCGCGGGCGGCGTCCGACAGCGGCGCCCGCCCGAGGTTCGTGTGCAGCAGGACGCCGGTCGCGTTGATCACCGGACGCAGCCCGGACGCGGTCGGCGGCAGCGCCGCGACGGCGGCGTCGGCCACCGCGTCCGGCGGGATCTCGCCGTTCCTCGCGCGCCGCTGCGCCGCCCCGATCGCCGCCTTCACCACCCCGCGCCCGAGCCGCCCGGCCGCGAGCGCGAGCCGCGGCTCGGCGAGCAGGACGTCGGTGCGGGCGATCCGCCGCCGTCCGTCCTCGCCCGCCGCCGGGGGGACGGCGGGAACGGCTTCACGATCCATCGGGCGACCTCCGGAGGACGGCGTTTCCGCCAGCATCGCATGCGGGCCGTCCCTCGCCGAGATCGGCGCGCACTGGAGATCGGGAGTATCATGCATGAGTCATGCATGATGAACGGTTGGCGAACCTGCTAGGTGCCGCGTCGCTCGCGGTGACCGACCTCGTCCGCGCCGGGACGACGGCCGCCGGAGGGGTGAGCGCGAGCGGCGCCGCGGCGCTGATCGTCCTGTCCGGGGCGCCGGGGCTGAGCGTCACCGAGCTGGGCAGGCGGGTCGGGCTGACCCAGTCCGCCGCCGCCCGCATGGTGGACGGCCTCCAGGACGCCGGGCTCGCGAGGCGCCGTCCCGGCGGCGGGCGCGCCGTGGAGGTGCGGCTGACCGCGCAGGGCGAGGACGCCGCCCGCCGCGTGCTCACCGCGCGGGGCGCGCCGCTGGCCGAGGCGCTGGCCGTGCTGGACGACGGCGAGCGCGCGGCCCTCACCGCCGTCCTCGGCAAGCTCCTGGCCCGCCTCTACGAGGCGATCGGCGACTCGGACGTCATGTGCCGGCTCTGCGACCGGCGGTGCTGCACCGAGGGCGCGGTCTGCCCGGTCGGCCAGGCCGAGCGGGACGCGGGAGGCGCGTGACCGGCCCGCTCCTCGCCCTCGCCTCGGCGCTCCTCTACGGTGTCGCCGACGTCTGGGGCGGCCTGCTGTCGCGGCGCGCCGGGTTCGCCGCCGTCGCGCTCCTCGGCCAGGCCGGGGGGCTCGTGTTCGCCGTGGCGGCGGCGCTGCTCGTCCCCGCCGACGGGGTCGCGGCCGCCGACCTCGGCTGGGGCGCGGCGTCCGGCGTCGGGACGGGCCTCGCGATGGCGTTCCTCTACCGGGGCATCGGCCGGGGGAACCTGAGCGTGGTCGTCCCGGTCAGCGCGGTCGGCGGGGTCGCGCTGCCGGTCGTCGCGGGCGTGGTCTTCCTCGGCGACCGCCCGGGGGCGGCGGCGTGGGCCGGGATCGCGGTCGTGCTGCCCGCGCTGTGGCTGGTGTCGCGGTCGCGTTCGGACGAGCACGGCCCGGTGCGGGCGTCCCTCGTCAACGGGCTTGTCGCGAGCGTCGGCATAGGCGTCCAGTACCTCGCCCTGGCGCAGGCGGGCGACGGCTCCGGGCTCTGGCCGGTCGCGGCCGGACGGGTCGCCGCCGTCCTCGCGGTCGCGCCGCTGGCGTGGCCGTCCCGGCGGCGGCCGCCGTCCGGGCGGGCGTCGCTCTGGTCGGCGCTCAACGGCGGGCTCGCGGCGGCGGCGCTCGTCTGCTACCTGCTCGCCACGCGGGAGCAACTGGTCGTCGTCGCGGTCGTGCTGTCGTCGCTGTACCCGGTCGTGCCCGTGCTGCTCGGCGTCACGGCGTTGCGCGAGCGGCTGTCGTGGCCCCAGGCGGCCGGGCTGGCCGGGGCGGGCGCCGCCGTCGTGCTGCTGACGCTCGCGACTTCGTGACCGGGCTTCGTGACCGCCGAATAAACGGGGGTGGTCCGGGTGCTTCTACCGTGATGGGCATGAGCGAGGCACTTCGCAGCAAGCAGGACGTCGGCGGCACGCGGCCACGGCTGGTCGACCGGCGGCTGGCGCTCGTCTTCGCCGCGACGTTCGCGAGCCTGACGGGCGTCTTCCTGCTGCTGTCGGTCGTCCCGATGTACGCGTCGGCGTCCGGTGCGGGCGGCGTCGGCGCGGGACTCGCCACGGGCGCGCTGATGCTGTCCACGGTGCTGGCGGAACTGGCCCTGCCCCGGCTGCTCGCGCGGTTCGGGTACCGGCCGGTGTTCGCGGCGGGCCTCGTCCTGCTCGCGCTGCCGCCGATCGCGCTCGCCTTCGCCTCCGACATGGCGACGATCACCGCGGTGAGCCTCGTCCGCGGGCTCGGCTTCGGCGTCTCGGTGGTGGTGACGAACGCGCTGGTGGCGGCCATCGTCCCGGCGGAGCGGCGGGGCGAGGCGCTCGGTCTGTTCGGGCTCACCGCGGGGCTGCCGACCGTCCTCGCGCTGCCGCTCGGCGTGTGGCTCGCCGGGCACGTCGGCTACACGCCGGTGTTCCTCGCGGCCACGGCCGTGACGCTCGCCGCCCTCGCGACGCTGCCCGGCATCCCGGCCCTCAGGCCGGAGCCGGCGGGCGCCGAGCGGGCGCTCGGCATCGTCGCCGGGCTCCGGACGGCCGCGCTGCTGCGCCCGGCCGCCGCGTTCGCCGCGACCGCGATGGCGGCGGGCATCCTCGTCACGTTCCTGCCCGAGGCCGTCCCGGACGGGCGCCTCGCGGCGGCGGCGCTGCTCGTCCAGCCCGCCGCGACCACGTTCACCCGCTGGTGGGCCGGGCGCGCGGGCGACCGGCACGGCGCCGGACGCCTCCTCCCGCCCGCCCTGGTCGCCGCGGGAGGCGGGGTCGCGCTGCTCGTCCTCGTGCCGGACCCGGTGGCGGTCCTCGTCGCGATGGCGCTGTTCGGCGCGGGCTTCGGCGTCGCGCAAAACGTGAGCCTCGCGGTGATGTACGAGCGGGTGCCGCCGTCCGGCTACGGGACGGTCAGCGCCGTCTGGAACATCGGCTACGACGGCGGCATGGGCGCGGGCGGCGCCGCGTTCGGGGTCATCGCGGCGCAGACCGGCTATCCGCCCGCGTTCGCGCTCACCGCCGGGGTGATCGTCCTCGCGGTGCCGCTGACGCTGTCCCGGCGCGTACCCAGACGCCGGAAATGACCCCTGACGGGTGGTTACATGCTGTCACCCTCAGGCAAGGCGATGCCCGGTTGTAGTCGTGGTGAAGCTGTGAGTAACTGGTCCCCGGGAGTCCGGACGGCTCTCCGCGCGAGCGGCCGTCCACCGCAATGACCAGCGAGGGGACCAATCATGGACGACATCGCGGAGCGGGTGACCCGGCTCCTGTCCGGCCCGTCCGGGCTCGGCACGTCGGCGGCGCGCGTCACGGACCTACTGAGCCCTACCACGCGCCCTGCCACGGATCCGGCGACCCGCCCGGCCGGGCGGCCGGGCGCCCGCCCGCCCGCGGGCCCACCGACATGCCCGCCCGCCTGTCCGCCGGGCGGTGGGCCCGCCGACGTGACGACGGAGACCCGACCTACCGAGCCGCCGACCATACCTACCGACCCGCATACGGACCCACCGACGGACCCACCGACGGGCGGCCCCGAGGATCCGGCGGCCGGGCCACCGGCCGACGCCCCGCTCCCGCCCACCCGTCCGCTACCGAGCCCGACCCGCAAGGGCGGCCACTTCTCCCCCGGCTACGCCGAGCGGGAATGGGGCGACGGCTCCCTGCCGCCGCTCTACCTGCCGCTGACGGCCCGCATCGACGACGACCTCGCCCGCGTGGTCAACGACCGGCTGGTGGCCTGGGCTGAGGAGATCGGCATCTACGCCGACCAGATCGACCAGTTCCGCGAGACCGGGTTCGGACGGCTCGCCGTGCTCGCCCACCCCGAGACCGACGACGTCGACGCGCTGCTCCTCGGGGCCAAGATGAACGCCGCCTGGTGGGCCAGCGACGACTACTACGCCGACGAGACCGACCTCGGCGCCAGCCCCACCAAGCTGCCGCCCCGCCTCGCGCTCGTCACGTCCGCGATGGACCCGCCGCCCCCGGCGGGCCGCTACACCGAGCAGCTCGAAGAGGCGATCCGCGCCGACCCGGTCCTGATGGCGCTGCGCTCGGCCACCGACCACGCGCGGCGGCTCGCCACGCCGTCGCAGATCATGCGCCTGTGCAACATCACGTCCCAGATGTATGTGAGCTGGACGGCCTACGCCGCCTGGCGGCACCTCGGCGAACTCCCCCCGGTGTGGCGCTACCTGGCCGCGCGGCAGCACGACAGCTTCTACACCTCGATGACGCTGATCGACATCGTCGGCGGCTACTACCTCGACGCGAACCTGTTCTTCGAGCCGCGCGTGCACCGCGCGGTGATGCAGGCCGGGACCGCGTCGGTGATCGTCAACGACCTCCACTCGGCGGAGAAGGAGGCGGCCGACGACCTGCCCGACTGCAACGTCGTGCTGCTGATCGCCGAGGAGGAGGGCTGCCCGCTGCGCGAGGCGGCGGAGGCGGCCATCGCGCTGCACAACGACTTCGTCCGCGGCTTCGAGGCCGCGCAGCGCGAGCTCGCCGCGATCCCGTCCCCCGAGCTGCAGCGGTTCCTGCTCGGCGTCCAGGGCTGGATGGCGGGCGGCTTCGAATGGCACCAGGGCAGCCGCCGGTACCAGTGACCCGACCGGTGACCCGACCGGCCCCAGACCGGCCCCCGACCGGGCCCGCGGACCCGCCCCCACAGACCCGCCCCGACCACCCTCCGAGAAAGGATCACCACGTATGGCCTCTACCACGGGCAGCCAGGTTCTGAGCAGCCTCTACCAGCACTCGGTCGCCGACTACTGGAACGCCGAGCGGAACCCGGTCAACCTGCGGCTAGGTGAGGTGGACGGGTTCTACCACCACCACTACGGCATCGGCGTCGTCGACTGGACCGTCCTCGACGGCCCCGCCGAGACCCGCGAGGAGCGGACGATCGCCGAGCTGCACCGGCTGGAGTCCGCGCAGGCGGAGCTGCTGATGAACCATCTGGGCCCGGTCCACCCGTCCGACCGGCTCCTGGACGCGGGGTGCGGCCGCGGCGGGTCCAGCCTCATGGCGAACCAGCGGTTCGGCTGCCGCGTGGACGGGGTGTCGATCTCCGAGTCCCAGGTCGAGTTCGCGACCGAGCAGGCCAGGCGGCGCGGCGTCGACGACAAGGTGAGCTTCCACTTCAAGAACATGCTCGAAACCGGCTTCGAGACCGGGGCGTTCCAGGCGATCTGGAACAACGAGAGCACCATGTACGTCGAGCTGGGCCTGCTGTTCGCGGAGCACTCCCGGCTACTACGCCGCGGCGGCCGGTACGTGACCATCACCGGCTGCTACAACGACACCTACGGTCTGCCGTCGCGCGCCGTGAGCGAGATCAACGCGCACTACATCTGCGACATCCATCCGCGCAGCACGTACTTCAAGGAGATGGCGGCGAACCGGCTCGTCCCGGCGAGCGTCATCGACCTGACCCCGGCCACGATCCCCTACTGGGAGCTGCGCGCGAAGTCCTCGCTGGCCACCGGCATCGAGGCGGCGTTCCTCGACGCCTACAAGGGCGGCAGCTTCCAGTACCTGCTGATCGCCGCCGACCGCGTCTGACCGTCCGTCCCCGCGGACTCGGCCCGTCACCGTCGCCGGTGGCGGGCCGAGTCCTTTCGCGGCGGCGCTCAGGCGTGCCCGGGCTGGGAGGACGACGGGCCCGGCTCGGTATGCCCCGCCTCGGTGTGCCCCGGCTCGGTGCGACCGGGCTCGGTGCGGCCCGGCTCGGTGAGGTCGGTCTCCGCGAAGCCAGGCTCGGGGAGGCCCGCCTCGGCGCGGTCCGGTTCGGGCGCGTCCCGCCCGGGGCGGCGCGGCACGGCGTCCGGCGAGCGGGGCGCGAGCTCCTCGCCCCGGCCCGGCCCGGCGGCGCGGCGGCCGCCGTCGGCGCCCTCGGCGAGCAGGCCGGACGTCTCCAGGTACTGGAAGCCGCGGGGCGTGATGTCCCACGCGTTGTGCCGCCACTCCTTGCGCCGCCACACGAGCCCCGCGGACAGCAGCCGGCGGCCGACCCGGCTGACCTCGGTCTCGTCGGTGCCGAGTTCGGCGGACAGCTGCTTGTTCGACATGCCCTGGCGGCGGTGGACGGCGACGAGGAAGCGCGCGGCGTGGCTCTCCGGCCGGAGCCCGAGCTGCAGCCCGGACGGCAGCCGCCGCAGCGCCCAGTGGACGACGTCGATCAGCCCGAGGATCCGGCCGCGCTGCTCGCGCTGCGCGCCGTCCAGGCCGTCGACGTCGAGGTAGTGGCGGTGGAGCCACTGGAGCCCGTCCTGGCATTCCACCAGGGCGGGTTCGTCGGCGCTCAGCGACGCGTCGGTGATCAGCATCCCGAGGGCGCTGAAGTGACCGTCGCTGATGACCTTGGCGTGTTCCATCGAGTCGATGAGACGCCGGACCTCCGTCCGGCGGTCGCGGGCGGAGGCGGTAACAGCGCTCATGGTCACACTCCTGGAGTAGGCGAGCACCGTCGGACCACTCCAGAGTGCGTCCATGCCAAGTGATTGTCAAGTGACCCAGTCCTCAGTATCGCCAGAAGGACGTATGTGTAGCGAAGGACGCTGAAAGCCGGGCCCTGGGAGAGTTAACATCGGTCCACCACCCGTAACCGTGCGTGTCAACCCCCGGGGGCGCTTATGACGGATCAGTTGGCGGCGGCCGAGTACTCGGCGGAACCAGCTGATCTCTTCGTCCAGCTCTACGACGCGATCCCGGACGACGTCTTCGAGGGCTGGGCGGCGACGCGCTGGTACGCGGCGGAGGCGGTGCGGCGGGAGGCGGGCGAGATCGCCGACTCGGTCCTCGCGGCCGGCACGTTCGACCCGGCGCGGACGGCGGGCATCGTCGCCGCGCGCGGGGACCGCGGGCGCTTCGTCATCCTGCTCGGGCTCGACATCGCGCTCGCGCACGCGAGCCCCTACGGCCCCTACCACGACGCGCCCGCGCTGGCCGGGGTGCTGGTCAACTACCTCACCGAGGGCAAGCTGAACGGGCCGCGCACGACCGGCGCGCTGCTGCCCCGCTGCGCGTTCGCCGGACGCCCGCGCGGGCTGCGGACGAAGGCCGAGTTCTTCGGGGTGCACCGCGTCCCGCCCGCCGACTGGGCGCGGATCGACCACCGGGTGCTGCCCGCGGTGAACGACCCGCACCTCAGCCGGGACGAGCCGGTCGCGGTCGGCTGCGCGCCCGTGCTGGAGACCTACGACGACATCGAGATCGAGTTCGAGGAGCGGGACGGCCTGACCGTCTACCGGCTCCGCCCGATGGACACCTCCGGCATCCGCAGCCGGGTCAAGGCGATCATCCGGCGGCTGGACGAGTCCGGCGCGCAGCTCGCCGTGATGCCGGAGGCGTCGCTCTCGGACTCGCTGCTCGACCTGTGGAAGGAGGTCGCGTTCGACACGGCCGCCCGCGACCGGAGCCGCCGCCCGCTGCGCTTCCTGCTGCTCGGCACCGGCCCGCTCGGCGGCGGCGACCCGCCGCCGAACCGCGCCGTCCTGCTCGACCGGTGGACGGGGCAGGAGCTCCTCGTCCAGGACAAGCTGTCCGGGTTCACGCTGGACGCGGACCAGATGCGGCTGTGGCGGCTGCCGGACGCGCCGTCCACCGGCTCGGCCGTGGAGTACGCGCGGCCGGGCCGCAAGGTCTCCGTGCTCGACTCCTCGCTCGGCCGGCTCGCCGTGCTGATCTGCGAGGACCTCGCCCGCTCGGTCGGCTGGGAGCGGGAGCTGCGCTCGTGCGGGGTGTCGCACCTGCTCGTGCCGATCTTCTCCAAGCCGATCCTGGAGTTCCGCTGGGAGCAGCGCTCCGCCGAGCGGCAGGTCACCGAGCTCGGGACGTGGGTGACGGTGTCCAACAGCCTCGCGGTCGGCGCCGCCATCCCCGACGACGAGCCGCGCGTCCCCGGCCCCCGCTACACCTGCCTCGTCGCCGGGCCGAAGAGCCTCGACCGCGTCGCCTACCAGACCGAGGGGCAGTTCGGCGTGGCGCGGACGGGCGCCGAGCTCGGGCGGCTGCCGACGTCGGAGCTGCCGCGCGTGTTCCCCGGCGCCGCCTACGACGCCTGGTTCGACCACTGGCAGGACGACAAGTAGCCCGGCCGGACGGCGGCCCGGGGCTCATTCGACGGTGAACGGCTCCGGGCTGACCGCGGATCCGGCCGGGGTGTTCACGACCGGGGACGCCGTGGTGGCGCCGGCGGGGAGCGTCGTCCGCACCAATGTGTCCGTCGCGTCGATGACCGCGGCCCGCGCCGCGCCGAAGCGGACGCTGGTCGCCCCGTCCAGCCCGTCGCCCTGGATCGTGACGGCCGTGCCCGGCGGCCCGCTGTCCGGGTCGATCGAGGAGACCTTCGGGGGGATGGCGTGGTCGCGGCCGCGCTGCGCGGGCGCCAGCAGGGTGGAGAACACCGCGCGGAACTTCTCGGCGGTCTCGCGGGAGAACTGGCCGACGAGCGCGGCGATGGCGGCGACGCCGTAGGGGTTGACGTCGTCGGCGCCGCCGAGCGGCGAGGTCAGCCCGCCGCGCACCACGAGGTAGACGATCAGCCCGAACAGCGCGCCGACGACCGGGAGCAGCAGGTACATCATCAGCCAGCTGCGGCGCAGCGCCCGGTTCCCGACGTACCAGTAGAACGACCGCAGGACGTGCGTGACCGCGCCGAGCGCCCCGGCCGCCATGACCACCAGGAACAGGCACGTGTCGCGGGACGCGGTGGGCGACCAGCCGAACAGGTGGACGGTCTTCCCGGCGGCGGCGGGCGCGCGGCCGTCCGGCGCGGGGTTCGGCGCGGGCGGCCACGCCTGCACGAGGACGATCACCAGCAGGGCCGTGAGGACCAGCAGGACGGCGAACACGATGACGATGTCGCGAGTGCGGGCGTATTCGCGTCCGACCTCTGAGTCGGCCACGGCTCTCCATTCTGTTGTGCGTGCCTTTGGCGCGTGCGATGTGCGTGCCGATTGCGCTTGTTTTTGTCGTCTCCTGCGATTATCGAGCCCCGCCGGGACGGTGTTTCGCCACTTCCCCCTCACGCGCGGGCGGCACGGCACTCGCCGCGACGAAGGCGTTACCGAACCCTCGCGCGGGAACATCGCGAAGCGTATGATCCAGGTCACTTTCACAATCGATCAAGGTGGGCGCCATGACCGAAGCCGTGTCCGCAGCCGCCGTCCCCGCGCCGTCCCGCCGCCCCGCGCTCGGCATCGGCGCCGACGGGACCTACACCCGCCCCGGCCAGGCGGCGGCGTTCGTCCTCGGGCTCATCACGACGTTCGTCTTCCTGCCGCTCGTCGTCGTGGCCGCGCTGCTCTACACGCGGGCCGAGACGCGGTTCGCCGACGATCCGGCGCGGGCCCGCGTCCTCGTGCGGTGGTCGTGGCTCTGCGTCACGCTCTTCCCGCTCCTCGCCGCGGGGGCCATTGGCGCCGTCGTCGCGGCCATTGCGGCCGTTACCGGTTGATCTTCTCCCGCGCTTAACCTCGGGCTCACCCGCCGTCCGGAAACGGGATTTACGTTCCGGTCGGCCGCCGTTGACGACCGCCCTTCCCCCAAGAGGCGGGACGGCGGCGCCAGGAGGCGCTGATGAGACTCCGATCCAGACGCGCGATCGCCGCCGCGGCGGCGCTCGTCGTGCTGAGCGGCGGGGCCGCGTACGCGGGCACCCGAAAGCACGCGGGACCGCAGGGCGACGGAACCGGTGTCACGCCCGTCGGGCACCTCGTGCCCCCGGCCGGAACGCAGGTGACGCTGGGGCTGCTCCCGCTCGCGTCCGCGCTGAGCCCGGACGGCTCGCGCCTGCTCGTCGTCAACGCCGGCCAGGGCGTGCAGTCGCTGCAGGTCGTGGACACCTCGTCCGGCGCGGTCGCCCAGACCATCGGCTACAAGAGCCCGCAGGCGCTCTACGCGGGCGTCGCCTGGAGCCCGGACGGCGGGCACGCCTACGCGAGCGCGGGCGGCAACAACAAGATCCGCGTGTACGACGCGGCGGGCGGGACGCTCACCGAGAAGGCGTCCATCGCGCTTCCGACGACGAACCCGGACGGCCAGAAGGTGAACATGTTCCCGGCGGGCCTCGCGGTGACGCCGGACGGGAAGCGGCTCCTCGTCGCCGACCAGCAGGCGGACGCGCTGTCCGTGGTGGACCTCGCGACCGGGAAGGCGGAGACGACGGCGGTCGGGCACCGGCCGTACGGCGTCGCCCTCGGCAAGGACGGGAAGACCGCCTACGTCGCGAACCAGGGCGCCGCGTCGGTGAGCGTGGTGGACGTGTCCGGCACCGCGCCGACCGTCGTAGGGAACGTTCCAACCGGCACGCACCCGAACAAGGTCTCGCTCAGCGCGGACGGCTCGCGCGCGTTCGTCACGGCGGGCGACGGGGACGAGGCCGACGTCGTCGACACGGCGCGGAACAAGGTCGTCCAGAAGATCGACCTGAGCCCGTACAACGGCGCGCCGATCGGCAGCAACCCGGTCGCGTCGGCGCCGTCCCCGGACGGGCGGCTGCTCTACGTCGCGAACTCCGGCAACAACGACGTGGCGGTCGTCGACCTGCGCCGCGGGCGCGTCACCGGCATGATCCCGACCGGCTGGTACCCGACGTCGGTGCACGTCCTCGGCGACCGGCTGCTGGTCGTCAACGCCAAGGGGCTCGGCGCCGGGCCGAACGACGGTCCCGGCAAGCCGGACCCGCACGGCGGCGGCACGCCCGACAAGTACATCGGCTCGATGATCAAGGGGACGCTGTCGCTGATCGACCGCCCGTCCGACCCGGGACGGCTGCGGGCGTGGTCGCGGCAGGTCGTCCGCAACAACGGGTTCGACGAGCGGGACCGGGTGCGCGGCGGGCGCGGCGACGGCGGGCACGTCGTCCCGCTGCACCCCGGCGCGAAGACGCCGATCAAGCACGTCATCTACGTGGTGCGCGAGAACCGCACCTACGACCAGGAGTTCGGCAGCATCGGCAAGGGCGGCGGCGACCCGGGCCTCAACCTGTTCGGCGACGAGTCGGCGCCGAACGCGCGCGAGCTGTCGCGCAGGTTCGTCACGTTCGACAACTTCTACGCCGACGCCGAGGTCAGCGCGCAGGGCTGGAACTGGGTGGTGGGCAGCAACTCCAACCCCTACTCCGAGCAGGTGTGGCCCGCGAACTACTCCAGCCGCAACGCGCCCTACCCGTCCGAGAACGGGACGCCGGAGATCGCGCCGAACAGCGACCCGAAGGACGCCTACATCTGGCAGCGGCTCAAGAAGGCGGGCGTCCCGTTCCGCAACTACGGGTTCTACGTGCAGCACGACGCGCAGGGCCGGGCGTCCGCCGAGGACCCGGTGCTGAACGCCGCCACCGACCCCGAGTTCCACGGCTACGACCTCGCCTGCCCGGACAGCCCGAACTCGTTCACGCCGCTGTCGAAGACGTGCGGGACGCCGCGGATCAGCCGGTGGCTGACCGAGTTCCGCGCGTTCGAGAAGAGCGGGAAGCTGCCCTCGGTCGAGTTCGTCCGGCTGCCGAACGACCACACGGCCGGGACGAAGGCGGGCTCCCCGACCCCGCGCGCCTACGTCGCCGACAACGACTACGCGCTCGGCCTGCTCGTGGACGCCGTGTCGAAGTCGAAATTCTGGAAGGACACGGCGATCTTCGTCACCGAGGACGACGCGCAGAACGGCCCCGACCACATCGACGCGCACCGCACGCTCGCGCTGGTGATCAGCCCGTACACGCAGACGGGCAGGGTCGACTCGACGTTCTACAGCACGGTCTCGATGGTCCGGACGATCCAGCTGATCAGCGGCATCCGCCCGCTCACCCAGTTCGACGCGTACGCCACGCCGATGACGGCGGCGTTCACGTCGAGGCCGAACACGCGTCCCTACGACGCGGTCGTGCCGCAGTGGCCGCGGACGGAGACCAACTCCGCGTCCGCTCCGCTCGCGGCGGTCTCCGCCCAGCAGCAGCTCGGCAAGGAGGACCAGATCGACGAGCGGACGTTCAACCAGGCGATCTGGCAGAGCGTGCGCGGCAAGGGCGCCGAGATGCCCGAACCGCGCCACCGCCTGCCCGGCGCCCCGGCCGTCGAGCACGACGACGATGACGACGACTGATTGATCGGGGAGGGCCGGGAAGAGGACGGAGGCGGGGCGGGTTGGCACTGTTCATGAGCGTCCCCTTCTCCGTCCTCGACCTGGCCCCCGTCGTCAGCGGCTCCACGTCCGGCCAGGCGCTGCGCAACACCCTCGACCTGGCCCGGCACGCCGAGCGGCGCGGCTTCCACCGGTACTGGCTCGCCGAGCACCACGCGATGCCCGGCATCGCGAGCTCCGCGACCGCCGTGCTGATCGGGCAGGTCGCGGCGGCGACGTCCGCGCTGCGGGTCGGGTCCGGCGGGATCATGCTGCCGAACCACGCGCCGATGGTGGTGGCCGAGCAGTTCGGGACGCTGGAGGCGCTCTTCCCCGGCCGCATCGACCTCGGCCTCGGCCGCGCGCCCGGCACCGACCAGGCGACGGCGCTGGCGCTGCGCCGCTCCCCCGCCGCCCTGTCCGTGGACGACTTCCCCGAGCAGGTCGTCGAGCTGCGCGGCTACTTCGGCGCGGACAGCAAGGTCACCCCGGCGGCGGGCAACGAACCGCCGGTGTGGCTGCTCGGCTCCAGCGGGTACAGCGCGCGGCTCGCCGGGCTGCTCGGGCTGCCGTTCGCGTTCGCGCACCACTTCAGCGCGCAGAACACGGTGCCCGCGCTGAACCTGTACCGGGAGTCGTTCCGGCCCGGCGCGCTGGCCGAGCCGTACTCGATGATCGGCGTGGCGGTCACCGCCGCCGACACCGACGAGCGGGCGGTGGAGCTCGCGCGGCCGCAGGCGCTCGCGTTCCTGCGGCTGCGCCAGGGCAACCCGGGACTGCTGCCGACACCGGAGGAGGCCGCGTCCTACCCGTACACCGCGCTGGACCGGCAGATGATCGACTCGCGGCTGGCCGACCAGGTGGTCGGCGGGCCCGAGACGGTGCGGCGCAAGATGGACGCCCTGATCGAGCGGACCGGGGTCGACGAGGTCATGGTGACCACGCAGGTCCACGACCACGCCGACCGGCTGCGCTCCTACGACATCCTCGCCGACCTCTACAGCCTCGCGGCCAGCCCCGCGTGACCGCCCGGCGGGCCCGCGTGACCGCCTAGCGGGGCTTGACCTGGAAGTCGAACGGGACGGTGCCCGGGTCGGGCAGGGCGGTGCCGCCGTCCACGCTCAGCACGGCGCCGTTCACGTACGACGCCCCGGGCCCGAGCAGCCACATGATCGCGGCGGCGGCCTCGTCCGGGCTGCCCGCCCGCCGCTGCGGGACGAGCCGGGTCACCTCGTCGTACGCCTCTTCCCTGGTGAGGCCGTGCGGCTCGCCGAAGAGCGCCATCTCCATGTCGGACATCTCGGTGCGGATCCAGCCGGGGCACACCACGTTGGCGCGGACGCCCTGCGGCCCGTAGTCCGCCGCGATCGTTTGGGTCAGCATGGTGAGCCCCGCCTTGGACGTCGCGTACGCCGCGACCCCGGCCGGGACGCGCAGCGCCGCCACCGACGAGACCGTGACGAGCGAGCCCTTCGTCTCGATCAGGTGCGGCAGCGCGGCCCTGGCCAGCAGGAACACCGACGTCAGATTGGTCTTGATCGTGGCGTCCCAGTCCTCGGGCGACAGGTCCAGGACGGCGCCGTTGCGCAGCGTGCCCGCGTTCGCGACCACCCCGTCCAGGCGGCCGTGCGCGGCGACGACGCCCGCGACGAGGCCCGCGACCTCGTCCGGCGAGGACACGTCGCACACGCGGGGCTCGGCGCCCGTCTCGGCCGCGACCCGGTCGAGGGCCTCCTTGCGCCGCCCGCAGATCACGACCCGGTCGCCGGCGGCGGCCCCGGCCGCGGCGACGGCCGCGCCGATCCCGCTGCCGCCGCCCGTGACGATCAGCACCCGTTGCATTCGCATCTCCCTAGTTCCGCCGTCCGCCGCCCTGGGGCACCGATTCTCCAAGGTAGGCCGCGTGGAGCACGTCCGGCGCCTTGCGCAGCGGCGCGGCGGGTCCGCTGTGCGTGAGCCGCCCGCCGGCCAGCACGTGCGCCGTGTCGGCCACCGCCAGCGCGAGCGTCGCGAACTGCTCGACGAGCAGGACGGCGACGCCCTCGTCCGCGAGCGCCCGGACGGCGGGCAGCAGCCGCTTGACGATCACCGGCGCGAGGCCGAGCGACATCTCGTCGATCAGCAGCACCGACGGGGACATCGCGAGCGCGCGGGCGAGCACGACCATCTGCTGCTCGCCGCCGGACAGCAGCCCGGCCTGGACGTCCATCCGCTTCGTCAGCTCGGGGAACAGCTCCAGCGCGCGGTCGGCGCGGGGGCCGCGCCGCACGGCGCGCAGGTTCTCCGCGACGGTCAGGCCGCTGAACACGGTCCGGCCCTGCTCGACGAGCGCGATGCCGCGCTTGGCGCGCGACACCCGGTCGAGCCCGGACAGGTCCGCGCCGTCGCCGGTGAGCCGTCCGGACGTGAGCGGCAGGACGCCCGCGATCGCTTCGAGCAGCGTCGTCTTCCCGGCCCCGTTCGGGCCGAGCAGGACGGTCACCTGCCCGGCCGGGACGGCGAACCCGACGTCCCGGACGATCGGGGCCCCGCCCCGGCCGACCGACACGTCCTCAAGCCTCAGCTCCCTCATGCTCCATCAACCATTCGGCAGTTTGATCCAATCCGATGTGAGCACCGCCCAGCCGCCCTGTCCGTCCGGCTGGACGAACTTCGCGGCGAGGTTGGATGCGTGGGCGTCACCGGGGCCGAACGCGAACGGCGTCCCGGTCATCGCGGAGGGCAGCGGCCGCAGCGTCTTCATCGCCTCGGTGACGGACTCGCGGGTGATGTCCCCCTTGATCGAGCGCAGCACCGTGACCAGGTGCTTCGCCGCGAGATACCCGCCCTGCGCGAAGGCGGTCAGCGGCACCTTGTGCTCCTCCATGGTGGTGCGCCATTCCCTGTTGGCCCGGGAGGCCGACTCGGTGTACGGCTCGAACTCCGACAGCGCGATGACGTTCCGGCCGGACGAGCCGAGCGCCTTCGCGACCTCCTCGGTGTAGGCGGGCGCGAGGAACAGCCATTTGATGTCGGTGACGTTCTGCTTCTGCGCGGCCTTCACCCAGCCGATCAACTCGGGTTCGACGCCGTTGAACAGGACCGCCTCGCACCCGGCGGTCCGCGCCCGCTGGATGTAGGGCGCGAAGTTCGACGGGGCCGTCGCCAGGCTCAGGTCCATGATCAGCGGCTTCTTGCCGGTGAGCCGGGACCAGCGCGCCACGCCCTCCTTGTACGCCTCCGCGGTGCCGCCGATGATGGAGAGGAAGACGCAGAGCTTGTTCAGCTTCAGCGTCTCGGACGCGTAGTACAACGTCACGGTCGAGCCGAAGAACGGGCCGGTGTTGACCGGCGAGATGTTCGCGGAGCTGAAGCAGCCGGGGTCCACCCCGACGCCGCGCACGTCGGTGATCTTGCTGCGCGCGTACTGCGCGCCGTTGACCTGGCAGTCGAGCAGGCTCGCGCCGCCCGCGAGCGCCACGGCCCGCTTCCGCTCGATGACGTCGCGGCCGGCGAGCGCGGCGCCCGCCGGGTCGCCCTTGTCGTCGGCCATCGTGTAGACGATCTTCCGGCCGTTGATGCCGCCCTTGTCGTTGACGTCGTCGAAGACGGCGCGGGCCGCGAGCGAGGACTCGGGGAACGTGACCGGGCCGCTGAGCGTCGACACCGACGCGATGTTGATCGGGTCGTCGGTCGCGGCGGTGCCGATCCCGGAGTCGCCGCAGCCGGCCAGCGGAGCCGCCAGCGCGGCGGCGAGGAGGATCTTCGTGATGCGCATCTCAAAATGCCTTCGGTGTGGACGACCATCCGCCGAGACGGGCACCTGCGGTAGGTCGCGGGGGTCGAGGGCGGTGAGTACGCCGTCGAAGACAGCGACGTCCGCCGCATTGCCAGGTCGAGGACGTCCTTCCGATCCTCGGGCGAATCCTGCCACGCGGCGTTGCGGATGTCGGCGAAAACGGCATTTGGGAGGTCAACGCGCTGTCCGACCCTGGTCATGTGAGCGCCGCCTCCTCTCCCCCCAGGTAGGCGCGGGCGACCTCGGGCCTCGCCAGCACCTGCGCGGGCTCGCCCGCGGCGATCACCGCGCCGAAGTCGAGGACGACGATCCGCGCGCAGGCGCGCCGGACCATGTCCAGGTCGTGCTCGATCAGCAGCACCGACGCGCCGTAGCGGGCCGGGACCTCGACGAGCCGGTCGGCGAGCGCGAGCGACTCGGCGTGCGCGAGCCCGGCGGCGGGCTCGTCCAGGATGATCAGTTTCGGCCTGGCGAGGATCGCGGCGGCGACCTCCAGCAGCCGGCGGCTGCCGACGTCCAGGTCGGCGACGTGGGCGTCGCCGGGCGGGCAGCCGAGGAACCCGCGGATCTCCTCCAGCTCGTCGCGGGTGACGAGGCGGTGCGCGGCGAACCGCAGGTAGGCGTCGACGGCGAGGCCGGTCGGGACGCGGTCCTGCTGGAACGTGCGGCGCAGCCCGGCCCCGGCGCGGCGGTGCACGGGCAGCCCGTCGAGGCGGCGGCCGTCCAGGGTGACCGAGCCCACCGCGGACGGCAGGAACCCCGACAGCGCGTCGATCAGCGTCGACTTGCCCGCGCCGTTCGGCCCGATGAGGCCCATGACGGTGCCCTCCGGGACGACGAGGTCCACGCCCTGCAGCGCGGTGACCTGCCCGTACCGGACGCCCACGCCCTTGGCCTCCAGCAGCGGCTTCGCGCCGAGCGGCGGCCTGCCGCCGCCGGCCGGTTCGCGGGGCGGCGGGACCGCGGCGGGCCGCCGCGCCCGCAGCCGCTTCGCGAACCCGTCGCTGATGCTCGTGCCCTGCGACAGCGCCTGCACGGCGCCGACCCCGAACAGCACGTTCGCCCAGTCCTGGGAGATCCCGGCGCGCCGGAAGAACTCCGGGACGAACATGATCAGGAAGCCGCCGAACAGCGCGCCGAACACGTACTCGCTGCCCGCCATCACGGCGACGACGAAGAGGGCGAGGGAGCCGATCGTCCCGAAGTTCTGCGCGGTGATCATGCCGACCTGGCCGGCGAGCAGCCCGCCCGCGAGCCCGGCCGCGAACGCGCTGAGCGCGAACGCCGACAGCTTGGCGCCGGCGACGCTCGTCCCGGCGGCGGCGGTGGCGCGCTCGGAGAACCGGACGGCCCGCCACGACGCGCCCATCCGGGTCCGCCCGGCCCACTCGACGGCGAGCGACAGGACGACGAACAGCAGTCCCGCGTAGACGAAGTACTGGCGGTCGGTGGCGATGAACTCCGGCCGCATCACCTGCTGGTAGCTGTCGACGCCGGGGAAGTTGATCGCGGACACGACGACGTCGGCGGCGGCGGCGAAGCCGAGCGTGACGACGGCGAGGTGCACGCCGCGCAGCCGCAGCGCCGGGAGCCCGATGAGGACGCCGAAGGGCATCGCGACGATGCCGCCGACGACCGTCCACAGGATGAGGGTGCCGGGGGCCGACCAGACGTTGAGCTGGGCCACCGTCCACGCGCCGACGGCGGCGAACGAGAGCTGGCACAGCGAGTTCATCCCGGCGCGGCCGACGATGCCGAGGCCGAGCAGCGCGACCGCCGACACGAGCGCCGACGTCGCGAGGAACAGCCAGTACTGCGGGACGGCGACCGCCGCGACCACGACGACGAGGAGCGCCGCCAGCGGCTGCCGGAACATCGCCGTCCGTTTCACCAGGTTGGGATCAACGCGCGGCATCCCACACCTCCCGCCGCTGGGACCAGATGAGGATGGCGAGGATCGCCAGGAAGGGCACCGTGTCGCGGTACTGCTGCAACTCGCTGACGTGGGCGAGCGCGCCTTGGAGCGCGCCAAGCCCGAGCCCGCCCGCCACCGTCCTGCCGAGGCTGCGGAACCCCCCGACGAGCGCCGCGGCGCCGGCCGGGATGATCATCAGCGACAGCGACGTCTGGTCGCTGGTCTGCTGCGGCGCGACGACGAGCAGGACGGCGGCGGCGAGCAGCCCGGTCGCCGCCCACATCCCGACGCCGAGCCAGCGGGACGGGATGGCGTGCAGCTCGGCCGTCGTCGGACGCTCGGACAGGGCGCGGAGCCGCAGGCCGAGGACCGTCTTGTCGAGGAACAGCCAGGCGCCCGCCGCGACCGCGATCGAGCCGACCGTGCACACGGCCGCGGCCTGCGTGATCGTGATGCCGTTGACGGTGAACAGCGACCCGCCGAACTTGCCGGGGATCCGCCGCGGGTCGGTGCCGTAGGCCAGGTAGGACACGGCGAGCAGGGACACGAGGAACGCGATCGAGATCGCGGACCGCTGGTCCGCGCCCGCCTCGCCGAACCAGCGTCCCATCACCCAGCCGAGCGCGGCGGCGACGACGGTGGCGACGACCAGCCCGGCGAGCGCGGCGAGCCCGTACGGCCAGCCGTGGTCGACGGTGAGCGCCATCGTGTACACGCCGATCACGCCGATCGCCACCTGCGCGAAGTTGACGACCCTGACCAGGCGGAACATCAGCGTGAGGCACAGGCCGAGGGCGGCGTACGCACCGCCCCCGGCCAGGCCCGCTATCGCACCCTCAAGCATTGGGAAGCTTGATCCAATCCGGGGTCAGCACGGTCCAGCCGCCCTTGCCGTCCGGCTTCACGAACTTCGCCGAGGTGTTGGGCGCGTGCGCGTCGCCGGGCCCGAACGCGAACGGCGTGCCGGTCATGTTCGAGGGCAGCGGCTTCAGGTCCTTCATCGCCTTGGTGACGGACTCGCGGGTGATGTCGCCCTTGATGCCGCGCAGCACCTCGACGAGGTGGGTGGCGGCCAGGTAGCCGCCCTGCGCGAACGAGGTGAGCGGCACCTTGTGGCTGGTCATGATGGTCCGCCAGTCCTGGTTGACCGTCGAGTTCGCCTCGGTGTACGGCTCGAACTCCGAGAGCGCCACGACGTCCTTGCCCGCCGGGCCCAGCGCCTTCGCGATCTCCACGGTGTAGGCGGGCGCCAGGAACAGCCACTTGATGCCCTTGACCTTCTGCGCCTGCGCCGCCTTCACCCAGCCCACCAGCATGGGTTCGGTGCCGTTGAACAGGACCGCCTGGCAGCCCGCGTCCCGCGCCCGCAGGATGTAGGGCGTGTAGTCGGTGGTGTTCGCCGACAGGCTCAGGTCGGTGATCAGCGGCTTCTTACCGGTGATCTTGGTCCAGCGGTCGACGCCCTCCTTGTAGGCGTTCGCCGTGCCGCCGATGATGACGAAGAACGAGCAGATCTTGTTCAGCTTCAGCGTCTCGGACGCGTAGTACAGCGAGACCGTCGAGCCGAAGTACGGCCCGGTGTTGACCGCCGAGATGTTCGGCGAGCTGAAGCAGCCCGGGTCGATCCCGATCCCGCGCACGTCGGTGATCTTGTTCTGCGCGTACAGCGGGCCGTTGACCTGGCAGTCCACCAGGCTGGCGCCGCCGGCGAGGGCGACGGCCTTCTTGTTCTGGATGACGTCGCGGGCGGCCAGCGCGGCGCTCGCCGGGTCGCCCTTGTCGTCGGCCGCGGTGTAGGCGATCTTCCGTCCGTTGATGCCGCCCTTGGCGTTCACGTCGTCGAAGACGGCGCGGGCCGCCTGCGACGCCTCGGGGAACGTGACCGGACCGCTGAGGGTCGACACGGACCCGATGTTGATCGGCCCGTCGCCGGAGCCGGAGTCGCCGCAGGCCGCCATCGGGGCGACCAGCGCGGCGGCCAGCAGAATCTTTGCGATGCGCATCTCACATGCCTTCGGTGCTGTGGACGACGCGGCCGTCGAAGACCGTCATCGCCACGGGGACGTCCGGGAGGTCGTGCGGGTCGAGGCCGGTCAGGCGGCCGTCGAGAACGGTGACGTCCGCCGCCTTGCCTGGTTCGAGGGAGCCCTTCCAATCCTCGGCGAAGTCCTGCCACGCGGCGTTCGCCGTGTAGGCGCGGACGGCGTCCGGGAGGCCGACGCGCTCCTCCGGGCCGAACGTCCGGCCGCTCGCCTTGGATTCACGCAGCAGCATCGCCGTGATGCCCTGCCGCCAGTTCGGGTAGGTGACGGGGGCGTCGGAGCTCGCCGTGACGGGGATGCCCGCCTCGATCGCCGAGCGCACGGGATACTGGTAGGCGGCCCGTTCGGGGCCGAGCATCTCCTCCAGCATGTCGACGATCGTCCATTTGATCGCCGGGTTCATGTTCGCGCCGAACCGGTGCTCGGCGAGCTTCCGGAGGCTCTGCGCCCCCGGGAGGTCCGCGTGGATCACGTAGTGCCGCGGGTCGTCGCGGGGGTGCTCGACCTGCGCGGCCTCCAGCGCGTCGACGACGGCGTCGAGCGCCCGGTCGCCGGTGACGTGGATGCCGAGCTGGTGGCCCGCGACGTGGGCGAGCCTGACCATCTCGTTGAGCTCGCGGGCGCGCAGCGCGTCGGCCGCGCCGTGCACGCAGAGGCAGCCGAACCCGCCGCCCTCGTACTCGTCGTGCATCCAGGCCGTCTTGTTGGGCGGGGTGCCGTCCGCGAAGATCTTCACGCCGAGGACGCGGAGCAGCCGCGGGTCGACGTCCGCCGGGATCCGCGCGGAGGCGAGCCCGGCGGCGATCTCGGCGGCGGAGCCGCCCATCCCGGTGAGCAGCAGCAGGACGCTGACCCGCGCGCCGAGGTCGCCGGCGCGGGCGAGGTCGGCGTAGACGTCCAGGGTGAGCTGGTCGGCGGCGCCCGCGAACAGGCTCTTGCCGCCGGGCCCGAGGCCCGGCTCGGTGAAGCTCGTGATGCCCTCGCGCTGGAGGACGGCGACCGCCTCCCGGATGGCCTGCTCGATCTCCGCGCGGGTGTAGGCGGGCAGCTTCCCCTGGACGAGCTCCTGGGCGCGCTCGGCGAGCAGCCCGGTCGGGTTGCCCGCGCCGTCGGCGTGGACGACCCCGCCCTCCGGCGCCACCGTGTCGCGGTCGACCCCGACCAGTTCGAGGGCGCGGGAGTTGGCCCAGGTCAGGTGGCCGGTGAAGTCCTGGAGGTAGACGGGGTGGGCGGGGGCGACCGCGTCCAGGTCGGCGCGGTCGGGCATCCGGTCGGCGTCCTTGCACTCGGCGAGGTAGCCGGGGTCCCAGCCGTACCCGCGGATCCACTCGCCCTCCGGGGTGCGGGACGCGGCCTCCTTCACCGCCGCCTGGATGTCGGCGATCGACCGGACGGTGGGGAACCCGACGTCCAGCGCCAGCGGCGGGCGGGCCACCCCGAAGGCGCAGCCGTGCAGGTGCGAGTCGTTGATGCCGGGGAGCGCCGTGCGGCCGCGCAGGTCGACCACCTCCGTGCGCGGGCCGGCCAGCGCGCGGATCTCGGCCGTGTCGCCGACCGCGATGACCGTCCCGCCGGTGATCGCCAGCGCCTGCGCCGCGGAGAACTCCGCGTCGACGGTCAGGACCTCGCCGTTCAGCAGCACCAGGTCCGGGTTTGCGTCCATCCTCCGCCCCTCCTTTGGGCCCAAACGTATTTGCGAACGTACGGGCCCGAAAGACGGAGGGTCAATAACGGGGGCATAACGGAGTGACGCCCTTCACAGACTCCCGGGCATGATGAAACCACCGACCCTCCCCGAGGGTCGGTGGAATCGGGATCTTGGCAGGTCAGTCCGTGAAGGCGGCGTCCAGGACGGCGAGTCCGTCGGCGAGGAGATCATCGGAGATCACGAGCGGCGGGAGGAAGCGCAGCACGTTCCCGTAGGTGCCCGCCGTCAGCACCAGCAGGCCCCGCTCGTGGCACCGCCGGGCGACCCGCGCGGTCAGTTCCGGGTCCGGGTCCTTCGTGCCGGGCCTGACGAGTTCGACGGCGAGCATCGCGCCGCGGCCGCGGACGTCCCCGATCGCCGGTACCCGCTCGGCCAGCGCGTGCAGCCGGGGCAGCATGGTCTCCCCGATCCGGCGGGCGCGCTCGGTCAGCTTGCCGTCCTCGATCTCCTCCAGCACGGCGAGCGCCGCCTCGCAGGCGAGGGGGTTCCCGCCGTAGGTGCCGCCGAGCCCGCCGACGTGGACCTTGTCCATGATGTCGGCGCGGCCGGTGACGCCCGCGAGCGGCAGCCCGCCCGCGATGCCCTTCGCCGTCGCGACGATGTCCGGGACGATCCCCTCGTGCTCGCAGGCGAACATGTCGCCGGTGCGCGCGAAGCCGGTCTGGACCTCGTCCGCGACGAACAGGATCCCGTTCGCGCGGCAGAACTCGGCGAGCGCGGGCAGGAACCCGGGCGCGGGGACGATGAACCCGCCCTCGCCCTGGATCGGCTCGATCACCACGGCCGCCACGTTCGACGCGCCGATCCGCTTCTCGATCTGGTCGACGGCCTGCGCCGCCGCCTCCGGGCCGCAGTTCTCCGGGCCGGTCGGCCAGCGGAACGGGTAGGCGAGCGGCGCCCGGTACACCTCCGGCGCGTACGGCCCGAACCCCTGCTTGTACGGCATGTTCTTCGAGGTCAGCGTCATCGTCAGCAGCGTCCGGCCGTGGTAGCCGTGGTCGAAGACGACGACCGCGTCCCGGCCGGTCGCGTACCGGGCGATCTTGACGGCGTTCTCCACCGCCTCCGCGCCGCTGTTCACCAGGAACGAGCGCTTCTCGTGGTCGCCGGGCGTGATCCGGTTGAGGTTCTCGCAGACCGCGACATACGACTCGTACGGCGCGACCATGAAGCAGGTGTGGGTGAAGCGGTCGGCCTGCGCCTTCACCCGCGCGGCGACGCGCGGGTTCGCGTTGCCGACGCTCGTCACCGCGATGCCGGAGCCGAAGTCGATCAGCGAGTTGCCGTCCGCGTCGACGACGACGCCGCCGTCGGCGTCCGTCACGTACACCGGCAGGACGCTGCCGACGCCCGGCGGCACGGCGGCGGTGCGGCGCTCCTGCAGCTCCCGGGAGCGCGGCCCGGGGATCTCGGTCACGAGGCGGCGTTCCTGCGGCAGCCGCGCGCCGCTTGCGGGCAGGGCGGGATCCTGGCTGGTCATGGCCCGAACATAGGCCGGGCGCCGCCTACGATGAACAGTACGGGACGGCGAATTCCGTCCCTCCGGATGGACACTTTGCACAGGGATTGCGATGCCGCCCACTCTGGCCACCGTCGCCGCGCTCCCCCAGCTCGGCCTGCGCTCGCGCACCGGCCCGCTCCCGGAGACGCCGGTCGTCTGGGTCGCGGTCAGCGAGCTGGAGGACCCGACGCCCTTCCTGGAGGGCGGCGAGCTCGTCCTCACCACCGGCATGCGGCTGACCCCGGCGAACGCCGCCGCGTACGTGTCGCGCCTGGTCGGACGGGGCGTCGCCGGGCTCGGCTTCGCGGTCGGCGTCATCCACGACACCGTCCCGGCGGAGCTGCTCGCGGCGGCGCGGGAGCAGGGGCTCGTCCTGCTGGAGGTGCCCCGGCCCACCCCGTTCATCGCGATCGGCAAGGCCGTCTCGCGGATGCTCGCCGCCGAGTGGTACGAGGACGTCACCCGCGCGTTCCAGGCGCAGCGGGAGCTGACCCGCGCCGCCCTCACCGGGCCCGGCGCGCTCGTCGCCCGGCTCGCCCGGCTGCTCGGCGGGTGGGCGCTGCTGCTCGACCCGGCGGGGGACGTCCGGCACGCCGAGCCCGCCGCCGCCCGCGACCGCGCCGCCGCGATCGCGCCCGAGCTGCCCCGGCTGCGCCGCCGGACGGCGGACGGCGGGACGGCCGCGAGCCTGGCCCTCGCCGTCCCCGACGACCACGTCGTCGTGCAGCGGATCGGGCTCGGCGGGCGGCCGCGCGGGTTCCTCGCCGTCGGGACGGGCGCGCCGCTCCCGCACGCCGCGCACACCATCGTCGGCGCGGCCGTCGCGCTGCTGACGCTGCAGTCCGAGACCCCGCGCACCGGCCGCGACCTGCGGGCCTCGGTCGCGGCGCTGCTGCTCGGCCGGCCCGGCGACGGCCCCGAGGTGCCGCGCGGACCGGTCCGCGTGCTGGCCTGCGCGGGCGGGCCCGCCGTGCCGGACGCGCTGGAGTCCGACCCCGCCGGGGCCCGCTGCCTGGTGCTGCCGCTCGGCGGGCACGCCGCGGTGATCGTCCCGGACGGGCTGCTCGGCGCGGTCGAGCCGCTGCTCGCGGGCACCGGCCCGGTCGGCGTCAGCGACCCGGCCGCGGACGATCTTCCGGCGGCGCTGCGGCAGGCGGAGGAGGCGCTCGCCGCCGCCGTCCGGGCGCGGCGGGACGTCCTGCGCTACGCCGACCTCCCCGGCCAGGGCGTCCTGCGGCTGCTGGAGCCCGGCCCGGCGAACGCCTTCGCCGCCGCGCTCCTCGCACCGCTGCGCGCGGAGGGCCTGGTCGGGACCGTCCAGGCGTACGTCGCGGCGAACGGGCAGGGCGAGGCGGCGGCGCGGGCGCTCGGCGTCCACCGGCACACGCTCCGCTCCCGGATGCGCCGGGCGGCCGAGGTGCTCGGCCGCGACCCGGACGATCCGGCCGTCCGCGCCGAACTGTGGATCGCGCTCGCCATCTCGTCCAGCGGCGCCGGGCCGATTGGACATCGTGGCGACTCGCCTCCCGGCTCGCCGGAGATAGCGTGAACGTATGAACGTGACTCCATTCTGGCTGGCCGGCCGGCCCGAGACCGGTGCCGGCGAGCTCACCGTTACGCACCCCTACGACGGCCGCGTGGTCGGGACGGCGGCCGTCCCGACGCCGGAGCAGGTGGAGGAGGCCGTCGCCGCCGCCGACGCGCTCCGGGCGCGGGCCGCCGCGCTGCCGCTGCACGTCCGGGCCGAGGCGCTCGCGCACGTGTCCGCGCGGCTCGCCGAGCGGTCCGAGGAGGTCGCCCGGCTGATCACCGGCGAGAACGGCAAGCCGCTGCTCTGGGCGCGCGGCGAGGTGACCCGCGCGATCTCCACGTTCCGGTTCGCCGCCGAGGAGGCCCGCCGGTTCAGCGCCACCACCCAGCGGCTCGACACCGACCCCGCCGCCGAGGGCCGGATCGCCTACATCACCCGCGTGCCGCGCGGCCCGGTGCTCGGCATCTCGCCGTTCAACTTCCCGCTGAACCTCGCCGCCCACAAGATCGCTCCGGCGATCGCGGCGGGCACCCCGATCGTGCTGAAGCCCGCCCCCGCGACGCCGCTGTCGGCGCTGCTGCTCGGCGAGCTGCTCGCCGAGACCGACCTGCCCGCCGGGATGTTCTCGATCCTGCCGGTGCCGAACGACCGGGCGTCCGCGCTGGTGGACGACCCGCGCCTGCCGATCGTCTCGTTCACCGGCTCGGTGCCGGTCGGCTGGGCGATCAACGACCGCGCGCCGCGCAAGCACGTCACCCTCGAACTCGGCGGGAACGGCGCGGCCGTCGTCCTGCCGGACGCCGACCTCGACTGGGCCGCCAAGCGCATCGGGCTGTTCTCCAACTACCAGGCGGGGCAGAGCTGCATCGCCGTCCAGCGCGTCTACGTCGACCGCTCGGTGTACGAGGAGTTCGTGCCGAAGCTCGTCGAGACGGTCGCCGGGCTCGTCACCGGCGACCCGTGGGACGACAAGACCCAGGTCGGCCCGCTCGTCAGCCAGGAGGCGGCCGAGCGCGTCGAGTCCTGGGTGGACGAGGCCGTCGCCGCGGGCGCGAAGGTCCTCACCGGCGGCACCCGCGAGGGCGCGGCCTACGCGCCGACCGTCCTCGCGAACGTCCCCGACGACGCCAAGGTCTCCCGCGAGGAGGTCTTCGGCCCGGTCATGCTCGTCCAGCCGGTGGACGGCGTCGACGAGGCGTTCGCCCTCGTCAACGACTCCAAGTTCGGGCTCCAGGCGGGCGTGTTCACCCGCAACCTCGACATCGCGTTCCGCGCGCACCGCGAGCTGGACGTCGGCGGCGTGGTGATCGGGGACGTCCCGTCCTACCGCGCCGACCAGATGCCGTACGGCGGCGTCAAGGACTCGGGCGTCGGACGCGAGGGACTGCGGTCGGCGATGGCCGACTACACCGAGGAGAAGGTCATGATCCTCACGGGGCTGCCGCTCTAGCCGCGCCCGTCCCGTTTCCGGGGCCCCGCGTACAGACCGGTGCGCAGGGCCCCGGCCGCCTCGGACAGCGCCTCCCGGAAGCGTCCGCCGAGCGACCACGTGTTGACGAAGCCGTGGAAGAGGTCCTCCTGCCGCCGCAGGGCGACCGGCGCCCCGGCCTCCTCCAGCCGCTTCGCGAACGCCTCGCCCTCGTCCCGCAGCGGGTCGAACCCCGCCGTGACCAGGTACGTCGCCGGGAATCCGCTCAGGTCTTCGGCCAGCAGCGGGGACGCCTTGGGCTCGGCGCGGCGGCCGACGTCCGGGCAGTAGTGGTCGCTGAACCAGACCATGTCGGCGTCGGTCAGGTGGAAGCCGTCGCCGAACACCTCCCGCGACCTGCGCCGCACCGTCATGTCGGTCGCCGGGTAGAGCAGCAGCGCGAAGTCGGGACGGCGCCCGGCGAGCACCCCGACCACGGCGGCGAGGTTGCCGCCCGCGCTGTCGCCGCCGACCGCGATCGCGTCGGGGTCGGCGCCGAGCGCCCCGGCGTTCGCCGCCGCGTAGGCGTAGGCGGCGAGCGCGTCGTCGGCCGCCGCCGGGTAGCGGTGCTCGGGCGCGAGCCGGTAGTCCACCGACAGGACGCGCACCTCCGCGTGCACCGCCAGGTACCGGCACACCGTGTCGTGCGTGTCGAGGTCGCCGATCACCCATCCGCCGCCGTGGTAGAAGACGAGCAGCGGGGACCCGTCCGGCAGCCCGCGCGGCGTGTAGAGCCGCGCCGGGACGCCGCCCGCGTCCACCTCCTTCGTCCCGACGGGCCGCGCCGGGACGCGCCTCAGATAGAGCTGGCTCCGCGCGAGGCCGCGCCGCGCCTCCGCCACCGTGGGCGAGCTCAGGTTGGAGCCGTCCAGGCTGACCAGCCGCAGGAGGAACTGGGCGTCCAGCGAGAGCTCCTGGCCGTCCAGCCGGACGGGCGCCCCGGCGATCAGCCGCCGGACCGGCCCGGGCAGCCCGAACACCGCCCGCAGGAACGCGCTCACCGCCGGAGGCGGAACCCTCTCCGCGACCCGCGCGAGCCCGCTCACCGCACCACCGCCACCCGCCATGACGTCCACCCTCCAGCCTCAGGCCGACGCCAACCCTACTCCCCAGTAGCCCAGCGGCCGACGCCGCCCCGTGCGGCTAGGCGAGGGCGACGGTCACGGGCATCTCCTTGATGCCGTTGACGAAGTTGGAGCGGACGCGGCGGGGCTCGCCCGCCAGGCGGATGTCCGCCAGGCGCGGCAGGAGTTCCTCGAACATGATGCGCATCTCCAGGCGCGCCAGGGCGGCGCCCAGGCAGTAGTGCGGGCCGCCCTTTCCGAAGGCGATGTGGTCGTTCGGGCTGCGGGTGACGTCGAAGCGGTCCGGGTCGGCGAAGACGTTCTCGTCGCGGTTGCCGGACGCGAACCACAGCACGACCTTGTCGCCCTCCCGGATCCGCGCGCCGCCCATCACCGTGTCGCGGGTCGCGGTGCGGCGGAAGTGGTAGACGGGCGACGCCCAGCGCAGGAACTCCTCAACCGCGCCCGGCATCAGGCCGGGGTCGTCGCGCAGGCGCTCCGCCTGGTCCGGGTGGTCGATCAGCGCGCGCATGGCGTGCGTGATGGCGTGCCGGGTCGTCTCGTTCCCGGCGACGACGAGCAGCAGGAAGTAGTTGTCGAAGTCGCGCTCGGAGAGGGGCACGCCGTCCGCCGGGGGCTGGTTGACGAGGCGGCTGATCAGGTCGGTGCCGGCCCCGCCGCGGCGGCGGGCGGCGAGCTCGCGCCCGTACTCGAAGACCTCCAGCGAGGCGGGGCTGCGGAACGGGAGGTCGCGGTACAGCTCGCTCTCCGCGCTGTGCAGCAGGACGTCCGCGTAGTCGGGGTCGGTGTTGGCGATGATCCGGTTGCCCCAGTCGATGAGCTTGCGGGTGTCGCCGTCGGGGACGTCCAGCATCCGGGCCAGCACGTTGATCGGGAAGTCGGCGGCGATCTCGGCGACGAAGTCGAACGCGTCCGCGGTCAGCGCGGCGTCGAGGGTGCGGGCGGTGAGGCCGCGCAGGAACGTCGCGTACCCGGCGACGGCGCGGGGCGTGAACTCGCGGGACAGCAGGCGGCGCAGCGCCAGGTGGCGCGGGCCGTCCATCTCCAGCATGGAGCGGCGGATCTCGGCCTGGCGCTCGTCCACCTCCTCCAGGTTCACGAACCGCTCGGAGGTGAACGTGGCGGCGTCGCGGTCGGCGGCGACGATGTCGGCGTGCCGGGTCAGGGACCAGAAGCCGCGCCCGTCCGGCTCGGGGTTCCAGTGGACGGGCGCGGCGCGGCGCAGTTCCGCGAACATCCGCCAGGGCGTCTCGCCGTCCATGAAGTTGTCCAGGTCGGCGAGGTCCACGGCCAGGGTCTCGTGCGGCAACCGGGCCCCCTCAGAGGTGGTAGGCGTACTCGGTGAACTCCCAGTCGGTGACGTGCCGGCGGAAGCGCGCGACCTCGTCCCGCTTGTAGGCCAGGAAGGCGGTGACGAACTGCTCGCCGAGCACGTCGGCGAGGGCCTCGTCGGCGGCGAGGGCGTCCAGCGCGGTCGGCAGGTCGCCGGGCAGGACGGGCGCCTTCGCGGCGTCGTAGCCGTAGCCCTCCAGCGGCGGCGGCGGGACGGCCTTGTCGCGGATGCCCAGGTAGACGGCGGCGATCAGGCCCGCGATGCCGAGGTAGGGGTTGGCGGAGGCGTCCCCGAGCCGGACCTCCATCCGGGACGCCTCGCCCCGCTCCGGCGGGATCCGGACCATGGCGCTGCGGTTGTCGAGCCCCCAGTCGGTCAGCCACGGGGCGAGGCTGTCGGGCCCGAACCGCTTGTAGGAGTTGATCGTCGGGTTGAGCAGCGCGGCGAGCGCGGGCGCGTGCTCCAGCACTCCCGCGATCGCGTGGTGCGCGGTGTCGGACAGCCCGTCAGCGTGAGAACCGGCGAAGACGCTGCGGCCGTCGGCGTCCAGGCAGGACAGGTGGACGTGGAACCCGGACCCGTCCTGGTCGTTGAACGGCTTGGCCATGAAGGTCGCGAGCCGTCCCTCCGACCGGGCGATCTCCTGGACGCCCGCCTTGAACCGGAACGCGCGGTCGGCGGCGTCGAGCGCGCCGGAGTGGTGCAGGTTGATCTCGAACTGCCCGCCGCCGAACTCGTGGTTGCCCATCGTCACGCCGAGGCCGAGGTCGCGCAGGTGGCGGAGGACGCGGAGCAGGTGGCCGTCCGGGTCGCCCTTGCGCCCGGCGGTGTAGACGTTGCCGGTCGCGTCCCCGTACCGGCGCCACCCGGTCGGCGAGGACGGGTCCGGGTCGCACACGTAGTACTCCAGCTCGGGCCCGGCGACGGCGTCCAGCCCCAATTCGCCGAGCCGCGCGACGGCCCGCCGCAGCACCTCGCGGGGCGCCTCGGGGCAGGGGTCGTCGCCGTCCGGCTCGAACGCGTCGCCGACGCAGGACGCGACGCCGTCCTCCCACGGGATCGGGGCGATGGTGGACAGGTCGGGCCGGACGCGGATGTCCGGGAGCCCGGCGTCCAGCCCGCCGGGGACGTCGACGGTCTCGCCGCCGGGCGTCGTGTGGTAGACCGCGCGGCAGAACGACAGCCCGTGCTCCATGGCCGCGGGCAGCCGCTCGACGAGCACGTCCCGGGCGCGCTCGACGCCGATCAGATCGGCGTAGGACACCCGGACCACGTCGATCCCGTCGGCGGCCAGCCGTTTCACCACGTCCTCGACCGGTCGGCTCACGCACACTCCCTCAGGTCATTTGGGCTCAAACCATATGGCGGCCGGGAGACTCCTGACAAGACTCCTGCCCCGAATGCGCCGACCACCAGCGCCGGAGTGGCGGATCCCGGCGGAACCAACTACCGTACGGGCCCAAACGACTTTGTTTCCGGGAGGACGTGGTGGCGACCGTGCGAGGCTTCCTGCACCCGAGGACGGCGACGGGCCGCTCGTCCCTCATCCCGAGCCCGCCGTGGCACTACTCGGGCGACCTGCTCACCGTCGAGTACCGCACGGACCCGGCCCGCGTCGCCGAACTGCTGCCCGCCCCGCTGTCCCCGGCCGACGAGGACCCGGGCGCGGTCGCGATCATCTGGGCGGACTGGCAGTCGTGCTCGGCGTCCGGCGAGGAACTCCTCGACCCGGTCCGCGCGCAGTACAAGGAGTGCTTCGTCGTCGTCCGCTGCTCCTTCGAGGGGCGGACCTACTCCCGCTGCGTCTACATCTGGGTCGACAAGGACTTCGCCATCGCGCGCGGCCTGCACCAGGGCTATCCGAAGAAGCTCGGCTCGATCCACCAGACCCGCCCGCACCCGTACGGGCAGGGCGCGCCCCGCCTCGCCGAGGGCGGCCGGTTCGGCGCCACCCTGGCCGCCGCCGACCGCCGCCTCGCCGAGGCCGTGGTGACGCTGCGCGGGCCGTCCGAGACGAACGGCTTCGTCAACGGCCACCCGATGGCCCACCACCGGTACCTGCCGTCCATCGAGCCGGGCCAGCCCGCCGCCCTGGACGAGCTGATCGAGTCGGGCGCGGCGAGCTTCGAGGCGGGCCCGGCCTGGACGGGCGACGCCGAGCTGACCCTCTACGACTCCCCCACCGAGGAGCTGTCCCTCCTCACCGTGGAGGAGCCCATCGCCGCGTACTACCGCCAGGTCGGCGTGGTCTGGGACGGCGGCCGCCGCCTGGCCTGAGCGCGGCGCCGCCGGTAGTAGGCGACCGTGACGGCGGCGAGCAGCGGCCCCCACGCCACCAGCGGCACGTACGCGACGACGCCGAGGACGCCCTTCCAGTCCTGGAAGCCGATGGGGAAGTCGTCCCGCTGCGGGTCCCCTTGGATGGTCTCGTGGAGGACGAGGCTGGTCACGACGGTCCACGTCCACATCACGGTCAGGATCGCCGCCCCCACGGCCGCCGGGACCACCGCCGCCGCCGTGGGGACGCGGCGTCCGCGCAGCCCCGGGATCCACCGGGGGAACACCTCGCCCCAGCCCGCGACCATCCCGATCCCCAGGAAGGCGAACGCCTCCGACACGATCGACAGCAGCACCACGTACAGCTCCAGGGGCAGCCACACCGGAAGGTCGCCGCGCATGTCCTCGGACCCGAACCCGGCGCGGTCGATGATCGGCAGGTGGAGGGTGAACGCGGCGATCCGCCACAGCCCCGACGGCAGGACCGTGAACGGGATCGCCAGCGCCGCGATCCGGGCCCACCGGGGAACGCCCGGGACGGTTTCGTGCGCGGCTCCCCAGGCCGCGCGCAACCGTGCGGGCGATGCGGTCACGAGGGTCATCGATGCCCCTTCCGGCGACGTTTCGTGGACGTCCCCAGTCCACCGCCGCGCCCCCGGGGAGCTGATCACCCGTCAGCGCGAGCCCGCTCCCCCGGACGGGTGAGATCTCGCCCCGTCCAACACCGCGACGCCGGGCCCGTCGAGCCGCGCCAGCGCGGCGCCGTCCCGCCCGGTGAGCAGCAGGAGCAGCGCGGCGATGGGACCGGCGACCTCGGGCCCGTCGCCCGCCGTCCAGTCGACGTCGGTGGCGGCCAGCCGCACCCCGCGCAGCCGCCGCCGAGCGTGGAAGGGGAACCCGATCCGCCAGGCGATCTCCGCCGAACCGCGGGCCGCCTCCAGCGGCATGGCCCGGTCGAGCCCGAGCGGGACGGCGATGTCCTGCCCGTGGACGAGGATGTCGAGCATCGCGTAGCCGAGCTTCTGCCCCGGCGCGAGGTGCCGGGACCCGGACGCCTCCCGCAGCTCCGCCGTCAACTGCTCAGGGGACCGGCGGGCGGCCTCCCGCCGGGCGGTGCGGTCGACCATCCGGTTGAAGCCGCCCCCGGCCCTGACCGTCTCGACCAGCACCCACCCGAGCCGGGCGCGCGGCCCGATCCCCAGGTGGGCGGCCACCTCGCGGACCCGCCACCCCGCGCACAGCGACGGCCGCTCCCACTGCTCGTCCGTGAGCCCGGCGAGCAGCTCGGCCACTCCCGTCCGCTCGGCGTCGATGACCCGCCACATCGCCGCAGCATCCACGCGCGCCCGCCTTGGTACGATCGACTTTTAGTCAGCCTCTCTGTCTAAATTAATTCGAACCTCTGACCAATGTCAAGGAGTCGCATGGCGGCCGAACCGAACATCGGCGTCCTGCTGTTCATCGCCTACCGGTCCTTGGAGAACCACGTCTTCGCGGAGCTGGCGGCGGCGGGCCACGACGACATCACGCAAGCGCAGGCCAAGCTCCTCCAGCGGGTGGACGAGGACGGTTCCCGGCTCAGCGACCTGGCCGAGTCAGCCCAGGTGACCAAGCAGACGGCCGGATACCTGGTAGACCAGTTGGAGAAGGCCGGATACGTGGAGCGGACGATCGACCCGGCCGACGCCCGCGCCCGCCTCGTCCGCCTCACCGCCCAGGCCCGCGCCCTCCGCCCCGTGGGCGACGCCGCGGTAGCCGAGGTAGAAGCCCGCTGGACGGCCCACCTGGGCAAACGCCGCATGGACCAACTCCACGACATCCTCACCCGCCTCCGCGAGATCACCGACCCCTACCTGGACCGCTGACACGACCGGCCAGGTCCAGCGTCGTAGATCACTAGGCGGCCTGCAGTTGGGGCGGCGGTCGCCCGACACCGACTTCCGCTCTACTACCCGGCGGCGGAAGGACGCGGTACCGGTAGAGCCCGTCCTCGGTTCGCACGACGCGGATCTGTTCGGCGTTCGTGTGCTTGAAACGGTTGTGCCATCCGCAGCAGAGGGCGAGCCGGTCGATGTCAGTGGGGCCGTTGCCGAGTGCCCACCCGTCCACGTGATCGACTTCGCACAGCGTCCCCGGCACCTCGCACCCTTGGACGGCGCACGTCGCGTAGAGCGTTTCGAGCACCTGGCGCTGCCCGGCGGAGGCGAACCGGACGGCACGCCCCAGGTAAAGGGGATGGTTCCCGCGCCCGAGCAGCAGAGGCGACACCCCTGCACTAAGCGCGATGCGACGTGCATGCTCGGCGGGAATGGGCGTACCGTCCGCCAGCCGGGCCGGAGCGGCACCACCGGTCAGGGTGTCGAGATCGCAGACGACGGTGACCTTGGTGGCCTTGTGCCCACCCGCCAGAACGGACGTCAGGGCGGCGGCCGTCCGCTCGGACAGGTCGCGGTGGTCGTCGGGCCCGGCCGGTTTGGCGAGGGGGCCGAGCGTCCCGTCCAGGACGGCCGCGTCCTCGGCGTTCAGCCAGCCCCTGATGTAGCGGCCGCCGTCCAATGACCGGGTGGAGTCGATCCAGGACCGCTCATATCCACGCCGACTGTCACCATCGGGCGGCTCGGTCCCGTCGCGTTCGGCGATCACGTCCCGGATCCGGCGGCCGAACGAGGCGACCTTCCCGGCCGAGAACTCCTGATCGACCATCCCCAACAGGATCTCTTCAGCGGCCCGGCAGTCGTCATCGTCAAGCCGAGCGACCGCCCCCGCAATGGTGGCGGCATACCCGAACGAAAGCTCCCCGGCGGCCCACCGCCCAGCCATCTCACCAACCCGCTCGAACTGCCGGGCCAGCGAAAGCCGCTCCTTGGCACGCGCGTCCCGCATGCCCAGACGATTACGCAGCCACGCCTGAGTGGACGGAAAACCCCACCGCCGGACCTCCTGCGCCCGATCAACAACGGCCACAAAACCGGCAATGGCGACCTCATGCATATCATTCGCACGGGCCAGGGTCTCCGTGAGCTCCAGACACGCAGAAGCCGACTCAGGAGCTGAACGCCGGGCGAGCTCAGCCGCGATCGCCGAGGCGGCCTCCACCAACTCCATGGCAGAGGCCCCGCCCAGTTCGATCACGACACTTTCCATACCTCAATTATAGAAGCTCCGCCCAACGCCAGCACCACGAAAAAAGCTGCAATAGTGTCACCCACAAGAAAGCCGAGCCACCACAGAAAATTCCCGAACGGATTTTCAACCCTCTTGGCTGGTGGTGGGGGCGGCGCGTCGGGCAGGGGCAGGCGGAGCCTGCCCGACGAAAGCTGCACCAGGGGCCGCAGAGGCTCCAAAGTCAAGGGTGGCCGAAGGCCATCGCGAAGCGACGCCGAAGGCGCCCTTGACTTTGGAGGGGCGGCCCCGTACGCAGCGCCGCCCCCACCCCGTCTGAAGAACTAGAACACAGAAAAACCGAAAAACAAAAAGCCGAAAAACAAATAACCGAGAAAACCTAGAAAGGCTTACGCGCCACCAAAGCATATCCGGCGACTTCTTCAGGCTCTCCCCATGGCGTGTGCTCGGGACGCCACCGAGACATGGAGACCAGCCCCGGCTCCAGCACGTCGAGCCCTTCCACAAGCGACTCGATCTCGTCCCGCCCTCGCGGCACCATCGGGTTCGCGGACTTCTGGTTCCACTCGGCCTGCGCCTCCTCCTGAGCGGTCTCCCCCGCGTCGAAGTCCAGCGTGGCATGCGTCATGACCAGATAACTGCCCGGCGGAACCGCGTCCATCAGCCGACGCAGAATGAGCTGGGCCTCCCGGTCCTCGTGCACGAAATGCATGATCCCCAGCAGCATGATCCCGACCGGCCGAGAGAAGTCCAGAGTATCGGCGGCCCGCTCCAAGATCCCGCCCGGATCGCGAAGGTCGGCCTGGATATAGTCGCACTCGCCCTCGGCACTACTGCTCAGCAGCGCCCGAGCATGCGTGAGAACCAGCGGATCGTTGTCCACATAAACGATCCGCGACTCCGGAGCGACCCGCTGCGCCACCTCGTGCGTGTTGTCCATGGTAGGCAGCCCGGTACCGATATCCAGGAACTGGCGGATCCCGCCTTCCCCGGCGAGATGCCTCACCGCCCGCCCGAGGAAGGCGCGATCGGCGAGCGCGATATCCACGATCTGCGGGAACATGGCCTGAAACTGCTCGGCCGCCCGCCGATCGACATCATAATTCTCCTTGCCGCCTAACAGAAAGTTCCACACCCTCGCCGAATGCGGAACGGACGTGTCGATACGAGGCGCCTCCGCCACCGCCACCACCTCCAGGAGTGATCAACTAGCAGAACAACCTAGCGATCAACACCCCGGATCACGCCATCCACTGCCGATCTGACCGCAGGTGGACGATCAAGCAACTAGCAATTAAACGGCGACCCCAGGACCAGCGACGTCCTCGGCAGGAGGGCCGCCACCACCCCAAAGAAGGCAACCTCGCGACCTCGCGGACGCCGGTCCAACACCCCCCGGCCGCCCGACGAAGCGGACACACCCGCCCCGATCACCACACACACCCCCGGCGCACACACACGGCCCCCCGGCCGATTTTCCGCGCCACAGGGATCGTACGGAGCCAAACGAGGCGCGGTAAGGGGTAGATTCACATTCTGTCCAAAGAGAGGACGCACGTGACCGGGCACCACACACTGCAAGAGACCGAGCAGGCCATCCAGCGGCGCCTCGGCGACGTCCCGCTGCGGCACGACGCGATGATGGCGGTCTCCAACATCTACCGCGCCGCCGCCGCCATCCGCCAGCACTTCGAGAGTTCGGTCCTGCGCGGCGCCGACCTGACCTGGACGGCGTTCGTCGTCCTCTGGGTCGTCTGGATCTGGGACGAGATGGAGACGCGCCACGTCGCCGAGGAGGCGGGCATCTCCAAGGGCACGCTCACCGGCGTCGTGAAGACGCTGGAGGGCCGCGGCCTGATCGAGCGCGGCTCGCACGCAACCGACGGACGGCTCGTCCTGCTGCGCCTGACCTCGAAGGGCCAGGAGCTGATGCGCGGCCTGTTCCCGGCGTTCAACGCCGAGGAGGCGTTCGTCGTGGAACGTTTGAGCGCCGACGACAACAAGGACCTCGCCGAGACGCTCCGCTCCGTCATCGAGCACCTGGAGGACGAGGGCGAGCAGCGCCGGGCGGCCCTCCGCGAGCAGTCCCCGCCCCCACCCCGCCGCTCAGGCCGCCGCTCCCGCACCTGACCTAGGCCACCCCGGGCTACCACCCGGACCACACCCGGACCACACCTGGGCTCCCAGACCACCCCGGCTCCGACACCCCTGCCCACCCCTTGCCCCGGTATCGTTTGGGCCCATACGATACCGGGATGACGCCACGTTTCGTGCTCGTGCTCAGCGAGAACTGGACCCTGACCACCGGCCGCGACCTGCCCGTCCTCGTCCGCTGGGCGCGGGAGGCGGAGGACGCGGGCTTCGACGCCGTCATGGTCAGCGAGCACATCGTCCTAGGCCCGGACGCGGGCGCGAAGGGCGTGATGGGCAACCCCCGCGACTACGCCTACCCGGGCAACCAGGACCCGTTCACCCCGTGGCCGGGCTCGCTGATGCTGCTCGGCGCGATCGCGTCCGCCACCACCCGGATCAGGCTCGCCGCGGCGGCCGTCCTCGCCCCCCTCCGCCACCCGCTGGCGCTGGCCCGCGACATCGGCACGCTCGACCTCCTGTCGGAGGGCCGCCTCGTCGTCCAGCCGACCGTGAGCTGGAGCCGGGACGAGTACGCCGCGATGGGCGTCCCGTTCGAGAAGCGGGGTGCGATCCTGGACGAGCAACTGGAGATCTGGGACCTGCTCTGGCGCGGCTCCCCGGTCTCCTACTCCGGGACCCACTTCTCCTTCGAGGACGTCTACTTCGAGCCTCGCGCGTACCGTCCGGACGGGCCGCGCATGTGGTTCGGCGGGCAGCACCTCCACGACCGCCTGCTGGACCGCCTCGTGAAGTACGGGCACGGCTTCCACCCGCTGGGCCGCCCGACGCCGGACGAGGTGGCCCGCCTGAAGACCGCGATGTCCGCCGCCGGCCGCGACGCCGCCGACCTGGAGATGATCGGGGGCTGCCGCCCGGTGTTCCCCGACGACGACTCCGTGTCCCCGCTCGAACCCGCGCTGGAGAGCATCCCAGCGCAGGTCGAGCAGGGGTTCACGACGTTCTGCATCAAGCCGTCCCAGTTCACCGACGACCCGGACGCGGTGGGCGCGTTCTGCCGCGAGGTGGTGACCCGCGCGGCGGCCCTGACCTCCTAGGAATCAGGAGGAACGCGGCGGGCGGATCCCGCGGAACTCCCAGTCCCCACCGAGGACGGTGGACATGACCTCCTCCGACTCGGTGGGCTGGGCGCCGCAGTCGTCCCGGATCGGGACGGGCCCGGCGACGATGTGGTTGCGGAGCCGTCCGAGCCCTTCCGCCTCGACCTCCACCACGTCCCCCGGCTGGACGGGACGCGAGTTGGCGGGCGTCCCGGAGAGCAGCACGTCCCCGGGATAGAGCGTGATGGTGCGGGCGATGTCGGCGACGAGGTAGTGCATGTCCCACTCCATCTCGTCCGTACTGCCGTCCTGGACGAGTTCGCCGTTGACGTACGTCCGCAGGTACTTCCCGTGGAAGTCCCAGTCGGTGACAAGGCCGGGCCCCAGGGGACACAAGGTGTCGGACCCCTTCACGCGCAGCATCGACCCCGCGTCGGTGTCGCGGAAGTCGTGCAGCCCGTAGTCATTGGCGACCGTGTACCCGGCGATGTAGTCCCCGGCCTCCTTCGGCGACACGTTCCGCGCCGTCCGCCCGATGACGATCGCGATCTCGCCCTCGTAGTTGAGGTACTTGCACCGCTCAGGACGAACGACGGCGCCGCCATGCGCGTTCAGCGCAGAGATCGGCTTGTGGAAGTACGTAGGAGCGGACGGCAGCCTCGTCTGGAACTCCTCGACGCGGCTCCGGTGGTTGAGGTGCACCGCCACGACCTTGGACGGCTCGCAGGGCGGCAGATGCACGGCGTCGTCGACGCCGACGCGCCGTCCGTCCCCGCTGACGAGCTCGTCGCCGTCCCGGACGACGACCGTGGCGGCGCCGTCCAGCAGGATCCGTCGGTACTCGGTCATCGGCTGGTCCATCCGTTCTCGGGGCGGTCGAACCAGATGTGCACCTGGCCGGTTCCGACGGAGTTCTCGTACTCGCTGTAGAGGCGTCCCGGGGCCGTGCAGGCGTGCTCGCCCAGGGCGCCGATCATCATGAGGTAGTGGCCGAAGCGGGCCTCGGGCTTGAAGGTCAGGAACTCCGGCATGGCGTCGAGGACGCGGCCGTGGTCGCCGTCCTTCAGCCACGCGATGCGCTGCTCGTCGGCCGCCCGCGCCTCCGGCGTGAAGATGTGCTCGGGCCCGGACGCCTCGTGGTCGCGGATCACCCGCAGCGGCCAGAACGTGTGCGACAGCGCGCCGGACGCGATCAGCAGCACCCGCCGGTCGGTCGCGGCGACCGCGTCGCCGAGCGCCCGGCCGAGGCGCAGGAAGTCCTCGGTGTCGGCGGTCTGGCACACCCCGATCGACATCCACCGCTTGCCGGGCAGGCCGAGGTAGGGGTCGTCGCGGACGCCGAGGTGCGTCCACAGGTTCACGGTCGCGTAGAAGATCGGCAGGTAGGGGTCGTCGATCGGGGTGATGTACGTGCCGTGCTTGTCGGCGTACCGGGCGACCGCCCGCGCCAGCTCGGGGTCGCCGGGGAAGTCGTACGGCATCCGGCACATGCCGCGCGGCAGCTCCTCGGACGTGTACAGCCCGGCGCGCCGCTCCTGCGCGGTGGTGACGAACTCGACGGTCGTCGCCCAGTGCGAGTCGAGGACGACGACGGTGTCGTAGTCGTCCTTCTCGAAGACGTCCAGGCGGAGGCGCTCCAGCCCGGAGACGAGCGTGGTGTCCTCGCCGTTGTTCAGTTCGCGCCGGGTGACCTCGGGGAGCACGATCGTGGGGACGTGCGCGAGGAGTCCCGCGCCGACTACCTCGCCCATGGCGCCGTCACCGTGTTCTTCAGGTCGCAGTAGAAGTCGAAGCTCCAGTCGCCGCCCTCGCGTCCCATCCCGGACTGCCGGGACCCGCCGAACGGGGCCTTCAGGTCGCGGACGAAGAAGCAGTTGACCCAGACCGTCCCGGCGACGAGCCGCTCGGTGACGCGCCGCGCGCGCTCCGGGTCGCCCGTGGCGAGCGTGGCGGCGAGCCCGAACCGGGTGCCGTTCGCCATGGCGACGGCCTCGTCCTCGGTGTCGAACGTCTGGAGCGTGAGGACGGGCCCGAAGACCTCCTCGGTCAGGATCTCGGCGCCGTCGGGCGCGCCCGTGAAGAGCGTGGGCCGGTAGTACAGCCCGCCCAGCTCCTCGTTGGGACCGCCGCCGATGAGGGCTCGCGCCCCGTCCGCCTTGGCGCGCTGGACGAAGCCGTCGACGCGTTCGAGGTGGCGGCGGTGGATCTGCGGGCCGATGTCGGTGGCCTCGTCGCGCGGGTCGCCCTGCACGATCCGCCCGGCCTTCTCCAGGAAGCGCGCGGTGAACTCGTCCGCGATGGACGACTCGACGAGCAGCCGGGTCGCGGCGAGGCAGACCTGCCCGGCGTTGTCGTACTGCTCGACCGCCAGGTCGACGGCGAGGTCGAGGTCGGCGTCGGCGAAGACCAGCAGCGGCGACTTGCCGCCGAGCTCCAGCGACAGCGGCGTCAGGTTGGGCGCCGCGGCGGCGGCGATCGTCCGGGCCGTGGGGACCGACCCGGTGAAGCTGATCCGCCGGACGTCCGGATGCGCGGTCAGCGGGCCGCCGACCTCCGCGCCGTAGCCCTGGACGACGTTGAACACCCCGTCCGGCAGCCCGGCCTCGGCGGCGATGTCGGCGAGCAGCGACGCGGTCAGCGGCGTCCACTCGGCGGGCTTCAGCACGACCGTGTTCCCGGCCGCCAGCGCGGGCGCGATCTTCCACGTCGCGAGCATCAGCGGAGCGTTCCACGGGGTGATGAGCGCGCACACGCCCGCCGGGTCCCAGCTGACGTGGTTGGTGTGCCCGCGCGTCTCGAAGTCGTCGTGCCCGAGCCTGAGCAGCCAGTCCGCGAAGAACCGGAAGTTGTGCGCGACCCGCGGCATCACGCCGCGCCGGTGCGACCGGATCAGCGCGCCGTTGTCGGCCGTCTCGACCTGGGCGAGCTCCTCGATCCGCTTCTCCACGCCGTCGGCGACGGCGTGCAGCAGCCGGGCGCGCTCGTCCCGGCTCGTCCGGGCCCAGGCCGGGAAGGCGCGGCGGGCGGCGGCGACCGCCGCGTCCACCTCGGCCGCCCCGCCCCGCGCGATCTCGGCGAGCGGCGTCTCCCCGATCGGCGAGACGTCGGTGAACGTCCCCGCCGACCGGACGCGCTCGCCGCCGATCCAGTGCCCGGGGTCGACGGCGACCCCCGCGACGGTTGCCATCGCTCCACCTCCACTTTGTTTGGTCCCAAATAATCTAGGAAGCGGGGGTGCGATGGTCAAGCCGCGGCGACTACTGTTCGGGATCAAACGAAATTTCGAGGAGGGCCTGTGAACGACGTCCCGTACGAGGAGTGGCGCGCCCGCGCCGCCGGGCTCGTCCCGTACACCGGGCACCACATCGGCGGCGAGTTCACCGGCACCGGCACGACACCGGTCGTCTCGCCCCGGGACGGCAGGGCGATCGCGCGCGTGGCGTCCGCCGGGACGGCCGAGGTCGACGCGGCCGTCGCCGCCGCCCGCGCCGCCTTCGACACCGGCCCCTGGCCCCGCCTCTCCCCCGCCGAGCGCAAGGCCGCCCTGCTCCGCTGGGCCGACCTGGTCGAGCGCGACCGCGCGACGCTCGCCCTCCTCATCAGCCTGGAGATGGGCAAGCCGATCACCGAGGCGTACGGGATCGAGCTGCGCGCCGTGCTCAACTGCCTGCGCTGGTACGCCGAGGCCGCCGACAAGCAACTGGACGAGTCGCCGCGCACCGCCTCCTCGTCGCTGGCGCTCGTCACCCGGGAGCCGGTCGGCGTCGTCGCGGCGGTCGTCCCGTGGAACTTCCCGCTGACGATGGCCGCGTGGAAGCTCGCCCCGGCCCTCGCCGCCGGGTGCGCGGTCGTCCTCAAGCCCGCCGAGGAGTCGCCGCTGTCGGCGCTGCACCTGGCCGCGCTCGCCACCGAGGCGGGGCTGCCGCCCGGCGCGTTCAACGTCGTCAACGGCCCCGGCGAGGTGGCCGGACGCGCGCTCGGCGAGCACCCGGGCGTCGACGTCCTCGCCTTCACCGGCTCGACGGAGGTCGGACGCCACTTCCTCCGCTACGCCGCCGACTCCAACCTGAAGCGCGTGTGGCTGGAACTCGGCGGGAAGTCGCCGAACATCATCCTGCCGGACGCCCCCGACCTGGACGCCGCCGCCGACACCGCCGCGTGGGGCATCTTCTTCAACGCGGGCGAGATGTGCACGGCGCCGTCGCGGCTCCTCGTCCACCGCTCGATCGCCGCGAGGGTCGTGGACCGCGTCGTCGCCCGCGCCGAGTCGCTGCGCACCGGCGACCCGCTCGACCCGGCCACCGAGATGGGCCCGCTGGTCTCCGCCACGCACCACTCCCGCGTCCTCTCCCACATCAGGGCCGCGCAGTCGGACGGCGCCCGCCTGCGCACGGGCGCACGGGTGGACGGGCGCTTCATCTCCCCCACGGTGTTCGACCAGGTGAAACCCGGAATGCGGGTGGCGCGGGAGGAGATATTCGGGCCCGTCCTCGCCGTGCTGGAATTCGACGACGTGGACGAGGCCGTCGCGCTCGCCAACGACACCGACTACGGCCTGGCCGCCGCCGTCTGGACGACGGACCTGTCCACCGCGCACCGCGTCTCGCGCGCCCTCCGCGCCGGGACGGTCTGGGTCAACTGCTACGAGGAAGGCGACATGAGCGTCCCCTTCGGCGGCGTCAAGCAATCGGGCCACGGACGCGACAAGTCCCTCCACGCCCTCGACAAGTACACCGACCTGAAGACCACGTGGATCGAACTGTGACCCGCCCGCTGATCGCTCTTCCGGCTCGCTTCTCCGAGTCGGCGTCCGCGCTGCGCTATCGGGCCGAGGTCGCCGCCCGCGCCCTGGTGGAGGCGGTGTTCCGGGCGGGCGGCGAGCCGTTCGTGATGCATCCGGCGGCGCCGTTCGACGCGTCCCGGCTGGCCCGCTGCGACGGCGTCCTGCTGCCGGGCGGCGGCGACCTGCACCCGCGCCACTACGGCGAGAAGACCGAGCACGAAGCCCTTTACGACGTCGACGACGAGCAGGACGAGTTCGACCTCGCGCTCGCCGCCCACGTCCTGGAGGCGGGCGTCCCGACCCTCGCGATCTGCCGGGGACTCCAGATCGTCAACACCGTCCTCGGCGGGACGCTCAACCAGCACATGCCGCGCGACCACCGGCACAAGGTGCATTCGGTGACGGTGAAGCCGGGCACCCTGCTGGCCAAGACCCTGGACACGGAGGAGACCGCCGCGTCCTGCTACCACCACCAGTCGATAGCGTCCCTGGCCCCCGCCCTGACCCCGACGGCGTTCGGGTTCGACGGGACGATCGAGGGCGCGGAACTGGCGGAACCCGGGCAGTGGTTCCTGGCCGTCCAGTGGCATCCCGAGGACACGGCCGCCACCGACCGGACCCAGCAGGCGCTGTTCACCGCCCTGGTGCAGGCTTCCGCCCGTTCGTCCGCTCAAGGAAGGCGTCGATGAGGGCGAAGGTGCGGCGGGTCGATTCGGCCTCGTCCCGCTGAACCTCGGCCAGCACCGCGTCCGGGTCGATGCCCCGGGCGCGCATGAGCGCGGCGGCGCCGTGCGCCGCCCAGAGCCCGAACTCCTCGGCCGTGATCTCGGGATGGAACTGCACGCCCATGGACCGTCCGAGGACGAAGGCCTGCGAGGACACGGCGCTGCGCGCGACCTCCACGGCGCCCGGCGGCAGGACCCACCGGTCGAAGTGGAACTGGAACCAGGGGCCGGGGCCGACGATCGACGGGTCGTCCGTTTCGACGTCCACCCAGCCCATCTCGGGGCTCGGCGACCGCTCCACGCGGCCGCCGAGCGCCGCCGCGAGCGCCTGGCCGCCGAAGCAGACCCCGAAGACCGGGACCCCGGCGCGGTGCGCGGCGGCGAGCATCCGCAGCTCGGGCCCGACCCACGACGCGACCGCCGGGTCGTACACCGACCAGGGCGCGCCCATCGGGACGATCAGATCCCATTCCTCCGGATCGGGAAAGTCGAAGGTCACGTCCGGTGTGTGCTGCCGCTCCTCGGGCACCACCATGAGCTCGGCGACCTCGTACCCGTGATGGGCCAGCCGCTCCCCGACCGGCCCGGACGGCGACACATGATCATGCTGTACCAGCAACGCGCGCACGGCACCCCCTCCCGGACCAAATCGTAAGCCCCCAAACGACTTTTCCGTACCCGGTACACCGCGATGCGCGCGGTGGCCGTTCCATGACATGCTGTCACCGAATCAGGGCGACCCGGAACAGGAAAGCGCCGAAAAGGGAAGCGGAGCACATGGCGGACAGCACCGCGGCGGGCCCCGCCGAGCGGACCGTCCCCGGTCCGTGCGGGCGGGCCAGGCAGTGCCTGCGGCACTGGATCGTCGCGCGGACCCTCGGTGCCCTGTTCACGGTCACGGCGGCGGGCGTGCTCGCGGCCCTGCTCGCCGGGTACCTGCCGCGCCGCCGACGCGGCACCCGGCGGCTGCGCCGCCACCGCCCCTGGCACCGCGCGCCTGGCCCCGGCGAACCCGCCCCCTGACCCCACACCCGCGCGCCGTCTCAGGGCTTGCGGAACAGCAGGTGGCCCGAGGGGACGCGCTCGCCCTCCATGGCCGCGCGGCCGACGCGGCACACCTCCACAAGACCCGTCTCGGCGAGCAGGACGGCCATCGGCTCCAGCGGCCAGAGGTGGGCGGGCGCGACCCGGTGGTCGTGCGGCAGCGGCCGGTCCCCGCCGCAGGACTGGAACCCGATCAGCAGGTGCCCGCCGGGGACGAGCACCCGGTGCAGCTCGGCGAAGACCTGCGGCAGGTCGGCCGGGGCGGTGTGGATCGTCGAGTACCAGGCGAGGACGCCACCGACGCTCTCGTCCGCGAGGTCGAGCGCCGCCATCGTCCCGACGTCGAACCGCAGGCCGGGGTGCTCGGCGCGGGCCAGCTCGATCATCTCCGGCGACAGGTCGATCCCGAACGCGTCCAGGCCCAGCGACACCAGGTGGCCGGTCAGCCGCCCCGGCCCGCAGCCGAGGTCGGCGACGGGGCCGAGGCCCCGGACGAGGTCGGCGAACGCCGCGAGCATGGCGCGGTCCAGCGGCATGTCGGCGAGGGCGTCGCGGAACGTGTCGGCGTAGAGCCGGGCGACGGCGTCATACGCCTCGCGCGTGGCGGATTCGGTCATGATCCCGCACGGTAGCGCGCCTGCCGGGACGCCGCCGTGCCCGGCGCGAGGCCGGCCAGCTCGCGTCCGACGGCGGCCGCCGCGCGGCGGCAGAACGGCTCCGGCTCGTCGGCGGCGTCGGGGCGCTCGTCCACGAGGACGTCGGCGAACCCGTCGCGGAGCAGGTCCGCCGCCCGGACGCCCTGCGCCGCCGCCAGCTCGTCCGCGCGGGCCGGGGTGCGGTGGACGATCAGCGACGCCCCCTCCGGCGGCAGCGGCGACAGCCAGCCGTGCCGCGCCACGAGGACCCGGTCGGCGGGCAGCAGGGCGAGCGCCGCGCCGCCCGTCCCCTCGCCGAGCAGCAGGCACAGCGTCGGCGCGGGCAGCGTGACGAGGTCGGCGAGGCAGCGCGCGATCTCCCCGGCGAGGCCGCCCTCCTCCGCCTCGGCCGACAGCGCGGCGCCCGGCGTGTCCACGACGGTGACCAGCGGCAGGCCGAGCTCGGCGGCGAGCCGCATGCCGCGCCGCGCGACCCGCAGCCCGGCCGGGCCGAGCGGGTGCCCGGCGCGCTGGCCGGCCCGGTCCTGGCCGACGAGGACGCACGGCGCCGCGCCGAACCGGGCGAGCGCGAGGACGATCCCCCGGTCGGCCTCCCCCTCGCCGGTGCCCGACAGGGGCGTGACGTCCGCCGCGCCGTGCCGCAGCAGGTCGCGGACGCCGGGACGGTCCGGACGCCGCGACCGCTCGATCGACTCCCACGCCCCGGTCTCCGGCGGAGCGGCCGGGACGGTCCGCGCGGGCGCGGCGGCGGCGGGCGGAGGGGCGCCGCACAGGACGTCCAGCGCGCGGGCCGCCACCCCGCCCAGGTCGTCGACGCCGACCACGGCGTCCAGCAGCCCCTTCGCGGCGAGGTTCTCGGCGACCTGCACGCCCGGCGGGAACGGCTCGCCGCGCAGCCCCTCGTACACGCGCGGCCCGAGGAACCCGATCAGCGCGCCCGGCTCGGCCGCCGTGACGTGCCCGAGCGACCCCCACGACGCGAACACTCCCCCGGTCGTCGGATGCCGCAGGTAGACGAGATAGGGCAGCCCCGCCGCGCGGTGCGCCGTGACGGCGGCGGTGATGCGCGCCATCTGCACGAACGCGGCCGTGCCCTCCTGCATGCGGGTCCCGCCGGACGACGGCGCGGCGAGCAGCGGCAGCCGCTCGGCGGCGGCGCGCTCGACGGCGGCGACGATCCGGTCGGCGGTGGCGAGCCCGATCGACCCGGCGAGGAAGCCGAACTCCGACACGACGAACGCGACGCGGCGGCCGCGCAGCCGCCCCTCCCCGGTGAGGACGGCCTCGTCGCAGCCGCTGCGCTCGCGGGCGGCGGCGAGGTCCCGGCCGTAGGGCGAGCCGGGCTCGGGCCCGGCGCGGGGCGGGACGTCCCAGGACGTCCACCGGCCGCCGTCGAGCACGCGGCGCAGCAGCCCGCGCGCGCCGACCCGTTCCGTCACGTGCTCCATCATGACCGTGAGGGCTGGTCAGGAGCCGTCCGGGGTGGACACTGGAGGCACCGTGGCAGAAGGGACGTCGCCGTGTCCGATGAAAGCGCCGTGTCCGAGGAGGGCAACGCGGAGATCTGCTTCGCGTCCGCCCGCGAGCTGGCCCGCCGGATCCGCGCGCGCGAGCTGTCCGCGCGGGAGGTCGTGCGCGCGCACCTCGACCAGATCGAGCGGACGAACCCGCGGGTCAACGCGATCGTCACGCTGGTCGCCGAGCGCGCGCTCGACCAGGCGCGGGACGCCGACGAGCGGCTCGCCCGGGGCGCGGCCCCCGGTCCGCTGCACGGCCTGCCCGTCGCGCACAAGGACACGCACGCCACCGCCGGGATCCGCACGACGTCCGGCTCGCCGATCTTCGCCGACCACGTCCCGGACGCCGACGACCTGGTGATCGAGCGGATCCGCGCCGCCGGGGCGATCACGCTCGGCAAGACCAACGTCCCGGAGTTCGCCGCCGGGTCGCACACGTTCAACCCGGTGTTCGGCGTGACCCGCAACCCCTACGACCCGTCGCGGTCGGCGGGCGGCAGCAGCGGCGGCGCCGCGGCCGCGCTGGCGTGCGGCATGCACCCGGTGGCGGACGGCAGCGACATGGGCGGCTCGCTGCGCAACCCCGCGTCGTTCTGCAACGTCGTCGGGTTCCGCCCGTCGCCGGGACGGGTGCCGTCCTGGCCGGTGCCCGCCGGGTGGGCGACGATGGGCGTGCAGGGCCCGATGGCGCGGACCGTGGCCGACGCGGCGCTGCTGCTGTCCGTCCTCGCGGGCCCCGACCCGCGCAGCCCGATCGCGCTGGAGACGCCGGGCCCGGCGTTCGCCGTCCCGCTCGACCGCGACCTCGCCGGGCTGCGCGTCGCCTGGTCCCCCGACCTCGGCGGGACGGTCCCCGTCGACCCCGCCGTGACGGGCGTCCTCGAACCGGCGGTGAAGGTGTTCGAGGACCTGGGCTGCGCGGTCGAGGAGGCGTGCCCCGACCTGTCCGGCGCGGACGAGGTCTTCCGGACGCTCCGCGCCTGGCACTGGGACGTCGCCCTCGGCCCCCTCCTGGACGAGCGGCGCGCCGACTTCAAGCCGTCCCTCGCCGCCAACATCGAGGCCGGACGCGTCCTGTCCGGCTCCGACATCGGGCGCGCCGAAGCCCTGCACACCGCGCTGTTCCACCGCGTGCGGGAGTTCTTCGGACGGTACGACGCGCTCCTCCTCCCGGTCAGCCAGGTCCCGCCGTTCGACGCCGGGATCGAGTACCCGGACGAGGTCGCCGGGCACCCCATGCCCGACTACCTCGAATGGATGCGGTCGTGCTTCCTCGTCTCGGCGACCGGCTGCCCCGCGCTGTCGGTGCCCGCCGGGTTCACCGGGGACGGCCTCCCGGTCGGGCTCCAGATCGTCGGCCCGCACCGGGCGGACCTCGACGTCCTGCGGATCGGGCACGCGTTCGAGCGGGCCACCCGGCACGGCGCCCGCCGCCCGCCGCTCGCCTGAGCCCGTGCCCGCCCTCGCGACGGGGCTCAGCCGTCGTCCAGCGGGAGGCGCAGGACGAACCGCGCCCCCTTGTCGCTGTCGGCGGCGACGAGCGTCCCGCCGTGCGCGCGGGCGATGTCGCGGGAGATCGTCAGGCCGAGCCCGGTGCCGCCCGGGTCGCGGCCCCGGCCCTCGGCGAGCCGCTGGAACCGCCAGAAGACGCGCTCGCGGTCCTCGGGGGCGATGCCGACGCCGTCGTCCAGGATCTCCAGGACGGCGTCGCCGCCGTCCACCGCGACCGTCACCCACACCCGCGACGCGGCGTGCCGCTCGGCGTTGTCGAGCAGGTTCGTCAGCAGCCGGACGAGATGGTGCGGGGTGGCGCTCACCATGACCCCGTCGGGCGCGCGCACCTCGATCGGGACGCGCCGGGCCCGCCGCCCCGTCTCCGCCCGGACCAGCTCGCCGAGGTCCACCCGCTCCCGCGCGACGTGCACGCCCGCGCCGAGCTTGGCGAGGATCAGCAGGTCGCTGACGATCCCCTGGAGCCGGTCGGCGTCGGCGAGCGCCGCGCGGGCGACGGCGGGCCAGTCCTCGTCCTCGGGGTGTTCGAGCGCGACCTCGAGCTGGGCGCGGAGGCCGGTGAGCGGGCTGCGCAGTTCGTGCGAGACGTCCGCGACGAAGCCGCGCTGCCGGGTGAGGACGGCCTCCAGCCTGCCCAGCGTCACGTTCACCGACTCCGCCAGCTCGGACACCTCGTCCTTCGGGCCCGGCACGGTGACCCGGCGGCCCGCGCCGCGTCCGGTGATCTCGGCCAGTTCGCCGCTCATCACCCGCACCGGGCGCAGCGCCCGCCGCACCGACAGCGACACGATCCAGGCGAGCGCCACCGTCGCGATCACCACCAGTCCGGTGAGCAGCCCGACGAGCAGGCCCCGGTACCGGACGAACAGCGTGCTGGGCGCGCCCACGTGCACGATCCGCCAGCCGCCGGGCGAGCGCACCTTCTCGGAGACGACGTACACGACGCCCTTCCCCGGGATCTCGATCGTGCGGGCCTCGGGATGCCCCGGCCTGCGCGGCGGCGGGACGTCCAGCGGCCCGTGCCCGCTCAGCGAGTCGCTCGACGCGACGAGCGCGCCCTCCTCGCTCACCACCTGGAGGAGGGTGAACTCGGTGTCCTGGACAGGCAGCGTCCCGTGCGGGTCGGTGCTGTGCACGAGCGTGCTGAGGTCCGTGACGACGAAGTCGCCCCGCTCGTGCAGCCCGCCGTACACGACGCCGCGGACGGCCTCGTAGAAGATGACGGCGCCGACCGTGAGCAGGAGCGCCACGACGAGGGTCGCGGCCGCGGTCACGCGGGTCCGCAGCGACCAGCGCGACGGCGACAGCACGCCCCGGAATCTCCGCACCCCGGCGTCCCTCCCCCTTCCGGCACGCGCGGTCCGCGCGCGGCGCCGGGCGCCGCGCCCGTCCAGCGCGCGTCCAGCGCCCGGGGGGTTGAACGCAGAACTGGTTGTTACCTGGTCATTGCCCGCCGAAACATGGCCGCACGCTGGGCGGACGTCCCGGCCCGCCCGGTGTGGCGCCCCGGTGCACACGGCGTTGCGCGGGCATGGCCGCCACATTTCCGGACGATCCGCCGCCCCTGCGAATGGCGCGTTCCAGCGGACGGTCCGCGCACTTCCTGGAAGATCACGCCATAATCCGCCGCCGAACGGGGATGGACGGGACTGCGGGAGAGACACCGGGTGCCCGCGGAGACGTCAGAGACCGCGGGAACACCGGAGCCGGAGGCCCCGGAGGACGCCGGGAGCCCCGGGAACGGAACGTCGGAGACGAAACGTCGGGAACGGAGCCACGGGAGCGGGCATGGACGGAGACATCAGGCCGCTCGAACCCGCCGACCCGCGCGAGGTCGGCGGCCACACGCTGCTCGGCCGCCTCGGCACCGGCGGCATGGGGACGGTCTACCTCGGCGCCGACCCGGTGTCCGGCGGGCGCGTCGCCGTGAAGACCATCCATCCGCACCTCGCGGGCGACCCGTCCTACCGCCGCCGCTTCAAGGACGAGGCGTACCTCGCCGGGCGCGTCGCCTCGTTCTGCACGGCGCGGGTCCTCGCGCACGGCGAGGAGGACGGCCGCCCCTACCTCGTCACCGAGTACGTGGGCGGCATCTCGCTGCACGACCGGCTCGTCGACGACGGCCCGCTGCCCGCCGCCGACCTGCACGGCGTGGCCGTCGGCGTCGCGTCCGCGCTCGCCGCGATCCACGCGGCCGGACTCGTGCACCGCGACCTGAAGCCCGCCAACGTGATGCTCACGCTGTCCGGCTGCCGGGTCATCGACTTCGGGATCGCGCGGAGCCAGGACATGCCCGGCGCGACCGCGGCGACCGGCAAGGTCCTCGGCACGCCCGGCTGGATGGCGCCCGAGGTGCTCATCGGCGGGCCCGCGACCCCGGCCGCCGACGTGTTCGCGTGGGGCTGCCTCGTCGCGCACGCCGGGACGGGGCGCATGCCCATCGGCGGCGACCCGGCCACGCTGCGCACCGGGGCCGACGAGCCGGACCTGTCCGGGCTACCGGAGCCGCTCGTCCCGGCGGTGCGGTGGGCGCTGGCGCGCGATCCCGCGGACCGTCCGCCCGCGTCGGACCTGCTGCTCGCGCTCGTCGCGCAGCCGCCGGTCGGCGTCGGGGCGGCGGCGCGTCCGGCGCCCGCGGCGGCCGTGGCGGCGGGCGGGGTGGAGATCGCCGTGCCGCGGCGGCCGCGCCCGGCGCCCTCGCCCGCGTTCCCGCGCCCGCCCGCCGATCCGGTGGAGACGCCGACCAAGGCGTTCACGCCGCTCGGGTGGGCGGTGACCGGGCCGTCGTCGCGGACGCGGCTGCTCGCGGGCCTCGGCGCCGCCGCCGGGAGCGTACTGATCGGCGCCATCCTCGTCGGCCGCGCCCAAGGCCGGACCGACCAGCGCTCGCGCCGCTAGCGCCGCCGGTCGGTCAGGTGCGCCAGATCACGACGAGGGCGCAGTCGTCGTCGCGGGCCGCCGCCATCGTCTCGACCAGCTCCCGCGCGCCGCTGCCGAAGCCCTGCGGGACGAGCCGCTCCGCCTCGCCGAGCAGCCGGTCGATGCCCGCGTCGAGGTCGCTGCCCGGCGACTCGACCAGCCCGTCGGTGTAGAGCAGGAGCGCGTCGCCGGGGCGGAGCGTCCCGTGCTCGGGCACGCACCGCAGGTCGGGGACGACGCCGAGCACCACGCCCTTCGCCGAGCTGACCTGCCAGACGCCGCTGCCCGCGTCGAACTGCACGGCGGGCGGATGGCCCGCCGACTCCACCGTGTACTCGCCGGTCTTCAGGTCGACGACGACGTGGACGGCGGTGACGAAGCCCTCGTCCCACCGCTGGCGCTGGAGGTAGACGTTGCACGCGGGCAGGAAGCGATCAGGCTGGACCGATCCAAGCAGCCCTCCGAACGCACCGGACAGCATGAGCGCTCTCGTCCCCGCGTCGGTGCCCTTCCCGGACACGTCGACGAGCGCCACTTCAAGCGTCCCGCCGTCGCAGGTCGACACGACGAAGTCGCCGCCGAACGACGACCCGCCCGCCTGCAGCAGGACGACCTGCGAGCCCCAGCCGTCCGGCAGCTCGGGCAGCTCGCCCTGCCGCTTCAGCCGGTCGCGCAGCTCCAGCAGCATCGAGTCGCCGCGCAGCCCCTGGACGCCGAGCTTCTGCCGGGTGCGGGCGAGGCTGAGCGCGAGCACCGCGGTGATCGTCAGCGTGGCGATCATGCCGGGGCCGATCGCGGCGACGTCCTGCGAGGCGTTGTAGGCCGCCATCGCCACGACGACGCCGAGCAGCGCGAGCAGGGCGCGGACCTTCAGCAGCAGCCCGCCGCCGAGCACGATCAGGACCAGCGCGCCGGACGGGGCGAGACCGCGCGAGTCGCTGGAGGTGGCGAGCCCGATCGCGATCGCGGCGGCCGCCAGCCCGGCGAACATGTACCGCTCCCTGGTGAGCTTGCCCCTCCGGAGCCAGCGATACAGCAGCACCAGGATCGGGATCCTGCGCAGCACGGCTCGCAGCCTCGGCGGAAGGACGTGCACCAGTCGTTGAAGCATTACTCCGGCACTGTACCGACCAAACACGTCCGGGGGCCCGCATCCGGGGCACCGGCGGGGCCTTGCAACGGTCCAGCCTCCTATGATCCTGGTTACCTGCGTTCTTCGAGGGAGCGGCACATGGGGCAGCCCGGCATGCGGATCACGGTGGACGCGGCGATGCGGGCGCGGGACGTGTCCCGGCCGAGGCCCGAGGGCGGTGAGCAGCCACCCCCCGCCGCGCAGCCGCCCGGAGCCGGTGACCCGGCGCCGGGGGCCGGACGGCGGACGAAGGCGGCCAAGAACGAGCGGCGCCGCCTCGGCAAACGCGGCGGCGCGCCCCGCAGGCCGTCCGCGGACGGCGGCTAGCCCCGGCGCGCCGCCGGGTCCCGGAGCCTGCCACAATCGGGCCCATGCGCGTGTTTCTTGGAACCGACCATGCAGGCTTCGAGCTGAAGGAGCACCTGGTCTCCTGGCTGAAGGAGAACGGGCACGAGGCCGTCGACTGCGGCGCGTTCGGGTACGACGCCGCGGACGACTACCCGCCGTTCGTCCTGCGCGCCGCCGCGCGGACGGCCGCGGAGCCCGGCACGCTCGGCGTCGTGATCGGCGGTTCCGGGAACGGCGAGGCGATCGCGGCCAACAAGGTGAAGGGCGTCCGCGCCGCGCTGGTCTGGAACGAGGACACCGCGCGCCTCGCCCGCGAGCACAACGACGCGAACGTCATCAGCATCGGCGCCCGGCAGCACGACCTCGCGACCGCGACCCGGTTCCTGGAGCTGTTCGTCGGCACCGCCTACTCCGGCGAGCCGCGGCACACCCGCCGGATCGAGATGCTCTCCGAGTACGAGCGCACCGGCGAGCTACCGCCGCTGCCCGACGAGGCCTGACCGGCGCCGACCGCCCTCCCCGGGTCTACTCGTCGCGCTGGCGGTCGATCCGGGTGCGGTCGGCGAGGTCGAGGTCGTCGTCGTCCCGCTCCGGGGTGTCCTCGGGCGGGTCGGCGGGCGCGTCGGACCGCTCGGCCGCGGTCTCGGGCTCGGCCGGCTCCTCCTCGTCCGCCGCGGGCTCCGGCGCGGGCGCCTGCGGGGCGGGCTGAGCGGCGGGCTGGGCGGGCTGCTGCGGCGGGACGGGCGGCGCGCCGAACTGCTGCGGCGCGGGCGCTCCCGGCTGCTGCTGCGGCGGCGCGGCCGCGACGCCCCACGGCGGCTGCTGCCCCTGCGGCTGGCCCTGCGGCGGGACGTACGGCACCGCCGACGGATGCGGCGGCATCTGCTGCTGCGGCGGCATCTGCTGGGGCATGGGCTGCTGGTGCATCTGCTGCTGCGGCATCTGCGGGCCGGGCTGCTGCGGGACGTACGGCTGCTGCTGCCCGCCGTACGGCTGCTGCGGGTGCTGCGGAGGCTGCATCCCCTGCTGCATTCCCTGCTGGGCGCCGTAGGGCTGCCCGCCGCCCCCGTACGGCTGCTGGACGCCCGGCGTCCGCGGCCGGGACATGAGGAAGCCGCCCACCGCGCCGAGCCCGGCGATCCAGCCGAACGCGAAGCCGGACGAGACGCCCTGGCTGATGGACGAGAAGATCGCCTCCGACGCGGACCTGAGGTCGAGCGTCCAGTACAGCAGGGGGCCGAAGACGAGCCCGCCGATCCCGGCCGCGACGATCGCGGCCCACCAGCCGACGATCAGCGCGCCGAGCGGGCCGCGGTTCGGGTCGAGGATCCGCCCGGCCGCCGCGACGAGCGCCGCCAGCAGGACGAAGAACAGCAGGGTGGTGAAGTCCACGGCGAGGACGAACGTCCACTTCGACCCGTCGGCCGGGGTGAACCGCCAGGCCAGCGCGTGCGACCACGAGACGAGCGGGCCGATGCCCTCGTTGTACCTGAAGTCGCTGTCCCTGATGGCGTCGACGACCCACTGGTTGTCGAAGAGGAGAGCGAATACGGCGACGGGGAGCACGGCGCCGCCCGCCATCATGAGGATCCGGCGCATCGTCATGGTCGAAGGGTAGTGCCGATCACCCGCCGCCGGTAGGCGTTCGTCACCCCGCGTAGGCGACCGGGAACCGGAACCCCGGATCGACCTGCGCTTCGAGGTTCTCGCCCGTCGCCCGGTTCGCCCAGCTCCGCGCGTTCTTGACGTGGAACTCGACGGCCTGGCGCTGGAACTTGTCCCAGTCCTTGGCGCGGGAGTCGACCTCGGCGCGCATGCGGTCGAGGGCGGCGGCGTTGGCGTCCTCCAGCGGGACGCCCGCGCGGCCCTGCTCCACGGCGCGGACGGCGGCGGACTGCCCGACCCACGTCAGCAGGTCGTCCCCGACGTGCTCGCGGAGGTAGGCGACGTCGTCCTCGGACTGGACCTTGTTGCCGACGACGCGGATGGCGACGTCGTAGTCGCGGGCGTACTCGGTGTACTGCCGGTAGACGCCGACGCCCTTGCGGGTGGGCTCGGCGACCAGGAACATCAGGTCGAACCGCGTGAACAGCCCGGACGCGAACGTGTCGGCGCCCGCGGTCATGTCGACGACGACGTACTCGCCGGGACCGTCGACGAGGTGGTTGAGGTACAGCTCGACCGCGCCCGTCTTGGAGTGGTAGCAGGCGACGCCGAGGTCGTCGTCGTTGAACGGCCCGGTGGCGAGCAGCGTGATGCCGCCGACCTCCTGGCCCGCCGCGTGGACCGGGTCGTCCCCGCGGAAGCGGAGCAGCCGCGAGCCCTCGCCCGGCGGGGTCGTCTTGACCATGGCGGACGCCGAGGAGATGCGCGGGTTGTCGCCGCGCAGGTGCTCCTTGATCTCGGTGAGCCGGTCGCCCAGGGCGGGGACCTTGGCGGCGCGGTCCTCGTCGAGGCCGAGCGCGACGCCGAGGTGCTGGTTGATGTCGGCGTCGACGGCCACCACGGGAAGCCCGCGCCCGGCGAGGTGCCGGACGAACAGCGACGACAGGGTGGTCTTGCCGCTGCCGCCCTTTCCCACGAACGCAACCTTCACGAAAACCCCATTTCGGAAATGAAAACCGTAACCGTTGTTCCTTCGGGGTCACGAGTCTGGCAAGCCCGGGAGTCCGCGCGCAAGCGGAAACCCCGAACCGAAAATTCACCCGGTGTGAGCACCCGCCGCGAACGCCGTGCGAGGCGGCCGGAGCCCTGTGAACAGGCCGGTTCCCCACCGCGCGTCCGCCGCCGCGGCGCGGCCGGGAGCGGGGACGCCGACGAATCGGCCACGGCGAGCAACCCCGGCGCGGCCTCGCGGGTGTCATAGGTGTGGAAACAGAAGAAGCGGTAGCCCGCGGGTCGGGCCCCGGGGGCGAGGACGGTCCGGCGGCCATGCTCACCGCGCTGTTCGCCGACCATCACGTGTCCCTCGTGCGGCTGGCACTGCTCGTCGTCGGCGACCGGCCTACGGCCGAGGACGTCGTCCAGGACGTGTTCGCCGCCATGCACGCCAGGCTGGACCGGCTGCGCGACCACGACCGGATGCTGCCCTACGCGCGCCGCGCCGTGGTCAACAGGTGCCGCACCGTCCTGCGGCGGCGGAAGCTCGCGGGGCGCCTGCACCGCCACTACGAGCCGCCCGTCTGGTCGGCCGAGTCCGCCGCGCTGCTCGGCGAGGAGCACCGGGAGGTGCTGGCCGCCCTGCGGACGCTGCCGGACCGCCAGCGCGAGGTCCTGGTCCTGCGGTTCTACCTCGGCCTGGACGAGGCGCAGATCGCCGAGGCCGCCGGGATCTCCCGCGGCACCGTGAAGTCGACGTCGGCGCGGGCGCTGGCCGCGCTCGCCGGCAGGTTGGAGGAGCGACGGTGAACGAGATCGAGGAACGGCTCGGGCGGGCGCTGGACGCCGCGGCCGCGACGGTGCGGCCGGAGGACCTCAGACCGCTGTCGACGCCGGAGGCCGCGCCGTCCCGCCGCAGGACGGCCCGCACCTGGGCGCCGGTCGCCGCCGTGCTCATGGTCGCCATGGTCGTGGCCGGCGCCGTGCTGGTCACCGGGCGACGCGGCGAGGCGCCGGACACGCGCCCCGTCTCGGCGGCGACGCGCTACCTGCTCGCGCTGCCCCCCTCCGAGGGTCCGAACGTCCACGACCGGGCCCGGATCATCGACCCGTCCACGGGACGCTCGCTGCAGGAGGTGTCCACCCCGCGCGGCGTGGGCCGCTGGTCGGCGGCGGCGGGCACCGCGGGCAACCGGACCTTCTTCCTGCTCGGCACCCCCGAGGACGGCGCGGACGGGCCGGACCGCCTGTACCGCCTGCGCGTCGACGACCGGGGCCGCACCGTCGCGCTCGACCCGCTGCCCGGCGGCGACCTCCCCGGCGGGTCCGTCGGGCGCCTGACCGCCTCCGCCGACGGCGGCACCCTCGCGTTCACGGTCGACGCGGGCAAGGGGCCGGACCGTCCGGGCGTCGCCCTGACGGTGCAGAAGGTCGCGAGCGGGCACCGCAGGGCCTGGGACCTGACGGGGTACGCCGAGTACCTGTCCTTGAGCGCGGACGGCCGCCGACTGGCCCTCGCCTGGTTCTCCTCGCCCCGCGGCGACGGCGTCCGGGTGCTGGACACCGGCACGCTCCCCGGGGACACGGCCTCCTGGGGCCGTCCCGCCGTGCCCGTCCCCGGCCCGCTGGACGAGGTGCGGAACCTGTGGCTGCGGTCGGACGGGCGGAGCCTCCTCGTGGAGTCCGCGCGGGCGTCGCGCGCCAGGCTCGTGGAGGTGTCCCCCGCCACCGGCGCGGTCACCGGCACGGTGCTGGAGCGGGCGGCGTTCACCCTCTCCTGCCGCTCCGCCGACGGCCGCCACCTGCTGCTCGGGACCGGTACCGCGCTGGAGTGGCTCGATCTGCGGAGCGGGCGCGCCGTGGCCGTCCACGACACGGGGAACGTCCTGAACAGGGAGATCGTCTGCTGATCGCGGCCGTCCCCCGGGATCAGCGGACGGCGGCCGCCGGGTCGAAGCCGAACGGCAGCTCCAGCCGGTGCGCGGCGAGCAGGTCGGCGTCGGTCAGCAGGTCCCGGGTCGGACGGTCCGCGGCGATGACGCCGCCGGACAGGATGACCGAGCGCGGGCACAGCTCGGCCGCGTAGGGCAGGTCGTGCGTGACCATGAGGACGGTCACGTCCAGGCCGAGGAGGATCTCGGCGAGCTCGCGGCGGCTCGCCGGGTCGAGGTTGGAGGACGGCTCGTCCAGCACGAGGATCTCCGGCTCCATCGCGAGGACGGTCGCGACGGCGACGCGGCGGCGCTGCCCGAACGACAGGTGCTGCGGCGGGCGGTCGGCGACGTCCAGCATGCCGACGCGGGTCAGCGCGTCCCGGACCCGGCGGTCCAGCTCGGCGCCGCGCAGGCCGAGGTTCGCGGGGCCGAACCCGACGTCCTCGCGGACGGTCGGCATGAAGAGCTGGTCGTCGGGGTCCTGGAAGACGATGCCGACGCGGCGGCGGATCTCCCGCAGCGTCTTCTTGTCCTTGGCGTCGACGGGCAGCCCGCCGACCCGCACCGCGCCGAGGCCGCCGTGCAGGATGCCGTTCAGGTGCAGGACGAGCGTCGTCTTCCCGGCCCCGTTCGGCCCGAGGAGGGCGACGCGCTCGCCGCGCCCGATCGTCAGGTCGACGCCGTAGAGCGCCTGCGTGCCGTCGGGATAGGCGTAGGCGAGGCCCGTCACCTCCAGCGACGGCGGCGCTTGCGCGGTCATGGCACCATCCAAGCAGCCAGCGTCACGAGGGCGGCGGCGAGGGGCAGCGCGGCGGCGGCCGTCCACTGGGCGGCGGACGCGCCGACGTCGTGCGTGACGGGCATCCGCCCGTCGTAACCCCGGCTCAGCATGGCCAGGTGGACGCGCTCGCCCCGCTCGTACGAGCGCAGGAACAGCGCGCCGACCGACTTCGCCAGCACCCGCGTGGCGCGGACGTCGCGGGCCTCGAAGCCGCGCGACGCCCGCGCGACCTTCATCCGGCCGAGCTCGGCGGCGACGACGTCGCCGTAGCGCAGCATGAACGTCGCGATCTGCGTGATGAGCTGCGGCATGCGCAGCCGCTCGATGCCGAGGAGCAGCAGCCGGGGCTCGGTGGTCGCGGCGAGCAGGATCGACGCGACGACGCCGAGCGTCCCCTTGGCGAGGATGTTCCAGGCGCCCCACAGGCCGCTCTCGCTGAGCCGCAGCCCCAGCACGCTGATCTTGTCCCCGTTCGCGACGAACGGCATGAGGAACGCGAACGCGACGAACGGCACCTCGATCACGACGCGGCGCGCGACCGTCCGGAACGGGACGCGGGCCGTCGCGGCGACGACCGCCAGCAGCACCGCGTACACGCCGAACGCCCAGACCCGTTCCCGGGGCGTGGCGACGACCAGCAGCACGAACGCGAGGACGGCGACGAGCTTGCACTGCGGCGGCAGGCGGTGCACCGGCGACGTGCCGGGCACGTACAGCCGGTGCGCGTGCCCGGCGCCCATCAGCCCTTCCGGGACGGCTCGGCCGGGGCCTCAGCCTGCTCCGCAGCGGCGGCGGCGCCGCGCCGCCGGACGGCCCAGAACAGCCCCCCACCGACCAGCAGGACGGCCCCGACGCCGATCACGCCGGACAGTCCGCCGGACAGCCGCGCGTCGTCGATCCCCTTGACGCCGTAGTCGCCGAGCGGCGAGTCCTTGAGGGAGTGGTCCTTCTCCTTGGCGGAGATGCCCTTGTCGGACGCGACCTTCTCCAGCCCGTCCGGGTCGCCGCTCGCGTAGTAGCTGACGATCCCGGCGAGGATGAGCGAGACGATCAGGAACCCGGCGAAGAACCTCTTGGTGGTCATCGAATCGCTCCTCTCAGGCCCGCGACGGCTCGGCCGGTCCGTCGGCGGGACGGGCGGCGGTGCGCAGCTCCAGCGGCCTGATCAGCCCGCGCGCCCCGTGCACGAGGTCCGGCCGGACGGCGAGCACGCTCGACACCGTCACCGCGGTGATCACGGCCTCGCCGACGCCGATCAGCACGTGCACGCCGATCATCGCGGCGGCGACCTTGCCGAGCGACACGTCCGCCGTCCCGCCGAGGGCGTAGATCAGCGTGAACATGACGGCGGCGGCGGGCACCGAGACGACGGCGGCGGCGAACGAGGCCCCCGCGACGGAGGCCCGCGTCTTCGGCAGCACGCGCACCAGCAGCCGGAACAGCCCGTACCCGACGACGACCGTGGCCAGCGCCATCGTGGTGATGTTGACGCCGAGCGCGGTGAGGCCGCCGTCGGCGAACAGCAGCGCCTGCATGAGCAGGACGACCGACACGCACAGGATGCCCGTGTAGGGCCCGACGAGGATCGCGGCGAGCGTCCCGCCGAGCAGATGCCCGCTCGTCCCGGACGCGACCGGGAAGTTGAGCATCTGCGCGGCGAACACGAACGCGGCGGTCAGCCCGGCGAGCGGCGCCGTGCGGTCGTCCAGCTCCCGCCTGGCGCCGCGCAGCGCGATCCCCACCCCGACGACCGCGACCGCCCCGGCCGCGACCGACACCGGCGCGTCGATGAATCCGTCCGGTACGTGCATGCTTCACCGCCCCTACCCGTTTTCGATAGGACCAGTTTGAAGGCATCGCCGTGGTAGTTGCAACTAAGTCGCAACTACCTGACCGTGGCGGCACCCTCCGGCGCCCCGGCGGGGACTCCCGGTCAGTCGAAGATCGGGTCCCGGGTGCGGGTCCGCTTGAGCTCGAAGAACCCGTCGGTCGACGCGACCGCGAGGACGCCGTCGAAGAGCTTGACGGCCGCCTCGCCGCGCGGGATCGGGGTGACGACCGGGCCGAAGAACGCGTGGCCCTCGACCTCGATCACCGGGGTGCCGACCTCCTGGCCGACCCGGTCGATGCCGTCCTTGTGCGACGCGCGGACCGCCTCGTCGAAGTCGGTCGACTCGGCGGCGGCGAGCGACGGGTCGAGCCCGGCCGCGCTCAGCGACGCCTCCAGGAACTCCCGGTCGAACTTCTGCCGCTCATGGTGGCGGCGGGTGCCCATCTCCGTGTAGAGGCGTCCTAGCACCTCGGAGCCGTACTTCTGCTCGGCGGCGATGCAGACGCGCACCGGCTTCCACGCGTCCTTGAGCCCGCGGCGGTAGTCCTCTGGGACGTCCTTGTCCTCGTTGAGGACGGCGAGGCTCATCACATGCCAGCGCACGTCGATCGGGCGCTGCCGCTCCACCTCCAGGATCCAGCGGGACGTGATCCACGCCCACGGGCAGAGGGGGTCGAACCAGAAGTCCACCGGCGTGCGCGCGTCGGTCGTCAACGTCAGCCTCCTTGGCCTGTACCAGGTACGTGAATGCGACAACCGGGGGCCGCCCGTCCTGATTCCCTGCCGCGCGAAGCCCCCAAGACCGTGGCGGGACGGGCCGTATCGCCGTCCGGTTGGTAGACATGGGGGCACCAGACGATAAAGCCGACCGAGGAGTTCATGTGGCAGGCAACCTCACGCGCGACGAGGCGCGGGACAGGGCCCGGCTGCTCGCCGTCGAGTCGTACGAGGTCGAGTTGGACCTGACGACGGGCAGTGAGCGGTTCGGCTCCACCACGGTGGTGCGGTTCGCGAGCGCCGAGACCGGCGCGTCGACGTTCATCGACCTGCACGGCGCCGTCGTGCGGGAGGTGACGCTGAACGGGAACGCGCTGGACCCGGCGTCCTACGACGCGGAGAAGGGCCGCGTCCCGCTGCCCGGCCTCGCCGCGGACAACGAGCTCCGGGTCGTGGCCGACTGCGCCTACTCGCGCTCGGGTGAGGGCCTGCACCGGTTCGTGGACCCGGTCGACGACAGCGTCTACCTGTACACGCAGTTCGAGACGGCCGACGCGCACCGGATGTACACCTGCTTCGACCAGCCCGACCTCAAGGCGACCTTCGAGCTGACCGTCAAGGCCCCGGAGGGCTGGGAGGTCGTGACGAACGAGGCCCCCAAGGCCCACGGGGGGTCTGGGGGGGCGTCCCCCCAGAAGGACGGCGAGTCGGTCGAGGGCGGGACGTGGCGGTTCGCGCCCACGCCGAAGATCTCCACCTACATCACGGCGCTCATCGCGGGGCCGTACCACGTCGTCCGGGACGAGTACCGCCGCGCGGACGGCACCGCCATCCCGCTCGGCGTGTACTGCCGGGCGTCGCTCGCCGAGCACCTCGACGCGGACGCGATCGTCGACGTCACCCGGCAGGGCTTCGCCTACTTCGAGCGCGTGTTCGGCCGCCCGTACCCGTTCGCCAAGTACGACCAGCTCTTCGTCCCCGAGTTCAACGCGGGCGCGATGGAGAACGCGGGGGCGGTGACCTTCCTGGAGGATTACGTCTTCCGTTCGAGGGTCACGGACGCGGCGTACGAGCGCCGCGCCGAGACGATCCTGCACGAGATGGCCCACATGTGGTTCGGCGACCTCGTCACCATGCGCTGGTGGGACGACCTATGGCTGAACGAGTCGTTCGCCACGTACATGAGCGTCCTGTGCCAGGCCGAGGCCACCAAGTGGAAGGGCTCGTGGACGACGTTCGCGAACCTGGAGAAGGCGTGGGCGTACCGGCAGGACCAGCTCCCGTCCACGCACCCGATCGCCGCCGACATCCCCGACATCCGCGCGGTCGAGGTGAACTTCGACGGGATCACCTACGCCAAGGGCGCGTCCGTGCTGAAGCAGCTCGTGGCGTACGTCGGCCTCGACAACTTCCTGGAGGGGGTGCGGGGCTACTTCGACCGGCACGCGTGGGGCAACACCGTCCTGACGGACCTGCTGGGCGCGCTTGAGGAGAGGTCCGGTCGCGACCTCGCCGCGTGGTCGAAGGAGTGGCTGGAGACCGCCGGGGTCAACACCATGCGCCCCGAGTACGAGGTCGACGCCGACGGGAACTTCACGTCGTTCACCGTCCTGCAGGAGGCGAAGGCCGACTACCCGACGCTGCGCTCGCACCGCCTCGCCATCGGGCTCTACGACCGGACGGACGAGGGCATCGTCCGGCGCGAGCGCGTCGAGCTGGACGTGGTCGGCGCCCGTACCGACGTGCCGCAGCTCGTCGGGCGCAAGCGGCCGGACCTCGTCCTGGTCAACGACGACGACCTCACCTACGCCAAGATCCGGCTGGACGAGCACTCGCGGCGGACGCTGATCGAGCACATCGGCGAGATCAGGGAGAGCCTCCCCCGGGCGCTGTGCTGGTCGGCGGCGTGGGACATGACGCGCGACGCCGAGATGGCGACCCGCGACTACATCCGGCTGGTCGCGAAGGGCGTCAGCGGCGTCACCGACATCTCGGTCACGCAGACGCTGCTGCGGCAGGCGCGGACGGCCGTCCAGCAGTACGCCGACCCGGGGTGGCGCGAGGAGGGCCTCGCGCTGCTCGCCGACACCCTGTCGGAGCTGGCCCGGCGCGCCGAGCCCGGCTCGGACTTCCAGCTCGCCTACACGCAGGCGTTCGCGGCGTCGGCGGTGTCCGACGAGCACCTGGCGTTCGTCCAGGGCCTGCTGGACGGCTCCCAGGTCCTCGACGGCCTCACCGTCGACACCGACCTGCGCTGGTCGCTGCTGCGCCGCCTCGTCATCACCGGGCGGGCGGGCCGGGCGGAGATCGACGCCGAGCACGAGCGCGACCGGACGGCCGCGGGCGAGCGGCACGCCGCCGCGTGCGCGGCCGCGATCCCGTCCGCCGAGGCCAAGTCCGCCGCGTGGGAGAAGATCGTGTCCGGCGACCTGCCGAACGCGGTGTACCGGGCGACGCTCGGCGGGTTCGTCGAGCCCGACCAGGCCGCGCTGCTCGTCCCCTACGTCGACCGGTACTTCGCCGAGGTCGGACGGGTGTGGAAGGAGTGGACCAGCGACATGTCCCAGACGTTCGCCGAGGCCGCCTACCCCTTCCTCGTGATCGAGCAGTCCACGATCGACCGCACCGAGGCGTACCTGGCCGACGAGAAGCCGCCGCCCGCGCTCGCCCGGCTGCTGTCGGAGGGGCGCGACGGGGTGGCCCGCGCGCTGCGCGCCCGCGCGAAGGACGCCGCCGCGGGCTGACCCCGGCCTGACCCGGCCTCGATGACCCTGTGCGGGTGCCCCGTGACCGTGCGATCGTTACATGGTCACGGGGACGGCGGCACCGCCGGGGTCACGGGGAGGGGTCGATGTGAAGACGGCTCGGGACGTTCTGACCGCGCTGGCGCGCCGGTACGCCTTCGGCGACCTGGAGGCCCTGATCGCCGAGGGCGCCCTGGCGGACGGCAAGGCCGCCGGGGCCGCCCGGGTCGCGGCGCTCTGCGCGTTCGGGCAGCGCGTCCTCGACCTCGACGCCGAGGACTTCGGCATGCCCGAGGCGGTCGGCGAGGTCCCCGCCGACCTGCTCGACCGGGCGCGGGCCAGCCGGATGCCGCAGACGGCGCGGGAGCGGCCGCGCGGGGCGCTCGCCAGCCTGCGTCCCGCGTACTCGCTGCTGCTGGAGGTCGTCGCGGTCCGCTGGTACCGGCGGGACATGGCGGCGCTGGTCGCGGCCGTGCACATCGCCAGCGAGTACCTGCCGATGCTCGCCTGGGAGCCGGTCCTCGGGCACGCCGGCGACCCGGCCAGGATCGGCGCGGCGGTGAACGGGGAGGGCAGCCGGTTCGGCGTCCCCCTCGACCCGGCGAAGCCGCGGATGTGCGACCACACCCGTCCGGAGCGCGCCGCCTGCGAGCGGACGCTCCGCGTGTCGCGCGAGCCGGGGCCGGGCTGGCGCGCCTACCTGGACCGCCAGCACAGCCAGGTCGCCGCCGCGCTCGGCGACTGCGCGGCCCGCTGCCGCACCCCCTGCACGGTCGTGACCCGGCTGGACGGCCTCGTCCGCGCCGACCTCGCCGCCCGGTGCCGGCTCGCCGCCGACTTCACCGACGGCGCGCTGGTCAAGCTGCGGCACGCGGCGCCGGTCGGGCACGGGTTCGGGGTGCCGTCGCCGGAGGAGGTCCAGGCGGCGTGGACGCGGGCCCGCACGTCGCTCGCGCACCAGCCGCTCGGCAAGAAGGCCCTGGCGGGCGCGGACGACGACCCCTATCCGCTGCCCGGCCTGCCCGCGCTGTTCTCGGCGATCGCCGCCGCCGACCTGCGTCCCGACACGCTGCTCCACGACGTCACGAAGCGGATCACCGCGGCGCTCGGCTGAAGAGGTTCAGCGCGCGGGCTTCGAGGTCCTCCAGCAGGACGGGCGTCCCGCCCGCGTCGGCGAGGGGCACGCGCCAGTTCGGGTACTCGTCGGTGGTGCCGGGCTGGTTCTGGGTGCGGCGCTCGCCGACGGCGTCGGCGAGGGAGACGCCGACGAGCCGGGCCGGGGTGCGGGCCAGGAAGTCGTGGAGCGCCGTCGCGATCCGCTCGTCGTAGGCGGTGGAGCCGTCCGCGAGGGCCCGCATGACCTCGCCGGGCGGGACGTCCAGCAGACCTTCCTCGTGCAGGACGTCCAGCCAGCCGGACAGGGCGCGGCGGTGGTCGTCCTCCTCGTCCGCGCGGGGGCGGGTGAGGAGCCCGAGCCGGTCGCGCAGGTCGATGTGGTCGCCGTGCGCGAACCCGCTGATCGGCGGCATGTCGTGCGTCCCGACCGTGGCGAGGGAGCACTCGCGCCACCGCTCCGCCGGTTTCGGACGTCCCGCCGCGTCGCGCTCGAACCAGAGCAGCGACGTGCCGAACACGCCCCGCCCGGCGAGTTCCTCGCGCAGCCCCGCCTCGACCGTGCCGAGGTCCTCCCCGACCACCACCGCGCCGAACCGCTCCGCCTCCCAGGTCAGGCAGCCGAGCAGCGCGTCGCGGTCGTAGCGGACGTAGGTGCCGTCCGCCGGGGACGCGCCCTCCGGCACCCACCACAGCCGCGACACCTGCATGGCGTGGTCCAGCCGGATCCCGCCCGCGTGCCGCAGCGCCGCCGCCGCGAGCTCCCGGAACGGCGCGTAGCCGCCGCGGGCGAGCGCGTCCGGGCGCCACGGCCGCTGGCCCCAGTCCTGGCCGCGCTGGTTGAACTCGTCCGGGGGCGCGCCGACGCTCATCCCCGGCGCGTACAGGGACCGGTCGGCCCACGTGTCGGCGCTGCCGTGCGGGACGCCGACCGCCAGGTCGTGGACGATCCCGACCGCCATCCCCGCGTCCAGGGCCGCCCGCTGCGCCGCCGCGAGCTGGCCGTCCAGCCGCCACTGGAGCCATTCGTGGAACGCGGCGCGGGCGTGCCGGGACGGGTCGTCCAGCACGGCGTGGTCGCCCGCCCGCTGGAGCGCGGATGGCCAGCGCCGCCAGTCGGACGTCCCCTGCTCCTCGCTGATCGCGCACCAGGTCGCGAAGCGGGCGAGCGCCGGGCCCTCGCGGCGGCGGAACTCGTCGAAGGCCGGGTCGGGGCCGTCCCGGCGGACGCGGTACAGCGCCTCGAACGCGGCGAGCTTGCCCGCCCACACCGCGTCCCGGTCGAGCAGGCCCGTGCCCGCGCGCAGCTCGGCGGCCGTCGCCGCGAACCGCTCCCGGTCGTCGGCGGTCAGCGCGGCGTACTCGGGCATGTCCTCGATCCGCAGGTAGAGCGGCGAGGGGAAGCGGCGGCTCGCGGGCGAGTACGGCGACGGCCCGACCGGCGGGACGGGCTCGGTCGCGTGCAGCGGGTTGACGAGGACGAAGCCCGCGCCGAGCGCCCGTCCGGACCAGGCCGCGAGGTCGGCCAGGTCGCGCAGGTCGCCGAGCCCCCAGGACGCGCGCGAGCGCACCGAGTAGAGCTGCGCCGTGAACCCCCAGGCGCGCGGCGGCGGCCGGAGCGCCGCGGGCGCCACCAGCAACTGCACGTGGACCGGATGCCGGTCGCGCAGGCGGCGGACGCGCAGCCGGTGCCCGCCGGACGGCACGTCGGCCCGCTGCTCCAGCGGCTCGAACCCGAGCCCGGGCGGCTCGCCGCCGCCGATCTCGATCTCGACCTCGGCGTCCTCGTCCTGCCCGAGGTAGCGGCGGAGCTCGGCGAGGATCGGGCCGGTGGCGCCGCCGCCCGCCCGCCGGACGACGAGGGCCGGCGGCAGCGTGTCCGCCCGCGCCCGCTCCCGTTCCAGCGCGTCGCGGACGCCCGCCGGGGAGGAGGCGTCCACCCCGAGCGCGGCCAGCACCGCGACGAGCGTGTCCGGCGCGACGGCGACCTCGCGTCCGCGCCAGTCGGCGTAGCGGGTCGCGACGCCGTGGTACTCGGCCAGCCTGGTCAGTTCGTCGGCCATCCCTGCACCATGCCCGGTGCGGGCGGGGTCACGCCGTCCAGATCGGGGGCTTGCGGTCGATCCAGGGGCGGGCCTCCTCAAGCTGGGCGGACAGCGAGATCAGCGTCCCCTCGCCGCCGAGCCGCCCGGAGAGCATGATCCCGATCGGCAGCCCGTCGCCGGTCCAGTGCAGCGGGACGTTCACCGACGGCTGGCCCGAGATGTTGTACATCGCGCAGAACGGCGTGAACCGCTTCTGCCGCTCGAAGTTCTCGGCGGGCTCCTGGTCGTGGAAGTAGCCGACCGGGGCGGGCGGCTGGGCCAGGGTCGGGTGCAGGATGGCGTCGAACCCGTCCATCACGGGGAACGCCGCCCGGAGCGCGCTCTGCAGCGCCGCGTGCGCCTGGAGCAGGCTCGGCGCGCCGGTCGCCTCGCCGCGCGCCCGCAGCCAGCGGGTCAGCGGCTGGAGGAGGTGCTCGCTCTCGGCCGCGACGGGCGTCAGCGTCGCCATCACGCCCCAGAGCGTCTCGAAGTGCGGGACGAGGTCGGGCCCGAACACCTGCGGCAGCTCCACGACCTCGTGCCCCAGCTCCTCCAGCAGCGCGGACGCCTCCTCGTAGGCGGCGACGCAGTCGGGGTGCACCTCGGCGTCCGGCACGGCGGGCTGGATGCTCCGCGCGATCCGCAGCCGCCCCGGCGGGCGCTCCGCGTAGGCGGAGAACGCTCCATCGACCGGCGGCGCGGCGTACAGGTCGCCGGGCATGTGGCCCGCCATCACGTCCAGGAGGAGGGCGGCGTCGCGGACGGTCCGCGCGATGGGCCCGTTCGCCGACAGCCCGAACAGGTCCGGGACGATCGGCCCGTGCGACACCCGGCCCCGGGTCGGCTTGATCCCGACCAGCCCGCACACGCTGCTCGGGATGCGGATCGACCCGCCGCCGTCGCTGCCCTGCGCGACCGGCGCCAGCCCGGCCGCGACCGCCGCCGCGGCGCCGCCGCTGGACCCGCCCGCCGACCGGGAGGTGTCCCACGGCGTCCGCGCGGGCGGGGACACCGCGCCCTCGGTGTAGCAGGGCAGCCCGAACTCCGGCGCCGCCGTCTTGCCGAGCAGGACGGAGCCCGCGTCCCTGAGCCGCGTCACGACGTTGTCGTCGGCGAACCCGGTCAGGTCGGCGTACACGGCCGAGCCGAAGGTGGTCCGGACGCCGTCCACGAGGTTCAGGTCCTTCACCGGGACGGGGACGCCGAGCAGCGGCGGCAGCTCCGCCGGGTCGGCGGCGTCCAGGACCGCCTTCTCCGCGAGCCTGGCCTCGTCGCGGGCCCGCTCGGCGGTGACCGTCGCGTACGCGCCGACCTGCGCGTCGAGCCGTTCGATACGGGCCAGGTAGTGGTCGGTCAGCTCGACCGGCGATACTTCCCGGGTGCGGACGGCCGCCGCCATGCGGGTGGCGCTGAGGTCATGAGGTTGTGTCACAAACCGGAACGCTAGACGCCGTGTGCGCGGGCATCAAAGAGGGCAGGCAGGATGACAGCGGTCGAAGGGAGAAGAATACTTTCGTACCCATCCCTGACGGCAGTGAATCACTCACGCGCGGCGACAAAACTATTAACCCGGCATGACTAGTCGCCAACCGGACTGATGATTACTCTGCGCACGGAGGATCATGCCCCCGAAGGGAAAGGAACACGGAGCGTCACCATGGCGATCATGGAGCGGGGCGATTCGCAGGCGGCCAGGGGGAATCCCCCGGCCGGGTCGGACGAGGCGGCGGCAGAGGAAATGCGTGAGCACCATCACCAGGCTCCGGTGAAGGAGCGTCCCGAGGAACCCGAGGACGAGGCGGTCGCGGGCGTGCTCGACGACCCCCGGACCCGCCGGTGGCTGTGGCGCGGCGGCGTCGCGGTCGGCGCGGGCGCCCTGGTCGGGCTCGTGGCCGGCTGGCGGCTCGGCGTCACGCTCGCGGTCCTCATCGTGATCGCGGACGTCGTCCGCCGCTCCCGCACGACCTCCACCGTCACGGCGTGGCAGAAGTCGTCGGCGGCGGAGCGGCGCACCGAGAAGCAGCTCAGGTCCCTGCAGCGCAACGGGTACCTGGTCCTGCACGCGCGGGCCGTCCCGCGCGACGACGAGGGCGTCAGCGACGGCCGGATCGACCACCTGGTCATCGGCCCGAGCGGCGTCTACGCCATCGACTCCGAGAAGTGGGACAAGCGCCTCCCCGTGCGCACCATGTCCCACCTCAAGCTCTTCCACGGCCCCTTCAACAAGAAGGACCGCCTGGACGAGGCCCGCTGGGAAGCACAGATGGCGAGCAACATCCTCGGCGAGTCGGTCGGGTTCGACGTGCCGGTGCAGCCGTCCGTGGCGATCTACGGACCGTCCATCCCGTGGAAGGTCATGCGGGTCAGGGACGTGGACGTCTACGCGGGCAACCGGGCGCGCTCGTACCTGCGGCGCCGTCCGAAGATCCTGACGGACGGCGACGTCCAGCGGATCTTCCAGGCGGCCGAGAAGGCCCTTCCGCCGAAGTACCCCGACTGAGGACCGGCGCGGCCCGACTTCCCCGGGCCGCCCGGACGATCCGCGCCCGCCCCGCGCGGCCGCGACGAGCACGAACGAGCACGAACGAGCACGAACGAGCACGGCGGACCGGTGTCCGCCCCGCACACCGGTACGACGGACAGGCCGGGACGTCCCGCGTCCCGGCTTTCCGCACGTCTTGGAGCGGTTCGCGGCGCCCGGCGGTTGGTAGCATCGACTGGACACCGGCCCGCCGCGCGATCTCCGCTGAGCCGGCGGCAGCGCCGCGACCCGCCGCTGCGATCCCAGTACGGCGCCTCGCCCGCCGCGCCCACGTCCGCGCGACCCGCGACCGCGCACACACGGTACACACGCACGGCACGCACGCCCCAGCTTGGAGAGGTCCCTAAGATGCCACCGCTCAGGTCACGCACCGTCACCCACGGCCGCAACATGGCGGGCGCCCGCGCCCTCATGCGCGCCAGCGGCGTCGAACGCGAGGACTTCGGCAAGCCGATCGTCGCGGTGGCGAACAGCTTCACCCAGTTCGTGCCGGGCCACGTCCACCTGGACGAGGTCGGCAAGGTCGTCGCCGGGGCCGTCCGCGAGGCGGGCGGCGTGCCCCGCGAATTCAACACGATCGCCGTCGACGACGGCATCGCCATGGGCCACGACGGGATGCTGTACTCGCTGCCGTCCCGCGAGCTGATCGCCGACGCGATCGAGTACATGGTCAACGCGCACTGCGCGGACGCGCTCGTCTGCGTCTCCAACTGCGACAAGATCACGCCGGGGATGCTGCTGGCGGCGCTGCGCCTCAACATCCCGACCGTGTTCGTGTCCGGCGGGCCGATGGAGGCGGGCAAGCCGGTCGAGGGCGTGATGGACGGCAACAAGCTCGACCTCATCGACCCGATCATCGCGTCCGCCGACTCCTCCCTGTCGGAGGAGAAGCTGCTGGAGATGGAGGAGAGCGCCTGCCCGACCTGCGGGTCCTGCTCCGGCATGTTCACCGCGAACTCGATGAACTGCCTCACCGAGGCGATCGGGCTGGCGCTGCCCGGCAACGGGACCGTCCTCGCCACGCACACCGCCCGCCGCCGCCTCTACGAGGACGCGGGCCGCACCGTCGTCGACATCGCCCGCCGCTACTACGACGGCGACGACGCCTCCGTCCTGCCGCTGAACATCGCGACCCGCGACGCGTTCGCCAACGCCATGGTGCTGGACGTCGCGATGGGCGGCTCCACCAACACGATCCTGCACCTGCTCGCCGCCGCGACCGAGGCGGGCGCCGACTTCGGGCTCTCCGACATCGACGAGCTGTCCCGCCGCGTGCCGTGCGTCTGCAAGCTGGCCCCGGCGACCGGCAAGTACCACGTCGAGGACTGCCATCGCGCGGGCGGCATCCCCGCCCTGCTCGGCGAGCTGAACCGGGCCGGGCTGCTGCACCGCGACGCGCACTCGATCCACTCGGCGTCCCTGGACGAGTTCGTCGCCAAGTGGGACGTCCGCTCCCCCGACGTCCTGCCCGAGGCGGTCGAGCTGTTCCACGCCGCGCCCGGCGGCGTCCGCAGCACGTCGGCGTTCAGCCAGAGCGCCCGCTGGGAGTCGCTCGACCTCGACCGCGAGAACGGCTGCATCCGCTCGGTCGAGCACGCCTACACCGCCGACGGCGGGCTCGCCGTCCTGCGCGGCAACATCGCCCCGGACGGCGCGATCGTCAAGACCGCCGGGGTGGACGAGGAGCTCTGGACGTTCACCGGCCCCGCCGTCGTGTTCGAGTCGCAGGACGACGCGGTCGAGGGCATCCTCGGCGGCAGGGTCAAGGCGGGCGACGTCGTCGTGATCCGCTACGAGGGCCCGAAGGGCGGCCCCGGCATGCAGGAGATGCTGTACCCGACGAGCTTCCTCAAGGGCCGCGGGCTCGGCAAGGCGTGCGCGCTGATCACCGACGGCCGGTTCTCCGGCGGGACGTCCGGCCTGTCGATCGGGCACGCCTCCCCCGAGGCGGCGGGCGGCGGCATCATCGCCCTGGTCGAGGACGGCGACCGCGTCGTGATCGACATCCCGAACCGCGTCCTGGAGCTGGACGTCCCCGCCGACGAGCTGGAGATCCGGCGCGAGAAGCTGCTCGCCGACCTCGGCGGCTACCGGCCGCGCGACCGGAACCGCCCGGTGAGCGCCGCGCTGCGCGCCTACGCGGCGATGGCGACGTCGGCGTCCACGGGCGCGGCCCGCGACGTCTCCCAGCTCGACGGCTGAGCGCTACGTCGGAGGTAATCGCCTTCGTTCCCCGGCAGGGGCCAGAGTGGCAGGGGCCGGGCCGACCGGCCCCGCCGCTCGGAAGGAGACCACGATGACCGCGTACGCGCTCGCCCACCTGCGTCCCCGGCCACCGCTGCACGAGGACGTCTTCGTCTACATGGAGCGCATCCAGGCCACCATGGACCCGTTCGGCGGACGCTTCCTCGTCCACGGCACTGACGCGGAGGTGCTGGAAGGAGCGCTGGACGGCGGCTACGTCCTGGTCGAGTTCCCCGACATGGCCACGGCCCGCGCCTGGTACGCCTCGGACGCCTACCGCGAGATCCTGCGCATGCGAACGGACCACATGGAGGGCACGGTCGTCCTGCTGGACGGCGTCCCCGAGGACTACGACGCCACCCGGACGGCCGCGGCCATGCGCAAGGCCCAGGAGGGCTAGGAGCAGCACCCTCCGCCGCAGCAACCGCCGCCGCCCCCGCCCGCCGGACGAGGCGGCGCCGACGCACCACCGGTGACGGCGACCGTGGACAGCAGCTTCACCGTGTCGTCATGCCCCTCCGGGCACGGCGCCGGATCGGACGCATTGATCATCGGCCGGGACACCTCAAAGGTCGCCCCACAGGCACGGCAACGATAGTCATAACGAGGCACCCACCCAGAATACGGTGTTGGCCCAGGGGGGCGACCCCCTGGAACCCCCGTTGCGAGCCGGTCGATCCTCACGGCACGGTGCGGGTCGTCGTGACCGTGCGGGTTCTTGTCGTGCCGCTGCGGCCGCCCGGCTCGGCGGGCCGTGCGGCCTCCGGGCGCTGGGCGCCCTCCGGCCGCACGGCCCGGGGCTGTCCCTTGGGCTTACGCAGCGGGCTCGGTCACGTAGGCGGCCCATTGGGGGTCGCCGTCGTGGATGAGGCCGATCAGGCGCCAGTGGGCGCCCCGGGGGACGGCGGGGGTGACGGTGAGGGTCCAGCCGATCTCCGACAGGAGGCGGTCGGCCTTGCGGTGGTTGCAGGTCATGCAGGACGCGACGCAGTTCTCCCACGTGTGCTTGCCGCCGCGGCTGCGCGGGTGGACGTGGTCGATGGTCTCGGCACGGAGCCCGCAGTAGACGCAGCGGAAGTTGTCGCGGCGCATCAGCGCGGCGCGGGTGAGAGGGACGCGGGTCCGGAACGGGATGCGCACGTAGCGGCGCAGCCGGATGACGGACGGGACGTCGACGGCCATCGTCGCCGAGTGGAGCACGGCGCCCGAGGTGTCGTGGTGGACGATCTCGGCCTTCTCCCGAAGCACGAGGCAGACCGCCCGCCGGAGCGGGAGCGTGGTGAGTGGTTCGTACGTCGCGTTCAGGAGGAGGACCTGTCTCATCTCAGACGCCCTCCGCCGGGCTGTCCTGCTGTTCCTCCGCCTCGGCGGGCGCGACGGGGCGCGCCTCGCACCGAGGCCCGATTATCGATTCCGGTACCTGCGCACTCGCCATGAGGACCTCCCCGGGGCGAACCGACCAAAATCAGTGTGGCGTCTGAGGGAGGCCGTCCGCTACCCCAATAGTCCCCCTTCGGGCGGCTGATCGAACGCAAACCCCGGTTCGCGGCGCGTTGGAAGGGGCGGGACGGGCTGCCCAGAACGCCCAATACAGTGCATCCATGACGCCGTTTCCGCCCGCGCACCGCGCGGACATCGTCGAGGAGATCCACGGACACCGGGTCGCCGACCCGTACCGGGCGCTGGAGGATGCAGGCAGCGCCGAGACCAGGGAGTGGCTCGCCGCCCAGGACCGGCTGTTCCACAAGGTCGCGGACGCGCTGCCGGGCCGGCCGGGGCTGCGGCGGCGGCTCGCCGAGCTGCTCGGCGCGGGCAGCGTCGGCGCGCCGGTGTGGCGGGGCGAGCGGCGGTTCTTCACCCGGCGCACCGCCGAGCAGGAGCATCCGGTGCTGTACACGGTCGACCCGGACGGCTCCGAGCGGGTCCTCGTCGACCCGACGGCCCTCGACCCGGAGGGCACGACGACGCTGGACGGCTGGCAGCCCGACAAGGAAGGCCGCCGCCTCGCCTACAAGCTGTCGACGGGCGGGGACGAGGAGTCGCTGCTCTACGTCATGGACATCGCGTCCGGCGAGCGCGTCGAGGGCCCGATCGACCGCTCCCGGTACTCGTCGGTGGCGTGGCTGCCGGGCGGGGAGGCGTACTACTACGTCCGGCGGCTGCCCGCGCGGGACGTCCCGGCGGGCGAGGAGCAGTACCACCGGCGCGTCTACCTGCACCGGGTCGGCGCGGAACCCGACACCGACGACGTGCTGATCTTCGGCGACGGGATGGACAAGACCAACTACTACGGGGTGGGGGTCAGCCGGGACGGACGGTGGCTCACGGTCTCGTCCTCGCAGGGCACGGCCCCGCGGAACGACCTGTGGATCGCGGACCTGTCCACCTCGCCGCTGGAGTCGCCGGAGCTGCGTCCCGTCCAGGTAGGAGTGGACGCGGGCACCGGCGTCCACATCGGACGCGACGGCCGCGCCTACATCTTCACCGACCGCGACGCGCCCCGCTCGCGGCTGTGCGTGGCCGACCCGTCCGACCTGGCGTACGAGGCGTGGCGGGACCTGATCCCGCAGGACCCGGAGGCCGTCCTCACCGACTTCGCGATCCTGGACGGCCTGGAGCGGCCGGTCCTCCTCGCGGGCTGGACGCGCCACGCGATCAGCGAGATCACCGTCCACGACCTGGAGACCGGCGAGAAGACCGGCACGGTCCCGACGCCGGGCCTGGGCTCGATCGGCGGCATCGTCGAGCGCCCCGAGGGCGGGCACGAGGCGTGGTTCGGCTACACCGACAACGTGACGCCCTCCTCCGTCATGCGCTACGACGCGCTCACACGCGAGACGACCCTCTGGGCGTCCGCGCCGGGCACGGTCGAGGTCCCGGAGATCGAGACGCGCCTGATGACCTACACGTCCGCCGACGGCACCCGAGTCCGCATGCTGGTCTCGTCCCGTCCCGGCCGCACGGGCCCGCGCCCGACGATCCTCTACGGCTACGGCGGGTTCAACATCTCGCTCACCCCCTCCTACTCGGCGAGCATCCTGGCCTGGGTGGAGGCAGGCGGGGTCTACGCGATCGCGAACCTGCGCGGCGGCTCCGAGGAGGGCGAGGAGTGGCACCGCGCCGGGATGCGCGACCGCAAGCAGAACGTGTTCGACGACTTCCACGCCGCCGCCGAGAAGCTGATCGCGGACGGCCTGACGACCCCGTCCCAGCTGGCGATCTCGGGCGGCTCGAACGGCGGCCTGCTCGTCGGCGCCGCGCTGACGCAGCGCCCCGACCTGTACCGCGCGGTCGTCTGCTCGGCGCCCCTCCTGGACATGGTCCGCTACGAGCGCTTCGGCCTCGGCCAGACCTGGAACGACGAGTACGGAACCGCCGACGACCCGGAGGAGTTCGGCTGGCTGATCGGCTACTCCCCCTACCACCACGTCCACCCGGGCACCGCCTACCCGGCCGTCCTGTTCACCACCTTCGGCAGCGACACCCGCGTGGACCCGCTGCACGCCCGCAAGATGTGCGCCGCCCTCCAGTACGCGACCGCCTCGGATTCCCCGATCCTCCTCCGCAACGAGTCGGACGTGGGCCACGCGGCCCGCTCGGTGACCCGCTCGGTGGACCTGATGACCGACACCCTCTCCTTCCTCGCCGCCCAGACCGGCCTGGCCCTCGGCGATGAATTGACAAGTGGTCTAATAGCGGGATGACCATGGTGCGGAGCTCCACTGCCCGGCTCCTCGCGCTGCTGCGCGAGGAGCCCACCCGACCGGACCTCTCACAGGGCTTTCTCGACCTACTGCCCCCGGAGACGCCCCGCTCCCCCTCGCTGGCCCAGTCGGTGATGGAAACGACGTTCCTGCCGAAGATCTACGAGCGATTCTGGCGCCCCATAGGCTTCAACGTGGCGAAGGGCTGGCCGCTGGGCCCCGACACGGCGACCGAACACGCCATGGCCCGCGACTGGCTGGGCCTGTCCGGAGCCCCGGCAACGGTCCTGGACGTAGCCTGCGGCCCCGGCAACGTAACCCGAGCCCTCTCCGAAGGCGTAGGAAAAGACGGCCTGGTAATAGGCCTGGACGCATCCCAGCCAATGCTGACCCGCGCCGCAAAAGACACAACAGACCCGAAGATCCAATACGTCCGAGGCGACGCGACAGACCTACCCTTCCGCGACGCCGCCTTCGACGCCGTATCCTGCTTCGGCGCCCTCTACCTGTTCAACGACCCCTGGGCAGCGATAGACGGCATGACCCGCGCCCTAAAACCAGGCGGCCACCTGGTAATCCTGACATCCCGCCACCCAGCCATACTCCCAACCCCACCCGCAGCCCGATCCCTACTACGCCGAACCACTGGCTACAAAATCTTCGGCGACAAAGAAATAACAGCAGCCCTAAGAACCCGAGGCTTCAAGAACATAAAGCAGCACCGCTACCCCTTCATGCAGTTGGTAGGCGCAAGCCGACCGCACTAAGGCAAGGCCAGGTGCAAGCGAAGCGAGAACCTGGCCGACCCAAAAAGCGAAGCGAGCGCCAGCGAGCGAGCGGCAAAAACCCGCACCGTCTACTGCACCGACCCCAGCCACCACAGAACCCCGCAACAACCAAAACGGTCGCGATCGCGTCCGAAGGCAGGTTCGAGCGAAGCGAGAACCTGATCGCGCAGCGAGCCGCAAGGCGAGCCGGAGCGATGCAGCGATCGCACCGCGTTTCTCGACGATGGAGGGCCGCCAAGGCCCGAAGGAGGAGAGAAACGCAATAAACAAGCGGGGCCGTCCCGTCGGGCCGCGCCACCGGCGTGACGACCCCGCGGCTCAGGTGTTCAACGGAGCGGTTTCTCGATGTAGATGTTGACGATGCCGCCGATGGTCTCGCGGCGGGTCTCCGTCCAGCCGAATTTGCGGTAGAGGGCGAGGGCGGGCTCCTGGAGTTCGGTCGTGTCGGCGCGCAGGACGCGGTAGCCGTATTCGACGGCGCGTTCTTCCAGGGCTTGGACGAGCGCGGCTCCGTAGCCGCGGCGTTGCAGTGCGGGCAGGACGCGGAGCCGGACCATTTCGGCGGCGTCGAGCGCGGGGGTGCCGGGGGCGTAGCCGCCGTAGGCGCGGGCGCGGCCGCCGGGGACGAGGTCGGCCCGGCGCAGGCCGCCCATCGCGACGATGCCGCCGTCGATCTCGCCGACGAGGAACTCGCCGTCGTTGCGGAGGTAGATGTCGTCCATGCGGAAGAAGTCGTGGTCGTAGTAGACGCCGTCGCCGGGGCGCAGGCCGACCTGGGCCAGGCCCTCGCGGTGCAGGGCGAGGACGACGCCGTGGTCGGAGGCGTGGTAGCGGCGCAGCCGGAGTTCTCCGAAGCGCCACTCGGGCGGCTCGTCCCGTAGCCGGACGAGGGTGCGGGCGGGGTGGCCCGGCCAGGAGGCGTTGTCGGGCGTGCCCATGCCGCGTCAGACCTGCTCGGACGGCGGGACGGACGGGCGGCCCTGCGTCGGACTCTGCACGAAGGGCCCGGAGAGGGCCTCGTAGAAGTCCTTCAGCCCGGGGATCTCGCCGTGTTTCGCGGAGACGGCGGCGCCGATCTGGCGGGCGCGGTGCACGAGGATGTCGGACCGGTGGTCGGGCGGCAGGTCGTGGATGGCCTCCTGCCCGGCGGCGAGCGCGGCGTCGGGGTTGCCGCTGTGGAGTTTGCACATGGCCCGGTCGAGGCGGACGAGGGTGAGGTCGACGCGGTCGGTGGGCGAGTAGAGGGTGAGGGCGTGGCTGAGCGCCTCGTCGCCGTGCTTGTGGTCGCCGAGGCTCGTGAAGGTGTCGCCTTCGTAGAAGGCCATCTGCCGGTCGGTGAACCCGTACACCAGGTCGCCGGTGTCGGTCTTGGAGAGCTGGTCGAAGACCGAGCGGCCGCGGACGAGGGCGCGCCGGGCGCTCGGGGCGGCGTCGCCGCGGCCGCGCATCGCGAGCATGCCGAGCGCGCGGGCCTCCACGGCGGGGGCCATGGCGGCGGCGACGCCGGGCGTCCGGCCGGCGAGGTCCTGCGCCTTGCGGGCGAGGTGCAGCGCCTCGCGCGGGTCGCCGTAGTACATGGGGACGAGCGACTCCCGGACGGTCACCCAGGCGCGCAGCTGCCGGTCGCCGGTCTCGTCGGCGGCGGTGCGCGCGGTGCGGAAGAACGAGCGCGCCAGCCGGTGGTCGCCGAGGTTGATCATGATCAGGCCGGACAGCCCGGACAGCTGGGCCGCGATCCGGCACAGCCGCTCCTGGAGCTCGACCGGCTGCCGCTTGTCGCACATCCGCCGCACCTCGCTGAAGTCCAGCAGGACGTCGCAGAGCATGCGCAGGGAAGGGGTGGCCTGGTACTGCTGGCCGTAGCCGTAAGTGGTCTCCTCCCACTGGTCGAGCATGGTCGGCGAGACGGTCGCGCCGACGAGGGTGTCGTCCATCTTGCGGCGCAGGTTGTCGACCGCCCCAAGGAACTGACCGTCGAGCGCCACGCCCGCTCCGGCCAGAAGTTGCAGAAGGGTCCTACGAAGCACGATGTCCTCCTCTCCCACATCAATGTTCAGGGGGCCGTCTGCGCGGTCGGGGCCCCGGAGGTCGGTCACCGTCGCCCAGGGCCGCTCTCCGGACCTGGGGACGATGGCCCCGACGAGCGCGTCGGGGTCTTGGGCCGGGCGCCGCTCGGACACCCGGGGCTGGGGGACGTTGCCGGCGCCCGCGCGGACGGCGTGACCGCGTCCGCAGATGCAGGGGCTCTGGTAGTCGAGCGCGTCGGGCTCGACCCGGTAGACGGCGCACAGGTAGTGGAGGTACTCGGGGCCGGGGCGCTTGTAGCCGCTCTCGTAGGCGGACAGGAGCGTCTCGCCTAACCGGGGCGGGGGCTTGCCGTCCACCTCGTAGAGGGCCTTGACCTGGGCGACGATGTCGGAGAGGGCGACGCCGTGGGCGAGGCGGTGCGCCTTGACCCGGCTGGTGCCGAACAGCGGCCCGCACGCCTCGTGGATCTCCTGCGCGATCTCGACCGGCCCGCGGCCGCGGGCCAGGGCGTGCGCGCGGATCCGGCGGGCCACGTCCGTTTCCTTGCGGGGGGGATCCGACATCCCGGCCTCCTCCACCGTCGGGCGGGGACGTCGTTTCCCGGGGGGGAGGGCGTTCGTCCCGGCCACGGCGACCGGTCATTGTGGTTGGCCACGAGAGATAATCTCTCGCGCACGCAGCGTAACCCTCGTCACAGTGCGGGCCAAGCGATTCCGCGGAAGTGGTGACGTACTGGATGGGTCCCGCACTCCGTGGGTAGAGAATCTTCCTCCGTAGGGGTGGAGACTTCCCCTGAGGTGGGGTAATCCGGTTCTCCGCCGGACGCCGGGTCACTTGACCGGGCACCGTGAGAGTTGCAATTCTCGCCGCGAGTGACCGAACGGCTCCACAGAGTCGATCACCGGTAGAGCGCCGGTCGATCCCCGGTCGGTCACTCGTCGGTGCTCGCGGAGCCCGCCCGGCAACGCGGCCGGGGCTCGCCTACGGAGGGGGTGCGAAGGTGGTCAGCGACAGACGCGTCGGCTACCTCGAACAGCTTGAGCACGAGCTCGACACGCGGGGGCTCGTCGCCCGCGTCGTCCGGACCCGTTCGGGCCCGGCGTTCCTGCGGGTCGTGAACCCGGAGGCCGCGAGCCTCGCGGAGGACGTGACGTGCGCCCCCGCCCCCGAGACCAAGGACCACTACTTCTGGTGGTCGTGGGGCGAGCGGATGCACCGGGTGGACGACGTCGGCGGCGCCGCCCTGAAGCTGGCGCACGTCCTGCAGCCGCTGCGGCACTGACCCGGGGGGCACCGGCGTTCCGGCGGCCGCCGGAACGTCCCGGAGACCGGGCGCGCCCCGCGCCCCGCGGCTGGAGACAGCGCGGCGGTCGCGGGCGCGGCAGGGGCGCGCCCACCGGACCAACCCTCCCCGGCCAGCCGTGACCATCCCCGACGTAAGTACGAACCGGTCGGATACGTCCCCTACGATCAGGCTCGTACCCGCCGGGGGCACGGTGCGGTGTCCAGGCACCACAATGGCCGGGGAGGGTCCTTCGTATGTCACTCGCCGTCGCTCCGATGCTGCCGTGGGCGCAGGACGGCACCCCTGAGGCAGCGTGCGGCGACTCGACGCCGACCACCGCGTGCAGGCTCGTCTGGAACATCTCGCACAACAGCGGGTTCACGAAGTTCTACGCGGACTGGCTCGACGCCCCGCTGGGCACCCTCTCCAAGATCATCCTGACTTTCGTGATCGCGCTGATCGTGCGCAACCTCGCGCACCGGATGATCAGCAAGGTCACGATGCAGATGGCCGAGGGGACGATGGCGGAGAAGGTCCGGGAGCGCTCCCGGACGGTCTTCGACGGCAACCCCGTCCTGCTCAACAAGCGGCGGGCGCAGCGGGCGCAGACGCTCGGCTCGGTGCTGCGCTCGATCGCGTCCATCGTGATCATGGGGACGGCGGCGTTCAGCATCCTCGGCTCCATCGGCCTCAACATCGCGCCGATCCTGGCCAGCGCGAGCGTCATCGGGGTCGCCGTCGGGTTCGGCGCGCAGAACATCGTCAAGGACTTCCTCGCCGGGCTGTTCATGCTGCTCGAAGACCAGTACGGCGTCGGCGACATCATCGACGTGGGCGGCGCCAAAGGCACGGTCGAGGCGGTCACGCTGCGGGTCACGCGGATGCGGGACGTGAACGGCGTCGTCTGGTACGTCCCGAACGGCGAGATCAAGAAGGTCGGGAACGAGTCGCAGAACTGGGGCCGCGCCGTCCTCGACATCCCGGTCGACATCCACGAGGACACCGAGAAGGTCAAGGAGATCCTGCAGAACACCGCCGACGAGATGGCCGCGGACGGGCCGTGGAACGACCTCGTCCTGGAGGAGCCGTCGGTGTGGGGCGTGCAGGCGCTCGCCGGGGACGCGCTCGTGATCCGCGTCGTGCTGAAGACGGCGCCGGGCAGGCAGGGCGACGTGGCGCGTGAGCTGCGCGAACGGGTCAAGCGGTCGTTCGACGAGGCGGGCGTGACGGTCGCCACCCCGGCGCCGTAGCCGGTCAAGATCCGAACCCGGCCGCGGTCCGCGCGGGGTCTCGCATAGGGTGGGGAGCGCTATGGCTGAACAGGTGACCTTCTATGAGGCGGTCGGCGGCGAGGAGACCTTCCATCGCCTGGTGCACCGCTTCTACCAGGGCGTCGCGGACGACCCCGACCTCCGCGCCCTCTACCCCGAGGAAGACCTCGGCCCCGCCGAGGAGCGGCTCCGGCTGTTCCTGATCCAGTACTGGGGCGGACCGTCGACCTACAGCCAGCGGCGCGGGCATCCGCGGCTGCGGATGCGGCACGTCCCCTTCGTGATCGACGAGGCCCAGCGGGACGCCTGGCTGCGCCACATGCGGGTCGCCGTCGAGGAGCTGAAGCTGCCCGAGCCCCTGGAGCGGCAGCTCTGGAACTACTTCACGATGGCCGCCCAGAGCCTCGTCAACGCCCCGTCAGCCCGCTAGCCCGACCCGAACGCGGACGCGGGCTTCCGCCCACACGCGAAGCCGCCGCTAGCCCGCGCACGCCCTCGGGCCCCCACGCGGACGCCCTCCGGCCTCTACGCGGACGCTATTCAGCTCACACGCGAACGCGCTCCGGCTCCCGCCCGGACGCCCTCCGGCCTCCACGCGCACGCGCTTCGGCTTCCACCGGACGCCGCTCCGGCTCCCACATGAACGGGCTCCGGCTCAGGCGGACGCGCTCTAGCCTCCACGCGGACGGGCTTCGACTTGCACTGGGCCGCCGCGCTCCGGCTCGCCTGTGCCTGCTGCTGAGGCGGCCGAGAAAGCGGCACGGTGTGCCGGGCCCGTGCCAGGGGTCAACGCACGGGCCGGGCACACCGCGGGTTCCGCTACCGGCCTTCCGGGGCTACAGCGGCGGGCGCTGGAGCTGCAGCGGGTCGTCGGCCGCCGGGGCGGCCTTCAGCGACTGCGTGCCCGCCTCGACACCGGCCCAGCGCTTGAGGGAGGCGATGGCCTTCGCCTTCTGGTCCGCGGTGAGCTTGTCGATCAGGCGGGCGCTGTGGTTCATGCCGGGCGCGACGTAGACGGCCGAGTCGCGGCTGCCGTGCCCGAGGCGGAACGGCTCGGAGCCCCACGGGTCGTTCGAGCCGTAGAGGAACAGCATGTGGTTGGCGTTTCCGCGCACCCAGCGGTCGATGTCGCGCATCGCCTTTCCGCCGTCGAACCGCATCGGAATGTCACGCGGGACGTACGTGCGCGGCTGGTAGCTGCTCTCGTAGCGCAGCAGCGGGCGCAGGTTCTTGAACTGCGGCGTGGGCCAGCCGAGCTGGGTGCCCGCCTGGTAGTAGTACGGAATGTAGGGCTGGAGTCCCTGGTCGCTGTAGAAAGAGAGCCCGGAAATGGTGTCGAGCGTCTGGTAGATGTCGTCGTCGGACGCGTTCACCGCGGGCAGCGACGCGCAGTCGGACTGCAGGCTGTACTGCCAGAACGCCCACTCGTAGTCCATTACCGAGTTCTCGAACGCGCGATCTTGCGTGCGCAGGATGTTGAACGTCCAGCCGCCCTCGTCGGCGGCGGCCTTGAAGCGCTTGAGCATGGCGGGACGGCGCTTCAGGAACTCGCGGGCGAGCGCCTTGACATGGGCGCGGCATTGCGGGTCGGTGCCGACCTTCTTGAAGAAGTCGTCGTAGGCGTGGTCGTCGTTGTTGTTCACGTCGTTGGGGGCCACGTACACGACGCTTCCGTCCACGTCACGCGGGTAGAAGCGCTTGTGGTAGACGGCGGTCATGCCGCCCTTGCTGGCGCCCGTCGAAATCCACTTGCCCTTGTAAATCCTCTTCAGCGCGCCGATGAGGCGGTGCTCGTCGGTGGCGGCCTGCCAGATGTCGTCCTTCGACCAGTCCGCGGGCTCGGGACGGGACGGCGTGAAGTACCGGTACTCCACGGAGATCTGGTTCCCGTCGACGAGCGCGGTCGGCTCGGCCGTGAACATCGTCTCCGGCGTGTTGTAACCGCTGGTGTAGAGCACCATCGGCCGGTCGGACGCCTTGTGCTGCAGCATGATGCGCTGCTCGAACCATTGCCCGCGCGGCTTCCGGTGGTCCACGGGCTGCCGGTATTCGAGCCAGAACCAACGGTAGCCGGGCAGTGACGAGGTCTTCTCCGTCACCTGCATTCCGGGAATCGCCTTGAGCTGATCAAGGATGTCGACGGCCTGGGCCGTTCCCCGCTGGGCCGGGCTCGCCTGCGTGGTGCCCGCCTGCGCCGCCGTGACGCCCGCCCCGGTCATTCCGGCGGCGAGCAGCAGTGCCATCGCTCCTCGTGAGACGCGCCGCATTAGTGCCCCTTTCGCGTGGGTTCTCCACATTCGCGTCGCGACCTTAGAGGGAGAAGGGTGCCGAAAACGGATTGCTGTTGCGCTTGTTACCTATCCGTGACAGGTCAGTTGTCACGCCCCACCCGCCCACAGCACCCAGCGCCCACCCGAACGCGGAGCGCCGCCAAACCGAACCCGCCCAACCGAACAGCACACGACCGAACACCGCACGGGCGAACACCGCACGACCAAACTGCACACGACCCAACTGCAGACGACCGAACAGCCCACGGGCGGACGTACACCGGGCGGAGAGCACGCGGTCAGACAGCACACGGATGGCCAGCGCACAGGCGAAAAGCGCGGGGGGACAACACAGGCGAACAGGCGAACAGGCGAACAGCACACGGGCGAACAGCGCACAGGCGAACAGCACACGGGCGGACGGCACAGGCGGACGGCGCACAAGCGGACGGCGCACAAGCAGGCGGCGAGCGGGGGTGGGGTGGTGGTGCTGGGTGGTGGGGTGGTCGTGGGGCGGTTAGGTGGGTGGGGTGGGGGTTATGCCGTCGTCCCAGGGGGCCAGGCGTTCGTAGAAGCGTTCGTCGTGCCAGCGGCCGTCCAGGTGGATGTGGCGGCGGGCCGTGCCCACGACGGTGAAGCCGTTCCGTTCCAGGACGCGCTGCGACGCGTGGTTGTCGACCCTCGTGAACGCCTCGACGCGGTGGAGCCGGAGGTCGCCGAAGGCGACGTCCAGGGCGAGGCGCACCGCCTCGGTCGCGACGCCGCGTCCGGCGTGCGCGCGCGCCACCCAGTAGCCGAGGAAGCAGCTCTGCAGGGGGCCGCGCAGGACGTTGTTGAGCGTGATCCGTCCGGCGATCTCGCCCTCCAGCAGGATCACGCCGGGCCACATCTCGCCCGTCGCGTACGCCTCGACCAGGTGCTGGAGGTTGTCGCGCTGGCCGTCGACGGTGAAGTACGCGTCGCCCCGGACCGGCTCCCAGGGGCGCAGGTAGTCGCGGTTCTCCGCGTACAGCGCGGCGAGCGCCTCGGCGTCCGCCATCTGGACGACGCGGAGCCGCACCTCCGACCGGACGCGGCCGAGCCGGGGCGGCGTCCCCGCCAGCGCGGTCATGCGCCCGGCGCCAGGTAGCGCCCGATGAACTCCCGCTCCGCCGGGGTGAAGCGGCGCAGCCGGTTCGTCTCCGGGTCGAACGCGACGAGGGTGGACGTCGCCTCGGCGTAGACGTTGTCGTCGTCCCGCACCTCGTAGGCCAGCTTGAACGACGCGGCGCGGGCCTCGGTCACCCACGACTCGACCCGGATCGGGTAGACGGTCGGCAGCAGCGGCAGCCGGTAGTCGATCTCGTGCCGCGAGATGACCATGCCGCGGACCGGCTGCTCCCCCTTGCGCACCGGGTCGCCGTGGAACATCTCCAGCCGGGCGTCCTCCAGGTAGCCGAGGAACTTGACGTTGTTCACGTGGCCCTGGGAGTCGATGTCGCCGAACCGGATGTGGAACTCGTAGACGTGCCGGTACTCGGCCTCGGGCAGGTCGGTCTGCTGCATGTCCTCGCCTGGGGGTACGGGAAACCGGTTCGGCCCGATGTTACCCGCAGTAGGTTCCGTCCCCGCGGGCGCGCCCGGCGCGCCCGCGGGGCGGGCGGATCAGTCGCGGGTGAGCTTGCGGTGCGTCACGCGGTGCGGACGGGCCGCGTCGGCGCCGAGGCGCTCGATCTTGTTCTTCTCGTAGTCGGCGAAGTTGCCCTCGAACCAGAACCAGTTCGAGCCCTCTTCCCACGCGAGGATGTGCGTCGCGATGCGGTCGAGGAACCACCGGTCGTGCGAGGTGATCACGGCGCAGCCGGGGAACTCCAGGAGGGCGTTCTCCAGGCTGGACAGGGTCTCGGTGTCGAGGTCGTTGGTCGGCTCGTCCAGCAGCAGGACGTTGCCGCCCAGCTTGAGGGTGAGCGCCAGGTTGAGCCGGTTGCGCTCCCCGCCGGACAGGACGCCGGACGGCTTCTGCTGGTCGGGGCCCTTGAACCCGAACGCGGCGACGTAGGCGCGGGACGGCATCTCGACCTGGCCCACGTTGATGTGGTCGAGACCGTCCGACACGACCTGCCAGACCGTCTTCTTGGGGTCGATGCCGCCGCGGCCCTGGTCGACGTAGGAGACCTTGACGGTCTCGCCGAGCCGCAGTTCGCCCGCGTCCGGCCGCTCCTCGCCGACGATCATCCGGAACAGCGTGGTCTTGCCGACGCCGTTCGGGCCGATGACGCCGACGATGCCGTTCGGCGGGAGGTTGAAGGACAGGTCGTCCATGAGGACGCGGTCCTCGAAGCCCTTCGTCAGCTTGTCCGCGACGATCACCGTGTTGCCGAGGCGGGGGCCCGGCGGGATCTGGATCTCCTCGAAGTCGAGCTTGCGGGTCTTGGCGGCCTCGGCGGCCATCTCCTCGTACCGCTCCAGGCGGGCCTTGCTCTTCGTCTGGCGGGCCTTGGGGTTGGACCGGACCCACTCCAGCTCGTCCTGGAGGCGCTTCTTGCGCTTGGCGTCCTTGTTGCCCTCGACCTTGAGGCGGTCGGCCTTCTTCTCCAGGTAGGTGGAGTAGTTGCCCTCGTACGGGTAGCAGCGGCCCCGGTCGAGCTCCAGGATCCACGTGGCGACGTTGTCGAGGAAGTAGCGGTCGTGGGTGACGGCCAGGACGGTGCCCTCGTACTTGGCGAGGAACTGCTCCAGCCACTGGACGCTCTCGGCGTCGAGGTGGTTGGTGGGCTCGTCCAGCAGAAGCAGGTCGGGCGCTTCGAGGAGGAGTTTGCACAGCGCGACGCGGCGGCGCTCACCGCCCGACAGCTTGGTCACGTCGGCGTCGCCGGGCGGGCAGCGGAGCGCGTCCATGGCCTGTTCGAGCTGGCTGTCGAGGTCCCACGCGTTGCGGTGGTCGAGCTGCTCCTGGAGCTTGCCCATCTCCTCCATGAGCTCGTCGGAGTAGTCCGTCGCCATCTTCTCGGCGATCTCGTTGAAGCGGTCGATCATCGCCTTGGTCTCGGCGACGCCCTCCTGCACGTTCCCGAGGACGGTCTTCTCCTCGTTCAGCGGGGGCTCCTGCTGGAGCATGCCGACCGTGTACCCGGGCATGAGGCGCGCGTCGCCGTTGGACGGCTGCTCCAGACCGGCCATCATGCGGAGCAGCGTCGACTTACCGGTGCCGTTCGGTCCCAGGACGCCGATCTTCGCGCCGGGGAGGAAGTGCAGGGTGACGTCGTCGAGGACGACCTTGTCGCCATGTGCCTTGCGCACACGCTGCATCGTGTAGATGTACTCGGCCATATCGTCAAGCCTAGAGGGTCGCGGGCACCGCTTCGTCGCGTCGCGGGAGGTTAGGCGGTGGGGGCCGGGGGGCCGTCGAGGGCGGGGAGGCACACGCGGTCGCGGCCGGACGACTTGGCACGGTACAGCGCCAGGTCGGCGGCGGCCATCAGCTCCAGCAGGTCTTCGCCGTGGGTGCGGAACAGCGCGACGCCGACGGACACCGTGACCGTCACCGTGCCCTCCTCCGCCGGGACGGCGAGGCGCCGCACCCGGCCGCGGAGCCGCTCGGCCACCCGGCACGCCTCCACGGTGTCGGCGCCGGGGAGGAGGACCACGAACTCCTCGCCGCCGAACCTCCCGACGACGTCGTAGTCGCGGAGCTGGTGGCAGAGCGTGCTCGCCACCCCGACGAGCACTTGGTCGCCCATGAGGTGGCCGTGGGTGTCGTTGACGCGCTTGAAGTGGTCGATGTCGATCAGCAGGAGGGCGACGGCGTCGTGGGTGCGCTGGGCGCGGGACAGCTCGGTGTCGGCCTCGCGCTGCCACGCCGAGGCGTTGAGCAGGCCGGTCTTGGCGTCGGTCCGGGCGGCGGCCTGGAGCTGCTGGTGCATCAGGCTCCGCTGCAGCAGGACGACCGGGGGCAGCGCGAGGAGGAGCAGGCCGAGCGACAGCGCGCTCGTGATCGCGACGAGGATGCCGACGCACAGCTCGACCACGTCCAGCAGGAGGATCTCGCGCGTCCAGAGGACGTCGCGCCAGCGGCTCTCCGGGTTGGCCGCGTGCGCGGCGATCGCGACGATCGCGGTGTTCACCACGGTGAACAGCGCGGCGCACCCGACCGCCGCCGGGATGCCCGGATACCCGTCGACGACCCAGTCGCGCGCCCCCTCTAACGGCTCCGGCACCACCAGGTGGAACACGCCGGACGCCCCCGCCCCGGCGATCCCGTACGCCGCCGCGACCAGCACCCGCCGGTAGATCAGCGTCCGCCGCACCCGGAACTGCAGCAGCGCCTGGAGCGGCACCGGCAGCAGCAGCGAGTACACCGGCGGGAGCAGCAGCGCCACCGGCAGCCACCACGCCGACAGCAGGTCGCGCGCGACCCCGGCGGGCATGCCGAGCCGCCGGGACGCCTCGATGCACACCGCGCTGCACGCGAGGAGGGCCGCGAACGTCGTCACGTCGCCGATCCGGAACGGCGTCTCGACCAGCCCCCCGGCGATCAGCCCCAGATGGACGGCGACGACCACCGGAACGTAGACCAGGAGCAGGGGCGGACGCCCCAGAAGCGCCCGGCGCCTGGGCCTGCGGGCCAGCTCCCCACCACGGTCCTCGGCGGACGACTGCACTGCCGTCATCCTTCCCCCTTACGCGCATCACGTTGTGTAACACGATAGTTGCAACGTGTGCGGAAGGGGCGTGAAACAGGTACGTTCGGGAACGCACATGCGGGTGACCGCCGAGGTCGCCCCGCATCAGGGACCGCGGAGTCGCGGTCCCCGGCACATCCTGAGGGGGATACACCATGCGCGGCGTTTCCTGGATCTGACCAGGCCGCAGAACCCCGACGGTGCGGGGGCGCCGACCGGCAGCCGAACCACTGCCGGCCACGCCCCCGCTCCCCGGAGAAACACCTCCCCCCACTTCCCCCCTCAGGGCCCACCGGCCCGGCCCGCGCCCCGCCGACCCCTCGAAGGCCGGGCGCCCTTCCCACCTGCCGGAAAACCTCCAGTCCCCAGCCCCCGACACCACCACCCGCTCAGCCACCACCCGCTCAGCCACCGCCGCCGAGGCCACCGCCGTTACCGCGTGTGGGCCGGTCCATGCTCGGCCGAGACGTCCGGACCTAGTCGTCGGCACCTGCCCGAGGTGGGTCAGCCGCATGCTCGGCCA
>NZ_BCQP01000046.1 GCF_001552135.1 Actinomadura chibensis NBRC 106107 | reverse complement strand
AGACGTCCGGACTTCGTCGTCGGCGCCTGCCCGGGGTGGGTCAGCCGCATGCTCGACCGAGACGTCCGGACTTCGTCGTCGGCACCTGCCCGGGGTGGGTCAGCCGCATGCTCGACCGAGACGTCCGGACTTCGTCGTCGGCACCTGCCCGGGGTGGGTCAGCCGCATGCTCGACCGAGACGTCCGGACTTCGTCGTCGGCACCTGCCCGGGGTGGGCCGGTCCATGCTCGGCCGGGACGTCCGGACTCAGTCGTCGGCGCCTGCCCGGGGTGGGTCAGGCGCATGCTCGACCGGGACGTCCGGACTGCGTCGTCGGCACCTGCCCGGGGTGGGTCAGGCGGCCTTGGGTTGGGGTTCTTCGGTCGGGGTCAGGGCCCATTCGTCGGCGGTTTCGCGGGCGAGGCGGCGGTCCTCCTCGGTCAGGGGGCCGTTGCGCTGGGCGGCGCGGAAGTCGGCGGTGCCGCGGGTCAGGTCGGGGCCGAGGGTGAGGGCCTCGACCTCGGCGGAGAAGCGCCACTGGTCGTCGCGCTCGTACTGGCGGATCCGCAGGCGGCCGGTGACCAGGACGGGCGTGCCGCGCTGGAAGTCGGACGCGTTGACGTTGTCGGCGAGGCCCCGCCAGCAGTTGACGGTCAGGAACAGGGCATCGTCGTCCTGCCACTGGCCGGTCTGGCGGTCGAAGCGGCGCGGCGTGCAGCCGACCCGCAGCGACAGGAACGGCGTCCCGTTGGCGGTGACGGCGTAGCGGGGTTCGGCCGCGACCCAGCCGGTGATGGTGACGTGCGCCTCGTTCATGAGCGTCCTCCGTGAAGACTCGTGCGGTCTCTGTGCTGACGAGTCAACGGTGACGCAGCGCGACCGGCCCCCGGAAGCGAAGCCGCGATTGTGGATAACTCAGGTGCGGCCGAGCGCGACGTCCACGTCGCGGCGGAAGCGGGCGTACACCTGGAGGTCCTCCTCGATGGGGACGATCACCTTCTCGCGCGCGACCCGCTCGATGCCGACCCGCATGTGGTGCTCCATCTTCTCGCCGTGCTTGGCGGACGACAGCGCCACGAGGTTCCGGCACGCGGACGCGGTGAGCCACCCCATCCCGAGCGTGCACACCACGAGCACGGCGACGTAGGGGATCAGGCCCGGCTCCCCGACGAGGCCGCCCGGGTCGTCGCCGCCGACGTCGAACACGCCGTAGGCGAGGAGGAGGCCGATCCAGACGACGCTGAGCACGGCGACCAGGACGAGGAAGTACTGCCAGGTCTTGACCAGCCACCACCAGCGCGGCACCTGGTTGAACGTGGGCAGGGCGTCCTTCAGGGACTCGCCGAGCGCCTCGGGGATCTCGGTCGCGTGCGCGCGGGCGGCGGCGCGGACGGACCGCCCCCAGTGGGCGGGCAGCTCGGGCGTGATGCCCTCGGTGACGCCCTGGAGCGCGTTGTCGACGTCGCCCTGCTGCGCGCCGATCGGCCCGGTGAAGGCGCCGCGCAGCTCCTCGCGCAGCTCGGTGAGCCGCATCCGGCGCAGCGGGTCCGAGCGCAGCCGCGCGACGATCGCGGCGACCGGCCAGCCGACGAAGTCGGCGGCGCGCAGCTCGTAGGCGCTCTCCATGGCCTCGGCGACGGCGGGCGCGCCCGCCGCGTCGGTCAGCGCCTGGACGAGGTCGCCGCGCCGCCCGTCGTCCACGGTCGTCGGGGGCTCGCCGTCGAGCCGGTACCCGGCGAACCGCTCGGCGACCCGGTCGACGTCCGCCGACAGCCGCTCGGTGCGGGCGCGGCGCGCGGCGACGGTGTCGACGAGGATGTCGCGGAAGCCGTAGACGCCGTCCTCGGCGACGGCGGAGGTGGTCACGATCCGCGGGTCGGCGAGGCCCTCGGCCTCCAGCAGGCGGCGCAGGTCGGCGACGCAGTCGTCGATCTCGTGCGGGGCGAGCCGGTCGACCTGGTTCAGCACGATGAGGGTGACGCCCGTGTGCCGCGCGAACGGGACGATGTAGTTGCGGTGCAGCGCCGCGTCCGCGTACTTCTGCGGGTCGACGACCCAGACCAGCAGGTCGGCGATCGTGACGAACCGGTCGACCTCGGCGCGGTGCATCGCCTGGATCGAGTCGTGGTCGGGCAGGTCGATGAGGACGAGCCCCTGCAGCGAGGCGTCGGCGCGTTCCAGGTCGAGGGCGCTGGCGCGGGCGTAGCGGTGCCGCTTGTCGACGTCCAGCCAGTCGAGCAGGGGGCCCGCGCCGTCCAGCCCCCAGACGCAGGCGTGCGCCTGGGACGTCATCGGCCGCCGCATCCCGGTGGGCGACAGTTCGAGCCCGCAGATCGCGTTGAACAGGGACGACTTGCCGCTGCCGGTGCCGCCCGCGAGGGTCACGACGGTGTGGTCGCCGGACAGCCGCAGGCGCTGCCCGGCCCGGTCGAGGAGCGCGGCGGCGTCCTCCAGGACGGGCTGGTCGAGCCGTCCGACGCCCGCCTGGACGAGCCGGTCGAGACCGTTGAGCCGCTCGGTCAGCCCGGGCGGCCCCCCGGGAGCGGTGCCGTCGCCGGGGCCCGGGAGCGGGATCCCACCGGTTTCCGCGGGCGGGTTCGCGGGGATGGCCGAGGTGGTCATCGGGCAACCTCAAGGTTGTAGGTGGCCTGGTAGAGCTGGACGGGGACGGTCTCGTCCGGGATGCCGGCGGAATCGAGCACCTGCCCGAACCTGATGGCCTCCTCGTCGAACAGCATCCCGATGCGGCTGCGCAGGTCGGCGCGGGCCTTGGCGCCCATGCCGCGCAGCGACTCGGCGCCGAACAGCGCCTTCAGCAGCCGCTGCGGGACGGCGCTGTTGCCGCCCTCCACGGCCACCTCGGACGTGCCGTACCCGAGCAGCCCGATCATCAGGACGAGCGAGACCGCCTCGGTGTCGAACGAGACCAGCTTCGCGACCGAGCGCTTGGTGACGCCCTCGGTGCGGATCAGCTCCTGGACGTGGTCCTGCCAGGCGCTGACGGCCCGGGTGACGCGGCGCGACAGCTCCGGGGAGACGTGCACGAGCTCGGCGCCGGTCCCGGCGAGGACCTGCCGTCCGGCCGGGTGGTCCCGCCAGCGGGCGATGACCTGCTCGGCGCCGTGCTCGGCGGACGCCATGATCAGCGATTCGAGCCCGCTGCGCAGCGCCGCCTTGAGCGCGCGGACGCGGGCCGGGCTGCTGCGCCGCCGCCGGCTCGCGGACCGGCCGCGCCGGGGCCGCTGGGCGTGCAGCGAGCGCAGCAGGTCGCCGGTGCCCGCGAAGTCCTGCCAGCGGGCGAGGACCTCGCCGCGCAGCAGCGAGCCGTTGCGGGTGGCCTCGTCCAGTTCGGCGAGCGCGGTGCCGTACCCGGCGTCGACCTCCCGCGCCAGCTCGGTGCGCTGCGCGACCTGCGCCTCGACCTGCCGGGCCAGCTCGGGGACGCGGGTGCGGAAGCTGTCCAGCACGGCGGCGAGGGTGTCCTCGATGACGATCTCGCGGTCCTCGGCGTCCTCGGCGACGCCGGTCAGCCAGGCGCGGATGTCGGCGACGGTCTCCTCGGGGAGGCGGCTGTCCTCGACGCGGGTCTCCGGGACGGTGAACCGGCGCGCGTCGCCGACCTCGTTCTCGTCCAGCATGGCGCCGAAGTGCTCGACGATCTCGGCGCCCTGCGGCCCGGCGCCCTGCGGGACGCGGGACAGCACGACCCCGATCGTGGCGCCGTTCTCCTTGGCGCGTTGCAGCATCTGCCACACCTGCGCGTCGGCGTACCGGGCGGCGGTCGTGACGCACAGCCACAGGTCGGCCGCGGCCATCAGCTTGGTCGCGAACTCGTAGTGGTCCTCGAAGACGGAGTCGAAGTCGGGGCTGTCGAGGAGGGCGAGGCCGGGCGGCAGGACGTCGCTGGTGATCACGACGAGCTGGTCGCCCGCGATCGCGTCGGGGGCGGGGCCGCGGACGCGTCCCATGCCGGGCAGCATCGGGCCCTCCAGGAACCAGCGCGCGTGGTCGGGATGGCAGACGAGGATGGGGCTGCTGGTGGTCGGGCGGAGCACGCCGGTGGCGCTCACCCGCGACCCGACGAGCGTGTTGACCAGCGTGGACTTGCCCGCGCCGGTGGACCCGCCGAGCACCACGAGCATCGGCGCGCCCGCGGCCTGGATGCGCGGCAGGACGTAGTCCTGGAGCTGGTCGCGCAGCTCGTCGCGGGCCTCGCGGGCCTCCTCGACGCCGGGCACGTCCAGCAGGAAGTCGAACGCGCCGAGCTGCTCGCGCAGGACGTTCAGCGCCCGGGTCAGCTCGCCCTGGTGGACGGTGCCGCGCGCAGGGCGGACGGCGCGCCGGCGCGCGCGCTTCGGCTTCTCGGGCCGGGCGTCGTCCCCGGCCTCGGCCGCCGCGGGGTCGGCCTCGGGCTCGCGGTCCTTGTCGTCCGTGTAGCCGGGCTCCTTCTTGGACCGCGTGCCCGTCCGCCGCCGCCGCGCGCCCTTGCCGGACGCGTCCGCGCCGGGCGCGGCGCCCTCGCCGGGCGCGGCGGAGTCGCCCGCTCCGCGGGCCGGACCGGCGCCGGCCTCCTCGTCGTGGACCGCGCTCTGCTCTGCGGGGGGTGTCACGGATCCCGTCCCATGTCCGCTCGAATCATGTCGATCTCTCGTGCCACGTTGACGACGTCGCCCACGACCACGATCGCCGGGGGCCGGACTTCACCGGCGGCCATCGCACCGGCCACCGTGCCCAGCGTCGCCGTCAGCGTCCGCTGGCCGGGGAGGGTGCCGTCCTGGACGACGGCGACCGGCGTGTCGGACGACCGACCATAGCGCATGAGGGCCGCCGCGATCAGCGTCATCCGCTCGACCGCCATGAGCAGGACGATCGTGCCGCCGCTGCGGCCGAGCGCCGCCCAGTCGACGGTCGAGTCGGGGTGCCCCGGCGGGACGTGCGCGGAGATCACGTGGAACTCCTGCGCGACGCCGCGGTGGGTCACCGGGATGCCCGCCGCGGACGGCACGGCGACCGCGCTGGTGATGCCCGGGACGACCGTGACCGGGACGCCGTGCCGCGCGCAGTACAGGGCCTCCTCGCCGCCCCGGCCGAACACGAACGGGTCGCCGCCCTTCAGCCGGACGACGAAGCGCCCCTGCCGGGCGTGCTCGACCAGGTACTCGTTGATGCGGTCCTGCGCGACGGTCCGGCTGTAGGGGATCTTGGCGGCGTCGAGGACCTCGACGTCGGGGGGCAGCTCGTCCAGCAGGCCGCCGGGGGCGAGCCGGTCGGCGACCACGACGTCGGCCATCGCGAGGAGCTGCCGGCCGCGGACGGTGATCAGCCCCGGGTCGCCGGGCCCGCCGCCGACGAGCGCGACCCCGGCGGGCTTGCGCCGCGAGTGCCGGGATTCGAGGCCGCCCTCGCGCAGCCCCTCGACCACGGCGTCGCGGATGCCCGCGGCGCGCCGGGGGTCGCCGCCGAGCAGCACGCCGACGGTGGCGTCGCCCGCGTGCCCGGACGCGGGCGTCCAGGCGGGCGAGGACTCGGCGTCGTCGGCCCGGACGGACCAGATCCGGGCGGCCTCCGCCTCGGCGACCACGTCGCCGTTGACCTTGGCGTCGTCGGTGACGGCCTGGACGAGCCAGGCCCCCGCGCAGTCGCCCGGCCGGTACGGCCGCTCATGCCAGACGATCTTGTCGCGCTCGGCGAGGCCCTGCAGCGACGCGGTGACCTCGGGCGAGACCAGCACGACGGCGGCGCCCGCGTCCAGCAGCGCGGGCACGCGGCGCTGGGCGACCCGGCCCCCGCCGACGACGAGGACGCGTCGACCGCGGAGTCGCAGTCCTAGCAGGTACGGGGGCACGTGCTGTTCTCTCGATCGGAGGTGCGGGGCGGCCTGCGGACGCCGGTGACGGACAAGTGTCTTTGTGGAACAAAGGTACTCGCGTTCAGGAGTGCATGGAGAGGGCCTCCGTCCAGTCGATAGCCGAGCGTGACTCATTCGGTGATCGATTAGTTACGGAGTCAGGCTTCCTTCTCGCTGACGCCCGCCGAGTCGAACGTGGCGACCTCGTGGAGCACCCGCACCGAGCCCTGGACCAGCGGCAACGCCAGCAGGGCCCCGGTCCCCTCGCCCAGCCGGAGCTCCAGGTCGACCAGCGGGCGCAGGCCGAGCGCGGCGAGCGCGGCGGCGTGGCCGGGCTCGGCCGAGCGGTGCCCGGCGACGCACGCGGCCACCGCGTCCGGGGCCAGCGCGGCGGCGGCGAGGGCGGCGGCGCCGGCGATCACGCCGTCCAGGATCACCGGGACGCGCTGCGCCGCCGCGCCGAGGACGAACCCGGCGATCCCGGCGTGCTCCAGCCCGCCGACGGCGGCGAGGACGTCCAGCGGGCCCGCGTCCCCGGCGGGCAGGCCGTGCCGGGCGAGGGCGGCGCGCACGACCTCGACCTTGCGGGCGTGGGTGGCGTCGTCGATGCCGGTCCCCCGCCCGGTGACCCGCTCGGGCGGCAGGCCGGTGAAGGCGGCGATCAGCGCGGCGGACGCGGTGGTGTTGGCGATCCCCATGTCCCCGGTGATCAGGCATCGCGCGCCGTTCGCCACGAGTTCACGGGAGATTTCGATGCCGGTCCCGACGGCGCGGCGGGCCTCGTCCGGGGTCATGGCGGGACCGCCGGTCATGTCGGCGGTGCCGGGCGCGACCTTGCGGGCGAGCAGGCCGGGCGCGGGGGGCAGCTCGGCGGCGACGCCGATGTCGACGACGGTGACGTCCGCGCCGACCTGCGCGGCGAAGGCGTTGACGACGGCGCCGCCCGCGAGGAAGTTGGCCACCATCTGCGCGGTGACCTCGCGCGGCCACGGCGTGACGCCCTGGGCGTGGACGCCGTGGTCGGCGGCGAACACGGCGACGGCGGCGGGCTCGGGCAGCGGCGGCGGGCAGTGTCCGGCCAGCCCGGCGAGCCTGACCGACACCTCCTCAAGAACGCCGAGCGAGCCCGGCGGCTTGGTGAGCCGGGCCTGGTGGTCGCGGGCGTCCCGCATCGCGGCCTCGTCCGGCGGGACGACGGCCGCGATGGTCTCCTCGATCAGGTTCACACTCTCTCCCTGGGCCAGACGGCGGATCGGACGAGTCAGATGCCGAGTTCGCCGAGCGTCTCCAGCAGGACGTCGTTGGACGCCCTGTCGCGCACGGTGATGCGGAGCCAGTCGGGGCCGAGCCCCGGGAACGTGTCGCCGCGCCGCACGGCGTAGCCGCGCTGCCGGAGCAGCGCCCTGATGCCGAGGGCGTCGGGCACCCGCAGGCACAGGAAGGACGCCCGCGCCTCGGGCACGACGTACAGGCCGCGCGCGGCGAGCTCGACGGCGAGCCGGTCGCGCTCGGCGGCGAGCTCGGCGGCCCACGCCTCGGCCTCGGCGACGGCCTCCGGCGCGGAGCACGCCTCGATCGCGACGAGCGCGGGCGTGGACACCGCCCACAGCGGCTGCGCGTCGGCGAGGCGCGCGACCAGGGCGGGGTCGGCCAGGACGTATCCGGCGCGCAGCCCGGCGAGGCCCCACGTCTTCGTGAGGGAGCGGATCACGGCGATCCCGGCGGGGAGCCTGCCCGCGAGGGACTCCGGCTCGCCGGGGACGCAGTCCATGAACGCCTCGTCGACCACGACCGTCCGGCCGGGGCGGGCGAGCGAGGCGACCGCGTCGGCCGGGTGCAGCACGGACGTCGGGTTGGTGGGGTTGCCGATCACGACGAGGTCGGCGTCCGCGGGGACGTCCGCCGGGTCGAGGGTGAAGTCCTTGCCGAGGACGACCCGCCGCACCGCGTGCCCGGCGGCCCGCAGCGCCGCCTCGGGCTCGGTGAACTGGGGGTGCACGACGGCCGCCCTGCGCGGCGCGAGCACCCGCGCGAGCAGCACGAACGCCTCCGCCGCGCCCGCCGTGAGCAGCACCTCGCCGGGGGCGCGGCCGTGCCGCCGCGCGACCGCCCGGCGGGCCGCGCGCGGGTCGGGGTAGGCGGCGAGGTCGGCGACGGACGCCCGGATCCGCTCGGCCAGCCAGGCGGGCGGCGTGCCCGTCCGGACGTTCACGGCGAAGTCGGCGAGCCCGTCGCCGACCTCGGCGTCGCCGTGGTGGCGCAGGTCGACGTCCAGGGGGCGGGTCATGGACGGCCCTCCTCGCGGTGCGGCTCCTCGTGGTACGGCTCTTCGTGGTACAGCAGGGCGTTGACGGCGGCCGCGGCGACGATCGAGCCGCCCTTCTCCGAGGCGTTGCTGAGCTGCGGGAGCCCGCTCGCCCGCAGCGCCTCCTTGGCCTCGCGCGCGCCCGCGAAGCCGACCGGCACGCCGACCACCAGCGCAGGGTCCACCCCGCGCGCGATGATCTCCGCGATCGCCTCCGGCGCGGACCCGACCGCCCAGACCGCGCCCGGCCCCACCTCGGCGTAGGCGAGCCGGACGGCGGCGGCCGACCGGGTGATCCCGGCGGCGCGCGCCATCCGGGCGGCGGCCGGGTCGGCGGCGTGGCAGACCGCCTCGCGGGCGCTGATCCCGGCGGCGACCATCCCCTCGTCGGTGACGACGGGCGCGCCGTCGCGCAGCGCCGTCCAGCCCCGGCGCAGGTGCTCCTCGCTCGTCACGAGGTCGACCGCGTACTCCAGGTCGGCGGTGGCGTGGATCACCCGCTCGGCGACGGCCCGCCACAGCGGCGGCATCGGGGACAGGTCGACGCGGGACCGCAGGATCTCGTACGACCGGACCTCGATCGGATGGGGCTGACGGACGGTCAACTGCGCCTCCTGCTTCGGGTTCCGGACCACCACGGACCACCAGGGTGTCACGGGACGCGGCGCGCTATCGCACTATGCCGGGCTAGTTCGACTCGCCCGGCTCATCTTGCTCGTCCGCTTCGGCGGGCTCGTCCGGTTCGGCGGGCTCGTCCGGTTCGGCGGGGAGGGCGGGGGTGGTGTCGATGGGACGTCCGGTCCGGGACGGGCGGCGCCCCGCCTGCGGGACGCCCCGCTCGCCCCACACGACGAGCACCGGTTCCTCCGGCGGCCCGTCCAGCGGGGTCGCCTGGAGCCGGACGGCCGCCGCGGTGAACCCGCCCTCGGCCAGGACGTCCAGCACCTCCCCGGCCTCGCCGTCCCCGGGCGCGACGGCGACGAGCCGGGACGGGCCGAGCGCCGCGCACACCCGCGCCGCCGCCGCGCCGGCGACCCCGGGCCCGAGGAACACCGCGTCGGGTCTCGGCAGGTGGTCGGCCGTCGAGCGCACGTCCCCCGACGCCATCGCGACCTTCACCCCGTGCACCCGGACGTTCTCCCGGATCCGCTCGCACGTCGCGTAGTCGCGGTCGACGGCGACCACGGCCGCGCCGAACCGCGCGCACTCGACGCCCACCGAGCCGTCGCCGGACTCCACGTCCCACACCATGTCCCCGACCCGCGGGCCCAGCTTGGCGAGGACGAACGCCCGCACCTCCGGACGCGGCCCCGCGCCGTCGCCGAACGCGTCGGCGGGCAGCGCCCACCCGGCGGGGCCGGGGGCGGCCCCCGCGATCCAGCACGGCTCCCCCAGCGCGCGCCGGTTGTCCAGGACGAGCACCACGTCCGGCTCATTCCAAGGACGGGTGGTCGCCTCGGCCGGACGAACGTAGACGACCCGCTCCCCAGGCCCGTCGAGGTCTTCGCAGACGACGAACGAACGCGGCGTGACGGGGAACAGCGCGCGCGCCAGTTCCGCAGGCCCCGCCCCAGGCCCGGTCAGCACGGCCACCTTGGGATGGGCCCGGCACGCGTTCACGGCCTGCCTGAGGTGCCCGTCCCTGGCGGAGACGACGAGCGCGTCGTCCCAGGGCAGTCCCGCCTGGGCGAACGCCCGCGCGACCAGAGGCGCGGCGGGGAACGTCTCCGGGCCCTGCCCGTCTTCGAGCAGCGGCCGCAGGACGCCGAAATGGCCCGGGTCGCCGTCGACGACGAGGACCACGTCCTGGTCGGTGACGTCCACGCCGCGCAGGGCGCCGACCGCGTCGTCGGTGGCGATCGTCTTCGCGTCCGGGGGCAGGGGCAGCGCGTCCAGCAGCCGGGCCGCGCCGATGACCAGGGCGGCGCTCTCCAGCGCCGTCCGCGCCGCCTCGGCGAGGGGCGAACCGTCGCGGCCGACGACCGTCAGCATCGCCTGCCCCGCCGCCTACCGGGCCGGACCGCGGCTCAGGCGCCCGTACATGCCGACCATGCGCTCGCCGTCGGCGTCCACGAGCACCACCTGCGCGGCGACGGGGCTGGCGGACGTCCCGGCGGCAGCGGCGGCGAGCCGCTCCAGCTCCCCGGCGGTGCGGCGGCACAGCTCCCGGCCGCAGGGGCCGAGCCGTCCGGCGGACTCCCACAGCTCGTAGGCGTGCCGGGGCGTCGGGGCGTCCGCGACCTCGGCGGCGAGCGCGGCGCCGCCGTCCATGTCGAGGGTGATCGAGTCCAGCACGCCGGCGCCGCCGAGGAAGGCGGCCTGCTCGGCCAGGCCCGCGACCAGGACGAACCGCGCGATCCCGTCCGCGACCGCCTGGTCGACCGCCGCGCCGAGCCGGTCCGGCCCGGCCTCGGCGAAGCACGACCCCGGCAGCGTCGGCATCATCGCGCGGGCGGCCTCGCCCGCGCTCGCGCCGTGCACCACGCGCGTGCTCATCGGGGCCCCCCGTGCGCCGGGTCGGTCGAGATGCGGCTGAAGACGACCATGTCGCGGCTGATCCCGTCGGCGTCGCGCTCGGCGCCCCGCGCGACGCCCTCGCGCACGTACCCGGCCTTCTCGGCGACGCGGAGCGACGCCCCGTTGGTGACCATCGCGCGCAGCTCGACGCGGTGCAGCCCGCAGTGGCGCAGCGCCCAGGCGGTGATGAGCGAGAGCGACTCGGTGGCGTGGCCGCGGCCGCGCGCCCCGGGCCGCATGCCGTAGCCGACCTCGCAGCTCAGGTGCTCCCAGTTCACGCGGAACAGGCCGATCGTGCCGAGCAGGTCGCCGGTGTCGCGGTGGATCGCCGCGAGGTGGATGCCGAGGCCGAACCGCTGGAGCTTGTGGACGCCCTCCCGCAGGAACCACGCGATGGGCTCGGCCTCCAGCACGCCCGGGAAGTTCGGGGGGAGGAAGTCCTCGCCGGCGCGGATCACCTCGATCAGCGCGGGCGCGTCGTCGAGTCCGAACGGGCGAAGCACGACCCCCTCGCCCTCCAGCCGGACCTGTCCATCGAAGGCGTTCACCCGCGCTCTCCTCCGCCTGCCTCGACCACCGCACAGCATAGGCTGTCGCGGTGAGCTACCAGCGCCTGTCCCCGGACGAACGGCGCGCCCAGATCCTCGCCGTCGCGCGGCGGATGTTCACCGAACTCCCCTACGCCGAGGTGTCGACCGCCGCGATCGCCCGCGAGACGGGCGTCCAGCGCGGCCTGATCCACTACTACTTCGGGACGAAGCGCGAACTGTTCCTCCGGGTCGTCCAGGGGCTCACGGCGGAGGCCGCGCTGCGGGCGCCGCCGCCGGACGACCGGCTCACCCCGGCCGAGGCCGTCGAGCTGTGCGTGGACCTGTTCCTCGACACGGCGGAGCGCGACGCGACGACCTGGTTCGCGGCGCTCGACGCCGAGGGCTTCGGGCAGGACCCCGAGCTGCTGCGGATCGTGAACCGGTTCCGCGACGAGACGGTGGAGCACATGCTCGCCGTCCTGCGGGTGCCGGAGCCGACCGACACGCTGCGCGCCGTCCTGCGCGTCTACTCCGGGCTGGCGGACGCGGCCACCCGGCAGTGGCTGCAGGAGAGGACGCTCGACCGCGGCCAGGTCCACACCCTTCTCGCGCGGTCGCTGCTCGCCCTGGTGAACGACATCGCCCCCGCCCTCGAACGCGACCGCCCGCAACAGGACTAGCCGCGCGTGAGGACTAGCGGAGCGCCGCGGCGGCGGCCGCGCCCGGCACGGCGAACCAGACGGCCTTGCCGCGGACGGACGGGCCGAGCCGCGACCGGGTGCGCCGCGTCCCCCACCGCCCGCCGGACAGCTCGCGGACGATGCTCAGCCCGCGCCCGCAGTCGCCGGACGTCCAGGAGTAGCCGGGCAGGGCGGCCTCCGCGAACGCGTCGAAGATCGCGCAGCGCACCTCCCCGGCCGCGGCCCCGACCGCCTCCGGCGGCTCGGGCGGTTCCGGGGGCTCGGCGCCGCCGAGGTAGAGCCACAGCTCGTGCGGGCCGTGGTCGCCCGCGTGCTGGTGCGCGTTCGTCGCGAGCTCGCTGACCATGAGCTGGGCGTCGGAGATCGCGCCGGGCGGCACGCCGAGCGCGGCGAGCGCGTCGCGCAGGACGCGGCGGGCGTGCCCGGCGCAGCCCGGCCCGCCCGGCAGGGCCCAGACCCAGCCGTGCCTGACGCCCCGGGCGAACCGCCCGGCCTCGGTCCCGGCCGCCGCCGCGTCGGCCGGGTTCGGGTCGGCCGCCGTCCGCGCCGCCGGTTCGGCTGCCGTCGGTTGGGTTGACGTGCTGTTCACGGGTTCCTCCCGCGCTCCGGCCGGCCGGGCGTCCCACCGCCAGACCGGTCACATTCGGTCCCCGTGCCGTTACAGGGCCAAGGGTCTCGTGAGATTCTCACCTTCGCAACTGCATTCGCGGAATTGCTCTGCCCTTCCTGCCGGGTTCGTCAATCGCGTTGTGACGGGCCCCGAGAGTGGTAAGACTCCACTCCCATGACCTACCGCCCGACCGTTCGTGGCCGCCGTCTGGCAAGGGAGCTCCGCAAGCTGCGGGAAGAGCAGGGCCTGACCCTCCAGGAGGTGGCCGACCGGCTCGACTGGTCGCGAGCCACCGTCTCTCGCCTCGAAACCAGCCAGACCCGTCCTAAACCCGGCGACATCGCCGACATCCTCGATCTCTACGGCGTGCCGAGCCCGGACCGCGACGCGCTCATCACGCTCGCCCGGCAGGCCGGGCAGCGCGGCTGGTGGACGGCCTACCAGGACGTGTTCGCCGGCAGCTACGTCGCGCTGGAGGACGAGGCGTCCCACATCCGCACGTGGGACCCGCAGCTCGTGCACGGGCTGCTGCAGACCGAGCCGTACTCGCGCGCCGTGATCACCGCGGGCCGGCTGCTGCCCGCCCAGGAGGACATCGAGCGCCGGATCGCCGCCCGCAAGATCCGCCAGGCCCTGCTCGACCGGCAGGACGCGCCGCGCCTGCACGTGGTGTTCGACGAGGCCGTCCTGCATCGTCCGATCGGCGGCCCGGCGGTGATGCGCGAGCAGTTGGAGGCGCTCGCCAACGCCGTGGCGACCCGCCCATCCGTCACGATTCAGGTACTTCCATTTACAGCTAAGGAGCATGCGGGCCTAGACGGACGATTCACCATATTGTCGTATCCAGACCCCGCTGACCCAGATATTGCCTACGTAGAGGGCACCATGGGCGACGTTTACCTTGAGAGCGCTGAGGCAATAGCAAAACATAGGGATCGCTTCGTACGCATTGAAGAGGCGGCCCTGTCCCCCGAGGATTCCGCGCACCTCATAGCCGAGGCAGCAAGGAGCAGCCCGTGACCAACCCGCAGCGCGAACTCACCGGTGCCGTCTGGCGCAAGTCGTCCCACAGCGGGAGCGGCGATCAGTGCGTCGAGGTGGCGCCGCTGACCGGCGACCTTCGCGCGGTCCGTGACTCCAAGGACCCCGCCGGCCCGGCGCTGGTGCTGACCCGGTCCGCCTGGCGGAGCCTGTTGAGCGCGATCAAGGAGGTCTAGCGAGGAGTTCCCCGGGGGCCGCGGCGCGCGTGCCGCGGCCCCCGGTCGTGTCCGGGCGCCTCCCCCGCACCGGGCGCCCGCTCCCTTCCACCGAACTAGAACGTGTTCTAGTATCGCGTGCGTCGCCAACCCGGAGGGTGTCCCATGACCGCGGACCTGAAGCTCGGCATCAACGTCGGCTACTGGCAGCGCGAGCCCGACGACCAGACCGAGACGGTGCTCGCCGCCGAGCGCTGCGGCTACGACTCGGTGTTCACCGCCGAGGCCTACGGCTCCGACGCCTTCACCCCGCTCACCTGGTACGCGGCGCGGACGTCCCGGATCAGGCTCGGCACCGCCGTCGCGCAGCTCTCGGCGCGCACCCCGGTGGCGACCGCGATGCACGCGCTCACGCTGGACGCGCTGTCGGGCGGACGGCTCATCCTCGGGCTCGGCGCGTCCGGCCCGCAGGTCGTGGAGGGCTGGTACGGGCAGCCGTTCCCGAAGCCGCTCGCCCGCACCCGCGAGTACCTCGACATCGTCCGGCAGGTGTGGCGGCGCGAGGGGCCGGTGACGAGCGACGGCCCGCACTACCCGCTCCCGTATCCGGGCGGCGCGGGGCTCGGCAAGCCGCTGAAGTCGATCGTCCATCCGGTGCGCCGCGACATCCCCGTCTACCTGGGCGCGGAGGGGCCGAAGAACGTCGCGCTGGCCGCCGAGGTCGCGCAGGGTTGGCTGCCGCTGTTCATCGACCCGCGGCGGATCGAGCCGCTGTTCGGCGCGTCGCTCGCGGGACGTCCGGACGGCTTCGAGATCGCCGCCACCGTCGTCACGATCGTCACCGACGACCTGCGCGGCGCGCTGGAGTTCGCGAAGGTCCCGGTCGCGTTCTACATCGGCGGGATGGGCGCCCGCGAGCGCAACTTCCACCTCGACATGATCGGCCGGCTCGGCTACGCGGAGGAGGCGGCGCGCGTCCAGGCGCTGTTCCTCGCGGGCCGCCGGGACGAGGCGATCAGGGCCGTCCCGGACGAGCTGGCCGACGCGATCTCCCTCCTCGGCCCGCTCGGCCGGATCAGGGAGCGGCTGGACCTGTGGCGGAACAGCCCGGTCACCACCGTCCTCGTCGCCGGGGTCCGGGACGAGCCCACCCTGCGCGCCCTCAAGGACATCGCCGACGGCTGAGCGGCCCCCGGGAGATCAACCCCACATCCGTGTCTGGAATGGAGGCGGGGTCGCGGGCGCTGCACCAGACAGCACCCAGCGATAAGCATGACTGGAGATGGGACACACGATGTCCACGCAGGAAGACGCCGCCCGCCTGCTCGTCAGGATCCTTGAGGCGGAGGGCGTCGAGTACGTATTCGGCATCCCGGGCGAGGAGAACATCCATTTCGTCCACGCGCTGACCGACTCGTCCATCCGCTACGTCCTCGTCCGGCACGAGCAGGGCGCGGCGTTCATGGCGGAGATCTACGGACGGCTGACCGGGAAGGCGGGCGTGGCGTCGGCGACGCTCGGCCCCGGCGCGATCAACCTCCAGCTCGGCGTCGCGGACGCCACCACCAACAGCACCCCGGTCGTGGCGATCTCCGCGCAGGTCGGCCTGGACCGGATCTACAAGGAGTCGCACCAGATCATCGACCTCGTGTCGCTGTTCCGGCCGGTGACGAAGTGGGCGGAGCTGGCGCCGACCGCCGAGTCGCTGCCCGAGGTGGTCCGCAAGGCGTTCAAGACGGCGCAGACCGAGCGTCCCGGCGCGGTGTACCTGGCGATCCCGGAGGACGTCGAGTCGGCGAAGGTGCCGGCCGGCCTGCGGCCGCTGCCGGTCAACGTCGTCCGGACGCAGGAGCCGTCGCCGTCGCAGATCGCCCGCGCCGCGGACGTGCTGGCGCTCGCGCGGCGGCCGGTCGTCCTCGCCGGGCACGGCGCGACCCGCGCCCGCGCGAGCGCCGCGCTCGTCCACTTCTCCGAGCGCCTCGGCCTGCCGGTCGCGACCACGTTCAACGGCAAGGGCGTCTTCCCCGACGACCACCCGAACGCGCTCGGCGCGGTCGGGTTCATGCGCCACGACTACGTGAACTTCGGGTTCGACGAGGCGGACGTCCTCATCGCCGTCGGCTACGAGCCGCAGGAGTTCGACCCGGTCAAGGTCAACCCGAACGCCGACAAGAAGATCATCCACATCCACCAGTTCCCGGCGGAGGTGGACGACCACTACCCGGTCGAGGTCGGCATCCAGGGCGACATCTCCCGGACGCTCCGCGCGCTCGCCGACTCCGTCCACCGCCGCTTCGACGTGAACGGCACGGGCCGCCGGATCCGCCAGATGCTCGCCGAGGAGCTGGCCGAGGGCGCCCGGGAGGACGGCCACCCGCTCTCCCCGCGCCGGATCGTCGCGGACGTCCGCGAGGCCATGGGGCGCAGCGACATCGTCCTCGCCGACACGGGCGCGGTGAAGATGTGGATGGCCCGCATGTACCCGACCTACGAGCCGAACACGCTGATCGTGTCGAACGGGCTGTCGTCGATGGGGTTCGCCGTCCCGGGCGCGATCGCCGCGAAGCTCGCGCACCCGGAGCGCAGGGTGCTCGCCGCCACCGGGGACGGCGCGTTCCTGATGAACTCGCAGGAGCTGGAGACGGCCGTCCGGGAGGACATCCCGATCACGGTGCTGGTCTGGGACGACTCCGCCTACGGCCTGATCGGCTGGAAGATGGACCTCGACCTCGGCACCAGCTCCAACATCACGTTCGGCAACCCCGACTTCGTGAAGTACGCGGAGAGCTTCGGCGCCCGCGGCCACCGCGTCGAGTCCGCCGGGGAGCTGCTGCCCACGCTCCGCAAGGCGCTGGACGACGACGCGGTGTCGGTGATCGCCGTCCCGGTCGACTACTCGCACAACCTCCGGCTCACCGACAAGCTGGGAGAGCTGACCGACCCGTTCTGACCTGGCCGGGTCAGGCGCGGCAGACGATCTCGCCGTGGGTGACGGAGTACCAGCCGTCGTCGGCCGCCGCCCACTCCTTCCAGCCGGCGTAGACGCGGCGCAGCTCGTCGCGGGTGGCGTGCCCGCCCGCGACGGCCGCGTCCGCCACCCCCGACCTGAGCAGACGTCCGCCCCAGGACTCGCTCCACCACTCGCGCTCGGCGGGCGTCGCGAAGCACCACGCGGACGCGGTCGCGGTGACGTCGGTGAACCCGGCCTCCCGCGCCCACGAGACGAGGAGGCGTCCGGCGTGCGGCTCGCCGCCGTTGCCGCGCGCCACCTTGTAGTAGATGGGGAGCCAGGCGTCCATTCCGGGCGGGTTCGGGTGCCAGATCATCGTCCCGAAGTCGGCCTCGCGGACGGCGACGACGCCGCCCGGCCTCGCCACGCGGCGCATCTCGCGCAGCGCTCCCACCGGGTCGGCGATGTGCTGCAGGACCTGGTGCGCGTGGACGACGTCGAACGTCCCGTCCGCATAGGACAGGGCGTGGACGTCGGCGACGGCGAACTCGACGTTGTCCAGCCCGGCGTTGTTCCGGCGGGCCTCGGCGAGGACGGTCTCGGCGGCGTCGGCGGCGACGACCCGGCCGGGGGCGACCCGCGCGGCGATCCCGGCGGTGATCGTGCCGGGGCCGCAGCCGACGTCCAGCGCCGACGCGCCCGGACGCAGGTGCTCGATCAGGTAGGCGGCGGAGTTCTCGACCGTGCGCCACTGGTGCGCGCTCAGGACGCTCTCGTGGTGGCCGTGCGTGTAGGTCGCCTTCGGAGTCATGCGGATCACCTCTCTGTGCCGTCACCGCACCCTACGCCGAGTTCTCAGATATCGAGAAACATGTCTTGAAATATGAGACAGCAGGGCAAGGGAAAAGGGGACCGGAGCCGGTCCCCTTTTGCCGGGTGCGGACGCGGTCAGGCCGCCACGGCCGCCGCGCGGGCGGGCCTGCGCCGGGCGTGCCGCGCGGGCACGCGCGCCGCGGGCAGCGCGGGCAGCGCGGGCAGCGCGGGCGGCGCGGGCAGCGCCTCGACCGGGGCCAGCGGCGGCGCGGTCTCGGCATAGGCGTTCAGCGTGGCGTGGGAGAGGTCGGTGAGCCACGGCTCGACGACGGTCCGCTCGGCGGGCCCGTCGAGCCTCGGGTAGGAGAGATGGAACGTGCCGGTCGCCGCGCTCATGTCGACACCCCTTCCTTCTTGCCCGGTGGCCCCGCGCCGGTGCGGTCGCCACCGTCTGCGACATACCCCTTGGTACGTCGGTACAAGCCACTTGGTTCGACACCTGTTCCCGGGTGTCTCCCAAATCACAAGGTCAACGCTACGCACCGGGTCCGACATTCTCGAACGTTTATTCGGCTGACGGGCTCGGTCAGGACGGGCTCGGTCAGGAGCGGCGGGCGCGGATCGACTCGGCGATCTCCATGACGGGCATCACGATCCCGCCGTAGATCACGAAGGCGGCGAACGCCACGATGAGGGGCAGATATATCAAGGACATGCCTCCAGCGTGCGCGCCGGGCGGGGCGGGCCGCATCGGGCGAGGGTCCGGTCCCGGAGGGCGCGGATCAGCCGAACGGCTGATCCATCGGTCCGCCACGGGTCGTACGCTGCCTGAGCGTGAGCGACATCGGCGCGAGGCTCGACCGCATCCACTCGGTGGGCGGCTGCCTGCTGCGCGCCTCCTACGCCGGGTTCGCGGGCCTGTACCTGCTGGCCTGCACGGCCTACGTCTTCAGCGAGGCCGGGCCGCTGTGGCTGGTGGCCGTCGCGGCGGTCGCGAACGGCGCGGCCGTCTCCGGCCGCCGGTTCGCCGGCTGGACGTTCGCCGCCGTGGCGCTGTCCGCGCTGACCACCCTCTACGGCGGGCTCGCGGGCGTCGCGGAGTCCGGCGAGCCGAGCCTGTTCGCCGAGACCGGCGGCCTGCTGATCGTGCTGGCCCGGACGGTGTGGCGGACGGACCGGCAGCGGCTCGTCCCGACCTCCGTCGTGATCGGCGCGACGATCATGGCGACGCCGCTGCGCTACTCGCCGCTCGCCGCGCTGCTGTTCACCGCCCCGCTCGGCATCACCGTCGCGGTCGCCCTCGGCATCGGGCTGTACCTGCGCGCCATCGACGCCCGCCGGTCCCGCGCGCTCGCCGCCGCGCGCCGGGACGAGCGCCTGGAGCTGGCCCGCGACCTGCACGACTTCGTCGCCCACCACGTGACCGGGATCGTCGTCCAGGCGCAGGCGGCGCGGTTCACCGCCGGGTCCGGCGCGGCCCAGTCCCCCGAGCAGCTCGACGCGATGCTCGGCGGGATCGAGAAGGCGGGCACCGAGGCGCTGACGTCGATGCGCCGCATGGTCGGCCTGCTCCGCGACGCCCAGCACGTCGACGCCCCGGACGGCGAGGCGCGCGGGGACGGCGCCGCCGCGACCCGTCCGGTCGGGGACCTCGCCCGGCTCCGCGAGCTGGTCGACGGGTTCACGCATCCGCCAGCCGCGCTGACGCTCGCGCCCGACCTCGGCACGCTGCCGCCGGAGGTCGCGACGTCGGCGCACCGGATCGTGCAGGAGGCGCTCACCAACGTCCGCAAGCACGCCGCCGACGCCGCGACCGTCCAGGTCACGCTCGCGCGGGTCGGCCGCGACGTCGAGGTCGCGGTCCGCGACGACGGCCGGGGCCGCGGCCGCCGGCTCCCGTCCGGCGGGTTCGGGCTGTCCGGGCTGTCCGAGCGGGTCGGCGCGCTCGGCGGGCGGCTGCGCGCGGGCCCGCGCCCGGACGGCGGCTGGGAGGTCGTCGCCGTGCTGCCGGTCCCGGACGGCCGGGCCCCCGCCGACCGCTGACCGCTCGACCGCCGACCGCTTCACCGGGGATTGCTGACAGAATCGGCCCGTGGCCATCCGCGTACTCATCGCCGACGACCAGGAGATGGTCCGGACCGGCTTCCGGATGATCGTCGACTCGCAGCCGGACATGGAGGTGGTCGGGGAGGCCGCCGACGGCGCCGAGGCCGTCGCGCTGGCCCGCCGGCTCCGCCCGGACGTGTGCCTGTTCGACATCCGGATGCCGAGGATGGACGGCCTCGCCGCGACCCGCGCGCTCGCCGGCCCGGACGTCCCCGACCCGCCGCGCATCGTGATCGTCACGACCTTCGACCTGGACGAGTACGTCTACGGGGCGCTGCGCGGCGGCGCGGTCGGGTTCCTGCTGAAGGACAGCGGGCCCGCGCTGCTGGTGGAGGCTGTCCGCGCGGCCGCGAGCGGCGGGTCGCTGGTGTCGCCGTCGATCACCGTCCGGCTGCTGGAGCACCTCGCCCGCCCGTCCGCGGCGCCGCGCCCGCCGAGCGAGCCGCTCACCGACCGGGAGGTGGACGTCGTTCGCCTGGTCGCCCGCGGCCGGACGAACGAGGAGATCGCCGCCGAGCTGTTCGTGTCGCTGTCCACGGTGAAGACGCACCTCGGCAGCGTGCACCGCAAGCTCGGCACCCGGAACCGGGTCGAGACGGCCGCGTGGGCGTGGGAGTCGGGCCTCACCGCCTGACCGGGCGCGGGGCGACGACCGAATTCGGGGGAAGGGAGAGGCGCTGGCACCGGAGTCGATGAACGGGCTGCCCGTGACCGTCCTGATCGTCTGGGCGCTGTTCGCCGCCGGGTGGGGGCTCGTCCTGCTGCGGCTGCGCGGCGGGCTGCGCGGCCTGGACCGGGGGCCCGCGCTGTTCGCGCACACGGTGACCCCGGCGGGCGTCGTCCTCGTGTTCTCGCTGGTCGGCTTCGGCTCGCTGTACGCGACGATCGCGCTGACCGCCGAGTGGTGGGCGCTGCTCGTAGTCACCGGGTTCCGGCCGGAGCGGCTGCTGTCCACCGGCGGGCTCGGCCGCCTCGCCGCCTGGGCCGCCGTCACCGCGGCGGGCGCCTTCGCGGCGGTCCGGCTCGTCTTCCATGTCTGAGCGTGAACCCGTGTGGGCCCGCGCAAGTCAAACGTACGTAGTATCCAAAGCAGCGAAGCGCAAAGGGCCGTCGGAGGTGGAGCATGCCGTGTGCGTTGTGCGGCGACATCATCCCGGCCGAGGTCGCCCGGTGCCCGGCGTGCGGGGCGTGGGCGCGGCGCCGCGACTTCCGCGCCGTCGGCGTGGCCGTGTTCATGCTGCTCGGCTTCAACGCGTTCGTCGCGCTCGGCTCGGGGATCAGCCTGCTCAGGTTCGCGCACCCGCTGCGCGGGGCGACGCATGACAGCTACGACGCGACGGTCACCGGCCACGCCCTGGCCCCCTACGCGGACGTGTTCACGATCAGCACGATCATGGCCGCGGTCACCGGCGCGCTGTACCTGACCTGGCTGTGGCGCGCCTACCGGCAGTCCCCCGGACCGCACCGGTACCACCGGGCCTGGGTGCTGCTCGGCTGGGTGACCCCGATCGTCAACCTGTGGATGCCGCCGCGCGTGGTCTACGAGGTCTGGGTGAACAGCGGCCGGTACCGGACAGCCGAGCGCCAGGCCGCCGGGCTCGTCGTCGCGGGCTGGTGGACGTGCGCGCTGCTCGGGCTCGTCCTCGGGCACGCGTTCACGCACGGCAGCGTCGACACGCTCGCGGACGCCCGGTTCGACGTCCACGTCGGCGTCGCCGCCGCCGCGTTCCAGGCGCTGGCCGCGACGCTGGCCATGGCGACCGTCTTCCAGATCACGCGGTTGCAGTGCCTGTTCGCGTCGTCCTCGGCCCAGGCCCCGGGCCCCAGCTAGGGCGTCGGCCCGGACGAGCCCTGGCTGGTGTGCCACAGGCGCGCCGCGGGCGGGCGCTTGACCGCGCCTCCCGCGTGGCCGACGTCCGAGTACGGCGACATGGCGAACCCGGTGGGCTGGACGATCCGCCGCCCCACCGGGCGTCCCGGCCGCGGCGGGCCCGCCATCGCGGCGCGGACCGCGGCCATGCCGCCGCGCAGCCACTCCTCGTGCAGGACGGTCAGGTCCCAGCACGCGTAGGCGGTGATCGACGCGGCCCGGGCCCCGGCCGCCCGCCGCACCCGGCCGCGCGCGACGAGCAGCCACCGGCCGAACACGGTCGCGGCGCACCTGTCCTGCACGGACTCGAAGAACGTGAGGTCGACCGGGCCGGTCGCGTCGTCCAGCGTGGCGAAGATCACCCGCTGCCCGGACCGGACCGCCGGGGTCTGCGTCGCGACCTTGACCCCGGCGACGAGGACGTCCGCGCCGTCGGGGCGTCCGGCCAGGTCGGCCGCGCGGACGACGCCGAGCGCGTCGAGCAGCCCGTCGAAGAACGTGACGAGGTGGCGGCTGACGTCCATGCCGAGGACGTCCAGCTCCGCCTCGACGACCTCGGCGGGGGTCATCGGCGGCAGCCCGGCCGGCACGGCGTCCTCGGCCGGGACGAGCCCGAGCCCGGTCCCGTCCGCGCCGTCGAGCGGGAGCTGCCCCTCGACCTCCGGCGGCGGGGCGGCGGCCCGCTCCAGCGCGCCGACCCGGCAGAGCAGGTCGCGGCGGAGCGCCCCCGCGTGGACGCCGTCGAACCCCCCGGCGAGGACGAGCCGCTCCGCCGTCGGCCGGGACACCCGGGCGCGCCGCCAGAAGTCGGTCAGCGACGCGTACGGACGGGCGTCCACGATCTTGTTGACCTCGGCGTCGGAGATACCCCTGACCTCGCTCAGCGCGACCCTGATCCCGGCCGGGCCGCCCTCCGACACCGGCTCGACGTGCCACGCCGCCGCCGACCGGTTGACGTCCAGCGGCAGGATCGGGACGCCGAAATGCCGCGCGTCGTCCAGGATCACCCGCTTCGGATACATGCCGGGGTCGTGGGTGAGGACGCCCGCGTAGAAGGCGGCCGTGTGGTGACGCTTCAGCCAGGCCGACTGGTAGGTGGGCAGCGCGAACGACGCGGCGTGCGCCTTGCAGAACCCGAACGCGCCGAACGCGGTCAGCATCCGCCACACGCGCTCGACGGTCTCCGCGTCGTGGCCGCGCGCGAGCGCCCGCTTCCGGAACCACGCGCCGACGACGGCCTGCCCCCGCTCGTGGTTCAGGCTCCGCCGCGCCGCCTCCGCCTTCGACAGCCCGCAGCCGGTCATGACGTCGAACACGCGGAGCACCTGCTCGTGGAAGACGACCACGCCGAGGCTCTCCCGCAGCACCGGTTCGAGGTCGGGATGCGGGTAGGCGGGCTCCCGCGTCCCGGCGCGGGCCTCCAGGAACGGCGTCACCATGTCGGAGTTCACCGGCCCGGGGCGGAACAGCGAGATGTCGAGGACGAGGTCGTCCAGGTCGCGGGGCTGGAGGCGGCCGATCAGCTCCCGCTGGCCGGGCGACTCGATCTGGAAGCAGCCGAGCGTGCGGGACGTGCGGACCAGCGCGTACGTCGCGGGGTCGTCGCGCGGGACGTCCTCCAGCGCGATCTCCTCCCCCGTCGTCCGCGCGACCTCCGCCACCGCGTGCGCCATCGCCGACTGCATCCGGACGCCGATAACGTCCAGCTTGAGCAGGCCCATCGCCTCGACGTCGTCCTTGTCGAACTGGCTCATCGGGAAGCCGGTCGCGGCGCGCTCGACCGGCGTCCGGTCGCGCAGCGTCGGGTTCGACAGCAGGACGCCGCACGGGTGCATGGCGACGTGCCGGGGCAGGCCGTCCAGCCGCTCGGCGATCCGGAACAGCACCTCGAGGCGTCCCGACGCGAGGTTGCTCTGCCGCAGCTCCGGCAGGTCGTGCAGCGCGGCGCGGATCTGGCTCGCCCGGATCCGCGGGAACGCCTTCGCGATCGCGTCGATCTCGGCGGGCGGGAGCCCGACCGCGTTGCCGACGTCGCGGATCGCGCTGCGCGCCCGGTAGGTCTCCATCATCGACACGCAGGCGGTGCCGTCCGCGCCGAACCGGTCGAACAGCGCCTGGTAGGCCTCCAGGCGGCGGGCGGACTCGACGTCCAGGTCGATGTCGGGCAGGCCGTCCCGGCTGTCGGCGAGGAACCGCTCCATCAGCAGGCCGTGCCGCAGCGGGTCGAGGTCGCCGATGCCGAGCAGGTAGGTGACGAGGCTGCCCGCGCCCGAGCCCCGGATCGCGCAGCGGATGCCCCGCGCCCTGATCAGCGCGGCGGCGTCCGCGACCGTGAGGAAGTAGGACGCGAGGCCCTTCCGGGCGATCACCGCCAGCTCGGCGTCGAGCCGCGCCGCCGCCGTCCGGGAGCCGGCGAGGCCGCGGCGGGCCAGGCCGTCGGCGCAGCGGGCGACGAGCCGCGCGTACGGGTCGCCGCCGCCGACGGACGGCAGGTGGACCTCGTCCATGCCGAGGTCGCGGGCCGGGTCGAGGACGCACCGCTCCGACAGCCGCCGGGTCTCGGCGAGCAATGCGGCCGCCTCGTCCGGGCCGCAGGCCAGCTCCGCGACCCGGCGCATCTCCGGGACGGGCTTCAGGTACGCCTGCCCGGTCCGGTCGTCCAGGTGGCGGCGGTCGAGCGGGACGCGGCGGCGCGTCACGTCCAGCACCTGCGCGACGGGATGGTCTTCCGGGTCCAGGTAGCGGACGGCGTTGCCCAGCACCGCGGGCACCCCGGCGGAGCGGGCGAGGGCGAGCATCCGGGCCGCGCGGGGCCCGTCCCCCTCGTCCAGGTGGTTCACGATCTCGACGGCCGTCTCGACCGTGCCGCGCCACAGCCGCAGGAGGCGGGCCGCGACGTCCGGACGGCGCCCGGCGACGGCGCGGCCGACGTCCGACCAGGGCCCGAGCAGGACGACCAGGCCGTCCGCGTGCGCGCCGACCATCTCCCGCGTCACCAGCGGGTTCCCGCGCTCGCCCGCCGCGTGCGCGGCCGTCACCAGGCGGCAGAGCGACCGGTACCCGGCGCGCCCCGCGGCGAGGACGACGATCCGCTCCTCGCCGGTCGAGGCGACCTTCAGGTCGGCGCCGACGACGGCGCCGATCCCCGCGTCCGCGCATGACAGAACGTGACGGACGGCGCCGTACAGCCCGTCCCGGTCGGTCAGCGCGAGCGTCTCCATGCCGAGGCCCGCCGCGCGCTCGGCCAGCGCCGCCGGGGCGGCGGCGCCGTACCGGAGCGAGTAGCCCGAAGCGACATGAAGGTGCACGTCAATCCCATACCCGGGAAAGCAGCCAGCTGTCGGCGGGCACGTCGTAACGCAGTTCGTAGACGCCGATCTCCCGGTCCGGGGTGGCCTCGACCCGCCAGAACTCCCGCTCCCCGGTGGCCTCGCCGTCGGGCTGCCGCTCCCGCCACCAGTCACGGGTCGTGACCCAGTGCTCCAGCACCCGCCGGACGGTGTAGAGCCGGCCACGCCAGACGAACCGGACCGGACGTCCGTCGCTCACCCAGACGTCCACCGGGTCGCCGAACACGCGCGTCATCTGCCTCCCCCTCGCGCTCACCGCACGGGGGAAGGACATGCGGACCTCTGCTGATTCGAACGAATGTTCGCATCAGGGAGTGTAGGGAAGTCGCCGCCCCGCGAGCAAGGCGGGGCGGCCGGAGCGCGTGCCGGACCGGGACGGCGCCGCCGCGGGCCGGGCGGTCAGGCGAGCAGCCGGGCGAGCCGCTCGGCGACGTCGGCGACCTCGGCGACGTCGGCCATCCCGCCGCCCGGCCACAGATAGGACCACCCTTCACCGGACGGGGTCGCGACGACCATGAGCTGCCTGCGCGCCCCCGGCCCGGACACGCTCAGTAGTGACTCCCCGGGGCCGGTCAGCCGCCAGGACAGGCCGTGGGCCTCGACCTCGTGCGCGAGGGCCGCGAGGTGCCGCTTGCGCACCTCGGCGATCCCCCGTCCACCGACTACAGACACAATCAGCCGCCTCAGCATGGTCCGAGCCGCCGGGCGATGACCTTCGGCGACCGTCCGGCAACGGTTGGTGACCGACTCTCAGCATGACCCGGATTCCCTCGCTGCGCAGCGGAAATCCACAGAGTGGGACGGTCGCCGGGATATTCGGCGAGGATGGACCGGAGGAGGCGCCGCGACGCGCCGGGCGCAAACACGCCAATCCGGGCGCGGAACGGGTTCCGGATGGTGGAACCCCGGCGCGCATACGGAGGGCGCGTCCGTGATAGAAGCCTCTGAGAGCCGGGCGTCCAGCGCCCGCGTCCAGCGGACAGAAGGAGCGAGCCGATGAGCGCCGTCCCCGCCGGCGACCCGTCGAGCCCCGAGACCGGCGGTCCCCCCGCCCGCGACGGTGCCCCCGCGCAAGGACCGGGGAAGACACCCGGTCAGCGGCCTGAACGGCCGGCCGAGCAGCCCGCGGAGCCCGGGCGGCCGCCCGAGCCCGAGCAGCCGCCCGAGCAGTCGGCCGAGCAGACGTCCGAGCAGGGCCCCGCGCTCGCCGGGCTGCGCGAGCGCAAGAAGCAGCGGACCCGCCTCGCGCTCCTCGACGCGGCGCTCGACCTGTTCCTCTCCCAGGGCTACGAGGAGACCACGATCGACGAGATCGTGGCCGCCGTGGAGGTGTCGCAGCGGACGTTCTTCCGTTACTTCGCCACCAAGGAGGACGTGATCACGGGCACCCTGTCCGAGCACGACCGCCTGCTGAAGGAGGCCCTCGCCGCCCGCCCGGCCGGGGAGCGGCCGTTCACCGCGCTGTTCGAGGCGCTGCGCGTGGTGCTGTGCGCGATCGCCCAGGGCGACCCGACCGACAGCGCCCGGTTCCGCCGCGTCCGGCAGGTGATCGAGTCGACGCCGACGCTGGTCACCGCGCACATGGCGGCGCACTCGGCGACGACGGACGCGCTCGTCGCCGAGATCGCGCGGCGCGAGGGCGTCGACCCCGTGGAGGACCTGCGCCCCCGGTTCGTCGTCGCGTTCTTCATGGCGGCGGCCAAGGTCGCGTTCGAGGACTGCGCCCGCCGCGACATCTGGGACGCGGGCACCGTCGCCGCCCGCGTCGAGGAGTCCGTCGCGCTCATCGGCCGCACCGTCCGCGAGTGGGTGTGACCGCCCGCGCGGTGGAATAGCCCGCCGGGGAGACGGGTTGCCGTGATCGTTCCCAACCGTCCGGCAGGAGGACACCACATGCGCGCGATCGTCGTCACCGAGACCGGCGGGCCCGAGGTCCTGGCGCCCGCGGAGCTGCCGCGGCCGGAGCCCGGCCCCGGCGACGTGCTGATCGACGTGGCGGCGGGCGGCGTCAACTTCATCGACGTGTACTACCGGACGGGCGCCTACCCGCAGGAGCTCCCGTACACGCCGGGCGTGGAGGCCGCCGGGACGGTCGCCGCCGTCGGCGACGGCGTCCGCGAGTTCTCGGTCGGCGACCGCGTCGCCTGGGCGAACATCCAGGGCGGGCACGCGGAGCAGGCCGTCGTCCCGGCGGACCGGGTCGTGCCCGTCCCCGACGGCGTCGGCCTGGAGGACGCGGCGGCCGTCCTGCTCCAGGGCATGACCGCGCACTACCTGACGCGGGCGACGTACGCGGTCCGGGAGGGCGACACCGTCCTCGTCCACGCGGCGGCGGGCGGGATGGGGCTGCTGCTCGTCCAGGCGGCGGCCGCGCTCGGCGCGCGGGTGATCGGGACGGCGTCCACCCCGCAGAAGCGCGAGCTCGCCGCCGACGCGGGAGCCGACGCGACGCTCGGCTACGACGACTTCCCCGCCCGCGTGCGGGAGCTGACCGGCGGGGAGGGCGTCGCGGCCGTGTACGACGGGGTCGGCGCGGCCACCTTCGACGGGAGCCTCGCGAGCCTGCGCCCGCGCGGCGTCCTCGCGCTGTACGGGGCGGCGAGCGGCCCGGTGCCGCCGTTCGACCCGCAGCGCCTCAACGCGGCGGGCTCGGTGTACCTGACGCGGCCGTCGCTCGTGCATTTCATCTCGGCCCGCGAGGAGCTGCTGGAGCGCGCCGCCGACGTCTACCGCTGGGTGGCGGACGGCCGGGTGAAGGTGCACGTCGGACGCCGGTACGGCCTCGCCGACACCCGCTCGGCACACGCCGATCTGGAGGCGCGGCGGAGCACCGGCAAGCTTCTGGTGATCCCCTGACCGTCCCTCCGGGACGCGGCGGCTCCCTTAGGCTGGGCTCGAATATACGATCTTCGAGGAGCCCGCCCGCCATGACGACGTACGCCGCCGGACCGCTGGAGCAGGACGAACCCCGCGTCCTCGGCCCCTACCGCCTGCTCGGACGGCTGGGCCGGGGCGGCATGGGCACCGTGTACCTCGCCGCCGAGCCGGACGGGCGGCGCGTCGCGGTGAAGGTCGTGAACCGCGACCTGGCCGGGGAGCCCGCGTTCCTCGCCCGGTTCCGCCGCGAGGTGACGGCGGCGCGGCGCGTCCACCGGTTCTGCACCGCGCCCGTGATCGACGCCGCGCTCGACCAGGACCCGCCCTACATCGTCACCGAGTACATCGACGGGCCGAACCTGGAGACGGCCGTCGGCGACAAGGGCCCGCTGGGCGGCTCCGACCTGGAGGGCCTCGCGGTCGGCGTCGCCACCGCCCTCGCCGCCATCCACGGGGCGGGGATCGTCCACCGCGACCTCAAGCCCGCGAACGTGCTGCTGTCCTCCACCGGCCCGCGCGTGATCGACTTCGGCATCGCCCGCGCGCTCGACTCCGCCGACGGGCCGACCCGCACCGGCCAGTTCGTCGGGACGCCCGCCTACATCGCGCCCGAGGTGCTGCGCGGCGAGCCCGTCGAGCAGGCGTCGGACGTGTTCTCCTGGGGCTGCGTCGTCGCCTACGCCGGGACGGGGCGCCCGCCCTTCCAGGGCAGGACGGTCGCCGAGACGTTCCAGCGCATCGGCGGCGAGGAGCCGGACCTGTCCGGCCTCGACCCGCGGCTGCGCGAGATCGTCGCCGCCGCGCTGCACAAGGACCCGCGGCGCCGGCCGTCCGCGCGGCGGCTCCTCACCCGGCTCGTCGGCCAGGACGACCTGGAGCACACCACCGAGACGATCTCGCTGTCCTGGCGCGGGCCGGACGCGAACGGCGCCGCCGCGACGCCGCCGCCCGCCGCCGCCCCCCGCGCGGCGGACGTGCCGCGCCCCCGGCCCGCCGCCGACCGGCCCGCCCCCGCGCCCGTCCCGTCCGCGCCGAGCGCCCCGACGCCGGCGTCCGAGGGCGAGTCGACGGTGGTCGTCGACCTGCCGTTCCCCGCGTCGTGGCAGGGGCCGCGCCGCTGGTTCTCACCGCTCAGGGGGCTGCTCGTCGTCCCGCACCTGGTCGTGATGCTGGCCCTGTACGCGCTGCTCGTGATCGTGATGTCGCTGAGCTGGCTGGTCGTGCCGTTCACCAGGCGCTACCCGCGGGTGCTGTACCGGCTGGCGGTCGGCTGCCACCGCTGGTCCGGCCGCGTCATCGCCTACGCCTTCGGCCTCACCGGCGAGGCGCTGCCGCCGTTCCGGACCCTGCCGCGGGCGCGCCGAACGTCCTGAGCGCTTCGCGCGTCCGAAATACCAAGGCCCGCTAGGGTTCTACGGAAGACTCCCGATTCCCCCAGTTCAGGAACGCGATGACCACGCACGCAGGAGAGAACGGCGAGGCCCTGCGCCCCGAGGACCCCGCGGAACTCGGCCCCTACCGGCTCGTCGGCCGGCTCGGCCGCGGCGGCATGGGAACGGTCTACCTCGGGACGGACCGCGCCGGCCGCCGCGTCGCCGTCAAGGTGATCAACCGGGAGCTGGCCGGGGAGGCCGCTTTCCGGGACCGGTTCCGGCGGGAGGTGACCGCCGCGCGGCAGGTCCGCCGGTTCTGCACCGCGCCGGTCATGGACGCCGAGCTCGACCGCGACCCGCTCTACGTCGTCACCGAGTACATCGAGGGCCCGAGCCTGGAGCGGGCGGTCGCCGAGCGCGGCCCGCTGCCCGGCTCCGACCTGGAGGGCCTGGCGGTCGGCGTCGCCACCGCGC